>NZ_JBNJNH010000001.1:0-1350000 GCF_050936175.1 Dactylosporangium sp. CA-139066 | reverse complement strand
ACCGTCCGCCGCGCCTCGTTGCGGCTGCTCACCAGGCCGGCCGCGATGAACAGGTCGGCGACCGTGGACCCGGCCGGCGCCTGCACCAGGCCGGCCTCGACCAGGGCCGCGCGCAGCGTCGACGCCGACAGCTCGCCGAGCGAACCCCGCCCGAACAGCGCCTGGCTGGCCGCGATGACCTGCGCGGTCTCCTCCGGCCCGTGCACCAGCTTGGACATCTCCTCCGCCAGCCGCCGCTGCCCGATCCGGGCCGCGGGCCGCTCGGCGGTCTCCTTCTCGATCGCCTCGATCTCCTCGCGCTCCACGAACGTGAGCTTGCGCAGCAGCCCGCCGACCAGCGAGTCCTCGAGGTTCACGAAGTACTGGTACAGCGCGTACGGGCTGGTCATCTCCGCGTCCATCCACAGGCTTCCGCCGCCGGTGGACTTGCCGAGCTTCTCCCCGGCCGAGTTCACGAGCAGCGGCGTGGCCAGGAGGTGTACCGAAACACCTTCCACGCGATGGATCAGGTCGGTGCCGGCGGTAAGGTTGCCCCACTGGTCGCTGCCGCCGGTCTGCAGCTTGCAGCCGTAGCGCCGGTAGAGCTCCAGGAAGTCCATGCCCTGCAGGATCTGGTAGCTGAACTCGGTGTAGCTGATGCCGGCGTCCGAGTTCAGCCGGGCGCTCACGGCGTCCTTCGTGAGCATCTTGTTGACCCGGAAGTGCTTGCCGATCTCGCGCAGGAAGTCGATTGCCGACATCGGCGCCGTCCAGTCGTAGTTGTTCACGATCCGGGCGGCGTTGTCGCCGGTGAAGTCGAGGTACGGCTCGATGTGCCGCTTGATCCGTTCGACCCACTCGGCAACGGTGTCCGCCGAGTTCAGCTGGCGTTCGGCCGACGGGCGGGGGTCACCGATCAGTCCGGTCGCCCCGCCGACCAGCGCGAGCGGGCGGTGGCCGGCCATCTGGAGCCGGCGAACCGTCAGCACCTGCAGCAGGTTGCCGATGTGGAGGCTCGGCGCCGTCGGGTCGAAGCCGCAGTAATAGGTGATCGGCCCCTTCGCCATCTCCGCGCGGAGTTCGTCGAGGTCGGTCGAGAGCGCGATCAGGCCGCGCCACTGCAGATCTTCGAGCACATCGGTCATAGCCGCGATTGTCCCACTCCTCCCCGCTCGAACCTGACCGGGTTTTGTCGTACCCGGCGGCTAGGGTTGGGTCATGGCAGTCGTGAAGATCAACGCGATCGAGGTTCCCGAGGGCGCCGGCCCTGAGCTGGAGCGCCGCTTCGGTGCAAGGCACGGCGCGGTCGAGGGCGCCCCGGGCTTCCTGGGCTTCGAGCTGCTGCGCCCCGTGGCGGGCGAGACGAGGTACTTCGTCTACACGAAGTGGGAATCCGAGGAACATTTCCAGGCCTGGTCCACCGGCCCGGCCCGCGAGGCCCACTCGGGCGAGCGCGCCAAACCCGTCGCGACCGGCTCGAGCCTGCTCGAGTTCGAGGTCGTGCAGCACGCGGACCCACAGGCCTGACCATGGCGCGCTTCGTCCTCTTCCCCGGCCGGCACCACCTGGTGACGCGTTTCCAGGCGGTCTATCTGCGCGGCCTGGCCGAGGGCGACCAAGCCAAAGACCTTCCAAGCCCCGGGTTCGGTACTGCGTATCCGGCGCCCGATCCCGCAACGATCGTCTGGGCGGTCACCAGCGCGAACCACCAGAACACCAAGCGAAACCCCGTCGCCTACGACCGCCGCGAGGCCGCGATCGAGCGGTTCAGCCTGCAGGAGGGCCTGCGCTCCCTGGTCGTGCCGGTCTTCGACACCGCACACACCGACCGCTTCGCCGAGGTGACGCTGAAGAGCGTCGAATCGGTCCTCGGCCGCCGCCTCACCCCGCAGGACACCATCGTGGCGTGCTCGACCCCGGAGGTGGCGGCCCTCTACGAGACCATGGGCTTCGAGATCGCCCTCGTGGAGGCCGACCCCGCCTTCTCCATCGCCGCACCGGTCCCGGAGGCGGCCGGTGTCACGCTCTCGGCCCACGCCACTCCCGCCGCCGGATCCGCGGGCGCCGTTGCCACGGCCTCTGCGGCTGGCGCCGTTTCCGCCACCTCCAACGCGTCCACTGTGCACTCGGCCATCGCGGACCCGGGCGGCGACGTGCGCGGCGACACCGCTCCGTCGGCCACAGCGAGCTCCGCCACCGGCCCGGGCGAGGGCGCGGCCGATCGGGCGGCGAGCCCGGAGCGGCCCTGGGACGTGCTGCTACGGCTCGCGGCCGGCGACCCGGCATGGCGGGGGCTGGCGCACCCGGCGACCTTGGACGTGTACGACCGCTATCGCCTCGACGAGCAGGTCGCCATGGTCGTCAACGACCCGGTCGTCGGCGAGGAGGGCGGCCTGACCACGACCCGCGACTACCGCACCTATGCGGAGGCGTTCGAGGCCAGCGCCGAGCGCAAGTGGGACATGGTCCGCCGCCACGTCCGCCCCGGCCGCATCGTCGACATCGGCTGCGGCGCCGGCGCGGTCCTCGCCCTGGCCGACCGCGAGTCAACGCTGCGCGAGAGCGACCTCATCGGCGTCGAGGTCGCCCGCCACCTCTACGAGGAATGCGTCCACCGCAAGGCCCAGGGCTGGTTCACCAACCCCAACGTCTACTTCTACTGCCGCAACGTCCTCGGCGGGGCCGTCTTCCCGCCGCGGTCGATCGACACGACGCTGACCTTCGCCCTGACGCACGAGATCTGGTCGTACGGCAAGCGAATGTCCTCCCTGCGCGCCTTCGCCGAGGCGATCTACGAGCACACCGTTCCCGGTGGCGTCTGGATCAACTCCGACGTGTGCGGCCCCGACGGCCGCGACCGCCAGGTCCGCCTCACCCTCCAGGGCGCCCCCACCCACCGCCCGCCCGCCGGCGCCCCGGCCACCACTCCTATGCCGACAGCCGCGGCCACGCTCACGCCGACCGTCGCGGCCACCGCCCCCGCGCCTACCGCGGGTCCCACCGCCGACCCGTCCGCCGCCGTCACTGCGAACCCCGCCGCCGCGGTCGCCTCGCTGGAAGGGCTGTCGCGGGACGAGATCGCCGCGCTGGTCGAGGCGCTGCCGACGCGGGCCCGGCTCGACCGGTTCGCCGCCGACTTCCACTTCCCGCTCGCGTACAAGGATCTGGGCGACCCGTCCGATCCGGGCGCCGTCGAGATCGCCCTCGGCGACGCCATGGAGTTCCTCACCCACAAGGACTACCCCGACAACTGGCTGTCGGAGGCGCACGAGCAGTTCTGCGGCCTGGAGTTCGCCGACTGGAAGGCCCTGCTGACCGACGTCGGCTTCGAGGTCGACCCGTCCTCCCACGCCTGGCGCAACGACTGGATCGTGGACAACCGCATCCGGCCCTACGCACAACTGTCCACACTGGACGGCGCCCCGCTCGACTGGCCGGACACCCATGTCCTGCTCGTCGCCCGCCGCCCGCTCAACACCTGACCCGCTCACCTACGACGTCACCCGCCGACCGACATCACCCGGGCTCCGCACGCACATCGCCCCTGGACAACGGACGGGTTCCACACCGGCACCACGCTGCGAAACGACAGACTGACGACTGGGCGCGTTCATCAGCCGGCGCGCGGCCAACAACTCACGATCCGGAGCAGATCTTGAAGGCGTTGCAGTATTCCGAGTACGGGCCGTCGAGCGTCCTGCACGTCGTGGACCTGGACGAGCCGCAGGTGGCCGCCGGGCGGGTCCGGATCGCGGTCCGGGCCGTGGGCGTCAACCCGTACGACTGGAAGGTGCGCAGCGGGGCGTTCGGGGACACCAGCCCCACGCGGCTGCCGGTCGTGCCGCACTCGGACGCGGCCGGGGTGGTCGACGCCGTCGGGGACGGGGTGGAGGGCGTCGTCGTCGGTGACGAGGTGTTCGGGGTGGCCGTGGGCGGGGCCTCCGCCGAGTACGCGGTGCTGCGCTTCTGGACGCCGAAGCCCGCCGGGATGTCGTTCGCCGAAGCGGCCGGGATGCCCAACGTGGTGGAGACGGCCGGGCGCGCGCTGGCGCTGCTCGGGCTGGAGAAGGGGCAGACGCTCGTGGTCAACGGCGCCTCCGGCGGCGTGGGCATCGCGGCGGTGCAGCTGGCGGTCGCGCGCGGCGCGGCGGTGATCGGCACGGCGAGCGAGCGCAACCACGAGTTCGTGCGCGGCCTGGGCGCGGTCCCCGTCACGTACGGGGCGGGCCTCGCCGACCGCATCCGTGCCATCGCGCCGCAAGGCGTCGACGTCGCCCTCGACACCGCGGGCCGCGGCGCCGTTGCCGAGCTGGTCACGCTCACCCCGCGGCCGGCGGACGTCGTGAGCATCGCCGACTTCGAGGCGCCGAGCCACGGCGCCCGGGTCACGAACGGCTCCGAGGGCCGCTCGTGGTCGACCCTGACCGAGGCCGCCGCGCTGTACGTCGAGGGACGCTTCACCATGCCCGTCGACCGCACGTTCCCGCTGGCCGAGGCCGCCGCGGCCCACGACCTGAGCGAGTCCGGCCACGTCCGCGGCAAGATCTTCCTGACGCTCTGACCAGCACGCGGACGGCTCCGGGGGCCGCGACGACATCGGCCGGATCCTGAGGGCTCACGCGGATCGGCGGCGTCACGCCGGCGACCGCGGCCGGGCGCCGCGTTGTCGCGGTAGCTGCCGCACGGGTCGGCGGCCGGCTGATCGGCGACGGCGAAGGAGCCGCGCCGAGGATCGGCGGCGTCTGCGGGGCCGCCCGCGATCGAGCGCCGGCAGAGCCGCGGGTCAGCCGCCGCTGCAGGGTGCGTCAGGGGTCGATGAGGACGACCGGGGACGGGGTGGCGCGCTTGCACACCCGGTTGTCGCCCGACGAGCGGCCCAGCAGGTGGCGGCCGGCCCACGGCAGCATGTGGCGGCGCATCCACGCGAGCTCGGCGGCGACGGTCTGGTGGCGGCGCACCCGCGGCGGTGGCGGGAGCTCGGCCGTCCAGGACTCGTCGAAGCCGGGAAGGCCCAGGGTGTACGCCAGCGCGGCGCCGATGCGTTCGTGGCCGGCGCTGTTGGCGTGCAGGCGGTCGTCGCTCCAGAGGCGGGGGTCGGAGGCGACCGCGTACGCGCCGAGGTCGAGCAGCGTCGCGCCGCTGTCCGCCGTGGTCTTGCGGATCGCCTCGTTCAGGGCCAGCACGCGGCCCCGCAGCGGGCGGGCCATCGGCATGACGGGGGCGGGATCCGGCAGGGTGAAGGTGAGGACGGTGGCGCCCTGGGCGACGAGGGCGTGCTGCATCGCGTAGATGTCGCGGGCCACGGCGGCCACGTCGAAGGAGCCGCGCATGATGTCGTTCATGCCGGCGACGACCGTGGCGAGGTCGGGGGCCATGTCCAGGGCCGGCTGGAGCTGCTCGGCGCGGATGCGGGACGTGGTGCGGCCGCGGATGGCCAGGTTGGCGTACTCGAGCGGGGACTCGGGCTGGGCGGCGGCCACGTGGTGGGCGAAGCGGTCCGCCCAGCCGCGGTAGCCGCCGGCGCCGTCGGGGTCGTCCATGCCCTCGGTGGTGCTGTCGCCGATGGCGACGTATCGGCGGTACCGCTGCGGGATCATGGCGGGCGTCATGCCGTGCGCCCGGCGTAGGAGGCGCGGGCCGCCTCGAGCGCGGGGAGGTGCTCGGCCGCCCAGGCGCGGCAGGCCTCGATGGCCGGGAAGAGGGTGCGGCCGAGGTCGGTGATGGCGTACTCGACGCGGGGTGGCATCTCGTCGTACTCCGTGCGGGTGATCATGCCGTCGCGCTCAAGGGCGCGGAGGGTCTCGGTCAGGACCTTGGCGGAGACGCGGTGCAGCGGCACGCGGAGCTCGCCGAAGCGGCGCGGGCCGTCGGCCAGGCAGACGAGGACCATGCCGCCCCACTTGTCGCCGATCTGGAACGGGGTCACGGCCGACGGGCAGGCGGGGTCGAACAGGTCCGGCGGGAGCGGGGCGCGCATCGGCCCACGGTAACGCGGACATCAGTAACGTTGCAGTTACCGAGGTCTCGGGTTCTACGGTCCGGCACATGACTTCACTGGTGGTGTTCGGGGCGGGCGGCAGGGCCGGGCGGCGGATCATGGCCGAGGCGGCGCGGCGCGGGGTCGATGCGACGGGCGTGGTGCGGGATCCCGCGAAGTATCCGCACCTTTCGGGCACGATCGTCGCCGGGGACGCGACCGACGCGGACAGCGTCGTGCGGGCAGCGGACGGGCACGACGTGGCGGTATCGGCGGTGTACGGCGCGGACCTCGACCCGGCGCAGTACGCCGAGGCGATGAAGGCGCTGCTGCAGGGCCTCGAGCGGGCCGGCGTGGGGCGCCTGCTGATGATCGGCGTCGCCACGACGCTGCCGGCCGAGCACGGGGAGCACCGCCTGTTCGAGGCGCCGGACTTCCCGGCCGAGTGGCGCCCCTTCTCGCAGGCCCGGGCCGACGAGCTGACGGTGCTCGACGCCTATACCGGGCCGATCGACTGGGTGGTGTTCACGCCGCCGATGGAGCTGACGGACGAAGAGGCCGATTCGCGGTACAAAATCGGAAATTCCGGGAATCGCCTGACCTACGCCGCCCTCGCCGCCGCCATCCTCGACGAAGCGACTGAGAAGACCCACCAAAGGGTCCAACTCGCAATTTCCGGCATCTAGCCGATAACCGAAAAATCCGAAATATCCGGATGCGCCAGCATCCGGATATTTCGGAACACAAGCGATCACAAGAGCGCTACACCGACTTCTGATACGCCCGGAACGTTCGCGAAGACAAGTACACCAACGCCGCGGCCAAGAGCAGCAGCGCGGCGCCGTAGGACAGAGCGTGCGGCCAATTTGCCGAGCCCAGCAGCGCGGTCCGGCAGGTCTCCAGCGCCCAGTTCACCGGGTTCGCCTTCGCCACCGTCTGCATCCACGACGGCATCAGGCCGGGGGCCATGAACGCCGAGGACAGGAACGTCAGCGGCAGCAACAGCAGCGTGTTCAGGCCGATGATGCTCTCCCGCTGGCGGACCAGCATGCCGGCCGTGTTCGACAGGGCGCTGAACACGACGCCGAGCAGCGCCGCGGAGGTGACGAGCAGCAGGACGCCGCCGAGCGGGTACCGGGCGCCGGCCGCGAGACCGAGCAGCACGATGATGACCGACTGGATGGTGACGCTGAGCGTCTGCTCGATGACCACGGCGTCGAGGACGGCGCCGCGGCGGACCGGGGTGATGAGGAAGCGGTTCATCGTCCCGCGGTCGATCTCCTCGAGCACGCCCATGCCGGACCACATGCTCGACGAGACGGCGCTCATGACGACGACGCCGGGGACGAGATAGGTGAGGTAGTTGCCGGAGCCGAAGCCGGGCAGGTCCACGATCTTGCGGAACAGGTTGCCGAACAGGAACAGCCAGATCGCGGGCTGGATGAGCGTCACGAACAGGAACGCGGGCTGCTGGACGAAGACCTTGAGCCGGCGGCCGGTCAGGTAGGCGAGGTTCACGCCGCCACCTCCATCCGGCGGCCGGCGTGCTTGAGGTACACGTCGTCGAGGCTCGGGCGGGCGACCGTGACCGTGGCGACCCGGATCCCGCCGGCCTCCAGCGCGGCGAGCGCGGCCGGCACGGCGGCCGCACCGTCGTCGGCGCGCGCGGACAGGCGCGAGCCGTCGAGCGTGACCTCACGCAGTCCGGGGAGCCCGGTCAGCGCCGCGCGGGCCTGCGGCCCTTCCGGAGTTTCCAGGATTTCGATGTGTACGGCATCCCCGCGCAACTCCCCCTTGAGCCGATCCGGCGTCCCCTCGGCGACCACTCGCCCGCCGTCGACGATGACGAGCCGGTCGGCGAGGCGGTCGGCCTCGTCGAGATAGTGCGTGGTGAGCAGGATCGCCATGCCGGTCAGGCCTCGGATCTCGCGCCAGAGCGCGGCCCGGCCCTCGGGGTCCAGCCCGGTGGTCGGCTCGTCGAGGAAGAGCACCGCGGGGCGGTGGACGAGGCCCATGGCGACGTCGAGGCGCCGCTGCATGCCGCCGGACCAGTCGCGCGTACGCCGGCCGGCCGCCCCGGTCAGGTCGAAGCGCTCGAGCAGCTCGTCGACCCGCGCGCGCAGCCGGGCGCCGCGCAGGCCGAACAGGTGGCCCTGCAGGGTGAGGTTCTCGCGGCCGGTCGCCGCCGGGTCGAGGCCGGAGCGCTGGGCCACGACGCCGATCGCGGTGCGCACGCGGTCCGGGTCGCGGGCGACGTCGTGGCCCATGACCTCGGCGTGGCCGGAGTCGGCGCGGGCGAGCGTGGTGAGGATCTTGACGGTGGTGGACTTGCCGGCGCCGTTGGGGCCGAGCAGGCCCACGATTTCGCCCGGTTCCACGGTGAGCGAGAGGCGATCGAGGGCGCGCACGCCCTTGGGATAGGTCTTGACGAGGTCGCGCGCCAGGACGGCGGGTGGCATGAAGGTCTCCGATCGGTTCGGCAACCGTTCACGCGGGTTGGGTATCCTGGCGTGTGCAGACACCAAGGCCGGATCCGTTCCCGCGGATCGGTTGAGGTCGTTTCCGGGGTCACGGTGTTCCCGCACCGTGACCCCGGGTCCAGCTATTGGTGGTACTGCCGCCAGATGTCCAGTCCGGAGAGCTCCCCGGACTCGATCTCGGCGACCAGGCCCCGCAGCCAGTCCGCCTCGGCCCGCAGCAGGGCCAGGCCGTATTCGGCCTCGACGGTGAACAGGCGCGGCACCGTCTCGGCGGACGCCTCGAGGGCGGCCACCTCGGTCTTGATCTGGTGGTCGAGCACGTCGATGCGCTTGCGCAGCAGGTACAGCGCCTCGTCCGGCGGCAGGATGCCGAGCACCGACAGGCCGGAGCGCAGCCTCGGGTACTCCCGCTCGGGCACCCCGACGATCTCCCGCATCCAGTCGACGATCTCCTCGCGGCCGGCCTCGGTGATCTCGTACACGGTCCGCTCGGGGCGACGGCCTTCCCGGGCCGTGTGGGCCGCCTCGACCAGCCCGTGCTTCTCGAGGTTCTGGACCACGGTGTAGAGCGAACCCCACTGGATCTTGACGTCCTGCTCCTTGCCGCGGCCGCGCATCTCCGCGGCGATCTCGTAGGGGTGCATCGGGCGCTCGTACAGCGTCGCCAGCACGTGCAGCCCGAGGAGGTTGCTCACCTTGCGACGCTTCGCCATCACACCTCCTCGGCCACGGGTACTCGTCCACGAGTATAGGCAAATACTCGCGGACGAGTAAAGCGGCCCAGCGAGCCGAGCACGTCGACCGGCCCGCGCGCAGGCAAAAGCGGGCAACGTGCTCCCCGCGCTCCGGCGCCTCGCTCGGCAGCCGCGCCATGTCGCCCAGGTTGCCGATGGCAAGCGTCGTCCTGGGCGACGTAGAACGTAAAGCTCGCAAAGCTGGCAAAACCGGCCGGGAGGGCGCATAAAGCGCGCAAAACAGGCAGGCGAAAGCGGGTGACCGCGGCAAACGCGCGAAAGCGCTACGCCGCGGCGCGGGGACGGGTCAGTCGCTGGCGGCGGCGAAGGCCTCGAAGCGCTCGGCCACCGCCGTCAGATCCTCCCGATCCTCCTCCGCGCGGGTCTCGTCGCCCACCGTGGTGGAGACCCGCCACGTGCGCTGATGCGGCACGAACGCGACCCGGATCGACGCGCCGTCCTCCCGCCACAGCTGCGCCGTCGTGTTGTCCTCGTCCAGGCGCCCGATGAAGTCGCGGATGTCGTCCCCGGTCGGGTGGTGGGCCAGGGAGCCGTCCTCGGTCGTCATCCGCGGCACCGGTACACGCAGCAGCCGCCTCGGCTGCCACAGCGCGGCCGGCTGGTGGCGCCCCGGCCGCTGGAAGCACAGCAGCTCGCATTCGTCGGCGAGCTTGTGCAGGAACTGCAACGCCTCGTCGGGCGCGTCGCCGTGCAGGGCGAGCAGCACGTGCGTGCCGCCCCCGGCGATCGGCTCGGCCCACAGGGCGGGGTCGACGCCCGCGCGCGCCTCGCGCTCGAACCGTTCCACCCCGGGATTGACCACGGCCCATTCCGCGTCGCCGCGCCGTAGCGCTTCGTATCGGTCGACGCCCTGGTCAACCGTGATCGGTCGGGCCTCGTACCAGACACCAACCTCGATCAACTCCGCCATGGAACACCACCGTACGGAACCGCCAGAAACCGGCGCAACTCAGCCACGCTGGGTGCCGACTCAATCACCCGTTCCTCTTTTCACCATCGGCGCCCCGTCCGGTCGTCTATCTTGTGCGCCGCTATCGAATCGACGAGCCCGGCGGCGTCGTGGGTTGTCACGACGATGGACCCGCCCGCGCCCGGCGGCAACTCGAGCGTGACGGCGGTCAGCGGCAGCACGGCGACGCCGCCCCACTCAGTAAACCGCCCGGCCGGCTCGGCCCGCACGCCGACGATGTCGGACCACAACACAGTCACCGGCGGGTGACGCCGCGACGCCGGCCGGCGCAGCCCGATGGTGAGCCCGCCCGGCCCGGCGGTGACGGCCACCGGCACGCCGCCGCCGAACAGCAGCGCGAAGCCGGCGCCGAGGTCCCAGATGACGGCCGCGCGGGGCAGCGGCAGACGCCCGATCCAGCGCTGAGACCCGGCCGCGTGCTCGGCGCGCTGGCGCCGCCGCGCCCACCACTGGGCGAGGAAGAGGGGTCCGATCGCGGCCGCGGTGAGGCCGGCGAAGGCCATTGCGGCCCGCCACCGGCCGAGCAGCGGCAGCAGGACGGGCACCGCGGCGGCGAGGAACAGCCACCAGCCGCGCCCCCGCACCTTTTCCAGGCTAACGCGGCCCCTGGTGGTGACGGGGTTTGTGCCTGTCGCCCCGGCCGGTCACCATGGTGCGATGCCCTCCGCGACCGCCGTCCGCCTGCTCATGGTGGCCACGTTCCTCGCCCTCGCCGCCGGTGTGGCCGGCTGCGGCGGCCAGGGGGAACCGCCCGCGTCCGCGCCGCAGGCCGCGTCGGCGGCCGAGCCTTCCGCCGGGCCGCCGCCGGGCGTGTCGTCCGTGGGCGCCGCACCGTCCGCGCCCGCTTCCGCAGTTTCGTCGGTACCCGTACCCGCCGGGGTGACCGCGGGCATCGTGATCTACGACCGGCAGGCCGGCGCGTACGTGCTGCAGCAGAAGGCGAGCTGGCGCTTCCGGTCGGCGTCGCTGGTCAAGCTGCTGATCGCGCTGGACTACTTCTGGGACAAGGGCCCCTCCTACGACGTGCCCGCCGACGACGAGCCCAGGCTGCAGATCATGCTGCGCAGCAGCGACGACGCGGCGGCGACCGCGTTGTGGAAGGCCAACGGGCAGCGCGACATCGTCACCCGCATGGTGGGCCGGCTCGGGCTGCAGGACACCGCGCCGCCGCCCGTCAGCCAGCCGGGGTACTGGGGCTACACGGCGGTCAGCGCCGCCGACCTCGTCCGGGTGTACCAGTACATCCTGGACAAGGCGCCCCCGGCCGTCCGCGACTTCATTATGGGCAACCTGCACGCCACCACGAAGTGCGGCACCGACCAGTACGACCAGTCGTTCGGGATCCCGAGCACGTTCAAGGCGCCCCGCTCGGCCAAGCAGGGCTGGTCCGGCTTCGGCGACAGCCCGGCAACGCCGTGCGTGGCCAACGCGGACCTGCCCGCCGCCGCGGCGCCCGCGTTCGTGCCGGCGGCCGCCGAGCCGAACAAGCCCGACATGCTGGGCGACGTGCTGCACACCACCGGCACCGTCGGCGCCGACGACCGGTACATCGTCGCCGTGCTGAGCGTGCACCCGGACGGCACGCCGTTCGCGAAGGCCGCCGCCAACCTGACGAAGATCACCAAATCGCTGCCGTTGCCGGCGTCAACGAAGCTGTGACTCCCGCAGTACACCTGGAAGCTCGAACGCCTCGAACAGCGCCGCGTCGAAGGTGGTGAACTCGGCGACCCGCCCGCCGTCCATCCGGATCACGTCGAGCTTGAACGCGCGGAACTCGGTGCCGCCGGGCTCGCGCAGGTAGCTGGCGGCGGCCGGCAGGCGGTTGGCGCTCGTCGGCACCAGCCGCCAGTCACCCATGCCGGATTGGAACGCCCGCTCCAGCAGCGGACGGAACTCGGCGAGCCCGTTGTACTGCATCGGCAGCGGCGGCATCGTGACCCGCACGTCCTCGCGCAGCAGCGCGACGGTCGCGCCGACGTCGGCGCGGTCGTGCGCGGCGATGAGCCGGTCGAGCAGCTCCCGTTCCTGTCGGGTGGGCGCGGCCGGCCGGCGGTCGCGCTCCGGCGTCGCCTTCAGCGTCGCCCGGGCCCGCTGCAGGGCGCTGTTGGCCGCGGGCACGGTCAGCTCGAGCGCCTCGGCGGTCTCCGCGGCCGACCAGTCCAGCACGTCGCGCAGCAGCAGGACCGCGCGCTGGCGGGCCGGCAGCATCTGGATCGCGGTCAGGTAGGCCAGCTCGATCGTCTCGCGGGCCACGACCACCGCGTCGGGCTGCTCGTCGGGCGGCGCGACCTGGTCCAGGAGGCGGTCGGGGTACGGCTGCAGCCAGCTGACCTCGGTCGACGTCGACGGCGGGCGGCGGTTGTTGCGCCGGATCGCGTCGAGGCAGGCAGTGGTGGCGATACGGTACAGCCACGCCCGCGCGTTCGTCCCCGGCACGAAGTCGTCGCGGCCCCGCCAGGCCCGCAGGAACGTCTCCTGCACGGCGTCGTCGGCGTCCGTGAACGAGGCGAGCATGCGGTAGCAGTGCACGTGCAGCTCCCGCCGATGCCGCTCGAACAGCTGCTGAAAATCCACGTCCCCAATGTAGAGATCGGCCCGGCGGCTCCGACCACTGGCTGAAACCGACGTCACGAAGGAGTTTTGCCATGAAGTACCTGCTGCTGATCCACATGAACCCGGACGTGTGGCAGACCCTCACCCAGGCCGACATCGACGAGGTGATGACCGGGCACGAGGCGTTCATCAAGACGATCAAGGAGTCCGGCGAGCTGATCCGCACCGACGCCCTCGGGCAGCCGGCGGAGAGCGCCGTCGTGCGCGTGCGGGCGGGTGCGCAGACCGTCACCGACGGGCCGTACGTCGAGGCCAAGGAGTTCCTGGCCGGCTTCTACCTGGTCGAGTGCGCCTCGAAGGAGCGGGCGTACGAGCTCGCGGCCATGATCCCGGACGTGAAGTGGAACGCGATCGAGGTACGGCCGATCGTGCACACCGAGGAAGCCTGACGCAGCGTGTCGACGCGGCGCCGGTCCGTCACCGCACGGATCGGCCGCCGCGGTTTTGTCGGGGGTGGTCCGTAGAATCGCCGGCGTGGACAGCGGGATGGGTGCGCTCGATGTGTTACGCAGGGTGTTCGGCTACGACGAGTTCCGGGGCAGCCAGCGGGACATCATCGAGCACGTGATCGGCGGCGGCGACGCGCTGGTGCTCATGCCCACCGGCGGCGGCAAGTCGCTGTGCTACCAGATACCGGCCCTCGTGCGGCCCGGCACCGCGGTCGTGATCTCCCCGCTCATCGCCCTCATGCAGAACCAGGTCGACACGCTGCGCGAGCTCGGCGTCCAGGCCGGCTTCATCAACTCCACCCTCGACCCCGACGAGCGGCGCGTCGTCGAGGCCCAGTTCGCCGCCGGCGAGCTCGACCTGCTCTACATCGCCCCCGAGCGCCTCGCCACGCCCGCCGCCCTGCGCCTGCTCGAGCGGGGCCGGATCGCGCTGTTCGCGATCGACGAGGCGCACTGCGTGTCGCAATGGGGCCACGACTTCCGCCCCGACTACCTCAACCTGTCGATGCTGCACGAGCGCTGGCCCGACGTGCCGCGCATCGCGCTCACCGCGACCGCGACCTCGGCCACGCACAAGGAGATCGCCACCCGGCTGGGGCTCTCCGAGGCGCGGCACTTCGTGTCGAGCTTCGACCGGCCCAACATCCAATACCGCATCGTCGCCAAGCAGGACCCGCGCCGGCAGCTGCTGGAGTTCCTGCGCGGCGAGCACCGCGGCGAGGCCGGCATCGTCTACTGCCTGTCCCGCAACTCGGTCGAGAAGATCGCCGAGTTCCTCAAGGACAACGGCATCCCCGCGCTGCCCTACCACGCGGGCCTCGACGACCGCACCCGCGCCGACAACCAGGACCGGTTCCTCAAGGAGGACGGCCTGGTCATGGTGGCCACCATCGCGTTCGGCATGGGCATCGACAAGCCCGACGTCCGCTTCGTCGCCCACCTCGACCTGCCCAAGTCGATCGAGGGCTACTACCAGGAGACCGGCCGCGCCGGCCGCGACGGCGAGCCGTCCGTCGCCTGGCTGGCCTATGGGCTGCAGGACGTCGTCCAGCAGCGCAAGATGATCGACACGTCGGAGGGCGACGCCGCCCACCGCCGCAACCTGTCCCAGCACCTCGACGCGATGCTCGCCCTCTGCGAGACGGTGGCCTGCCGCCGGCGCCAGCTGCTGGCCTACTTCGGCCAGGAGCTCGACGGCAACTGCGACAACTGCGACACCTGCCTCGCCCCGCCCGAGTCCTGGGACGGCACCGTCGCCGCGCAGAAGCTCCTCTCGACCGTCTACCGGCTGCAGAAGGAGCGCAACCAGAAGTTCGGCGCCGGCCAGTGCATCGACATCCTGCTCGGCAAGAAGACCGACAAGGTCGTGCAGTGGCACCACGACGAGCTCAGCGTCTTCGGCGTCGGCGCCGACCTGCGCGAGGCCGAGTGGCGCGCCGTCGTCCGCCAGCTGCTCGCCCAGAGCCTGCTCGCCGTCGAGGGCGACTACGGCACCCTCGTCCTCACCGACGCCAGCGCCGACGTCCTCGGCCGCCGCCGCCAGGTCATGCTGCGCCGCGAGCCCGACCGCCCGATCTCCGCCGCGAAGGCCGCCAAGACCGCCCGCCGCGACGCCACCGCCGGCGCCGACCTCTCCCCCGAGGCCGCCCCGGTCTTCGAGCACCTGCGCGCATGGCGCGCGGCCACGGCCAAGGAGCAGTCCGTCCCGGCCTACATCATCTTCAACGACGCCACACTGCGCCAGATCGCCGCCGAGCGCCCCCGCACGCTGGCCGAGCTGTCCGGAGTCAACGGCGTCGGCGAGAGCAAGCTGGCCAAGTTCGGCCAGCAGATCCTGGACATGCTGTCCGCGCTCGACCTCCCCTCGTCGCCCGCCTCACCCGCTTCGGCCACGCCTCCGCGCCCGCTTTCGCGCCCGGCCTCGGACCCGGCTCCGCGCCCGCTTTCGCGTCCAACCTCGGACCCGGCTGCGGGCCCGCCTTCGCGGCCGGCCTCGGAGGCGGCGCTGCCCGGCTTGGACCCGGCTGAGGCCGCCTCGGATCCGGCACCCGCCTCGACATCGGCGTCCGCCTCTGCGCCGCCTCGGAGCGCGCCTGCTCGGAGCGCGGCAGTGCCCGCTCAGAGCGACGCCGCACATGCTCGGAGCGCGGCCGCACCCACCCGGAGCGAGGCCGCTTCTGCAACGAGCGAGACCGCCCATGCTCGGGGCGGGACCGCACTCACCCGGAGCGAGACAGCGCCTGCTGGAAGCGCGCCGGCTCCCTCGCGCGGCGGCGCCACGGACGACGCGGTGTTCGAGCGGCTCCGGGCCTGGCGGGCGGCGACGGCCCGAGCCCAGGCGGTCCCGGCCTACGTCGTCTTCCGCGACGTCACCCTGCGCCAGATCGCGGCCGAGCGACCCGGCACCGTCGCCGCGCTCGCCGCCGTCAGCGGCGTCGGGCCGGGCAAGGCGGCCAAGTTCGGCGACGAGGTCCTGGCCGCGCTCGCCGAGTTCGACTCCGCCGCGGCCTCGGGGACCGCTTCGTCCGCGTCCGCTTCGCCTTCGTCCGCGTCCGCTTCGCCTTCGTCGGCGTCCGCTTCGTCCACGTCCGCTTCGACCGTTGCCATCCGGGGCCGCGCCGCCGCGCCCGACCGCACCGCCGGCACCGCACCAGCCGCCCGGGCCGCCGTCCCGGGGCGCGACGGCTCCGGGGCTCGCGGCGCCGTCACGGCCGTGCGGCCGACCGGGTCCGTGTTCGACGAGAGTCCGCTGTTCGACGACGAGGAGCCGCCGTTCGACGACGAGCCGCCCTACGACTACGAGCCCTGACGGCCGAGGGCCATCGCTCCCTATCCCGCCGCCACGCCCGCGCCCTGACGAGCCCGGGCCGTAACCCCGCCGCCGCGCCCGCGCCTTGACCCACGCCCGTGCCGTAACCCCGCCGCCGCGCCCGCGCCTTGACCCACGCCCGGGCCGTAATCCCGCCGCCGCGCCCGCGCCTTGACTCGCGCCCGGGCCGCGGCGTGCCGTGACGTGCTCACGCCGCGACCGGGCCTTGGCTTGATCCGCTGCCGGCTCGTGCCTCAGCCCGCTGCCGTGCCCTGGCCCGCGACCGTCCCGGTGCCCTGGCCGGTCATCGTGCCTGTGCCCTGGCCCGGCATCGCGCCCGTGGTCCGGGACGGCGCCGGCTGGCCTTGCGCCGGCGGGGTCGCGGGGCGGGTGCGGGGCTCCGCGTGCGGTACGGGGATCGAGCCGTCGACGAAGATCCCGTGCCACAGGCAGAACGACAGCACGATCCACAGCTTGCGGGCGTGGTCGGCCTCGCCGCGTTCGTGGGCCTTCAGCAGGTCGTGGGCGTATTCCAGGTCCAGGAGGCGGCCGGCGCCCGAGGTTGACAGGACGTGGTGGGCCCACTCGGCCAGGTCGGTGCGCAGCCAGCGCTTGGCCGGGGTCGGGAAGCCCATCTTCGGGCGTTCGGTGATGAAGTCGGGGACGATGCCGTCCATGGCGCGGCGCAGGGCGTACTTGGTGGTTTGGCCGCGCTTCGGGACCTTCAGGCGGTCGGGCAGCCGCGACAGTACCTCGAAGACGCGGCGGTCCAGGAATGGCACGCGCAGCTCGAGGGAGTGGGCCATCGACATGCGGTCGGCCTTCGTGAGGATGTCGCCGGGCAGCCACGTGTTGACGTCGATGTGCTGCATCGTGGCCACCGGGTCCAGCGCGGCCGCCTCAGCGTAGAGCGGCGCCGTCACGTACGGGTGGCCGACGGCGGGGGCGCCCCGCAGGAGCCGGATCTTCTCGGCCTCGCCCAGGACGCGGGCGTTGCCGAAGTACCGCTGCTGGATCGGGGTTGTCGCCCGCTGCAGGTAGCTCTTGCCCCGCACGCCGTCGGGCAGGGCCCGGGCCAGTGCGCGCAGGCCGCGTTGCAGCGGGGCGCCGAGGCGGGCGACCGGGGCGAGGGAGCGCGGCTCGCGGTAGATCGTGTAGCCGCCGGCCAGCTCGTCGGCGCCCTCGCCGGAGAGGACCACGGTGACGTGCTCGGCCGCGGTCCTCGCCAGGAAGTACAGCGGCACGATCGACGGGTCGGCGACCGGGTCGCCCAGGTGCCAGATGATCCGGGGCAGCGCCTCCATGACCTGCTCGGGGCGCACGACCGTCGGGAAGAGCTCGACGCCGAGGTGGCGGGCCGAGCGCTCGGCGGTCTCGATCTCCGAGAAGGCGGTCGAGGTGTCGAAGCCGGCGGTGAACGCCTGCAGGCGCGGGTGCAGCTCGGCGGCCAGGGCCACGATCGCGGTCGAGTCGATGCCGCTGGACAGGAACGCACCGACCGGGACGTCGGCGCGCATGTGGGCGCGGACGCTGTCCCGCAGGGCGGCGCGCAGGTCGGCCACGACGGCGGCCTCGTCGGCGGCCGGGTCGGGGCGGAACGTCGGACGGGCGTAGCGGCGCACGCTCGCCACGCCGCCGAACTTGCGCACGAGCAGGCCGCCGGCGGGCAGGCGCAGGACCTCGCGGTGCAGGGTGTACGGCTCCGGGACGTACTGCATGGTGAGGTACAGCGACAGCGCCATCGGGTCGAGGTCGGGGGCGGCGTGCTCAAGCAGCGGCGCCTTCTCGCTCGACAGCCACAGGCCGCCGGGGATCTCGACGTAGTACAGCGGCTTGATGCCGAACGGGTCGCGGGCGGCGTACACGGTCTCGGTCACGTCGTCCCAGATCGCGAACGCGAACATCCCGCGCAGCCGGTCGAGGGACGCCTCGCCCCAGTAGTGGAACGCGGCGGCGAGGACCTCCGAGTCGCCGTCGGTGGCGAACACCGCGCCGTGCTCGCGGACGAGCTCCTCGCGCAGCGCCTCGAAGTTGTAGATCTCGCCGTTGTAGACCAGCGTCCACCGGCCCGCCTCCGGGCCCGACGGCGGGTACGTCAGCGGCTGGCGGCTGCCCTGCCGGTCGATGATCGCGAGCCGTTTGAAGCCGGCCGCCACGCCGGGCCCGACCCGCTCCAGCGCCATGTCGTCGGGGCCCCGATGGTCGATGAGGCCGAGTTGGCGCTCCATGGCGCCGAGGAGTTCCGCGGAAATGGTGGCGTCCGCGGTGTACATGAGGAAGCCGCACATGACGTCGTGTCCCTTCGCTCGTTCGGCCACGCTGCGTCGCGCTTCCAGCCGAACAGAGGCCCCGCCGCCGGACCGGCGGATGTGCGACCGGCCATCCCCGGACTCGCCCAGCCGGCGGCATGGGTGATCTTCGCCAGGCGGCGGTTTACGGCACGGCGGCCGGGTTACCGGTGCTCGGCCAGCGAACCGCCCGCCGTTGCCAGGGAGACCACCGCATGCGCCTGCGCCGCCGCCCCCGCCCGCGTCCCCGGAAGCGGTTCCGGTTTTTTCGCGGCGTACTGAAGCTGCTGCTGTGCGGGGTGCTGGCCGGGCTCGTGCTCTCGGCCGCGTCGCTGCCGCTCGCGCTCGCCGGCGGCGGCCTGGCGAAGGCCGGGGCCGACACGTGGGAGAACCTGCCGACCCAGCTCGCGACGCCGCGGCCGGCGCAGACGACGTACGTGTACGCCAGCGACGGAAAGACCCTCCTCACGACCTTCTACGACGAGAACCGCCGCGATGTCGGCCTGGCGCAGATCTCGAAGCTCATGCAGCAGGCGGTCGTCGCCGCCGAGGACACCCGCTTTTACCAGCACCACGGCGTCGACGCGCGCGGCGTCTTCCGCGCGTTCGTGTCCAACAGCCGCGGCGGCGCGCAGCAGGGCGCGTCGACGCTGACGATGCAGTACGTCCGCAATGTGCTCAAGAACGACCCGAGCCTCACCCCGCAGCAGCACCTCGACGCGCTGGCCGACACCCCGGACCGCAAGCTGCGCGAGATGAAGCTGGCGATGGCCTTGGAAAAGAGGATGAGCAAGGGCGAGATCCTGCAGCAGTACCTCAACATCGCCTACTTCGGCTCCGGCGCCTACGGCATCTACGCGGCGAGCCAGACGTACTTCGGCAAGGAGCCGTCGGACCTCACCCTCCCCGAGGCCGCTCTGCTGGCCGGCCTGCTGCAGTCCCCCGACGCCGACAACCCGCTCACCGGCGACCGCGCCACAGCGCTGGCCCGCCGCGAGTACACGCTGGACGCGATGGCGAAGACGAAGGTCATCACCCCCGAGGCGGCCGCCGCGGCGAAGGCGACCGAGCTGACGCTGACCCAGCGCCGGCTGCCGAACGACTGCACCGCCGTACCGCAGGAGCACAACGACTGGGGCTTCTTCTGCGACTACTTCCGCCTGTGGTGGAACTCCCAGCCCGAGTTCGGCGCCACCCCGACCGACCGCGACGAGCTGCTGCGCACCGGCGGGTACACCATCGTGACGTCGCTGGATCCCGGGGTACAGGCGGCGGCTCTTTCGCAGTCCCTCGGTGTCTACGGCTATGACAACGCCCGCTCACTCCCCCTGGCCGTGGTGACGCCCGGCAGCGGCCGGGTCCTGGCGTTGGCGGTGAACCGCCACTACAGCCTGGAGGCCAACCCGCCCCAGCACCCGAACTACCCGAACACCGTGAACCAGCTGGTGTCCGGCGGCGCCGGCGTGGCCGGCTACCAGGCCGGCTCGACGTTCAAGATGTTCACGATGCTGGCCGCGCTGGAGAGCAACCGCCCGCTGAACACCCACTTCAACGCCCCGGCCCGCCTGGTGACCCACTGGCCCGGCGGCGGCACCGGCCCCGGCAACTGCGGCGGGCGGTGGTGCCCCGGCAACGACACCCCGAGCTGGATGGACGGCGACCGCACGATGTGGAACGCGTTCGGCCGCTCGGTGAACACGTACTTCGTCTGGCTCGAGGAGCAGGTGGGCGCCCGCAAGGTCGTGGAGATGGCCCAGCGCCTGGGCATCACGTTCCGCGCCGAGTCGGACACGACCATGGCGGCCAAGGCCGACGAGTGGGGCTCGTTCACGCTCGGCGTGGCCTCGACGACCCCGCTGGACCTGGCCAACGCCTACGCCACGGTGGCGGCCGGCGGCGTGTACTGCCAACCGCTGCCCGTCCTGTCCATCACCGACCCGGACGGCAAGCCGGTCGACGCGGCCGGCCCGAAGTGCCGCCAGGTCCTGGACCCCGACGTGACCGCCGCCGCGACGGACGCCGCGAGGTGCCCGGTGGGCAAGGGGTCGGCGTACAACAAATGCGACGGCGGCACCGCCGAGGCCGTGTCCGGCATCCTCGGCGGCCGCCCGGTCGCCGGAAAGACGGGAAGCTCGGAGTACAACGCGACGGAGACGTTCGTCGGCTTCACCCCGCAGATCGCGGCCGCCGCCATCGCGGTCAACGTCGACAACCCGAACGACCAGGTCGGCGGCGGCGTGTCAAACTCGGTAGACGCGGCGGTGGCGCAGACCATGGCCGCCGCGCTACGGGGCCAGCCCGTGAAGCAGTTCGTGGCACCGAGCCGGGCCAGAGCGCTGGGTTGACGTGCCGACACGGACGGTGACCGCTTTCGGCCACGATTTGGCGACGTCCGGTACCGTGAGAAGGGCCAAGACCGGAAGCGGCGCCGCCTCGTGACGCTCGATGCGCACCTCGGCAGGCACCTCCGGGACGGCAGTGCAACGACCTCAACGAACCACGAGCCGGAACACGCGCGCGTACGTGTTTTCCGGTCTCGCCCCCAATCACGCCCTCGCGGAGGCCGCACCCAGCGAGCCGCGGCACCGTCGCCCAGCCCGGGTTCGCGACACGGTCCGTGGACTCGCGACGAACGAATCACGGACGCGCGAGGACGAGCTCGCGAACCCGCGAAGGCGAACTCGCGGACCCGCGAGGAAGACGCGGGTCCGCGGGCGAGGCTCGGGAAGGGTGTCAGGCGGCGTAGCCGCGCTGGGCGATCCAGTCGGCCATCTTCGTGACGGGCAGGGTGTACGAGCCGACGCCCTGCGCGTCGGCGGGATCCGCGATCTTCACCGTGGCGCCGCCGTCCCGGTAGCCGACGATCGTCAGGTAGTGGCCGCCGTCGTACGAGTGGCCGTGGCCGGCGTCGTCGACCGTTGAGCCGGCGATGTTCGCGACGACCGCGTAACCCTGTGAGATCGCCGACACCACCGACGACCGCAGCTCGTCCACGTCCGCCGGCGTGGCCGTCGAGCCGCGGATGAAGTGGGCCTCGTAGAAGTTGGTGCCAGTAAAGGCGTTCAGGGCGCGGGCCGTGTCCTCGGACGAGTTCGTGCCGCTCTCCGTGGTGCCCAGGCGCTGGGCGACCTCCGACTGCGACGGGAACAAGCCGCGCGCGGTCAAGGCGATCCGGGTGGCCGCTGGGCCGCAGAAGTAGTAGTTTTCCTGCCACGCGAACTGGTACGAAATGTCCTTTTGGACCGGAGGTGTTGCAGATTGCGAAGCGGACGGCGACGGGGATGACGAACCCGCGGCCGACGTTGGCGAGGACGGCTTCGTGGGGGCCGCATCGGCGGGCTGCTTCCCGCGAGCGGCGCCGGCGGCAGCGCCCGGAGTCGAGCCGCCGGATGTCGACGATGCGTCGACCGAGGACTCGGCGCCGACCAGTGCCTGGGCGTCCGCCGGGGTCGGCGAACCCTGCTGCAGCGCGACCACGCCAAAACTCGCGGCCGCGGCCAGGCAGGCCGACGCGGCGACCACCGGCAGCCGCCGGCGGACGAAGGACGGGGTGCGTTGCGAGTGCCGGGATGTGTAGAAGTACGACAACGGGGGTACCACCCTTCCGCAGCCGCCTACCGGGTTAGCTGACGGGTTCGGACGGGAAGGCCGCCCTACCGCGCGACAAGCGCGCGGATTCACCCCAACTGGCGCGTGGGTCCCCGGCTCGTGCGCAACACGGACTCGCCGTGCGCAACACGACTCAGCGGATTCGCATCGGCGTCACCCACCGTGAGTGACTTCAGGGCCGAGGCGAACGGATCGACGGTAAACGCGCCGCTCAGGGCGCTTTTAACCACCCGCGAATTCAGCCACAGGGCGTGACGCCCGCACGAAGGGTGACCGTGCGCACACCGCCCGGGCGCCATTTCTCATGCCCAAAATCACCCCCTCGCCGGCCCGGTCCTAGTCTCGCCGGATGCTCGACGGTGCCGACGAAAACCCGCATCCCAGCGCGGTGGGAACGACCGAGACCGAGTCCAAGTCCGGTCCGCGCCATCTACGGCCTTCCCGCGGCCGCCATGCGGCCCACCTCCGCGTTCTTGCCGCCTCGCTCGCCACACGCCTCACGGAGGCGCGACGCGAGGCGCACTCATTTGCCACGCGCCTGACGGGGGCGCGACGCGAAGCACACTCACTCGCCACACGCCTCAACGGGCCACAGCGCGAGGCCTACCTGTTGCCGGTCGACCCGGGCGACCGGCGACCCCGCGGCCTGGCCGCCGCGGCCGTGCTCGCCGTGGCGGCGCTCGCGCTGACCGCGGTACCGATGTCCGAGAAGCAGAGCCCCGACGGCGGCACCGCGATGAGCCTCGCCAACGAGTCCGAGCGGCCGACGAACGACTCGGTGGCCTCCCGAGGCCGGGAGCGGGCCCCGCGGCCCGCCGCCACCACGAAGGCCCCGAAGGCGACGCAGGGCGCCAAGCCCGCGCAGAGCCCGAAGGCCGCGCCGAGCAGCAGCCCGGCACCGAAGGCGCCGCCCGCGCCCGTGGGCGGGCTCAGCCAGATTGAGATGGACAACGCGATCGCCATCGTCGACGTCGCCAAGCGGGAGAACCTGCCCAAGCGCGCGGCCATCGTCGCGCTGGCCACCGCGCTGCAGGAGAGCCACCTGCGCAACCTGGCCAACGGGAACCTGCCGCAGTCGCTCAACCACCCGAACCAGGGCGTCGGGTACGACTACGACTCCGTCGGGCTGTTCCAGCAGCGCCCGAGCTGGGGCTCGATCGACCAGCTGATGGACCCGCACGAGTCGGCCCGCCGGTTCTACGCGGCGCTCCTGCGCATCCCGGGCTGGGGCGACTACGCGGTCACCGTCGCTGCCCAGATGGTGCAGGGCTCCGCGTTCCCCGACGCGTACGCGAAGTGGGAAGGCCTGGCGACCCAGATCGCCGACGCCACAATGCAATAGCCCCCGAAGTCATTCGTTTGCCGGCCCAGGCTCGCCCGGGCCGGCACGACGATGCGGGGATAGACAGAGCAATAGCCCCCGGAGTCATTCGTTTGCCGGCCCAGGCTCGCCCGGGCCGGCACGACGATGCGGGAATGGACAGACAACGAAGGTCCGTGGCCGCGCTGCTTGCGCTCGCAGTCGCCGCGGCGCCGGGGTTGGTGGCCTGCGACGGTTCGTCGCACCGAAAACCCACCGCGGCGAAGAACACCGCTCCCCCGCCGACACCCGTCGGCCTGACGATCACGCCGTCGACGGACGGCGGCAGCGGCGACGTACCGATCAGCACCGAAATCGGCCTGAAGGTCAGCGCCGGCAAGGTGACCGGCGTGACGCTGACCGACGCGTCCGGCCAGCCGGTCGCCGGCGCGCCAAGAGACGACGGCAGCTCCTGGGTGCCCGCCACGGCGCTGCGCTACGGCACGAAGTACACCGCGAAGGTCACCGCCGTCGGCGTCGACGGCAAGCCGGTGACGAAGGAGACGACGTTCACCACGGCGGCGAAGGCGCCCGGCCAGCAGATCAACTCCGACCTGCAGCTCACCAACGGCGGCACCTACGGCGTCGCGATGCCGATCGTGGTCGACTTCGGCAGCGACGTACCGCCGGCCGATCGCGCGGCCGTCCAGCAGCGACTGTTCGTCACGAGCGATCCGCCGCAGCCGGGGGCGTGGCACTGGTTCAGCGGGCACGAGGTGATGTACCGCCCGGAGCACTACTGGCAGCCGGGCACGAAGATCACCGCGCGCAAGGCCCTCAACGGTGTGCGCATCGGCAACGGCCACACCGATGAGGACATCACGGCGTCGATCACGATCGGGCGCAAGCTGACGATCGACATCGACAACGCCACCAAGAAACTGACGGTGTACCAGAACGACGCACCCATCAAGGAAATGCCGGTCAGCCTGGGCAAGTCGTCGACCCCGACATCCAGCGGCACGACGGTCATCATGTCGCGCGAAGCGGCGACGGTGTTCCGCACGGCCGAGTACGTGGCGCCGGTCCAGTACGCCATGCGCCTGACCTGGGGCGGCCAGTACATCCACGCGGCGCCGTGGTCCGTCGGCGACCAGGGCGTGCGCAACGTCTCGCACGGCTGCACCAACGTGTCCACCGCCAACGCCCGCTGGCTCTACGAGTCCGTGCTGGTCGGCGACCCGGTGACGACTCGCGGCACCGAGGTGGCGCTGGACCCGGGCGACGGCTGGACCGCGTGGGACATGTCGTGGGCGGACTACCAGAAGGCCTAGAGGGGAGTCATCGCATGGAGGTCATACGCGCACCCAGCACGAGCCGCCCGGCGCCGCAGCAGCGGTACTCCGGCGTGGCCTGGATCGGCCGGGACGTGACCGCAATGGAGCCGTCCCGCCTGGCGACGTTCCACGCCCAGTTCAACCCGTGCGCGCGCACCGCGTGGCACCGCTGCCCGTACGGCCGTGTCCTGCACGTCCTGCACGGCGTCGGCCGCGTCCAGCGCCGTGGCGGCCCGGTGCACGAGGTCCGCGCCGGCGACACGATCGTGGTGTCGGCGGGCGAGTGGCACTGGCACGGCGCCGGCCCGCACACGTTCGTGGCGATGGTGTCGACGCACGAGATCGACCCGGACGGCGCCGAGACGGAGTGGGGTGAGCAGGTCACGGACGGGGAGTACGCGCGGGCGCCCCAGTCGTCCGCGATCCGCCCGCCGGACGGGGATCGCCTGCCGGACCGGGAAGCCTGCTGGTGATTCGTGGCCCCGCCGCCGTCGCGCGGCGGGGCCTCACCATGCCCGAAGAGACGCAATCCGCCGACACCGATTTAACATATCAACCCTATCGGTGAAGTAGGATATGCTCCATGTTGGTACTGTCGCGAGCCTCATCGCGCCCGCAGCGGCGCCGCGCGGTCAGCGTCGGATCGCTCCTGCGCGTCGTCCTGGAGCACGGGCCACTGCCCCGCAGCACGATGGCCCGCCTCACGGGCCTGTCGCCGGCGTCGGTGACCGGCCACACCGCCGAGCTGCTGGCGCTCGGCCTGCTGACCGAGCTGCCCGAAGCCACGGCCGCGAACGGGATGGGCCGGCCGTTCCTCCCGGTCGACCTGGACACCTCGGTGGGCATCGTCGCCGGCATCCACTACGCCATCCCGCACGCCACCGTCGCGCTGCTCGACATCCGCGGCCGCGTGCTGGTCGAGCGCCGGATCCCGCACGGCGACGCCGGCGCGGACCGCATCATCGAGCGCAGCGCCGACGCGCTGGCGGGCCTGCTGTACGAGCATCCGCAGGGCGACCGGCTGCTGGGCATCGGGATCGCGACCGGCGGCTGGGTCGACCGCGACCACGGCACGATCATCGAGCACCCGATGCTGGGCTGGCGCCAGGTCCCGGCCGGCGCGATCTTCTCCCGCCGGTTCGGGGTGCCGGCGCTGGCCGACTCGCACTCCCGGGCGCTGGTGCGCGCCGAGCAGCTGTTCGGCCATCCCCGCTCGCGGGAGAGCGTGCTCGCGGTGTTCGTCGGCAACGTCGTCGACGCCGCCTTCGCGCTCGGCGAGCAGGTCCACCACGGGCCCCGCTTCCAGGCCGGCAGCATCGCGCACCTGCCCGTCGCCGGCAGCACCGAGCCGTGCTCGTGCGGGCGCGTGGGCTGCCTGCAGGCGACCGTGTCGGAGCGCCGCCTGGTGCGCCGCGCGCACCAGGCGGGGCTGATCGCCGAGCGGTCGGTGTTCGAGCTCGTCGACATCGCGGCCGCGGGCGACCCGGCCGCCCGCGAGCTCTTCCGCCGGCGGGCCGAGGTCGTCGGACGGGCCATCGCGCCGATCGCGGACCTTTTGAATCCGGAGTTGGTACTCCTGGTCGAGCCCGGCCTGGCCCGCCTGCCCGACTGCCTGGCGACGCTGCGCGAGGCGGTCGCCCGGCACAGCGCGACGGTCACCGACCCCGACCGGACCGTGCTGATGTCGAGCTTCATGGACGCGCCGCTGGCGATGGCCGGCGGCGCGGTCATGCTCGACGCCCTCTACACCGATCCGTTCACCGTGCTGGCGTTCGCCGAGGCGTCCTGATCGGAGTACCGGTTCGCGGGGCGGGCCAGCCCGTAGTGCTCGCGCAGCGTGGTGCCCTCGTACTCGGTGCGGAACAGGCCGCGCTCGCGCAGGATCGGCACGACCTGGTCGACGAAGTCCTCCAGCCCCGACGGCAGGGCCGCGCCCATCACGTTGAAGCCGTCGGCCGCGCCGTTGCCGAACCATTCCTGCAGGACGTCGGCGGTCTGCTCCGGGGTACCGATGAAGGTCCAGTGGCCGCGGCCGCCGCCCAGCCGGCCGATGAGCTGGCGCACGGTCAGCCGCTCGCGGCGGGCCAGGCTGACGATCAGGCCGGACCGGCTCTGCGCGCCCTCGATCGAGGCGCTGTCCGGGATGTCGTCCGGCAGCGGCTCGTCCAGGACCAGCCGGTCGACCGGCACCTCCAGCGTCTCCGAGAGCTGCCCGAGCCCGAACTCCGGCACGATCAGGTCCTCGAGCTCCTGGGCCTTGCGCTGCGCCTCGGCCTCGGTCGAGCCGAGGATCGGCACGATGCCCGGCAGGATCTTGACCGCCTCCGGGTCCCGGCCCAGTGCGGCCGCCCGCGCCTTCAGGTCCGCGTAGAACTGCTGGGCGTCGGCGATGGTCTGCTGCGCGGTGAAGACGGCGTCGGCGTAGCGGGCGGCGAAGTCCTTGCCGTCGTGCGAGGAGCCGGCCTGCACCAGCAGCGGGTGCCCCTGCGGCGGGCGCGGCACGTTCAGCGCCCCCGCGACCCGGTAGTAGTCGCCGCGGTGGCCGATGGCGCGCACCTTGGCCGGGTCGATGTAGCGGCCGCGGGCCTTGTCGGCCAGCCGGGCGTCGTCGTCCCAGGAGTCCCACAGCTTGCGGGAGACCTCCACGAACTCGGTCGCCCGGCGGTACCGGTCGAGGTGGTCCGGGCGGTCGCCGAGGCCGAAGTTGCGCGCGGCAGCCCGCCCGGCCGTGGTGACGATGTTCCAGCCCGCGCGGCCGCCGCTGACGTGGTCCAGGGAGGCGAAGCGGCGGGCCAGGTTGTACGGCTCGTTGTACGTCGTCGAGGCGGTGGCGATCAGCCCGATCCGGCTCGTCGCGGCCGCGAGGATCGCCAGCAGGATCGTGGGCTCCAGCTGGCCGGCGGGGCGATACTCGATGCCCTGCCACAGCGCGGGGCCGTCGGCCAGGAACAGCGAGTCGAGCCGGCCCCGCTCGGCGATCCGGGCCAGGCGGATCCAGTGCTGCACGTCGACGTCGGCGTACGGGTCGCTCTCGGGCAGCCGCCACGCCGCCTCGTGATGCCCCGAGCTCATCAGGAACGCGTTGAGATGCATTCGCCGGGTCATGCGCCCTCCGCTTCGCTCCGGCCGCACGACCTCCGAACTGAGCCCATGATGCCCGGCCCCTCCGCTCCGCTCCGGACCGGTCATGCTCGCCACCTCAGGACCTTCGACTCGATGAACACCAGCAGGTAGTTGAACGCGACGCCGAGGATCGACACGGTGAGGATGCCGGCGTACATCTCGGGGATCTGGAAGTTGAACTGCGCGGAGATGATCATGTAGCCGAGGCCGGCCTTCGCGCCCACGTACTCGGTCGTGATGAGCACCAGCATGGAGGCCGCGCCGGCCAGCCGGACGCCGGTGAAGATCGTCGGCAGCGCCGCCGGGACGATCACCTTGGTGAAGAGCTTGAGGGGCGGCAGCCCGAGCGAGCGGGCCGACTTGATCAGCAGCGGGTCGACGTCGCGGGCGCCGCTGATCGTGTTGTACAGCACCGGCCAGAAGCAGGCGTAGGCGATGATCGCGATCTTCGACGTGTCGCCGATGCCGAGGATCAGGGTGAAGACGGGCAGCAGGGCCACCGCCGCCGTGTTGAGGAAGATGGCCAGCAGGGGCGAGAGGACCCCGGCCACCGCGCGGTACCAGGCGATGAGCAGCCCCAGCGGCACCGCGATCGAGATGGCAATCGCGAAGCCGGCCAGCGAGCGGTGCAGGCTGGCCCAGACGTCGGTCCACAGGTCGCCGCCGGACGCGAGCCGCCACCAGGTTGCCAGCACCTCGCTCAGCGGCGACAGGAACGCCGGGTCGACCCAGCCGACGCTCGGCGCGATCTGCCACAGGGCGAGGAAGGCGGCGATGGCGACGCTGCGCCGCAGGCCGGAGCCCAGCAGCCGGGCCGCCCGCCGTCCCGGCTTGGCCTCCGGCGCCGGTGGGCCGGCGGCGCGCGTGACGGGCTGGTCGATGACCGCGATCGAGGTCTCAGACACCGGCGCCGACCTCCTTGCGCACCTCGTCGTGCAGCAGCTGCCAGATCTCGCGGCGGTAGCGGACGAACTCCGGCGTGGTGCGGGGATCGCCGGCGCCGCTGTCCGGCAGGTCGATGTCGACGACGCGCTTGATGCTGCCCGGCCGCGCGGTCATCACCGCGACCCGCTGGCCGAGGTACACGGCCTCCTCGATGCTGTGGGTGATGAACAGCACGGTGGTGCCGGTGCGCCGCCAGATCGAGAGCAGGTCCTCCTGCAGCGCCTCCCGCGTCTGCGCGTCCAGCGCCGCGTAGGGCTCGTCCATCAGCAGCACCTCGGGCTCGTAGGCCAGGCTGCGGGCGATGGCCACCCGCTGGCGCATGCCGCCGGAGAGCTCGTGCGGGTACCGGTCGGCGAAGCCCGTCAGCCCGACGAGCGCCAGCATCTCCCGGGCCCGCTCGGCCCGCCGCCGGCGCGGCACGCCCTTGACCTCGAGGCCGAACTCGATGTTGGCCTGCGCGGTCCGCCACGGGAACAGGGCGTACTGCTGGAAGACCACGCCCCGGTCCAGGCCCGGCCCGGTGACGGGCCGCCCCCCGATGCTCAGCTCGCCCGAGGTCGGGCTGGTCAGCCCGGCGATCAGGTCCAGCAGCGTGGACTTGCCGCAGCCGCTGGGGCCGACCAGCGCGAGGAACTCCCCGGTGGCGATGTCGAGGCTGACGCCGTCCAGGGCGGTCAGCGCGGCCGCGTTGCGGGCGGGGAAGGTCTTGGTGAGGTTGCCGATCCGGATCATCCGCCGCTCCTCGAGGGAGCCGGGAGCGCGGGCGAGGTCGCGTTCGGGTTGAACTCGTTGGTGTAGAGGTCCGACGGCTTCGGGGGCTGCTTCACCGACCCGGTGGTGAGCAGCCAGTCCTGCCACAGCGTGAAGTCGCCGTCGACGATGTAGCCGTGGCTGGACGGCACGCCGACGCTCTGCCAGTACTTCAGCGTCGCCGTCGTCTCGTTGGGCCGGGCCCGCCCCTCGACGATCTTCGTGAACGTGGCGATGACCTCGTCGCGCGGCGTCGTGCGCTCCCACTCGATCGCCTTGCCGACGCCGTCGACGAAGGCGCGTACCGCCGCCGGGTTCTTCTTGATGAAGTCGTTGCGGAACACGTACTGCCCGCCGTTGAACGCCCCGTACAGGTCCACCTGCGTGAACAGCGGGCGCAGCCCGCCGGCCGCCTCGGCCCGCTGGCGGAACTGCCCGGACAGGGCGACCGCGTCGATCTGGCCCTTGCGCAGCGCGTCCTCGGCGTTGGGCGGCGGCAGCGTCACCAGCTCGACCTTCTTGGCCTCCGCCGGGCTCGTCCCGGCCTTGTGCAGCACGTTGAAGATGTCCGCCTCGTTCTGCCCGCCGAGGGTGTTCACCCCGACCTTCCGGCCGATCAGGTCCCTGGGCTCCTTGAGCGGGCTGCCGTCCAGCACGTAGTAGCCGGTGAACTCCTTGTTGTCGCTGCCGTAGTAGTTGATCACCGCCTTGATGCCGGCGCCGGAGCTGACGAGCTTCTCCACGGCGCCGCCGAAGGCACCCCCGAACTCCGTCTCGCCGGTGGCCGCGGACTGGATGTCCTGGGGCCCGCTGATCGTGTTGCCGACCCACTTGAGCCTGACCTTGCCGCCGAAGAAGCCGAGGTGCTCGGCCACCTCCGGCAGCGTGACCTGGTTGGCCCAGCCCTGGTACCGCAGCGTGGTGACGCCCGAGGCGTCGGGCGCGCTGCCGCTGGCCTCGGCCGAGCCGCACGCCGACAGCGCGGCCACCGCGGCGACGGCGAGGACCGCCCTGTACCCCGCGCCGGCCTTCATGCGGCGGCCGGAACAGCAACGGCCGGCGTGTAGTGCGAAGCGTCGCCGGAAATGGAGTAGCTCGCCTTTCCGTCCACGCCGACCGGGATTTCACCGGCGACCGTGACGCGATTCAGGCGGCGCGGAAGGCCGTCGTAGTTGTCGATTGCATAATGCTGGGTGATGCGGTTGTCAAAAATGACGAGCTCATTCGGCGACCACCGCCACCGCAGCACGTTCTCGGGCCGCGTGACATACGACTGCAGCAGCCGGAGAATGTCGCGCGACTCGGTGCCGGAAAGCCCGATGATCCGGCTGGCGAAACCGCCGATGAACAGGCCCCGTTCGCCGGTGAGCGGATGTACGCGCACGACGGGGTGCACCGTCTCGTAGCGGATGGAGGTGAACTGGGCCCGGCGCTCCCGCGCGCCCTCGTCCAGCGACTCCGGCGGCACCGCGTAGTCGTAGTCGTTGGTGTGCACCGCCCACAGCGTCTCGGCGAACGCGCGCAGCGGCTCCGGCAGGTCCCGGTAGGCAGCGGCCGCGTCGGCGATCAGCGTCTCGCCGCCGTACGGCGGCAGCACGATGCTGCGCAGCGTGCTGACCTGCGGCGGGCTGAGCACGAACGTGACGTCCGTGTGCCAGTGGTTGGCCCGGCCCCGCTCGCTGTCGACCGGCAGCACGTTGGGCGCGCCGGGCTCCGCCGGCACCGTCGGGTGGGCGGTGGTGAGCTCGCCGAAGTTGCGGGCGAAGCGCTCCTGGGCGGCGTCGTCGAGCTCGACGCCGGAGAACACGAGCGCCTTGTGCTCGTTCAGCGCGGTGCGGATCGCGGCGACGGTCTCCCCGTCGAGCTCGTCGCCGATGTTCACGCCGCGGATTTCGGCCCCGATTCGGGCGGTGATCTTTCGGACGGAAAGCGCGGTGCGACTGGCTGTTGTCATCGCGATTGCTCCCTCAGATCGGGAATTGGACACGCGGACAGCATCGTGGCCGGCCCGGACAGGGCCGCACGATGGCTGAAAAAGAGATCCGGAAACGACAGCGTCGGTCAGCGACACTGCATGGACATCGACAACATGTTGTCGATGACGCGTCGCCTCGTGAAGGCGATGTGTCGGGGCGAGAATCCTCGCCCGGGTCCGGTCATGCATCGATCGTCGCCGTGCGCCGATATGCGTGTCAACTTTCCGCGGAACTGAATTAAGTCGACTCCTTGCGGCGCGGGGTGTGGCGGCGGTACTCGCTGACGGTGGGGTCGCCGGTGAGCCAGAAGCGCCACGGAATGTCGTGGGCGCCGGTCACGCCGACCCGCGGGCCGGCCGAGATCGCCACCGGCGCGGTCTCCGGCTCGGTCAGGTGGCCGTCCAGCAGGTAGGTGCCGTAGAAGTCGCGGCCGATCGCCAGGGCGCTGCACAGCCGGGCCGGGCCGCGGGCCAGGTCGGCGTCCGTGCGGGAGGCCGGGCGGCGCCCGCGGGCCGTCTCCAGGCCGGCGACCACCTCGCCCGCGCGCAGCAGCACGGCCGAGGCGGTGCCCTCCGTGCCGGTCACGATGTTGACGCAGTAGTGCATGCCGTAGGTGAAGTAGACGTACGCGTAGCCGGCCGGGCCGAACATGATGGCGTTGCGCGGGGTGCGGCCGCGGTGGGCGTGGGAGGCGGGGTCCTCGCCCGTGCCCGAGTACGCCTCGACCTCCGTCAGGCGCACCGTGACCTCGCCGACCGTGAACCGGCAGCCGAGCAGGGCGCGGGCGGCCGTCTCGACCGGGGCCTCCAGGCGCGACAGCAGCGTCACGGGCGGATCAGGCCGATGCGGTCGACCAGGTCGGCGACGGCCCGCTCCAGCGGCGGGAACCCGGGGAAGCCGGGGACGAACTGCCGCATGGTGACGGCGCCGTGCAGCGAGGTCCACAGGGTGGTGGCGTCCGCGTACGGGTTGGTGCTGCCGGACCGGCCGGCCTTGACGCAGCCGTCGAGCCCCTCCACCAGGGTCATGAATGCCTCGTGCCGGCGCTGCCAGACCGCCGAGAGGCCGGCGCCGGGCACGGGCGGGTCGGCGCGCCGGCGGCCGAACAGGACGCGGTAGCGCGCCGGCTCCTCAATCCCGAACCGCGCGTACGCCCGGCAGCCGGCGTGGAGCCGCTCCACCGGATCGGCAATGCCCGCCGAGGACTCCGTGACCACCCGGCGCAGGCGCTCGAAGGCGATGTCGAGCACGGCGTCGAGGATCGCCTCGCGGTCGGCGAAGTGGGTGTAGATCGACGGGGCGGAGATGCCGGCCTCGCGGGCGACCGAGCGCAGCGACAGCGCCTCCTCGTCGCCCTCGCGCTCGAGCAGGCGCTCGGCGGCGGCCACGATCTCGTCGCGCAGCAGGGCGCCCTCGCCGCGGCGGTTGCGGGTCCGGCCACCCCCGCGAGCGGGGGCGGCCGAATCGGTCGATTCCGACTTCATAGCTTCATCATGCCGTCTGCAGCGCCGGCTCGGCGGCGGGGACCTCGGAGGCCGGCGTCGCGACCCGGCGCGGGCGGACGACCAGCACCGCGAGCGCCATCAGCAGGGCGATCCCGGCGGCGATCAGGGCGCCGCGGTCCATGGCGTCGGTGAAGGCCTTGTCGGCGACCTCGATGACCTGCCGCGCGGCCGGGGCGGGCAGCGTCGCCGCCATCCCGTGGGCCGTGGGCAGGTCGTCGTGGGCCGGGCCGAGGTCGGTACCGACGGCGGAACGGTAGGCGGAGGAGACGACGGTGCCCAGGACCGCGATGCCCAGCACGCCGCCCAGCTCGCGGATGACGCTGTTGAGGGCGCTGGCCATCGAGGCGTACTGCGGCGGGACCGACCCGCTGATCTGCAGGCTGGCCGGCGCCATCATCATGCCCATGCCGAGGCCGATGACCGCGGTGCCGACGGCGACCCGCCAGAAGGCGGTGTGCACGTCGGTGGTGGCCAGCTCCAGCAGGCCGACGGTGGCCAGGAACAGGCCGAGCGCCAGGGTGCCGCGCACGCCGAGCCGGCGGGTGATGAGCGGCGAGGTGGCCGAGGTGGCGGCCATCGCGACGGCGAAGGGCATGGCGCCCAGGCCGGCGACGAGCGGGGTGTAGCCGTGGACCAGCTGGAGGTACTGCGAAAGCTCGAACAGCGTCCCGAAGAGCACGAAGAACACCACGGCCAGCGACAGCGCGGCGACGGCGAAGGTGCGGTTGGCGAACAGGTCGAGGCGCACCAGCGGCGACGCGGCCCGGCGCTGCCACAGCACGAACACGAGCACCAGCACGGCCGCGGCGGCGAACTCGGCGAGGGTCACCGCGCCGGTCCAGCCGCGGGCCGGGGCCTGGATGACGGCGTCGACGAGGGCGGCGACGGCGGCGGTGGACAGCACCGCGCCGAGGAGGTCGAGCCGCCCGCCGCGCACGGCCGGCACGGTGGGGACGACGGCGAACACGGCGCCGATGGCGAAGGCGACGAGCGGCACGTTGATCCAGAAGGCGCTGCTCCACGAGAAGTGCTCGAGCAGGGCGCCGCCGGTGACGGGGCCGATGAGCACACCGATGCCGGCCGCGGCGGACCAGGCGCCGAACGCCTTCGGGCGCTCCACCGGCGGGAAGATCCGGGTGATGATCGCCAGCGTCGCCGGCATGACGAACGCGGCGCCGAGGCCCATCACCGCCCGCCAGGCGATGAGCTGGGCGGGCGAGTCGGACAGGGCCGCGATCGCCGAGCCGCCGCCGAAGACGGCCAGGCCGCCGAGGAGCGCGTTGCGGGAGCCGAGCCGGGCGCCGAGGGTGCCGGCCAGGATCAGGGCCGAGGCGAAGACCAGGGTGTACGCGTCGGTGATCCACTGCAGGTCCGCGGTGCCGGCGCTCAGGGCGTGGGCCAGCGACGGCAGCGCGGTGTTGAGCACGGAGTTGTCGAGGGTGACGGCGACCAGGGTCAGGCTGAGCACCGCGAGAGCGGCCCAGCGGCGCGGGTACTCGGTCATGGCGCAGGCTCCTTACGGGCGTGTGTTTACGCCCGTAAGGTTATATGCGTCAGCTAACGGTTGTAAAGTTAATCCACTCTGTCGCCGTCGTCACAGCGTCGAGGACGTCGCGGACCGGGGTGACGCCGATGCCGGGCTCCTGCGGGACGGCCACGTGCCCGCCCTCGAGCTTGAACGGCTCCGTGATGTCCTGCGCGTAGTAGCGGTCGGACGCGGACGTGTCGCCGGGCAGCGTGAAGCCGGGCAGCGCGGCGAGCGCCACGTTGGCGGCCCGCCCCAGGCCGGTCTCCAGCATGCCGCCGGCCCAGACGGCGACCCCGTTGGCGGCGCACACGTCGTGGATGCGGCGGGCCTCGAGGTACCCCCCGACGCGCCCGGGTTTGATGTTGACGATCCGGCAGGCGCCCATCGCGATCGCGTCGGCCGCCGCCCGCGCGCTGACGATCGACTCGTCGAGGCAGATCGGCGTGCGGATCTGGGCGGCGAGGCGGGCGTGGCCGCGCAGGTCGTCCTCCGGCAGCGGCTGCTCGATGAGCAGCAGGTCGAACGGGTCCAGCCGGGCCAGCCGGTCGGCGTCGGTCAGCGTGTACGCGGTGTTGGCGTCGACCTGCAGCAGCACCTCGTCGCCGAAGCGCTCGCGCACGGCGCGCACCGGCTCGACGTCCCAGCCGGGCTCGATCTTGAGCTTGATCCGCAGGTAGCCGGCGCCGAGGTAGCCCTCGACGGCGTCCAGCAGCGCCGGGATCGAGTCCATGATCCCGACCGAGACGCCGGCCGGCACCCGGTCGCGCACCGCGCCGAGGAACGCGCCCAGCGGCATCCCGGCCGCCCGCAGCTGCGCGTCGAGCACCGCCGTCTGCACCGCCGCCTTCGCCATCGGGTGGCCCTTGAGCGGCTCGAACAGCGGCTCCAGGGCGTAGGCGTGGCCGTCGAAGCGCTGCAGGAGCGGCACGATGTACCGCTTGATGAACGCCTCGGCGCCGTCGACGTACTCGGCGGAGTACAGCGGCGCGCTGAGCGCCACGCACTCGCCCCAGCCCTCGGCGTCGGCGGTGACCGCGCGGACCAGCAGCACGTCGCGGGCGTGCTCGGTGCCGAACGACGTGCGGAACGGTGCCACCAGCGGCATCGCGATCCGCCGCAGCTCCAGGCCCTGCAGGCGCCGGCTCATCGGGCCCCCTCACTCAGCAGGTAGCGGTCGTCGCGGCACACGCCGGCGATGCGGTAGCCGGCGGAAAGGCGGCCCATGAGCGCGTCGCGCACGGCGTGCCGCCAGCGCAGCGCCGCCGCCGGGTCGCGGCCGCGCAGCGCCTCGATGTCGGCGGGGACGGCGACGGTGAGCGCCGGCGGGCGCACAGCCTCGGTCTCGGTCTCGGCCTCCGCCGGGCCGGGCTCGTGCACGACCGGCTCGTCGCCGTCGCGGGAGACCAGCGGCGCGGCGGCCGAGGCGTCGACGTCGTCGTTCGGCGCGCCGCCGGCCAGCGCCGCCACTCGCGGGTCGGCGAGGCGCCACACGACGAGGATGCGGTCGGTCAGGTCGCCGCTGTTGATGCCGTCGGTCATCCGCCCGTAGAACCCGGGCAGGTACTCGGCCGCCTCGGCGCCGAGCTTCTGCAGGTTGAAGTACGCGTTGCGGCCGATGAGCGGGTCGTACGTCCAGTGCACCTCGCCGACGTCGCGGGCGAGGGTCCAGGCGCGCTGGTGCAGCTTCAGCGCCCGCCCGACGCCCTGGCCGAGGCCGCCGCGCTCCACGCCGGCCAGGTGGGAGTGCAGGTGCGGGCCGCGCTCGTCGCGGCCGAAGAAGCCGACGGCGGCGCCGGCGAGGACACCGGCCCGGTAGGCGCCGGCGACGTAGTTGCCCGAGTGGGCGTACGTGCGAAGGATCGACGGCGACGCGATCTCCGCCGGATGGCCGGCCCGCCACACCCGCTGCAGCAGCGCCGAGCACTCGTCGAGCTCGGCGATCGAGGACAGCTCGACGACCTTGACCCCGACGCGGTCGGCCGCCTCGGCGGCGGCGCTCCACGCCGCGGCGGCGGCCGGGGCCGTCACTCGGCCCGCCCGATCGTCGCCGCCAGCGCACTGACCAGGGCCGCCCGGTCCGGCAGGCTGGACAATTCGATCCACTCCCCCTCCGCGTGTGCATTGCCGCCGACCGCGCCGAGCCCGTCGAGGGTCCGCACGCCGACGCCGGCCGTGAGATTGCCGTCCGATCCGCCGCCGACGGCCTCGCCGGTCACCGGCCGCCCGGTCAGGCCGGCCGAGAGCCGCTGCGCCAGGGCGAACAGCTCGGCCGACGCCGACTCCGGCATCGCGGGCCGGGCCGGCCCGGCCTCGACCCGCACGGCCGCACCGGGCAGCACCGGCGTCAACGAGTGCAGGGCCTCGTCGACACGGCGCAGCTCGGCCGGGTCGAAGGAGCGCACGTCGACGCTGACCCGCGCGGCGGCCGGCACGGTGTTGCTCGTCGTGCCGGCCGTCGCGTCGGTCGGCGTGACCGTGGTACCGCGATCCGGGTCGCCCAACGCGGCGATGCGCAGGATCTGGTGGGACAGCTCGACGCCGGCGTTGATCCCGCGGTGCGGCGCGTTGCCGGCGTGCGAGGCCCGGCCCGTCACCCGCACCGAGTAGTGCGCGATGCCCTTGCGGGCGACCTTGAGCCGGCCGGCGGTGCTGCCCTCGAGCACCAGCGCGCCGGCCGCGCCGCGGGCGGTGTCCTCGATGAGCGCGGTGGACGTCGGCGAGCCGACCTCCTCGTCGGCGTTGACGACGACCGCGACGCCGTCGAGGTCGTCGAGCACCGACAGGGCGTGGAAGAGCATGACCAGGCCGGCCTTCATGTCGACCACGCCGGGGCCGGTGGCCCGGTCGCCGTCGACCGAGAACGGCCAGCGGACGAGGGTGCCGCGCGGCCAGACGGTGTCGTAGTGCCCGACGAGCAGCACCCGGGGCGGCCCGTCGCCGAAGCGCCAGCGCAGGTGGGGCCGGTCGCCGATCACGACCCGCTCGGGCGCGCGGCCGATGCACCGCTCGCCGAGGGCGGCCACCACGTCGGCGCAGCGGGCGAGGGCGTCGGGATCGGACGACGGGGACTCGACGCCGACCAGTTCGGCGAGATCGTCGAGCATCTGCGGGGCGGCCGCCAGCAGGCCCGCCCGTAAGGTGTCAAACGCCGTCATCCACTCACCGTAGCCGCCGGGCCGGGCGAACCCGAGGGCAGCTTCGCGCGCACCGTGGCCGCCTGCGCGGGGTCGAGCTCGTCGAGGATGTCGAGGCTGCGCCGCCAGGCGTCGGCGGCGGCCGCGGCGTCGCCGGTGTCGGTGTGGGCGTCGCCGAGGTGGGACAGCACGCACGCCTGGCCGGGCCGGTCGCCGAGCTCGCGGTAGGCGCGCAGGGCGTGGCCGTAGCAGGCGATCGCCTGGCGAGGGTCGCCGAGGCGGTGGTGGGCGTAGCCGACGGCGTCCCAGGTGCCGGCCTCGCCGTGGCGGTCGCCGGCCTCGCGGTTCTCCACGAGCGCGTCGCGGCACAGCCGCAGCGCCCGCTGGTACTCCCCGAGCTGCCCCATGATCCAGCCGGTGGCGTTGAGGGCGCGGGCCCGCCACAGCTTGTCGCCGAGCCGCTCGAACAGCTCCAGGGCCTGCTCGCTGTGGCTCAGCGCGTCGCGGTAGCGCCGCTGGGCGTGCTGCAGCCAGCCGAGGTGGTAGTGGGCGCGCGCCAGGCCCGGCGCGTCGTCGAGCTGCTCGAAGAGGCACAGCGCGGTCCACAGGTACTGGTGGGCCTCGTCGAAGCGGCCGATGCGGGCGTACACCTGGCCGAGCTCGCAGGATGCCGCGCCCTGCCCGGGCCGGTCGCCGAGGCGGCGCAGCGCGCGCAGGGCCGCCTCCTGCACGCCGGCCAGCTCCTGCCACTGCCCGTGCCAGTCCAGGAACGTCGTCATCGCCGCCGCGAGGCGCCACGTGTGCTCGTCCAGGCCGCGCTCGGCGGCCAGGCGCACCGCGGCCAGCAGCGCGCGGTGCTCGTCGGCGAACCACGCCTGGGCCTGCTCGCGCGGCGGCTGCGGCACCGCGGTCGCCGGTTGCCGGGCGGCCCGCGGCGCCGGGCCGCGGGCCGGGTCGAGCCGCAGCGCCGCGGCCTGCGCGGTGGTGAGGTAGTGCTCGAGGAGCCGGTGCACGGCGGCGGCCCGGCCGGGCTCGGGGTCGTGGGTCTCGACCAGCTCGGTGGCGTAGGCGCGCAGGAGGTCGTGGAAGGTGTACCGCCCGGGGCGCTGCTCGACCACCAGCCCGGCCCGGTCCAGCTCGGCCAGGCTGGTGCGCACCGCCGCGGCGGTCACGCCCGCGAGGGCCGCGACGGCGTCGATGCCCAGGTCCGGGCCCGGCCCGAGGCTCATCCGGCGCAGCACCTCGGCCGCCGGCGCGCTCAGCGCCCGGTACGACCAGGAGAAGACCGCCCGCACGTCCGAGGCCGGGTCGGCGCCGGCGATCGCGTCCAACGTGGAGCGCACGCCCAGCTCGTCGGCCAGCGCCGCCAGGGGCAGCTCGGGCCGGGTGGCGGCGCGCCCGGCGACCACGGCCAGGGCCAGGGGCAGCCGGGCGCAGCAGCCGACGATCCGCTCGACGGCGGCCGGCTCGGCCGCGACCCGCCGCGCGCCGAGGCGGCTGATCAGCAGGTCGCGGGCCTCGACGTCGGTGAGCAGGTCGACGGGGACCGGCACGGCGCCCTCGATCGCCACCAGCGAGGTCAGCGGGTCGCGGCTGGTGACGACGACGAGGCAGCCGGGCGCGGCCGGCAGCAGCGGGCGGACCTGCTCGGCGTCGCGGGCGTTGTCGAGCAGGATCAGCGCCCGCCGGCCGGCGAGCCGGCTGCGCAGCAGGCCCGACAGGCCGGCGAGGTCGGCGGGGATGCGCTCGGCCGGCACGCCGAGCGCGTCGAGGAAACCGCGCACGGCGTCGGCCGGGTGCATGGGCCGGTTCGCCGGGTCGAAGCCGCGCAGGTTGACGTACAGCTGCCCGTCCGGGAACCGGTCGGCGACCCGGTGCGCCCAGTGCACCGCGAGCGCGGACTTGCCGACCCCGGCGGTGCCCGACACGATCGCGACGAACACGGCGCTGCCCGGCGGGGTCCACTCGGCCGGCAGCAGCGCGTCGAGCCGGGCCAGCTGCCCGGACCGCCCGGCGAAGGTGCGCACCGCGAGCGGGATCTGCGCGGGCACCGGCCCGGCCACGGCCTCGGCCTCGCGCCCGGCCGGCCCGGGAGCCGCCCGGACCGGGGGCGGCGGCGGGTCCAGCGCGGCGTCTTGGCGCAGCATCGCCGACTCGAGCTCGCGCAGCGCCCCGCCCGGCTCGATGCCGAGGTCGTCGCGCAGGGTCCGGCGCAGCCGCTGGAAGGCGTTGAGCGCATCGGCCTGGCGGCCCATGCGGTACAACGCGAGCATCAGCTGGCCGTGCAGCTGCTCGTCGAACGGGTGCTCGCGGGTGATCTGCTCCAGCTCCGGCAGCAGCTGGGCGTGCTGACCGAGCCCGAGCCGGGCCTGCAGCAGGGCGCGCTTGCCCTGCAGCCACAGCTGCCCGAGCCGCTCCGCCTGCTCCTCCAGCCAGGTCACGCCGCTCGCGTCGGCCATCGGCTGGCCGCGCCACAGCTCCAGCGCCCGCTGCAGGTCGCGGGCCCGGGCCGCGTCGTCGCGGTCCTGCAGCCCGGCCGCGATCAGCCGCTCGGCGACCGCGACGTCGGTGCCGTCCGGGCCGAGGTCCAGCAGGTAGCCGGGCGGGCGGGAGCGCACCGCCGCCTTGTCCGACAGGGTGCGGCGCACGTACGACAGGTGCGACTGCAGCGCGTTGACCGCGTTGGGCGGCGGGGCGCCGTCCCAGACCAGCTCGACGAGGCGCCCGGTGCTCACCACCTCGCCGGCGTGCAGCCCGAGCACGGCGAGCACGGCCTTGCGACGCAGCCCCTGCACCGGCCGCGGTTCATCACCGACCATGACGTCGATCGGCCCGAGAAGCCGCACCCGCACCGTGGCCGCCCCCCAACGGTTGATTGACCGCAACCTATTCTCGTTGCTCCACCGTCACAAACCAGGCCGAACAATACCGCTACAAAACTCTTCTGTATGTCTTGTTCCCATCACCGGGGGCCACGCCGCCGTGCCGAGGTTGATGGCCTTGGCTACGTTGAAGGCATGGCACAGCAGGCGAAATACGACCGGCGCGAGCAGTACGAGCAGATCGTCTCGGGGCTGCTACCGGGCGAGAACGTCATCGCCGTCTACGACGCGGTCGGGGTCGGCACCGGCTTCATCGGCCTCACCGACCGGCGCGTGATCCTGCAGGACCGCTCGTTCGTGGGCAAGCGCGTGGCGATCACCTCGATCCCGTACGGCAAGGTCACCGCGGTGTCGGTGGTGAGCAACAAGTCGTGGGCGGGCAGCTTCTTCAGCAGCGGTACCATCGCCGTGCACGTAGGCACGCACACCTATGAGGTGGACGTGCGCGGCGTGGAGAAGACACAGCACATCCACAACGTGATCCTGCACTACGCCGGCCGATGAGCAGGCGAGCCCGATAACCCGGAGGACCTCCGTTGCCGATTCTGTTTCGCAAGGCGTTCCGCATCGGACCGCTGGTGCTGAACTTCACCCCGAAGGGCTTCTCGTCGTGGGGGCTGAAGATCGGCCGCTGGTCGTGGAACTCGCGCACCCGGGCGCACCGCTACGACCTGCCGGGGCCGTTCTCGTGGCGCAGCAAGGGCAAGCGCAGCCGGGACTAGCTCGGCCGCGCCTGCCCCGGGGCGACGTGCTTCGGCCGGTACCTACAGCCGGTAGAAGTCGGTGTAGTGGTTCGGCGAGTACCAGGTCGCCCCGGTGCTGCGGTTGATGATGATGCGCTTCGCGTCGCGCGCCGCGCCCTTGTTGCGGGGGATCACGTCGTACTCGTAGTAGGTGGCGCCGGCGGGCAGTTCGCCCTCGTTGTTGTAGTACTGGCCGCCGGCGAAGTTGTACTTGCCGTAGGGCCAGGCGTACCAGTTGCGCGACGTCGGGAAGCCCAGGCTGCTCCAGCCGGACCGGGCGGTGCGCGCGTCGGCGCACCCGGAGATGTTGCAGGAGGAGTACACCGAGGCGCTGGCGGCGGTGGCCGGGGCGACCAGCAGCCCGGTCAGCAGCACGACGGCGACGGCGAGTCGGCTCAACAAGCGGGTCATGCAGACATCGTCGTCGACGAATATCGACGCGCGGAAGATTACTTATGAACGGGTACCGCCGCGATATGTAACGACACGACGGGCAGCGACCGCGGGTCGACGCTCCACTCCCCCGCGATGCGGAACACGTCCCGCTCGTCGACCAGCGCGTCCTCGTCGGACATGAAGACGTCCGCGCCGTAGGCCCGCGCCCAGCGGTGTATGACGAGGCTGCGGTCGGTGGCGAAGTACTGCACCTCGGCCCCCAGCCGCATCGACAGCGCGGCGATCCCGCTCCAGCGGAACAGCCACTTGCCCGCCACCAGGCACCACTGGTCGACGACCGCGACCACCACCCGGTCGTCGGTGAAGTGGGCCAGGTCCAGCCCGGTGCGCGGCTCCACGACGCCGAGGTCCTTGAGCTCGAGCGCGTCCATCACCAGTTGCGGCTCGGCCCGCACGGCCAGCCACGCCATCTTGGGCCCGAAGCCCGCTGTCGCCATGTCACGAACATAGCCCTTGACACCCGTCGTCGCCGGTTGCATGGTTAGTTACATGAGTAATGAACCGACGAACCTGGACGACTGATGGATGACGGGCGGCCGATCTTCCTGCAGATCGCGGAGCAGATCGAGAACTCGGTGATCGACGGCAGCCTGCCGGAGGACGCCCAGGTGCCGTCCACCAACGAGCTCGCCGCCTTTCACCGCATCAACCCCGCGACCGCCGCGAAGGGCGTCAACCAGCTCGTCGACGACGGCATCCTCTACAAGAAGCGAGGCATCGGCATGTTCGTCTCCCCCGGCGCGCAGGCCAAGCTCCGGCAGCGCCGCCGCGACCAGTTCGCCGTGCAGTACCTCCAGCCGCTGCTCGCCGAGGCGGCGAAGCTCGGCATCCCCACCGCCGAGCTCAAGGCGATGATCGAGCGGTACGAGGAGGGTGCCCGATGACCCCGGTCGTGCGCGTGTCCGGCCTGACCAAACGGTTCGGCCCGGTCACCGCCCTCGACGGCGTGAGCTTCGAGCTCGAGCGCAACGGCATCTACGGCCTGCTGGGCCGCAACGGCGCCGGCAAGACCACCCTCATGCAGATCCTGACCGGCCAGCAGATCGCCACCGCCGGCACGATCGAGGTGTTCGGCGCCCACCCCTACGAGCACGAGCCGGTGCTGCGCCAGATCTGCTTCGTCAAGGAGAGCCAGCGGTACCCCGACAGCTTCCGCGTCCGCGACGCCCTCTACGCCGGCCGCCTGCTCTTCCCCGGCTGGGACGAGGCCTTCGCCCGCCGGCTCGTGAGCGACTTCGCCCTGCCGGAGAGGCGCGAGATCAAGAAGCTCTCCCGCGGCATGCTCTCGGCGCTGGGCGTGATCCTGGGCCTGGCCTCGCGCGCCCCGCTGACGTTCTTCGACGAGCCGTACCTGGGCCTCGACGCCGTGTCCCGCCAGCTCTTCTACGACCGCCTGCTGGCCGACTACGCCGAGTTCCCCCGCACGGTCGTGCTGTCCACCCACCTCATCGACGAGGTCAGCGACCTGATCGAGCACGTGCTGCTCATCGAGCGCGGCCGCATCGTGCTCGACGAGCGCGCCGAGACACTGCGCGGCCAGGTCGTCACCCTCACCGGCCCGGCGAACGCGGTCGACGCCCTCACCGCCAACGCCGACGAGCTGCACCGCGAGCACCTCGGCCCGCTGACCCGCGCCACCGTCCGCGGCCCGGTCGAGCCCGGCCGGGCCCGCGCGGCCGGCGTCGAGCTGCAGCCGGTGTCGCTGCAGCAGCTGGTCGTGCGCATCACCACCCGGGTCGACCCGAAGGAGCACGTGTCATGAACCGCATCGCCGCGATCGCCCGCCTGCAGCTGCGGGGCCGGCGCGACGCGCTGCTGTGGCCGGTGCTGATCCTGGCCTTGGCGTTCGCCGCCAACCTGGCCGTCTTCGCCTCCATCGCCGACCAGATGACCGAGGAGCCGGTCACCGGCGCCCTGGCCAGCATCTACTGCACGTCCCTGGCCTTCGGCGCGGTCGCCGTGACCCAGCACTTCCCGTTCGCCCTGGGCCTGAGCGTCACCCGCCGCGAGTTCACCGCCGGCCTGGCCCTCTTCGTGGCCGCCCAGACCCTCCTCTATTCGGTACTGCTGGTGCTCCTGCAATCCATCGAAAGCGCCACGAACGGCTGGGGCCTGCGCCTGCGCTTCTTCGGCCTGGGCCTCTTCGACGACTACTCCCCACCGGTCCAGTTCGTCATGTACGCGGTCCCCCTGCTGTCGATGACCCTGATCGGCACGACGGCCGGCGCCCTGTACCTCCGCTGGCGCGTCAGCGGCCTCCTCACGGCCACGGCCGCCCTGATCCTGGTACTCGGCGGCACGGCCGCGGCGCTGGGCTACTTCTCGGCCTGGCCGGCGGTCGGCCACTGGCTGACGCACACGAACCCGGTGGCGCTGTTCGCGGGCTGGCCGCTGCTGCTGGCGCTGGCCCTGGCGGCCGGCTCCTGGCTCGCACTACGCCGCGCCACCCCCTAGCCACCGGCCTCCATCCCTCGACGCGCACTTCCGTATCTGAGCCGCGCTTCTCGCAAAACCGAAATTTACGAAAAATCCGGCGCCTCCGGCGCCGGATTTTTCGGACTTATCATCATTTAGAGGGTCATTGGCCCACTCGAGGCGCTCAATGCCCTCCCGCCCCGCGACGAGACCACCGACGACATGCCCGCCACGCCAACGCCCCACCTCGCCGCTCCCCACCAACGCCCCCGCACCGCACCACCACTCGGCCCCGACACGGCGGCCCACGTCGCGTGCCAGCGCCAACCCACCGCCCACGTCCCGCCACTTCACGCAAGCACCCCCCACGCCACGCCAACGCACCCGCGACGTCGCGCCGCTCAGCCCAACACGGCCGCCCAGGTCACACGCGCAGGACCAACCCACCGCCCACGTCCCGCCCCTCCACACCAACGCACCCACCACCTCGCGCCGGCCCACCAAGGCGCCCACCCACGTCGCGTGCCCAGCGCCAAACCACCACCCACGTCGCGTGCCCAGCGCCAAACCACCGCCCACGTCGCACCGCTCCACGCCAACGCACCGCCGCGCCGCTCCACGCCAGCACACCCGCCCACGTCAGCCGCTCCGCGCCAAACCACCGCCCACGTCGCACCGCTCCACGCCAATGCACCGCCGCGCCGCTCCACGCCAGCACACCCGCCCACGTCAGCCGCTCCGCGCCACGACCTAGAACGCGATCACCGCTGGATGCCGCTCGGCGCGCCGACGAAGCTACCCATCCGCGCCGTTGCCGGATTTATCCCCCGTCAGGGTATAAATCCGACATGTCGCGGCGCGGAGCGCCCGACATGTCGGAGCGGTACAGCAGCTCACGGCGTCAGAACCAGCTTGCCCGTCGTATGGCCGGCCTCGCCCACCTCGTGTGCCTTCGCCGCCTCCGCCAACGTGAACACCCGCTCCACGAACACGCGCAGGTGGCCGGCGAGGACGTGGGCGGCCAGCGCGTCCAGGCCCGCGCGGTCCGGCTCCACGAGCAGGAACACGCCCTCGGCGTCCGTGGCGGCGCGGGCGTCCGGGGCGTTGAGCGCGATCACCAGGCCCTCCGGGCGCAGCATGGAGGCGAGGAGGGGGATCTGGCCGGGTACCGCCGCCAGCGCCACATCGATGTCCCGCACCGCGGCGAGGTCGTCCGTGTGATAGTCGAGCATCTCGTCGGCGCCCAGCGACAGGACGAGGTCGTGGTTGGCGGGCGATGCGGTACCGATGACGTGGGCTCCGCGCAGCTTCGCGATCTGGACCGCCAGGTGGCCGACGCCGCCCGCGGCCGCCGCGACGAAGACGCGCTGGCCGGGCATCACCGACGCCGTCTCGACCAGGGCCTGCCACGCGGTGAGGCCGGCCAGGGACAGGCCGGCCGCCTCGCGGAACGTGAGCTCGGGCGGCTTGGTGGCGAAGTGCCGGGCGGGGCCGGTGACGTACTCCGCGTAGGCGGCCGCCTCGCCCGGGAACCGCGGCAGGCCGAAGACCTCGTCGCCGACCGCGAACCGGGTCACGCCCGGGCCCGTGGCGGCCACGACGCCGGCGACCTCCCAGCCGATCGTGAACGGCGGGTCGCCGAGGTAGCCGCCGCTCGCGCGTACCTTCCAGTCGACCGGGTTCACGCCGATCGCGCGGGTCTCGACCAGGATCTCGGCCGGGCCCGGCACCGGCACCTCGGCCTCCACCAGCCGTAGCACCTCGGGCCCGCCGAGAACGTCCTGCGTGATCTTCCGCATGACCGGATTGTCACAAATTCAGTCGCGCGGGATGACCTGCTCCGCGGACCAGTCGCGCCAGCGGTCCAGCTTGTCGGCGGCGCTCGCCAGCTGGTCGGAGACCGGGCCGGGGCCCGTGGAGCCGGGGGTGGTGCGGGCGGCGAGCGCGCCCGGTACGGAGAACACCTCGCGCACCGCCGGGGTCAGGTGCGGGCTCACCGTGGCGAGGTCCTCGTCGCTCACCTCGTCGAGGCCGACCTCGCGGGCGGCGCAGATGACGACGAGCTTGCCGGTGATCTCGTGCGCCTCCCGGAACGCGACGCCCTGTCGCACGAGCCACTCGGCGACCTCGGTCGCGAGGGTGTACCCGACGGGGGCCTGCGCGGCCAGCCGGTCGACCCGCACGGTCATCGTCGAGATCATGCCGGCCAGCGCGGGCAGGACGAGCTCGAGCGTGTCGACGGCGTCGAAGACCGGCTCCTTGTCCTCCTGCAGGTCCCGGTCGTACGCGAGCGCCAGCCCCTTCAGCATCGTGAGCACCCCGGTGAGGTGCCCGACGAGGCGCCCCGACTTGCCGCGTGCGAGCTCGGCGATGTCCGGGTTCTTCTTCTGCGGCATGATCGACGAGCCGGTCGCGAAGGCGTCGTCGAGCTGGACCCAGCCGAACGCGGGCGTGGTCCACAGGACGACCTCTTCGCCGAGGCGCGACAGGTGTACGCCGGTCAGCGCCGCCACGAACAGGAACTCCGCGACGAAGTCCCGGTCGGCGACGGCGTCGATGGAGTTGGGCGCGGCGGCGGCGAAGCCGAGCTCCTTGGCGACCTGCGTCGGGTCGAGCGGCAGCGAGGAGCCCGCGAGCGCGCCGGCGCCGAGCGGGCTGACCGAGGCGCGGGCGTCCCAGTCGCGCAGCCGGTCGAGGTCGCGCAGCAGCGCCTGGACGTGGGCGAGCAGCTGGTGGCCGAACGCGATCGGCTGGGCCGGCTGCAGGTGGGTGAAGCCCGGGGCGGGCGTGTGCACGTGCCGGGCGGCCTGCTCCATGAGCGCGTCGGCCAGCTCGACGATGCGGGAGGCGACGCCGCGGGCGTGGTCGCGCAGGTACAGCCGCAGGTCGGTGGCGACCTGGTCGTTGCGGGACCGCCCGGCGCGCAGCTTGCCGCCGAGCGTGCCGAGCCGCTCGAGCAGCCCGCGCTCCAGCGCCGTGTGCACGTCCTCGTCGTCGACGGTGGGCCGGAAGTCGCCGGCCGCGCAGGCCGACTCGAGGTCGTCGAGCGCGGCGAGCATCCGCCCGAGCTCGTCGGCGTCGAGCAGCCCGGCGCGGGCAAGGACGCGCGCGTGGGCGCGGGAGCCGGCGATATCGTACGGGGCGAGCCGCCAGTCGAACTGCACGCTCACGGACAGCCGGGCGAGGGCCTCGGCCGGGCCGCCGGCGAAGCGGCCGCCCCAGAGGCGGGTCGGGGTCTCAGAAGCCACGCAACGATCCTTCCACAACGCAAAACCCAAGATCACCGCGCCGTAGGGCCATCAGTCGCGGTACAAAATCATGAAATGTCCGATAAAAGATCCGAGCTACCGCGGCGTCCGCCGTGGATGCGGCCCGTGACTCCCGGGCCTGCCACGTCCGCGCGCAGTCACCCCCGGCAGCGCCCGCGCCGCCCCGGGCCGCCGCGGCCCGCCGGCCAGTCGCAGGCCGCCAAGCCGCCCCGAACCGCGAGCCGCCCCAGACCGCCCAGCCGCCGCCAACCGCGGAGCCGCTGCAGGACACCGGCCCGTCGCGAGCCGCCACAGGCCGCCAAGCCGCCGCGAACGCCCGAGCCGCCGCGGGACATCGAGCCGCCGCAGGCCGCCGGGTCTGCGCCGCGCGGGCCCGGATCAGGCGGTGTCCTCGGGCGGCTGGCTCCACGTCGTCAGCTTCGCCGCCAGCAGCTCCCCGGCCGCCGGCCGGGCCGGGTCCGGGGCCTCGCGCGCCACCACCAGGATCGTGTCGTCCCCCGCGATCGTGCCGACGATGTCCGGCAGCCCGGTGCGGTCGATCGCGCTGGCCAGGAACTGCGCCGCACCCGGCGGCGTGCGCAGCACCACGAGGTTGCCCGACCAGTCCACGCCCGTGAGCAGCTCCCGCAGCAGCCGGATCAGCCGCGTCGGGGCCTCCTCGGCCGGGCGCAGGGCGCGCTCGCCGTCCTCGGGGATGAGGTACGCGCCGCGCACCTTCACCGCCCGCAGCTCCTCCAGGTCCCGCGACAGCGTCGCCTGCGTGACCTGGAAGCCGTCGCCCGCGAGCAACTCGGCGAGCTCGGTCTGCGAGTGCACCGCGGCGCCGCGGATCAGCGCCGCGATGCGGTCCAGCCGCGCCGCCTTGGTGCCGGGCGCGCTCATCGTCGTTCCGGCGCGGGCGGAGACCCCAGCAGGAACGCCAGCAGCGCCTTCTGCGCGTGCAGGCGGTTCTCCGCCTCGTCCCAGATGGCCGACTGCGGCCCGTCCATCACCTCGTCGGTGATCTCGTCGCCGCGGTGGGCGGGCAGGCAGTGCAGGACGATCGCGCCCGGCTTGGCGTTCGCCAGCAGCGCGCCGTTGATCTGGTACGGCCGGAAGGGCGTGCGCCGATCCAGCCCGTCGTCCTCCTGGCCCATCGACGTCCACGTGTCGGTGACGAGCACGTCGGCGTCCTTGGCCGCCTCGGCCGGGTCGCCGATCACCTCGACCACGCCCCGTTCCCGCGCCGCGGCCAGGATCGCCGGGTCGGGCTCGAACCCGGCCGGCCCGCAGAGCCGCACCCGCATCCCCGCGGTCGTGCCCGCCAGGGCGTAGGAGTGCGCCATGTTGTTGGCGGTGTCGCCGAGGTACGTCATGATGCGCCCCTGCGTCCCGCCCAGCCGCTCCCGCACGGTCTGCAGGTCGGCGAGCAGCTGGCAGGGGTGGAACCCGTCGGTCAGGGCGTTGACGACGGGCACGGCCGACACGGCGGCGAGCTCGCCCACGCGGGCGTCGGAGTTGGAGCGGATGACGATCGCGTCGACGTACCGGGAAAGGACCTTGGCGGCGTCGCCGATGGTCTCGCCGCGCCCGAAGTGGGTCTTGCTCGCGTCGATGATGATGGGCGCGCCGCCGAGCTGGGCGATGCCGACCTCGAACGAGACCCGCGTGCGCAGCGACGGCTTCTCGAAGATGACCGCGACCGAGCGGCCGGCCAGGGGCGTGAAGCCGGTGCGGTCGGCCTTCATCGCCGCCGCCAGCTCCAGGACCTGCAGCTGCTCGGCCGGCGTCAGGTCGTCGTCGCGCAGGAAGTGCCGGACGCCGTGCCCACTGATCGCGGCCCCTGCGCTGCGCTCCGGGCCGCTCATGACGGCTGCACCGCGTTGAGCGCCGGGCCGAGGGCCGCGACGAATGCGTCCGCCTGCTCCTCGGTGAGGATCAGCGGCGGGGCGATGCGCAGCACGTCCGGCTGCGCGGCCTGGGCCAGGAAGCCCTTGTCGCGCATGACCGCGGCGAGCGCGCCGGCCGCCGGGCCGCGCAGCACGATGCCGAGCAGCAGGCCGGCGCCGCGCACGCCGGTGACGAGCGGGTGGCCGAGGCCCTCGACGCCGCGGCGGATGCGCTCGCCGAGCCGCTTGGTCGCGTCGAGCAGGTGCTCGGACTCGATGGTGTCGAGCACGGCGAGGGCGGCGGCGCAGCAGACCGGGTTGCCGCCGAACGTCGAGGCGTGCATGCCGGGGCCGAGCAGCGTGGCGGCGTCGTCGAAGGCCATCATCGCGCCGAGCGGCAGGCCGCCGCCGAGGCCCTTGGCCAGGGTGACGACGTCGGGGCGCACGCCCTCGGCCTGGTGGGCGAACCAGTAGCCGGTGCGCCCGATGCCCGTCTGCACCTCGTCGAGGGCGAGCAGGGCGCCGTGCCGCGAGGTGATCTCGCGCGCCGCGGTCAGATAACCGGCCGGCGGTACCACCACGCCCGACTCGCCCTGGATCGGCTCCAGCAGCACCATCGCGGTCGCGTCGTCGACGGCCGCCTCCAGCGCCGCGACGTCGCCGTAGGGCACGTGGACGACCTCGCCGGGCAGCGGCAGGAACGGCTGCTGCTTGGCCGGCTGGCCGGTGAGGGCGAGGGCGCCCATGGTCCGGCCGTGGAAGCCGGCCTCGGCCGCGATGATCTTCGTGCGGCCGGTGCGCCGGGACAGCTTGAACGCGGCCTCGTTGGCCTCCGCGCCGGAGTTGCCGAAGAAGACGGCGCCGGGGCGGCCGGCCAGGGCCAGCAGCCGCTCGGCGAGGGCGACCACGGGCGGCGAGGCGAAGAGGTTGGAGACGTGCCCGAGCGTGGAGATCTGCTCGGAGACCGCGGCGACCACCGCCGGGTGGCCGTGGCCGAGCAGGTTCACGGCGATGCCGCCGAGGAAGTCCACGTAGGAGCGTCCGGCCTCGTCGACCACGACGGCGCCGTGGCCGCTGACGAGGCCGAGCGACGGCGCTCCGTACGTGTTCATCACCGACGCCTCGAACCGCGAAGTGAGCGAACCGGTCATGCCCCCACCACCATCGTCCCGAACCCCTCCGACGTGAAAACTTCCAGCAGCAGCGAGTGCGGCACCCGCCCGTCGACGACGTGCGCGGCCGGCACCCCGCCCTTGACCGCCCGCAGGCAGGCCTCCATCTTCGGCACCATCCCGGACTGCAGCGTGGGCAGCAGCTCGGTGAGCTCGTCCGCGGTGAGCTGCGAGATCAGCGAGGACGGGTCCGGGTAGTTGCGGTACAGCCCCTCGACGTCGGTGAGCACGACGAGCTTGCGCGCCTGCAGCGCCACGGCGAGCGCGCCGGCGGCGGTGTCGGCGTTGAGGTTGTGCAGCACCCCGTCCGCGTCGGGCGCGACCGTCGACACGACCGGGATGCGCCCGGCGGCGATGAGGTCGGCGACGGCGGAGACGTTGACCCGCTCGACGTCGCCGACCTGGCCGATGTCGACGGGCGCGCCGTCGACGATGGCGGGCCGGCGCACGGCGGTGAACAGCCCCGCGTCCTCGCCCGACATGCCGACCGCGTGCGGGCCGTGCTCGTTGATGAGCCCGACGAGCTCCCGGCCGACCTGCCCGACGAGGACCATGCGCACCACGTCGGCGGTCTCGGCGGTGGTGACCCGCAGACCGCCCTTGAACTCGCTGGCGATCCCGAGCCGCTTGAGCATCGAGGAGATCTGCGGCCCGCCGCCGTGCACGACGACGGGCTTGATGCCGACGTGGCGCAGGAACACCATGTCGGCGGCGAAGGCGCGCTTGAGCTCCTGGTCGACCATCGCGTTGCCGCCGTACTTGACGACGATCGTCGAGCCGGAGAACCGCTCCAGCCAGGGCAGCGCCTCGATGAGCGTATTGGCCTTGCCGAGCGCGATACCGAGATCCCGCCCGTTCACGAGCTGTACGCCGAGTTCTCGTGGACGTACCCCATGGAGAGGTCGTTCGTCCAGACGGTGGCGGTCTCCTCGCCGGCGTGCAGGTCCACGGTTACGGTGACCGCGCGGGCGCTCAGGTCCACCCGGGAGCGGTCCTCGCCGGCGGCGCCGCCCCGGCAGATCCACACCCCGTTGATGGCCACGTCGACCTCGTCCGGCTCGAACGCGGCGGCCGTGGTGCCGATCGCCGCCAGGATCCGGCCCCAGTTGGGGTCGTTGCCGAAGAACGCGGTCTTCACCAGGTTGTTGCGCGCGATCGAGCGGCCCACCTCGACCGCGTCGGCGGCCGACGCGGCGCCGGTCACCTCGATCGCGATCTCCTTGGTGGCGCCCTCGGCGTCGGCGACGAGCTGCTTGGCCAGGTCGGCGCAGACCGCGGTGACGGCCTCGGCGAGCTCGTCCCCGGTCGGCTCGATCCGGGACGCCCCGCTGGCCATGAGCAGCACGGTGTCGTTGGTCGACATGCAGCCGTCGGAGTCGACGCGGTCGAACGTGACCGCGCTCGCCGCGCGCAGCACGCCGTCGAGGACGGAGGCGTCGGCGACGGCGTCGGTGGTGAGCACCACGAGCATGGTGGCCAGGCCCGGCGCGAGCATGCCGGCGCCCTTGGCCATGCCGCCGACGGTGAAGCCCTGCCCGGCGTGGACGGCCGTCTTCGCCACCGTGTCGGTGGTCATGATGGCCCGGGCCGCGTCGGCCCCGCCGTCGCGGGACAGGGCGCGGGCCGCGGCGTCGACGCCGTGCAGCAGCTTCGGCATCGGCAGCCGCTCGCCGATGAGCCCGGTCGAGCAGACCGCGACGTCGCCGGCCCCGACCGGGAAGCGCGACGCCCGGCCGGACAGCACGGCCGCGGTGTGCTCGGCGGTGGCGTGGGTGTCCTGGAAGCCGGCCGGCCCGGTGCAGGCGTTGGCGCCGCCGGAGTTGAGGATGACGGCCCGCACGATGCCGGCCTTGAGCACCTGCTGGCTCCACAGCACCGGCGCGGCCTTGATGCGGTTGCCCGTGAAGACGGCCGCGGCGGTGGTGTCGGGCCCGTCGTTGACGACCAGGGCGACGTCGAGCGCACCGGCGGTGGCCTTGATGCCGGCGGCGACGCCCGAGGCGCGAAAGCCCTTCGGCGCAGTCACGCTCATGGCGCGATCCCGTCGACGGTGAGCCCCGCGGTCTCCGGCAGCCCGAGCATGATGTTGGCGTTCTGCACGGCCTGCCCGGCCGCGCCCTTGACGAGGTTGTCGCTGGCCGAGACCACGACGATCCGGCCGCTGTCGACGTCGACGGTCGCCTGCAGGTGCACGGAGTTGGACCCGAACGTGGCGCCGGTCTGCGGCCACTGCCCCTCGGGCAGCACGTGCACGAACGGCTCGCCCTCGTAGGCGGCGGCGAGCACGCCCCGCGGGTCGGCGCCGCCGCGCGGCTTCGCGGTCACCGTCGCCAGGATGCCCCGCGGCATCGGCGCCAGGACCGGGGTCATCGACAGCGTCAGCGCGCCGGTGGCCTGCTTGATCTCGGCGACGTGCTGGTGCGCGCCCACCTTGTACGGCGACATCGACCCCATCACCTCGGAGGCGAGCAGGTGCTGCTTGGCCGAGCGCCCGGCGCCGGACGTGCCGGAGGAGGCCACCACGACCACGTCGTCCGGGTCGGCGACCCCGGCCGCGATGAGCGGGGCGAGCGCGAGGATCGTCGTCACCGCGTAGCAGCCGGTGTTGGCGACCCGCGTCGAGGCGGCGATCAGCTCCCGCTGCCCGGGCAGCTCGGGCAGCCCGTAGGTCCAGGTGCCGGCGTGCTCGCCGGGGTAGTACTTCGTCCAGTCGGCGGGGTCCTTGAGCCGGAAGTCGGCGCCGATGTCGACGACCTTCACCGACGCCGGCAGCTGCGCCGCCACCGCCGCCGACTCGCCGTGCGGCAGCGCCAGGAACACCAGGTCGGCGTCGGCGAGCACGCCCGGCTCGGTCTTGGCCAGCACGACGTCGCGGAACGATCGCACGTGCGGGTGCACGCCCCCGATCGTCGATCCGGCCTGCGCGAACCCGGTGGCCGCGGCGAGCTCGAGGTGCGGGTGGCCGGCGATGAGCCGCAAGAGCTCACCGCCGGCGTACCCCGACGCCCCCGCGACGGCGACACGTATTCCCATGCGCTCGACTGTATCTCTATGCAAGCGCCTGTTTCAAGCAGGTAACTCAGGCGCCCTTGAGGCTGAGGTCGTCGAGCAGGAACGAGGTGGCCAGCTTGCTGCCCTCCACGCCGGTGAAGGTGATCTTCACCGAGCCGGTCGCGTTCACGGTGAGTGTCCGCTGCTGGTACGTGGCCGAGGCGTCCACGTTGGAGTAGGTGGCCAGCGTCGTCGACCCGGCCGCCACGGTGAGCTTGTCATACGCCGTGGTACCCGTCTCGTCGGTGATCACGCGCAGCCAGAAGCTCAGCGTCGCCCGCGTGCAGCCCGACGGGATCGTCACCGTCTGCGACAGGGTGTCGGTGTGCGCGGCGCCGTACCCGTTCAGCCACGCCTTCCACGACCCGCCGTGGGCGGGGGTCGACGTGTCGTTCGACACGACGCCCGAACTCGCGGTCCAGGGCGCCGCCGAGCCGGTCTCGAAGCCGGGGTTGCCGAACAGCTCGGTGCCGCCGCACGAACCGCCCGGCGTGGTCGGCGGGGTCGTCGTCGGCGGGGTGGTCGCGCCGGAGCCGGCCAGCCAGGCCGTGGCGTTCAGGGCCAGCGCCGCATTGGTACCGGCCGTGTCGTTCCAGCCGTCATAGAGCGTGTTGCCGGACTGCCCGGTGCCGTCGTCGATCGGCGAGCTGTCGCCCCACACCGCCACCCGGCCGGAGCCGAACGTCGCGGTGGTGAAGAACGCGCCGGTGGTACCGCCGGGGGTGAAGCCGGTGCGGTACACCAGGCCCTTCACCGAGGCGTTGTCCGCCGGGTGCAGGGTCTGCGTGCTGCCGTTGCGGATGATGCTGCCGCGCACCTTGCCGAACGTGCCGTTGATGACGGGGTCGGTCGTGCTGGTGATGGCCACCGGGTTCTCGGTGCCGATGTTGTTGACGTCGACGCTGAACCCGAACGGGTCGGTGTTGTCCACGCCGTTGTTGGTGAGCAGGTCGTTGGCGATGCGCACCGAGTCCCAGCCGTCGTTGTTGCGGTCGCTGCCGGTGTGGTCGACGATCAGGAAGAACCCGCCGCCGGCCTGCACGAACCGCATGATCGCCGTCTTCTCGGCGGCGCTGAGCGGGGCGTTGGGCTCGGGCATGACGAACTCGTCGAAGTTCTTGAGGTCCAGCGCCCCGGTCCCGCCGTAGGTGATGGTGTTCCCGGCCGGGAGGGTCTTGAGGCTGTACTGCCCGGTGCGCTGCAGCGCCACCCCCCACGACGACAGCGCCCCGGTCCACGAGGTCTCGCTGGTCGGGTTGGCGTTCTGCCCGAGCGGGTCGGGCTGGGACGTGCTGATGATCCAGTCGGCGTTGCCGGCGGTCTCGGCCTTGGAGTTGTCGAACAGGACCCGGTGCACGGTCGCGGCCTGGGATGTGGCCGCGCCGGCGAGATAGGTGATGCCCGCCGTCATGAGCACGACGGCGAGCAGGGCACGCTTCAACACAACGACCTCCGATTGAAGGAATCGGGATCAGTCTATGTTTTACTCGGGGTCCAGGAACCGGGCGAGCTGTGAACGGTTGCGGACGTTCAGGCGGCGGTACAGCCGCGTCAGGTTGGCCTCGACCGCCTTGATCGACAGGAACAGCGCCCGGGCGATCTCGCGGTTGGTGGCGCCGGCCCGCACGAGCTCGACGATGCGCCGCTCGGTCTCCGACAGCCCCGCGCCCCGGCCGCCGTCGAGGCGGGCCAGGTCGGCCGCGGCGACCTCGCGCCACGCGTGGGCGTCGGCGAGGGCGTAGCGGCGCACGGCCTCCGACAGGGCGGCCCGGGCGGCGCCGCGGCGGTGGGCCCGCCGCTCGAGGCCGCCGAGGGTGTAGTAGGCGCGGGCCAGCTCCAGCGGGTACGGGTGCTCCTGCCACTCCTCGATCGCCCGGTGCAGCGCCTCGGCGCCCTCGCGGGCCTCGCCGGTCGCGGCGGTGAGCACCGCGCGGGCCCGGGCCAGCCCGAGGAACACCACCTGGCGGTCGAGGTGCCGGGCGCGCTGCTCGACCTCCTCGAGGACCTCGGCGGCCTCGGCCCGGGCGCCGGCCCCGACGAGCGCCTCGACGAAGTCGGCGTGCCACGGCAGGATGCCGGGGTCGAGCCGGCCCAGGCGCTGGTCCAGGGCGTACGCCTCGCGCATCGCCTCGGCGGCGGCCACCGGGTCGCCGCGCAGCATGTGCACCAGGCCGCTGGTCGCGTGGGCCAGCTTGATCCAGTCCTCGTCGCCGGCGGCCAGGCAGGCGGCCAGCCCGCGCTCGGCGTGCCCGGCGGCCGCGGTGGCGGTGCCGCCGGCGTACTCCACGAGCGCCGCCACCAGGTACCCGGGCCCGGGCGTGGTCTCGACGTCGACGTAGAGCCGCACGCAGTCGCGGCCGGCGGCGAGCGCGTCGGCGCACCGCCCGGCCCGCCAGTAGATCCCGGCCACGGAGACGAGCACGGCGGCGAGGTCGCGCACGGTGCCGGCCCGCTCGACGGCGATGCGCAGCGCCTCGATGCGCCGCACCGCCTCGGCCGTCTCGCCCTTGAACAGCCGGCTCATCGCGGCGACCTGCCGGGCGGCCACGGTGGCCGGGGTGAGCGACAGGCCGCGGGCGAGCTTGCCGGCCCGCTCGAGGTACTCGTCGCCCTCCGTGCCGAGCAGGATGTTGCCCCGCCAGCTGAGCACCTCGACGAGCCGCTCCATGTCGCCGCAGAGCTCGGCGGCCTCCTCGGCCCGCTTGAGCTCGGCCAGCGCGGCCTCGCTGTCGCCGTCCCAGTAGGCCTTGACCGCCTTGTACAGCCGGACGTGGGCCAGCAGGTCCGGCGTGTCGACGGCCTCGACGAAGGCGGCGTCGAGCAGCGGCCCGGAGTTGGAGTGGTCCTCGCCGGACATCTCCACGAGCAGCAGCCGGGCCCCGACGCGGGTGCGCCGGTCGGCCGCGTCGCGCAGGGCCGCGGTGGCGTGGCGGCGGGCGTCGACGGGCGAGCCGGCCGAGTACGCGTACTGGGCGGCGCTGAGCCGGCGTACCGCGGCCACTCCCGGCGTGTCCCGGGGCGTGCGGTCGGCCGCGAGCGCCGCCAGGTCCGCGGCCATGGCCGGCGCCCCGCGCAGCCGGGCGGCCGAGGCGGCGTCGGCCAGGCACTCGGCGAGGCCCTCGTCGGGCTCGGGCCGGGCGGCGGCCAGGTGCCGGGCCCGGTCGACCGGGTCGGTGACGGTGTCGGCGAGCCGCTCGTGGGTCTCGCGGCGGGCCGCGGGCGTCGCGTCGGCGTAGACCATCTCGCGCAGCAGCGGATGGGAGAACCGGATGGCGCCGTCGGCCTCGACGTGCAGTACACCCGCGGCAATGGCGGCCTCGACCAGCCCCTCGGCGAGCCCGCACGCGTCGAGCAGGGCCAGGCTGGGCCGGGCCGCGGCGGCGACGACCAGCAGCGCCGGCCGGTCATCGGCGGGCAGGGAGGCCAGGCGCGCGGTGAGCAGCTCGCGCAGGCGCTCCGGGACGGGCAGCGGGTCGGTGACCGGGAACGAGCTGTTGCCGATGGCCCGGCCGAGCTCCACCGCGTACAGCGGGTTGCCGGCGCTCGCCTCGTAGATGCGCTGCACGTGCGCCCGCCCGGCCTCCGCGCCGAAGCGGGACCGCAGCAGGTCGGCCACGTCGCTCTGCGGCAGCGGCGGCACCGGCAGGGTCACGCTGGGCGGCGGGCACAGGTCGAGCCGGCTGGGCGCGCCGCCGTCGGGCACCCGCTCGGCGGCCAGCACCCGCACCGGCGCGTCGCCGAGCCGCCGCGAGACGAACCGCAGCACCCCGGCGCTGGGCTCGTCGATCCACTGCACGTCGTCGAGGATCAGCAGCACCGGCCGCTCGGCGGCGAGGATGCGGAACAGCTCGAGCACCGCGAGGCGCACGGCGAGCTGGTCGTGCGGCGTCGCCGGCAGCGCGCTGCGCAGCAGGGCGCCGTCGAGCGCCGCCCGCAGGTGGGCCGGCAGCTGGTCGGACGCGTCGGGCGCGCCGTCGAAGAGGTCGACCAGCGCCAGGTACGGCAGGTCGGCCTCGGCCTCGGCCGCCGCCGCCCGCAGCACGAGCGCCTCGGACTCGGAGGCCGCGAGCGCGTCGAGAATGGTGGACTTGCCGATCCCGGCGGGCCCGCAGAGCACGACGCTGCCCCCCGCCAGGAGCCGCTCCCGGGCGTGGTTCAGGAGATCGGCCCGGCCGATGGGCGCCGACGAGGTGCTCACCACGACGCCGAGTCTCTAACGAACGCCCGTTCGTCGCAACGGCGGGCGAATGGCATGCGTCGTCGATGTGAAGCCCGATCGACCGCGGATCAGCGCAGCCGGGAGCAGGGCAGCACCGCCTCCCACCCCAGATCGGGCCACCGCGCGGTGTGCACCGAGACCCGCCCCGAACCGGGCTGTACAAGGCATTCCACCCGCGCCCGCCCCACCGCTTCCCCCCATCGCGGCGAGGCGTCCCACGGCCCCGCGGCCCGCAGATCGACCGCGAGCACCGCCACCAGAAGTGTCGCGAACACGACAAACGGCGTTCGCCCTTGACGGCAACCGGCCCGCTCTCTTGATGGTTCCCGCCCCCCGACCAGCACAACCCCCGCGGCGATGTTGGGCAGGCTCACGAGCACGAGGTACCGGTCCGCCACCCCACCGTGCGCCCCCAGCTGCACGACCCCGGCGAGCGCCGCGAACCCCCCGAGCACGCCGGCGGCCCGCAACGCCTGATAGTCGCGCCGCCACAGCGCGATCGCGACGAGCGCGGCCGGCACGGCCAGCCCCGCCACGACGAGCACCCGCCCGTCGGGCCACGCGGTCCCGAGGAACGATCGCGGAATCCCCCACCGAAGGTACATTTCGCCCAGCACCACGGGATCGTGCTCGGGCCGCTCTCCCAACCCCCGCTCGGTGGCCCCGGTGAGCATGGGCACGAGCTGCAGCACCGCCCCCGGCGCCAGCCCGAGCACCTTCCAAGCCCATTCCCGGCTGCGGTACCGCACCAGCCCTCCGATCGCCACCGGCACCAGCAGCACGCCGAGCATGGAGTTGAGCACCGCCAGCGCGGGAACGCCGACGGTCAGCGGCCCGGTACGCCGCCACAGCAGCATCCAGAGCCCCGCGTACACGAGCGGGAACTGCAGCTGGGCGAGCGCGTTGGGCACGAACCCCATCGGCAGCGCCGCACAGACCCCGATCACGACCGCGCCCGGCCGGTGCACCCGCTCGGCCGCCGCCCGGTACACGCCCAGCGCGAGCAGGCTGGTGACCAGCGCGTCGACGCCGGCGTTGAGCGCGGCCGCCCACTCGATCGGGAACAGCGCGATGAGCCCCCAGAGCGCACGGGCGACGACGTGGAAGTATCCGTTGAAGGGCGTGAAGATCGCCTCGTACCAGGGCCGGTTGAGCGCGTCGGTGAGGAAGTTCTGGCCGTCCTCGGCCCAGATGGCGTCGATCCCCCCGGTCCGCAGCAGCCCGACCATCGTGCCGGCGACGACGGCGATCGCCTGGGCGCCCTGCCGGCGAAAGGTCGGACGATATGTCGGGCGACTCCGTCGCCACGACATATCGGATTTATACCCTGACGGGCGAAAAATCCGAAAAGTCGTGGCGCGGAGCGCCCGACTTTTCGAAGATCCACCGCGCGTCGCCGGCGCACCGCCAGCAGTCGTGGCGCGGAGCGCCCGACTTTTCGAAGATCCACCGCGCGTCGTCGGCGCACCGCCGGCTGCGGTTCCACCGCAGCCGGGCGAGCCGCCGCAAGGCGCGGCCGCGCCACACCCGCAACGCTCGACCGCTTCGCAAGGCGCCAGTCCCCCGCGAGCGCGCGAACCGCCGCTCGCCGCCAGTCCGCCGGGAACTGCCGAACCACAGCCATCCGCGGCCACGCCGCCCGCCGCAAGCCCCGCGCCAGCCTCCAAGTCGCCGCAACCCGCAACCACACCCCGCGCCGCAAGCCCCGCGCCAGCCTCCAAGTCGCCGCAACCCGCAACCACACCCCGCGCCGCAAGCCCCGCGCCAGCCTCCAAGTCGCCGCAACCCGCAACCACACCCCGCGCCGCAAGCCCCGCGCCAGCCTCCAAGTCGCCGCAACCCGCAACCACACCCCGCGCCGCAAGCCCCGCGCCAGCCTCCGAGCCGCCGCAACCCGCAACCACACCCCGCGCCGCAAGCCCCGCGCCAGCCTCCGAGCCGCCGCAACCCGCAACCACACCCCGCGCCGCCAGCCCCGCGCTGGCCGCCGAGGCCGCACACGCCGCTCCCCCGCCGCCAACCGCCGAGCCGCCACAACCCACGACCACGCCGCAGGGCGCCGAATCGCTGCACGCCGGCGCGCCGGTGTCGGTCAGCGGGCCGCCGCGATCCACGGCGCCACCCAAAGGCGCCGCGCCAGCATAATGTCCGGATTTTTCCGCATGAGGGGTGATGAGCACACCTATGCAACGAAAAAGGGCCCCGCCGCGCGGCGGGGCCCCCTCGAAAGCGTCGTTTCCCTACAAGCGGCCTTCCTTGACCGCCTCCGTCACCCACGGGATGACCTCGTCCAGCATCTCCTCCAGCGACGTCGTCGCCTCGAAGCCGAGCACCTCGCGGGCCTTGGTGCAGTCCGGGACGCGCTTCTGGACGTCGTACTCGTACGGGTCGTCGGAGACCACGCGCAGCGGCACGTCGGGGCCCTTGATCTTGCGCCAGATCACCTCGGCCAGCTCGAGCACCGTCGTCGACTGCTCGGTCGAGACGTTGAAGTCCTCGTTGAGCGCGGCCTCGGACTCCATCGCGGCGATGATGCCCTTGGCGAGGTCCCCGCCGTACGTGTAGTGGCGCACCTGCTCGCCCGTGCCCAGGATGTGCAGCGGGTCCTGGCCCTTGATGATCTTCTGCACGAGGTCCGGCACGACGTGGGACATCGCCAGCTTGACGTTGCCGGAGAGCACCTCGACCTCGCCCAGCGCGCGGCCCTCGCCGACGCCGACGCAGTTGAACGGGCGCACGATCGTGTAGGGCAGGCGGTACTGGTCCCAGGCGGCCTTCGCGAAGTACTCCACGGCCAGCTTCTGGAAGCCGTAGGAGGACAGCGGCGGCGGGACGGCGCGCTCGTCGCCCTCCTTCGACGGCCAGTGCGTGGTCGACTCGAAGACCATCGACGACGACATGTACGTCATCTTCTTCAACGTCCCGGCCTGGAACGCCTTGATCGCGGCGTCGCAGGACGAGGCCATGATCCGCTCGTTGGTGGCGAGCAGGTCGTAGGCGTAGGCGTGGAAGTAGGAGATGCCGCCGATGAGCGCCGCGCCGGCGATGAAGTGCTCGCAGCCCTCCAGCAGCTCCGTCACCAGGTCGACGTCGCGGGCGTCGCCCTCGACGAAGCGGTAGTCGGGGTGGGAGTCGTAGCTGCGGGTGACCGGACCGTACTTCGAGTAGTTGTCCAGGCCGACGACCTGGTAGCCGCGGGACAGCAGCTCCTCGACGACATATCCACCGATGAAGCCGGCCGAGCCGGTGACCAGGACCTTTGCCACAAACACTCCTTAACCTTGAATGCCGCTCGCGCGAACTAACCTTGCGATGCCTTCGTGCGCTCGCGAGCGGCCTGCGCGTCGTCGCGGGCCGCCGTGGACGCGGGGCGCTTCGCGAGCTGTTCCACCGTCAGTTTGCGGCCGAACGCGAATCGGTACCACTTGAGGTAACTGGGCATGAAACGGCCCACATCGAAGCGCGACTCGCCCAGCTGCCGGTCGAGCCAGATCGTGGGGATCTCGGCCACCGGCAGCCGCAGGCGGGTCGCCTTCGCGGTGAGCTCGATGCCGATCTCGAAGCCGGTCTTCGACTCGATGCCGACCTGGCGCACGAACGCCGTCGAGTACGCCTTGAAGCTGTTCGTCGCGTCCCGGGTGCCGACCCGGGCGAACCAGTGCAGCGTCCGCCCCGCGTTGCGGGACAGGAACCGCTTGAACCGGGGGCCGCCCACCTGCTGCCCGCCGGGCATGTACCGCGACGCGGCCGCGACCACCACGCCCCGGTCGACGAGCCGGGCCAGCTCCTCGATCTGGCGCGGGTCGTCCGAGCCGTCGGCCATGGTGACCACGGCGACCGGGGCCAGCGCCACGTCGATGCCGAAGCGGATCGCGTTGGCCGGGCCGCGGCCGTAGGTGTTGAGCACCGGGCGGACGCGCGGGTCGCGCGCCTGCACCTGCTGCGCGAAGGGCACCGTCGTGTCCTCGGGCATGTCGTGCACCACGAGGATCTCCGCCGGCATCAGCACCTCGCGCAGGATGCGGTCCAGGCAGCGGACGATCGCCTCGCCCTCGTTGTAGACCGGGATGACCACAGAGATCTGTGGTGCCAAGCTCATATACGCACGCCCTTGTTGGTCACGCCCCACATGTCCGCGACCGGAATGTCGGTCTGCAGCTCACGGTACTCCGGGTGCGGCGCGGCGATGATGAGCAGGTCCGCCCGGGACAGCACCTCGTCGAGCGGGACGAAACGGTCGTCCTTGACGTAGGGGTCGGTGCAGAGGGTCTCCTTGGCCCGCAGCATGACGACCTTGCGCAGCTTGTACGCCAGCGACTCGCGGATGTCGTCGCTGCCGCCCTTGAACGCCATGCCGAGGATGCCGACCGTCATCTCCGAGAGGTCGAAACGCTCCTGCAGCTTCGACACGACGTACAGCGGAAGGCCCTCGTTGATGAGCATCGCGCTGTGGCCGAGGACGAAGTTGTTGTTGTTGAACGCCGCGAGCTGCATCGTGTCCTTGAGCAGGCACGGGCCGGCGGCGAAACCGGCGCCCGGCATGTCGGTCGCGCGCGGGTACTGGAAGCGGATCGCGTGCCGGATGCGCTCGAAGTCCAGGCCGAAGTCGTTGGACATCATCCAGAACTGGTTGGCGGCGGCGAACTTGATGTACCGCCACGTGTTCGTGAAGAGCTTGGCCAGCTCCGCCTCCTCGGGCTCGAGGATGACGATCTGGCTGGCCAGGTTGCGGAAGAGCTTCTCGGCGCGCTCGGTCGCCTCCGGCGTGCGGGCGGCGACGATCTGCGGCAGCTCGAAGAGCTCGGTCATCGCCTTGCCCTCGGCGATGCGCTCCGGGCAGAAGGCGACGTCGGCGTTCACCCCGAGCTTCTTGATGAGCTTCTCGGTGAGCGCGGTGACCCCCGGGTGAACGGTGCTGCGCAGGACGATGAGCTGGCCGTCGCGCAGGTACTCCGCGCACCGCTCGATCGCCTTGGGCACGGCCGCGATGTTGGGGTTGAGGTGCTCGTCGACCGGGGTGCCCACGATGACGATCAGGTGCTCGGCCGTGGCCACGGTGGCCGGGTCGGTGCTGGCCCTGAGCCGGCCGTCGGCGACCGCGGAGGCCAGCGGCCCCGCCGCGCCCTCCTCGTCGAACGGCAGCGTGCCGCTGTTGACGACCGCGACGGCGGCCTCGTTGATGTCGTAGAGGGTCACCTGCAGGCCGCGGGAGGCCAGGGCGATGCCGAGGGGAAGCCCCACCCGGCCGCATCCACCGATCACCACGACGTCGGTGGTGAACCCCTCCGTTGCACTGACGTCTGACACGCGCTGCCCCTTCAGGAGATGGCTATACCCAGCTCGGCGCCGTGACCGTACCATCTCCGGTCCGGGCGGGCCGGATCGAACGCTACGCACAGTGTCCGATATCGGATGCGGGTGACGGCGGCCACATCACACGAATGTGACCGCCGTCAGCAATTCGGGTTAGGCGCCGCGCAGCACCGCACCGAACCGCGAGGCCGCGACGGCCACGGCGGCGTCGCGCGCGGCGAGGGCCTCCTCGCCGGTCAGCGTGCGGTCCGGCGCACGGAACGTGAGCTTGTACGCCAGGGACTTGCGCCCCTCGCCGAGCTGCGTCCCGGAGTACACGTCGAACAGGCGCACCGACTCCAGCAGCTCCCCGGCGCCCTCGGCGAGCGCCGCCTCGACCTCGCCGGCCGGGGTGGCGGCATCGACGATGAGCGCGACGTCGATCAGCGCCGTCGGGAAGCTCGACAGCCGCGGCGCGATCCACACGCCCGGGATCGGCAGCGCGTCCAGGTCCAGCTCCATGGCGACGGTACGCCGGGGCAGGTCCAGGTCGGCGCAGACCGCCGGGTGCAGCTCGCCCGCGTACCCGACGACGGTGTCGCCGGCGAGCAGCGCGGCGCAGCGGCCCGGGTGCCACGGCGCCTCGGCCGCGGCCCGCACGCTCAGCTCGGCCCCGGCCGCCGCGGCGACCGCCCGGGCCGCCTCGACGGCGTCGGCCCAGTCGGCCGGGCGCCCGCCGCCCCACCAGCCGGCCGGCTCGGCGTCGCCGGCGATGACGGCGGCGACGTGCCACGGCTGGTGCGGCAGGAGCTTGTCCACCGCGGCCAGGTCGGCCGCGCTGGGCGGGCCGTCGACGCCGGCCGCCGGCGCGACCGCCAGCGGGCCGCCGGGCAGGAACACCGGCCCGATCTCGAACAGCGCCGTGTCCCGCGAGCCACGGCCGAGGTTGCGCCGCAGCGCCGCGAGCAGCGGCGGCAGCAGCGTGGTGCGCAGGCCCGGCTCCTCGTCGGAGAGCGGGTTGCGCAGCAGCACCATCTCCCGGCGCGGGTCGTCGGCGCCGATGCGCAGCGCGTCGAGCGCGGCGTCGCCGACGAACGGGTAGCACAGCGCCTCGACGTAGCCGGCGTCGGCGAGCGCCCGCCCGACGGTGCGCCGGCGGCGCTGGGTCGCGGTGAGCCCCCGCCCGGGCGGCGCGATCGGCAGCACGCTCGGGATCCGGTCGTACCCGTCGATGCGCAGCACCTCCTCGGCGAGGTCGGCGGGGTCGTTGAGGTCGTGCCGCCAGCTCGGCGGGGTGACGGTGAGCGACTCGCCGTCGGCGAGGACCTGCGTGCCGATCATGGCGAGGATCTCCAGCACCCGCTCGGGCGTGTAGTCGACCCCGGCCAGCTGCGACGGGCGCCGCACCGACATCGTGACCGGCGCCGGGGGGACCACCGCGTAGACGTCGGTGACGCCGGCGGAGACGGTGCCGCCGCCGTACTCGGCCAGCAGCGCCGCCGCCCGGGCGCACGCCGCCGCGGTGATCTGCGGGTCGACGCCGCGCTCGTAGCGCTTGCCGGCCTCGCTGGGCAGCTTGTGCCGGCGGATCGTGCGGGCGACCGAGCGCGGGTCCCAGTGCGCGGCCTCGAAGAGCACGTCGACCGTCGTCGGGGACACCTCCGTGGTGGTACCGCCCATGACCGCCGCCAGCGAGACCACCCCGGTGCCGTCGGTGATGACGATGTCCTCGGGGTCGAGGGCCCGGTTGACGCCATCGAGCGTGGTGAGCTTCTCCCCCGCCCGGGCGCGGCGCACCACCAGCGGGCCGGTGAGCGCGCCCAGGTCCCAGGCGTGCATCGGCTGACCCATCTCGATCATCACGTAGTTGGTGATGTCGACGGGCAGCGAGATGGACCGGATGCCGGCCGTGGCCAGGCGCGACTTGATCCACGCCGGGGTCGCCGCGGACGGGTCGACGCCGCGCACGGCGACGGCGGTGAACCGGTCGCAGGCGACGCTGTCGAGGACCTCGATCGGGTACGCCTCGGAACCGTCACCCTCCAGGGGGACGACCGCCGCGACCGGGTCGCGGTAGGCGCCGCCGAGGGAGTGCGACAGCTCGCGGGCGATGCCGCGGACCGAGAAGCAGTACCCCCGGTCCGGCGTGATGTTGATCTCGACCACGACGTCGTCGAGCCCGACGATCGGCCGCGCCTCGTCACCGGGCTTCGCTGTTACATCTCCTGTCTGCCCGCTGGAAACTACGATGATCCCGTCGTGGTCATCGCTGATCCCGAGCTCCTGGCCGGAGCAGATCATGCCGTTGGAGACGTGGCCGTAGGTCTTGCGCGCGGAGATGGCGAAGCCGCCGGGCAGGACCGCGCCGGGCAGCGCGACGACGACGAGGTCGCCCTCGGCGAAGTTGCGCGCGCCGCAGATGATGCCCTGCGGCTGTTCGTTGCCGACGTCGACGAGGCAGTACCGGATGGGCTTCTTCAGCCCGGTCAGCTCCTCGATGTTCTCGACCCGGCCGACCACGAGCGGCCCGGTGACGCTGGCGCCGGCGTCGAGCAGCTCCTCGACCTCCAGGCCGACCTTGACGAGCGCCTTCTCCAGGCCGTCGCCGTCGAGGTCGGCCGGCAGGTCGACGTGCTCGCGCAGCCAGGAAAGCGAAACGCGCACCTCAGGCCTCCCATCCGAACGCCCGCGCGTACCGCACGTCGCCCTCCACCATGTCGCGCATGTCGGCCGCCTCGTTGCGGAACATCAGCGCCCGCTCGATGCCCATGCCGAACGCGAAGCCGGAGTACTCCTCCGGGTCGATCCCGCAGGCGCGCAGCACCCGGGGGTTGACCATGCCGCAGCCGCCCCACTCGACCCAGCGCGGGCCGTCGCGGTGCTGCGGGAACCACACGTCGATCTCGGCGCCGGGCTCGACGAACGGGAAGTACGACGGGCGCAGCCGCGTGCGGGCCTGGTCGCCGAACATGCCCTTGACGAAGTTGTCGAGGGTCCCCTTGAGGTGGCCCATCGTGATGCCCTTGTCGATCACGAGCCCCTCGACCTGGTGGAACACCGGGGTGTGGGTCGCGTCGAGCTCGTCGGTGCGGTACACCCGGCCGGGGCAGACGATGTAGATCGGCGGCTGGCGGGTCGTCATCGTGCGCGCCTGCACCGGCGAGGTGTGGGTGCGCAGCACGATCCGCGAGTCCTCCTCACCGTGGGAAGGGCTCCGGGTGCTGCCGGTGGCGACGAAGAACGTGTCCATCATCGAGCGCGCCGGGTGGTCCGGGTGCATGTTGAGGGCGTCGAAGTTGTACCACTCCCACTCGACCTCGGGGCCCTCGGCGACCTCGTAGCCCATGCTCACGAACAGGTCGCCGACCCGCTCCATGATCCTGGTCAGCGGGTGCTGGGCGCCGACGGGCCGGCGCCCGGTCGGCAGCGTGACGTCGACGGTCTCCTCGACGAGCACGCGCTCCTCGCGCTCCGCGGTCAGCGCCGCGAGGCGGGCGTCGAAGGCGGCCTGGACGGCCATGCGGGCGAGGTTGACGCGCTTGCCGGCGTCGGCCTTGGCGGCCGGGGGCAGCGAGCCGATCTCGCGGCGGGCCAGCGACACCGGCGCCTTGTCGCCGAGGTGCAGGTGCTTCAGCGCGGCGAGCGCGTCGAGGTCGCCGGCGCCGGCGAACGCCTTCTCGGCCCCGGCCACCGCGTCGTCGAGCGCGCTCTGGTCGAGCAGGGCCGGCTGCTTCGGATCGTACGGATCATTGCGGTAGGTCATCGGACTCTTCCCACGGGAGATTGGCCTCGGACATTGTAGTGAGATCGGACTGTGTGAGGTCCGCCCGCCGGCCGTGGGAAGGTGTCAGGAGCGCATGCGTCCTGTCTGCCCACCGTCACCGGCGGGCCAGATAAACAGGATCACCATTGCTAGCTCCTCATCGCTTTGGCGGAACTGTACAAGCATACGGCGGCCGCCGCAGCAAGGTTCAGGCTCTCCGCCCCGCCGTACAGCGGCACGCGGACACGGCGGCCGGCGTCCAGATCCTTCGGCAGGCCGTGGGCCTCGGAGCCGAACAGCCAGGCAGTGGGGCGGGACAGGATCTCGTCGAGCTCGAAGAGGTCCGAGTCGCCGTAGCCGTCGGCGGCGAGGACCTGGACGCCGGCGGCGCGCAGCGCGGCGATCGCGGCGGCGGTGTCGCGGGCGCGCACGACGTCGACGTGGAAGAGGCTGCCGGCGGAGGAGCGCACGGCCTTGCCGTTGTACGGGTCGACGGTCTCGCCGGCGAAGACGACGGCGGTGGCGCCGGCCGCGTCGGCGGTGCGCAGGACGGTGCCGGCGTTGCCGGGGTCGCGGATGTCGACGCAGACGGCGACGAGCCGCGGCCGCTTCTCAAGCGCGGCGGCGAGGGGGATGTCCCGCTGGCGGCAGACGGCCACCAGGCCCTGTGGCGCGACGGTGTCGGCGAGGGCCTGCATGGCCGCGTCGTCGACGAGCGAGGCGCCCTCGGTCAGCTCGGGATAGCGCTCGACGGCCTCGGCGGTGGCGAAGAGCTCGCCGATCACGCCGGCCCGCAGCGCCTCGCGGACGGCCTGCGGACCCTCGGCGAGGAAGCGGCCGGTCTCGTCGCGGTCGCGGCGGCGGTGCAGGCGCCGCGCAGCAACGACCCGGGGCGTTCGAACGGTGAACACCCCGGGTCGCGAGCGTTGTGCGTCAGGCTGCGGCAACGGCCGTCTTCGCCACCTGGACCAGGCCGCCGAACGCCTTCTCGTCGCTGACGGCGAGCTCGGCGAGGATCTTGCGGTCGACCTCGACGCCGGCGAGGCGCAGGCCCTGGATGAGGCGGTTGTACGTCATGCCGTTCGCGCGGGCCGCGGCGTTGATGCGGGTGATCCACAGCTGGCGGAAGTCACCCTTGCGGTCGCGACGGTCGCGGTAGGCGTACTGCATCGAGTGCAGCACCTGCTCCTTGGCCTTGCGGTACAGCCGTGAGCGCTGCCCACGGTAGCCGCTGGCGGTCTCCAGGACGGTGCGGCGCTTCTTCTGGGCATTCACTGCCCGCTTCACGCGTGCCACGGTTCTTACTCCTCATGCGAGACCGGCCCGGGGCTGGGGGGCCGGATCGTTCGTCGGGCCGACGAGAAAAATGGAAAGGTCGGGGGGAGAGAGCGCCGCTGTTATCGGCCGAGGAGCTTGTTGACCCTACGGCTCTCCGAGTGGCCCAGCTCGACGTTGCCGCTGAGGCGACGCGTCCGCCGGCTCGACTTGACCTCGAGCAGGTGCCGCTTGCCCGCGGGCTCGCTGAGGATCTTGCCGCGACCGGTGATCTTCACGCGCTTCTTCATCCCGGAGTGCGGTTTGAACTTCGGCATTCCAGTGTTGCCCTTCATGTGATGCGCCTGCCCGCGGGTCGCCGGTGGGGCGACGGGCGGGCTGCGGCGCGTCCGGGCGCACAGCCGGACACCGCGTTGTGCGGGGCCCGCCCGCACGACGCGGTGGTTGATATGTCGCTTGCCGTATTACGCCTGGTCGGCGGTGACGACCTCGGGCAGCTCGGCGGCTGTTTCGCCCTCCGGGCCCGGTGCGCCGTCCGCCCTGGTCTCGCGGCGTTCCGTGGCCGCGGCCTTCACGTTGCGGTGCGGTGCCAAGACCATGATCATGTTGCGGCCGTCCTGCTTGGGCGCGGCCTCGACGAAGCCCAGCTCCGAGATCTCCTCCGAGAGCTTGCGCAGCAGCCGGAAACCAAGCTCCGGGCGGCTCTGCTCGCGGCCACGGAACATGATCGTTACCTTGACCTTGTCGCCCGCCTTCAGGAACCGCACCACGTGACCCTTTTTGGTCTCGTAGTCGTGCGGATCGATCTTCGGGCGGAGCTTCATCTCCTTGATGACGGTCTGCTGCTGGTTACGCCGGGCTTCCCGGGCCTTGAGCGCGCTCTCGTACTTGAACTTGCCGAAGTCCATGAGCTTGCAGACGGGCGGGCGTGCCATGGGCGCAACTTCGACCAGGTCCAGGTCCACGTCGGCGGCCAGCTGGAGTGCGCGCTCGAGCGGGACGATGCCCACCTGCTCACCCTCCGGGCCGACCAGCCGGACCTCACGTGCCCGGATCTGCTCGTTGACGCGTGGCTCGACGCTGATGTGGCCTCCTCGATAGGTGTTTCAGCTCCTGCGGTCGACCGCCGAGATCGGCAACGCAAAAAACCCCGCCGCGCACAGCGCAGGCGAGGGCCGCTTCGGCCAGGTCCACCCCGAAGGGTGGATCGGCCGGACCGGACCCGGCCGCCTGAAAGCTGCTCGGGTGGGGACCTTGCGGTCCCGCTTCGGACATCCCGTCTTGGGACGGGATGCGGTCGACGCGACTACTCTACCACGCTCGCTGTCAAGCTCGCGGCGTGGAGGGCTCGCAGCTGGCGGGCGGCCTTGACGGCGTAGTCCTTGTCGGACATCTGCACCGCCATGACCGCCACGCGCTCGTCGTCGTGCAGGTCGAGGGTGAGCCAGGGGGCGCCGCGGCCGAAGGTGACCGCGCGCACCACGTCCCAGGGCAGGTCGTAGGAGCCGATGATGTTGCGCACCCGGACGCCCTGCTCGTCCGCCTCGACCCGCGGGCGGGTCATCAGCAGGATGCCGGCCGCCGCGCACAGGCCCAGGCCGATCATCGCCGCCTGGTCGCCGCGCTGGAAGTAGCCCGGCCCGTCGCCGGTCTTGCCGTGCAGGCCGAACGCGATGAGCGTGAAGACCACGACGACGACGAACGCCAGGACGTACGCGATGACCCGGGCCCGCTGGGGCCGAGCCTTAACCGTGCTCACGGTGCTGCTCACGCCGTCACCTCCGCTTCGCTCCGGACCGCTCACGGGCCCCAGTCTGCCACTACAGCCGGCAGGCGTGGATTCCGGTCACCAGGATGGCCCGCGCGCCCACGTCGTAGAGCTCGTCCATGATCCGGTGCACGTCGGCCTGGGGCACCATCGCCTGGACCGCCACCCAGCCCTCGCGGTGCAGCGGGGAGATGGTCGGCGACTCGATGCCGGGGGTCAGCGCGACGGCCGCGTCGAGGGAGTCGGCCCGCACGTCGTAGGCGAGCATGACGTACTGCCGGGCCACGAGGACGCCCTGCAGGCGGCGCAGCAGCTGCGGTACACCCGCGGGAAGCTCCTCACCCTCCCGGCGGATGAGCACCGCCGAGGACTTGAGGATCGGCTCGCCGATCGTGTCCAGGCCGGCCTGGCGCAGGGTCTTGCCGGTCTCCACCACGTCGGCGATGACGTCGGCCACGCCGAGGCGGATCGCGTTCTCCACGGCGCCGTCGAGCCGGATGACCTCGGCGCGCACGCCGTGCTCGGCGAAGTAGCGCTCCATGACCCCCGGGTAGGCGGTGGCGACCCGCAGCCCCTCGAGGTCGGACGGCGCGGAGCCCTTGACCGAGCCCGGCACCGCGGCGAACCGGAACGTGGCGCGGCCGAAGTTGAGGTCGAGCACCTCCACGGCCGGGCTGCCCGCGTCGATGAGCAGGTCGCGGCCGGTGATGCCGAGGTCGAGGTCGCCCGAGCCGACGTAGGTGGCGATGTCACGGGGGCGCAGGTAGAAGAACTCGACGCCGTTGGCCTCGTCGCGGCAGAGGAGGTCCTTCGGGTCCGTACGCTGCCGGTAGCCGGCCTCCTGCAGCATGTTGGCGGCGGGCTGGGCGAGGGTGCCCTTGTTGGGCACGGCGATGCGAAGCATGTGAGCTGGTCTCCTGACGGTTCTGGGGATGACGGGAGGGACGGGCCGACCGACTCACAGATGTCGGTAGACGTCCTCCAGCGACAGCCCGGTCGCCAGCATCAGGCACTGCACCTGGTACAGCAGCTGCGAGAGCTCCTCGGCGGTGCGCTCCCGGCCCTCGTGCTCGGCCGCCATCCAGCTCTCGGCGGCCTCCTCGACGACCTTCTTCCCGATGAAATGCACGCCCTTCTCCAGCGCCGCCACGGTGCCGGATCCGGGTGTGCCCGCCGCCGCCTTGGCGCTCAGCTCGGCGAACAGCTCGTCGAAGGTCTTCACGGGCACGAATTCTCGCAGGGCCGGGGCCCGAAACGGAATCCGGTTACTGACAGGCGTGTCGCGGCTCACCCCACCGAGAACTCGTGATCGTCGACCCATTGCACGCTGCTGTCCTTCGGGGAAATGAAGAAGGACTCCACGGTGTACTTCCCGGAGCCCAGCGTCACCGGCACCCTGGCCTCGCCGAGCGCGGGCGCGCCGGCGCTGAGCTGCACGACCTGCTCGAACACGACTCCGCCGCCCGCATCGCGGACGCGCACGTGGACGGTGCCCTCCCAGACGATGCCGGCGACGTACACCGTGAAGGTCTTCCCCACCACCGCCCCCTGCGCCGGCTCGATCACCCACACGGGGGCCTGGACGTCGGCCATCGGGGCCTGATGCAGCGTGCGGCCGAGGACGCGCACCCCGTCGGCCTTCCTGATGGAGGTGTACGTCGAGACGGCCGACACCGTGTACACCAGCTGCTGCAGCGCCAGGTCCGACGGCGGGTCCCCGACGCCGTCGAGGTCGACGGTGACGGTGGCGCCGTCGATGCCGACGTCGCGCACGGTGACCCCGGCCGGCCACAGCGTCCTGTAGTCGGGATCGGCGGCCTGTCCCCGCAGCGACCGCTCGACCGCCGCGCGGATGCGCCCGCGGTCGGTGTCGTCGGCGAGCGTCACCGGCGTGAACTCCCGGTACAGGCGCCCGTCGTGCGTGAAGTACACCGGAAGGTTGACGGTCCTGGCGCTCGGCGCCGGCGTGTGCGATTGCTCCGGCCTGACGGAACTGCTGGTGGCCGGCGCCGGCGCGTGGTCCGCGCGGCGGTCGGCGACCACCACCGCGCCGGCCGCGATCGCGGTCGCGACGGCCGCCGCCGCGCCGATCATCGCCCAGGCGCCCCGCCGCCGGGCCCGGGCCGTGCGCAGCCGGATCCGGGGCAGCGCGTCCGGCGACGTCTCCACCTCGTCGGCCCGGGCCAGCAGCGCGGCGCGCAGCCGCTCCTCGGGCGTCGCTCGCTCCGGCCTCATCGCGTCCGCTCCAGGGTCTGGCGCAGCGCCGCCATGCCGCGGGCCGCGTGGCTCTTGACGGCGCCCCGGCTGACGCCCATGGCCTCGGCGATCTCGGCCTCCGAAAGCTCGCCGTAGTACCGCAGGACGATGGCCTCGCGCTGGCGGGCGGGCAGGCGGCGTACCGCGGCCAGGACCTCCCGGTGGGCCAGCAGGCTCAGCGCCCCGGTCTCCGCGCTCGCCGCCGGCTCCTGGCGCCCTTCCTCGCGGGCCAGGTGCCGCTCGGCGACCCCGCGCCGGCGCAGCGCCGAGCGGGCCCCGTTCACCACGCTCGTGCGCAGGTAGGCCAGCGCCTTGTCCGCGTCGCGCAGGCGCCACCAGCGGCGGTGCAGGGCGACGTACGCGTCCTGGACCACGTCCTCGGCCAGCCCGTCGTCGTGCAGGAGCAGCACCGCCAGGCGCACCAGCCCGCGGTAGTGCGCGCTGAACAGCGCCCCGATCGCGTCGTCGGCGCCCCAGCCCCGGGCGTCCTCGGGGCGCGCCGGTTCGCCGGTGGTCGCAACCTGCACCGGCCCACCGTCCCATGCCGCGGCCGCGGCGTCGGCCATCACATGCAGTCGACGCGCTGGTGCGCCCGTCGGTTTACCGGATTGATCTCCTGGTTACCCTGGGCCTCGTGGAAACGGAGCCGAAGTACACCGACGAAGAGTGGGGGCTGCTGGTCGGCCTCCCCCAGTCCGTCCTGATCGCCGCGTCCCAGGCCGAGCACGACGGCAGCCGCCGTACGCGCGAGGAGTGGACGGCCGGCATGACCACGATCGCCGACGGCCGCGGCTCGTCCAGCCCGCTGGTGAAGAAGGTCGCGGACGAGGTGGTGGCCCGCCAGGGCGACATCACGCACGGCGACGAGCCCCCGATCATCGAGTTCCCGGACCGCGACGCCGGCCTGGCCGACGTGATCAGCCGCGCCCGCGGCGCCCACGAGCTGCTCGCCGCGAAGGCCGAGCCGGCCGACGCCGAGGCGTACCGCTACTGGGTCGTCACGGTCGCCGACCAGGTCGTCGGCGCCGCGAAGACCGGCGGCGTCCTGGGCCTGGGCGGCGAGCAGGTCACGCCGGCCGAGCGCACCTTCCGCGACGACCTCGCGAGCGCCCTCGAGGTCTAGCGTCCAGTTGGTGGCGAGGCGCAGCAGCGCCCGCCACCCGTCGGGCGCCGGCCCGCCCGCCGAACCGGGTGCCGGGCGCGTCCGGTTCCGCGGCCGGCCGGAAGCCCGCGATCCGCCACTCGGTCGGCACGGCCGGTCCGTCAGGACTTGGCGACCAGGCGCAGGGCCACCGCGGCGTCCAGCGCGGCCAGCGCGGCCGAGTAGCCCTTGTCCTCCGCCGAGTCCTCGAAGCCGGCCCGGGCCCGGGCCTGGTCGTAGTTGTCGACCGTGAGCACGCCGTGGGCGACCGGGGTCGACTCGTCCAGGGCGACCCGCGTCAGGCCGTCGGTGACGGACTGGCAGACGTACTCGAAGTGGGCCGTGTCGCCCCGGATCACCACGCCCAGCGCGACCACGGCGTCGAAGCGGTGCGCCAGCGCCTGCGCCAGCACCGGCAGCTCCACGGCGCCGTCGACCCGTGCGACCGTGATGTGGTCGACACCAGCCTCCTCGCCGGCCTCGATCGCCCGGCTCAGCATGTGGTCGACCAGCTCGCCGTGCCAGCGCGTGGCCACGATGCCGAGCGTCAACCCCGTGCCGTCCACCCGCTGCAGCACGGGTGCCCCACTCCCAGCCATTACGCTGCTCCCTCCGCGATCACGTGAAGCTTGGCCAGCAGGTGCCCAAGCGGTTCCCCGTCACTACGCCAGGCCATCCGCGACCTCGTCGAGCTCGTCCAGCAGGTGCCCCATGCGGTCCCGCTTGGTGCGCAGGTAGCGCACGTTCTCGGGGTGCGGCCGGGTCGGCAGGGGCACGCGACCCAGCACGGACAGACCGTATCCTTCCAGACCCGCCCGCTTTGCCGGGTTGTTGGTGAGAAGTCGCATCGTTTTGATGCCGAGGTCGGCCAGGATCTGCGCGCCGGTGCCGTAGTCGCGGGCATCGGCGGGCAGGCCGAGGTCCAGGTTGGCGTCCACGGTGTCCCGCCCGAGGTCCTGCAGCTGGTACGCCTGCAGCTTGTGCATGAGGCCGATGCCCCGGCCCTCGTGCCCGCGCATGTACAGCACCACGCCCCGCCCCTCGGCCGCGACCATCTTCATCGAGGCCTCGAGCTGGGGGCCGCAGTCGCAGCGCACCGAGCTGAACACGTCGCCGGTGAGGCACTCGGAGTGCACCCGGACCAGCACGTCCTCGCCGTCGCCGAGGTCGCCGTAGACCAGGGCGATGTGCTCGCCGTTGCCGTACTGCTGCGTGTAACCGACCGCGCGGAACACGCCATGCTCGGTGGGCAGCCGGGTCTCGGCGACCCGCTCGACCTGCTTCTCGGTGTGGCGGCGGTACGCGATGAGGTCGGCGATGCTGATCAGCGCCAGGTCGTGCTCGGCGGCGAACCGGCGCAGGTCCGGCAGGCGCATCATGGTGCCGTCGTCGTTCACCATCTCGCACAGCACGCCGGCCGGGCGCAGGCCGGCGAGCGTGGCGAGGTCCACGGCGGCCTCGGTGTGCCCGGCCCGGCGCAGCACGCCGCCGTCCTTGGCCCGCAGCGGCACGATGTGCCCGGGCCGCGACAGGTCGTCGGGGCGCGTCTCCGCCGACGCGAGCAGCTTGATCGTGCGGGCCCGGTCGGCGGCCGAGATGCCGGTGGTGCCGCCGAAGCGCGCGTCGACCGTCACCGTGTAGGCGGTGCCGCGGCGGTCCTGGTTGGTGCGGTACATCGGCGGGAGGTCCAGGCGGTCGGCCTCGGCCTCGGTGATCGGCACGCAGATGTAGCCGGACGTGTACCGCACCATGAACGCCACCAGCTCGGGGGTGGCGAACTCGGCCGCGAAGATCAGGTCGCCCTCGTTCTCGCGGTCCTCGTCGTCCACGACGATGACCGCCCGGCCGGCCGCGATGTCCTTGACGGCCCGCTCGATCGGGTCGAGGCCGGTCACCGGCGCGCTCACGACTGCGCCTTCCCGAGCAGCTTCTCCACGTACTTGGCCATGATGTCGACCTCCAGGTTGACCCGCTCGCCGACGCCCTTGGCGCCGAGCGTGGTGAGCTTGAGCGTGGTCGGGATCAGCCCGACCGAGAACGTGTCGTCCGTGACGGCCGTGACGGTCAGCGAGATCCCGTCCACGGTGATGGAGCCCTTCTCGACGATGTACCGGCTCAGCCCCTCCGGCAGCGCGAAGGTCACCGTCTCCCACTGGTCGCCGGCCTCGCGGGACAGGATCGAGCCGACCCCGTCGACGTGGCCCTGCACGATGTGCCCGCCGAGCCGGGTGGCGACGGTCGCGGCCCGCTCGAGGTTCACCGCCGCGCCGGAGCGCAGCGCGCCGAGGGTCGAGCGCTTGAGCGTCTCCCCCATCACGTCCGCGGTGAACACCCCGTCGGCGTTGTCGACCACCGTCAGGCAGACCCCGTTGACGGAGATCGAGTCGCCGTGGGCGGCGTCGGAGGTCACGGTGGACCCGCGGATCGCCAGCCGGGCGGAATCCCCCAGCTCGTCGATCGCGACGACCGTGCCGAGCTCTTCGATGATGCCGGTGAACACTGGTCACGCACCTTTCACTGTTGCCGTCAGGCGCACATCGGGCCCGATCCGGGCAAGGTCGACAACGTCGAGCGTCAAGGCCTCGGCGATGCTGGATATTCCGGCGAAGCCCAGGGCCGCGGGCCCGGCCCCGAGCAGCTTGGGCGCGAGGTAGGCGACGACCCGGTCGACCAGGCCGGCCGCCAGGAACGCGCCCGCGAGGGTCGGCCCGCCCTCCAGCAGCGCCACCCGCACGTCGCGCGCGTAGAGCTCCCGCAGCATGGCGGCCAGGTCGACGCGCCCGTCCGCCCCCGGCGCGGCGACCCACGTCGGCGCCGTGGAATCAAAAACCTTCAATCCGGCTCCGGTACCCCGGGTGCCTCCGACGACCACGCGCAGCGGCTGGCGGGCCGCGAGCTCGCCCTCCGGCGAACGCACGGTGAGCTGCGGATCGTCGGCCAGGACGGTGCCGATGCCGGCAATGATCGCGTCCACGCCGCCGCGCAGCTGGTGCACGTCGGCCCGGGCGGCCGGCGACGTGATCCACTTGCTCGTGCCGTCGGCGGCAGCCGAGCGCCCGTCGAGCGTCGCGGCGAACTTCCAGATGACGTAAGGGGTGCCCCGCGAAACGGCGGTGAGCCAGCCCTCCATGGCGTCGTGGGAGAGCTCGTGCAGTACCGAACCCATGTCCACGGCGACCCCGGCGGACCGCAACGTCTCGGCGCCGCCGGCGGCGACCGGGTTGGGGTCGCGCACGCCGACCACGACGCGGGCCACCCCCGCCGCGACCAGGGCGCGCGAGCACGGGCCGGTGCGCCCGGTGTGGTTACAGGGCTCCAGGGTGACGTAGGCGGTGGCGCCGCGGGCCCGCTCCCCCGCCTGCTCGAGCGCCCGCACCTCGGCGTGCGGCCCGCCGGCCGGCGACGTGCGCCCCTCGCCGGCGATGCGCCCGTCGGCCCCGACGATGACGCAGCCGACGTTGGGGTTGGGGCTGGTCTCGCCGAGGCTGAGGCGCGCCAGCTCGATGGCGCGTCGCATGAATGTCTCGTCGTCTGCCATGTCCCCTCCGCGTGTCCCGCTCCCGGCGTCTTGCTTGATCACAAACTGTGTGATCACACGCGGGGGGACGCCACGGAAACCGGGCCGATGGCCAGGGAGCACGCAGCAGCCCACCGGACCGCCCGCTTGACGGACGGCACCGGATCCCGCGCGCTGAACTCCCATCCGGACTTTGACCGTCGGCCCTGGACTCACACCAGGTCCACCGGCCGATGGCTTCGACCGGGTCGCGGGCTTTCGGCCGTGATGGCCGATTACCGCCGGTTCGGAATTTCACCGAGCCCCGCCAGCGCGTGGTGGGTACTTAGCCTGAGTCTTACACAGAACTGGCGGTCCTTACCCCATCCTGTCGGGGATGTGCGTCACAACTCGACGGCGCTGCGCCGGTCGACCGCCACGTAGTTGCCGTTGTGCTTCTTCGCGACCTTCTTCATCTCGGTCGCGACCGCGATGATCTCCCGCGGATCGGTGAAGGTCCCGCTCTGCGGCGTCGCGATCGCCACCCCGATCGACAGCGTCACGAGGTTGGGCTGCTGGACCTCCCCGGTCCGCGACACGACCTCGATGTACCCGCGCTCGGCGTCCACGGGGTCGTACAGCGCGTCGGAGGCGCTCTGGAACTCCAGGATGGCTTTGGTGGTCAGCTCCTTGAGCTGGTCCGGCGTGCAGACGACCAGGAAGTCGTCCCCGCCGATGTGCCCCAGGAACGCGGGCGGCAGCCCCACCTCCACCACGGCCCGGTGCAGCGCCCGGGCGAGCGAGATGATGAACTCGTCGCCACGCTGGAACCCGTACACGTCGTTGACCGGTTTGAACCGGTCGATGTCGACGTGCGACACGGCGAAGTCGCTCCCCGCCCGCGCCCGATCGGTGATCTCCCGCAGGATGCGCGTGTTCCCCGGCAGCCCGGTAAGGGGCGAAACCTCCCGATTCTCCTGGTTGCGCCGCAGCGTCGAGCGCACCCGGGCCACCAGCTCGAGCGTGTCGAACGGCTTGACGAGGTAGTCGTCGGCCCCGGCCTGCAGCCCGATCACCTTGTCGGCGGTCTGCCCGCGCGCGGTCAGCAGGATCACCGGCATGGAGGCGGTCATCGGATCGGCCCGCAGCCGCCGGGTCAGCTCGAGCCCGTCCAGCTGCGGCATCATCCAGTCGACAACGGCCAGCGCCGGCTTGTACTCCTGAATCAGCGCCAGCGCCGTGGCCCCGTCGTGCGCCAGCAGAACGTCAAACCCTTCAAGGCTGAGATTGACTTCGATGAATCGCGCGATGTCGGCATCGTCGTCAACCACGAGAATGACGTCCGGTTCAGCCATGCTTCCAGCTCGCTTCGCTCGCGCCGGGGGGAGCTCCGCTCCACCCGGACCCCCTCAAAACCTGCGGCGGCGCGCGCGGCGACGGACAGGTCCACCATTCTCGTCCGGACGGCTCGCATACGTCTAGAGCGGGCGCCTGGGCTGCGTTCCAGCTCGCTTCGCCCGCGCCGGGGCAGCTCCGCTCCGCTCAGTCTCATCCGGCCGGCTCGTACACGGCCAGACCAGCCCCGGCCCTCAGCTCCCGGCCGCGACCGCCCGCAGCTTGCGCACGGCCGCCGCCGGATCCTCCGCCCCGTACACGGCCGTCCCCGCCACGAAGGTGTCCGCCCCCGCCTCGGCACACGCGTAGATGGTGTCCTCGGCCACTCCCCCGTCGACCTCGATCCGCAGCTCAAGGTGCCCGGCGTCGACGTGCCGCCGCGCGGCCCGGACCTTGTCGAGCAGCTCCGGCATGAACGCCTGCCCGCCGAACCCGGCCTTGATGGTCATGATGAGCAGCAGGTCGAAGTGCGGGAGCAGCTCGAGGTACCCTTCGACGGCGGTGTCCCGGTCGATCGCCAGCCCCGCCCGGCTCCCGGCCGCGTGCAGATCTTTGGCAATCGCAAGGGGATCGGTCGCCGCCTCGGCGTGGAACGTGACGTTGTACGCCCCCGCGGCCGCATAGTCCACGGCCCACCGCGCCGGATCGGCAATCATGAGGTGGCAGTCGAACGGCAGCGTGGTCGCCTTGCGCAGGCTCTGCACCACGGGCAGCCCGATCGTAAGGTTGGGCACGAAGTGGTAGTCCATGACATCCACGTGCAACCAGTCCGCGGCCCCTTCGACGGCCCGCGCCTCATCGGCGAGCCGAGCGAAATCCGCAGCAAGAATCGAGGGCGCAATCACGTTGTCCGACACAGCGTGATGCTATCGGCCCCGCCTCCCGCCCGCGCCGCATGCAGCCCGTCCCGCTCCAGCCGGCCCGCGACTCGCACGCTGGGCTGTGGCCGCCGCGGGCTGCCGACCGCAACCCCGATCACGGCTTGGACGCACCCACTCCCGGCGCAGACTTCGGCACGGGCCACACGGCCCGGCATCGTCGCGGCCTAGCGCAGTCACGCCCAGCCACGGTCATCCCACGCACGGTCACGGCCCGGCCTGGTCACGACCCGGCACGGTCACAGCCAGGCACGGTCACAGCCAGGCACGGTCACAGCCAGGCACGGTCACAGCCAGGCACGGTCACAGCCAGGCGCGGCCACACGCGGACGCGGCCACACGCGGACGCGGCCACACGCGGGCGCGGCCACACGCGGGCGCGGCCACACGCGGGCGCGGCCACACGCGGGCGCGGCCACACGCGGGCGCGGCCAGGCGCTGTGCGGGGCTGAGGTCCGCTGGCCGCGGCGATGTGGTCGTGGGTCCCTCGGGTGTTGTCCGGCGAATCGGCCTCCATGGCTGCGAGAATGGTCACTATGGACGTCGTCGAGGCGATCGTTGGCGATCACGTGCGGTTCGAGCAGTTGCTGCGCGCGCTGCGGGTTCGCGATGTCCACGTCGATGCCGTGCGGGAGCGGCGGGTGGCGTTGCGGGCCGAGCTGGCGCATCTGCTGGTGGGGCACGCCATTGCCGAGGAGTCGGAGGTGTACCCGAAGCTGCGCGAGCTCGCCGGCGGAGGTGCGCACGTCGAGCACGGCGAGGACGAGCACATCGAGGGGCATCGCAAGCTGCTGGTGCTGCTGGATGTCGACGACGTGCTGGCTCCCGAGTTCGATCGGGCGCTGGGCAAGCTGGCCAACTCGCTGGCGCACCACGTCGACGAGGAGGAGCGCACGTTGCTCAACGATGCGCGGCTCCAGCTCGGCGTGGAGGCCCGCGAGGCGCTCGGGCTGGCCTGGGTGGCCGAGCGCGACCGGCTCATCGCGGACGGGTGCGGGAGCCGCGCGGCCGTCGCGGCACTCGTACCCGACGGGCGCTCGGCCTCGCCTCCGCAGCAGCGCGACCCGCTCACGCATGCTCCGGACGCGATCGGCTGAGACCCGCCCGCGGTGATGATGGATGGCCCGGCACTGCCGGGCTGACGACGTCAGGCACAGAGCGGAAGCCCGTCAGGCCTGGTGCCAGCCCGACGACCAACGCTCCGGCGCGAGCATAACCCGCACCTACGACACTTTTTGGGCCGCGCGGGAGACCCGAACCACGGACCGGCCAAGCCGTCCGGGCCGCTGCGGACGACGGCGACCAAAGTCGCCCGGCCCACTTGAACGAGAGCCCGACCGACGAAAATCAGGGCCGCCTCCGCCCCGCGAGGTGCCTACGAGGCGCGGCGGAGCAGAGCCACGAACATCGCGTCCGTGCCGTGGCGGTGCGGCCACAGCTGCACCGTAGGCCCGCTGCCGATCTCCGGAAGCGACGCAGGCAGATACGGCCGAGCGTCCACCAGATCCACCTCGATCGACGAGCGCCGCGCCGCCTCCGTGACCGAAACCTCCGTCTCGGCCTGATGCGGCGAGCACGTCACGTAGGCCACGAGGCCGCCGGGCCGTACCGCCCGGAAGGCCGACTGCAACAGCTCCCGCTGCAGCCGGGTCAGCGGCGGCAGATCGGAAGGCTGCCGCCGCCACCGCGCCTCCGGGCGGCGGCGCAGCGCGCCGAGGCCGGTGCACGGCGCGTCGACGAGGACGCGGTCGAAGGCGTCGACGGGCAGGTCCGGGTCCTTGCCGACGTCGCGGCCGTCGGCGTTGATCGTGTAGACGGGCAGGCCCGCGGTGGCCTGGGCGACCAGGGCGGCCCGGTGGTGGGCCACCTCGACCGCGGTCACGTGCGCGCCGCGGGACGCGGCCAGGGAGCCGAGCAGGCCGGCCTTCCCGCCGGGGCCGGCGCACAGGTCGAGCCAGCGCTCGTCCGGACCGTCCAGCGGGGCATCGGCGAGCACGGCGGCGACGAGCTGGCTGCCCTCGTCCTGCACGTGGGCCAGGCCCTCGCGGATCGCCGGGATCGAGCCGGGGTCGCCGCCGCCGGCGAGGACGACCGCGTACGGCGAGTAGCGCCCCACCGAAGCGCCCCGCAGCGAGGATGCCAGGTCGGCGGGGGTGATGCGGCCGGGGCGGGCACAGAGGTGTACCGGCGGCGGAAGATTGTCGGCGTCCAGCGCCAGCTCGGCCTCGTCCAGCGAGCCCAGCGCGTCGGCGAAGGCGTTCACGATCCACTGCGGGTGCGCGTGGGCGAGGGCGGCGCGGGCGACCGGGTCGGCGGGGGCCAGGCGGCTCAGCCACTCGGTGCGGTCCGCCTCGCCGACGCGGCGCAGGACGGCGTTGGCGAAACCGGCGGCGCCGGGGACCAGGGAGCGGACCAGATCGACGGTGGTGGCCACGGCGGCGTGGGCGCCGACGCGCATGTGCAGCAGCTGGTACGCGCCGATGCGCAGCGCATCGCGCACCGGTGGGTCGATGCGGTCCATCGCCCGGTCGGCGGCCGCGGCGACGATGGCGTCCAGGGTGCCGGTCTGGCGCAGCGTGCCGTACGTCAGCTCCGTCGCGAACGCCGCGTCCCGGCCGCCGACGCCGTTCTCGCGCAGCAGCCGGGGCAGGACGAGGTTGGCGTAGGCGTCGTCGCGGTGCACGGCGGCGACCGCCTCGTACGCGGCCTCGCGCGCCGGGTCGATCGCGGGGCGGCGACCGCGCGGCGGCCGCGCAAGACGATCGTCGCGCCCACCCGCCGGACGCTGACCAGGTCCGCGACGAGGAGCAGAGCGCATCAAGACACGATCTCCCCGGACTCGACCCGGGCGCCGCGCACCCACGCGTCGGCCGGCATGGGCTTCTTGCCGGGCGCGGTCACCGTGCCCAGGACGACCGGGACCGTGCCGGTGCCGACGAGCACCCGGTTGCGCTCGACCGTGAGCACGCCCGGCGCCGACGCCGGCGAGCCCGCGATGACGGTGGCGGCGGTGAGCGGCGTCACAGGGCCGAGCTTGAGCCGCTCGCCCCGGAACGTCGTCCAGGCGCCCGGCGCCGGCGTGCACGCCCGGATCCGCCGGTCGACCGCGAACGCCGGATCGCCCCAGCGCACCGCGGCGTCCTCGACGCCGAGCTTCGGGGCGTTCGTGACGCCTTCGTTCGGCTGCGGTACCGCGGAAACCGCCCCGGCGGCGATCCCGTCCAGCACCCGGACGAGCAGCTCGGCGCCCGACACCGAGAGCCGCTCGAGCAGGTCGCCCGAGGTGTCGCGGGGCCCGATCGGCTCCGTCAGCGTGCCGAAGACGGGCCCGGTGTCGAGCCCCTCCTCCAGCAGGAACACGCTCGCCCCGGTGATCTCGTCGCCGTGCAGGACGGCGTGCTGCACGGGTGCGGCGCCCCGCCAGGCCGGCAGGAGCGAGAAGTGCAGGTTCACCCAGCCGTACCGCGGAACGTCGAGGGCGGCCCGCGGTACCAGAGCGCCGTAGGCCACCACGGGAGCGCAGTCCGGCTCCAGGGCGCGCAGCTGCTCGAGGAACTCGGGGTCGCGCGGCCTGGCCGGGGTCAGCACCGGGATGCCGCGTTCGCTCGCCCACGCGCTGACCGGGGACGGGACGAGCTGGCGGCCCCGGCCGGAGGGCGCGTCGGGGCGCGTGACGACCGCCGCCAGCTCGTGCTGCGAGGCGGCGATGGCCTCGAGGGAGGGCACGGCCACGGCCGGGGTGCCCGCGAAGACGAGCCTCACCGGATGCCGAACAGTCCGTGCGGGCTGGACTTGACCACCGGCGGCGCGTCCGGGTTGTACCACTCGGCGGCCCGGATCTCCTTCATCGCCTGCTTGCGCCGCTCGGCGTCGAGCCGGTCGACGAACAGCACGCCGTCGAGGTGGTCGGTCTCGTGCTGCGCGCAGCGCGACATCAGCCCGGTGCCGACGATCTGGATCGGGTCGTGGTGCTGGTTGAAGCCCTTGGCGATGACGTTCTGCCGCCGCTTCGTGTCGACGTACACCCCGGGGATGGACAGGCACCCCTCGGGCCCGTCCTGCTCCTCCTCGTCGGGGAACTCGAGGACCGGGTTGACCAGGTGCCCCACCACGTCGTCGACGTCGAAGGTGAACACCCGCAGCCCGACGCCGATCTGCGGGGCGGCGAGGCCGGTGCCGTTCTGCTGGCGCATCGTGTCGAGCAGGTCGCTCACGAGCTTGCGCAGCTCCTTGTCGAAGTCGACGACCGCGTCGGCGGGCGTGCGCAGCACCGGGTCGCCGAACAGGCGGACGGACTGGACAGTCAAGCGGCACCTCATCTGGTCCGGAACGAGTCGTTCAAGTCTAGCCAGTGGCTGAATCGCGAGCGCTCCGGCCGAAGGGTGACGGGGAACTACCGTGGGAGCGTGTCGGACACGCCTCGCGTCTCGCTGCGGTCGTTGCTGCCCTACCTTCGCGATCACCGGGCCACCCTCGTCGTCGTCGGGGTCCTCTCCCTCCTCGGTTCCGTGACCACCCTCGCCCAGCCGCTGCTCACCAGGCAGGTCCTCGACGGCCTGCAGGGCGGGCACACCGTGTGGCGCACCGTCGCGCTGCTCGTCGTCGTGCTGGCCGCCGTCGCCGTGCTCAGCGCGGTGCGCGACTACCTGCTCCAGCGCACCGCCGAGGGGCTGGTGCTCACCTCCCGCCGGCGGCTGACCAGGCACCTGCTGCGGCTGCCGATCAGCGAGTACGACCAGCGCCGCACCGGCGATCTGCTCTCCCGGGTCGGCGCGGACACCACCCTGCTGCGCGCCGTGGTCACCTCGGGCCTGTTCGAGACGGTCACCGGCTCGGTGATGGTGCTCGGCGCGGCGACCGCGATGGTGCTGCTCGACCCGATCCTGTTCCTCACCGCCGGCGCCGGGCTCGCGGTCGGGCTGTCGGTCGCGGTGATCTTCTCCCGCCGGGTGCGCCCGGCCTCCGAGCAGGCGCAGGCCCGCATCGGCGAGATGACCAGCGCGGTCGAGCGGGCGCTGTCCGCCGCCCGCACGATCCGGGCCAGCAACGCCGAGGAGCGCGAGATCGCCACCGTCTCCGGCAGCGCCGAGGAGGCGTACCGCGCGGGCGTGCGCATCGCCCGCCTGCAGGCCCTCGTCGGCCCGGCCAGCATCGCCGCGATCCAGGGCGCGTTCCTGCTGCTGCTCGGCGTCGGCGGCGCCCGCGTGGCCGCCGGGACGATCTCCGTCGGCGACCTCGTGGCGTTCGTGCTGTACCTGTTCTTCCTGGTCATGCCGCTGGGTCAGGCCCTGCACGCCTATACGCAGCTGCAGACCGGCCTGGGTGCGCTGCAAAGAATGGAAGACATTTTGGCGGTACCCCTGGAAGCCGACGCCGGCACCAGAACCCCCGCCGGCGGCCCGGTCGCGGTGGCGTTCGACCGCGTCACGTTCGGCTATGCGTCGGCGGCCGAGCCGGTCGTGACCGACGTCTCGTTCACCGTCCCCTACGGCACCCGCACCGCCCTGGTCGGCCCGTCCGGCGCCGGCAAGTCCACGCTGCTGCAGCTGGTCGAGCGCTTCTACGACGTGACCGGCGGCGCGGTGCGGGTGGCCGGCGTCGACGTGCGCGAGCTGCCGCGGCAGGCGCTGCGGGCCCAGCTCGGGTACGTCGAGCAGGAGGCCCCCGTCCTCGCCGGCACCCTGCGGGAGAACCTGCGCCTGACCGTTCCCGGCGCGACCGAGGCGCAGATGCTCTCGGTCCTGGCCGCCGTCAACCTCACCGACATCGTCGGGCGTACCCCGCTCGGCCTGGACGCGCAGGTCGGCGAGGGCGGCGTCCTGCTCTCCGGCGGCGAGCGCCAGCGCCTCGCCATCGCCCGCACGCTGCTGGCCGCTCCCCCGATCCTGCTGCTCGACGAGCCGACGTCCAACCTGGACGCCCGCAACGAGGTGGCCCTGCGCGAGGCGATCGACACCGTCGCCCGCGACCGCACGATGATCGTCGTCGCCCACCGCCTGTCGACGGTCGTCGACGCCGACCAGATCGTGGTCCTCGAGCATGGCCGCGTCGTCGCCGCCGGCCGCCACGACGAGCTGCTCGAGACCAGCCCGCTCTACCGCGAGCTGGCCACCAACCAGCTGCTGGTCGCATGAGCGGTCCGGAGCGGAGCGGAGGGGCCGCGAACAGAAGACACAGTGCGGCGTGGGTGGTGGCCGGCCCGCCGGGCGCCGGCAAGTCCACGGTGGCCGACCTCCTGCTGCGGCTGCTGGAGCCGACGCCGGCCCTGCTCGACAAGGACACCCTCTACGGCGACTTCGTCGCGGCCACCCTGGCCGCGGCGGGGCGGCCGCCGGGCGAGCGCGAGGGCCCGTGGTACGACGCGAACATCAAGGTCCACGAGTACGCCGGGCTGGCCGCCACCGCGCGCGAGATCCGCTCGCACGGCTGCCCGGTGCTGCTGTCCGGCCCGTTCACCGGCCAGATCTCGGATCCGGCCCGCTGGTCGGCGTTCGTGGCGGCGCTGGGCGGCGAGCCGGTCCGCCTGGTCTGGGTCCGCTCCGACCCTGAGACGCTGCGCGCGCGGCTGCTGGCGCGGGGTTCGCACCGCGACGGCCAGAAGCTGGCCCGCTGGCCGGAGTTCCTGGCCGCTATTCCCCCGGACCGCCCGCCGGCCGTCGCGCACATCGAGGTCGACAACCGCGCGGGCGCCCCACCCCTGCTCGACGCCCTGCGCTCGGCGCTCGCCACGGTCCCGCCGGGCTAGCGCCTGTTTCATTACTGAGGCGGGGCTGCGGCCGGCCCAGATTCCGCCTGGCGGCGTCCCGCGAAAGCCGGGTTACAACACCGGTAGCCAGGCTTCCGCGGGCCACCGCCAGACGAAATCTGGACTCGGCCTCGCTCCCACCCCAGTAATGAAACAGGCGCTAGGCGCCGAAGCGCAGGCCGTCGATCAGGAGCGCGACCATGCGGTCGTCGCCCGGGTCCCCCGCGCACAGCCGGGACACGGCGTGCAGCAGCTCCAGGGGCTCGACGTCCTTGCGGATCTCGCCGGCCGCCGCGGCCGCCGCCAGCAGGGAGCCCAGCGCGGGCTCGAAGCGCTGCCGGAAGTACGCGGGCAGCGGCTCGAACGCCGGGTTGCCCGAGTGCAGCGCCGCGGCCAGGCCGCGCTTCGTGCCGACGAACTCGGTGAACCGGCGCAGCCAGCGGACGAGGGCCTCGAGCGGCTCGTGGGCGGCGGCCAGCGTCGCCGCGGTGTCGGCGCAGGCGTCGACCTCGTGCCGGAAGACGGCCGTGACCAGGTCCGAGCGCTCCGGAAAGTGCCGGTAGAAGGTGGCCAGGCCCACGCCGGCCCGCGACGTGATCTCGCGCACGGGGGCGTCCACGCCCGACGCGGCGAAGACCTCGCGGGCCGCCACGATCAGCGCGTCGATGTTGCGCTGGGCATCCGCGCGGACTCGGCGCGCGGGCTCGGGTGTTTGCATAAGTGAGAAGACGTTCCGTATCGTAGTAACTGATAAGACGTTCCACTTATGTTACGCCACCCGAGGGAGAGCCATGCGCTACCGCACGCTGGGCCGCACCGGCATCCAGGTCAGCCCCTACTGCCTGGGCGCCATGATGTTCGGCGCCATCGGCAACCCCGACCACGACGACTCGATCCGCATCATCCACAAGGCCCTGGACGCGGGCATCAACTTCGTCGACACCGCCGACGTGTACTCCCGCGGCGAGTCCGAGGAGATCGTCGGCAAGGCGCTCAAGGGCCGCCGCGACCGCGTCGTGCTCGCCACGAAGGTGCACGGCGCGATGGGCGACGACCCCAACCAGCGCGGCGCCTCGCGGCGGTGGATCATGGCCGAGGTCGAGCACTCGCTGCGCCGGCTGCAGACCGACCACATCGACCTGTACCAGATCCACCGGCTCGACCCGACGGTCGACCTCGAGGAGACCCTGTCGGCGCTGACCGACCTCGTGCGCGCCGGCAAGGTCCGGGCGATCGGCTCGTCGACGTTCCCGGCCTCGGCGATCGTCGAGGCGCAGTGGGCGGCCGAGCGCCGCGGCCTGGAGCGGTTCCGCGCCGAGCAGCCGCCGTACTCCATGCTCGACCGCGGCATCGAGCGCGAGATCCTGCCGGTCGCCCAGCGCTACGGCATGGGCACCCTCGTCTGGAGCCCGCTGGCGCAAGGCATGCTCACCGGCCGCTTCCGCAAGGGCCAGGAGGCCGGCACCCATCGCGCGGGGCTGCCGTTCAAGCACTACCGCGACGAGCGGCGCCTCGACGCCGTCGAGGCGCTCGTCGGGCTGGCCGAGCGGGCCGGGCACTCGCTGACCCATCTCGCGATGGCGTTCGCGGTCGCCCACCCGGGCGTGACGTCGGCCATCATCGGCCCGCGCACGATGGAGCAGCTCGACGACCTGCTGGCCGGCGCCGACCTGGTGCTCGACGACAAGATCCTGGACGAGATCGACGAGATCGTCCCGCCGGGCACGGACGCGGGCCGGCTCGACATGGCGTATGCCCCGCCGGAGATGCAGCAGGCCACCCTTCGCCGCCGCCCGGCCGGCGACCGGGCCGCCGCCTAAAGCCGCCCACGCCCGCCAGGCGGCCGCCTAAACCCGCCCGGCCGGCGACCGGGCCGCCGCCTAAAGCCGCCCACAGCCGTCCAGACGGCCGCCTAAGGCCGTGGCCGGCGACCGGGCCGCCGCCTACAGCAGGTCCAGCGGGTCGATCTGGATGCGCACCGGGTCGGCGGCCTTGCGCACCGAGCGGGCGCCGGCGGCGGCCCGCAGCGACAGGGCGAGCGCCTTGCCGGCCGAGCGGGCGGTGCGCACCAGCATCCGCTCCTGGCCCTCCGCGGCCGGCACCGGGCCCAGCACCTCGGCGCCGGCCGGCAGCTCGGCCAGCGACAGCAGCTCGGCCACCGCGGCCGGCGCCCCGGTCAGCGCGGCGATCCGCACGGCCGGCGGGAAGCCGAGCTCGCGGCGGTCGGCCAGCTCCCGCGCGGCCAGCCACGCCGGGTCGAACCGCAGCAGGGCCTGCACGGCGGCGAGGCCGCCGTCGGCGACCACCACGACCGGGGCCGCCGGGCGGGCCAGGGACGCGGCGGCGAACCAGCGGCGCAGCGCCTCCTCCGTGCCCCGCAGGTCGGCGCGGGTGAGGAAGGCCCACGTGTCGAGCAGCAGCACCGCGCCGTAGCCGCCGTCGGCCAGGGGCTCGGCGCCGGGGGTGGACACGACGAGGGTGGGCTCCCGCGGTACCGCATCCAGGATCCCGTCCCGGCCCGACGTGCGCACGACCGTGTCCGGGAACGCCCGGGCCAGCTCCTCGGCGGTGCGGCGGGCGCCGATGACCGCGGCGCGCAGGCGGCGGCCGCCGCACTCCGGGCAGGCGTGGCCGGCGGCGGGGCGACCGCACCAGCGGCACGACGGGACGCCGTCGGCGGCCGGCAGCGAGAGCGGGCCGGAGCAGTGCGAACAGCGCGCCGGGGTGTAGCAGTCGGCGCAGGCGACCGCGGGCAGGTAGCCGCGGCGGGGCACCTGGATGAGCACCGGGGCGCCGGCGGCGAGGGCGTCGCGCGCGGCGCGCCAGGCCACCGAGGGCAGGCGCGCGGCGGCCGCCTGCGGGTCGCGGGACCGCTCGTGCTCGCCGACGGTGAGGACGCGGGGCATGCGCCGGCGCAGCTCGTCGCGGGCGGCGCCGACCTCGATCGCCCAGCCGGTCTCGACGAGCTGCTGGGCCTCCGCGGTACGCCCGAAGCCGCCCACGATCGCCGCGCAGCCCTCCTGCTCGGCCCGGGCCAGCAGGACCTGCCGGGCGTGCGGGTACGGTGCGCGCGGCTCGCTGTGCAGGTCGTCGCCGTCGTCCCAGATCGCGACCAGGCCGAGGCCGGCGACCGGGGCGAACGCGGCGGCCCTCGTGCCGATGACGATTCGGGCGGTACCCCGCGACGCCGCCAGGAACCGCTTGTAGCGCTCGGCCGGGCCGAGGGCGGCCGAGAGCGCGACGTGCCGCCCGGGCCCGCCGAGGATGCGCAGCAGGGCGGCGTCGAGGCGGTCGAGGTCGCGGGCGTCGGCGACGACGATGAGCGCGCCGCGCCCGGCGGCCAGCGCCGTCGCGGCGGCCTCGGCGAGGCGGGCCGGCCAGTCCTCGCCGGGCAGCGCGGTCCAGACGGCGCGGGGCACCCGGCCGGCGGCGAGGGCCCGCAGCAGCGCCGCGCCGGCCGTGTAGCGGGCCCAGCCGTCCGCCGGAACCGCCGCCGGCTCGCCCAGGTCGGGGGCCGTCGCGGCCGGGGCCGCCTCGGCCCTGGCATGGCGCGGCGGTACGGCCAGTCGCAGCACGTCGGACAGGGTCCCCGCGTAGCGGTCGGCGATCTCGCGGGCCAGCCTGGCGACCTGCGGCGTCAGGACGGGCTCGGCGGAGACGGCGCGGTCGAGGAAGTGCAGCCGGCCCTCGTGGGTGGTCTCGGCGGTGCGCTCGAGGACGAAGCCGTCCACGAGCTGGCCGGCGAAGCGGACCCGCACACGCGTGCCGGGAAGCGCGGTCCCGGCCGCGGTGTCCGGCACGAGGTAGTCGAACGGCCGGTCGAGGTGCGGCAGGGGGCTGTCGACGCACACGCGGGCGATCGGGGATTCGTCGGCGGCGCGTTTCGCGGGGGCCGCGGCGCGGGCGGCGCGGGCGCGGCCGCCGGCGTTTCCGGCAATGCGCTCGGCGGCGGCGCGAGGCCGCGCTTCCGACTCCGGGAAGAGCGCCGGTTTAATAGGCTCCGGTAGATCTTCAACCGGTTCGGAAAATGACGTCGGCCGATCAATCCCGGGTTCGGACTGATCGGCCAACGTCGGAAGGTGCGCGAGCGGGCGTCAGGCGCCGGCGGCGGACTTCAGCTCGGCCGTGCGCGAGGCCTGCTCCCACGTGAAGCCGGGCAGCTCGCGGCCGAAGTGCCCGTAGGCGGCCGTCTGCTGGTAGACCGGCTTGAGCAGGTCCAGGTCGCGGATGATCGCGGCGGGGCGCAGGTCGAAGACCTCGTTGATGGCCTTCTCGATGCGCTCGACCGGCACGACCTCGGTGCCGAAGGTCTCGACGAACAGCGAGACCGGGTGGGCCTTGCCGATGGCGTAGGCGACCTGGACCTCGCAGCGCTCGGCCAGGCCGGCGGCCACGACGTTCTTGGCGACCCAGCGCATCGCGTAGGCGGCCGAGCGGTCGACCTTCGACGGGTCCTTGCCGGAGAAGGCGCCGCCGCCGTGGCGGGCGTAGCCGCCGTAGGTGTCGACGATGATCTTGCGGCCGGTGAGGCCGGCGTCGCCCATCGGGCCGCCGATCTCGAAGCGGCCGGTCGGGTTGACCAGCAGCCGGTAACCCTCGGTCTCCAGGCCCAGGCCCTCGAGCTCCGGCGCGATGACGTGCTCGCGCACGTCCGGGGTCAGCAGCGAGTCGAGCGAGATGTCCGGGGCGTGCTGGCTGGACACCACGACGGTGTGCAGGCGCACCGGGCGCAGCCCGTCGTACTCGATGGTGACCTGCGTCTTGCCGTCCGGGCGCAGGTAGGGGATGGTGCCGTCCTTGCGCACCGCGGAGAGGCGGCGGGCCAGCCGGTGGGCCAGCGCGATCGGCAGCGGCATGAGCTCCGGGGTCTCGTTGCACGCGAAGCCGAACATCATGCCCTGGTCGCCGGCGCCCTGCAGGTCGAGGGCGTCGCCGCCGGTGGCGCCCTCGCGGACCTCGATGGCCGAGTCGACGCCCTGGGCGATGTCGGGCGACTGGGAGCCGATCGACACGCTCACGCCGCAGGACGCCCCGTCGAAGCCCTTCTTCGACGAGTCGTAGCCGATGCCGAGGATCGTCTCGCGGACGATCTTGGCGATGTCGGCGTAGGCGGTCGTGGTCACCTCGCCGGCGACGTGGACCTGGCCGGTCGTGATGAGCGTCTCGACGGCCACCCGGCTGCGCGGGTCCTGCGTGAGGAGCGCATCAAGAACGCCGTCACTGATCTGATCGGCGATCTTGTCCGGGTGACCTTCGGTGACCGACTCTGACGTGAACAGGCGGCGTGCCAATGGTGCTCCTAGGGGCTTGATTACGGCAGTCGACAGGTGATTCCGCCAGAGTGTACGACCTGGCGCTGGAGTATTGGTCCACGGGCCGTCGGGACTTTCGGCACAGGGCTGCGGCCGCGGGCCCGGGATCAGGCGAAACGGTCAGCAACCCGATCTAAAATCCTATCTGCCAGATCGTCTTTGGAGAGCTCCGGCAGTGCTTCCTGGCTCCCGTCGGAGTCGAGGATGACGGCCTCGTTACGCTCCGCACCGAACGTCTTGGCCACGCCGACCTCGTTGACGACGATCAGGTCGGCCCGCTTGCGCAGCAGCTTCTCATGCCCGGCGGCCACGGCCCGGCTCAGCTCGGCCGTCTCGGCGGCGAACGCGACGAGCACCTGACCGTCGGGCTTGGCCGCGCCGAGCTCGGCGGCGATGTCGGGGTTGGTGACCAGCTCGAGGGCCGGCGCCTCGCCGTCCACCTTCTTGATCTTGCTCGCGGCGAACGCCGCCGGGCGGAAGTCGGCCGGCGCGGCGGCCATGACCACGGCGTCGGCCGCCTTCGCGGCGGTGACGGCGGCGACCCGCAGCTCCTCGGTGGTCTCGACCCGCACGACGTCGGCGCCGGCCGGGTCGGGCAGCGCGACGTTGGCCGCGATGAGCGTCACACGGGCGCCGCGGGCGACGGCGGCCCGGGCGATCGCGTACCCCTGCTTGCCCGACGACCGGTTGCCGATGAACCGGACCGGGTCGATGGGCTCGCGGGTCCCGCCGGCGGTGACGACGATGTGCCGCCCGGCCAGGTCGGGCGCGACGGCGCCGCGGCGCAGCAGCCGGGTGGCGGCGGCGAAGATCTCGGGCGGCTCGGGCAGCCGGCCCTTGCCGGTGTCGGCCCCGGTGAGCCGGCCGACGGCGGGCTCGAGCACCACGGCGCCGCGGGCGCGCAGGGTGGCGACGTTGGCCCGGGTGGCCGGGTGCTCCCACATCTCGGTGTGCATGGCCGGCGCGAACAGCACCGGGCACCGCGCGGTGAGCAGCGTGTTGGTGAGCAGGTCGTCGGCCAGGCCGGTGGCGGCCTTGGCGAGCAGGTCGGCGGTGGCGGGCGCGACCACGACGAGGTCGGCCTCGCGGCCGAGGCGGACGTGCGGCACCTCGTGGGCGCCGGTCCAGACGTCGGTGCTGACGGGCTGGCCCGACAGGGCGGCCCAGGTGGCCTCGCCGACGAACGTGAGCGCGGCGGCGGTCGGCACGACGCGGACGCGGTGACCGGACTCGGTCAGCAGGCGCAGCAGCTCACAGGCCTTGTAAGCGGCGATGCCGCCGGCCACGCCAAGAACCACCCGGGGGCGTTCGTCGCGGTCGGCGGCCATCGTGTCGCTCAGGGGGTCTCTTCGATGCGCTCTGCGGTCAGCAGCCCGCTGTTGATCTCGCGCAGGGCGATGGAGAGCGGCTTCTCCTGCGGCGTGGTCTCCACGAGCGGGCCCACGTATTCGAGCAGCCCCTCGCCCAGCTGGCTGTAGTAGGCATTGACCTGGCGGGCACGCTTCGCCGCGAAAATCACCAACGCGTACTTCGACGTCGTCTTTTCGAGCAGCTCGTCGATGGGCGGGTTGGTGATCCCCTGCGGGTCTGCCACGGTTCCGGCCACGGATCTAACCTCAATACTCTCTGGTAGCTAGCTCAGTGCAATTGATGGCTCTTGCGAGCGAACCTGACAACCCTACCAGAGCTGCGACAACGCCGACGCGCCCGGACCGAGATCCGGGCGCGTCGGGTGGTGTTACCGGTCCGGGGGGACCGCCGGCGGGGTCACTTGCCGCCGGCGAACTCCCCGAGCAGAGCCTTGCGCTGCTGGTCGCCCAGGCCGCGCAGGCGGCGGCTCTCGGCGATCTTCAGCTTCTCCATGATCTGCGTTGCCCGGATCTTGCCGATGCCGGGCATCGCCTGCAGCACGGCCGAGACCTTGAGCTTGCCGACGACATCGTCGGACTCGGCACGGTCGATCACAGCAGCAAGCGTCGTCTTGCCCTGCTTGAGTTGCTCCTTCAGCTCAGCGCGAGCCTTGCGGATCTCAGCCGCCTTTTCCAAAGCGGCCGCGCGCTGTTCCGGGCTCAGTGACGGGAGCGGCACCAGGTCTCCTCAGGTCCCTTGAAAAAAAGTGTTGATGGTCTAGCGCCGGGAAAACTAGCGGTCAGAAGCCATTTCGGCAACGTCAGAAGGCAAGATCGACGCCTTGTGAAGATTCGATGATCACGCAGTGACCGCAATTGCGGACGCACAGGAATCGCGTGCGCGCTGTGCCGCGGCCCGCAATGCCGACACATCCGGGCCCGCCGAGAGGACCTCGCGGGACCACGACGGCAGGACGAACGGCAACGCATCGCCGAACACGGCGCGCAGATCCTCGGCCCGCCCGCCCTGCGCGCCGAGGCCCGGCGCGAGGATCGGTCCATTGAGATCGGTCAGGATGAGGCCGGTGTCGCCGACGGTCGCGCCGATGACCGCGCCGACGTCGCCCATCGGCCGTACACCCGCGTTGACCTGCGAAATCTCGTCGACGACGGCCTGCGCGACGCTCCGGCCGCCGGCCCCGACGGCCCGCTGGACCGACGCGCCCTCGGGATTCGAGGTCATCGCCAGGACGAACGCGCCGAGGCCGTTCTGCTGGGCTTTGTCGATGATCGGAGCCAGCGAGCCGAAGCCCAGGTAGGGACTGACGGTGACCGCGTCGGCGCACAGCGGCGACGCCGGGTCGAGGTAGGCGTCGGCGTACGCGGCGGCCGTGGAGCCGATGTCACCCCGCTTGACGTCGAGAATCACGAGGCTGCCCGACCCGCGCAACTGTCGGATAGCCGACTCGAGGACGGCGATGCCCCTGGAGCCGAAACGCTCAAAAAACGCGGACTGCGGCTTGATCGCCGCGACCCGTCCGGCCAGGGCTTCCCCCGCCGTCCGAACGAACGCTTCCAGGCCATTGACATCGTCGGAGAGGCCCCAACGGGCCAGGAGGGAGGGGTGGGGGTCGATCCCGACGCACAGAGGCCCCAGGGCGTCCATGGCGGCCCGCAGCCGGGCCCCGAACCGTTCGGTCATGACGTGCTCCTCGTCGCGGCGACGGCGCCCCGGACCAGACCGGGGCCGTGATAGATGAAGCCGGTGTAGAGCTGGACCAGCGCGGCGCCGGCGTCGAGCATCCGCTGGGCGTCCTCGGGCCGGGTGATCCCGCCCACACCGATGACCGGCAGGCCGCTCTCCTTGGCCACGAACCGCACGACCTCCAGGGCCCGCGGCGCGAGCGGCCGGCCGCTGAGCCCGCCGGCCTCGGGCGTGCTGACCCCGGGCCGCTCGATCGTCGTGTTGGTCGCGATGAGCCCGGCCACGCCGAGGTCCAGGCACACGTCCAGCAGGTCGCCCAGCGCGCTGTCGCTCAGGTCCGGCGCGACCTTCACCAGGATCGGCACCGGGCCGCCCAGCGCCAGCGCCTCCGAGCGCAGCGCGCCCAGCAGCGCCGACAGGTGCGCCTTGTCCTGCAGCTCGCGCAGGCCGGGGGTGTTGGGCGAGCTGACGTTGACGGCGAAGTAGGAGCCCAGGCCGTACAGCAGCCGGAAACTGTGGACGTAGTCCTCCACGGCGCCGGTCAGCGGGGTCACCTTCGACTTGCCCAGGCTGATGCCCAGGGGCACCGGCAGCCGGCCCAGCGCCCGCAGCCGGTCCGCCAGCGCGGCCGCGCCGCCGTTGTTGAACCCCATGCGGTTGACGATCGCCTCGTGCTGCGGCAGCCGGAACAGCCGCGGCCGCTCGTTGCCCGGCTGCGCGTGCCGGGTGACGGTGCCGACCTCGACGAAGCCGAAGCCGAGGCGCGGCCAGGCGCCCAGCGCCCGGCCGTCCTTGTCCATGCCGGCGGCGAGCCCGACCGGGTTGGGGAAGTCGACGCCGAACACCGTGCGCCGGGCCCCGGGCGGGCTGTAGGCCCGCCGCGCCCGGGGTAGACGCGCCAGCATCCGCAGGGTCCGCTCGTGCACCGCCTCGGCGTCGCCGCCGCCCATGCGGAACAGTGCCGGGCGGACCGCCCGCTCGTAGAAGGTCACCGCGCTTCCCGCAGGGCCGCATGCAGCGCTGAGCCCGCCGCCCGGCGCCGGCTCACCGGGCCTCCCTCAGGGCTGCATGCAGTTCTTGAAGAGGCCGCACGGACATCTCGCCGCGGATGAGCGCCTCGATCCCCATCACGGCGGCCGCCGCGCCCGGCAGCGTGGTGATGCACGGGATGTCGCTCACCACGGCCGCGCTGCGGATCTCGTAGCCGTCCTGGCGGCCGCTGGAGCCCTGCGGGGTGTTGATGACCAGGTCGACCTCGCCGGCCGCGATCAGCGACACCGCGTTGCGCCCGCCGCCCTCCTCGAAGCGCTTGGGCACGATCTCGCAGGCCACGCCGTAGCGGCGCAGCACCTCGCCGGTGCCCGAGGTGGCCACGATGGCGAAGCCGAGGTCGGCCAGGCGCTTGACCGGGAAGACGATCCCCCGCTTGTCGCGGTTGGCCACCGTGACGAGCACCGTGCCGGCGGTGGGCAGCGAGCCGTACGCCGCCGCCTGCGACTTCGCGAACGCGTGCCCGAAGGACGGGTCGATGCCCATCACCTCGCCGGTGGACTTCATCTCCGGGCCGAGCAGGTTGTCCACGCCCTTGCCCTCGGTGGTGCGGAACCGCTTGAACGGCAGCACCGCCTCCTTGACCGCGATCGGGGCGTGCTCGGGCAGCGCGCCGCCGTCGCCCTCGGCCGGCAGCAGGCCCTCGGCGCGCAGCTCGGCGAGCGTGGCGCCGAGCGCGATGCGGGCCGCGGCCTTGGCCAGGGGTACCGCCGTCGCCTTGGACACGAACGGCACGGTGCGCGAGGCGCGCGGGTTGGCCTCCAGCACGTACAGCACGTCGTCCTTGAGCGCGTACTGCACGTTGAGCAGCCCCCGCACGCCGATGCCGCGGGCGATGGCCGCCGTGTAGCGGCGCACCTCGGCCAGGTGCACCGCGGCGAGCGTGATCGGCGGCAGCGCGCAGGACGAGTCGCCGGAGTGGATGCCGGCCTCCTCGATGTGCTCCATGACGCCGCCGAGGTACACCTCGCCGGTCGCGTCGCACAGCGCGTCGACGTCGATCTCGATGGCGTCGTCGAGGAAGCGGTCGACGAGCACCGGGTGGGCCGGCGAGATCTCGGTGGCCCGGCCGATGTAGTCGCGCAGCGTCGACTCGTCGTAGACGATCTCCATGCCGCGGCCGCCGAGCACGTACGACGGGCGTACGAGCACCGGGTAGCCGATCTCGTCGGCGATCAGCTTCGCCTCCGGGAACGTGGTGGCGGTGCCGTGGGCCGGCGAGCGCAGCCCGGCCTCGGTCAGCAGCTTGCCGAACAGGCCGCGGTCCTCGGCGAGGTCGATGGCGGCCGGCGAGGTGCCGACGATCGGCACGCCGGCCCGCTCGAGCCGCTCGGCCAGGCCCAGCGGGGTCTGCCCGCCCAGCTGCACGATCACGCCCACGACGCCGGGGCCGCCGGCCTCGCGGCCGGAGCTGTCCTCGGCGTGCACGACCTCGAGCACGTCCTCGAACGTGAGCGGCTCGAAGTACAGCCGGTCGGCGGTGTCGTAGTCGGTCGAGACCGTCTCCGGGTTGCAGTTGACCATGACGGTCTCGTAGCCCTTGGCGCGCAGGGCCATGACCGCGTGGACGCACGAGTAGTCGAACTCGATGCCCTGGCCGATGCGGTTCGGGCCGGAGCCCAGGATGATCACCTTCGGCCGGTCGGACGGGGTGACCTCGGTCTCGTCCTCGTAGGTGCTGTAGTGGTACGGCGTGCCGGCGGCGAACTCCGCGGCGCACGTGTCCACGGTCTTGTACACCGGCCGCAGCCCGAGGCGGTGGCGCAGGCTGCGCACCCCGTCCTCGCCGGCGAACTCGGGGCGCAGCGCCGCGATCTGCCGGTCGGAGAGGCCCGCACGCTTGGCCCGGCGCAGCAGCGGCCGGTCGAGCACGGCGGCGTCGACGATCTCGGCCCGCAGCTCCACGAGCGCGGCGAGCTGGTCGACGAACCACGGGTCGTAGCCCGACACCGCGGCGACTTCTTCGACGGTGTGCCCCTGCCGCAGCGCCCGCTCGGCGGTGTAGAGCCGACCGTCGTGCGGGATGCGCAGATCGTCCAGGGCGGATTCATCCGACTTATCCGGTACCGTCCAGAAACCCGCGGCCTTCGTCTCCAGCGAGCGCATGGCCTTGCCGAGGGCCTCGGCGAAGGTCCGCCCGAGCGACATCGCCTCGCCGACCGACTTCATGGTGGTGGTGAGCTCCGGGTCGGCGCCCGGGAACTTCTCGAAGGCGAACCGCGGGATCTTCACCACGACGTAGTCCAGCGACGGCTCGAAGGCGGCCGGCGTCTTGAGGGTGATGTCGTTGGGGATCTCGTCGAGGGTGTAGCCGATGGCGAGCTTGGCCGCGATCTTCGCGATCGGGAAGCCGGTCGCCTTGCTCGCGAGGGCGCTGGAGCGCGACACCCGCGGGTTCATCTCGATGACGACGAGCCGGCCGGTGGCCGGGTTGACCGCGAACTGGATGTTGCAGCCGCCGGTGTCGACGCCGACCTCGCGCAGCACGGCGATGCCGAGGTCCCGCAGCCGCTGGTACTCCACGTCGGTGAGCGTCATCGCCGGCGCCACGGTGACGGAGTCGCCGGTGTGCACGCCCATCGCGTCGACGTTCTCGATCGAGCACACGACCACGACGTTGTCGTGCTTGTCGCGCATGAGCTCGAGCTCGTACTCCTTCCAGCCGAGCACGCTCTCCTCGATGAGCACCTCGTGCACCGGGGAGGCGGCGAGGCCCCCGCCGGCGAGCCGGTCGAGGTCCTCGGGCGTGTGCGCCATGCCCGAGCCGAGGCCGCCCATGGTGAAGGAGGGGCGGATGACGACCGGCAGGCCGAGCTCGGCGACGGTGGCGTGCACCTCCTCCATGGAGTGGCAGACCCGCGAGCGGGGCGTCTCGCCGCCGGCCCGGGCCACGATGTCCTTGAAGAGCTGGCGGTCCTCGCCGCGGCGGATGGCGTCGATGTCGGCGCCGATGAGCTCCACGCCGTACTTGTCCAGGACCCCCGCCTCGTGCAGCGCGACGGCGGTGTTGAGCGCCGTCTGCCCGCCGAGGGTGGCCAGCAGCGCGTCGGGGCGCTCGCGGGCGATCACCTGCTCGACGAACTCGGGCGTGATCGGCTCGACGTAGGTGGCGTCGGCGAACTCGGGGTCGGTCATGATCGTGGCCGGGTTGCTGTTCACCAGGCTCACCCGCAGGCCCTCGGCCCGCAGCACGCGGCACGCCTGGGTGCCGGAGTAGTCGAACTCGCAGGCCTGGCCGATGACGATCGGGCCGGAGCCGATGACGAGGACGTGCCGGAGGTCGGTGCGCTTAGGCATTGCTCTGCATCAGCTCCGCGAATCGATCGAACAGGTAATCCGCGTCGTGCGGCCCCGCTGCCGCCTCCGGGTGGTACTGCACGGTGAAGGCCGGCACGTCGAGGCAGCGAAGGCCCTCGACCACGTTGTCGTTGAGGCAGACGTGGCTCACCTCCACGGCGCCGAAGTCGGTCTGCACGCGGCCGTCGAGGGGCGCGTCGACCGCGAAGCCGTGGTTGTGGCTGGTCACCTCGACCTTGCCGGTGGTGCGGTCCAGCACCGGCTGGTTGATACCCCGGTGGCCGTACCCGAGCTTGTACGTGCCGAACCCCAGCGCCCGGCCGAGGATCTGGCTGCCGAAGCAGATCCCGAACAGCGGGATCTTCGCGGACATGACGGACCGGGCCAGGGCCACCGGGCCGTCGGCGGTGGCGGGGTCGCCCGGGCCGGGCGAGAAGAACACCGCGTCGGCGCCGAGCGCCCTGATGTCCTCGAGCGTGGCGGAGGCGGGCAGCACGTGGGTGGTCACCCCGCGGGCGGCCAGCCGGCGGGGCACGTTGCGCTTGATGCCCAGGTCGATGGCCGCGACCGTGAGCCGGTGCTCGCCCTCGGCCGGCACGGTGTACCGCTGCGGCGTGCTCACCTCGGCGGACAGGTCGGCGCCGAGCATCTGCGGCTGCCGGCGGACCCGCTCGAGCAGCGCGTCGCGGTCGTCCTCGACGCTGGACACCCCGACCCGCATCGCGCCGCGCTCGCGCAGGTGCCGGGTGAGCGCGCGGGTGTCGATGCCGCTGATCCCGACGACGCCCTCGGCGGCGAGGCGGTCCTGCAGGCTGCCGCCGGCCCGCCAGTTGGAGTAGGTGCGGGACGGGTCGCGCACGACGTAGCCGGCGACCCAGATCCGCGCGGACTCGTCGTCCTCGTCGTTGATGCCGGTGTTGCCGATCTGCGGAGCGGTCTGCACGACGACCTGGCGGTGGTACGAGGGGTCGGTCAGCGTCTCCTGGTAGCCGGTCATGCCGGTGTTGAAGACCGCCTCACCGAAGGTCTCGCCGACGGCGCCGAACGCCTCGCCCCGGAACGTTCGCCCGTCCTCCAGGACGAGCAAGGCGGCTTTCGGGGTATTCGCTTTATGGGTCAACGTGTCGCCTTTCCGTTCAAGACCGTCGGCTCGCCGCGCAGGTAGGTCGCCTCGATGCGGCCGCGCAGTTCCATTCCGGCGTAGGGGGTGTTGCGGGAGCGGCTGGCCAGGGCCGTCGGGTCGACGGTCCAGCGCACGCCCGGGTCGAAGATCGCGATGTTGGCCGGCGCGCCCACCCGCAGGGCCTCACCCTGGCCGCGGAGCCCGGCGATGCGGGCCGGCGCGGTGGACATCCAGCCGGCGATGCGGTCCCACTGCGGGCCCATGGTCGCCACGACGATCGCCAGGGCCGTCTCCAGCCCGAGCATGCCGGGCCGGGCGTACGCCCACTCGCACTCTTTGTCCTCCACGCTGTGCGGGGCGTGGTCGGTGGCGACGCAGTCGATGGTGCCGTCGAGCAGCCCCTCGCGCAGGGCCTGCACGTCGGCCTCGGTGCGCAGCGGCGGGTTGACCTTGAAGACGGGGTCGTACTGCGTGGCGCGGTCCTCGGTGAGCAGCAGGTGGTGCGGGGTGACCTCGGCGGTGACCTGCCAGCCCTTGGACTTGGCCCAGCGGATCAGCTCGACGCTGCCCGCGGTGGAGACGTGGCAGATGTGCAGGCGGGCGCCCACGTGGCCGGCCAGCAGCACGTCGCGGGCGATGATCGCCTCCTCGGCCACGGCCGGCCAGCCGGTGAGCCCCAGGCGGGCGGCGACCTCGCCCTCGTTCATCTGCGCGCCGGTGGTCAGCCGCGGCTCCTCGGCGTGCTGGGCGATGACCCCGTCGAACGCCTTCACGTACTCCAGGGCCCGCCGCATGAGCCGCGGGTCGGACACGCAGTGCCCGTCGTCGGAGAAGACGCGTACCCGTGCGGCGGAGTCCGCCATCGCGCCGAGCTCGGCCAGCTGCTCGCCGGCCAGGCCCACGGTGACGGCGCCGACGGGCTGCACGTCGACCAGGCCGGCCTCGCGGCCGAGCCGCCACACCTGCTCCACCACGCCCGCGGTGTCAGCGACCGGCGAGGTGTTGGCCATCGCGCAGACGGCCGTGTAGCCGCCCAGGGCGGCGGCCCGGGAGCCGGACTCGACGGTCTCGGCGTCCTCACGGCCCGGCTCGCGCAGGTGGGTGTGCAGGTCCACCAGGCCCGGCAGCGCGATCAGGTCGCCCTTCTTGTCCGGGTCGATGGCGACGATCACCCCGTCCTCGACGGTGATCTCCCCGGCGCTGGTCCCAGCGATCTTCACGACTTTCCTCCGAGCAGCAGGTAGAGGACCGCCATGCGCACCGAGACGCCGTTGGCGACCTGTTCAACGATCGTGGAGCGGGCAGAGTCGGCGACCTCGGGCGCGATCTCCATGCCGCGGTTCATCGGGCCGGGGTGCATGACGATCGCGTGCTCGGGCAGCCGGCGCATGCGCGGGACGTCGAAGCCGTAGCGGCGGGAGTACTCGCGCTCGGAGGGGAAGTACGCCTGGTTCATCCGCTCGCGCTGGACCCGCAGCATCATCACCACGTCGGCGTCGGGCACCACCGCGTCGAGGTCGTAGCAGGTCTTCGCCGGCCAGGCGTCCACGCCCACGGGCAGCAGCGTCGGCGGTGCGACGAGCGTCACCTTCGCCCCCAGCGTGTGCAGCAGCTGCACGTTGGAGCGGGCGACGCGGGAGTGCAGCACGTCGCCGACGATGGCGACATTGAGGCCGGCGAGGCGGCCGAGGCGGCTGCGCATCGTGTAGGCGTCCAGCAGCGCCTGGGTCGGGTGCTCGTGGGTGCCGTCGCCGGCGTTGACCACGCTGCCCTCGACCCAGTTGGCCAGCCGGTGCGGCGCGCCGCTGGCCGGGTGGCGCACCACCACGGCGTCGGCGCCCATCGCCTGCAGCGTCAGCGCGGTGTCCTTGAGACTTTCACCCTTGGAGACGCTCGAGCCCTTGGCCGAGAAGTTGATGACGTCGGCGGACAGGCGCTTGGCGGCGGCCTCGAAGGAGATCCGGGTGCGGGTCGAGTCCTCGTAGAAGAGGTTCACGACGGTGCGGCCGCGCAGGGTCGGCAGCTTCTTGACCTCGCGCGCGGCCAGGCCGGCCATCTCACCCGCGGTGTCGAGCACCAGGGTGGCGGTCGGGGCGTCGAGGTCGGCCGAGCTCAACAGGTGCTTGATCATGCCCGGTCTCCCCTGTTCTTGATCACTACGGCGTCGTTGCCGTCGATCTCGCTGGTCAGCACCCGGACGTTCTCGTCGATCGAGGTCGGGATGTTCTTGCCCACGTAGTCGGCCCGGATCGGCAGCTCGCGGTGGCCGCGGTCGACGAGGACCGCCAGCTGCACCATGCGGGGCCGGCCGAGATCCTTGAGCGCGTCGAGCGCGGCCCGGACCGTGCGCCCGGAGAACAGCACGTCGTCGACGAGGATGACCCGGCGGCCGTCGAGGCCGCCCGGGGGAATTTCGGTGTGACCCACGGCACGGGTCGCCTGCAGGCGCAGATCGTCCCGATACAGCGTGATGTCCAACACACCCACCGGGACGTCAAAGCCCTCGAAAGCGGCGATCCGGGCGGCCAGGCGGCGGGCGAGCGGCACGCCGCGAGAAGGTATGCCCAGCAGCACCGTTTCGGCCGCGCCGGACGTCTTTTCCAGGATCTGGTGGGCGATACGGTCAACCACCCGGGCGAAATCTGCCGCCGTCAGGATGGTTTTTCCCAGCTCAGCGCCGGTTGTCGGAGACGACAAACCAGGACCCCCTTCCCCGCCTCACCGGACGGGTCGTTAAAGGACGTCGAACGTCAACTACCCTAACAACCGCCCTGACCAGGGCAACGGAAGGGGCTCGCCCACTTGACCGCGCGTCGCGCGCCAGTTACGGTCACGCTCCGTAGCGATCGCTGGGGAAACCCCTCAGGCCAGTGACTGGGAGTGTCCGTATGCCGTCTGAGTACGCCAAGTCTCTTGGTGCTCGCCTGCGCTCGATTCGACAGCAGCAGGGGCTGTCTCTGCAGGGTGTCGAGGAGAAGTCGGCAGGGCGTTGGAAGGCCGTCGTCGTCGGGTCGTATGAGCGTGGCGACCGTGCCGTCACCGTCTCTCGCCTGGCCGAGCTGGCGGAGTTCTACCGCGTGCCCGTCGCCGAACTGCTGCCCGAGGGCAGTGGCGTGCGCCACGAGCCCACCAACAAGATCGTCCTCGACCTGGAGCGCCTCTACGACGCCGGCGCCGAGGACCTCGCCTACGTCGCCCGCTACGCCCGGGCGATCCAGCAGCAGCGCGGCGACTACAACGGCCGCGTGCTGTCCATCCGCGCTGACGACCTGCGCGCGCTGGCGATCGTGTACGACGCCTCGCCGTCCGGTCTCGTCGAGCGGCTCAACGAGCACGGCGTGCTGGTCACCGACCCGCGGAGCCTGTTCCAGAGCTGAGCAGTGCGAAAAGGGCCCGCGCCGATGCCGGCGCGGGCCCTTTCTCATGTCGCGTAGTCGGCTATTCGCCCGAGGATGCCGTTGAGGAAGCGCGGGGAGTCGTCCGTGGACAGCGTCTCCGCCAGCTCCACCGCCTCGGTGATGGCGACCGGGTTGTCGATCTCGTCGTTGTACAGCAGCTCGTACACGGCGATGCGGGCCAGGTTGCGGTCCACCACCGGCATCCGCTCGAGCGTCCAGCCCTCGGCGTAGCTCGACAGCAGCTCGTCGATGCGCGCGGCATGGCTCTCCACGCCCTCGACCAGCTGGACCGTGTACGGCAGGTACGACGGCTTCGGCTCCTCCAGGTTGGCCACGTAGGCGCTCAGCACCGTCCCGCGCGGCTCACCGCGCAGGTCGGCCTGGTAGAGCACGTCGAGCGCCCGCTTGCGGGCCTTGCGCCGAGCGGTCATCTGGGCGGTGACCTCACCGCCCAGGAACGAGCTGCCGCCGGTTGCGCCGTTCGTCACGCGCGGCCCAGGTAACGGCTGTCGCGGGTGTCGACCTTGATCTTCTCGCCGGTCGAGATGAACAGCGGCACGTTGACCGTGGCGCCGGTCTCCACCGTGGCCGGCTTGGTGCCGCCGGTCGAGCGGTCGCCCTGCAGGCCCGGCTCGGTGTAGGTGACCTCGAGGATCACCGAGGTCGGCAGCTCGACGTACAGCGGAGCACCCTCGTGCGTGGCGATGATCACCTCGGCCTCGGGCAGCAGGAACTTGCTGGCCTCGCCGACGGTCCCGCCGGGGACGGTGATCTGGTCGTACGTGTCCAGGTCCATGAACACGAAGTCCTCGCCGTCGGCGTAGAGGTACTGCATCGTGCGCTTGTCGACCGTGGCGGTGTCGACCTTGGTCCCGGCGTTGAACGTGCGGTCGACCACCTTGCCGGAGAGCACGTTCTTGAGGGTGGTCCGCACGAACGCGCCGCCCTTGCCCGGCTTGACATGCTGGAACTCAACGACGGTCCACAGGTCGCCGTCGAGGTTGAGCACCAGGCCGTTCTTCAGGTCGTTCGTGGTTGCCATGAGGTGACGTCACTTTCGTCGCTGCCGGCCACCTGAGCCGGGGAGATGTGGTCCCGAGCGACGCGTACAACCGCCGGCGCGGGAAAGGCCCGGAGAAGTGTACCGGGCAGGCAAAATCGGCCCGAGACAGTGTACCGGCCCTCTGGGGTCGCCGTTCACCTCTCGTTAACCATTTATACATCTAACTCTGCCAGCGTGCCCGGGTGGGAAGACCGGACCTCCTCAACCGTACCCTCGGCTTCGCCGGATCGGTCGCGATCGCGGTGGGCGGCCTCGCCGCCGGGGCCCTTCCCGAGCGCGACCCTTTTGCGCACTGGCCGGTGATCCGTGAGTTACGCGCCTTCCCGCTGGTAGCGATCGCCGGCACCTACGTCGGCCTTGCCCTGCTGTGCGGCGCGTGGCTGCGCCTGCGCCGATCCCTGGATGATCACTCTCCCGGGGAACTGATCCGCACCCTGCTGTGCTGGGCCGCGCCGCTCGCGCTCGTCCCGCCGATGTTCAGCCAGGACGTGTACAGCTACCTCGCCCAGGGCGCGATGGTGCACGAGGGCCTGGACGCGTACAAGTTCGGCCCCTCGATGCTCGGCGGGCACTTCGCCGCCGACGTCCCCACGATCTGGCAGAACACCCCGGCGCCGTACGGCCCGCTGTTCCTGCGCGCGTCCGCCGCCGTGGTGAACCTCACGGGCAACAACGTCGTCGCCGGCGTCCTGGCGTTCCGGCTCATCGCGCTCATTGGCATCGCCCTGGTGGTGGCCTGCCTGCCCGGCATCGCGAGCCGCCTCGGCGTGTCACCGCAGCGCGCGCTGTGGTTCGGCGCCCTGAACCCGCTGCTGCTGCTCCACCTGGTCGCCGGCATGCACAACGACGCGCTGATGGTCGGCCTGATGACGGCCGGCGTCTACCTGGCGGTACGCCGCCAGCCCGCCATCGGCGCCGCCCTGATCGGCGCCGCCGCCCTGATCAAGGCCCCCGCGGCCCTGGCACTGGTCACCGTCGTGGTCCTCAACCCGAAGGCCTTCGCCCGCATCGGCGCCGCCGCGGCCGCCTCGTTCGCCGGCCTGCAACTCGCGTCCGGCCTGGGCATCGGCTGGATCGGCGCGATGAAGACCCCGACGTCGGTGCGCAACGGCCTGTCGTTCAGCACCGACCTGGGCATGCTGCTCGGCGCCCTGGGCTGGCCGGGCCCGATGCAGTTCATCCGCACGTTCGCCGCGGTCGTCGGCTGCCTGCTGGCCTGCTGGGCCCTCGTACGGGCGGCCAACCCGGTCGCCGGCCTGGGCCTGGCCCTGAGCTCGGTGATCCTGCTCGGCCCGGTGGTGCATCCGTGGTATCTGCTGTGGGCCTTCGTGCCGCTGGCCGCCGGTTTGCAGCGGATACCGCAGGCGGCGGTGTGGGGCTCGGTCGGCCTGGCGCTGTTCCTCCTGCCAACCGGGGCGCCGGGGTATCCGGAGGCGGTGGTCGCGGCGTCGATCGGCACGGTGGCGGGGCTGCTCTATCTGCGGATGCGGCCGCCTATGGAGGCGGGGGTGCCGCTCTCGCCGGCGCTGACTCCTGCGCTGGCGTCGCCGCTCACGCCGGCCTTGACTCCGCCGCTGGCCTCGTCCCTAGCCCCTTCGCTGGCCTCGGCCCAGCGCGTGGCCGCCCGTTAGCCGACGGCGAGCCCTTCGCAAACCGCAACACCGGTCGTCGGTGCGCTCGGTGCGCATGCCGGTAAGTCGGGCACTCCGTGCCACGACTTACCGGATTTATACCCCGACGCCGCATAAATCCGACAAGTCGCGGCGCGGAGCGCCCGACTTGTCGTTATCGCACCCGTACGGCGCGGACGTGGCACCAAGGTGCGGAGGCGCTCCCCCGGCGCGCAACGGCCTGACCGCGTAACCGACCGTCCGCCGCGAGGGACCCCCACCCCGGTCTCGTGCACCGGGTGCCCATCGGCTGGCGTTACCGAGGTGCGAGCGGCGGCCAGCCGGGCGCCGAACCGAGGTGCGGGCGGCAGCAGACCGGACGCCGTTACCGCTCTCCGACATACGAGCGACGAGCCTCCAACGTGTGAGCGACGAACCGCCGAGATACACGAGCGGTTCATCCGGGTGCGCCTGTTCGTCCGGATTTATGCCCCGCCGACGTATAAATCCGACAAGTCGTGGCGCGGAGCGCCCGACTTGTCGAACAGCCGAGCGCGCGGCGGGCCGGCGGAGCGCCCGATCAGCGGGCGACCGCGCCGTACGCCTCCTGCAGCAGCTCGTCCGACGGCCCGGCCAGCGTCCCAGGCGCCGCAAGGCCGTCGAGCACCACGAAGCGCAACGTCGCCCCCCGGGCCTTCTTGTCCACCCGCATCGCCGCGTGCAGATCCGGCCACGCCTCCGCCGCGTACGACACCGGCAGGCCCAGCAGCTCCAGCACCGCCCGGTGCCGAGCCGCCACGTCCGGCGCCAGGCGGCCCGACAGGCGGCCCAGCTCCGCCGCGAACACGAGGCCGACGCTGATCGCGTGGCCGTGCTTCCAGCGGTACTTCTCCCGGCGCTCGATCGCGTGCCCCAGCGTGTGCCCGTAGTTGAGGATCTCGCGCAGCCCGCCCTCGCGAAGGTCCACGGTGACGACGCGAGCCTTGACCGTCACGGAGCGCTCGACGAGCTCGGCCAGCACCGGCCCGGCCGGGTCGAGCGCGGCGGCCGGGTCGGCCTCGATCAGGTCCAGGATCGCGGGGTCGGCGATGAAGCCGCACTTGACGATCTCGGCCATGCCCGCGAGCAGGTCGTCGGCGGGGAGGGTGTCGAGGGCGGCGAGGTCGCACAGGACGCCGGCGGGCTCGTAGAAGGCGCCCACGAGGTTCTTGCCGGCCGCGGTGTTGATGCCGGTCTTGCCGCCGACGGCGGCGTCGACCATGCCGAGCAGGCTCGTGGGGACGGTGACGAGGCGTACGCCGCGCAGCCAGCACGCCGCGACGAAGCCGGCCAGATCGGTGACGGCGCCGCCGCCGACCCCCACGACCGCGTCGGAGCGCGTGAAGGCGGCCTCGCCGAGGGCGTCCCAGCACTGGGCCGCGACGGAGATGTCCTTGCCGGCCTCGGCGTCGGGTACCTCGATCGGCAGCACCGAGTGGCCGGCGGCCCGCAGGCGCTCCTCGGCGCGCTCGGCGTGCGCGCGGACCGGGGCGGCGTAGATCAGCGCGACCTGGTTGGCCCCCTGGACCAGGCCCGGCAGCTCGCCGTAGACGTCACGGCCGATCTTCACGTTGTACGTCGAGACGTCGACGGTCTTCACAGCCGCTCCGCCAGCTCGTCGGCGATCTCCTCGGGGGAGCGGCCGTCGGTCACGATCGTGATGGTCGCGACCTCCTCGTAGAGCGGGCGGCGCTGATCGAGCAGGTGCTTGAGCGTGGCCCGGGGGTTGATCGCCAGCAGCGGGCGGCCGGCGCCGAGGCCGACGCGGGAGATGGCGTCGGCGAACCCGACGGCGAGGTACACCACCGTGTGACCGGCCAGGGCCTTGCGGTTCTCCTCGGCCAGCACGGCGCCGCCGCCCAGGGCCAGCACGCCGTCGAAGCCGGCGAGCTCGTCGGCGAGCGTGGCGCGCTCCAGGGCGCGGAAGTGGTCCTCGCCCTCGTCGAAGAAGATCTCGGGGATCGGCTTGCCGGCGCGCTCCTCGATCGCCGCGTCGGCGTCGCGGAACGGCACGCCGAGGCGGGCGGCCAGCAGCTCCCCCACGGTCGTCTTACCGGCGCCGGGGGCGCCGACGAGCACGGCCCGGGGGCTCACCGGATGACCAGGTTGTCGAGGTACCCGGCGACGTTGCGGCGGATCTCGGCCACCGAGTCGCCGCCGAACTTCTCCAGCGCCGCCTCGGCCAGCACCAGCGCCACCATCGCCTCGGCGACGACGGCGGCGGCCGGGACCGCGCAGACGTCGGAGCGCTGGTTGATCGCGGTCGCGGGCTCGCCGGTGGTCACGTCGACGGTCTGCAGGGCCCGGTTGAGCGACGAGATCGGCTTCATCGCGGCCCGCACGCGCAGCGGCTCGCCGGTGGTGATGCCGCCCTCGAGGCCGCCGGCGCGGTCGGTGACGCGCCGGACGCCGTCCGGGGTGTTGATGATCTCGTCGTGGGCGACGGAGCCGCGGGAGCGGGCCTGCGTAAAGGCGTCGCCGATCTCCACGCCCTTGATCGCCTGGATCGACATGAGGGCCGTGGCGAGCCGCGCGTCGAGCTTGCGGTCCCACTGCACGTGGCTGCCCAGGCCCGGCGGCACCCCGTACGCCAGCACCTCGACGATCCCGCCCAGCGTGTCGGCGTCCTTCTTGGCCGCGTCGACCTCTTCGACCATCCGGGCACTCGCGTCCGGGTCGAGGCAGCGCAGCGGGTCGGCGTCGATGCGCTCGAAGTCCTCCGGCCGGGGCAGCAGGCCGGGCTTGGCGGCGACCGAGCCGAGCTCGATGACGTGCGAGACGATCTCGACGCCGAGGGCCTGGCGCAGCAGCGCCTTGGCCACGGTGCCGACCGCGACCCGGGCCGCGGTCTCGCGCGCGCTGGCCCGCTCGAGGATGGGCCGGGCGTCGGTGTGCCCGTACTTCTGCATGCCCGCCAGGTCGGCGTGCCCGGGCCGGGGCCGGGTCAGCGGCGCGTTGCGGGCCTGCGCGGCCAGCACGTCCGGGTCGACGGGGTCGGCCGCCATGACCGTCTCCCACTTCGGCCACTCGCTGTTGCCGACGCGGATGGCCACCGGGCTGCCGAGCGTGAGCCCGTGCCGGAGGCCGCCGATGAACTCGACGACGTCCTGCTCGAAGCTCATCCGGGCGCCGCGGCCGTAGCCGAGGCGTCGACGGGCCAGCTCAGCCGCCACCGACGCGCTCGTCAGCTCGATCCCGGCGGGCACGCCCTCCAGGACCGCGACGAGCGCCGGGCCATGGGATTCTCCAGCGGTCAACCAGCGCAGCACGCCAGCAAGTCTGTCACGGACTCCGATCACGCCCCGGACAGGGCCGCGCGCATCTCACCCACTGGCGCCTTGGCCCCGGTGAAGAGCTCGAACTGGTCGACCGCCTGCCACAGCAGCAGGTCCAGGCCCGACACGATCGGGCACCCGGCGGCCTGGGCGCCGGCGGCCAGGGGCGTCGGCCAGGGGTCGTAGATCGCGTCGAAGACGACGGGGCGTTGCGAGAAGTCGGCGAGCCCGAGGTGGTCGGCGGCCCCCTTGGGTACCGTCGAAATGACCACGGGCGCGGACATCGCCTCGGCCGCGGACGCCCAGGGCGCGGCGGTCAGCTCGACGTCCAGGGCCTCGGCCACCGGCCGCAGTTCCTCGGCCGCCTCCGGTCTGCGGGTGTACACCGTGACGTCCGCGGCCAGGCTGGCCGCCGCCGCGATCGCCGCCCGGGCCGTCCCGCCCGCACCGAGCAGCGCCAGCCGGGGCGTGCGCGACACCCCGGCCTCCAGCAGCGCCCGAACCATGCCCGGCGCGTCGGTGTTGTAGGCGTGCCAGCCGTACGAGCGCCGCACGAGGGTGTTGGCCGCGCCGATCGCCGCCGCGAACGGGTCGACGAGCGCGGCGACGCCGAGCGCGACCTCCTTGAGCGGCATGGTCAGCGACAGGCCGGCCCACTCGGGCCCGAGCGAGGCGACCAGCGGCGCCAGGTCCTCTTCGCCGCATTCGATCGCCGTGTACTTCCAGTCGCGAAGCCCCGCCGCCGCGTACCCGGCGTTGTGGATCGCCGGTGAGCGCGAATGGCCCACCGGCTTGCCCAGTACCGCGGCTCGCACTACTTGACGCCGTTCTTCTGGGCCTGCGCCCAAAGGTCCTGGAACTCCTTGTACGTCTTGGCGTAGGCGGTGTCGCCGGCCGTGTTGATGGCCAGGAAGTAGTAGAACTCGGCCTTGGTCTTGTCCGGCGCCATGGCCGCGCTCAGGGCGCTGGTGCCCGGGTTGCTGATCGGGCCGATCGGCATGCCGGGGTTGTCGTGGGTGTTGTACGGGTTGTTCTTGTTGTGCAGCTCGGAGTTCAGCAGCTCGGTCGAGGGCTTCGCGCCCTTGCCGGTGATGCGCAGGTAGTAGTTCACCGTGCTGTCGACCTGCAGGCAGTTGCAGGGGAACTTGTTGCTGTACACCCGGTTGTAGAGCACCCGCACGATGCCCGCCTGGTCCTTGTCGAGCCCCTCGACCTGCGCGATCGACGCGCCGACGAGCGCCTCGAACGGCGAGATGTGCAGGGTGTTCGTCACCGCGTCGATGAAGCCGATCTTCTCGACTTCCTGGTTGAAGCGCTGGACGATGATCTTGAGGATGCCGGTGGCGTCGACGTTGGGCGGGAACTCGTACGTCGCCGGGAACAGGAAGCCCTCGATGCCCGGGGCCCGCTCCTTCTTGTCCGTTCGCGTGTACCAGACGTCGCCGACGCCGAGCGCCTTCGGATCCTTGGCCGCGTTCTCGAAGTCCTCGTAGGGGATCTTCGTCGCCTCGGACAGCTTCTTGAACGTGTCCTGCCAGGTCAGACCCTCGGCCAGGGTCACTTTGTTCACGAGGCGGCTGTGCGGGTCGAGCATCAGCGTCAGCGCGGCCGAGGCCTTCATCTGCTTGCGCATGTTGTAGAAGCCCGGCTGCAGCTTCTTGCTGCGCTCGTCGTTCTTGGCCGCCTCGACGAACGCCTTGGCGCTCTTGACGACGCCCTTCTCCTGCAGCGTGTTGCCGATGTCCGCGGCGAGCTGGCCCTGGATGACCTCGACCGTGACCGACCCGGTGCCGCCGCCGTCGTAGTCGGGGGCGCTGAAAAGCCCCTTGATCTTGTCGATTCCGGCGTAGGCTCCAAGCGCCAGGCCGCCGACGACGAGCAGACAGAGGAAGAAGGCCAGGAAGGTCCTTCCGCCGCGCCCCTTCTTCTTCCTGCTCTTGGCCGGGGCCGAGGCGGCGCGCCGCCGGTGGTTACGCGGGCGCTCCTCGTCTTCCCAGGCCAGATCGAGCTCGTCCATCTGCACTCTGCCTCCTGGCGCTCAGCCGCGAACTGCTCCGGCACGTCTGGCGTCGAGCCAACGCTGCAGGATTTCCACCGCGGCCACCTGGTCGATGACCGCGCGCTGGCGCCTGCCTCGGACGCCGCGCTCCGACAGCCTACGTGCTGCCGTCGCCGTGGACATCCTCTCGTCCGTCAGCACGACAGGGACGGGCGCCGCCAGCTCCGCCAGCCGGTCCGCATATTGCCTGATCAGGACCGCCGCCGGGCCTTCCTTGCCGGCCAGGTTGATCGGCAGTCCGACGATGATCTCCACTGCCTCGTATTCACCGACGTAGCGGAGGATTTCCGACATGTCGGCCGGCGTCGCGTCACCTTCGGCGCGCTGGTCCCGGGCGACGGTCGCGACGGGGCTGGCAAGGATGCCGTCGGGATCGCACACGGCGACGCCGACCCGCACCGACCCCACGTCGATGCCGAGCCGCCGGCCGCGCACCCACTGCTGTTGCCCCACACGCGCACCATAACGGTTCGGCGCACAGTGGCGTCGACCGCCCGATGCCATGCCGATCTTCCAGGTCGCGGCACTATATGCCGATAAGTCCGACATGTCGGGCGCGTCAGCGCCTGACATGTCGCCTAAATCGGGATCACGCCGGTCGTGGCGGCCATGTGGCGGCAACCGCGCCAAACTCGAACGTTGGCACGCGGCGTCACGCAACGTGCTGACCCGTCGACGCAACGGCCCGCCCGGCGTTTTCGCCGGGCGGGCCGTGTGCGCGCGTGTCAGAGGGCCTTCTCGACCGCCAGCAGCAGGTTCGGGGCCTCGGTGGCCGGCACGCCGCCGCCCTGGGCGAGGTCGGCGTTGCCGCCGCCCCGGCCGGACAGCGCGCCCTTGACGAGGTCGCCGGCGGACAGGCCGCGGGACTTGCCGGCGCCGTTGACCGCGACGACCAGCGACGCCTTGCCGCCCGCGCGGGAGGTCACGGCGACGACCGCGGGGCGCTCGGCCGGGATGCGGCCGCGGATCTCCTGGACCAGGGTGCGCACCTCGTTGGCCGAGGTGCCCTCGGGCGCCTCGGTGCCGACGAACGCCACCCCGTGCACGTCCCGGGCCGCGTCGGCCAGGCCGCCGGCGCCGGCCAGGACCAGGGAGACGCGCAGCTTCTCCAGTTCGCGCTCGGCGTCGCGCAGCTGCGCGACCGTCTGCTCGACCCGGTCGGCGACCTGGTCGCCGGGGACGCGGAACAGCTCGGCCAGGCGCGAGACGAGGACGTGCTCGCGGGCCAGGTGGCTGAAGGCGTCCAGGCCCACGAGGGCCTCGACCCGGCGTACGCCGGAGCCGACCGACGCCTCCGAAAGGATCTTCACCAGGCCCAGCTGCGAGGAGCGCTCGACGTGCGTGCCGCCGCACAGCTCGCGGGCGTAGTCGCCGACCTCGACGACGCGGACCTCGTCGCCGTACTTCTCGCCGAAGAGGGCCATCGCGCCGATCTTGCGGGCCTCCTCCTGCGAGGTGATGAAGGCGTTCACCAGCAGGTCGCGCAGGAGTACCTCGTTGACCTGCTGCTCCACGTCGTGCAGCACGCTCGGCGGGACGGCCGCCGGGGTGTTGAAGTCGAAGCGCAGCCGGCCCGGGGCGTTGAGCGAGCCCGCCTGGGTCGCCGACTCGCCGAGGAAGTTGCGCATCGTCTGGTGGATCAGGTGGGTCGCCGTGTGGGCGCGCGAGACGGCCCGGCGCCGGTCGACGTCGATCTCGGCGAACGCCGTGTCGCCGGCGCGCACCTCGCCGGCCACCACGCGGGCGCGGTGCACGGTGAGGCCGGGCAGCGGCGCCTGCACGTCGAGCACCTCGACCTTGCCGCCGCCGAGCGTGATGAAGCCGGAGTCGGCGAGCTGGCCGCCGCTCTCGGCGTAGAACGGCGTGGCGTCGAGGACGATCGAGACCTCTTCGCCCTCGCCGGCGGCCTGGACGCCCAGCAGCGAGCGCACGCGCGATTCGCGGGAGATTTCGCGGTACCCCGTGAACTCCACCGGCCCGCCCTGCTCCAGCGCCGCCCGGTACACCGAAAGGTCGGCATGCCCGGTCTTGCGCGCCTTCGCGTCGGCCTTGGCGTTGGCCTTCTGCTCGGCCATGAGGCGGCGGAAGCCGTCCTCGTCGACCTGCAGGCCCTGCTCGGCGGCGATCTCCAGCGTCAGGTCGATCGGGAAGCCGTAGGTGTCGTGCAGCTGGAAGGCCTTGTCGCCGGCCAGGACCGCGCCGCCCTTGGACTTGGTCTCGGTCATCGCCAGGTCGAGGATCGTCGTGCCGGCGTTGAGGGTGGCCAGGAAGCGCTCCTCCTCGCCGTACGCGTACTGCGAGATGCGGTCGTACTCGTCGGCAACCTCCGGGTACGACGGCGCCATGCAGTCGCGGGCGATCGGCAGCAGCAGCGGCAGCGCCGGCCCCTCCTGCCAGCCCAGCAGACGCATGGAGCGGATCGCGCGGCGCAGGATGCGGCGCAGCACGTAGCCGCGGCCCTCGTTCGACGGGATGACGCCGTCGGAGATGACCATCAGCGCGGTGCGCACGTGGTCGGCGATGACGCGCAGGCGCACGTCGTCGGGGTGGCTCTCGGCGGCGACGTGTGAGACCGCCTGGCCGTACCGCTTGCCGGTCAGCTCCGCGGCCTTGGACAGGATCGGGGCGACCTCGTCGATCTCGTACAGGTTGTCGACGCCCTGCAGCATGGAGGCGATGCGCTCCAGGCCCATGCCGGTGTCGATGTTCTTGTTCGGCAGGTCACCGACGATGTCGAAGATCTCCTTCGACTTCACGTTGGTGATCTCGTGCTGCATGAAGACCAGGTTCCAGTACTCCAGGTAGCGGTCCTCGTCGACCTCCGGCCCGCCCTCCTTGCCGTAGGCGCCGCCCCGGTCGTAGTAGAGCTCGGAGCAGGGGCCGGCCGGGCCCGGGATGCCCATCGACCAGAAGTTGTCCTTCTTGCCGCGGCGCACGATGCGCTCGGCCGGCAGCCCGGTGCGCCGCCAGATGTCGATGGCCTCGTCGTCGTCCAGGTAGACGGTGGCCCAGATGCGCTCCGGGTCGAGCCCGAACCCGCCGTCGTCGACCGACTTCGTCGACAGGTCCCAGGCCAGCTTGATGGCGCCTTCCTTGAAGTAGTCGCCGAAGCTGAAGTTGCCGTTCATCTGGAAGAACGTGCCGTGCCGGCTGGTCTTGCCGACCTCGTCGATGTCGGGCGTGCGGATGCACTTCTGCACGCTCGTGGCGCGGCTGTACGGCGGGGTGCGCTGGCCCAGGAAGAACGGCACGAACTGCACCATGCCGGCGTTGATGAACAGCAGGTTGGGGTCCGCGATGGCCGGCAGCGGGGCGGAGGGCACCACCGTGTGCCCGTTGGCCTCGAAGTGGGCCAGGAAACGTCGCTTGATCTCGGCGGTTCTCATCCGTGCTGCCGGCCTTCCGGGTAAAGGTCCTCGTCCAGGGGCAGGCCTTCGGCGAACGCGGCGTGGATCTCGGCTTCGCGCTCGGCCATCCCGTCGCGCACGTCATCGACGAAGCTGCGCACGCCGGCGGCGATGCCCACGGCGGAGTCCCGCGCCGATGCCGCGATGCCCTGCGGGGTGAAGGCCTGGGCCTTCTTGGTGACCGCCCGGACCACCAGCGCCCCGACGGCGAGTCCGATTCCGAGCCACAGCAGACGCCGCATGGCTCAACCTTCCTTCAGATATGTGATTTCGTACCGCGTCAGCCGCGCCGGCGACGCTGCTTGATCTGCTCGCGCACCTCGGCCTCGTCCGCGTCGCGGCGACGGTTGGCGGCGGCCTTGCGCACCCCGTACCCGAATGCGGCGACCTTCACCAGCGGGTTGGCCGCGGCGGCGCTGACCACCGTTGACAGGTTCGCAACGTTTGCGCTGACGTGCGACACGTTTTCGGTGATGGTGTCGATCCGCGCGAGCTGCATGTTGACCCCGTCGAGGGTCGTGTGCACCTGCGTCAGCGCCGTGTTGACGTTGTCGATGGTCATGTTGACCCGCTCGAGCATCGGTGTGGTCTGATTGCCGGCGTCGCGCATGGCAACGGTGGCCGCGTCGATCGTGTGGCGCACGCGCAGGATCGGCACGGCAAGCACGAGGACGAGCACCAAGAATCCACCAGACGCCACCAGCGCCGCGATTCCGCCCAGGGACACGGTCACGCATGCCTCCTTCAACCCGCATGGATGCGCGATTCCAACGGAGGAACCCTACCCTCCGTGATGCGGCCCCGCGCTTCGACCGGCCGCGAAACGGTATTGCCCCACCGCCGGTGCATTCATCCGCGGGCGTCAGGGCGCCGCCGGGCCGCTCTTATTCGCGGCCGTCAGGGCCCGCCCTGGCCGCCGCCGCCCGGGTCGTAGCTGATCCGGTTGAAGACCTTGATGGTGGTCACGGCCAGTGGGCAGATCGCCGTCGGCGCGGGCCCGGGGGCCTCGCTCTCGCCGCCACCGGGGTCCGCCGACGCCGGCGCGGAGGGCGCCTTGGTCGCGCTGGGCTTGCCGGTGGGCGCCTTCGTGGCGCTGGAGCCGGGCGCCGGGCTGATCGTCGGCCGGGCCCCCTTCACGTCGCAGACGGCCGCGCGCACCCACAGGTCCAGCACGTACTCGTCGCGCTGCCAGCAGGTCTCGATCCCGTCCACGCCCTCGGCCTGGCAGTCCGGGATGTCCCACTCGACCCAGCCGGCGTCGCGCAGCTTGCCGACGAAGGCCCGGTTGGTCTCCTCGGGCCCGCGCGCCGACTCCCACGTGCGCTGCCGCGACCGGCACTCCCGGATGCACCACCGGCTCCCGAGCGCCCCGTCGGTCGGGTTGCGGGCCGCCCACTCGGGCAGGTTGAGGTCGTCGAGCTCGACGAAGACCGGGTCCCGCGAGAGCTCCCGGATGACGAAGAACGCCGCGGGCGCGCTGACCACGGCCAGCACCACGAAAATGATCGTGGCGAACCGCAGCTGCCGCACCCGCTTGGCCTGCGCCCGCTGCAACAGCCCGAACGGCGCGACCTGCGTCGTCGACTCCCAGTCGAACGCCATCGGCGAGCTGGCCGTGCCCCGGTAGGTCACCGGATTCGGATCGAACCGCGCCAGGTCGACGAACGGCTTCGGCGGCGGCCCGTCGCCCGGGAACCGCCCGCCGGGCGCCCTTCCACCCTGGTACGGCGTAGGCCGCCCACCGGGCCCCCCAGGCCCACCGGCGCCACCACGGCCGCCCTGCCCGGGTCCGCCAGGCCCACCCGGCCCGCCACGACCGTCGCGCCCGTGCCCTCCGGCGCCACCCTGGCCGCCCTTGCCGGGTCCGCCAGGCCCATCCGGACCGCCACGACCGTCGCGCCCGCTCCCGCCCGCGCCACCCTGGCCGCCCTGGCCGGGTCCGCCTGGACCGCCGGGTCCACCGGCCCCGCCTGGACCGTTGGGGCCGCCCGAACCGCGGGGTGCGCCCGGAGCGTTGGGTCCGCCCGGAGCGCGAGTCGGCGCGTCCATCGGCGCGTTGCCGGCAGCGGCGGCCCGGCCGCCGCGGGCGTCGCCGGTACGCGGGTCGGGCACGCGCGGGTCGGGCACGCGCGGGTCGGGCACGCGCGGCTCGGCGCCGCGGACGTCGGGTCCCTGTCCCGGGTTGCGGCCGCCCGGACCCTGGCCCGAGCGGAACGCCGCCGGCTCGTCGGCTTCGGCCGCGTGCCGACGCCCGCCACCGGAAGCACCAGAGCCGCCGGGGCCGCTCGGGATCCGGCCGGTGCCGGGCGCGTCGGGCTCGGCCTGGCGGGGTTCGGGCAGCGCATGTGCGGCCCGGCGCCCACCGGTCGGCGACTCCCGCTCGCTGTCCGGCGCGCGGCGGCGCCCGCCACCACCACCGGCGCTGCCACCAACGGCACTGCCACCGCCGCCAACGGCACTGCCACCGCCACCAACGGCGTTGCCAACACCACCGGCGTTGCCCGCGCCGGCACCGGGGTTGCCCGCGCCCGCACCGGCGGCGGGCGGTGGGGTGTCGTTCGCGGCCCGCCAGGCGTCGGCGTCCTCGCGGGCGGCTCGGCGCCCGCGCGACGGCGACTCCCCCGACGGCTCGTTCGAGACCCGCCACGGCTCCGGCACACCCGACAGCCCGGGCGTCGCCGGCCGCTCGCCCCGGCCGGACGGCCCCTGAGCCGGCGGCACGGCGGCCGGCGCCGAGGGAGGCACCGCGGCCGAAGCCCGGGACCCACTAGGCGCGGCCGGCGGCGGCACCGCGGCCCGCGCGCCGGCCGAAGACACCGGCGGCACAGCGGCCCGGGAACCGGCCGGGGACGCGGGCGGCACCGCGGCCCGCGCGCCGGGCGGAGACGCGGGCGGCACCGCGGCCCGCGCGCCGGGAGGGGACGAGGGCGGCACCGCGGCCCGCGCGCCGGGCGGGGACGAGGGCGGCGTCGCTGGCCGCGCGCCGGGCGCAGACGCGGGCGGCGTCGCGGGCCTGGAGCCCGACGGCGTCTCGCGAACGGCATCCCGCAGCGAGCGCCAGTCCTGCGGCGCGCCCCGCGACCCGGACGGCGACTCGCGCCCCGCATCGCGCGGCGGCGTGGCCGCCCGCGAACCCGACGTCGACTCCCTCGCACCGTCACGCGGCGCGCGCCAGGCCTGCGTAGCGTCCGGCCCACCCTGCGACGGCGCCGCCGGCCGCGAACCGGACGCCGACTCCCGCGCACCCTGCGACGGCGTCGCCGGGCGTGAACCGGACGTCGACTCCCGCGCACCCTGCGACGGCATGGCCGGGCGTGAACCGGACGTCGACTCGCGAGCGCCGTCACGAGGAGTGCGCCAGGCCGGCGTCGGCTCCGGGGCGCCCTGCGACGGCGCGGCCGGGCGTGTACCCGAGGCCGGCTCCCGGGCGCCGTCGCGCGGGGTGCGCCAGGCCTGCGTCGGCTCGGCGGGCGGAGGCGTGACCTCGCTGCGTGACTGGGGCGGTACCGTGCGGCGGGGATTCACCTGATCGAGCACGTCGCCGGGCGCGGGCGGGCCGCCGAACGAGCCCAGGTCGTCCTCGCCGCCGCGGCCGGCGCTGCGCAGCTCCGCCAGCCAGCCGAGTTCGTCGTCGCTCGGGCCTTGTTCGGCCTTGCCGCGGCCGCGCCGCTTCTTGGCCTCGTCCCGACCCGATGTCACCGGTGCCGCTCCTCCGCAATGCCGTCCTGCTCCGAAGCGTCACCCGCCTCGACGGGCGCTCCGGTCCCCCGCACGATACGCCGCAGCTTCGGCAATCGTTCCGCCACCGCGCGCTCAGCGCCATGGCCCGTAGGGCGGTAGTACTCCCGGTCGCCGAGCCCCTCCGGGGCGTACTGCTGCTGCACAACGCCTCGGGGATCGTCGTGAGGGTATTTGTACCCCTTCCCGTGCCCGACCCGGCTCGCACCCTTGTAGTGCGAATCGCGTAAATGCGCGGGAACTGCACCGCCCTGTCCGGAGCGGACGTCGGCCATGGCGGCGCCGATGGCGGCGACGACCGCGTTGGACTTCGGGGCGAGGGCGAGATGGATCACGGCCTGGGCGAGGACGATCTGCACCTCGGGCAGGCCGACGTACTCCACGGCGTGCGCGGCCGCCGTCGCGATGGGCAGCGCGGTCGGGTCGGCCATGCCGATGTCCTCGCTGGCTGAGATGACCATGCGGCGGGCGATGAACCGGGCGTCCTCGCCGGCGGTGATCATGCGGGCCAGGTAGTGCAGGGCGGCGTCGACGTCCGAGCCGCGGATGCTCTTGATGAACGCGCTCACGACGTCGTAGTGCTCGTCGCCGGCCCGGTCGTAGCGCAGCGCGGCCACGTCGACGGCCTTCTCGGCGGTCGCCAGGTCGATGCTGGGGTTGCCCTGCGCCGCCGCCGCGCCCGCGGCCGCCTCCAGCGCCGTGAGGGCCTTGCGCACGTCGCCGCCGGCCAGGCGTACCAGATGCGCCTCCGCGTCCGCGTCCAGCGCCACGGCGCCGTCCAGCCCGCGGGCGTCCGCGACGGCCCGGCGCAGCAGGGCGCGCACGTCGTCGTCGGTGAGCGGCTGCAGCGTCAGCAGCACACAGCGCGACAGCAGGGGCGAGATGACGGAGAAGTACGGGTTCTCGGTGGTGGCCGCGAGCAGCGTGACGGTCCGGTCCTCGACGGCGGCGAGCAGCGAGTCCTGCTGGGTCTTGCTGAAGCGGTGTACCTCGTCGATGAACAGCACGGTCGGCGGCCCGCCGCGGCGGCGCTCCCGGCGGGCGGTGTCGATGACCGCGCGGACGTCCTTGACGCCGGCCGACAGCGCGGACAGCGCCACGAAGCGCCGGTCGGTGGCGCCGGCGACGAGGTGGGCGATGGTCGTCTTGCCCGAGCCGGGCGGGCCCCAGAGGATCACCGACATCGGCGAGGCGCCGCTGCGCGGGGCTAATCCATTCGCAGCGCCGACGAGCTGGCGCAGCGGCGCGCCCGGGGCCAGCAGGTGCTGCTGGCCGACCAGCTCATCGAGGGTGACCGGGCGCATACGCACGGCGAGCGGCGAGTCGGCCGCCACGTCGGTGAAGGCCCCGGTGGCGACAGGATCGCTGCCGCCACCGGGTGGCTGAACCTCAAACAAGCCGTCCACGGCCCCAGACCCTACAGTCTGGATCTCACTTCGAGCGCTCGACCGGAACCTTGACGTCGTGCGGGACCGGCCCCTTGGGCTTGGCGTCGATGCCGGCCTCGGCCCGCTGCTCGGCGGTGATCGGGGTCGGCGCCCCGGTGAGCGGGTCGTAGCCGCCGCCGGTCTTCGGGAACGCGATGACCTCGCGGATCGAGTCGTAGCCGCCAAGCAGCATGCAGATGCGGTCCCAGCCGAACGCGATGCCGGCGTGCGGCGGCGGGCCGTACTTGAACGCCTCGAGCAGGAAGCCGAACTTGTCGGCGGCGTCCTCGGCGGTGATGCCGAGCATGTCGAAGACCCGGCGCTGCACGTCGCCGCGGTGGATACGGACCGAGCCGCCGCCGATCTCGTTGCCGTTGCACACGATGTCGTAGGCGTAGGCGAGGGCCTCGCCCGGCGCCTCCTCGAAGCGGTCGATCCAGTCCGCGTTGGGCGAGGTGAACGGGTGGTGTACCGCGGTCCAGCCCTTCGCCCCGCCGCCCGTGCCGCCGGCCTCGGGGTCGGTCGGCTCGAACATCGGCGCGTCGACGATCCAGCAGAACGCCCAGGCGCTCTCGTCCACCAGCTTGGCCCGCTTGGCGATCTCGATGCGGGCGGCGCCGAGCAGCTCCTGCGCCTCGCGGCGCTCGGTCGAGGCGGCGAAGAAGACCGCGTCGCCCGGCTTGGCCCCGACAAAATCCGCCAGACCCGACAGGTGCTCGGCGGACAGGTTCTTGGCGACCGGGCCGCGGGCCTCACCTGTTGCAGCGTCGAGGACCACGTAGGCCAGGCCCTTGGCGCCGCGCGCCTTGGCCCAGTCCTGCCACCCGTCGAGCTCCTTGCGGGTCTGCGCGGCGCCGCCGGGCATGACGACCGCGCCGACGTAGCCGCCCGCGTCGATGGCGCCGGCGAACACGCGGAACTCGGTGCCGCGCAGGTACTCGGTCAGCTCGGTGAGCTCGACGGAGTAGCGCAGGTCGGGCTTGTCGGAGCCGTAGCGGGCCATGGCGTCGTGCCAGGTCAGGTGCGGGATGGCGCCGTCGATCTCGTGCCCGGCGAGGTCGGACCACAGGGCCCGGACGATCGACTCGCCCAGCTCGATGATGTCGTCCTGGGTCACGAACGACATCTCGATGTCCAGCTGCGTGAACTCCGGCTGCCGGTCGGCCCGGAAGCCCTCGTCGCGGTAGCAGCGGGCGATCTGGTAGTACCGCTCCAGGCCGCCGACCATGAGCAGCTGCTTGAACAGCTGCGGCGACTGGGGCAGCGCATACCAGGTGCCGGGCTGCAGCCGTACGGGCACCAGGAAGTCGCGGGCGCCCTCCGGCGTCGAGCGGGTCAGCGTCGGGGTCTCGACCTCGACGAAGTCGCGGTCGGCGAGCAGGTTGCGGGCGATCTGGTTGGCCCGGCTGCGCAGCTTCATGGCCTTGTGCGGGCCGCTGCGGCGCAGGTCGAGGTAGCGGTAGCGGTAGCGCACGTCGTCGCTGACATTCTCACCGCCCCGTGATTCGCCGTCGTCGATCGGCAGGGGTAGCGGTGCGGCCTCGGACAGCACGTCGAGCCCGGTCGCGACGACCTCGACCTCGCCGGTGGGCAGGTCCGGGTTCTCGTTGCCGGCCGGGCGGGCCCGCACCTCGCCGGTGACGAGCACGCAGTACTCGTTGCGCAGCGCGTGCGCGGCCTGCATCTCCTCGCGGAAGACCACCTGGACGACGCCCGAGGCGTCGCGCAGATCGACGAAGATGACCCCGCCGTGGTCGCGGCGGCGGGCCACCCAGCCGGCCAGCGTCACGGTCGTTCCGGCGTCGGCGCCACGCAGGGTGCCGGACTCATGGGATCGGATCACAGGGTCTCCTTCGGCGAACTACGCAAGACTGCTCATTCTCTCACCGCAGCATGGGGGCCATGTCTTCGGCCGGGGGGTTCCAGTCGTCGCTGGACGCGGGGACCTGCTCGCCGGAGCGGATGTCCTTGACCTGGTCGCCCCCCTCGGCCGAGGCGCTGGCCGGGAACCAGACGAACGGGATGCCGCGGCGCTCGGCGTAGCGGATCTGCTTGCCCAGCTTCGCCGGGACGGGCGCCACCTCGGTGGCGATCCCCCGGGCGCGCAGCGCGGCGGCGATGCGGTTGCTGGCCGCCCGCTCCTCCTCGTTCCACAGCGCGACGAGCACCGCGGTCGGGGTGGGCCGGCTCACGGCGAGCGCGTCGGCGTCGAAGAGCAGGCCGAGCAGGCGCGAGACGCCGATGGAGATGCCGACGCCGGGGAAGACGTCCTTGCCGGCGCTGGCGAGGTTGTCGTAGCGGCCGCCGGAGCAGATGGAGCCGTACTGCTCGTAGCCGGACAGCTCGGTCTCATACACGGTGCCGGTGTAGTAGTCGAGCCCGCGGGCGATCTTCAGGGTGGCCTCGACCAGGCCCGGCGAGTGCTCGCGGGCCGTCTCGACGACGGCGGCGAGCTCGGACACCCCCTCGTCGAGCAGCGGGTGCTCGACGCCGAGCCCGCGCACGGCGTCGGCGAAGGAGGCGTCCTGCGCCCGGATCTCGGCCAGGGCGAGGCACGCCTTGGCCTGCGAGTCGGTGCCGCCGGCCTGGACGATGAGCTGCGTCACGGCATTTGCCCCGATTTTATCGAGTTTGTCGATTATCCTCAGGATTTCCTCGGGATCCTCCAGGCCAAGGCCCCGATAGAAGCCCTCGCAGAGCTTCCGGTTGTTCACCATGATCTTGACAGCGGGAATCGGCAGCGAGCGCAGCGCGTCGCCGATGACCAGGGGGATCTCGGCCTCATAGTGGGGCGGGAGGGTGTCCCGGTCGACGATGTCGATGTCGGCCTGGAGGAACTCCCGGTAGCGGCCATGCTGCGGCTTCTCGCCCCGCCATACCTTTTGGATCTGGTACCGCCGGAAGGGAAACTGCAGCTTCCCGGCATTTTCAAGGACATAACGGGCGAACGGAACGGTCAGGTCGAAGTGCAACCCCAGGCTCTGCTCCTCCTCGCCTTCGGCGGCCTGGAGCCGGCGCAGGGTGTACACCTCCTTGGAGGTCTCCCCCTTACGCAGCAGCTGGTCGAGCGGCTCGACCGCGCGCGTCTCCAGCGGGGCGAAGCCGTAGAGCTCGAACGTGCGCCGCAGCCGGTCGAGGACCTGCTGCTCCGCGAGGCGCTGGGCGGGGAGCCACTCCGGGAAGCCGGACAGCGGCGTGGGTCGGGTCATCGGTGTCTACCAGCCCTTTCGCGGCGCCTCGAGCGCCTCACGGAGGTACGGATTGCGCGCCCGCTCGCGCCCGATGGTGGTCTCGGGGCCGTGGCCGGGCAGGACGACGGTCTCGTCGGGCAGCGTCAGGACCTTGTCGCGCAGGCTGGCCATCATCTGGGCCATGCTGCCGCCGGGCAGGTCGGTGCGGCCGATCGAGTCGCGGAAGAGCACATCGCCGGAGAAGCACAGCTTGTCGTCGCCCTCGCCGCCGCGGAACATGACCGAGCCGCGGGTGTGGCCGGGCGCGTGGTCGACGGTCAGCTCCAGCCCGGCGATCCTGAGCACCAGGCCGTCCTCGAGCGGTGCCACGTCCTCCGGCTCGGTCCACGTCAGGCGGCCGCCGAAGAGCGACGTCAGGTCGGCGCTGAGGCCCTTGGCCGGGTCGGCGAGCATCTCGCCGTCGTCCGGGTGGATGTACGCCGTGATGCCCCGCGCGCCGCAGACCGGCGTCACCGAGAACGTATGGTCGAGGTGACCGTGGGTGAGCAGGACCGCGGCGGGCTGGAGCCGGTGCTCGGCCAGCACCTCGTCCAGCGGGTCGACGACCCCGATGCCCGGGTCGATCACCACGCACTGCTCACCCGGCGCCGGGGCCACGACGAAGCAGTTGGTGCCGAATGCCTCGGCGGGGAAGCCGACCACAAGCACGGCGGCGCTCCCTCCTGTCAATGTCCAACCAACGTCGATGTCCGAGCCAATCTCCAGCTAGACCCTATCCGGAGGTCAGGTACAGCGAACCGTGACCGGGCGGCGACCCGCATTCCGGGTTCTACCCGTACACTCTGGCGGGCGTGTGACGTGGCACCCAAATGTATTTTCCTGGAGGGGAGCACAGGTGGCTTCCAGTAAGAGCCGGCAGCGCGCTCTGGCGCGCGCCAAGACCGAACGCCAGATCGCTCGGAGGGCGGCCGCGGCGCGGCGACGCCGCCAGTGGCAGGCGGGCATCGGCAGTGCGGTGGTCCTCGTGCTGCTGGTCGTGGTCGTGATCTGGAAGACCGGAGGCTTCTCTCCCGCGCCGGCCCAGGCCGACGAGTGCGCCTACACGGCGGTCGACCCGGGCAACGGGGTGACGGACGTCGGCAAGCCGCCGACCAAGAACATCGTGAAGAACGGCGTCAAGACCATGACGCTGACCCTCGGCCAGGGCACCGTGACCGCCAAGCTCGACCCGAGCAAGGCGCCGTGCACCGTGAACAGCATCAGCTACCTGGCCGGCAAGAACTTCTTCAACAACACCACCTGCCACCGCGTCACCGGCGCGATCCTGCAGTGTGGCGACCCGGGCAACCCGCCCAACGGCAGCGGCGGGCCGGCGTACCGGTTCCCCAACGAGAACGTGCCGTCGCCGATCGAGCCGTCGGCCGACCCGAGCGCCGCCCCCTCGGCGGACCCCGGCACCCCCATGGCGCTGTACCCGATGGGCACGGTCGCGATGGCGCACTCCTCGCAGCCGGACAGCAACAGCAGCCAGTTCTTCCTGGTCTTCAAGGACACGCAGTTCCCGGCGGACTACACGATCTTCGGCACCATCACGGGCGGCCTGGACGTGCTGCAGAAGATCGGCGCGGCCGGCACCGACAACGGCTCCGCCGACGGCAAGCCGAAGGAGGAGGTCAAGATCAGCACGCTGAGCGTGACCGACACGGCGCCGGACGAGACCGAGCCGACCCCCGCCCCGTCGACGGGCGGCTCGGCACCGGCATCGAGCGCCTCGGCCGCCCCCTCGGCCAGCAGCAAGTCCTGACAAGGGCAGTTTCGTAAGTCCACCCCATCCCTGTTGAGCAAGGAGTACCAACCGTGACCACCAACCGGGACCGTCAGCGCGCAGCGGCTCGCGCAAAGCTGGAGCGGGAGATGACCGTGCGCGCCGAGCAGTCCCGGCTCCGGCGCCGCCGCAACACGACGATCGCCGCCGGGGCCGGTGCCCTGATCGTCCTGCTCGCCGCGGCGTGGGTGGTCGTCGCGGTGACCAGCGGCGACAAGGACGAGCAGGCGGGCGCCAGCCCGTCGGCCTCGGCCACCCCCACCAGCTGCTCGTGGCTGCCGCTGGTCGACCCGAGCTCGAGCGCCTCGGCCGACCCGGAGCTGGCGAAGAACACCAAGGACGTGGGCAAGCCCCCCGCCACCGGCGAGGCTCGCACCGGCACCCAGACGATGACGCTGGACACGAGCGTCGGCACGATCAAGATCGAGGTCGACACCGCCCACGCCCCGTGCGCCGCGGAAAGTTTCACGTACCTGGCCAGCAAGAAGTTCTTCGACGACTCGATCTGCCACCGCCTGGTGCTGCAGAGCGTCTACGTCCTGCAGTGCGGCGACCCGTTCGGCACCGGCTACGGCGGCCCGAGCTACCGCTACGCGGAGGAGAACCTGCCGACCGGCAAGCGCCCGGCCTACGGCGAGGGCGTGGTCGCGATGGCGAACAACGGCCAGCCGGCGTCCACGGGTAGCCAGTTCTTCATCGTGTACAAGGACATCGCCCAGCTCGACCCGAACTACACGGTCATCGGCCGCGTGACCGAGGGCCTCGACCTGGTCAAGAAGGTCGCGGAGGCGGGCGTGCAGGCCGAGCCGTCGGCCGACCCGTCGGCCGCGGCCAGCGAGGGCAAGCCGAAGACCGAGGTGCGCATCAAGTCCCTGACGATGAGCGCTCCGCAGGCGTAGTCACCAAGGTCAGACGGCGAGGGCCGTTCCCGGGGAACCGGGAACGGCCCTCGCTTTTGCGCTGCACAGTCCGGACGGGGCCCGCGAGCCCACGCCCCGAAGGAATGCCTCTCAGGCCCCCGAGGTGACCCGGTAGGCGTCGTAGACGCCGTCGATGCGCCGCACGGCGGCCAGCAGGTGGTTGAGGTGCTTCGGGTCGGCCATCTCGAACGAGAAGCGGCTGATCGCCACCCGGTCCCGCGTCGTGGTCACCGTCGCCGACAGGATGTTGACCTTCTCGTCGGACAGCACCCGCGTGACGTCGGCCAGGAGCTTGTGCCGGTCGAGGGCCTCCACCTGGATCGCCACCAGGAACGTCGACGCGCTGGTGGGCTTCCAGCTCACCTCGAGCACGCGCTCCGGCTGCTCCTTGAGGTCCGCGGCGTTGGCGCAGTCGTCGCGGTGGACGCTCACGCCGCCCGAGCGCGTTACGAAGCCGAAGACCGCGTCGCCGGGGACCGGGGTGCAGCAGCGGGCCAGCTTGATCCAGACGTCGTCGACGCCCAGGACCTCGACGCCGGGGTCCGAGGCCGCCGTCCTGGTGCGGGCCGGGCGGGTCGGGATGGCGGTCTCGGCGATGTCCTCGACCGCGCCCTCCTCGCCGCCGTAGCCGGCGACCAGGCGCTGCACGATCGACTGGGCCGAGGCCTGGCCGTCGCCGACGGCGGCGTAGAGGGCGGCGACGTCGATCAGGTGCAGCTCGCGGGCGATCGTCATGAGCGACTCGGAGGTCAGCAGGCGCTGCAGCGGCAGGCCCTGCTTGCGCATGGCCTTGACGATCGCCTCCTTGCCGGCCTCGATCGCCTCCTCGCGGCGCTCCTTGTTGAAGTACTGCCGGATCTTGGTCCGGGCCCGCGGGCTCTTGACGAAGCCCAGCCAGTCCTGGGTCGGGCCGGCCGTCTCCGACTTCGAGGTGAAGATCTCGATGACGTCGCCGTTGGACAGGGTGCTCTCCAGCGGCACGAGCTTGCCGTTGACGCGGGCACCGATGCACTTGTGCCCGACCTCGGTGTGCACCGCGTAGGCGAAGTCGACCGGCGTCGAGCCGGTGGGCAGGGCGATGACGTCGCCCTTGGGCGTGAAGACGTACACCTCCTGGCTGGACAGGTCGAAGCGCAGCGCGTCGAGGAACTCGCTCGGGTCGCTCGCCTCGCGCTGCCAGTCCAGCAGCTGCCGCAGCCAGGTCATCTCGTCGATGTGCGCCGGCGGGCCGGCGATCGTGGCGTTCTTCGTCTCCTTGTAGCGCCAGTGCGCCGCGATGCCGTACTCCGCGGTGCGGTGCATCGCGTAGGTGCGGATCTGCAGCTCGACGGGCTTGCCGGTGGGTCCGATGACCGTCGTGTGCAGCGACTGGTACATGTTGAACTTCGGCATCGCGATGTAGTCCTTGAACCGGCCCGGCACGGGCTGCCAGTTCGCGTGGATCACACCGAGCGCCGCGTAGCAGTCGCGCACCGTGTCGACGAGGATGCGCACGCCGACCAGGTCGTAGATGTCGCCGAAGTCGCGGCCCCGGACGATCATCTTCTGGTAGACGGAGTACAGGTGCTTCGGCCGCCCGGTCACCTCGGACTTGATCTTGGCGGCCTTGAGGTCGTTGGCGACCTTCTGGGTCACGGTGCGCAGCAGCGAGTCGCGCTGGGGCGTGTGCTCGGCGATGAGCCGGCTGATCTCGTCGAAGCGCTTGGGGAACAGCGTGCGGAACGCCAGGTCCTCCAGCTCCCACTTGATCGTGTTCATGCCCAGGCGGTGGGCCAGCGGCGCGAGGATCTCGAGGGTCTCCTTGGCCTTCTGCTCCTGCTTGGGGCGGGGCAGGAAGGTCAGGGTGCGCATGTTGTGCAGCCGGTCGGCCAGCTTGATGACCAGCACCCGCGGGTCCTTGGCCATCGCGACGACCATCTTGCGGATCGTCTCGGCCTTCGCCGCGTCGCCGAGCTTGACCTTGTCCAGCTTCGTGACGCCGTCGACGAGCAGCGTGACCTCGCCGCCGAAGTCGACCTGCATGCGCTCGATCGTGTACTCGGTGTCCTCGATCGTGTCGTGCAGCAGCGCCGCGACCAGGGTCGTGGTGTCCATGCCCAGGTCGGCGAGGATCGTGGCGACGGCGAGCGGGTGCGTGATGTAGGGGTCGCCGGACTTGCGGTACTGCCCCTTGTGGAAGTGCTCGGCCATGTCATACGCCCGCTGCAGCAGCCGCACGTCGGCCTTCGGGTGGCTGGCCTTGTGCTGGGCGATGAGCGGCTCGAGGACCTCGCTGACCGAGGGGCTCTGCCAGGGCGCGTTGAAGCGGGCCAGGCGGGCGCGGACCCGGCGGCCGGTCGGCGCGGCGCCGACGAAGCCGGCGACGGCCCCGGTCACGCCGCCCGCGGCGTCGGTCAGGTCCTCGGTGTCCTCGCCGAGGATCTCCTCGGCGGAGCGGCGGGGCTGGCCCGCATCGAGGCGGCCCGCCGACGTGCCGGGCCGGTCCGAGGCCCGGCGCTGGGGCGTGCCTGCGGGCGCCACGGGGAACTGCAGCACCACGCCGCCCGCCTCGGCCGTCTCCGGCGTGGCGTTCTCGCTGGCCTCCTGCGGTTCATCCTGCACGTGGTCGACCGTACCCTCAATGGGGGGTGCGATGTCGCCGGTCACCGGCCGCTCCTCATCGCCGACAACGATCCGAGGTGCAAGCTTACCCGTCCCCGCCGACATTTCCCGTCAGGGAAAGTGCCGGGAAAACGCCCGGGAACGCCCCTCAGACGGTCAACAGGGCATGAACCGGGCGCGGGGCCAGTCGGGACCGGCCCTCGAGGAACGAGAGCTCCAGCAGGACGCTGAAGCCGCTGATCGACCCGCCGGCCCGCTCGACGAGCTCCAGGGTGGCCTCCGCGGTGCCGCCGGTGGCGAGCACGTCGTCGACGACGAGGACCCGCTCCCCCGCCAGGAAGGCGTCCGCGTGGACCTCCAGGGTCGCCTCGCCGTACTCCAGCGCGTAGGTCGCCGACACGGTCTTGCGGGGCAGCTTGCCGGCCTTGCGTACGGGTACGACCCCCTTGCCCGTCGCGTAGGCGATCGCGGCGGCGATGACGAACCCCCGGGCCTCGATGCCGGCCACGACGTCGAAGCTGCCGGCGCCGTGCTCGGCGATGATCGCGTCGACGCTGGCGGCGAAGGCCGGGCCGTCGGCGAAGAGCGGCATGAGGTCCTTGAACAGGACCCCCGGCTTGGGGAAGTCCGGCACGTCCAGGACCTTGCTCGCGACCAGATCGGCGATCTCCACCCGGGCCTCCCACGCAAACGGCAACGGGCGCCGCGGCAACCGCGACGCCCGTTGATTACTACCAGATCGATTATCGGCGGCCGCTGCCGCCACCGGGGCGGCCGCTCGCCCGCGGGCGCTTGCCCTGGCCCGGCCGGGCCGACGGGCGGGCGCCCGGGCGCGGCGCGGCGCCGGCGAGCTCGGAGCGCTCCACCGACTTGGCCGGGCCGCCGATCGGCACGCCGTCGCTGTCGCGGGCCACCGTCTGCGGCTTGCTCGCCGCCTCCTTGGCCTGCGCGTTCCGCTTGGCCATGACCCGGTTGGCGTGCGCCTGCAGCCGCGGCTCGCGGCTCTTGAGCTCGGCCAGGACCGGGGTGGCGAAGAAGATCGACGAGTACACCGCGACGCCCATACCGATGAACAGGACCAGGCCGAGGTCCTTCAGCGTGCCGGCGCCCAGCAGGCCGGCGCCGATGAAGAGCAGGCCGCCGACGGGCAGCAGCGCCACGAGGCCGGTGTTGATCGAGCGCATCAGCGTCTGGTTGACCGCCAGGTTGGCCGCCTCGGAGTAGGTCGAGGTGCTGGAGCCCGTGATGCCACGGGTGTTCTCCTGCACCTTGTCGAAGACCACGACCACGTCGTACAGCGCGAAACCGAGGATCGTCAGGAAGCCGATGACGGTCGACGGGGTGACCTCGAAGCCGACCAGCGAGTACACGCCGCCCGTCAGCACCAGGTCGAGCAGCAGCGAGGCGATCGCCGCCGCGGCCATCCGCCACTCGAAGCGCGCGATGAGGTACACCAGCACCGCGGCCAGGAAGATCGCGAGGCTCAGCGCCGCCTTGTCGGTGACCTGCCCGCCCCACGAGGTGCTGACCGAGCTGTCGCTGATCTGGTTGGCGTCGATGTTGAAGTGCTGGGCGACGGCGTTCTTGACGTCGTCCTGCTTCTTCGGGTCGGTGATCAGCTCGGTCTTGATGACGTACTGGCTGTCGCCGACGGTCTGGCCGGTCTTGACCGAGACGCCGGCGTTGGTGAACGCCTGCTCGACCTGGTCCAGCGTGCCGACCTTGACCGGGACGTTGTACTGGTTGCCGCCCTCGAACTCGATGCCGAGCGTGAAGCCCCGCACCAGCATGCTGGCGATGGCGATCACGATCGCGATGCCGGCGACGGTGAACCAGACCTTGCGGCGGCCGACGATGTCGACGCCGGCTTCACCCCGGTACAGCCGGGCTGCGATCCCACCCGCGCTCATCGTCAGGCCTCCTTCGGGCGGTTACGACGCGTCGTGGCCGGAGTCGCCTCGGTCGTCGGGCGGTTTTCGAGGACCCGGCCGAGACCACTGACCCTCGGTGACAAGAATGCCTTGCTTCGAGCGAAGAGCGTCATGATCGGGTGACGGAAGAGGAACACGACCACGAGGTCGAGGATCGTCGCCACGCCCAGGGCGAAGGCGAAGCCCTTCACCGAGCCGATCGAGACGAAGTACAGGATCGCCGCCGCGAGCAGGGTGATCGTGTTGGCCGAGATGATCGTGCGGCGCGCACGGACCCAGGCCCGGGGCACCGCGCTGCGCGGGCTGCGGCCCTCACGTATCTCGTCCTTGAGCCGCTCGAAGTAGATGACGAAGGAGTCGGCGGCGACACCGAGCGAGACGATGAACCCGGCGAAGCCGGCGAGGCTCAGCGTGAAGCCGATCCAGCGGCCCAGGATGATCAGCGACATGAAGACCAGCACGCCGGAGAGCAGGAGGCTGATCATGATGACGCCGCCGAGCAGCCGGTAGTAGAAGAACGAGTAGAGCACCACCAGCAGCAGGCCGATGCCGGCGGCGAGCAGGCCCGCCTCCAGGTGGGAGCTGCCCAGGGTGGCCGAGATGCTCTGCGCGTCCTGCGACTTGAACGACAGCGGCAGGGCGCCGTACTGCAGCTGGCTGGCCAGCAGCTGGGCCTCGGACTTCGTGAAGGTGCCGCTGATCTCGGCGTCGCCGGGGATGACGGCCTGGATCGTCGGGGCCGACACCACGGTGTTGTCGAGCACGACCGCGACCTGCTTGCTGCTCTGGCCGCCGTTGTAGGCCTCGCGGGTCAGGTCGGTCCAGCGGTTCTGCCCGTCGCTGTGGAAGGACAGGTTGACCGTCCACTTGCCGTTCTGCGAGTTGATGCCGGAGCTGGCCTTCGACACGTCGGTGCCGAGCACCTTGGCCACGTCGAGCTGGTACTTCACGCCCGGGCCGCAGGCGACGGCCTGCTGGTCCTTGTTGCTGATCGAGCCGACCGGCCGGTGGTTGAGCTTGTCGCACGTGACGTACGGGATGTTGTACTGCATGGAGGCCGGCAGCACCGCGACCTCTTCCGGCGTCAGGTCCTTGAAGCCCTTGTACGTCTGGGCCTTGTCCGGCGCCTGGCTGAAGTCGACCGGCGCCTGCTCGGCGAGCGCGGCGGCCCACACGGCGTCGCCGAGCTTCTTCTGCACCGCGGCGCGCTGGGTGGCGATGTCCGGGGCCACCGAGTCGCTCGGCGCGGGGGTCGCGCCCGCGGCGGCGGTGCCCGACGGGGTCGGGGTCGCGGCCGGCGCCGAGGAGGCGGGGTCGCTCGGCTTGGCCGAGCCGCTCGCCGAGGTGGACGGGGCGGCCGAGCCCGTGGCGCTCGGCGAGCCGGACGCCGAAGCGGAGGCCGACGCCGAGGGGTCGGTCGCACCCGTGTCGCCCGTCTGCTGCAGCACCGTGCGGAAGCGCAGCTCCGCGGTCTGACCGATCTGCTTGAGGCGGTCGTCGCTCTTGCCGGGCAGGGAGACCACGATGTTGCTGTTGCCCTCGACGACGACCTCGGCCTCGGAGACACCCAGACCGTTGACGCGCTGGTCGATGATGCTCCGAGCGGTCTCCATCTGCGCCTGGGTGGGCTTCTTGTTGCCCTCCAGGTTCTGCGCCTGCAGCGTGACCGTGGTCCCGCCGATCAGATCAAGGCCCAGCTTCGGCTCGAGCCGGTCCCGCCACCCACCCTTGCCCCCGAACCATACGATCGAGGCAAGGATGATGAAGATGGCGGCAAGGACGGCGAGCTGGCGGCTCGGGCGCATCGGTGCCTGAGGTTGTGCCACGGCTGTCGGGTCTCCCTACACGACGCCGGCGGGGTTCGCGCGGCGTGAATGTTTCACAGAGCGGGACTTGCGAGCGGGATTTCAGTCGGAGTCCGCGGTGCCGGCGGACTCCTCCTCGTTGGCGGCCTCGTCGTCGGCGGCCGCCTTCTGCACCACCTTGCCGATTGCCTGGCGGGCGTACTTGGCGGTGACGCCCGGTGCGATCTCCAGGAGCACGGTGTCGTCATTGACCTCGGCCACGATGCCGTAGAGGCCCCCGACCGTGACGACCTCGTCGCCGACACCCATCGCGGACTGCATGCTCTCGACCTCGCGGCGGCGCTTCTGCTGCGGGCGGATCATGAGGAAGTACACGACGATGGCGAAGCCGGCGAGGAGGATGAACGGGAATGCTGATGAGCCCCCGCCAGTGCTCGCGTCGGCGTAATTCACGATATGGGCCTTCCGGTTCGAGTTATCTGATGTCCGCGCAGCGGATCGCGGCGAGTCTAGTCTGTGTGTCGGAGACCACGTAAACCGGCGTCCGTAACGGCTCCATCACGACAGGCAGGGAGCTTAGGGCTCCAAGCTGAACAGATCGGGTGTTTGGGACATGCCGCCCGCTGGGTTTCCGCCACCGACGGTACCAGCGGGGGCTGGGATTCCAAGGTGCCGCCATGCGCTCGCGGTGGCGATACGACCACGGGGCGTACGCGCGATAAGGCCCGTCCGCAGCAGGAATGGCTCGCAGACCTCCTCGACGGTGTCCGGCTGCTCACCCACGGCGACCGCGAGCGTGGACAGGCCGACCGGCCCGCCGCCGTGGCGCAGCAGGGCCGCGAGCACCGCCCGGTCCAGCCGGTCCAGGCCCAGCTCGTCGACGTCGTACACCCGCAGGGCGGCCCGCGCCGCGGCGAGATCGACCACGCCGTTGCCGCGCACCTCGGCGTAGTCGCGGACCCGGCGCAGGAGCCGGTTGGCGATTCGAGGTGTACCGCGGGAGCGCCGCCCGATCTCCACCGCGCCGTCGTCCAGGATCGGCACGTCGAGGATGCGGGCCGAGCGCGTGATGATCTGCTCGAGCTCCTCCGGCTCGTAGAACTCCAGCTGGCCGACGAAGCCGAAGCGGTCGCGCATCGGGCCGGTGAGCAGGCCGCTGCGGGTCGTGGCGCCGACGAGCGTGAAGGGCTCGACGTCCAGCGGGATCGCGGTCGCGCCGGGGCCCTTGCCGACCACGACGTCGACGCGGAAGTCCTCCATGGCGCTGTACAGCAGCTCCTCGGCCGGCCGCGCCATGCGGTGGATCTCGTCGATGAACAGCACGTCGCCGTGCTGCAGGCTGGTGAGCACGGCGGCCAGGTCGCCGGCCCGCTCGATCGCCGGCCCGCTGGTCATCCGCAGCCCGGAGCTCAGCTCGGCGGCGACGATCATGGCCATGGTGGTCTTGCCCAGCCCCGGCGGGCCGGACAGCAGGATGTGGTCGGGCGGGCTGCCGCGGCGCAGCGCGCTCTGCAGGAGCAGGTGCAGCTGCTCGCGGACGCGGTGCTGGCCGATCAGCTCCGACATGCGCTTCGGCCGCACGGTCTGGTCGGCGACCGCGTCCTCGTCGGAGGCCCAGGCGCTGACGAGCGGGTCGGTCATCGCAACGAGCCCAGCATCCGGATCGCCTGCTTGAGCAGCACCGGCACCGGCGGGGCGGTCTGCCCGTCGAGCTGCTCGGCCACGGCCGCCACGGCCTGGTCGGCCTGCTTCTCGTTCCAGCCGAGCCCGACGAGGGCCTGGCGGACCTGCTCGGGCCACACCGCACCGCCGACGAGCACGGCACCGGCGCCCGGCAGCGCGCCGATCTTGTCCCGCAGCTCCAGCACCAGGCGCTCGGCGCCCTTCTTGCCGATGCCCGGCACCTGGGTGAGCGTCGACGTGTCGGCGGCCGAGATCGCGCGGCGCACGACCTCCGGGGTGTGCACGGCGAGCACCGCCTGGGCCAGCCGCGGACCCACGCCGGTCGCGGTCTGCAGCAGCTCGAACAGCTGCTTGGCCTCGTCGTCGGCGAAGCCGTAGAGGGTCAGCGAGTCCTCCCGCACGACCAGCGAGGTGGCCAGCCGCGCCTCCTGCCCCACCCGGAGCTCGGCGATGGTGTGCGGCGAGCACTGCACGGCGAGCCCGACCCCGCCGACCTCGATCACGGCGCCGTCGGGCGACACCGCCATCACCTTGCCGCGAACGCTCGCGATCACCGGGCCCTCCTCAATGCGGCGCTGATGCGCTCCCGCGCGCCGCCCCGCCAGACGTGACAGATGGCCAAGGCTAAGGCGTCGGCGGCGTCGGCCGGGCGCGGCGCCACCTCCAGCCGCAGCAGCCGGGTCACCATCGCGGTGACCTGTGCCTTGTCGGCGTTGCCGTTGCCGCTGATGGCGGCCTTTACCTCGCTCGGGGTGTACAGCTGAACGGGGAGCCCGGCCCGGGCGGCGGCGAGGATCGCGACGGCGCCGGCCTGGGCGGTGCCCATGACGGTGCGCACGTTGTGCTGGCTGAACACGCGCTCGACGGCGACGGAGGCGGGGCTGAACTCCTGGACCACCTCGGCCAGCCGCTCGTCGAGGCCGAGCAGGCGCAGCGGCAGGTCCATGTCCGGGTCGCTGGTGACCACCTCGACGTGCACGAGCTTGCACGGCCGGCCGGGCCGGCCCTCGACCACCCCGACGCCGCATCGGGTCAAGCCTGGGTCGACCCCCAGCACGCGCACGCCCTGCTCCCCTCATACGTGTGTTCGACACCCTATCGGATGATGTTGGAACCGCGGCGCTACGACACACACACCGACTACCGTGAAGGTATGTGGGCGCGCCCCATGGGACGGGCGCGCGAAGCCTCGTACGTTTCCCGCCATGACGACGCCACACCCCGTTACCCCACAGCAGGTGGTCGCGCTGGACCTGCGTGGGCGCTCCGCGCTGGTCACCGGGGCCGGCAGCGGCATCGGCCGCGCCGTGGCCGCGCGCCTCGCCGCCGCCGGGGCGCGGGTGGTGGCGGTCGACCGTGACGCCGAGCCGATCAAGACGCTCGCCGAGGAGGCCGGGGTCGTGCCCGTGGTCGCCGACCTGGCCGACCTCGACGACATCGAGGGCCGCCTGGCCGGGCACCTCGACGCCGACATCCTCGTCAACAACGCCGGCCTGCAGCACGTCGCCCCGCTGGACGACTTCCCGCCCGAGCGCTTCGGCTACATCCAGACCGTGATGGTCGCCGCGCCGTTCCGGCTGGTGCGGGCCGTGCTGCCGCACATGTACGCCGGCGGCTGGGGCCGGGTCGTGAACATCTCCTCCGTGCACGGGCTGCGGGCCTCGCCGTTCAAGGCGGCGTACGTGACCGCCAAGCACGCCCTGGAGGGCCTGTCCAAGACGGTCGCGCTCGAGGGCGCGCCGCACGGGGTGACCTCCAACTGCATCAACCCCGCCTACGTGCGCACCCCGCTGGTCGAGGGGCAGATCGCCGACCAGGCCCGCACCCACGGCATCGACGAGTCCGAGGTCGTCGAGAAGATCATGCTGACCAGCGCCGCGATCAAGCGCCTCATCGAGCCGGCCGAGGTCGCCGAGCTCGTCGCCTACCTCTGCACCGACGTCGCGGGCTTCATCACCGGTACTTCGCTGTCGATCGACGGCGGCTGGACCGCACACTAGGGCGTGTGACGATGCTGGAGTACCTCGAGCTGCTGGCCCGCGAGGCGGCCGCCGTGGAGTTCGAGGGCCCGCTCGTCGCCGCCCGCAACGCCGGCCTGCCGCCCGAGCACATCGCCGAGCTGGAGCAGGCCAAGGTCGTGGCGCTGCGGGTGCGCGCCCTGCTGGAGCGGCGCCGCCGGCGCGAGGAGGAGCTGTCCGGCCTGTTCGACACGGCCAGCGACCTCGCCGGGCTGCGCGACGTCGACGCGGTCCTTGCCGCCATCGTGCACCGGGCGCGGACGCTGCTCGGGGCCGACGTGGCGTACATGACGCTGAACGACGAGACCCGCGGCGACACGTACATGCGGGTCACCGACGGCTCGATCTCGGCCCGCTTCCAGGCGCTGCGCCTGCCGATGGGGGCCGGCCTCGGCGGCCTGGTCGCGCAGACCGGCAGCCCGTACGTCACCGCCGACTATCCCCGCGACGAACGCTTCCGGCACACCGGCGACATCGACGCCGGCGTGAGCGAGGAGGGCCTCGTGGCGATTCTCGGGGTACCGCTGCGGCTCGGATCCCGGATCATCGGCGTGCTCTACGCGGCCAACCGCTCCGCCCGCCCGTTCGCCCGCGAGGAGGTGTCGCTGCTCGTCTCGCTCGCCGCCAACGCCGCCGTCGCGATCGACACCGCCCGCCTGCTCGGCGAGACGCAGGCCGCGCTGGAGGAGCTCTCCGCCGCCAACGGCGTGATCCGCGCGCACAGCGACTCGGTCGAGCGCGCGGCCGCCGCCCACGACCGCATGACCGCCCTCGTCCTGCGCGGCGCCGGCGTCGAGGACGTCGCGGCGGTCGTCGTCGAGGTCCTCGGCGGCTCCCTGCTCGTCCTGGACGCCGAGAACCGCCGCCTCGCCCTCGTCGGCGAGCTCGACCAGCCCGACCCGAGCGCCATCGCCGAGGCCCTCGCCGCCTCGCGCACCGAGGGCCGCAGCGTGCGCCGCGGCGCCCTGTGGTTCGCCGCCGTCGTGGCCGGCGCGGAGAACCTCGGCGCCCTGGCCCTTCGCCCCGACGAAGCGCTCGTCGACGCCGACCAGCGCATCCTCGAGCGGGCCGCGGTGGTCACGGCGCTGCTGCAGCTGTTCCGGCGTACCGTGGCGGAGGCCGAGGGCCGGGTCCGCGGCGAACTGCTCGACGACGTCATCACCCGCCCGGTCCGCGACGCCGACGCCCTGCGCGCCCGGGCCAAGCGCCTCGGCGTCGACCTCGACGCCCCGAACGTCGTCGTAGCCATCGGCGCCGACGCATTCACCGCCGGTCCGCTCCGCCAGTCCACCGCCGGCTCGATCCGCCAACGCGCGGTGTCGTGGGCGCAGACGTACGCCCAGACCCGCTCCGGCCTGGCCGCCGCCCGCGACGGCCACATCGTGCTGCTCCTGCCGGGCGACGCGCCCGGCGCCGCGGCCCGCGCCGTCGCCCGCGACCTCGGCAAGCTGCTCGCCCGCCCGGTCACCGCCGGCGCCGGCGGCCCCGCCACCGCTCCCGAGGGCATCGCCGCGGCCTACCGCGACGCCGACCGCTGCGTCACCGCCCTCACGGCCCTGGGCCGCACCGGCACCGGCGCCAGCACGGCCGAGCTCGGCTTCGTCGGCCTGCTGCTCGGCTCGGCCCCCGACGGCCGCGACCGCGACGTACGGTCCTTCCTGGACTCGGCGATCGGCCCGGTCGTCGACTACGACGCCCGCCGGGGCACCGCCCTGGTCAAGACCCTGGAGGCGTACTTCGGCGTCGGCGGCAGCTTGGCCCGCGCGGCCGAGGTCCTGCACGTCCACGTCAACACGGTCACGCAACGCCTGGAGCGCATCGCCCAGCTGCTCGGCGCCGACTGGCAGAAGCCGGAGCGGGCCCTTGAGGTACAGCTGGCCCTGCGCCTGCACCGCCTCAGCACCTCGTAGAGTCTCTGTCCGTGGGTCGGCTGGCGGTGGTGACGGGCGCCGGACGCGGCCTGGGTCTGGCGCTGGCCGAATGCCTGGCGTCGCGCGGCTGGGAGGTCGTGGCGTGCGTCCGTGGCACATTTTCGCCGCGCGACGGCATCCGCCCGGTGCTGCAGGACGTCCGCGACCCCGTCGGGCCGGCCCTGCTCGACGCGGTGGCCGGCCGCCCCCTCGACGCGCTGGTCAACAACGCCGGCGTCGGCGCGCCGGGCGTACCGCTCGCGTCGTGCGACCCGCAGAGCATCGTGAACGCCGTCGACGTCAACGTGGCCGGCCCGCTGCGCCTGGCGCAGGCACTGCTCCCCGCCCTGGTCGCCGCCCCGTCGCCCCTGATCGTCAACGTGTCGTCCCGGCTGGGCTCGCTGTCGGCCCAGGCGGCCGGGGCGTTCGCGGGGCGGAGCACCAGCTACGCGTACCGGATCTCGAAGGCCGCCCAGAACATGCTGACGATCGCGCTCGCTCAGGAACTGGCCGGCCGTGTGCGCTGCTGGGCGGTACACCCGGGCGCCCTGACCACGACCATGGGCACCGCGGACGCCACCACTGCCCCGTCGGAGGCCGCCGCCCGCCTGGCCGACCTGCTGGACAGCCCCGATCCCACGTCGCCGCGCTACATCTCGTTGGACGGCCCCGACCTCACCTGGTGAGGCTTCCCTCGCATTTTCGCTCCACGGTCATGCCAATCCGTCGGCACAAATCGGACATGTCCTAGAGCGTTCTCACTCCTCTGGGCGCGTTCTCTCTCCAAGATCTTGACGATGCCCGATTTGTCGCCGACTTTTCGCATAATCGTGGAGAGAACATGCCGCCGGCCCGACGGCGCCGGCCCGACGGCGCCGGCCCGACGGCGCCGGCAACACGGCGTGGAGCAACATTGGCGCCGGTAACTCTCTTGCCCGGATTTATCCCCCGGCGACGTATAAATCCGACAAGTCGCGGCACGGAGTGCCCGACTTGTCGGACCACAACAGGCGGCGAGCCCGTAAACACGCTCGATGCACTGTGGCCAGGCGCCGCTGTGAACAGCGGGCCGAGCCACAGGAGCGCGAACGGCTACCAGCCGAGCCGCAGCCGGCCAGCGCGCCGCACGTGCAGTGGCCCGGCGCCGCTGCGAACAGCGGGCCGGGCCAAAGAGAGCCAACTCGTCCGCCGGCCGGGCGCTCCGCTGCCGGTTTTGAGGGGCTTCGGGTGGAGCGGGGCTCCCCCGGGCGAGCGAAGCGAGCTAGGAGCCCGCAGCAGCGCCGCGGAGGACGAAGTCGACCAGGTTTTCGGCGAAGTTCTCGTCGGGGACGTTCGGGTTCCAGCGGAGCATGTTCTGCGCCAGCGTCGGGCCCGACAGGACCAGCAGGCACAGCTCCACGTCCAGGTCCGGGCGCAGCTCGCCCGAGGCGATGCCGCGGCGCAGGATGCCGCGCATCACCTCGCGGCGGGGCTCCACGACGCCCTGGTAGACCCGGGTCATCTCGCCGCTCTTGAACAGCTCGGGCATCAGGCAGGCGGTGACCTTGCCATACTGCGCCATCCGCTTGTTGCGCATCGCGGCGACCTGGGCGATCAGGTCCTCGCGCACCGACTCGCCGCGCACCTCGGGCAGGGGGCCCTTCATGGCGAGGACGGCGTCGATGAGCAGCGCCTCCTTGTTGGGCCAGCGGCGATAGATCGTCGCCTTGCCAACGCCGGCCTTCGCGGCGACCGCCTCGATCGAGATCGCGTCGGCGCTCTGGCCGGAGCTCAGCAGCTCGAACACCGCCTGCACGATCGCCTCGTCGACCCGGGCGCTGCGGGGCCGACCAGGACCCTTCCGGTCCTGGTCAGGCACCACATCCACGCTGAGCGTCATGGTTTCCATTGTTACCGAGTTTTCACACCGAAGCTACCCACCGGTCGCCTCACCTCGTCACTCGCCGACCGTTACCAGCTCCGCACCCTGCTCCTCCGCCAGGCTCTCGGCGGTGGACGGGGCGGGGGCGCCGGCGGGGCGCTTGCCGGGCAGCCAGACGACGGCCACGACCGCGCCGAGGACGGCGAAGATCGCGGAGCCGATCGCGGCGCTGTGCATGGCCGTGATGAAGGCGTCGTTCACGTTGTGGATCAGCGCCTGCTGGGCGGGCCCGGCAAGGTGCGACGCCACGGCGTAGCCACCGGAGATCGACTCGCGTGCGCCGTCCCTCGCCGCGGGCGGCAGGGCGGCCGTGGCGTCGGCGACGTGGTCGCGGTAGACCGAGGCGATGACGGCCCCGAGGGCGGCCACGCCGAGGGCGCCGCCGACCTGACGGATGGTGTTGCTGACGGCCGATCCGACGCCGGCCTTCTCACGGGGAAGCGACGACATGATCGCCTCCGTCGCGGGCGGCATCACGTTGGCCATGCCGACGCCCATGAGGAAGAACAGCGCGCCGACGATCCAGATCGGGGTGGTCTCGGAGATGAACATCCACGAGGCCAGGCCGATCGCGACCAGCAGGAGACCCGTGGTGCTGACCGCCTTCGGGCCGAAGCGCTTGACCATCGCGGCGCTGCGCGGGGCGAAGACCATCTGGGCGGCGGCGAAGGGCACGAACAGGGCGCCGGAGGCCAGCGGGCCGTACCCGCGGACCAGCTGCAGGTAGAAGGCGCTGATGAACATGATGCCCATGGCCGCGAAGAAGACCAGGCCGATCATGCCGGTCGAGGCGCTGAACTTGCTGTTGGAGAACAGCCGCACGTCCAGCGACGGGAACTCGATGCGCCGCTCGTAGACGACGAACGCGGCGAGCACGACCACCGCGCCGGCCAGGGCGCCCCACGCCTCGATCTTGCCGAAGCCGTGGTCGCCGCCCTCGATCACGCCGTACGTGAGCAGGGTGAGGCCGACGATGGACAGCAGCACGCCGACGACGTCGATGCGGCCCGGCTTGGGGTCGCGCGACTCGGGGATGAGCGTGTTGACCAGGATCAGGCCCACGATCACGATCGGGACGTTGATCAGGAAGACCGAGCCCCACCAGAAGTGCTCGAGCAGCAGGCCGCCGACGATCGGGCCGATCGCGACGCCGAGGCCGACCGCGCCGGCCCACACGCCGATGGCGCGGCCGCGCTCGCGCGGGTCGAAGACGTTGGCGATGATCGACAGCGTCGAGGGCATGACCGCCGCGGCGCCGAGGCCCATCAGGGCGCGGGCCCAGATCAGCTGGTCGGGCGAGCCGCTGTAGGCCGAGACGAGCGAGGCGATGCCGAACAGCGCCAGGCCCACGGTCAGCGTGATGCGCCGGCCGAGGCGGTCGGCGAGGATGCCGGCGGTGAACAGCAGGCCGGCGAAGACGAGCGTGTAGGAGTTGATCGCCCACTCGAGCTGGCTCTGGGTCGCGCCCAGGCCCTTCTGCGGGTCGGCGATGGTGCGCATGGCGACGTTGAGGACGGTGTTGTCCAGCACGACCACGAGCAGGCTAATGACGAGCACGCCGAGAATGGCCCAGCGTCGAGGATGTCCGGTGTTGGCTGGTGCGGCCTGTGTTGCTGCGTCCACGGTGGTGCCCCCCTGGCTTGGAACGCGCGATAACGATACGGAACAGTTCCGTATCAACGTAGCCGCCGGCCACGCGATACGGAACCGTCTCGTATTGAAAAGTGCGTCCGATCACACCGAAAACGCCGCCGGCGCTCGCTCCGCTCGGGCGCGCCGGGGGGTTCCCACCCCGGACCCCCCATGCTCCGCACTCAAACTCGACGCCACCGGCGGAATAAATCCGCGACGGTGCCCCAGAGCCCCCTTCGGAACAGCAGCACCACCAGCACGAAGATGCCCCCCGTGATCAGCCCGATCAGGGTGAAGCCGGCCTGCGAGAGCTGGTCCTCGAGGTCGACGATCAGGCCGGCGCCGAGCACCCCGCCCCACAGGGTGCCGATCCCGCCGAGCACGACGAGGACCACGCCCTTGCCCGACGTCGTCCAGTGCACGACGTCGAGGGAGACGAACCCGTGCGCGACCGCGAACAGCCCGCCGCCGAGCCCGGCCAGAAAGGCCGAAAGGACGAAGACCAGGAGTTTGTACCGCGAAGCCGCATACCCCAGCGCCCGCGCCCGGTTCGGGTTGTCCCGGACCGCGACCAGCACCCGGCCGAACGGCGAGTGCACGATCCGCCAGGCCAGCAGCAGGCCGAGCACCGCGATCGGCAGCGCCGCGTAGTAGAAGTAGTACGGGTCGGACAGGTCCAGCCCGAACAGCTCCCGCGGCACGCTCTGCAGGCCGTTCTCGCCGCCGGTGACCGACGACCACTCGTTGGCGATGAAGTACACCATCTGCGCGAAGGCGAGGGTCACCATCGCGAAGTAGATCCCGCTGCGGCGCACCGCGAGGTACCCGATCGGCACGGCGAGCGCGGCGGCCAGCAGCGCCCCGCCGAGGACCGCGACCGGGAACGGCGCGCCCAGACGGGCGGCGATGATCCCGGCCGTGTACGCCGACGTCCCCCAGAACGCGGCATGGCCGAACGACAGCAGCCCGCCGTAGCCGAGCAGCAGGTCGATCGCGACCGCGAACAGCGCCCAGCAGAGCATGTCCACGGCCACCGCCGGGTAGATCCCGTTGGGCAGCCAGAGCGCGACGGCGGCGCCCACGGCCAGCAGCAGCCACCTCATGCGGGACCTTCCTCCCTGCCGAACAGCCCGGCCGGGCGGAACAGCAGCACCAGCGCCATGACCAGGAAGATGAGCGTCTGGGCGAGCAGCGACGGGCCGTACGCCTCGCTCCACGCCTGCAGCAGCCCGATGCCGAAGCCGGCGGCGACCGAGCCGAACACCGACCCGAGCCCGCCGATCACGACGACCGCGAAGACGCCGATGATGAGGTCGCCGCCCATGAGCGGGTTGACCGCCCGCATCGGCGCGGCGAGCACGCCGGCGAGGGCCGCCAGGGCCACGCCGAAGCCGAACACCGGCGCGATCCACCGCCCGACGTCGATGCCGAGGGCCCGGGTGAGCTCGGGCCGCTCGGTCCCGGCCCGCACCACCATGCCGACGCGGGTGCGGGTGAGCACCCACCACACCACCACGCACAAGGCGATGGCGACGCCGAACACGAAGACGCGGTACGCCGGGAAGTCGAACAGCCCGAAGTCGACCGTGCCGCCGAGCCCGGCGGGCGCGTGGTACGGGTTGGACTGCGAGCCGTACTTCGCCTTCACCGCGTCCTGCAGGATCAGCGTGAGCCCGAACGTGAGCAGGAAGTTGTACAGCGGATCGAGCTTCGACAGCCGCCGGATCACGGTGCTCTCGAGCGCCACGCCCAGCAGGCCGAGCACGAGAGGTACCACTGCCAGCGCCACCCAGAAGGAGAGCCCGAAGGAATCCAGCAGGAAGAACGCGCCGACCGCGCCGAGCATGTAGAACGCGCCGTGTGCGAAGTTGACGACGCGGAGCATCCCGAAGATCACGGCCAGGCCGAGGGCGAGCAGCGCGTAGAAGCTGCCCCCGACCAGGCCGTTGAACGTGTGGGTGAGCAGGCCCATGAGGGACTCAGAGCTTGCAGTCGGGCGACGGCGCGCGGAACGCCTCCTGCGCGGGGATGGTCTTCACGATCTGCTCGTAGTCCCAGGGCTCCTTGACGTCGGCCGAGGGCTTGACCTTGGCCAGGTACGCGTCGTGCAGCACCCGGTGGTCGGCCGCCCGGAACTCGCCGTTGCGCAGGAAGAAGTCGTTGACCTTCTTGCCCTCCAGCTGCTTGACGACCGCGTCGGCGTCGTCGGTGCCGGCCGCCTGGACGGCCTCGAGGTACTGCATCGCCGCCGAGTAGTTGGCCGCGTGGGCGAACGTCGGGCGCTGGCCGCCGGCCTTCGCCGCGAACTTGTCGGCCCAGGCCCGGTTCTGCTCGTCGAAGTTCCAGTACCACGCGTCGGTGAACGTGGTGCCGGCCAGCGCGTCCGGGGTCAGCGAGTGGATGTCGGTCAGGAACATGAGGCCCACGGCCAGCCCGACGCCCTTGTCCCGGAGCTTGAACTCGTTGTACTGCTTGACGAGGTTCACCAGGTCGGCGCCGGCCTGCATGGTGCCCAGCACGTCCGGCTTCGGGTTCAGCGTCGGCGCCTTGAGCAGGAACGTGGAGAAGTTGTCGTTCGGGAACGGCGTCGGGTCGCTCGCGATGACCGTGCCGCCGCCCTTCTTGACCGCCTCGGTGAAGGACTTCTGCATGTCCTGGCCGAAGGCGTAGTCGGGGTACACGATGTACCAGTTCTTGGCCCCGGCCTGGGTGGCCGCGGTGCCGGTGCCGTTGGCCAGCATCGCCGTGTCGTAGGCGTAGTGGAACGTGTACTTGTTGCAGGACTTGCCGGTCAGGTCCGTGGTGGCGCCGGAGATGTTGAAGTACAGCTTCTTGCTCTGCTTGGCGACGTCGGCGACCTTCAGCGCGGCCGAGGACGTCGGCACGTCGAGGATCGCGTCGACGCCGAGCCGGTCGTACATCTCGCTCGCCCGCGTGTTGGCGACGTCGGGCTTGTTCTGGTGGTCGGCGGTCTCGACGGTGATGTTCTTGGTGATGGCCTTGTCGCCGTACTTCGCCTTGAAGTCGTCGATGGCCATCTGCACGGCCACGACGGAGTTCTTGCCGGACAGCTGGGCGTAGACGCCGGACTGGTCGTTGAGCACGCCCAGCACGATCTTGTCGCCGGTGAGCTTGCTGCTGCCCGACGAGCGGGGGCCTCCGCCGCCGCAGCCGGCGAGCGTGACACACAGGGCGGCACCGACAGCGATGGATCTCTTCATATGTGTACCTCCGGTCAGATGCCGAGGTGCGCGAGGAACTCGGCCTCGCGTGAACGCACGTCGGCGTTGTCGAAAGTGCCGGCGATCCGCCCCTCGGCGAGCAGGTAGTGGCGGTCGGCGATGGTGGTGGCGAAGCGCAGGTTCTGCTCCACGAGCAGCACGGTCGCGCCGTGGTCGCGGGCCCGGGCGAGGATCTCGCCGACCCGGCGGACCAGCAGCGGCGACAGGCCCTCGGTCGGTTCGTCGCACAGCAGGACGGTGGCGCCCATGCGCAGCACGCGGGCGAGCGCGAGCATCTGCTGCTCGCCGCCGGAGAGCTTGGTGGCCGGGCTGTTGCGCCGCTCGTACAGGTTGGGGAAGGCCTCGTGGATCTCGTCGAGGCTCCAGGGGCCGGGCCCGACGACGGGTGGCAGCGCCAGGTGCTCGGCGACGCTGAGGGTGGCGTAGGCGCCGCGGTCGTCGGGCACCCAGCCCAGCCCCGCGCGGGCCCGCTTGTGCGCGGCCTTCCTGGTGATGTCGGCGCCGGCCAGCTCGACCGTGCCCGACTGCCCGCCGTGCAGCCCCATGACGCAGCGCAGCAGCGTGGTCTTGCCGGCGCCGTTGCGCCCGCACAGGGTGACGACCTCGCCCGCCTGGATGTCGAGGTCGACGTCGCGCAGGACGCGCGCCTCGCCGTACCAGGCGGACAGCCCCTCAATGCGCAGCATCGACGCTCCCCAGGTAGGCCTCGACGACGCGCTCGTCGGCGCGCACCTGGTCGTAGGTCCCTTCGGCGAGTACCCACCCCGCCTGCAGCACGGTCACCCGGTCGGCGAGCCGCCCCACGACGCTCATGTTGTGCTCGACGAGCACGACGGTCCGCCCGTCCCGGACGGCGGCGACCAGCTCGACGGTCCGCTCGACGTCCTCGACGCCCATCCCGGCGGTCGGCTCGTCCAGCAGCAGCACCTTCGGATCGAGCGCGAGCGCGATGGCGAGCTCGAGGGCCCGCTTGCGCCCGTACGCGAGGCTCCCGGCCGGGCTGCCGGCCGTGTCGGCCAGCCCGACCCGCTCGAGCAGCTCCTCCGCCCGCTCGCGGAAGCGCCGCAGCGGCCGCTCGGAGCGCCAGAACGCCCACCCGAGCGAGGTCGCCCCCTGCAGCGCCAGTTCGACGTGCGCCCGCACGGTCTGCTGCGGGAACAGGCTCGCGATCTGGAACGACCGCGCCATCCCGAGCCGCGCGACCCGCTCGGGCGCGAGCCCGGTGATGTCGCGGCCCTCGAGCTCGATCCGCCCGGCGGTCGGCGCCAGGAACCCGGTCAGCAGGTTGAACAGCGTCGTCTTCCCGGCCCCGTTGGGCCCGACGAGCGCGTGCACGCTCCCGGCCGCGACATCGAGATCGACCCCGTCGACGGCCCGGAACCCGCGGAAGTCGCGCGTGAGGCCGCGCGCCTGGAGCGCGGAACCGTCCATGTGGGACACACCCCCTTTGGCGGCTTGGAGTGACGGTCGCCACAAGTTATGGCGGCCGCTCCCAACGTCACCACGGAGCCGATCCACACATTTCTCTACGTGCTTATGTGTGGATCACATGCCCGACAAACACGAAAAATCCGGGCGGCCAGCCGCCCGGATTTTTCGGAAATATCATCATTGCCACGCCCGCACGGTCAGTGGCGCTGCGCCGCCGCGGGGTCCGTAGCGCCACGCGGTCCGTGGCGCTACGCCGCCACGCGGTCCGTGGCGCCCCGCGGTCCGTGGCGCCCCGCGCCCCGCGGTCCGTGGCGCCCCGCGGTCCGTGGCGCCCCGCGGTCCGTGGCGCCCCGCGGTCCGTGGCGCCCCGCGGTCCGTGGCGCCCCGCGGTCCACGCCGCCGCGGCGCGGGACGGCCCAGTGCAACCTCAGCCGCCGGCGCGCGGCCTAACGGCGCGCGGACAGCGGCGCGCGCCGGCCGCGTTGCGGTCGCTGCCTGCCGAGAGGCCGCTGCCGACCAGACCGACCGGCCGCGACGCCGCACCGACCGCCGCGATCAGCGCCGGTCGGGTATCCACTTCGCCAGTGGACCCAGGCGGGTGCGCAGGCCGGCGAGGCCGCCGGGGAAGAAGTACACGGCCAGGATGAACACCGTGCCCAGGATGAAGAGCGGCTGGGACAGCGGACCGCGCAGCACGCCCGGCAGGCCGGCCACCGCGTCGGAGTCGCCAAGGGCGACCAGGCGGTAGTCCAGGTACGTGAACAGGAAGCCGCCGATCAGCGGACCCCAGCGCGTGCCCGGGCCGCCCAGCACCACCATCACCAGCAGCGTCAGCGTCTGGTCCGACGCGGCGATGTGGGGCGTGGCGCCGCCGATCAGCAGGGCGTACATCGCGCCGGCCAGGCCGGCCAGGCCGCCGGCCACGGTGAAGGCGAACAGGCGGTAGCGGTACGGGTCCAGGCCGAGGACGCCGACGCGGCGCTCGTCGTCGCGGACCGCGGCCAGGACGCGGCCGGCCGGGGAGTCGGCGATCGCGTGCACGACCAGGGCCGTGATCACCACGACGGCGACGGCGAGCCAGTACAGGTTCACCGTGTTCGAGACGCCGACCAGGAAGTCCGGCACGCGCTCGGTGGACATCGGCAGGCCCTCCTCGCCGCCCGTCGCGCCGCCGGGGTTGCGGCCGATGGTGATCGCGGCGACCTGGGCGAAGGCCAGCGTCACCATGGCGAAGGCGATGCCGCCGGTGCGCAGGGCGACCGAGCCGAGCAGGGCGGCCAGGATCGCGGTGCCGATGACCGCCAGGAGGATGGCCGTCCACAGGCCGTAGCCGGCCTTGGTGACCAGCATGTCGGTGCCGTAGACGCCGGCCGCGAAGTACAGGGCGTGGCCGAACGACAGCATGCCGGTGCGGCCGAAGAGCAGGTCGTAGCCCATGGCCAGCGCGCCGAAGACCAGGCACAGGGCCAGCAGCTGCAGGGTGCCGGGGGCGTTGACCGCGGAGTCGAAGAGGCCGGGGATCTTCAGGCCGCAGTACGGCAGGGCGAGGAACACGACCAGCACCACGAGCGGGCCGAAGCGCGCCAGCGGGATCCGCCGGGCGGGGGGCACCGCGGTGGTCCGGGTCGGTGGCGCCGTCTGTGTCGTCATGAGGTGGCGACCTTCCCGGTGATCCCTTGTGGACGGACGAGCAGCACGACCGCGAGCAGGACCACGACGCAGATGTCGCCGAGGCCCGACCAGTTGTAGTTCACGAACTGCTGCAGCAGGCCGACGGCGACCGCGGCGTAGGCGGCGCCGGTGACCGAGCCCATGCCGCCGATCACGACGACGATGAACCCGAAGATGAGCAGCGAGCTGCCGCCGGTCGGCGAGATCGAACCGGCGTAGACGCCGCCGAGCGCGCCGGCCAGGGCCGCGGCGGCGCCGCCGATGGCGAAGACGAGCGTGAAGGCGCGGCGCACGTCGATGCCGAGCGCGGTCACCATCGAGCGGTCCTCGACGCCCGCGCGAATGACCAGACCGATCCTGGTGTACTTCAAGAAGGCCAGCAACCCGCCCAGCACCACGACGGCGGCGCCGATGAGCAGGAAGCGGTCGTTGGGCACCCGGGCCCCCGCGATGCTGGTGAGCTGCTGCGTCCACTGCGGACGGGGGTAGGGGCGCGGGTCGCTGCCCCACGACGCCTGCAGCAGCGCGACGCCGGCCAGCGACAGCCCGACGGTCACGAGCACCTGCTCGATCGTGCGGCGGTACAGCGGCCGGATCAGCACCAGCTCGACCAGCGCGGCCACGATCGTGCCGGCGACGACGCCGCAGAGCACGGCGAGGGCGAAGCCCCACCCGCTCGGTCCGGCGCCGGGCACGTGGCCCGCGGCCCACCAGGTGCCGTACGCGCCGACGGAGAGGAACAGCCCGTGCGCGAAGTTGAGCACATCGGCGAGGCCGAAGACGAGCGCAAGCCCGGAGGCGACGAGGAAGTACAGCGCGGCGAGACCGAGCCCGGTGAGCGTCAGCAGCACGATCGTGCTCATGCGAACACCTCCGCAACGCTGCGGCGCCCGCATGAGTTGAGGAATCCATGATGAGCGGCCACTCCGCTTCGCTCCGTACCGCTCATGCCAGCACCTCCGCTTCGCTCCGGCGCCCGCATGAGTTTGAGGAATCCCTGATGAGCGGCCACTCCGCTTCGCTCCGTACCGCTCATGCGTGGTCTCCCTTGCCGACGCCCAGCAGCGCCTTGGTCTTCTCGGTGTAGTCCAGCAGGTCCCGGGCGCCGCCGGTGTAGGCCACCTTGCCGTTGGCGATGACCACGGCGTCCTGGGCCAGCCGGCGCACGACGGCCAGGTTCTGCTCGACCAGCAGCATCGGCACGACCTGGGCGACGGTGTCCAGCACGGCGGCGACCTCGCTGACCACCTTCGGCGCGAGGCCCTTGGTCGGCTCGTCGATGAGCAGCAGCCGGTTGGGGTTGAGCAGCACCCGGCCGATGGCCACCATCTGCTGCTGGCCGCCGGACAGGGTGCCGGCCCGCTGCCGGCCGCGCCGCTGCAGCTCGGGGAAGAGGCCGTAGACGCGGGCGTAGTCGGGCTCGGCGCCGGGGCGCTCGGCCAGGCGCAGGTTCTCGGCGACGGTCAGGCCGCCGAAGACGCCGCGGTCCTCGGGCACGTAGCCGAGGCCCTCGCGGACCAGGCGGTGCGTCTGCGCCCGGGTGATGTCCGCGCCGGCGAAGCGCACCTCGCCGCCGACCTCGGCCTTCGGGGGCAGCAGGCCCAGCACCGCCTTGAGCGTGGTGGTCTTGCCGACGCCGTTGCGGCCGAGCAGCGCGGTCACGCCGTGCGGGGCGACGCCGAACGTGACGCCCTGCAGGATGTGGGACCCGGCGATGCGGACGGAAAGGTCCCCGATCTCGAGGATGCTCACAGCTTCTCCCCCAGGTACGCCTCCTGGACCGTGCGGTCGGCCATGACCACCTCCGGGGTGTCGCAGACCAGCAGGGCGCCGTGGTGCATGACGGCGACGCGGTCGGCCAGGTCGAGGACCACGTCCATGTGGTGCTCGACCATGAGCACGCTGCGCCGCTCGTCGCGGGTCAGGCTGCGGATCAGCGCGACCAGCCCGGGCACGTCCTCGGCGCTGACGCCGGCCATCGGCTCGTCGAGCAGCAGCACCCGCGGCTCGCCGGCCAGCAACAGGGCGATCTCGAGCTTGCGCTTCTCGCCGTGGGCGAGGTTGCCGGCCAGTGCCCCGGCCCGGTGGTCGAGGCCGACCCGCCACAGCACGCGCTCGGCCCGCTCGGCGATCTCGCGGTCGCGGCCCGGCCACGGGAACGGGCGGATCGAGCCGCCGCGGCGGGCCTGCACGGCCAGCCGGACGTTCGCCGCGACGGTGAGGGAGCCGAAGACCGACGAGGACTGGAAGGTCCGCCCGAGACCGAGGCGGGCCCGCCGGTGCGTGGGCAGCCGGGTCAGGTCGTGCCCGGCCAGGGACACGGAGCCGTCGGAGGGGCGGCGCAGGCCCGAGATGAGGTTGAACAGCGACGTCTTGCCGGCGCCGTTGGGGCCGATGACGGCCAGGAACTCGCCCTCGGCCAGGTCGATGTTGACCCCGTCGACGATGGCGACCCCGCCTACCCGCCACGTCAGGCGCCGGGTGCTCAGCAGGCCGGTGGCCGGGGAGTCACGACTGGGCGCCACCCCCCGGGAAGACTCAGGCATCGGTGGTGTGGCGCCGAGCGACACCGCTCAGCCCTTCATCTGCGCGACCGGCGGCGCGGCGTCGGCCGGGTCGAGCGCCTTCACCAGCTCGGGCTTGAGGTCGGCGCCGGAGCCGGAGAACTTGCCCTGGAACATCGGCTGCAGCAGGGCGTGGTCCTCCTTGCGGACGGTCAGCTTGCCCTTGACGCCGTCGAAGCTCCAGCCCTCAAGCGCGGTGACCATCTTGTCGACGTCGTCGCCGCCCTCCTGCGCGGCCCGGACCACCATCTGCGCGGCGGTGAAGCCGTCCGGGTGGAACAGGTCGACCTTGCCGCCGTCCACGCTCTTGCGCAGCGCGGCCGTGGCCTCGTTGTCGCTGGCGCCGTCGAAGTAGTGGGCGAGCAGGGAGATCTTCGAGCCGGCGGCGCCGAACGTCGGCCAGGAGGCGCGCTGGTCGATGCCGGTGACCACGAGCGTCGAGCCGAGCACACCCTGCTGGTCGAGGGCCTGCCACATGGCGGTGGCGGTGGTGCCGGCCCACGCGACGAAGATCATGTCGGCCTTGGCGTTCTTGGCCTGCACGGCGAAGCCGGTGAAGTCGGTGGCGTTGGCCGGCACGGCGAGGGTGTCGACCGTGGCGCCGGCCCCGCCGACGACCGCCTTGACGGCGTCGGCGTTGGACTTGCCGAACGCGCCCTCCTGCGTGAAGACGAGGACCTTCTTGCCCGACGGCGCCGGCAGGTAGGACTTGGCGGCCAGCACGTCCTGGTAGGACTGGCGGCCGGAGCGGAAGGTGTACTTGTTGATGCCCGTGATCGCGTCGGTGGCCGCCGGCCCCGAGATGAACAGGACCTTGTTCTGGGCGGCCAGCGGCGCCATCTGCCCGGCGACCGCGGACGAGGTGCTGCCGGCGATGATCTTGTATCCCTGGCCGATGAGGTCCTTGCCGGCCGACACCGCCTTGGCCGCGTCGCCGGCGTCGTCGACCTCCTTGACCTCGATCGGGCGGTTGCCCACCTTGCCGGTGCCCTTGGTGGCGTAGGCGAGGCCGGCCTTCCAGCCCTCGATGTACTGCTTGCCGTAGCTCGCGAGCGGCCCGGTCTGCGAATAGACGAGGCCGACCTTGATCGGTGCGCCGTCCCCGGCCGGCTCTTGCGCGGCCTCCTGCGGGCTGCTGCACGCCGACGCGAACGTCGCGGCGAGCGAGAGCCCGAGCGCCGCGAACAAGACCCGCCGCGGCGCGCTTGTCTGCCTGATCAACGCTTCCTCCGTGTGAACGCCTTGTTAAGGCCAGCGCCTGCTGGCGGTGTTCGCACACGCTAGGAGTGGCGTCGGGCACGTAGCTATGTGGGCAGGCCACACAGAATGGGCGGAACCCTATGGGGCGACGCGGTCCAGGAAGGCCCCGAGCAGCGGCAGGAAGGCCGGGGACAGCTGCTCGAACAGCGAAATGTCGTCCCGCGGGGGGACCGGGTAGAGCATGTGGCCGACGCCGGGGAACACGCCGACGCCGTTGAGGCCGCGATGCCGGGCCGGCAGCCGCGCGCCGAGCACCTGCAGGCTGCGCTCGACCGGCACGTGCTCGTCATCGCCGCCGAAGAGGGCCAGCAGGGGGCAGCCCAGGAACGGCAGCAGCGCGGCCGGGTCGAAGCTCAGCGCCCGGGCGAAGAACCCGAGCTCCTGCGCGGTGGCGTAGGGCCCGCCGTCGACCACCGCGGCCCAGTCGGCTCCGGCGTGGCGGGCCTGGGACTCGAGTACCGAATCCGGATCCTCGCCGGCGGCGAGCCGGGCGGCGCGCTCGTCGGCCCAGGCGAGGCCGGCCGCTACGGACTCCTCCGCCAGCCCGTGGCGGCGCATGACCCGGGCGAGCAGGGCCCGCTCCTGCTCCTCCATGCCCACGAACGGGCCGCCGAGCGTGACCACGAAGTCGACCTGGTCGGGGGCGGTGACCGCGGCGAGCAGGGAGATCCAGCCGCCCTGGCTGTAGCCGATCAGCCCGGCCCGCTCGACGCCGGCGTGCTTGCGCAGCGTGGCGAGCGCGCCGAGGGCCTCGGCGGCCCGGTCGGCGAAGGTCTGGGTGCGCCAGTCGCCGGGCGAGCCGCCGCAGCCGGGCTTGTCGTGGCGCAGCGTGGCGATGCCGCGCTCGGCGAGCCAGCCGGGCACGCCCTGCCAGTCGTCGCGGGTGGCCGGCCCGGAGCCGTCGGACAGCACGAGGCCGCCGCGGGCCGGACCGTCGGGCAGGCACAGGACCGCGTTGAGCGGACCCTGGGCAGAATCGACGAAGATCACTGTCTCAGGCATGGAAAGGCCCTCCCCCCGCGAAATGTAACAGCGGAGGGAGGGCCTCGCCGACCGGCGATGCGCGCGTGGTTACTGCGCGGCCGCGGCCAGAGGCGCCTGGTAGCTCTTCAGCAGCGCCGCCTTGTCGGCGTCGACCGTCTTCCAGTCGTCCTTCAGGACCCCGCCGGTGTCACCGGAGTTCGGGTTCCAGGCCCAGTAGGTGTAGCTGAGCCCGTTGTCCTTCAGGTAGGAGACGAGGTTGCGCTGCCAGATGCCCTCCAGGTCCTTGTTGCCCTGGGCGTCCTTCTCGGCCACCGAGCGGCCGCCGAACTCACCCATCAGGACCGGGGCGGTCTGGCTCTTCACGAGGTACCCGAACTGCTTGTCCCACAGCGCCGGCATGTTGGCCGGGAACGACGGGTCGTTGAACCACTGCTGCGACCAGACCTTCGGGCTGTAGTCGTGCGCGGAGTACACCAGCTTCGACTGGTCCGACAGCTTCACCGGGTGCGCCTTGGCGCCCTGCAGGTTGCCGCCCCACCAGTAGCCGTCGCTCTGGCCGTCGGCGGTCTTGTAGTTCTCGATGCCCTCGACGATGATCAGCCAGTTGGGGTTGGCCTTGAGCACCGCGTCGCCGGCCCGCTGCGCGGCGGCCTGCCAGTCGGTCTTGGCGTTGCCGTCGCCCCACGTGGCCTCACCGTGCGGCTCGTTGTGCAGGTCGGCGCCGACCACCAGCGGGTTGTTCTTGTAGTGCTTGGCGAGATTCACCCAGTCGGAGATCCAGCGGTCCTCGGAGACCTTGTCGGTGTACCAGAGGTTGCTCTGACCCTGCGAGTCCGGGCGGTGCCGGTCCAGGATGACCATCATGCCGCGCTTGGTGGCGCCCTCGACGACCTTGTCCATGATCTGCGGACCGGTCAGGTCCTTGAGGCCGGGGTTGAGCGCGTAGTCGACGCCGGTCGGCTTCGAGGCCGGGTCGAACAGCTCGTTGCTGAACGGCAGGCGCATCGAGTTGAAGCCCTGACCGACCATCTGGTCGAGCATGTCGTCGAGACCTCGCGACCAGAGGCCGTGCGGCGCGAAGGTGTTCGTCTCCAGACCGAACCAGTTCACGCCGGTGAACGTCACGGTCTCACCGCGAGCGTCCACGATCCGGCTGCCCTCGGCATGCAAGGGCATCTGCAGCCGCTGAGCGGACTGCGTCATCGTCGGGTGGACCTTCTTTTCGTGGTGCAGGAGCGGCACCAGTGCCACTCCCGCGACAGCGAGCGCTACCAGGGCTGAAATCCAGTAGAGACGCGTGCGACCCATGAACTGACCTGTCCTCACGTGTGACGGCGGGGCAGATCAGAACGTTACGGATCTCGGGAATATCCAGTCAGCGTACAAATGTCGGATTTGTAGGTACTACAAGTGGAGGAGCAATGCGGTGATCACGCTGCGATCACGAGGTGCCGGAAGGGCCGCCCCTCACGAGCCGACCGGCGGCGCATCCCACTCCGCCGCACGCACGACGGCCTCGAGCTTCGAGCGGGCGCCCATCTTGCTCAGCAGGTGGCGCACGTGGCTGCGGACCGTGGTGTAGCTGATGCTCAGCTCGCGCGCGATGTCACGGTTGTCCATGCCCTCGGTCATCAGGGCGAGGATCTGCCGCTCGCGCGGCGTGAGGCTATCAAGGCGCCGGGCATGCTCCTGCGAGCGGCGGGACTCCTCGCGCCGCCGGGACAGGAGCTTCGCCAGCTGGCGGGCGGGCACCAGGATCTCGCCGTCGACGGCCCGGCGTACGGCCTCGGCCACGTCGGCACCGCCCGCGCTCTTGATGAGGTAGCCCGCCGCGCCGGACTCGAGCGCGGTGAGGATGACCTGGTCGCTCTGGTCGGCGCTGAGAAACACGATCGCGACCTCGGGCTGGTGCGAGCGCAGCGCGGCGACGGCCTCGGCGCCGGTGCCGTCGGGCAGCCAGAAGTCGCACAGCACCACGTCGACCCGCTCCACGTCGGCCAGGTGCTCGACCTCGCCCACGCTGCCGGCCAGGGCCACCACCCGCAGCTCCGGGTGCTCGTTGAGCAGCGCCGCGAGCCCCTCCGCGACCACCTGGTGGTCCTCGACGATCAGCACCCGGTACGGCGGACGGCTCACGCCGTCACCTCCGCAACGCTGCGGCGCCGGCGCGAGTCAAACCTGTGCATATGATTCACGGCTCCTCCGCTTCGCTCCAGACCGCTCATGGTGAGGCTCCCTTGGACTCGAGGTCGGCGCCGCGCGGCACCCAGAACGTGACGGTGGTACCGCTGCGGGGAACGCTGCTGATCCGGAACCACCCGCCGGCCAGCGCCGCCCGCTCGCGCATGAGCAGCAGCCCGAGGTGGCCGGGGTCGCTGTGCAGGTTCTCGGCGCCGATGCCGTCGTCGACGACGCGGATCAGGTAGCCGCGGTCCTGTTCGCCGAGGATCACCGTGCACCGGTCCGCCCCGGCGTGCTTGCCGACGTTGGCCACGGCCTCCTGCAGCATGCGGAAGATCAGCAGCCGGGTCGGCAGCGCCGGCTCGGCGGTGAGCCGGTTCTCGACCGTCACCTCGATGTCGTGGTCCTCGGCGAGGTCCTCGAGCAGGTCGCGGGTGGCGGCGGCCAGCCCCTCGTCGGTGAGCCGGGGCGGGCGGAAGTCGAAGATGAGCCGGCGCAGGCGGGCGGCCGCCTGGACCAGCGACGCCTCGAGCCGGTCGAGGATCTCCAAATCCGCCGGGTCGCGCAGCCGCCGGCGCAGATGCTGCAGGCGCAGGGTGGCCGCGGTGATCACCTGCAGGCTGTCGTCGTGCACGCCGGCGGCGATGCGGGCCCGCTCCCGCTCCTGGGTGACCATGAGGTCGGTGAGCAGCTCGCCCTGCTCGTGGCCGGTGAGGGTGAGCCGGGCGATGCGCTGCTCGAGGCTCGCCCGGCTGCGGGCCGGGTTGCTCTGGTCGTCGACGGCGAGGACCAGCAGGCCGCTGGGGTCGCCCTCCAGCGTGCGGGAGCGCACGTCGACGGGCAGCTCCCGGCCGTCGGGCAGGCGCACCGCGGTCGCCACCGGCTCCTCGGGGCTGAAATCCGGCTCGCCGGTGAAGAGGTCGCGGACCCGGCGGCCGACGAGGTCGGCGGTGGTGCGCTGGAACAGTGCCTCGGCGGCGCTGCTGGCCAGGCGCACCACCCCGGCGGCGTCGAGCACGATCAACGCTTCCGGGGCGGCGCGGAACGCCTGCCAGTACAACCCTCAGTTCTCCAGATCCTTCGGCACGACGTACGGCTTGGCCGACGGGATGTCGACCGGGCCACCCGACTTGTCGACCTTGAAGTTCACCGTCGCGACCGCGTCGCTGCGCTGGCCGTGCAGCTGGAACACCACGGTGTCCTCGGTGTCGCCGGGGATCGTGTACTGCCCGACCGCCCGCGCGGTGCCCTTCGCGTCCACCCGGAACGCGGCCACCAGCTCCGGCTTGGCGCCCTTGGCCGTCCGGACGGTCACGTGCACGGCCTCGTTCGGCGCAAACTGGGTCGCGTAGAAGTTGACCACCGTGCCGGGCAGGCCGCCGTACGCGTTGGTGCGCGCCTGCGGGGTGAACGGCAGGATGGTGAACCCGGTGGAGACCGCGGCGCGGCTCTGCTCGCCCATGAAGACCAGCGACTGCGCGCCCTTGAGCTGGAACGGCATGACCAGGCCGGCGCCCTTGAACGTGCCGGCGCCGTCCGTCTCCACGGCCATGACGGGCTGCCCGCCGGCCGCGTTGAGGCGCACCAGCACCCGCTCGCCCGGCGCGAAGCCGCTGCCCGAGAACGTGATCTTCTGGGTCGCCTTCACCGCGTACGGCGCCAGCTTGATCGACGGGTACAGCCGCAGCACCTGGAACGGCGCGCTGGCCGCCGCCCCGCTCGTCTTGCCCACGACTATCAGACTCGTCGTCCCGACGGCCGTGACCCCGACCTTGATCGGCGTCTTACCCACCGAGCCATCCTCGTCGGCCTTCAGGGTGAGGTTCGGGTCGCCGTTGATGCGGCCCCAGTACACGTTGAGCTGCTCCCCCGGCGTGAAGCCCTTGACGGTCAGGTTGACGACGTCGCCCGGCCGGCCGACGATCGCCGACAGCGTGGCCTGCCCGGCGCCCTGGGCCACCGAGGCCTCGGCCTTGGCCACCTTGTCGCTGCCGCGGGCCTGGGCGGTGACCTCCTGCACGGGCGCGCTCATCGTGTTCGGCATGGAGAAGTTGGCGGTGAACACGCCCCACTTCCCCGCCTTCGCCGTGGCCACCTGGTGCGGCTTGCCGGCGTTCTTGGGCGCCTTCTGGCCCGGCTGGGAGGAGGGCCCGAGGTACACGTCGACCATGGAGCCCTGGTCGAAGCCGGAGCCCGAAACGGTGACGCCGCCCCCGAGCCGCACCAGCCCAGGGTTCAGCGTGATCATCGGCGATCCGCCGCCCTGCACCAGGACCCCGTTCAGGTCGATGGTGGGCGCGGGCGGGGCCTTGGTCTGCACCTCGGTCGGGGTCTCCTCGGCGCCGCCGCCGCCCAGCCCCGGCGCGCTCACCCCGAGCGCCGGCAGCAGCGAGCGGCCCACCAGCACCATGAGCACGGCCGCGGCGCCGGCCAGCAGCACGCGCTTGCGGGAGAGCTTGAACTTGGCCTTGGCCCGTTTCCGGCGACCCTTGCCCCGCGGGATCGCGGGCCGATGCTTGAGCGATTGCATCTCGACGCCCCTTCAACAACCTACGACGAATTGCCGATCTTGACGATGGACAGTGAGACGTCGCCCCGGGTCGCCTGCCACACGGTCGTCCCGTGCTGGTCGATCGCCTCGATGATCCAGGTCTCGCCGCCGCGCTGGAGTGCGTCGCGCATCTTGTTCGACATCACGACGTAGTCGACGTTCTCCCAGCTGGAATGGAAGACCTTGTCCCGCACGTCCGGGTCGGACGTGGCCTTGTAGTGCGGATGCGCGTACTTGTACGCCGGCTTGCTGTCGTGCAGCGACACCCAGATGTCGTCGTCGATGATGAGCCGCGCGCTGGTCGGGATGTTGTGCTTGATCCACGCCACCTGCTGCTCCTGCAGCCGGGTGAGCGGCAGCCGGTACGCGTCGCTGAACTCCAGCTGGCCCCTGGCGTTGTACTTCACCAGGAAGCCGCCCGGCATCACCAGCACCGGCACCAGCACGCAGGCCACGAGCACCGCCGCGCCGGCCTGCTTGGTGCGGCGGGTGAGCCAGCCGAAGAACATGCCGAGGTTGAGCGAGAACAGCGGCACCATCGGCGCGATGTAGAAGTCCAGCAGCGCGCTGCGGCTGAGGTAGAACGCGTAGCCGACGGTCATCAGCCCGCACGCCAGCATCGGCGTGCGCAGCCGTTTGTTGCGCCGGCCCGCGATGAGCACCAGCACCGTCGCCGCGGCCCCGGCGATGAGCAGGTAGCGGTCCTTGAACAGCCAGCTCTGCTGCAGCAGGTAGGTGAAGGACAGGCCGTTGGAACTGTTGGAGTTGCGGTGCATCTGCCACCAGATGGTGTTGAGCAGCGACACGTGGCCCTTGAGCTGGTTGTTGTCCGGGCTGAACTGGAAGCCCTCGGGGAACAGCTCGTTCTTGATCTGGGCATACAGCAGGTAGCAGCCCACGGGCACCAGGACCGCGAACCACCAGAAGCTGAGCCCGAAGCGCCGGTTGTTCTGCTCCTTGATCGTCTTGTGCAGCAGGTACGCGCAGCCGGGCAGCAGGAACACCGCGTTCTCCTTGGTCACCAGGGCCAGGCCGAAGCACGCCCCGGCGCCCATCGCGGTGACGATCCGCCCGTCGCGGCGGGCCAGCATGTACAGGCCCAGGAGGATCCAGAACATCATGAGGTTGTCCAGCAGGACCTGGCGCTGGTAGTACACCCCGAGCGGGCTCAGGTTGAACACGAACGTGGCCAGGAACCCCGCCGGCTTGCTCCCGGTGAAGCGCCGGATGATCTCGAACATCAGGAACACCGACGCCAGGTGGACGATGAGCATGAGCACCCGGCCGGTGTTGAGCGCGTTGCCGAACGCGGAGAAGCCGCCCGGCAGCACGCCGACCCACCCGGCCAGGGCCAGCCAGCCCATCGGGGCGTGGTCGTAGAAGTACGTGTACGGGGAGAGCTTGCCCTCCTTCAGCACCGACCAGGCCTGCTCCATGTAGATGCCCTCGTCGGTGAGGTACAGCGGATACCGGAACATGTTCCAGCCGTGGCTGACCAGCCCGATGAGCATGCACAGCGCGATGAGCGCCTTCGGGGCCTTGTCCGGCTTCGGTGCGGTACCGGCTGCGGCCTTCGGTCTTGTGAGGACATCAGCCGACATTGGTCAACTCCGGTGCCTCGGTGCGGTGAGCGCCGACGTGGGCCGTCTTCTCCCAGTTGGTGGCGCCCTTGAGCTGTCGGTAGAGGGCCCGCCCGGCGGCGTAGGACAGCACCATCTGGTACGGGAACCAGGTGATCGCCATCTTCACGACCGTGCCCGGGGTGGCCTTGAGGCCGTGCGCGCCGGTGAACTCGTAGAGCCCGACGACGGACATGACGAAGTGCGCGCCGAGCAGGAGCACCGGCAGCCACGACAGCATGGCCACCGGCACGGGAACGCTGAGCACGAAGGCGCTCAGCAGCGCGACCGGCAGGTAGAAGCCGAGCATCGCCTGCACGTGCGGGAACGCGAGGGTGTACCAGGCCAGGAAGCGCTGCCGCCGGTTGGGCATGAGCTTCCAGGTCCCCTTGCCCAGGGTCTGCATGAAGCCCTGGCACCACCGCGTGCGCTGCTTGATGAAGCTCTGCAGCGTCGGCGGCGTCTCCTCCTTGGTGACGTAGCGGTCGTCGTAGACCACCCGGACCTTCTCGCCCATGCTGGAGACCCGCAGCCCGATGTCGGCGTCCTCGGTGAGGTTGGACTCGTCCCAGCCGCCGAGCCGTTCGATGAGGTCGCGCTTGAAAAAAACCGTGTTGCCGCCGAGGGTGATCGCCCCGTTCTTGGCGTGGTAGTGCAGCCGGCTGCGAAACCAGAAGAAGTACTCCAGCACGTTGAACGTCGAGTACCAGTTGGAGTCGAAGTTCATCAGCTGCACGCCCGCCTGCACCACGCTGACGTCGTCGGACAGCATGATCGTGTTGACGATGTCGAACAGCTGCGGCTGGACCTCGTCCTCGGCGTCGAAGATGGCCACGACGTCGTTGGTGGCGTAGCGCAGCGCCGTGTTGAGCCCGTGCGGCTTGTTGATCGGCCCGTCGTCGAACACGACCACGTCGACGTTGTTGCGTCCGGTCGCGCGCAGCGCCTCGACCTGCGCCCGGGCCCGCTCGATCGTGCCCACGTCGTCGGCCGAGCAGACGACGAGGATCTGCACGAGGTGCGGCGGGTATTCAGCGGACGCGGCGCGGGCGATGGTGTGTTGGATGACCTCCTCCTCGTGCCGTGCCGGGAGGATTGCGGTGAACGAAATTTCCGGCGTAGCACGTTGATCGGGGACGCGTGCCTTGGCGTCCGCCTCCGGCTGGTCCCACGTGTAGATCATGAGATACAGGGCGTGGGCCGCCTGCACCGTCAGCACCAGCGAGATCAGGGTGAGGACGGCCAACACCAACTTCTCCATCGGTGCGTTCACTCCAAATCCACTTCGAGCTGACGGCGAAGTTGACCCCGAATCCAGCCGCGATGCCGACCAGGTTGGCGGGGAGATAGTGCATGCCGAGACCGACCAGCAGCTGCACCACGACGACGTTGACCGGCATCGCGGCCAGACCGGCGAGGCTGAAGTACGCGAACCGCTGCAACGAAAGGCGGCGACGCCGGAAGGTCCACAGTTCGTGCAGGACGTAGTTGGACACCAGAGCGAGTTCGACGGCTGCTACCGTGGCCGGGAGCAGGGCGAGCCCGAGCAGCCCGTGCAGCACGAGCAGGGCGGCGTTGTTGACGACGACACCGCTGACTCCCACCAGGGAGAACCGGCTCAGCCGGTGCAAGTAGGGCGTCACACCCCCAACCGTGCCGACGGGCGCCCCCGGCCACATCACGCCGCGGTCCGGGCTTGTTCCGGACCTTCGTCCTACCCCATTTGGCGTAAGCCGCCGAGCGGTATTTGTTCCTTTTGCGGGGTATAGCGCGCGGCGATGAGTATCAGGATCTTGATCGCCGACGACCATGCGATGGTCCGCGAGGGGCTGCGCAGCTTCCTGGCCCTCAGCCCGGACCTCGAGCCGGTCGGCGCGGCGGCCGACGGGCGCGAGGCCGTGGCGCTGACCCACGAGCTGCGGCCCGACATCGTGCTGATGGACCTGCTCATGCCGGTCCTCGACGGGATCAGCGCGATCGCGGTCATCCGCCGGGAGCTGCCCAGCGTCGAGGTCGTGGCGCTGAGCGGGTACCTCGAGCCGCAGCTGATCGCCGACGCCCTGCACGCCGGCGCGGTCGGCTACCTGCTCAAGGACACCGACGCCGAGGAGTTGCACCGCGCGGTGCGGGCCGCGGCGGCCGGCCAGGTCCAGCTCTCCCCGGCGGTGGCCGCACGGCTGGTGCGCGACGTGCACGTGCCGACCACCCCGCCGCAGCTGACCCGCCGCGAGGAGGAGGTACTCACGCTGCTGGCCCGCGGCCGCGCCAACGGTCAGATCGCCCGCGAGCTGCACATCGCGCCGCAGACGGTCAAGACGCACGTGAGCAACATCCTGCAGAAGCTCAACGCGGAGAGCCGGACCCAGGCCGCGCTGTACGCGATGCGCGTCGGCCTCGTCCCGGTACATGCGGCGGCCCCTTCGTGACCGCCGTCTACGTCCTCGACGCCCGCGGGGCCATCGTCTCGGGCTCCGGCCCGCACGACGTCGTGGACCGCGCGGTCGCGCTCCGGGCGATGGCGAGCGGGCGGCCGGTGTGCACCGAGCGCGTCGCGTATCAGCCGGTGGCGGGCGGCCTGCTGGCCGTCAGCGGGCGGCGGGCGCCGCGCCCGGACGCCCTCGCCCCGTTCGTGCCGCTGGCCGAGCTGCTGCTCGCCTCGGCCGCGGAGCCCGCCCGGCTGGCCCGGGACCTGCACGACTCGATGGTGCAGACGCTGTACGGCATCAGCCTCGGCGCCGGCACCGCCGCCGAGCTGATGCACGGCAACCCCGCGCACGCCGAGGCGTCGCTGGCCTGGATCAAGGAGACGGCGGCGGCCGGCCTGACCGACCTGCGCGGCATCATCCTGCGGCTGCGGCCCGAGACGCTGGTCGGCGCCGGGCTCGCCACCGCGCTCAAGGGCGTGTTCGAGACCCTGCACAACGCGCCCGGCCGCTCCGGATGGGGGCTCGAGCTCGACGCCGACCCGCCGGCCAGCCCGCGGGTGGAGGAGGCGCTGTACCGCATCGCGCTGGAGGCCCTCGGCAACGCCGCCCGGCACGCCGAGGCCTCGCAGGTGACCGTCCGCCTGGCCGGCGACGACAGCCACGTCGTGCTCGAGGTCATCGACGACGGCGTCGGCTTCGTGCCCGACGCGAGCCACCCGGGGCGCCTCGGGCTGCGCTCGATGCGCGAGCGGGCCGAGCTGCTGGGCGGGACGGTCGACATCCACAGCGCGCCCGGCGCCGGGACCGTCGTGCGCGCGGCCCTCCCCACCGGGTGACCCGCCCTCGCGCGGCCGCCGGGCACCGTGGACCCATGCGCGTGGTTGTCGACCTCACGAAGTGCCAGGGGTACGCCCAGTGCGCCTTCCTGGCGCCGTCCGCGTTCCAGATGCAGGGCGACGAGGCCCTGCTCTACGACCCGGAGCCGTCGGACGAGCAGCGCGAGCGGGTCAGCCGCGCGGCCGCGGCCTGCCCGGTGCAGGCCATTCAGATCGACCGGCTGTCGACGCAGGACATGCCGCCGATACACACCGCGCCGGGCGCCGGGCGGATCGTCATCGTCGGCGCGTCGCTGGCCGGGCTGCGCGCGGCCGAGGCGCTGCGCGAGGAGGGCTACGCGGGCTCGCTGACGATGATCGAGGACGAGCCGTACGGTCCCTACGACCGCCCGCCGCTGTCGAAGCAGGCGCTCAGCGGCAACGTCCGGCCCGACGGGACCGGGCTGCCGCGCCGCGACGACCTCGACGCGCAGTGGCGCCTCGGCGTGCGGGCGATCGGCCTGGACCTGCCCGTCCGCCGGGTGCAGCTCAGCGACGGCTCGTCGGTGCCGTTCGACCGGCTGCTCATCACCACCGGCGTGCGGGCCCGGCCGTGGCCCGACCCGGTCGAGGCGGCCCTGGACGGCATGTTCCTGCTGCGCACCCGCGACGACGCCGTCCGCCTCCAGCACCGGCTCTGCCCCGGCACCGGCGAGCGGCCGCGGGTGCTCGTGGTCGGGGCGGGCTTCACGGGCTCGGAGGTGGCCTCCACCGCCCGCTCGCTCGGCCTCGACGTCACCGTGGCCGAGACCGCGCCGACGCCGCTGGCCGGCGCGCTGGGCGGCGTCATCGGCTCGATCGCCGCCGAGATCCAGCGCGAGCACGGCGTCGACCTGCGCTGCGGGGTCACCGTCGAGGCGATCGAGGGCTCCGCCGGCCGGGTCCGCCGGGCCCGGCTCTCCGATGGCTCCTCGATCGAGGTCGACGTCGTCGTCGCCGCGCTCGGCGGCATCCGCAACGTCGAGTGGCTCGAGCGCTCCGGCCTGGCCGTCGGCCCGTGGGGCGTGGCCTGCGACGCCGGCTGCCGCGCGTTCGACATCAACGGCCTGGTGACCGACGACGTCTTCGTCGCCGGCGACGTGGCCCGGGCACCCAACGCGATGTTCGGCTACCAGTTTCTGGCCCTGGAGCACTGGGCCAACGCCGTGGAGCAGGCCGAGGTGGCCGCGCACAACATGGTCAGCGACGAGTCGGACCGCTGGCCGCACCTGCACATGCCGAAGTTCTGGTCGCTGCAGTTCGGGCACAACATCAAGTCCGTGGGGGTACCGACCTTCGCCGACGAGGTCGTCATCACCCAGGGCTCGGTGGAGGAGCGCCGGTTCACGGCGGCGTACGGGTACAAGGGCCGCATCACCGGCGCGGTCACCTTCAACCAGGCCAAGTGGCTGCCGTTCTACCAGCGGCTCATCGAGCAGGCGGCGCCGTTCCCGCCCGAGTTCCCGACCGTCGACCGCCCCGACGACGTGCTGCCCGTGCCGGCCGAGGTGCCGGACCAGAAGCTGCTGGCCCGCGACGCCACCGTCGTGGTCACCGGCCACCGCCCGGCCATCGTGAGGAGCATCGCATGACGACGTCCGTCGGTTCGGTGTTCAGCGCCGTGCTCGACCCGGTCAACCGGCACGACCCGTATCCGCTGTACACCTCGCTGCGGCGCACCCCGGTCACCCGCCAGGCGGACGGCACCTACGTCGTGAGCACGTTCCGGGAGATCTCCGCGCTGCTGCACGACCCGCGGATCAGCTCGGCGGTCTCCGAGAACGACCCGCACGAGCTGCTCGGCCTGCCGCCGAGCTTCCTGCGCCTGGACCCGCCCGGCCACGACCGGATGCGCCGCATCGCGATGCGCCCGTTCGGCCCGCCGCACACCCCGCACCGGGTCGCCGACCTGCAGCCGACCCTCGAGGACCTGGCGGCCGGCCTCATCGCCGAGCTCCCGCCGTCCACCGCGGACCTCGTGGACCAGTTCGCGTACCCGCTGCCGGTCCGCGTCATCTGCGCGCTGCTCGGCGTGCCGCTGGAGGACGAGCCGCGCTTCCGCGCCTGGATCGACGCCGCCCTGACGGCCATCACCCCGGACCGCGCCGCCCTCGGGGAGCTGGCGCAGTACCTCGGCGACCTCGTCGACCGCCGCATCGCCGACCCCGGCGACGACATGCTCTCGGCCCTGGCCACCGACGACGGCCCCGAGGGCCGTATGACCCGCGCCGAGCTCGTCTCCACCGCGATGCTGCTGCTCATCGCCGGCCACGAGACGACCGTGAACCTGATCGCCAACACCGCGCTGGTCCTGCTGCGCCAGCCGTTGTGGCTCGAGCGCCTGCTCGCCGACCCCGCCCTCATCGCGCCGCTGATCGAGGAGGTGCTGCGCTACGACCCTCCGGTGCAGATGCTCCCGTGGCGCACGGCCCTGGCCGACATCCCGATCGGGGGCACCATCATCCCGAAGGGCGCGAACATCACCCTGGTGCTGGCCGCCGGCAACCGCGACCCGGAGCAGTTCACCGACCCGGACCGCTTCAACCCGGATCGCCGCATCGCCCAGCACCTCGGCTTCGGCGACGGCATCCACTACTGCTACGGCGCCCCGCTGGCCCGCCTGGAGGCGCAGCTCGCACTGCGCGCGCTCGCCCCGGTCCTGGCCCGCGCCCGCCTGCTGGAGGATCCGCCGGTGTACCGCATCAGCGCCGTCCTGCGCGGCCCCCGCCACCTCCGGGTCGCATTTGACTAGCGGTCACATGATCGAAGCGTGGCACTGAAGGGCCCGCTTCGACCCGCCTACCTCGCGCTGCTCGCGTCCGGCATCCTGCTGATCGCGGGCGGCGCGGCCGTTGTCGCCGCCCGGCACCGGGTCGACCGGATCATCCTGTGGCCGGTCATCCTCGGCGCCGTGATGGCCGGCAACGCCGTCAAGCGCCTGCGCTTCCCGGCCGACCACGCCATCGCGGTGATCGAGCCGGACGGCGAGCGCCCCGGTTACGCGCTGCAGTTCGGCTACTCGCGCCCCGGCTACCGCACCCGCGACGTCGAGCGGCTGCTGGTCCCGGTCGAGCGGGCGATCGTCACCGCCGACGTGCCGGCCCACGCCGCCGCCCTGGCCCACGCCCGCGCCACGCCGCTGCCGCTGGCCGGCCGCGGCTACGACCGCGCCCGGGTCGACGACTACATCGCCCGGGCGGACGAGCCCCGCCCCGCTCCCACCCTGGAGGTTGCGGACATGGACGTCCCGTTCCAGCACGTGCTGCGCGGCTACGACGCCGTCGCGGTCCAGGCGCTCTTCGCGCAGGTCGAGTCCGCGCTGGCCGGTGGCGACCCGGCCGACCGCGCGGCGGCGCTGGCGGCGGTCGGCGCGACCCGCTTCACCGTCGTCCTGCGCGGCTACGACCGCAACCAGGTCGACCACTACCTCCGGCAGGCGACCCGCGAGCTCGGCGGCTAGCCCGGGCGCGGTCCGGCCTCGAGGGTGCCGCCGAACAGCGCGGCCCGTTCGCGCATGCCGATGAGGCCCTGGCCGGCCCCGTCGATCGGCGCGGGGGTCCGGCCGCCCTCGTCGACGACGCTGAGGTGCAGGCCGTCGGCGCCGTGGCGCACGCCGACGGTGACCGCGGTCGGCCCGGCGTGCTTGAGGACGTTCGTCAGGGCCTCCTGCACGATCCGGTACGCCGACAGGTCCGCCGCCGTCGGCAGCGGCGCCCCCTCGCCCTCGCGCCGCAGGGTCACCGCCAGCCCGGCCTCGCGCATCTGGGCCAGCAGCTCCTCGAGCCGCTCCAGCCCGGCCGGCGGGTCCGCGGCGCCCTCGCCGCGCAGCAGCCCGAGCGTGCGGCGCAGCTCCCCGACGGCGTCGCGCCCGGACGACTCGATGCTGCGCAGCAGGTCCCCGTCGACCGGCAGCCCGGCGTCCAGCCGGCGGCGCACCACGCCGGCCTGGATGACCATGACGGTGACGCTGTGCGCGACCATGTCGTGCAGCTCGCGGGCGATGCGCACGCGCTCCTCCATCACCGCCTCGCGGGCGCGCTGCTCGCGGATCGCCGCCCGGGCGCCGGCGGCGTCGGCGTTGCGCCGCTGCTGTACCGCGACCGCCACCCCCAGCCCCCAGGGCGCCAGCGGGAAGAAAAACGCCCCCATCGGGTCGGCCGGGTCGACGCCCCAGTACGTCAGCCCGATCCCCAGCACGAGCGCGAGCCCGGTCCGGCGCCACTGCAGGTACCGCCGCCCGATCGTGTAGAGACGATGGGAGAACCCGATGCGGTTCCTGCTGATATTGGCGTCGCTGGCCCTGCTGGCGGCGACGGCTGTGGACCCGGCCCTGGGCGACGCGCAGGGCTACGGCGTGTACCGCGCCCACCCCGAGGCCCTGCAGTGGCACGCGGTGCTGCTGCACTCGGCGTGGGCCCTGTTCGTGCCCGGCCTGCTGGCGCTGCTGTCCCCGATCCGCGCCCGCGGCGCCGTGCTGGCCCGCGTCGCGTGGTTCGCGGTCGTGATCGGCCTGACGACGTTCTCCGCGCTGATGGCCGCGGACCTGTGGGTCCTGGCCCTGGAGCAGCAGCTGCCGGACGACGCGGTCCGCCGCGCGGACGAGGCGTTCCAGTCGCTGGCATGGGCGCAGTGGGGCTGGCAGGTCCCCGGCCTGGCCGGCTGGGCGCTGGCGCTGGTCCTGACCCCGATCGCCGCGGCCCGCGCGCGGGTCATCGACTGGTGGACGGCGGGCGCGGCGCTGCTCGGCACGGCGCTGTACTTCCTGTTCGCGATCTCCGCGCTGCCGCTGTCCCTGCTCGGCCCGGCGGTGATGCTGGCCGCCTACACGGCGGCCGCATTCCGGATGTCCCGCCCCGGCGACGGCCCGGACGTCTTCGGCCGTTTCGTGGACCGCTGCGGCCGCGCGGGCCTGGTCGCCGCCCCGCTGCTGTTCGCCGCGGGCCTGGCCACGGTCCCCGGCTTCTCCCCCGGCCTGGACGGCTCGCTGTCGCACCCGGCCCAGGCCCAGGCGAGCGCCCTGCTGCTGCACCTTTCCTGGATCGCCTTCATTCCGGCGGTACTGCACCTGACCCGCACGCCTTCGCGGTGGCCCCGCATCATCGGCGCGGTGACGGCACTGGCCCTGATCAACTTCTCGGCCCTGATGGTCGGCGGCTACACGACGATCGCGGCGGCCACGGCCCTGGACCGCCCGACGGCCGAGCGGGTGGACGCCGCCCTGGGCGACTACGCCCCGTTCACGCTGGGCTGGGTTCTGCCGGGCATGGCCCTGACGTTCCTGGGCCTGATCGCAACGGCGGTCGCCGCGGCCGTGACCCGCCGGGCCCGCTGGTGGACCCAGGTGCTCACGGCGGCCGCGGTGGCCGCCTTTCTGATCCTCGGCGTGGGCCCGCTGAGCCTGCTGAGCCCGGCGCTGTTCCTGGCGGCTCTGGCCCCCCTGGCCCGCACCGCGCGCCCGGCACCGCCGCCGGACGCCGTCCCGAGCAAGCCCGCGGTGGCGGCCGAGCAGCACTGAACGAAACCGGCGCCCCCGCCGGAAGCGGGGGCGCCACGGTGCGAGAACGCGAAGATCAGGCCTCTACCAGGGCCATGACCTCGTCGGAGACGTCGAAGTTGGCGTACACGTTCTGGACGTCGTCGCAGTCCTCCAGGGCGTCGATCACCTTGAAGACCTTGCGGGCGCCCTCCTCGTCCAGGGGGACCGTCACGCTCGGGACGAAGGAGGACTCGGCCGACTCGTAGTCGATGCCGGCGTCCTGCAGGGCGGTGCGGACCGGGATCAGGTCGGAGGCCTCGCAGATGATCTCGAAGGCCTCGCCCAGGTCGTTGACCTCCTCGGCGCCGGCGTCCAGGACGGCCAGCAGGAGGTCGTCCTCGGTCAGCTCGCCGGCCTTCGGGACGATGATGACGCCCTTGCGGGTGAACATGTACGACACGCTGCCGGCGTCGGCCAGGCTGCCGCCGTTGCGCGTGAGGGCCACGCGGACCTCGGTCGAGGCGCGGTTGCGGTTGTCCGTCAGGCACTCGATGAGGATGGCGACGCCGTTGGGGCCGTAGCCCTCGTACATCGCCGTCTGCCAGTCGGCGCCGCCGCCGATGAGGCCCGAGCCGCGCTTGACCGCGTTGTTGATGTTGTCGTTCGGAACCGAGTTCTTCTTGGCCTTCTGGATGGCGTCGAAGAGCGTGGGGTTGCCGGCCGGGTCGCCGCCGCCCGTGCGGGCGGCCACCTCGACGTTCTTGATCAGGCGGGCAAAGAGCTTCCCACGCTTGGCGTCGATGACCGCCTTCTTGTGCTTGGTGGTCGCCCATTTTGAGTGCCCCGACATGCCTAACCCTCCGTCGTCTTACCCGCCTCGCGCGCCATCTCCACGAAGTACCGATGGACGCGCAGGTCGCCGGTGAGCTCGGGGTGGAAGGATGTCGCAAGCAGGTGCTGCTGCCGAACCGCGACAATCCTACCGGCGGCGGGACCGTCTTTCACACGGCCCAGTACCTCGACCGTGTCCTCGACGCTCTCGACCCAGGGCGCCCGGATGAAGACGGCCTGGAACGAACCCCCGTCAATGCCCGAAATGTCCACCGAGCCCTCGAACGAGTCGACCTGCCGGCCGAACGCGTTGCGGCGGACGGTCATGTCGATCCCGCCGAAGGGGACCTGGTCGGCCCGGCCGTCGAGGATCGAGGAGGCCAGCATGATCATGCCGGCGCACGAGCCGTAGACCGGCATCCCGGCGGCGATCCGCTTGCGAACGGGCTCCAGCAGGCCGAACTCCACCGCGAGCTTGCTCATCGTGGTGGACTCCCCGCCGGGGATGATCAGCGCGTCGACCGAGTCGAGCTCGTCGGCCCGGCGCACGGGGCGGCCGACCGCGTCGAGCTCGGCCACCGCGTGCAGGTGTTCGCGGGTATCGCCCTGCAGGGCGAGCACGCCGATGATCACAACCGGGTCCACTGGTGAATGGCTCCTCCGCTGCGCTCCGGACCATTCACGATGGTCACCAGCCCCGCTCGGCGAGACGGTGCGGCTGCGGGATCTCGTCGACGTTGATGCCGACCATGGCCTCGCCCAGGCCGCGGGAGACCTTGGCGATCACGTCCGGGTCGTCGTAGAAGGTGGTGGCCTTGACGATCGCCGCGGCGCGCTGCTGCGGGTTGCCGGACTTGAAGATGCCCGAGCCGACGAAGACGCCCTCGGCGCCGAGCTGCATCATCATGGCCGCGTCGGCCGGGGTGGCGATGCCGCCGGCGGTGAACAGCACGACGGGCAGCCGGCCGGCCTCGGCGACCTCCTTGACCAGCTCGTACGGCGCCTGCAGCTCCTTGGCCGCGACGAACAGCTCGTCCTCGGGCAGCGAGGTGAGCCGGCGGATCTCGGCGCGGATCTTGCGCATGTGGGTGGTCGCGTTGGAGACGTCGCCGGTGCCGGCCTCGCCCTTGGAGCGGATCATGGCCGCGCCCTCGTTGATGCGCCGCAGCGCCTCGCCGAGGTTGGTCGCGCCGCACACGAACGGCACCGTGAACGCCCACTTGTCGATGTGGTTGGCGAAGTCGGCCGGGGTCAGCACCTCGGACTCGTCGACGTAGTCGACGCCGAGGGCCTGCAGCACCTGGGCCTCGACGAAGTGCCCGATGCGGGCCTTCGCCATGACCGGGATGGACACGGCGCCGATGATGCCGTCGATCATGTCCGGGTCGCTCATGCGGGACACGCCGCCCTGGGCGCGGATGTCGGCGGGGACCCGCTCGAGCGCCATGACGGCGACGGCGCCGGCGTCCTCCGCGATCTTGGCCTGCTCGGGGGTGACGACGTCCATGATGACGCCGCCCTTGAGCATCTCGGCCATGCCGCGCTTGACGCGGGCCGTGCCGGTGACCGGCGAACTGGGTGCGGACACGACGGTGCACTCCTAACGGGGAAAAGCTGGATTCACCCTGAAGTTTACGCCCGCGCCCTCACCCGGCCCGACGGCCAATGGCAACCCCGCGGCCCACGAATCAGGACAGCGACGGATCGTCCACGTCGAAATAGGCAGGAACCGGGTGTTTCCGGGCGAGACGGAAGAGCCGGATGAGCGGCCGGCGGCGAACGGCCAGGGCGTCGCGTACCACGTCGTTGTGCACCTGCCGGGCCAGCGCCACCCGGCGGCTCGTCTGGATGAGCGCCTCCGTGACGTCGGACGGGGGGTTGCCCAGGTCCGAGCGCAGGTGCCGGGTGAGGTCGTTCTCGGCCACCTCGCGGTCGTCGGGCTGGGCGTCCAGGGCGATCTTGGCCGCGTACATGAGCGTGGGCAACTGGGCGGCCTCGGCGAGCGCCACCGCGGCCGCGGCCCGGCGCACCAGGTGGGCGTCGAGCGTGGCGTAGGCCGCCGCCGCCCGCGCGTGCAGCCGGTCGACCCGGGCCGCCAGCCACGTCAGGTAGGTGGCCACCGCGACCACCAGGGCCACCACGGCGATCACCCACCACATGCGGCGCAGCCTACGGGACGGACTCCTGCACGGTGGCTCCGGCAACCTCGATCGCGGTGGAGTACACCTCCAGGACCCGCTCGGCGACGACCGGCCAGTCGTAGGCGGCCACCACCTCGGCGCCCCGGGCGGCGAGGGCCGCGCGGCGGGCCGGGTCGTCCAGCAGCGCGGCCGCGGTGCGGGCCAGGGCGTCGGCGTCGCCGACGGGGAACAGCGCGCCGGCCTCGCCGCCGTCCAGGACGCGCCGGAACGCGTCGAGCTCGCTGGCCACCACCGGCGTGCCGGCCGCCATCGCCTCGGTGAGGATCATGCCGAACGACTCGCCGCCCGTGTTGGGCGCGACGTAGAGGTCGACGCTGCGCAGCATCCGCGCCTTGTCCTCCTCGGAGACCTTGCCGAGGAAGACGGCCCGCTCGCGCACAACATCCGACATTTCGGAAATGTCAGAAATGTCACCTGGGCCGGCCACCAGCAGGCGCAGGCCCGGGCGGTCGGCGGCCAGCGTCTCGAAGGCCGACAGGAGGTACCGGAAACCCTTCCTCGGCTCCGTGAAGCGGCCGATGAAGCCGAGCGCCCCGCCCGGACCGGGCCAGCCGGGCAGGGGCACGGCGTCGCGGTACTTCGACGCCTGCACCCCGTTGGGAATCTCCCACGCGCTGCCGCCCAGGTGCTCGACCTGGACCTTGCGCGCCAGCTCGCTGACCGCGATCCGCCCGGTGATCTTCTCCAGCACCAGCTGCAGGACGCCCTGGGCGGCGGCGAGCGCGCGCGAGCGGGTCATGGCGGTGTGGAAGGTGGCCACGACCGGGCCGCGGGCGGAGAGCACGGCGAGCATCGACAGGCTCGGGATGAGCGGCTCGTGCACGTGCAGCACGTCGAAGCGGCCGGCGGCCAGCCAGCGCCGCACCCGGGTGGCCGAGATGAGCCCGAACGACACGCGGGCGACGGAGCCGTTGTAGGGCACCGGCACGGTGCGGCCGGCCGGCACGACGTACGGCAGCGTCATGCCCTCCTCGTCGCCGGGCGCGAGGACGCTGACGTGGTGACCGAGCGCGATGAGGGTCTCGGCGAGGTCGCGGACGTGGTTCTGCACCCCGCCGGGCACGTCGAAGGAGTACGGGCAGACGATCCCGATGCGCAACGCGACCCTCCCCTAGGCCACTGTGCTGACGGCCGGCTCGTCGAGCCAGAACCGCTGGAGCATGTGCCAATCCTCCGGATGCCGCGCAATTCCCTCGGCAAACACATCAGCAACGCGTTGGGTGACGATCCGGACACGGGCGTCGAGAGCGCCCTCGTCCGGGCCCGGCATCTCGACCGGGCCGTAGAGGTGCCCGGCCGCCGCGTCCGCATCGAACCACATGTCGACCACGTACAGCGGGGCGCCGGTGCGCAGCGCGAGCAGCGCCGGGCCGGCCGGCATGCGGGTGCGGCCGCCGAAGAACTCGACGTCGACCCCGCGCGGGGTGAGGTCGCGGTCGGCCAGCAGCGGGACCACCGCCCCCGCCCGCACGCGCTCCTCGAGCACGTCGAACGTGGGGCGCTCGCCGCCGGACAGCGGGAGGATCTCCATGCCGAGGGAGCGGCGGAAGGCCAGGAACTTGAGGTACACACTCTCGGGCTTGAGCCGCTCGGCGACGGTGGTGATCGGCCAGCCGTTGGCGGCGACCCACGCCCCGGCGGCGTCCCAGTTGCCGGCGTGGGGCAGCGCGACGACCGAGCCGATGCCGGCGGCGTGGTTCTGCCCGAGCAGTTCGCCGCGCTCGAGCCGGAAGCTGGCCAGGATCTGTTCCCTGGAGCGGCCCGGCAGCCGGAACGCCTCGAGGTAGTAGCGGGCGTAGGAGCGCAGGGCCCGGCCCACCAGCGCCTCGAACTGCGCCTCCGGCATCTCCTCGCCGACGACCCGGCGCAGGTTGCGGGCCAGGGTGGCGGTGCCCTTCCCCGCTTTTCCGCGGCGGTACGCCCGGTGCCCGCTCGCCGCCGCGGCGGCGAACAGGGGCCAGGTGACGCCCCGGGGCAGCTTCGGCAGCAGACTGAACGCCGCGCTGTAGCCGATCTCGACCGGGTTCACCGGGCGTCGACCCGCTCGGGCGCGTTGGCCTGGCGGTAGACGGTGGCGATGCGCTGGCCGATCGTCACGATCGACAGGGCGGCCAGCAGCCACATCACGACTTCCAGGCCGTAGGGGACGCCGAACTTCCACAGCAGCCCGCCGATGCCGATGCCGATGAGCCGCTCGGCGCGCTCGATGATGCCGACGTTGCAGGTGAAGCCCAGCCCCTCGGCGCGCGCCTTGACGTAGGACACCACCTGCCCCGTGAGCAGGCACAGCAGCGCGGCCGCGACGACCCGGGGCTGGTGCTGCGTGGCGTAGTAGAAGGCGACCGAGCCGAAGATGGCGCCGTCGGCGATGCGGTCCATGGAGGAGTCCAGCAGCGCGCCGAACTTGTTGGTGATGCCGCGCCGCCGGGCCATCGCGCCGTCGATCATGTCCGTGAAGCAGCTCAGGGTGATGATGACGAGCGCGGCGAACAGGTAGCCCCGCGTGGCGAAGCCGAGGGCGCCGACGAGCACGCCGACGGTGCCGGCGACCGTGACCGCGTTGGGCGTGACCCCGGCGCGCAGCAGCGCCGCGGCCACAGGGTCCAGCACGCGGGCCAGTCCGGCCTTGCTGACTACGCTAAGGATCTTCGCCATGGCGCTCTCACGATAACGGCGGCGGACCTTGCCGGATACCGGCACGTGGGACTGCTCACGGTGCTTGAGTAAACCTGAGTTCGGTGGGAGCGTCCGCGGGCTTGTGTCGGTGATGTTTCGGGTGTGGGATCGGTGAACAGGTCGTGACTGTGAGACTGCTCACAGGTAGCGCAAGACTTTCGGGAGGCGCGTGATGGCGCAGAAGGTCCAGGAGAAGGGTGTCACCGGCACCGCGCCGGTGGTTGATGACCCCGGCAGGGTACGCAACGTGGTCGTCGTCGGCCACTCCGGCTCGGGCAAGACGACGCTGGTCGAGGCGCTGTTGGCGGCGACCGGCACGATCTCGCGGGCCGGGTCGGTGACCGAGGGCACCACGGTGACCGACCACGACCCGGCGGCGCAGAAACAGCAGCGGTCGGTGACGCTGTCGTGCGCCCCGCTGCTGCACGACAACGTCAAGGTCAACCTGCTCGACACGCCCGGCTACGCCGACTTCGTCGGCGAGCTGCGGGCCGGCCTGCGGGCCGCCGACGCGGCGCTGTTCGTCGTGTCCGCCGTGGACGGCATGGACGCGGCCACCGGCGCGCTGTGGGAGGAGTGCGCGCACGTCGGGATGCCGCGGGCGGTCGCGATCACCCGCCTGGACCACCAGCGCGCCGACTTCGACGAGACCCTCCAGACCTGCCAGGAGGTCTTCGGCGACAACGTCCTGCCGCTGTACCTGCCGATGCTGGGCGACGACGGCGCCAGCGTCGAGGGGCTCATCGGCCTGATCACCCAGCGGATCTTCGACTACTCCGCCGGCTCCCCGCCCGCGGTGCGCGACCCCGACCCGGAGCACCTGCCGGCGATCGAGGAGGCGCGCAACACCCTGATCGAGGGGATCATCGCCGAGAGCGAGGACGAGACGCTCATGGAGCGCTACCTCGGCGGCGAGGCGATCGAGACCCAGGTGATCATCGACGACCTCGAGAAGGCCGTCGCCCGGGCCACGTTCTACCCGGTGGTGCCGGTCTGCGCCGAGACCCGCGTCGGGCTCGACGCGCTGCTCGAGGTGCTCGTCAGCGGCTTCCCGTCGCCGCTGGAGCACGTGGTGCCGCCGGTGACCGACGTCGAGGGCGAGCCGCACGCGCCGCTGGCCTGCGACCCCCAGGGCCCGCTGGTCGCCGAGGTCGTCAAGACCACGATCGACCCGTACGTCGGGCGCGTCTCCCTGGTCCGCGTCTTCTCTGGGACGCTGCGCCCGGAGCAGCCGGTGCACATCTCGGGGCACGGCATGGCCGAGCGCGGCCACCCCGACCACGACGCCGACGAGCGCTTCGCCCACCTGTTCTCCCCGCTGGGCAACAACCTGCGCGAGGTGCCGCACGCCGTGGCCGGCGACCTCGTCGCGGTGACGAAGTCGGGCACCGCCGAGACCGGGGACACGATCTCCGGCAAGGAGGAGCCGCTGCTCATGGCGCCCTGGGAGATGCCCGAGCCGCTGCTGCCGATCGCCATCGTGGCCCGCACCCGCTCCGACGAGGACGCCCTGGCCAAGAACCTGGGCCGGCTCGTCGCCGGCGACCCGACGCTGCGGCTGGAGCGCAACGCCGAGACGCACCAGCTGGTGCTGTGGTGCATGGGCGAGGCGCACGCCGACGTCGTGCTGGACCGGTTGCGGGCCGGCGGCGTGGAGATCGACACCGAGCCGGTGAAGGTCGCGCTGCGCGAGACGTTCGCCTCGGCGAGCCAGGGCCACGGCCGGCACGTGAAGCAGTCGGGCGGCCACGGGCAGTACGCCGTGTGCGACATCCGGGTCGAGCCGCTGCCCCGCGGCACCGGGTTCGAGTTCGTCGACAAGATCGTCGGCGGCGTGGTGCCGCACAACTACATCCCCTCGGTCGAGAAGGGCGTGCGCACCCAGATGGAGCGCGGCATCGTCGCCGGCTACCCGGTCGTCGACGTGCGGGTGACGCTCTTCGACGGCAAGGCGCACTCGGTCGACTCCTCCGACGCGGCGTTCCAGACCGCCGGCGCCCTCGCCCTGCGCGAGGCGGCCGAGCAGGGCCAGACGACGCTGCTGGAGCCGATCGACGAGGTGACCATCCGGGTGCCCGACGAGTTCGTCGGCGCGGTCATGAGCGACCTGTCCGGCCGCCGCGGCCGGGTGCTGGGCAACGAGCCCGATCCCGAGGGCCGCGAGCGCACGCTGGTGCGCGCCGAGGTGCCGGCGACCGAGCTCGTGCGCTACGCCGTCGAGCTGCGCGCGATGACCTCGGGCGCCGGCACGTTCAGCCGGGCCTTCGTCCGGCACGACCCGATGCCCTCCCACCTGGCCGAGACGGTCAAGAAAGAGCACGCGGCGGCCCGATAGCCGTTGCACACCGCAAAAGCAATTGCCGCAACGGTGATCCCGGCCCGCCGGGATCACCGCTAGGGTGATCCCGTGATCTTCGGGCGGTCGAAGCGCAACGCCGGGGACGGCAACGCGATCGTGGACTTCTGGGCCTGGTGGCCCACGGTCCGCCCCGCCGTGGAGGCGGCCATCACGTCCGGGGACTGGGGCCGGCTCTCGGACCAGTTCAACCGGCGGGTCTCGGCGATACACCCCGACCTGCAGTGGGAGTTCGCCGCCGGGAGCACCGCCCGGCACTGCCTGGTCGTCTCGCCCGGCGGGATGGCGGAGCTTCGCCCCGTCGCCGCCCGCTGGGGCGCCCTGGCCCCCGAGCCGGACGCCACGTGGGAGTACCACATCTCCCGGCAGGCCGATCCCGGCATGCTGCACAGCACGATCGGGCTCGGCGAGGGCGTGCAGCTGGACCTGCGCCAGCTGCGGGTCGCGTTCAAGCGGGACCCCGAGGCGCCCGAGATCGACGTGTTCGTCTTTCACCCCGCGTTCCACATGTTCGGCGAGAGCGTCCGCCGCCAGGTCACGTACCTGAGCCTGGACTGGCTGCTCGGCGAGGACGGCGTCGAGGAGTGGATCGGCGGCATCGCCTGGGAGACCGAGGAGCCGGCCGGGTCGACCGACCCGGAGGAGCTCATCGCGGCCGTCGACGAGCTGCGCGAGGAGTACCGCACCCCGCAGTGGGTCCTGCTCAGCGCCGACCTGCCCGACGGCCGCCCGGTCATCGCCACCGTCCAGCGGCCGCTGCGCCCGGTGCGCTGGCCGCGCTTCGACACGCACGTCGCGATCACGCTGCCGTACGTGCACGCCAACGCCGTCGGGCTGCCGGAGGCCGAGAGCCTCGGGGCCCTGCGGGAGTTCGAGGACACCGCCCTGGCCACCGCGCTCGGCGACGACGGCGTGCTGGTCGCCCACGAGACCAGCGGCGGCACGCGGACCCTGCACTACTACGTCGACGCCGACTCGCCGGCCGCCGACGACCTCGCCGAGGCCGCCGGCTGGTGGAAGGACGGCCGCGCTCGCGTGGAGCGGCACTTCGACCCGACGTTCGAACGGATCGGCCGCTTCCGGTAGCCAGTGGCTATGGTGGATGCGTGGCCGAGATCGTGCGGGACGACGAGGTACTGCGACTGCTCGACGAGCTGACCACGATGACCGGGCGGCGGGACCCGTATCCGCGCTACGCCCGGCTGCGGGAGATCTCCCCGATCGTGCGGGCCGCCGACGACGCCCTGGTGGTGACCGGCTACGCCGACTGCCAGACCGTGGTGCGCGACGGCCGGCTCGCCCACATGCCGCCGGACATGCTGGCCTTCCTCGGGTTCCCCGACTGGCGCGAGCATCCGGCGCTGCGCCTGATGTACACCAGCATGCTCGTGCTCAACCCGCCCGACCACACCCGCCTGCGCCGCCTGGTCAGCTCCGCGTTCACGGCCCGCCGCGTGCAGGGCCTGCGCCCGGCCGTCGAGCGCATGGTCGACGGCCTGCTCGACGACCTGGCCGCGACCGCGGGCGGGACGGCCGACTTCGTGGCCGCGTTCGCGTTCCCGCTGCCGGTGGCCGTCATCGGCGAGCTGCTCGGCGTCCCCGCCGCGGACCGCGCCCAGTTCCAGACCCTGGTGCGCGACTGGACCCAGATCCTGGAGCGGATCACCCCGGAGGTGCTCGAGCGGGCCGACCCGGCCGCCGCCGCGATCCGCGACTACCTGGCCGGCCTGCTGCAGGAGCGGCGCCAGGACCCGGCCGACGACCTGCTCACCGCGCTGACCCAGGCCCAGGCGGCCGATGACCGGCTCACCGACGAGGAGGTGCTCAGCAACGCCTCGCTGCTGTTCGCCGCCGGGTTCGAGACGACCACCAACCTGCTGGCCAACGGGCTCGCCGCCCTGCTGGCCCACCCCGGGCAGCTCGCGCTCGTGCCGCAGGCGCCGGAGGCGGCGGTCGAGGAGCTGCTGCGCTTCGACAGCCCCGTCCAGCTCAGCGCCCGGGTGGTGACCGAGCCGGTCGAGGTCGGCGGGGTCACCGTCGAGGCCGGGGAGCGGATCGTGGCGTACCTCGGCGCCGGCAACCGCGACCCCGAGCGCTTCGCCGACCCGGACGAGCTGCGCCTGACCCGCGACGACAACGGCCCGCTGTCCTTCGGCGGCGGCATCCACTACTGCCTCGGCGCCCCGCTGGCCCGGCTCGAGGCGCAGGTGGCGCTGGCGGCCCTGGCGCGCCGCTTCCCCGGCATCGAGCTCGCCGGCGAGCCGCAGCGCCGCGACAGCCTCTCGCTCAAGGGCTTCACCGCGATGCCGGTCAGCGTCGGGTGAGCCACGCCTCGAGGGTCTCGTCGTCGAGGCCGTCGCCGTCCACGAGCACGAAGCCCCTGGTGGGCCGGCCGCCCATCTCGAAGGGGCGCACGCCCGGGCGGGCCGTCTCGGCGGCCGGGTCCGCCACCCGGACGAGCAGGTCCGGGCCGTAGACGCCGGCGACGATCGAGCCGTCGCGCAGGAACACCAGGCCGCCGAACATCCGCTTGGTCTCGGTGCCGGACAGGCGCGCGGCGATCCGCCCGGCCAGCCCCTCGTCGTACGCCATGCGCCAAATCTAGATAAGGTCCCTGCCGTGATCAGGCAGCGGCTCGCCAGGTGGCTGACGGAGGCGTTCGCGCCGGCCGTGCTCGTGTCCGTGCTGCTGGTGCTGCTCGGCGTGCACAGCGAGCCCGGCCTGGCCCGGGGCCTGGCGATGGGGGCGCTCGCCGCGCTGTTCGAGAGCGTCCTGCCGTACCTCTACATCCTGCGCGGCGTGCGGACCGGCCGGATCACCGATCACCACATCGGCGACCGGCGGCAGCGGCTCGTCCCGCTGATGGTCGGGCTCGGCTCGGTCGCCGCCGGCATCGTGGTGCTGCTGCTCGCCCACGCCCACCGGGAGCTGATGGCCGCGGTGGTGGCCGGCGGCGTCGGGCTCGTCGTGGCGGCGGCCGTCAACCACTGGTGGAAGATGTCGGTGCACGCCGCCGTCGCCGCGGGATCGGTGATCATTCTTTCCCTGGTGTACGGCCCGGTGCTGCTCGCCGCGCTCCCGGTGGTCGCCGCCGTCGGCTGGTCGCGGGTGGAGCTGAAGGACCACACCTGGCCGCAGGTCGTGGTCGGCACCGTGGTCGGCGCGCTCGTCGCGGGCGGGGTGTTCGCGGCGTTGCGCTGAGTGGGTCGATAGCATCGCAGGTGTCAGCGACCCAGCGAAGCTTGGAGCAGCCCGTGTCCGCAGTGCGCTCGAATACCGAAGCCCCACCGCGCATCGTGGTCACGGCGGGCACGACGGCGGCGGCCGCCGTCGCCGCCGCGGGGCTGCCGGCCAATGGGCCGAAGGCGATCGTGGTGGTCCGCGAGGCTGACGGCCGGCTGCGCGACCTCGACTGGACCCCGGAGGCCGACACCGAGGTCGAGGCCGTCGACCTGTCCAGCCCCGACGGGCTCAACGTGCTGCGCCACTCGACCGCGCACGTGCTCGCCCAGGCCGTCCAGGACCTCTTCCCCGAGGCGAAGCTGGGCATCGGCCCGCCGATCGAGAACGGCTTCTACTACGACTTCGGCGTCGGCAAGCCGTTCCACCCCGACGACCTCGACAAGCTCGAGAAGCGCATGCAGGAGATCATCAAGTCGGGCCAGCGGTTCCGCCGCCGGCGCTTCGACTCGGTGGAGCAGGCCAAGGTGGAGCTGGCCGACGAGCCGTTCAAGCTCGAGCTCGTCGACGTCAAGTCCGACAGTGGCGAGAAATTGGACACCTCGGAGGTCATGGAGGTCGGCGGCGGCGAGCTGACGATCTACGACAACCTCGACGCCCAGACCGACAAGGTCTGCTGGTCCGATCTGTGCCGCGGCCCGCACCTGCCGACCACGCGGCTCATCCAGGCGTTCAAGCTGACCCGGACCGCGGCCGCCTACTGGCGCGGCTCCGAGAAGAACCCCCAGCTGCAGCGGGTCTACGGGACGGCCTGGCCGACGCGGGATGCGCTCAAGGAGTACCAGCGACTGCTTGAGGAGGCCGCGCGCCGCGACCACCGCAAGCTCGGCGTCGACCTGGACCTCTTCAGCTTCCCCGACGAGCTCGGCTCGGGCCTGCCGGTGTTCCACCCGAAGGGCGGCATCATCCGCCGGGAGATGGAGAACTACTCCCGCCGCCGCCACGAGGAGGCCGGCTACGCCTTCGTGAACACCCCGCACATCACGAAGGGCAACCTGTACGAGGTCTCGGGCCACCTGGACTGGTACGCCGACGGCATGTTCCCGCCCATGGAGGTCGAGGGCGCGAACTACTACCTCAAGCCGATGAACTGCCCGATGCACGACCTGATCTTCCGCTCGCGCGGGCGCTCCTACCGCGAGCTGCCGCTGCGGATGTTCGAGTTCGGCACCGTGTACCGCTACGAGAAGTCGGGCGTGATCCACGGCCTCACGCGGGTGCGCGGCATGACGCAGGACGACGCGCACATCTTCTGCACCCCGGAGCAGGTCGAGTCCGAGCTCGCCTCGCTGCTGCAGTTCGTGCTCGACCTGCTCAAGGACTACGGCCTGACCGACTTCTACCTCGAGCTGTCCACGAAGAACCCGGACAAGTACGTCGGCTCCGACGACGTCTGGGACGTCGCCACCGAGACGCTGCGCCGGGTCGCCACCGAGTCCGGCCTCGAGCTCGTGCCCGACCCGGGCGGCGCCGCGTTCTACGGCCCGAAGATCTCGGTGCAGGCGAAGGACGCGATCGGCCGGACCTGGCAGATGTCGACGATCCAGCTGGACTTCAACCTGCCGGAGCGCTTCGAGCTGGAGTACCAGGCGGCCGACGGCTCCCGCCAGCGCCCCGTCATGATCCACCGGGCGCTGTTCGGCTCGATCGAGCGCTTCTTCGGCGTGCTCACCGAGCACTACGCCGGCGCCTTCCCGGCCTGGCTCGCCCCGGTGCAGGTCGTCGGCATCCCGATCCGCGCCGACCACGCCGACTACCTGGACTCCTTCGCCGAGCAGCTGCGCGCCCAGGGCATCCGGGTCGAGGTCGACCACTCCGACGAGCGCATGCAGAAGAAGATCCGCAACGCGCAGCAGCAGAAGATCCCGTTCATGGTCATCGCCGGCGACGACGACGTGACCGCCGGGACGGTCTCCTTCCGCTACCGCGACGGCTCGCAGCGCAACGGCGTCCCGATCGTCGAGGCCCTCGCGCACGTGGTGGCGGTCGTCCAGTCGCGCGTCAACGAGGGCCCGTCGGCCGCCGTTGCCGAGGGGTCGCCCGAGTGACGAGCCCCGGGGAGCCGGACGACCTGGACCGGCTGTGGACGCCGCACCGGATGGCGTACATCAAGGGTGAGAACCGGGCCGAGGACCACGACCAGCCGGCCGGGTGCCCGTTCTGCCGGGCGCCCGGTGTGCCGGCGGAGGAGAGCCTGGTGGTGGCCCGCGGTTCGGTGGTCTACGCGATCCTGAACCTGTACCCGTACAACCCCGGCCACCTCATGGTCGTCCCCTATCGCCACATCGCCGACTACACCGACCTGACCCTGGCGGAGACGGCGGAGGTGGCGTCGTTCACGCAGACGGCGATGCGGGCCGTGCGGAAGGTGAGCGGGGCGCACGGGTTCAACCTCGGGATGAACCAGGGCTCCGTCGCGGGGGCCGGGATCGCGGCGCACCTACATCAGCACATCGTGCCGCGGTGGGGCGGGGACACCAACTTCATGCCGGTGGTGGGGCGGACGAAGGTGTTGCCGCAGCTGCTGGCCGACACTCGTCAGCTCCTGGCCGAGGTCTGGCCGACGGTCTGATCGGGGGCGGGCCGGGCTCGGTTCGGCGCCGCTTCCGCTCGTCTCGTCCATCGCGTGCCCAAGTGGCTGGTCGGCGGCGCGCGCCGTGCCCACGCTGCTCGCGGATCGGGGTCGCTGCGCTCTAACGTCGCACCGGCCGGGCACTCGCGTCGCGCCGGTCGGGTCGCGCTTCGCCCCGTCCGTCCTCGCGCGTGGCGCCCACTTTTCGCCAATTTCGGCATATTTGCGCATCGGCGCGATGCCGGGGCGACGGCGGAACGGGATCGCCGGCACGACCCGGCCGGTCCGCGCCGGCCGGGTCGTGTTGCGCTCAGCGCTTCCAGAAGGCGACGCGGGACGGCTTCGGGCTGGTGGCGGCGGCGCGGTCGAGGGCCTCCAGGACGTACTGCCAGAGTTCGACGAACGGGCGTGCGGACATTGACCGCGGGGTCAGCGCCTCGGTCAGCTCGTGCAGCGCCGGCACGCCCAGGGCGGCCAGGCGCGAACCGAGGTCCTCCAGCAGCTCCCGCCGCTCGTACTCGGGGCGCGACTCGGCCGCGCGCAGCCGGGCCGCCTCCTGGGCCGCGAGCTCCCGCACGTCGACGGCCTCCTTCTCCGGCCGCTCGGCCGCCACGCTCGCCGGCGCCGCGAACGGGCGCGACGAGCCCCGGCCGGCGCGCTTGCGCTGGACGGCGCCGCCGACCGGGAACGGGCGGGCGGCGGGCGCGGGAACCGACATCGGCGGGGGCGCCGGCGGCGCGCCGGGGGCCGGCATCGCCATCGGCGGGGCCGCGGCCGGGGCCGGCGGCGGGAAGACTCCGCCGCCGAGCGTGGTCGGCATGCCGTACGAGGCGGCGACCGGACGCAGGAACGACGGCACCGCCTTCGGCAGCTCCCAGCCGTCGGGCGTCTCGACCGGCTGCGTGACCTTCCGCGGCTCGCCGCCGTCGGTCACCACGCGGGTGTCGACCGCGACGAACGCCGTGAAGCGGCACAGCACGCCGAAGCGCAGCGACGTGCCGGTGATGCGGGTCTCGAGCGGGGTGCTGCCGGCGGCGTACCGGTCCTCGAGGTCGCGCAGCAGCGCCCGCGCCCACACGGCGGTCAGCGCGGTCGAGTCGTGGCGCTGCGCCGGTACGGTAGCCGTCCACGCGCGGCCGTCGCGGGTCGTGCCGGAGACGGTGAGGGCGCCGGCGACCGGGCCGCGGTACCGCCCGGTGACCACGAACGGCACGCCCGGGAACACGTCCGGCAGCCGCGCCGGGGTGCGGGTGTCGTCGAGCAGGTCAAGGCCCTCGGCGGCGATGGTCACGCCGCTGACGACGGGCGCGCCGATGCGCCGGTGGATGTGGTCCATCGCCTCGTCGAGGCGGTCCTCGCTCTCGACGAGCTCGCACCGGCCGCCGCCGGCGATCGCGAGGCGGCCGAGGAAGCCGGCGTTGACGGACCGGTCGATGCCGACAGTGTGCACGCGCACGCCGCGCAGGCCGGTCGACACGGTACGCAGGATCTGGTCCTCGTTGCCGACCTGCCCGTCGGTCACGAGCACCAGCACGCGGTCGCGCCCGGCGTCCTCGCCGAGCACACGCAGCCCGTCGAGCAGCGGCTGCAGCAGCTCGGTGCCGCCGCGCGCGTCCACCCGCGCGAGGTGTTCGACGGCGCGATAGCGGTTCCGGTCGGTACCGCTGGAAAGCCCCGATCCCAGCGACTCCGGCGTCTCGACCCGGTCGTCGAACGACAGCACGGCGAACCGGTCCTGCGCCCCCAGCGTGTCGACGATCCGGGCCGCGGCCCGCCGCGCGGCGACCATCTTCCAGCCGCCCATGCTGCCGGAGCGGTCCAGCAGCAGTACCACATCCTTGGGCCGCGGCGGCGCGTCGGCCTCCGGCGGGAGGACCGTCAGCCGGTACGTGCCCTCGTCGCCCTCCTCGTCGGGCGCGAGCGCCAGGCTCTGGTTGCCCGGCCCGTAGGCGAGCCGCAGGACGAAGTCGCGGTTGGCGCGGTCCCCCGGGTGTACCGAAACATGGTTTGCGGTTTGGGAAACGGCGTGCAGGCTGGACCGCACGTCGCCGAGGGGCAGCCCGGCCGCGTCGATGTCGACGTCGATCGACAGGCGCAGCGGGTTGGGGAAGCCGGGCAGCAGCACCGGCGGGCTGATCCGCGAGGCGTCCGGGACGGCGTCGGTGTCCGGCGCGAACCCGTCGCCGACACTGTCACCAGGGAGGCTGCTTCCCGGGATGTACCGCGGGGCGACGACGAGCGGGAAGCGGTACGTCGCCTCGCCGTCCTCGAAGGCGAGCGGCCCCACCAGTGAAAGCCGCACGCTGACGCGCTCCCCGGGCAGGATGTTGCCGACCCGCATGGTGAACACGTCGGGCCGCTCCTCCTCGGCGATGGAGGCCCGCTGCCCGGCGGCGATCGCGGTGTCGTAGGCCTCGCGGGCCGCGCCGCGCTCCTGCAGCTCCGCCTCCACGACCCGCCCGTCGGCCGTCATCGCCATGCGCACCACGGCCGCGCGGTCGGGCAGCGGGAAGATGTAGGTTGCTTCGAGCGGCTCGCGGTGGACGTTGACGAACTCCTGCGTCAGGTCCGTGCGGGCGACCAGCCCGGTGATCGAGGCCCGCACCTCGAGCCGGTCGAGCGGCAGGTTCCCGCGCTCGGTACGCAACGCCCCGAGCCCGGCGTCGCCATCGGCCACGGCCACCCGCCGCGCCTCGTCCTCGGTCATCGTCGCGAGTCTCATACGGCGCTCCCTCTCCTCTTCGTCCTGCTAGCCCCGGCGTTCGTGGAGTCCTTGATCTCGTCTTGCAACCGCGCCTTGTCTCGCCTCTTCCGCCCGCCCCCGTCGCGTTCTTTCTGCCCTTCGTCTTCGGCCCTGGTCCCTATTCCGACCTGTTCTTTGGGCTCGTTTTCTTTGGGCTCGTTCTCGTCATCGGCCCCGGTCTCGTTCTCGGTCTTGTTGTCGAACCCGGTCTTGTTGTCGGGCCGGCTCACATCGTCCGTTGCCGTGACAAGCCCACGACTGGCGAGCAGCCCCATCAGTTCGCGGGTCGTTTCCCGAATGCGCGCAACATCGTCGCCCGTCGGCGTCGTCGGCAGCAGGAGCACGACTCCCCCACCGAGCGGCACCCCCGTGATCAGCGCATCTCGAGCTTCCTGCCCGGCGCTTTGATCTCCGTGATTGCGCCGATCTCGCACGGCTTCGCCATGCCCCTCGGCCTCGTCCCGCCCTTTGCCCTGATCCCGGCGTTCGTCTTCGTCTTGGCCGCGCTCGTCCCGGCTCGGCTCGTCCCGGCTCCGCTCGTCCTGGCTCCGCTCGTCCTGGCTCCGCTCGTCCTGGCTCGGCTCGTGCGCTACGGCCGGCATGAACTCACTCGGCGGCATGGCCCAGAACCGCCGCGGCGGCGGACTATCGGGATGCATGATCGCCGAGAGCCGCTCGGCAGGCGTAGGGTCCACCCGAAACGCCACACCTGGCGGCAGCTTCGCGATCCGCAACAGCACGTCATCGGGCGCATTGGCCAGCTCGGCCTGGATCTCGGCAATCTTGAACCCCTGCGCCTGCCGCCGCTTGATCGCGACCAACTGCAGGTAGTGCCGAGGCCCGTAGATGCGGGCCCGCCCGCGCGCACGCGGCCGGTCGAGGAGCCCTATGCTTGTGTACCATCGGACGGCTCGCACATCGGGCAGATCCTGCACCCGCCCGTTCGGCGCGCCCTCGTACCCGGTGCCATCGAGCACGGCGGCGACCATGCCGATCAACTCCTCGAGCGTCCATTCGGTAGCGGCCATGACTCCGATCCTGACACTGTCACCATGACACTGTCAACGTTCAGAACCTGACAGTGTCATGATGACAGTGTCACGACGGCGGCGCCCCCGGGCCTCGGCCACCACTCGCTGGCCGCCAAGCCGACACCACCGCGGTTCGCCCGAACGGAAGCACGTCTCATGACGGGCGACATCTGCAGCGCTTGACAGCCCGCGGCAGCGCTTCGTCCGGCCCAGCGCACCTGGCATTGGTCCTAAGCCACAGGCGACATGCCTCCTGAGCTGCGGCGGCATGCGTCCAGGACCGCAAGCAGCATGCATCCAGAGCAGGAGACAGACGGGCGTTCGGAGCACAGGCGTGCGTTCAGAGCGGGAGACGGGCGTGCGTTTCGAGCCGGAGCCGGCATGCGTGCAGATTCGGCATCAACGACTGACCCGTGGCGCCCGCCAATACGCGCCGACGGCCCGAGAGCTGCACCCAGCGCTCTCCGTCGTCGACACTGTCACGTAACACTGATATATGACAGCGTTATATGACACAGTCATGGTGACAGCGTCGAGAACAAGGACGGCGGCGAATCCGACCCACGCGAAGGGCGCTTGGCGGAGATGGTTCGAGAGCGAACGCTGCTGGTGCGGGGGAACCCACGCATGCGCGGCGGCGTTCGTGACACTGTCAGCGTGGCAGTGTTCAGACCCGTGGCAGTGTCAGGGGGCCACGGGCAGGGTGATGGAGGACGGGGCGAGGATCTCCTGGCGTACCGGGCGGAGTTCCAGCTCGTGGCCGAATGGGGCGCCCGTGCCCGGGTTGCGAGAGAACCTCGGGTGGGCGCCGCCGCTGATCTGGACGCGGATTCGGTGGCCGGGCGGGAAGCGGTGGGCCGTAGGCCAGAGTTCCACGCGGACCGGGATCGACGGGTCGTGGTTCTCGTCGGCGCGCGCCAGGCCGTCGCAGACGTTCCAGGAGCGGCCCTGCTCGTCCACCTCGCACAGGCGGACGAAGACGTCGAAGTACGGCGACGGGGTGCCGTTTCGGGACGGGGTTGTCGCGCGGACGTAGATGTCGGCGTGGACCGGGCCGACCACGTCCAGCGGCTCGGTCAGCGGTGCCGAGGTGAACGTCAGGACGTCCGGGCGGGACTCCAGGGGGCGGTTGTCGCGGCGGCCGGCGATCTTGCCGACCAGGCGGGGGCCGCCTACGGCCGGGGTTGGGTCCTTCGGGTTGTAGACGAAGGAGTCCAAAGGCAAAGGTTCGTTCGCCGAGGGCTCTGACTGGGTCAGGTGGTTGGAAGGGTGGAGGTACCACTGCTGGGGGTGGCTCTTGGTCGGCGGCCAGTCGGGGAGCTCCAGCCAGCCGTTGGCGCCGCCGACGTGGACTCGGACCGGGTGGTCGCGGATGGTCTCCGGGCCGCCCGTGTGGGCGCGGAACCAGGCCACGGCCTCGGCGGCCGACTGCTGGAACAGGCCGGCGCTGCCGTGGTTCCAGGGGCCGATCGTCAGGTACGGCTGCTGGCCCGCGGCCCGTAACGCCATGTAGTCGGCCAGTTGCCACGGGAGAAAAATGTCGTACCAGCCGCCTATCATCAGGACCGGAGCGGTGACCTTCGGCAGGCGGTGGGTGTGGCCGCGCTGGGTCCAGTACGGGGACGTGGGGTCGGCCTCGGCTAGCCAGCGCTGGAAGAACTCGATTTCGTTGCCGACCGTGACACGGTCGGCCTCGGCCATCGGGACTCTGGCCAGGCCGCGCTGCAGGCGGGGTTGGCCGCGCAACAACTCCACGGCGTTGTTCAGGCGTGGGCCGCGCTGGGCCTCGAGCAGGGCGGACCACGTCAGGACGCTGTCCAGGGAGAAGGCGCCTCCGGCGTAGGTGGGTGGGCCGAAGTCGGAGGCGGTGACGATGGTGGCCATGGCCTTGAGCTCGTCGCCGGCCTCGGCGGCCAGGGCCCACTGGACGAAGCCGACGTAGCTGGGGCCGTAGGTGAGGAGGCGCCCGTCGTACCAGGGTTGACAGCGAAGCCAGTCGAGGGTGTCGAGGCCGTCCTCGCGTTCCTGGAGGAGGGGCTCGAAGGTGCCGCCGGAGTCGCCGGTGCCGCGGCAGGACTGCATGAGGACGTTGAAACCGCGCTGGGCCACCGCGCGGCAGAGGACGCTTGCGGGGGCGCCCCGGCCGTACGGGGTGCGGACCAGCACGGTGGGGAGGTCGGCGTCCAGAGCGGGGGCGTAGTGGTCGGCGCGGAGGATGGCGCCGTCGCGCATCCGGACCGGAATGGTGCGCGTCACCCTGACCCGGGCGGTGAGCGCGGGGGGCAGCTTGAGCAGGCGGCCGACCGGATCTAGCCTCATGCGTTCCGAGCCTAGCGCCCGGGGTTCGGAGGCGATCGGCGCCGGAGATCACGCGCGCGCAACGACGACCGCGCTGCAGAAGCGGCGGCACCGCACCTCGCGGAGGGCGGGATCGCACCACAACCGCCACCGCACCGCAGGCGACACGGCACGGGTGGCACCGCACCGCAGGCGACACCGCACGGGCGATACGGCCCGGGTGGCACCGCACCGCAGGCGACACGGCACGGGTGGCACCGCACCGCAGGCGACACGGCACGGGCGGCACCACACCGCAGGCGACACGGCACGGGCGGCACCACACCGCAGGCGACACGGCACGGGCGGCACCACACCGCAGGCGACACGGCACGGGCGGCACCACACCGCAGGCGACACGGCACGGGCGGCACCACACCGCAGGCGACACGGCACGGGCGGCACCACACCGCAGGCGACACGGCACGGGCGGCACCACACCGCAGGCGACACGGCACGGGCGGCACCACACCGCAGGCGACACGGCACGGGCGGCACCACACCGCAGACACCACACCGAGGCGGCATGCACGGGAGTGACGCCGACCGCCCTCACGGTGAAGACGGGCGCACGAAAGGCGCGACGCACGAGAAGGGCGGCGCGCGAGGATGAGCTCGTCCGGGAGAGACCGCCGGCGGCGGCTGAAGTCGACGGGCGGCAGTGTCAAGACAGGCCGAGTACGTCCGCCGATAGGAGGGAACGGGCCGCGGCGACCGTCTGGGCCTCCGACTCCAGGTCGCGGCGGGTCTCGGCGGACAGCGGCAGCCAAGGCGTGACCGTGAGTTCCAGGCGCTTGCGGGCCACCCGGGCGCGCCAGGTGCCGGCGATCTCGCCGTCCAGCAGTACCACGCCCGGGTTGCCCAGGATGCGCCAGACCTCTTTCGACTGGGACTTGTCCGGGACGAGGACCGCGCGGTCCCGAGCCTGCAGGAACGGGTCGGACGGTGGCAGCAGGCGCACGCCGCGGATCGGCCGGGCCGACCGTAACGCGTCGAGGTCGTCGGCGGGAAGCCACGCCCGGCGGCCGTCCACCGAGACCTCCGCCAGGTCGGACGGCCAGGCGGGCTTCAGCGAGCCGGCCGTGGTGCCCAGGTACTTGGCCACGTCGCCGATGGTGGCCGGGCCGAGGAGGTGGAGGTAGGTGCGGACGAGTCGTGACGTACCGGACGAGGATGACGGGATCGGCGGTCTCGGGGTGGCGGGGATCAGGACGGTCTTCGCGGCGTCCTCGTCCAGCGCCACGCCGCCGGCCAGGGCCGCCTGCTGGAACAGGCCGCCGGAGATGTGGCGGGCGGCGCAGGGGCGGCAGTCGTACGTCAGCTCGGGCGGGACCCGGTCGCTCACCGCGCGGCTGACCTCGCCCTTCGCCGTCGGGGCCCGCACGACCGACTGCAGGGCGGCGGCAGTGACGCGGAACGCCTCGATGCCGAGGGCGCCGGCGGCCGGCGTGAGCTGGCCGGTGGCGAAGCGGGCGGCGGCGTCGGCGTCGTCGAGCGGCCACAGGGCGGCGGCCAGCGCGGGCAGGTCGGCCGGGCGGTGCAGGTGCGGGGCGCCGCGGGTGGTCCAGGCCAGGGCCAGCGCGCCGCCGAGCGGGTCGGTGCAGCGGGCCGCGAGGGCCTGGCGCGCGGTGCCGGCGGGGACGTTGGGTACGCCGAGGTCGAGGACGGCGAGCGGGTCGGGGGCGCCGTCCAGGCGCTCACGCAGGCCGTTGGCGATGGTTCGGTACGCCAGGACCTGGCCCCGGCCGACCTGCGGCGCGCTGCTCATCCCGACATTCTTGCCGGAGGCGGTGCGGCGGGTGCACTATCCGAGCATGGCCGAGGAGCCCTTCACCGACACGGAGCTCGCGTTCCTGCGTCACGCCCGGTTCGGTGAGCTGCCGGAGCGGGTCCGGCCGGAGGACCGGGTGGAGCTGGCCGAGACCGATCCGCCGCGGGCGCCGGACGACCTCGGGATCGATCCGGATCAGCAGCGGGCGATCAACGCCGGGCACTAGATCGCGTGGCGGGAGCCGTCGGGGTCGGGCATCTGGGTCATGTCGGGCGGGGTTGTCGCGGCCTCCGGCGGGGTCTCGCCGGGGGGTGCCCACTCGGATGCGCGCTCGGCCTCCAGGGCCTCGTCGGTCTCGCCGTCGGTGGCTCGGCCGGCGGCGCCGGAGCCGATGGTGGAGTGCCTGGCGACGTACTCGTCGGATTCGGTTGCCATGCGGATCGGCTACCCGGGGGCGCAGCGGACAAACCCGCACACGCTGTCCGACCGGCGGGGCGCGCGGCCTGGCTGAATCGAACCCTGTGACCGCGGTTGAGCAATTCGCCTATGGCTGGATCACGCCGGCGCTGGCGTTCGCCCTGTCCCTGCTCGGGTGCCTGCTGGGCACGTTCCTGACCAGCCGGTCGCGGGCGTCCACCGGCGGCAGCCGGGCCCGCTGGCTGACAGTGTCCGCGCTGGGCATCGGCGGGGCCGGCACGTGGGTGGCGCACTTCATGGCGATGCTGGGCGTCGACGTGCCGCGGACCGTGGTGCGGTACGACATTCTCACGACCGCCCTCGGGTTCGGCATCGCCGTCGTCGTCTACTGCCTTGGGCTGTACATCGTGGGCTTCGGGCGGCCGAGCACCTGGAAGATCCTCCCGGCGGGGGTGCTGACCGGGATCGGGGTGACCGCGGTGTACGCCACGGGGCCGCTGTCGATGCGGGCGGCGGGCACGATCGCGTACGACTCCCGGACGCTGCTGGCGGCGGCCTGTGCGGCGATCATCGGCTCGGCGGTGACGCTGTGGTGCGCGTGCGTGGTGCGCGGCAACGCGGCGATGCTGTGCGCGTCGGTGATCATGGCGGTCGCGGTGTGCTGTACGCACTACACGGTGATGGCGGCGGTCCGGGTCGAGCCGGCCGCGGGGGTCGCGATCGCCGCGCCGGTGCCGGGGGTGTCGCTGTTCGCGATGCTCACGCCGGTCTGTGTGCTCGCCTGCGTGCTGCTGTCGGTGCTCGCGTACAGCACCGTCGGCTTCTCGGTGCGCCAGGACACCGCGGACGAGGAGGCGCTGCTGCGCCGGGCCCGCGACATGTACTCCGTCGCCACCCTCGCCCGGGCCGCCGAGCACCGCCGGGTGCAGAAGGAGAAGGACAAGGAACGGGACCGTGGCGTGGCCACGGTCCCGTCCAGGTCCTAGCGCGTTACTTGAGTGCGGCGGCCGGGTCCGCGGCCACCTGGGCGAGCTTCTCCGGCGTGACCGAGCCGATGAGCACCCGGCCGTCGTCGGTGAACAGGACGCTCACCAGCTTGCTGTTGAACGTGCGCCCGCCGTTGCCGGCCGGCAGCTGACCGATCGCGTCCTGCGCCTTCTTCGCCTCGTCCGAGTTGGCGCCGGAGCCGGCACCCGAGTTGCGGATGACGAAGACCGACGTCCACCCGGTACCGATGACGGCCGTCTTGGGCTTGTCGGCGGCGTTGCCGTCGTGCTGCTGCGCCTTGCCCTGCTGCTCCTGGGCGAGCTTCGCCGGGTCCCCCTCGGTGACCTTGGTCCCCGCCGGCGGGTTGAACGTGAACTCGGCGTCGTCCGGGCGGGCGAAGCTCACCGAGGTGAAGCCGACCTCGAACGCCGCGTTCGACGTGCCGCGGGGCAGGACCTGCACCCGCAGCGGCACCTTCTCCTGCGCGTCGATCGCCAGGCGGACCTCACCGACCAGCGAGGACGTGTCGCGCGGGCGCAGCACGAGCTCGTAGGCGTTGCGGCCGGCGATCTTCGCCGAGTTGCCCGTCGTGACCTGCGTGGTCGGGTCGATCGCCTTCAGCGCCAGGTCGGCGGCCTCCTGCGGCGACTTCGGCAGGTCGGACGGGGACGGGTTGACGCCGGGGTGCTCAGCACCGGCGTCGCCCTTGAAGTGCTGGGCCTCCTTCGCCTGGCTGTCCCAGAGCCAGGTGTCGGTGCCGTTGTGGATGACGTCGCTCTGGCCCTGCGTGCCGAGCAGCGAGACGCGGGCCTTGTCGGGGCCCGAGTACCACACGCGCAGGGTGTGCTTGCCGGACACCAGCGACGTGAGCTTGGCGCTCTGGTCGCCGGTCAGCAGCGGGATCGCCGGCAGGCCGAGATCGGCGTGCTCGACCACCGTGCCGGACAGCCCGTCGAGACGGGCGGTCTGCAGATCGACCAGCAGCTGTGCGGCGGTGCGCGGCGGCAGGTCGGGTTCGGCGGCGACGGCGAGGGTCTTCGCTGCCACGCCAGCACCGACCACAGCGACCGCAGCTGCCGCGGGCACCGCCCACCGAAGGACGGGTCGTGACGTGAAGTTGGACATTGGGTACACCTCCTGCCGACCATGTTGCTCGGGGCCTGCTGTGACATCGCTGAGACTGCCTGTGCCGCGGCACAGCCCAGCGTGCCACGCTGTACGGCGTGCGGCTGCTGGTGGTTGAGGACGAGATGCGGATGGCGAACGCGCTGCAGCGCGGGTTGCAGGCCGAGGGGTTCGCGGTCGACGTGGCCGGCGACGGCCCGAACGGCCTGGAGATGGCCCGCCACGGCGGCTACGACGCCGTGATCCTGGACATCATGCTGCCCGGATTGTCCGGGTACCGCGTGGTGCAGACGCTGCGCGCCGAGAAGAACTGGGTGCCGGTGCTCATGCTCTCGGCCAAGGACGGCGAGTACGACCAGGCCGACGGGCTCGACTGCGGCGCCGACGACTACCTGACCAAGCCGTTCTCGTACGTCGTGCTGGTCGCCCGGCTGCGCGCCCTGCTGCGCCGCGGCGCGCCGGAGCGGCCCAGCGTGCTCACGGTCGGCGAGCTGACCCTGGACCCGGCCCGCCGGCGGGTCACCAGCGCCGGCGACGAGATCGTGCTGACCGCCCGGGAATATGCGCTGCTGGAGTACCTCATGCGGCGCCCCGGCCAGGTGGTGTCCAAGACCGAGCTGCTCGACCACGTGTGGGACGCCAGCGTCGACACCGCGCCCAACGCCGTCGAGGTCTACGTCGGCTACCTGCGCCGCAAGCTGGGCCGCGACCTGCTCGAGACCGTCCGCGGCGCCGGATACCGGCTGCGCACATGAAGTGGTGGGCGTCACTCTCGCTGCGCGGCCGCCTCGTCCTGCTCGGCACCAGCGGCCTCATCGTCGGCCTCACCATCGCCGGCGTGGCCATGGCGACCGCGATGACGTACAGCTTCCGCGGCGCCCTCGACCGCGCCGCCGACAGCACCGTGACGGAGATCTCGTCGCTGCTCGCCGAGGGCAGCCTGCCCGAGCCGCTGCCGGCGCCCTCCAACCAGATCGTGCAGATCCTGGACGCCAAGCAGCGAAGCGTCATCGCCGGCGACCAGGGTGCCGATCTGCTGGTACCCCTCCTGCGCGGCGACGAGGTCGACCGTGCCCTGCGCGGTGAACGCATCGAGGTCCCCGGCGACCGGGCCCTGCAGCCCGACACCCTGCGGGTCACCGCCCACCAGGTCCCCGACGGCCGGATCATCCTGGTCGGCATGCCGCTCGGCGACTACCACCGCAGCCTGGCGCTGCTCAACAACGCGCTGTGGGTGACGTACCCCGCGCTGGTCCTCGTCCTGGTCGTGATCGCCTGGCGGGTCGTCGGCGCGGCCCTGTCCCCCGTCGACCGCCTGCGCAGCGGCGCCGAGCGCATCACGGGCGCCGCGACCGACGAGCGCCTGCCGGTCCCGCCGTCCAGCGACGAGATCCAGCGCCTCGCGATCACGCTCAACCACATGCTCGACCGCCTGGCCGTCTCCCGCGCCCGCCAGCGCACCTTCATCGCCGACGCCGCCCACGAGCTGCGCAGCCCTCTGGCCTCGATCCGCATCCAGATCGAGGTCGCCCAGAAGCTCGGCGACTGGGCCGCGGTCTCCGACGACGTCATCGCCGACCTGGACCGCCTGACCCGCCTCGTCGACGACCTCCTCCTGCTGGCCCGCGCCGACGCCTCCGACCCGCGCCGCGCGGCCCTGGAGCCCGTGGAGCTGCGCACGCTGCTGTCGTCGGTCGCCAAGCGGTACGACACCGTCACCGTCGCCCCCGGCGAGCCCCTGTGGACGGAGGGCGACCCGGACGCCCTGCTGCGCGTCGTGCTCAACCTCGTCGACAACGGCGTCCGCCACGCCCGCACGAAGGTGGTCGTGGCGGCCGTCCCCGAGGGCCAGTCGGAGGTCCTGCTGACGGTGACCGACGACGGCGAGGGCATCCCCGCCCCGCTGCGCGAGCGCGTCTTCGACCGCTTCGCCCGCCTGGACGACGGCCGCGCCCGCGACGCCGGCGGCAGCGGCCTGGGCCTGGCGATCGTCCGCGAACTGGTACGCCGCCACGGCGGCACCGCCCGCCTGACCGACGCCCGCCCGGGCGTGCGCGCCGAGATCCGCCTCCCCCGCCTCCCCGACAGCACCATGTGACGCCCACACGCGGACCCGGCGGCACCGCCCGCCTGACCGACGCCCGCCCCGGGCATGCGCGCCGAGATCCGCCTCCCTGACAGCACCATGTGACGCCCCCCACGCCTGGACCACCGAATGACGACCCGCGCGGACCCGGCGGCGGCAGACGGTCTGCAAGGCATAACGGTGGGCAGCGGCGGACCTGGACCACGCTTATTCGTTGCAGCGGGCGCGCCAGCGCCCGCCACTATCGGCCGAGCGTCGTTTGTCAGCCCCTCGTCCAAGTGAATCTGCGGTTGTGGCCACGACGGCGCTGGCATCCCGGCGGTGCGCTGCGGTGCTCACCGCAGCGCACCGCCGCCGGGTTGCTTCAGGCCGTTGTGTCAAGACCGCTGGTGCACTCGGACGGGGGGCTGGCAGACGACGCTCGGCCGATGGTTTGCGGGCGCTGGCGCGCCCGCTGTAACGGATAAGCGTGGTCCGGGTTCGGGGTGCTTGCGGTTATGCCTTACAGACCGTCTGCCGCCGGCGGGTCCGCGCGGGTCATCATTCGGTGGTCCAGGGCGTGGGTGCGCTATTTGAAAATGATGCTGGCGTTCGGGGCGGTGAGGGGCGGGAGGGGTTTGGGAGAATGTATGCATGGGGTCGAGTAGCCGGGGGCATTTCAGCCCCCGGCTCTCACAGAACCGTACGTAACGATCTCTCGTTATACGGCTCTTGTTGCCCTGGTCACCAGACCGCGGGAACGGTGTTCACCCAAGCCCAGTGGGCGAAGAACCGGGGCCTTGTGGTGACGGCTCGGGTCCAGGCTTCCTGTGCTCTCTTTCGTTCGCGCAGCCGTTTGTGCTTCTTGCGGAGCCAGCGCATCACGTAGGCGTTGATACGCGTCAGGAGGGGATACAGCGCTGAACGGTAGAAGGCGCCGTAGTACTGCATCCAGCCTCGCACCTTGGGGTTGACCCATGCTGCGAGGTCCGTTTCGGAGATCTGGGTGTGCCGATGCAGCCGCCAGGACCGCACCTGACGACTGATCCTCTTCAAGGCGTCGCTGCTGATCGCCGGGTTGAACCCGGTGAACCGCTTGCCGGTCTTGGGCCGTACTTCCCGACCTCGGAACGTGTACCCGAGGAACGTGAACGCGGTGTGCTCGTAGGAGCCGCGCCGGTTGCTGTCCTTGCAGTACACGATCCTGGTCTTGTCCGGATGCAGTTCCAAGCCGACCTCACGCATCCGTTCCTGCAGCGCCGCCAGCACATGCCGTGCCTGAGCCTGGCTGACGCAGTGCACTACCGCGTCGTCCACATAGCGTTCGAAGGTGACGCCGGGGAACTGCCGGGCCATCCAGATGTCGAACGCATAGTGCAGGACCATATTCGCCAGCACAGGTGAGACCGCGGACCCCTGTGGAGTTCCCCGGTCTCTGGCTTGCAACGACCCGTCGGGTAGTGCCAGCGGTGCATGCAACCACCGTTTGACATACAGCACCACCCACGGCAGGTCGGTGTTCGCCTCGACAGCCTTGACAACCAGGTCCCACGGCACGCTGTCGAAGAACTTGCGGATGTCCAGATCGATCACCCAGTCCGTCTTCCAGCACCGTGTCCGGCAGGTAGCCACGGCGTCGAGTGCGGAGCGCCCTGGCCGATAGCCATAGGAATCCGGGTGGAAGACCCGTTCGACCTTCCGCTCCAACTCCATAGCCACAACCGTCTACGCGACGCGATCCGACACGGCCGGCACGCCAAGGATTCTCGTGCCGCCCCCATGCGCCTTTTCGATCTCCACCGCACGCACCGGTGGTGGGAAGTACGACCCCGAGGACATCCGATTCCAGATCTTGTACAGGTTGTTCTTCAGATCCGCCTCGAACTGCTCGATCGTCTGTCCGTCCACACCGGGCGCGCCCTTGTTCGCCTTGACCTTCTCCCACGCCTCCCAGACTGCCCGCTTCGAAATCTGAAACGGCTTGTCTGCTGCTTTCAGCTCGCCCACGCGACTCCTTCCGGAGAACATCCGGTTGATCGGACAGACCAGCCACGGACAACCCGGCCCCTTCGCTCCAGCCCCATTACAGGGCCCTCACCACTACTACGGGCCGGTCCGCCAGCGCACCCGGCATCGGTACTCGATCCCTTACGGTGTCGCCGCTTGGGACACTCCCTCTCCCCTGCCCGCACGAGCACGGCGTATCCGGGCACGCCTTCTCCTGTTCCACACGGAAGCCGCAGACCAGGCTCACGTCGTCTCCATGCCGGACACCGCCTGGCCAGAAAGCGGCACACCCGCCAGGCTCATCCCGGGATCAGCTGCACACCCCGGTTTCGATGTCGTCTGTAATTGTTTCGACACGTCAGCAACGATTCACTTACGTTCGTCTTCCTGATCCCTACCTGACACCTCTCGGGCGCCTTTTCCTCATCGCTCACCACGACGGTCTTCAGCCAACGCAGCATGAGGTGGTTTGAAGCCTCCCGCCGCCGGGCGACTCCGAAGGGCCAACAACCTTCATCTTCCGTGCAGCACCGCTTCCAAAGCTCGACCTACCGAACCTCCTCCACGTTCAGGACACACGCAGCTGCAGTTGTTTTCGAAGAGCGAAGTGGCTGCCATGCGGGATCGGACCAGGGCGCGGAATTATTCTCCCAGGAATGAGCAGTTCCGCCGGGAGCATGCGCGGCATCGGGATTGGGGGCTTGTGCGGCGGCATGCGGAGAAGCTGCGCCGCCTGAGGGCCCACACGGCGGCGGTGACTGCGCCTGACGGGCAGCGGCCAGGCTCGATGGCGGAGCCGGTGCAGGGCCCGATCCCACCCGCGCCTACCGCGGTTCCCGAGCAGGTGACGCCTCCAGCGCGGGCTGCGACCTCCGAGCAGCTGACGCCTCCCACGCAGGCTGCGACCTCCGAGCAGCTGACGCCTCCCACGCAGGCTGCGACCTCCGAGCAGCTGACGCCTCCCACGCAGGCTGCGACCTCCGAGCAGCTGACGCCTCCCACGCAGGCTGCGACCTCCGAGCAGCTGACGCCTCCCACGCAGGCTGCGACCTCCGAGCAGCTGACGCCTCCCACGCAGGCTGCGACCTCCGAGCAGCTGACGCCTCCCACGCAGGCTGCGACCTCCGAGCAGCTGACGCCTCCCACGCAGGCTGCGACCTCCGAGCAGCTGACGCCTCCCACGCAGGCTGCGACCTCCGAGCAGCTGACGCCTCCCACGCAGGCTGCGACCTCCGAGCAGCTGACGCCTCCCACGCAGGCTGCGACCTCCGAGCAGCTGACGCCTCCCACGCAGGCTGCGACCTCCGAGCAGCTGACGCCTCCCACGCAGGCTGCGACCTCCGAGCAGCTGACGCCTCCCACGCAGGCTGCGACCTCCGAGCAGCTGACGCCTCCCACGCAGGCTGCGACCTCCGAGCAGCTGACGCCTCCCACGCAGGCTGCGACCTCCGAGCAGCTGACGCCTCCCACGCAGGCTGCGACCTCCGAGCAGCTGATGCCTCCCGCGCAGGCTGCGGCTTCTGAGCAGATTGCGGTTGCTGGAGAGTCGGACAGTTTGCGGTCGGCACCGGCTCGTGGGTGCCGTTCACGGTGCCGTTCTGCACGTCGATCACGAGCAGCGCGGTGTTGGGGCGGTCGGGCAGGGTCGTCATGGCGCCTCCTGAGCTGGTCGCCGGATGGATGTCAGGGCTCGTCGGCGGGGCGGCAGGGAACAACTATTGTCCGCCGCTCCGTCGCGACGGGTCAGGTTTCGATCAGGGGGCGGTACTCGGCCTCGGTCAGTCCGAAGGTCCAGGCCACGCCCGCGCGGGCCGACGTGGTGTCCGGCGGGACGCGCAGCCAGTAGACGCGGCTGGTGCCGTCGGGCTCCGGGGTGCTGTTGACGACCTCGACCATGGTCAGCGGCTCGTCGTCGTTGAAGTGCAGGCGCCACAGGATGCCGCACTCGTCCTGCGAGACCTTGCGGGCGCCGGCCTCGCGCAGGTAGCGCTCGTAGCCGAAGTGCTCCAGCATCACGCGGCGCAGCTCCGCGTTGCGCTCGGCGGCGATCTCCTGGTGCGTGAGATGGGCCAGGCGGTGGACGAGGTCGGACGGGATCGGCATGCCGCGCCAGGCGTGCAGCGCATAGCCGTCGCTGAAGTGCAGGGCGGGGGCGTCGGCGGCGTGCAGGCGCCCGATGTTGTCGCGGTGCAGCGCGTCGGGGCGGTCGGTGAGGATCGCGACGTTGGCATAGGGCCACCACCAGGAGGCGGAGCGGGCCACACCGGCCAGGCCGGCGAGGGGCTGCACCGCGTGCAGCACGGCGTCGGCGGCCCCGGCCGCGGTCGCCGCCCAGGCGACGCCGACCGGCCCGGCGGTGAAGTCGGGGCCGGGCGCCGGCTGTGCCGCGGCAGGGGCGGCCGCGGGCTGCGGGAAGGCGGCGTCGAACGCCGCGAGCCAGCCGGCGTCGTGCTGGCCGCCGACGGCGTCGAGCAGCACCGCCCGGGCATGGACGGGCAGCTCGCCGCGCAGGTGGTTGCGCAGGGGCGTGGCGATGCGGTCGTTGACCAGCCGCCACACCTCGGCGCCGCAGGCCGACCACAGGGCGGCCCAGCCGTCGGGGCCGAGCAGGTCGTGCGCCTCGGACCGGGCCGCGGCCCACGGGGCCGTGCGCACGGCGTTGCGCATCGACGGGCCGGCGCTGCCGATCACCGGCGGGCAGCCCTGCGCCCGCAGGTCGGCGGCGACCGCCTCGTCGGCCGGGTCGGGGGCGGCGCCGGGCAGGTCGCGGCGGCCGGTGAGCAGGGCGGCCGCCCGGGCGCCGGCCAGCGGCGAGGCGAACCACACGATGTGGCGCGGCTCGGGCAGGCCGGCCGAGCGGTAGGCCAGGCGGACCGCCTCGCGGGCGGCCGCCCGGTCGGCGGGGGCGGTGGACAGGCCGGCGGCGAGCCACTTCGCGGAGACGGCGCCGAGGGCGGCGGCCCGCGACTCGGCGGCGGCGGGGGTCGCCATCAGTCGGCCACGTAACGGAAGGCGCCGGGCACGTATTCGCGCTGGCGGATGATCCGGTAGGACCCGGCGGGCACGGTGATCGTGCCGTGCTCCTCGTGGACGACCCGCGCCCGTGTGACGATTTTCACGAAGAGGCGGTCGATGTCGTCGCGGTCGGCGAGCAGGACCGCGTCCGGCCCGACGATCACGTGGGCGTGGCCGGTGGCCTCGCCGCGGGCCAGGACCATGCGGCCGGCCCGGTCGCGGGGCGCCGGGACCGCGGTCGCGGGCACCTCCGACGTTGACACGGGCACCAACAGAACGTCTCCTTGCCGATACACGATCGTCACTCCCCTCGACGGCCCGGCATGAGTGAGCGTGGAAAGAACGCCCCGGTCATCCCGGATGAGCAGCACGATAGACGGGGGGTACGACATTTTTTCGGCCCCGCGCGCCTGGACGTGGCGGCCTGGTGGACAATGGTTGACGAGCAACAGGAGGGGAGTATTCCCCAGCGGCGGTCGTCGTCAGCACGGTGCCCACGTTCGGCGTGGGGCTCACACCCGGCGCCGTCGGTCACCCGGCGTCAGTGGGTGACGGAAGAGACCTCCGGTGTCAACTACACAGTCCGCGCGTCCCGGTGGGTCGGCGCGGCCTGTGGTGTGTCTACCGGAGGTTTCTGCACGTGGACGTTGCCGGCTGGATCTGGACAGCGACTCTCGTCGGTCTGGGCGCCATCCTCCTGTTCGATCTCGCCATCGTGGCCCGCCGCCCCCACGAGCCCTCCATCAGGGAGTCGACGATCTGGGTCGCGGTGTACGTCGGCCTCGCCCTCCTGTTCGGCCTGCTCGTGCTGGCCATGTGGGGCGGGAAGTACGCCGGGGAGTTCTACGCGGGCTGGCTGACCGAGTACAGCCTGTCGGTCGACAACCTGTTCGTCTTCGTGATCATCCTGTCGCGGTTCAAGGTGCCCCGGCAGTACCAGCAGAAGATCCTGCTGATCGGCATCGTGCTCGCGCTGATCATGCGCGGCGGGTTCATCGCGCTCGGCTCGGCCGCGCTCAGCCGGTTCTCGTGGGTCTTCTACATCTTCGCGGCGTTCCTGATCTACACCGCGATCAAGCTCGCGATGCAGGGCGAGAGCGACGAAGCCGACTTCAAGGAGAACCCGCTCATCCGCTGGTCGCGGCGCGTGCTGCCGATGACCCCGCAGTACCAGGAGTCGCGGCTCACCGCGCGTGACGAGCGCGGGCGCCTGCACATGACGCCGATGATCGTGGTGCTCATCGCGATCGGCACGACGGACCTCATCTTCGCGCTCGACTCGATCCCGGCGATCTTCGGCCTGACCGCCGAGCCGTACCTCGTGTTCACCGCGAACGTGTTCGCGCTGATGGGGCTGCGCCAGCTGTATTTCCTGATCGGGGGCCTGCTGGACCGGCTGGTGTACCTCTCGATCGGCCTCAGCGTCGTGCTCGGCTTCATCGGCGTGAAGCTGTTCCTGGAGGCTCTGGCGGACAACAGCCTGCCGTTCGTCAACGGCGGCAAGCACGTCTCGTGGGCCCCGCACATCGGCATCGAGCTGTCACTGGCCGTCATCATCGGCACCCTCGCCATCACGACCGTCGCCTCGCTGGTCAAGTCGCGGCACGACGCGCGTGCAGTGAGCGTACAACCGGACAAATCTCACAACGCGTCCTAATGCCTCGTGGGGACTCGCGCTGAGCGTCATTTGGCGCGAACATGAGGTACCCATGGCGGGGCGGTGATGCATCTTGCACGAAATGACACAGCGGGACCGACTGTCGGCCCCGGCCGTGCTGTGCCCGTTCGCGCCGCGGATCTCCCCGCACGCCGACGCGGTCCAGCGCTGGTCGCTGCAGTGGGCGATCCGGCACGGGCTGCTCGACCGCCCGGGCGCGCGCCAGGCGTTCGCCCGGGCCAAGTTCGCCAACCTGATGGCCCGGGCCCACCCGGACGCCGGCGAGACCGAGCTGCGCCTGGCCACGGCCTGGCTGATCAGCATCTTCGTGCTCGACGACCTGCTCGAGCGCTCGCTCGTGCGAGACCCCGAGCCGGCCCGCGCCGCCGTCGCCGAGGTGGTGCGCCTGCTGCGCGACCAGCAGCCGGCGCCGGTCCTGGTCACGGCGCTGGGCCGGCCGCTCGCGGGGGCGCTGGGCGAGGTCTGGCGGCGCACCGAGCCGCGCGTGGGGCCCGCGTGGCGGGAGCGGTTCGTCGGGCACGTCGCGGACTATTTGGCCGGCACGCTGTGGGAGGCCGGCAACCGGGCCGCGGACCGGCCGCCGCTGCTGCAGGAGTACCGCCGGATGCGCCACCAGAGCGCGGCCACCGACATGTTCTTCGACCTCATCGAGCCGATGCACGGCGTCGAGCTGCCGGTCGCGCTGCTGCGGGACCCGGACTTCGCCACCCTGCGGCGCACCGCCGGCACCGTCATCGGGATCTTCAACGACCTGATCTCGTGGCCGAAGGAGGCCGCGGTCGGCGACCACCACAACATCGTCTTCGCGCTGCAGCGCGAGCACCGGCTGTCGCTGGAGGAGGCGGTCGCGGCGGCCGTCGACGAGCACGACACGCACGTGATCGCCTTCCAGGTGGCCCGGGACCGGCTCGAGACGCGCCACTGGGACGACCGGCCGGCGATCATCGGGATCACCGACCTGGTGCACTGGGTCCGCGGAAACCTGGACTGGTCGCTCGAGTCCGGGCGCTACTCGCCCGAGGCCCTGCCGGAGCAACGACGCCGATCCGATTGATGTGGTACTTCCTGTGCTCGGCCAGGCACGGGAAGTACCACATCCGGCTCTGAAACGATCAGGCGTGCGCCCGCTTGCGCGCGACGCGCTCCCGGTCCTTCTGGTCCAGCATGACCTTTCGGATCCGAATGGCCTGCGGCGTGATCTCCACGCACTCGTCCTCCCGGCAGAACTCGAGGGCCTGCTCCAGGGACAGCTTGCGGGGCGGGATCAGCTTCTCCGTCTCGTCCGCGGCCGACGAGCGCATGTTCGTGAGCTTCTTCTCCTTGGTGATGTTGACGTCCATGTCGTCGGCGCGCGAGTTCTCGCCGACGATCATGCCCTCGTACACCTCGGTGGTGGGCTCGACGAACATCGAGCCGCGCTCCTGCAGGTTCATCATCGCGAACGGCGTCGCCACGCCCGAGCGGTCGGCGACGAGGGAGCCGGTCGCGCGGGTGCGCAGCTCCCCGTACCAGGGCTCGTAGGACTCGAAGACGTGGTGCAGGATGCCGGTGCCGCGGGTGTCGGTGAGGAACTCGGTGCGGAAGCCGATCAGGCCGCGGGCCGGGACCAGCCACTCCATGCGGATCCAGCCGGTGCCGTGGTTGACCATCTGCTCCATGCGGCCCTTGCGGGTGGCCAGCAGCTGCGTGATCGCGCCGAGGTACTCCTCCGGGGCGTCGATCGTGAGCCGCTCGGTCGGCTCGTAGATCTTGCCGTTGATCTCGCGGGTCACGACCTGCGGCTTACCGACGGTCAGCTCATAGCCCTCGCGGCGCATCTGCTCGACGAGGATCGCCAGGGCCAGCTCGCCACGGCCCTGCACCTCCCACGCGTCGGGGCGCTCGGTGGGCAGCACCCGCAGCGACACGTTGCCGACCAGCTCGCGCTCGAGGCGGTCCTTGACCAGCCGGGCGGTGACCTTGGCGCCCTTGACCTTGCCGGCCAGCGGCGAGGTGTTGGTGCCGATCGTCATCGAGATCGCCGGCTCGTCGACGGTGATGCGCGGCAGCGCGATCGGGTTGTCGGCGTCGGCGAGCGTGTCGCCGATCATGATCTCGGCGATGCCCGCGACGGCGATGATGTCGCCCGGCCCGGCCTGCTCGGCGGGCTTGCGCTCCAGCGCCTCGGTCATGAGCAGCTCGGAGATGCGGACGCTGGCCTGCGTGCCGTCCTCGCGGCACCACGCGACCGTCTGGCCCTTGCGGATCGTGCCCTGCCGGACCCGGCACAGCGCCAGGCGGCCGAGGAACGGGGAGGCGTCGAGGTTGGTGACGTGCGCCTGCAGGGGGGCGTCCTCGTCGTACGCCGGGGCGGGGATCGTGTCGAGCAGCGTCTGGAACAGCGGCTGGAGGCTGTCGCTGTCCTCCGGCACCGTGCCGTCCTTCGGCTGCGACAGGGAGGCGATGCCGTCGCGGGCGCAGGCGTAGACGATCGGGAAGTCGATCTGCTCCTCGTCGGCGTCGAGGTCGAGGAACAGCTCATACGTCTCGTCGACGACCTCCTTGATCCGCGCGTCGGGCCGGTCCACCTTGTTGATCACCAGGATGATCGGCAGCCGCGCCTTGAGCGCCTTGCGCAGCACGAACCGGGTCTGCGGCAGCGGCCCCTCACTGGCGTCGACCAGCAGCACCACCCCGTCGACCATGGTCAGGCCGCGCTCGACCTCGCCACCGAAGTCGGCGTGCCCGGGCGTGTCGATGATGTTGATCGTCACCGGGTCGCCGCCGTCGCCCGGGACATACCGGACGGCGGTGTTCTTCGCGAGAATGGTGATGCCCTTCTCGCGCTCGAGGTCCATGGAGTCCATGACCCGGTCGGTGAGCTCGGCACGGGCGTGGAACGCGCCGGCCTGCCGCAACATCGCGTCGACGAGGGTGGTCTTGCCGTGGTCGACGTGGGCGATGATGGCCACGTTGCGGAGGTCTGAGCGGGTCTGCATGCACCCATTGTTCCAGGCACCTCCGGACGGCAGCGCCCCGCTACGGGCGATGTGACCTGAGGCGCCGTGTCATCGATTTCCGGGCTTACGGGCGTCTCTTCATACAGCTAGCCTGTCCGGTACGGGGGTATCGATGAACGACGACTTCTATGAGGACGACGACACCGCAGAGCAGGAGCGACCGTCGCACAAGCGGCGCACCGGCACGATCTTCCTGTTCGCCGGCCTGGCCGTGGTCCTCGTCGGCTGCGGCGTGATCGTCAACCTGGCCCGCGGCGTCGACCGCGACGCCGCCGGGGCCGAGGCGACACGCTCCGCCCGGCCGTCCTCGCCGGCGCCGCTCGCGCTCGCCGAGACCACCACCTCGGCGCCGCCGCCCACCTCGGCGCCGCCGCCTCCTCCGATCGTCGAGGAGACCGTCGAGCCGCCGCCGGTCGAGCACACGACCAAGCCCGGCTGCGAGCCGAGCCGGGGCCCGAAGCAGCTCGACCACGCGACCGTGCGGAAGTACCTCGACACGGCCGCCGGCACCGCGTTCTGGGGCACCGCGACCAAGCCGGCGTACGCCGACATCCGGGTGCCGAAGCGCCTGCTGTACGCCATCGCCGAGCAGGAGAGCGGCTGGCAGTCCAGCATCAAGGCGTGCGACGGCGGCATCGGCATCATGCAGATCATGCCGACAACGCAGACGTTCGTGAACGGCCGCTTCGACAAGAAGTACGACTGCAACAAGCCGTCGGACAACGTGATGCTGGGCGGCAACTACCTGGCGTGGCTGATCGCGTACTACGGCGACCAGATCGCGGTGCAGCACAAGAAGACGACGGCGAACTACAGCACGAGCAACAACCTTGAGCTGCTGCGGCCGGTCATCTCCGCCTACAACTGGGGCACGGACGGCGTCACGGCCAACATGGGGACGTTCCCCAACCAGCAGTACGTCGACAACGTGCTCGAGCTCATGAACGGCAGCCACGCCGGCCTGTACTGAGGCTGAGGCTACCTTCCGACAAGTCGGGCGCTGGCGCGCCACGACTTGTCGGATTTATCCGTCGCTGGGCGATAAGTGGTGATTCTCAGTTGGCCTCGGGGAACGTCGACGGCCCCACGTCCGTGTAGCGGCCGGACTCCGGGTCCCACTCGAACTGCCGCCCCTCGGACCCCGCGCTGACGATCTTGCCGAACGCCGGGTACCGCTCCACGAGCCACTCCAGGTCGGGCATGAGCAGCTCCCCCGCGTCGGCGAGCTGCTCATCCGTCTCGTCCCCGACGAGCAGGTTCCACCCGCTGGCCCGGCGCCCGTCGGCCGCGGCCGGCAGCGTGGCGTCCTCGGGGTCGTGGTACACGTATCCGGGGGTCAGCGACTCGTCCTCCACCAGCCGGCGCGAGGCGAACGCGATCAAGTAACCCATGTCGACAAGTATGGCGCCGCCGGATCGGCGGTGGCGCCGAGGAGGCCCGCAATGACCGCCGCCGACGACCACCGCGCCACCGCCGCCCGCTTCGGCGAGCTCGTGGCCGGCACGACCGACTGGGAGGCGCCGGCGCCGTGCGAGGGCTGGACCGCCCGCGACGTGGTCCGTCACCTGGTCGAGTGGCTGCCGTCGTTCCTCAGGTCCGGCGCCGGGATCGAGCTGCCGCCCGGCCCGTCGGTCGACGACGACCCGGCCGGCGCCTGGCGGGCCCACGCCGCCGGCGTCCAGGCCGTCCTCGACGACCCGGCGAGCGCCGCGATCATGTTCTCCAACCCGCACACGGGCGACATGCCGGTGCCCGACGCGATCGCCACCTTCTACACCTCGGACATCTTCCTCCACACGTGGGACCTGGCCCGGGCCACCGGCCAGGACGAGCGCCTCGACCCGCAGCGCTGCGCGGCGATGCTGGCGGGCATGGCCGGCGCCGAGGGCGCGATGCGCAGCAGCGGCCAGTTCGGCCCGGCCGTCGAGGTGCCCGCCGACGCCGACCCGCAGACCCGCCTGCTGGCGTTCATCGGCCGCCGCCCCTGAAGCCGGCCGCCGGGATGCGCTCCAGCACACCGCCGGCGAACACGTCGTACAGCGGCAGCGTCCGCAGGTGCACGTATCCGATGTGACAGTCGCACGCCGCCTTCGGGCAGGGCCGGGGACCGCGCCGGGCCGCCCACGAGCCGTCGTAGAGGTTGCCCATCGGCTCGGCCACGAAGTGGCAGCGGCGCACCGTGCCGTCGCCGGACACCGAGACGACCTCGTCGCCGGTGCGGCAGTCCCGGCCCAGCGACGCGTGCGGGCGCACGCTGTAGCCGAACAGCGGGTCGATCGCCGTCCACTGCGCCTCCTCGGCTTCCGTGTACGTGTGCCCGTCGGCCGCGTTCACCCACAGGTACACGTCCGGGTGAAGCCGCCGCCGCAGCTCGACCGCGGCGCCGAGGTGCTCGGGCAGCCCGACGATCCCGGCCGAGTGCCGCACGCCGTGCCCGCGCAGCGTCTCGCACGCCGCCAGGAAGCGCTCGAGGGTCGTCTGCCCCGGGTGGTACGTGCACCAGAGCGCCAGCCGCGCCGGATCCGCATCGGCGACCCAGCCGAGCCGCGCCGACAGGTTGGTCTGGATCGCCGCCCGCTCGACGTGCGCCAGGTGCGACAGCTCGACCAGCGCCTCGCGATACCAGGACCGGGTCAGCCCCTCTCCCCACGGCGTGAACAGCACCTCGACCGGCTCGGCGGCGCCGCGCACCCAGCCGACGAACCGCTCCAGCGCCGCCCGGTCGGCCCGCAGCAGCTCCGGCGGGTCGTGGCGCTTGGCGAACGGGCAGTACGGGCAGTCGTAGTTGCAGCTGGCCAGCGGCCCGCGATACAGGATCCTCATCGCGTCACGTGCCCCGCCATCGCGGCCCGGACGCCGGCCGAGACGAGCCAGGGCCCGATCGCGTCGGAGTGCGCCAGCCCCTCGGCGGTGAGCCGGTGCCCGTCCACGTATCCGGCGTCCCGCAGCCGGTCCAGGGACGGGAAGTCCTCGTCGACGGCGTCGCCGAACCGCGCCGCGTATCGCCCGGGGTCGAGGCCCTCCGCCCGCAGCAGCGACTTGAGCAGCCAGCGGCGGCGCTGCTCGGCGCCGTCGAGCGCGAACCCGACTTCGGCAGCGTCGAAGTCCTCCTCCGGCCGGGCCAGGTAGTCGGCGAGGATGCCGCGCACCGGGCGCACCCCGACGGCGTAGTCGAACGAGTAGTGCAGGTCCGTGGTGTAGGAGCGGGCGCCGCAGCCGAGCCCGACCATGCCGTCGTCCTGGCAGCAGTACTCCGGCCCGCCCCCGGCCCCCGTCCCCCGCCGGCGGAACTGCCGCATCGACAGCTGCTCGTACCCCTCCCCCGCCAGCCGATCGGCCGCGTGCCGGTAGAGCGCGAGCCGCTGCGCGTCCCACGCCGGGTCGGGCCCGTCGCCGGCCCGCCGCCCGAGCCCGGTCATCGGCCGGACGTAGAGCGGGTAGAGGTACAACTCCTCGGGACACCACGTCAGCGCAGCGGTGAGGGACGCGTCCCAGGTCTCGCGGGTCTGCCCGGGGATGCCGTAGATGAGGTCGATGTTCAGCTCGGCGCCGCCGGCCGAGGCGCGGATCGCGGCGAGCGCCCGGTCGACCTCGGCGCGCCGCTGCGGCCGCCCCGCGGCGTGCGCCTCGTCGTCGAGGAAGCTCTGCACGCCGATGCTGATCCGGCTGGCGCCCCGCTCGGCCAGCACCGCCAGCCGGTCGGGGGTCGCGGTGGCCGGCGAGGTCTCCACCGACATCGGCACCGCCGTGAGCTGGGCCCCGGTGGCGTCCTCGAGCAGGTCGAACAGCTCGGTCAGCTCGCCCGCGCTCAGGTACGTCGGGGTGCCGCCCCCGATCGCCGCCCGCGCGTACCGGGCGCCGGGCAGCGCCGCCGCGACCCGGCGGGCCTGCCGCCGCAGCTGCGCCAGGTAGGCCGCGACCTGCCCGGCGGGCGGGTTGGCTCGGGTGAACAGGTTGCAGAAGCCGCACCGCATCTCGCAGTAGGGGATGTGCGCGTAGAGGAACAGCGCGCCGGTGTCCTCCCCGGCCCACACGTCGGCGAGCGGCGGCCTGGGGTCGAGCGGCCGGTAGGCGGTCTTGTGCGGATACGCGTACAGGTAGCCCTGATACGGCGAGCCGAGGTTCACCATGCGCCAGCCTCCAGCGTGAACTCCGCATACGGCACCGTCCACACGACCTCGTGGGCGAAGCGGTGCCCGATGTGCCCGTCCTCGCCGTAGGCGGTGCCGTGGTCGCTGCACAGGATGACCCGGCACGGCCGCCCGCGCGACGTGACCAGGCGCAGCAGCGTCGGCAGGTGCCGGTCGACGTACTCCAGCGCCGCCCCGTGCGACTCGACCGAGTCCTCGGCCGCACCCGCGAGGTAGTGCCGGTTGGGCTGGTGCATCGCGGCCACGTTGACGAACGTGAACAGCGGCCCGCTCGCCGGCAGGACCGCGGCGAGCCGCTCCAGCTGGGCCTCGAAGCACGCCGGGTTGGTGACCCCGAACTCGCGCACCCAGTGCGCCTCGTCGAACAGCCCCGGCAGGACGCTGCCCTGCGCGGAGGTCATCGCGAAGAAACCGACGCCGCCGAGGCAGACGGTGTGGTAGCCGGCCGCGCGCAGCCCGGTGACGACGTCGGGCGCGTCGAACACCCACGTGTCGGCGCCGACGGTCGTGCTGCCCGGGAACCGCGCCGCGAACGGCCGATCGTGCGGCCCCGGCCCGGCCGGCGTCGGCAGGAAGCCGCCGAAGAACGCGTGGTGCGCGGCGTAGGTGAACGACGCCGGCGTGTGCCGCCGCTCCCACGCCCCGCCGGGCAGCACCCGGGCCAGGTTGGGCGTGCGCCCGGCGGCGAGCCGGCCGGCGGCGACGTCGTAGCGCAGCGTGTCGAGCGTGACGAACAGCAGGTCGTGGCTGCCGAGCAGGGATCTCACAGCGCCGCCACCTCCGCCGCATAGGTGTCGCGCCCGTCGACCAGCAGCCCGGGCAGCAGGTCGCCGAACGCGTTGACCTCGGCCACGGTCGCGCGGTCGTAGCCGGGCGACAGCATGAGGTCGACGCCGGCGTGCAGACTGCCCGGGAAGCAGGCCGCGGCCCGCTCGCAGACCGCCATCGCGGCCGCCCACCGCTGCGGGCCCACGGCGGCGCGGATGGCGGGCAGGTCGCCGCGGGCGTTGCCCAGGTGCAGGTTGGTCAGCGGTGTGCGGCTGGTCCGGGCCACCACGTGGCTGGCCCGCCCGGCGATGACCACGACCCGCAGGTCGAACACCCGCCCGTCGTGGGCCGCCTTCGGCATCCAGCGCTCGACGTGCAGCCCGTCGGCGCCGAGCCGGTCGACGATCGCCGCCACCGACCGCTCGTCGGTGTAGTGGTGCACCCGCAGCTCGTTGAACAGCCGGCCGCCGTCCAGCGCGGCCGACGTGTAGGCGCTGACCCGGTCCTTGTGCAGGGCGAGCGCGACCACGCCGGAGGCGGAGCTGCCGTGGGCCGGCTTGACGAACACCCGCGGCCAGCCGGCCGCGCGGACCTCGGCGTAGTCGCGGGCGGCGAACCCGTCGGGCACCGGCACGCCGCGCTCGCGCAGCAGGGCGTGGCAGCGGCGCTTGTCGAACATGACCGCGAGGTCGTCGACCGGGTTGAGCAGGCGCCCGCTCGTCGCCCGCTCGACCCGCCGCGCGGCCGTGAGCAGCCCCTCGTACCAGGCGGCGAGGCCGACGATCTCGCCGTGCTCGGCGGGCCGCTCGGCGCCGCGCAGCAGCCGGTCGACCTCGGCGTCCTCGCCCGGTGACTCGAGCCGCACGGTCGAGCCCGGCGCGATGTCGAAGTCGCCGGCGCAGACGTCGCGCCAGTCGACGAACGCCGGCTCGCCGAGCCCGCCGGCCACCGCGGCCGCCCGGAACAGCTCCACCCGCCGGTGGCCGCGGATCCCGACCACCGTCACCGATGTCGTCGCGGCCCGACTCGGCGGCGCCGCCGTCGCGGTGCTCATTCGGTCACCGACACGTATCTGAAGCCGTCCTCGTCGATGTCCTGCTCGTCGGAGGTGTCGACGTGGACCCCGGGCAGTTCATCGGCGAAGCGGCCGGCCACCTCGGCGGACATGAAGTGGTGCGACAGGTCGAGCCGGCGCAGGTGGGTCAGCGGCTGGCCCAGCAGCAGCGAGGCGGCGCCGGCGTCGGACAGCGCGCCCATCGACAGATCCAGCTCCTCGAGGCGGGCGACGACCGGCGCGGCGGCGAGCGCCTCGGCGACCTCGTCGGCGATCTCGGCGTTACGCAGGGCGAGGCGGCGCAGCGCCGGCAGGTCGGCGCCGCCGAAAATCGGGGCCAGGTCCTCGATCGTGGCGTCGCCCCCGTACTCCCGGATGCCCAGCCACAGCTCCAGCTCCCGCAGCGCCGGGAACGACGAGTCGCCGAGCCCGCGGACGAACTCGCCGGGCAGGCCCCCGGCCTCGACCGCCAGCTCCTGCAGCCGCCGGTGGCGCACCGGGGACAGCCGCAGCCCCTGCGAGCCGCGGATGCGCAGGATCTCCAGCCGCGGGAACGCGCCCAGCAGCGGCGCGATGTCGCCGTGGTTGATCCAGGAGATCTCGCACTCCTCGTAGGTCATCTCGCCGACGAACAGCGCCCGCAGGCTGGGCAGCCGGTCGCGGGCCGCGACGAGCAGGTGCAGCGGCGGCGCGCTCTCGTAGGCCTCGCCCCACTGGCCGATGACGAGCGCCTCGACCGACGCGCCGCCGACGCTGCCGATGAGGTCGTCGAGCTCGCGGGCGAAGCGGTCCTCGGGCGCGTCGTAGCCGACGGAGATGCGCCAGGCCACGCCGCGGCCGCGCTCGCCGCGCCGGAACTGCCGGACCCGCAGGCCCGCGAACGTGTCGATGTTGGAACCGATCGCCATGGCGCGGACGTTAGCAGTCCCCACCGACAATTCGTCCGGCATCGATGGATGCATCGGCCGGGAGCAGCGGCGACGCCAGATCCCAGCCCCGCGCGAGCAGCTCGTCGCAGGCCCGCACGGCGCGGGCGAGGCGGTCGCGGTACGGCCCGGTCAGCTCGATCCACGGCACCCCGCAGGCGGCGAGCTCGGCCCGGAACCGGCCCGTCATCCACGCCCGCAGGTGCTCGCCGTCGCGCATGCCGTCGTCCTCGAACGGGACGCCTTCGTGGCTCGTCAGCAGGTACAGCGCGGGTCGTCGCGCCGCGTCACGGACCGCCTGCGAGGCGCTGCCGAGATAGCGCTCCTCCCAGATGGCCGTGGCAAAACTGTCGGTGTCGCAGAGCAGAATGGGACCGCCGGAGCGGGCGGCGGCGTCCTCGGCGGCGTTCTGTTCCCGCGCGACGGTCACGAAGTCCGCGCGCGTCCACACGAGGTCCGCCACCCCCTCGCCCGGTGCCAGATCGGCCATCTTCAGGGAGGTCAGCGTGCGTCCGTATTCCTCGACCCAGGTCGTACCGCCGAATGCGCCGCGGCGCAGGCGAAGATGCGCGGCCAGGGCGCGGGCCAGCGTCGTCGTGCCCGTCGACTCCGCGCCGACGACCACGACCCGCCGGGTGAACCAGGCTCGCACCGGCGGGGCCAGATACGCCCAGTTCGCCACCGGGTCGGCGCGCACCGCGGTGCCGGAGACCGGCATGACGCCGCGGTCCGGGTCGACCGGCACGTGGCGGGCGCCGAAGCGGCGGGCCAGCTCCTCGCCGTATGCCTCGGAGGAGAACACCAGGTCGACGTCGCGCTCGCCGGCCGCGGCCCGGAAGAGCGCGCAGTGGCCCTCCCACGCCTCGGCGGAGCCGTAGTCGATCGGCAGATCGTCGTAGACGCCGACGAACCGCACGTGCGGGGACGCGGCGTGGACCTCGCGCAGCCACGCGAGGCGGTCGGCCAGCGGGATCGACTCCACTGTGGACGGCGCGACGACCACGGTCACCTCGTCGCAGGCCCGCGCGGCCGTGTCGATGAGGCGATGGTGCCCGGCGTGCGGCGGGTAGAACTTGCCGACGATCAGGCCGTGGACCACTGCGCCCGCCACGCTCGCAGGCCGGCCCCGCACAGGCCCAGGAAGACCAGGTAGAGCAGCGCGGTCAGCCACAGGTCCTTGTAGCCGTAGAGGGGGACGTAGACGACATCGACGGCGATCCACAGCCACCAGCTCTCCACGAGCCGGCGGGTCTGGCCGTAGGTGGCCAGCAGCGAGACCGCGGTCGTGGCGGCATCGGGCCAGGGGACGGTCGACTCGGTGAAGCGGTCGAGGTACCACCACAGCACCACGGTGAGCAGGACCCCGGCGGCGGCGAGCCACCACCACTCGGCCCGGGTCGTCGCGCGCACCTGCTGCGGCACCGCGCCCGAGCTCCACCGCCACCAGCCGTAGGCGCCCAGCACGACGTAGACGACCTGGAGCCAGGCGTCGCCGTAGAGGCCCGCGTGCCAGAAGGCGACCATGAGCAGCAGGACGTTGGCGATGCCCAGCGGCCAGTTCGCGATGTGCTGGCGCACGACCAGATAGACGGTGACCAGGCCGCTGGCGAAGCCGAGCAGCTCGGCCCAGGTCGTCGGCGCCCCGAAGGCGTGAAAGGCGGGCGAGGTCAGCCAGTCAAGCACGGTCTACCCTTGTCCAATGGTTCTGGAAGTCGCATTGATCGACGTGCTCGAAGGCCGCGAGGACGAGTTCGCCGCCGCCTACCGTAAGGCTCACGAGATCCTCGCTACCACCCCGGGACTGCGCTCGGTGCGCATGACCCGGGGCGTCGAGAGCGCGTCGCGGTTCGTGCTGCTCGTCGAGTGGGACTCGGTCGACGCGCACCTGGACAACTTCCGCGCCACCGACCGGTTCACACAGTGGCGCGCGCTCATCGGGCCGTACTTCGACGGCGCGCCCCGCGTGGAGCACTTCACCGACGTCGAGCCCTAGGTCACTCGCCCGGCTTCTTGTAGACGATGTAGTCCAGGTTCGCGGTGTAGAGCGCGCCGTTGACGACCTCGCCCGCGCGGGTCATGAACCAGGCGTACCGCTGCTCGCTGGTGCGCACGCAGACCTTCGAGCCCGGCACCAGGCCGGCCAGGAGCACCTGGCCGGTCCACTGCTCCGCCGGGATCGCCGAGCAGGCGGCCAGCGACGGCGTGTCGCCGCCGAGCAGCACCGCGAACTTGGCCCCGTTGGCCGCCGAGATGCCCAGTGCACTGGCGGTCGCGTCGGCGCCGGCCGTCTGCTTCATGCCGCTGTCGAAGTCGTACGCGTCGTCGGGCTTCCCGGCCAGCACGGCCAGCTGCGCGGTGCCGGTGCGCAGGATCGTGGTGCTCGGCGGCGCGGCCGGCGCCGTCGCCTCGGCGCTGCCCGAGGCCAGGGCCGAGGCCGAGGCGGAACCGCCGGCCACCGCCGCGCCGGCCGGTGCGCTCGCGCCCGCACCGGCGCCTCCGCTCCCGCCCGCGCTCGGATCACCCACCGCGACGGCCGGTTCCCCGGTCGTCGGCTCCGGTGCCGTCGTCGTGGCCGCCTTCGCGTCCGTGTCGTCCTTGGTCGAACCGGCGTTGGTTCGCGTCGCCAGCACCCCACCGACGGCCGCGATGACCAACACGATCAGACCCACCACGAGGACGGCGACGCGGCCCTTGCGCGAGGCCGGAGGCACCGCCTGCAGGTCCTCGTCGGGCGGCTGGGCCGGCGGTGGTGGCGGTTGCGGGGAACCCGCCGGCGCGTCCTGCGGCCCGGCGGGCTGGCGCGGCACGATCGCATACGCCGACGTGGGCCAGCCCGAGCCGCCGTCGAGCGGCGAGTCGGACATCCAGCCGCGCCGGCTCCTGGGCCGCGGTGGCGACCCGTTGACCTGGTCGTGACTGTGCTCCGTCGGCGGATCCTGCCGTGGGGGGTGTCCCGGCTCCATGCAGCGCGTCCTTCTGGTCCTGGCAGATGTGCACTTGCCCGGCAGAGTATCGCTGAACGCCCGCGACTTGCGCCACGGCGGAAAGGGTCGGTCTGCAGCCAGTCAGCGTGCCAGCATGAGCGCTACGGCCGAGGCGCCGCTGGCCGTGTACCAGCCGCTCACGGCCAGCATGCCCAGCACCGCGAGCGCCACGAGCAGCGCCGTCGCGTCGCCGGCCGGGCCCCCTGCCACGCGCCGGCGGCGGTGCCGCGCACGGCGGCGACCGCCCGCTGCCATACCGCTACCCTGCGGCGTGACGCCTGCCCAATCGCGGCGGGCCAGGCCCGGCCGGCCCAGGCTGTGTCGCCCCACTGTCATGATCGCCCCCCGGGATCTTGCTCTGAGTCGGAAGGTATCTTGACAAACCGCCTGGTCCGTGCCGACCACGCCGGAGCACCCCGGGCGCCGGGCGGGATTCACCTTCCGGTGTGATGTGGTCATGAAGATGGTGGGCCTGACCGGCGGCATCGGCGCAGGCAAGAGCGCGGTCGCCGCGCGGCTGGCGGCCCTCGGCGCCGTGGTCATCGACGCCGACCGGCTGGCGCGCGAGGTCGTCGAGCCCGGCACGGAGGGCCTCGGCCGCATCGTCGAGGCCTTCGGCCCTTCGGTGCTCGCGGCCGACGGGTCGCTGGACCGCTCGGCGCTGGCCCGGATCGTCTTCACCGACGACGACGCGCGCCGGCGCCTGGAGGAGATCACACATCCGCTGGTCCGGGCGCGGACGGCCGAGCTGGTGGCGGCGGCGCCGGCGGACGCGGTCGTGGTCAACGACGTTCCGCTCATCGTCGAGAAGGGCATGGCCGGCCTCTATGAGCTGGTCGTCATCGTCTTCGCCTCCCTCGAGACGCGCCTGTCGCGCCTGACGCAGATCCGCGGCATGTCGCGCGAGGAGGCCCTCGCCCGGATCGGCAAGCAGGCGACGGACGAGCAGCGCCGGGCGGTGGCGGACATCGCGATCGAAAACGACGGAACTCCGGAGGATCTGGACGTCGCTGTGGCGCGAGCCTGGCAACGCATCAAGTCCTCGTGACGGATTTTTCGGCGGCGGTACCGCATGTGTGCCCACACCGGTTCATCGTTTCCCGGCCCGTGCCGGTTCAGGGCGCTCGCGGCGGCCGGTCGCGCGCTCCGCGCGATCCCTCCTCGGTGCGCTCGCCGGCCGTGACGGGCCGGGGCAGCAACCGGGCGCCGGGAGGGCCCGCGTGATGGGCGGGCCGGCTCTCCGGTCGGCCGCCGCGAGCGGCCTACGACGTCTACCGTAGACCGGTGATGTTGCCCACACAATCGTCAGCCTGAATACGAGCGGCCACCCAGGGCTAGGACCGCGAAAGTTGTCATACCCCCCGCGTACGGTTGGTGGCATGGCGCTCGACATCCCACGCTTGGACCGCCGTTTTGAGGTGGTCAGCGAGTACAAGCCGTCCGGCGACCAGCCCACGGCGATCGACGCGCTCGCGAAGCGGGTGCGGGCCGGCGACCGGCACACCGTGCTGCTGGGCGCGACCGGCACCGGCAAGAGTGCGACCACGGCCTGGCTGGTGGAGCGGCTGCAACGCCCGACGCTGGTGCTCGCGCACAACAAGACCCTGGCCGCGCAGCTGGCCAAGGAGTTCCGCGACCTCATGCCGCACAACGCGGTCGAATACTTCGTCAGTTACTACGACTACTACCAGCCCGAGGCCTACATCCCGCAGACCGACACCTACATCGAGAAGGACTCGTCGGTCAACGAGGAGGTCGAGCGGCTGCGGCACTCGGCGACGATGAGCCTGCTGACGCGCCGCGACGTCATCGTGGTCGCGACCGTGTCGGCGATCTACGGCCTGGGCACGCCCGAGGAGTATCTGGACCGCGCGGCGAAGGTCACCGTCGGCGAGGAGGTCGACCGCGACAAGCTGCTGCGACGGCTGGTCGACATTCAGTACACGCGCAACGACCTGGCCTTCAACCGCGGGACGTTCCGGGTGCGCGGCGACACGATGGAGATCATCCCCGCCTACGAGGAACTCGCGATCCGCATCGAGTTCTTCGGCGACGAGATCGAGCGCCTCTCCTACCTGCACCCGCTCACCGGCGACGAGATCCGCCAGACCGATTCGCTGCTGATCTTCCCGGCGACGCACTACGCGGCCGGCCCGGAGCGCATGGAGCGGGCGATCGCCGCCATCGAGGTCGAGCTGGAGGAGCGCCTGGCCGAGCTCGACCGCGAGGGCAAGCTGCTCGAGGCCCAGCGCCTGCGGATGCGCACCACCTACGACATCGAGATGATGCGCCAGGTCGGCTTCTGCAACGGCATCGAGAACTACTCGCGCCACATCGACGGCCGGGAGGCCGGCAGCCCGCCGCACTGCCTGCTCGACTACTTCCCGGACGACTTCCTGACCGTCATCGACGAGTCGCATGCCACCGTCCCGCAGATCGGCGGCATGTATGAGGGCGATGCGTCGCGCAAGCGCACCCTCGTCGAGCACGGCTTCCGGCTGCCGAGCGCCCAGGACAACCGGCCGCTGCGCTTCGACGAGTTCGAGGAGCGCGTCGGCCAGACCGTCTACCTGTCGGCGACCCCCGGCCCGTGGGAGCTGGGCAAGACGCACGGCGAGTTCGTCGAGCAGGTGATCCGCCCGACCGGCCTGATCGACCCCGAGGTCGTGCTCAAGCCGACCAAGGGCCAGATCGACGACCTCATGCACGAGATCCAGCTGCGCACCGAGCGCGACGAGCGGGTCCTGGTCACCACGCTCACGAAGAAGATGGCCGAGGACCTCACCGACTACCTGCTCGAGCACGGCATCCGCGTGCGCTACCTGCACTCGGAGGTCGACACGCTGCGCCGCGTCGAGCTGCTGCGCGAGCTGCGCCGGGGCGAGTTCGACGTCCTCGTCGGCATCAACCTGCTCCGCGAGGGCCTGGACCTGCCCGAGGTGAGCCTGGTGGCGATCCTGGACGCCGACAAGGAGGGCTTCCTGCGCTCCGGCACGAGCCTGATCCAGACGATCGGCCGCGCCGCCCGTAACGTCTCCGGCCAGGTCCACATGTATGCGGACAAGATGACCCCGTCGATGGCCCAGGCGATCGACGAGACCAACCGGCGGCGCGAGAAGCAGAAGGCCTACAACAAGGCCAACGGCATCGACCCCCAGCCGCTGCGCAAGAAGCTCGGCGACATCCTCGACGACATCTACCGCGAGGCCGAGGACACGGCCGGCGCCGTGAGCGGCCACGGCCCCGGCGGCGCCGTGGTGATCGGCGGCGGCCGCCAGATGAGCCGCGGCAAGTCCCCGGAGAACATCCGCGCCCGCCAGAAGGGCGGCGGCACGAAGGGCGCCGCGGCTTCCGCGGGCGGCGCCACCCCGGCCCGCGCGGGCATGGCCCGTGCGGAGCTCGCCACGCTGATCCAGGACCTGAACGAGCAGATGCTGGGCGCCGCCCGGGAGCTGCAGTTCGAGCTGGCCGCCCGCATCCGCGACGAGGTCGCCGAGCTGAAGAAGGAGCTGCGCGCCATGGACGTGGCCGGCGTGAAGTAGCCCCGCGGCGCGTAGGTTCGTCGCCGCGCCGTGGATGATTCGCCGCCGCGCGGTGGTTGGCCGCCGGGCCGCGGGTGGCTCGCCGCCGCGCCGCGGGTGGCTCGCCGCCGCGCCGCGGGTGGCTCGCCGCCGCGCCGCGGGTGGCTCGCCGCCGCGCCGCGGGTGGCTCGCCGCCGCGCCGCGGGTGGCTCGCCGCCGCGCCGCGGGTGGCTCGCCGCCGCGCCGCGGGTGGCTCGCCGCCGCGCCGCGGGTGGCTCGCCGCCGCGCCGCGGGTGGCTCGCCGCCGCGCCGCGGGTGGCTCGCCGCCGCGCCGCGGGTGGCTCGCCGCCGCGCGGTGGTTGGCCGGCGTGAAGTAGCCCCGCGCGGCGCGTAGGTTCGTCGCCGCGCCGTGGATGATTCGCCGCCGCGCGGTGGTTGGCCGCCGCGCCGCGGGTGGCTCGCCGCCGCGCGGTGGTTGGCCGCCGCGCTGCGGGTGGTTAGCCGCCGCCGTGCGGTGGTTGGTCGCCGCGGGCGGGTTCGTGCCGTCGCGGGGTGGTTCGTCGCCGCGCGGTAGTTCGCGGCCGTAGCTGGGTGGTTCGTCGGAGGCGCGAAGAAGCCCCGGTCCCTCTGCGGGGCCGGGGCTTCTTCTTTATGTCGTGCGAGCCGTCAGGCGGTGACGCCTGGGTCAGCTCTTGCCGCCCGCGAGCTTCTCGCGGAGGGCGGCCAGGGCCTCGTCCGTGGCCAGGGTGCCGGCCGGCTCCTCCGGGGCGCGAGCCGCGGTCGGGGTCGACGAGCTGACGGAGCCGCTCGCCGGGGCGGCCGCGGCCGGCTCGGCGGTGGCGTCGGCCTGGCGGGCGGTCTGCACCTGCTTGGTGTGGGCCTCCCAGCGCTGGCGAGCCTCGGCGTACTGCTGCTCCCACGCCTCGCGCTGCTTCTCGAAGCCGGGCATCCACTCGGCGGTCTCCGGGTCGAAGCCCTCCGGGTAGATGTAGTTGCCCTGCTCGTCGTAGGTGGCCGACATGCCGTAGAGGGTCGGGTCGAAGTGCTCCTCGCCCTCGACGAAGCCCTCGTTGGCCTGCTTGAGCGACAGCGAGATCCGGCGGCGCTCGAGGTCGATGTCGATGACCTTGACCATGACATCGGAGCCGACCTGGACGACCTGCTCGGGGATCTCCACGTGACGCTCGGCCAGCTCGGAGATGTGCACCAGGCCCTCGATGCCGTCGTCGACGCGGACGAAGGCGCCGAACGGAACGAGCTTGGTGACCTTACCCGGCACGATCTGCTGGATCGCGTGGGTCCGGGCGAACTGACGCCACGGGTCCTCCTGGGTCGCCTTCAGCGACAGGGAGACGCGCTCACGGTCCAGATCGACGTCGAGGACCTCGACCTCCACCTCCTGGCCGACCTCAACCACCTCGGACGGGTGATCGATGTGCTTCCAGGACAGCTCGGAGACGTGGACCAGGCCGTCGACACCACCGAGGTCGACGAACGCACCGAAGTTGACGATCGAGGACACGACGCCCTTGCGGACCTGGCCCTTCTGGAGCTTGTGCAGGAACTCGGTCCGGACCTCGGACTGGGTCTGCTCCAGGTAGGCGCGGCGGGACAGAACCACGTTGTTGCGGTTCTTGTCGAGCTCGATGATCTTCGCCTCGAGCTCACGGCCCACGTACGGCTGCAGGTCGCGCACGCGGCGCATCTCGACGAGCGACGCCGGCAGGAAGCCCCGCAGGCCGATGTCGAGGATGAGACCACCCTTGACGACCTCGATGACCGAGCCGCGGACGACGCCGTCGTCCTCCTTGATCTTCTCGATCGTGCCCCACGCGCGCTCGTACTGCGCACGCTTCTTCGAGAGGATCAGGCGGCCTTCCTTGTCCTCCTTCTGCAGGACCAGGGCCTCGATGTGGTCACCGACCGACACGACCTCAGCAGGGTCGACATCATGCTTGATCGACAGCTCGCGCGAGGGGATGACGCCCTCGGTCTTGTAGCCGATGTCGAGCAGGACCTCGTCCCGATCGACCTTGACGACGGTGCCTTCGACGATGTCGCCGTCATTGAAGTACTTGATGGTCTCGTCGATCGCGGCGAGGAACGCCTCCTCGGATCCGAGGTCGTCGACGGTGACCTTGTTGCTGCTGGCGCTCGAGGTGGCCTCGATGCTGCTCGTCATGTGGGCTGTTGCTCCGGTCGGTGGATATGCCTGGTGAACCTGCGCGCTCCCGCGGACCCGTCGTCGGGCACAACCCGCCTGTCGCAGTGCAGGATCAGTGCATTGGAAGCTCAGGATGTGTTCGGCGACCGTGAGCCTGCTCCATGCCGAGGCGCACAAACCCACGAGTGCACCGATCAGCCTACCCTGCGCAATACCACATGGTCCAACCCTCCCCCAGACCCGATCTGCCGACTTTGCCAGGGCCTACCGTTGCTCTCCATGGAATCGTCACCTGACGCAGGCGTCACACGACGCGCGGTAAGCCCCACCGAGAGCCGCCGGGCCAGCCGCCGCTGGTGGGACCACGACGCCGACGCCTACCAGGCCGAACACGGTTCCTTCCTGGGCGACGTCGACTTCGTGTGGTGCCCGGAGGGCCTGCGCGAGGCCGATGCGCAGCTGCTCGGCGAGGTCGCGGGCCGGCGCGTACTGGAGATCGGCTGCGGCGCCGCATCCTGCTCACGGTGGCTGCACAAACAGGGCGCCGAGGTCGTGGCGGCCGATTTGTCCGCCGGCATGCTTCGCCATGCGCAGGCCGGAGCCACCCGTTCGGGTGTCGAGGTACCACTGCTGCAGGCCGACGCGAGCGCACTGCCGTTCGCCGAGGGCGTATTCGACATCGCCTGCACGGCGTTCGGGGCCATACCCTTCGTAGCCGACTCGTCACGCGTGATGCGCGAGATCCACCGCGTGCTGCGCCCCGGCGGCCGCTGGGCGTTCTCGATCACCCACCCGATGCGCTGGGTGTTCCTCGACGACCCGGGCGAGGGCGGCCTGGTCGCGGTCCACTCCTACTTCGACCGCCGCGCGTACGTCGAAGAGGACGAACGCCACATCCCCACCTACGTCGAGCAGCACCGTACCCTCGGCGACCGCATCCGCGAGCTGATCGGCGCCGGATTCGTCCTGAACGACCTCATCGAGCCCGAATGGCCCGAAGACCACAAAGAGACCTGGGGCCAGTGGAGCCCCCTGCGCGGCCGCATTTTCCCCGGCACGGCGATATTCGTCGCCACCAAACCCGAATAGAAGATGAAATTTCCGATTTGTACGCACAAATCGGAAGCCGGCCCGGCCCGCCCGCCCGACGACAACCTCCCCCGAAACATCACCCCGGCCGTCGAGGCGACCGAATGGCCGGACAGCCGGTGGAGCGTTGCAAGAGGGCACGACACGCCGAAACCACGTACGGCTGCGCTGAGCGCGCCCGGAGCCGGCCTCGCGCTGGGCTTCGTGCAGCGACGCCCGCATAGACGGCGGCACTGTGCGCGGGCGGTGCCGGCAACGGGCAGGGCACGACCGGACACGGGGCACCACCGGAGCAGCGCAAGTCCCCCGCAGAACGACCAGCGGCGCGAGGACCGACCCGGGAGGCGGCACGGCAGGCACGGCGCGAGGAGCACAAGCCGCGACCGCGACGAGGGGCTTGCGGCACGAGCCGCCGCCGGGCCCGAGGAGCCGGTGCAGCGCGAACCGCCGCCGGGCCCGAGGAGCCGGTGCGGCACGAACCGCCAACGGGCGCGAGGAGCCGGTGCGACACGCGGCCAGGGCGGTGGGCGGCCTCGGCTGTGCGCGGAGCGCCGTCACGCGGCCAGTGCCGACACAGGGCACGGCACCGCCCGCGCATGCGCCAGCGGGGCGGGGACTCCAGGCGGAGAGCCCGGCCCCGCCTGGCTGGCGCGGACGTCGTCGGTGGGTGGGGGCGGCTAGTGGTCGGCGGCGTTCCAGTCGGTGCCGATGCCGACCGAGACGCCGAGGGGGACGTCGAGCGGGTAGGCGTTGCCCATTTCGGTGCGGACCAGGGTTTCGACGGTTTCGCGTTCGCCCTCGGCTACCTCGAAGACGAGTTCGTCGTGGACCTGGAGGAGCATGCGGCTGCGAAGGGACGCGGCGCGGAGGGCGGCGTCGACGCGGAGCATGGCTACCTTGATGATGTCGGCGGCCGAGCCCTGGATGGGGGCGTTGAGGGCCATGCGCTCGGCCATTTCGCGGCGCTGGCGGTTGTCGCTGTTGAGGTCGGGGAGGTAGCGGCGGCGGCCCAGGACGGTCTCGGTGTAGCCGTCGCGGCGGGCCTGGGCGACGATCTGGCGCAGGTAGTCGCGGACGCCGCCGAACGTGGCGAAGTACTCCTCCATGAGGACCGTGGCCTCGGCTGGGGTGATGCCGAGCTGGGTGCCCAGGCCGTAGGAGGAGAGGCCGTAGGCGAGGCCGTAGTTCATGGCCTTGATCTTGCGGCGCTGGTCGGGGACGACCTCGTTGACGGGGACCGCGAAGACCGAGGAGGCGGTGGCGGCGTGGAAGTCGAAGCCTGAGTTGAACGCCTCGATCAGGGCCTCGTCCTTCGACAGGTGGGCCATGATGCGCATCTCGATCTGGCTGTAGTCGGCGGTCAGCAGGGTCTCGAAGCCCTCGCCGACGACGAAGGCGCGGCGGATGCGCCGGCCCTCCTCGGTGCGGATCGGGATGTTCTGCAGGTTGGGGTCGGTGCTGGACAGGCGGCCGGTCGCGGCGACGGTCTGGAAGTAGGTCGTGTGGATGCGGCCGTCGTCGCTGATCGACTTGAGCAGGCCGTCGACGGTCGTCTTGAGCTTGGCGACGTCGCGGTGGCGCAGGAGGTGCTCGAGCAGCGGGTGGCCGGTCTGGGCGAACAGGCCCTGCAGGGCGTCGGCGTCGGTCGTGTAGCCGGTCTTGATCCGCTTGGTCTTCGGCAGCGCGAGCTCGTTGAACAGGATCTCCTGCAGCTGCTTGGGCGAGCCGAGGTTGAACTCCCGGCCGATCACCGAGTAGGCGCTCTGCGCGGCGGCCTTCACGCCCGCGGCGAATTGGGCCTCGAGCTCGCTCAGATACTCCGTGTCGGCGGCGATGCCGGACCGCTCCATCTCGGCCAGGACGGTGACCAGCGGCAGCTCGACTTCGGCGAGCAGGCGGGCCGAGGAGTCGCCGTCGCGGCGCAGCTCCTCGCCGAGCGCCTCGGCGAGGTCGAGGGTGGCCCGGGCGCGCAGCATGAGGTTTTCCTCGGCCTCGGCCGTGTTGCCGCCGAGGCCCTCGAGGGTCAGCTGGCCGGACTCGGGGGCGTCGACGCGCAGCTCGCGCTTGAGGTAGCGCAGGGCGAGGTCGTTGAGGTCGTAGGAGCGCTGGTCGGGGCGCGCGAGATAGGCCTCCAGGGCGGTGTCGCTCGCCACGCCGTCGAGGTCCCAGCCGCGGGCCAGGAAGGCCAGCCGGGCCGGCTTGACGTCGTGCAGGACCTTCGGGCGGTCGGCGGCGGCGAGCCAGGCGCCGACCGCGGCGTCGTCGGCCGCGTCGAGCTCGGCGGGGTCGAACCACGCGGCCGGCCCGTCGGCGACGGCGACCGCGATGCCGGACAGCTCGCCGGTGCCGCGGCCGAACTTCCCGGCGACGGCGACGCCGACCCGGGTGCCGGCCGGGGCGTGCTCGCCGAGCCAGGCGCCGACGCCGCCGTGCAGCACCTCGCCGGCGAGGTCGAAGCCGGACTCGGCCTCGGGCTCGACGGCGTCGAGGTACTGATACAGCCGATCCCGCAGCACCCGGAACTCGAGCGAGTCGAACACCTGGTGCACGGCCTCGCGGTCCCACCCGCGCCAGCGCAGGTCCAGCGGGCCGACCGACAGCTCGAGGTCGTCCACCAGCTGGTTGATCTCGTAGTTGCGCATGACCTCGGCGAGGTGGGCGCGCACGTTCTCGCCGGCCTTGCCTTTGATCTCGTCGACCCGGGCGATGATCCCGTCGAGTCCGCCGAACTGCACGATCCACTTCGCGGCGGTCTTGTCGCCGACCCCGGGCACGCCGGGCAGGTTGTCGCTGTCCTCGCCGACGAGGGCGGCCTTGTCGCGATACAGCGACGGCGGAATGCCGTAGCGCTCCTCGACCCGGGCCGGGGTCATGCGGTCCATCTCGGTGACGCCGCGCTTGAGATACAGGACGGTGACGGTGTCGCTGACCAGCTGGAACGAGTCGCGGTCGCCGGTGATGATCGATGTCGGCATGCCCTGCTCGGCGGCCTGGCGGGCCAGCGTCGCGATCACGTCGTCGGCCTCGTAGCCCGGCTTCTCCACGAACGGGATGCGCAGGGCGTTGAGCACCTCCTTGATCAGGTCCACCTGGCCGGAGAACTCGGGGCGGCTCGCGGCGCGGTTGGCCTTGTACTCCGCATACTTCTCCAGCCGGAACGTCTGCCGCGAGACGTCGAAGGCCACGGCGATGTGCGTCGGCTGCTCGTCGCGCAGCATGTTGATCAGCATCGACGTGAAGCCGAAGACGGCGTTGGTCACCTGCCCCGTCTGCGTGGAGAAGTTCTCCGCGGGCAGGGCGAAGAACGCCCGGTAGGCGAGCGAGTGCCCGTCGAGCAGCAGCAGCTTGGAGTCAGAACCCGTCACGCTTAGCGAGCCTAGTCGGGGGGTACGACACTTTCCCTCGCGGCCCGGATGCCCGTTTCGCCCCTGATGTCCGGATCAGGTCTCGGAAATATCCCCGGACAATGCGAACACAGTTGCGGTTGCGAACAGGAAGATTACGACTGCGCAACTTCCTAGGGCGTGTTGGGCCGAAGGCCTAGTGCCGCGCGGTGAGTGTCATTAGGTTGTGCCTTCATCAGCGTCTTGGCATCTAGGCGCAACCACGCCTACCGCGCTGTTAAAAAGGAGACAGGTGATGATCCGCCCCAATCTCGGATGGCGCTCCGTCGCTGTGCTGAGCGCTGCCTGCTTGGTGCTTGGCGCTTGCGGCGACAACAAGTCCGACAGCCCCACCACGGGTGCGACCACCGGCGCGGCGGCGGCCGGTGACGGCGTGCTCAAGATCGGCACGATCCTGCCGCAGACCGGCTCGCTGGCCTTCCTCGGCCCCCCGGAGTTCGCCGGCGTCGACCTCGCCATCAAGGAGATCAACGAAGCCGGCGGCGTGAACGGCAAGCCCGTGCAGATCCAGCACATGGACTCGGGCGACACCTCCACGGACATCGCCACCCAGTCGGTCAACAAGCTCCTCACGGACAAGACCGACGTCATCATCGGCGCGGCCTCGTCGTCCGTCTCGCTGTCGGTCATCGACAAGATCACCGGTGCGGGCGTCGTCCAGATCTCCCCGGCGAACACCTCGACGGCGTTCACCACGTACAACGACCACGGCCTGTACTTCCGCACCGCGCCGCCGGACACCCTGCAGGGCCGCGTGCTCGGTGACCTGATCGTCCAGGACGGCAACCAGACGACCGGCATGCTGGTCCTCAACGACTCCTACGGCGTGGGCCTGGCCCAGAACGCCAAGGCGGAGATCGAGAGCGGCGGCGGCAAGGTCGTCGAGTCGGTCACCTACGACCCGAAGGCCGCGGACTTCTCGGCCGACGTGGCGAAGATCAAGGCGGCCAACCCGGACGCGATCGCGATCATCGGCTTCGACGAGACCAAGAAGATCGTCCCGAAGCTGGTCGAGGCGGGCCTCAAGACCAAGAAGTGGTACTTCGTCGACGGCAACATCGCCGACTACTCGAAGGACTTCCCGGCCGGCACGCTGAACGGCTACAAGGGCACCCAGCCGGGCGCCGAGGCCAAGGGCGACTTCAAGCAGAAGCTCCTCGGGGTCAACAAGGACCTGAAGGACTTCAACTACGCCGCCGAGTCCTACGACGCGACCGTGCTGGCCGCGCTGGCCGCGACCGAGGCCGGCAGCGACAACCCGGCGGAGATCGCCAAGCACCTCATCACCGTCTCCAAGGGCGGCGAGAAGTGCACGACCTACAAGGCGTGCGTCGACCTGATCAAGGCCAAGAAGGACATCGACTACGACGGTGTCAGCGGCCCGATCTCGTTCAACGACGCTGGCGACCCGGCCGAGGCCACCATCGGTGTCTACACCTACGGCCCCGACAACAAGCTGCTCCCGGACGTCAAGTACCAGAGCGGCAAGATCTGAGCCTGACGGCCACAAAGGCCCCCGTCGCGCGAGCGGCGGGGGCCTTTCCCGTTTCCGGAAGCGCCCCCCGGAAACGCCCAAAAAGCGACAAACCAAGATGGTCATGGCTCGGGTCCGCGCAACGCACGACCGTTCCTCCCGCGAGGAATCCCGACGTCCGCGGCGCCAGAGCACGGCGGCCTACGGCCGCCGGGCGCCCTGCGGGATGGTCATGGCTCGGGTCCGCGCAGCAACGCACGACCGTTCCTCCCGCAAGGAATCCCGACGTCCGCGGCGCCAAGAGCACGGCGGCCTACGGCCGCCGGGCGCCTGCGGGCCGGCGGGAAACCACGTCACGACCGGCAATATTCAGTCGGCGACAACAATTGTTCCGCATCCGGAACGCGGCCCCGGCCAAGCTCGGCATTGTTACAACAACGCGCAAGATCGGGGCTGTAAAAAGGCCGTGAATTCACCGGTGCGAGGGTAAAGAAAAATCCCGCGCCGCCCGTGGTGGGCGACGCGGGATTGAGCCCGCAAAAACGTTGGTTCAGGCCCGGGCGAGCGTCCCGAGGTACAACTCGATCACCCGCGGGTCGTTGATGAGTCCCTCGCCCGAGGCCGTGTAGGCGTTGCGGCCCTGGTCGAGCACGTAGCCGCGGTCGCAGATCTGCAGGCACCGGCGGGCGTTCTGCTCGACCATCACGACCGTCACGCCGGTCGAGTTGATCTGCTTGGTCCGGAAGAACACCTCGTCCTGCAGCGCCGGCGACAGGCCCGCGGAGGGCTCGTCCAGCAGCAGCACGGTGGGCTCCATCATCAGGGCCCGGGCCATCGCCACCATCTGCCGCTCGCCGCCCGACATGAGGCCGGCCCGCTGCTTGCGCCGCTCGGCCAGGGTCGGGAACAGCTGGGTGACGAAGTCGAAGCGCTCCTTGAACCGCTTGGGCCGCAGGAACGTGCCCATCTGCAGGTTCTCCTCGATGGTCAGCGCGGCGAAGACGTTGTTCGTCTGCGGCACGAAGCCGATGCCCCGCTCGACCAGCGCGTGCGCCTTGAGGTTGGTGATGTTCTCCCCGCGCAGCGTGACCGCGCCGGAGCGGATGTTCACCAGCCCGAACATGGCCTTGAGCAGCGTGGACTTGCCGGCGCCGTTGGGGCCGATGATGCCGACGAGCTCGCCGTCGTGCACGTACAGGTCGGCCCCGTTGAGGATGTTGACGCCCGGCAGGTAGCCGGCGACGACGTCGTCGGCCCGCAGTACCGCACCATCGGCCTTGCTCAGGTGCTCGGTGCGGTCGACCACGGCATTGCCCCGCGCGGGGGCCTCCTCGCCCTCTTCCTCGGGCAGATCGACGATGTCGGTCACGACCGGTCCTTTCCGTCGGCGGCGGACTCGGCCGAGTCCGCCGCCGCCTCCTGCTCGAGCTCGTCGACGGCCGGGATGAGCGCCACCTCGCCGCCCTCGGCCAGGTCGCCGGCGTCGATCTCCTCGCCGCCGACGGTCTTGACCGCGCCGTCGTGGTGGGCGCCCAGGTACGCGTCGATGACCCGCGGGTCGGCCATGACCTTCTCCGGGGTGCCCTCGGCGATCACGCCGCCCTGGCCCATGACGATGATCCAGTCGCTGATGTCGTGGACCATGTCCATGTCGTGCTCGACGAAGAGCACGGTCATGCCGTCCTCGCGCAGCTGCTTGACGTGGCCGAGCAGCGACTGCGTCAGGGCCGGGTTCACGCCGGCCATCGGCTCGTCGAGCATGACCATCTCCGGCTGCACCATGAGGGCGCGGGCCATCTCCAGCAGCTTGCGCTGGCCGCCGGAGAGGCTGCCGGCGAAGTCGTCGCGCTTGGCGATGAGCTTGAACCGGGTGAGCAGATCCTCCGCGCGGGCGGTGATCTCGGCCTCCTGCTGCTTCCACACGCCGGGCACGAGCGCGCGCCAGAAGCCCTCGCCCTTCTGCCCGGTCGCGCCGAGGCGCATGTTGTCGATGACCTTGAGCTTCGACAGCGCCTTGGTCAGCTGGAAGGTGCGCACCATGCCGGCGCGGGCGACCTTGTGGGCGGCCACGCCGGACAGCGACTTGCCGTTGAAGGTCCAGCTGCCCTCGTCCGGCGCGTCGAACCCGGTGAGCAGGTTGAAGAACGTCGTCTTGCCGGCCCCGTTGGGCCCGATGAGCGCGGTGATCGAGCCGCGCTGCACCTCGACGTGCTTGACGTCGACGGCGGTGAGGCCGCCGAAGCGGCGCACCACGTTGTCGGCGACGAGGATCGGGTCCGGCTTGGGCACGCCCGGCTCGCACGGCAGGTCGGCGAGCGCCGCCACGGCCCGTTCGCGGGCCGTGGCCGCCTTGCCGGCGACGGCGGAGTTCTCAGCGGACATCGAGCATGACCTCCCTCTTGTCGCCGAAGATGCCCTGCGGGCGGTAGATCAGCATGAGCATCAGGCCGATGCCGACGATGATGTAGCGGACCGAGCCGGCCTGGGTGGTGGTGATCAGCCAGGACGGGACGTCCTTGTTGTTGATCGCCTCGGAGATGACCGAGTCGATGAAGACGATCAGCACCCAGAAGATCGCCGAGCCGACGACCGGGCCGAAGACGCGGGCCGCGCCGCCGAGGATGACGATGGTGTACGCGAAGAACGTGAACTCCGTGCCGTAGGTGTCCGGCTGCACCGCCGCCCGGTCCAGGGCGAAGACGAAGCCGCCGAGGCAGCCGATGACGCCGCCGATGACCAGCGACTGCATCTTGTAGGAGAAGACGTTCTTGCCGAGGCTGCGCACGGCGTCCTCGTCCTCGCGGATGGCCTTGAGCACGCGGCCCCACGGGCTGGACATGAGCAGCCACACGAACAGGCAGCTCAGCGCGACCAGCACCCAGCCGACGACCAGCACCCACGTCTCGCGGTCGGTGAAGCTGACGAGACCGAAGATGTCGATGCCGCCGCTGCCCTTGAACGGGTTGAGGTCGTAGAAGTCCTGCGAGAAGCCCTGCAGGCCGTCGGACGCGCCCGTCCACTTGTGCAGGCCGGTGGCCCGGTAGATGAGCCGGATGATCTCGGCCGCGGCGATCGTCACGATGGCCAGATAGTCGGCGCGCAGCCGCAGCGTCGGTATGCCGAGCAGCAGCGCGAGGATCATCGACGCGCCGATGCCGACGGCGACGCCGACCCACAGGGGCATGTCGAACGTGGCGACGGTCATCGCGATGCCGTAGGCGCCCACGCCCACGAAGGCCGACTGGCCGAAGTTGAGCAGGCCAGTGTAGCCGAAGTGGACATTGAGGCCGATGGCCGCGAGCGCGTATGCAATGGTGGTGGACCCGATGATCGCTTCCAGCGAGACGCTGAAGATGCTGTGCCAGTTCATCGCGTCCCCCTCAGCCGATCCGCGTCCGGCGGCCCAGGATGCCCTGCGGCCGGAAGAGCAGGATCACGATCAGCGCCCCGAGCGCGCCGATGGTCTTCAACTCGGTCGGAATCCACAGCGTGGAGAACTGGATGAACAGGCCGATCACCAGGCTGCCGATGAGCGCGCCCCACGCGGTGCCGAAGCCGCCGAGCGTGACCGCCGCGAAGACCAGCAGCAGGATCTGGAAGCCCATCTGGTAGCCGACGTTCTGGTAGATGCCCAGGATCACGCCGGCCAGCGCGGCCAGGCCGCCGCCGAGCGTCCAGACGAGCCGGATGATGCGGTCGACGTTGATGCCGGAGGCCGCCGCGAGCGCCGGGTTGTCGGCGACGGCGCGGGTGGCCTTGCCCAGCCGGGTGCCGAGCAGCGCCCAGGACACCGCGACCAGCACCACGATCGCGATCGCGTCGCAGACGAGGTTCTTCGGCGCAATGAGGAACGGCCCGAACGACTGGCCGGGCTGCGCGTTGAACTCGGCGTAGGCGCGCGACTCGCCGCCGAAGAAGTACAGGAAGATGTACCGCACGGCGAGCGACAGACCGATCGAGATGATCATCATCGTGACCAGGTTGGTGCGGCGTTTGCGCAGCCAGCCCCAGAAGAGTCTGTCCTGGAAGTAGCCGACGATGGCGCCGATGGCGACCGCGATGATGCCGGAGACGATGAGCGGCAGCCCGATGGTCACGTTGAACAGGAAGGCCATCAGCGCGCCGAAGGTGACGAGCTCACCGTGGGCGAAGTTCGTCAGGCCCGTGGTGCCGAAGATCAGCGAGATGCCGAGCGCGGCGAGGGCGATGATCAGCGAGAAGTGCAGGCCCGAGTACAGCAGGTCGGCATAGCGGTCCCAGCTCGACGGCGCCTTGGGCGCCCCGGGCTGGTTCTGCCCGGGCTGGTTGGCCGCCGTCCCGCTCGACAGCGGGAACAGCACGTTTCTGGCCTGGCCGTCGGCCACGGGCGGGGAGAGGCTGGGTCGGCCGTTGCTCACCGTCACGCCCGACGGAAGCGTCGACTGGTCGAGGTCCACCCGATACGTTCCGGAACCGGGGACCGGGATACTCCATTTGCCCTGGGCGTCGGAGGTTGCTTCGCCGACGGGCGTGCCGTCCTGTTTGAACGCTTTGATCTTGACCCCGGCGACCGGCGCGTCGCCGTTCTTCAACGTTCCCTGCAGTGACTCTCCGTCGGCCCAGGCGCTTGTGGCGCTCACGCCGAAGGAGAGCATCACGCAGGCCAGGAAGGCCGTGAGCATGATCACGGCTCTACGCAATGGTGCTCCTCGAATCAACGGTGATGGCTGGGCCATTGCTGTGGGGGCAGCCCTGTCCCGACCCTCGGGACTGCGGGATCATAGCCCGCCCCGCAACACAATTGCGGGCCGTTACCAAGCCGTTATTCGATGCTGAGCAAAGTGCCGCGACACACGCCGTGCGCAGGTAAAAGGTCAGGACTCGGCGGTTACGTTGGTGTTTCCGCCCGCCGTTTCGGCGATGATCCGGTCGGCCACTTCCCGCATCGTCATGCGGTGGTCCATGGCGGTCCGCTGGATCCATTTGAAGGCCTGCGGCTCGTTCATGCCGTACGTCGCCATGAGCTGCCCCTTGGCCCGCTCGACGACCTTGCGGGTCTCCAGCCGGTCGGTCAGCGTGGCCACCTCGGACTCCAGCTGCGACAACTCCGCGTAACGGGAGACGGCGATCTCCACCGCCGGCACGAGGTCGCTCTTCTGGAACGGCTTGACGAGATACGCCATCGCCCCGGCCGCCCGCGCCCGCTCGACCAGGTCGCGCTGGCTGAACGCGGTCAGGATGACGACCGGCGCGATCCGCCCGCCGGCGATCTTCTCCGCCGCCGCGAGCCCGTCCATGATCGGCATCTTGATGTCCAGGATCACCAGGTCGGGCTTGAGCTCCTCGGCAAGGCGCACGGCCGTCTCGCCGTCGCCGGCCTCACCGACGACGTCGTAGCCCTCCTCGACGAGCATCTCCCGGAGGTCAAGACGGATGAGCGCCTCGTCTTCCGCGATGAGCACCCGACGGCTCTGCACCTCGGCCACTGGCCTCTCCCGATCCGATCCGACACGTCCGACGGCGGTTACCGTCGCGATCAGAGTAGTGGGTACCCTGGTGCGGCGTAGACGTCCCGGTATCCCAATCGGCAGAGGAACGGAGCTCAAACCTCCGACAGTGTGGGTTCGAATCCCACCCGGGGCACGCGCTCGGGTGAACCCTGTCCGCGGAATGCGCGGACCGGGTCGCTTGTCATGTTTTCTCCGGGGGCCGAGCCCCCGGAAACCCCACGGTCCGGTGGTCGCGGCCGTGCGGACGGCGCCGGGCCTGTGTGACGGAGGACACTTCCTTTGTGCGCGTTAGCGCGCGGCTCCTCGTCGAGCTTTGTGCGCGTTAGCGCGCGGCTACTCGTCGAGGCGGACGGGGGCTGTGCCCTCGGTCAGGAGGTCGAGGGCGGCGCCGGTCACGACCTTGGCGGGCTGGCGGTCGCGGGCGGCGATCGCGGCGAGCCTGGCGGCGGGGAGGCGGTCCGGTTCTTTGGCGGCGGCGAAGACGACGTTGCCGAAGCGGCGGCCGCGGAGGAGTTCCGGGCGGACGATCAGGCAGACGTCGGCGAAGGCGGTGCGCAGCGTCGCGGCCTGGGCCCGGGAGAAGGCCAGCGGGGCCAGGTCGGCGACGTTGAGGGCGTAGACGCCGGACGGGGCCAGCAGGCGGGCCACCGAGGCGGCGAACGTGACGTCGGAGACGCTCTCGGGCATCTGGGCGGCGTCGTAGACGTCGCCGATGATCAGGTCGTAGGCGGCGGGCTCCAGGCCGGCGACCGTCTCGCGGGCGTCGCCGAAGACGATGTCGATCCCCGCGTCCTCCGGCAGCGGCAGCACGCGCTGGACGAAGGCGGCCAGGCGGCGGTCGCGCTCCACGACGACCTGCTTCGAGCCGGGGCGGGTGGCGGCGATGTAGCGGGGCAACGTGAACGCGCCGCCGCCCAGGTGCAGCACGCGCAGCGGCGCGCCCTCGGCGGCCACGGTGTCGATGACGGAGCCGATGCGGCGCGTGTACTCGAAGTACAGGTACGTGGGGTCGCGCGTGTCGACGTACGACTGCTGCACCTCCTCCACCAGGAGGGTCCAGCCGCCCTTGCGGCGCGGGTCGCGCACGAGCCGGGCCGCGCCGAAGTCCCCGTTCTCCGCGATCCCGTCGATGATCTCCCGCCAGCTACCCATCGGGGCACAACCTACCCCGAACCGGTGAAACCCTCAGATGCAGGTCGTCGGGGCCGAAGCGAGGGACATGGAGGGCCGCACCACCATCATCCGCACGGTCGAGGACGTCCTCGACGCCCGCGCGGTCACCACCGTCTTCCAGCCCATCGTCCGGCTGGACTCGTGGAACCACCGGCGACAGGAGGTCGTCGGCTACGAGGCGCTGACCCGCGGCCCGGCCGGCACCCCGTGGGAGGAGCCGCTGCGGCTGTTCGAGGCGGCGGCGCAGCGCGGCCGCCTCGCCGAGCTCGACTGGGTGTGCCGGGCCGCGGCGTACCGGGCGGCGATCGACGCCGGGCTGCCGGCCGGCCTCACCCTGTTCGTCAACGCCGAGCCGGCCGCACTGGGCGTGCCCTGCCCGCCGGATCTCGCCCCGACGATCCTCGACGCCCAGCTGCGGCTGCGGGTCGTCACCGAGATGACCGAGCGGGCGATCGGCCACGACCCGGCGGCGCTGCTCACCGCGGCCGAGGCGTGCCGCGGCTCCGGCTGGGGCGTCGCCCTCGACGACGTCGGCGCCGAGCCCGCGTCGCTGTCGGTGATGCCGTTCGTGCACCCGGACGTCGTGAAGCTCGACCGGCACCTGACGCAGGACGCCCAGGGCGCCTACGCGGCCCGGGTCGTCAACGCCGTCGTCGCCTACGCCGAGCGCTCCGGCGGCGCGGTGCTCGCCGAGGGCGTCGAGACGCCGGCGCACCTGGCCGCGGCCCTGGGCATGGGCGCCACCCTGGGGCAGGGCTGGCTCTTCGGGCGGCCCGGCCCGCTGCCGCCGGACGTGGCCGGGCGGCGTTGCCCGCTCGGCGTGCCGTTCGTCGCGCCGCCGTCGTCGCCGGGCGGGCGCACCCCGTACGAGATCGTGGCCGCGCGCCGGCCGACCGCCGAGGCGACGAAGCGGATGCTGCTGCCGCTGAGCCGCTACCTGGAGGCGAAGGCGCAGGACCCGGCGGAGCCGCCGATGCTGCTCGCGTCGTTCCAGGAGGGCCGGTACCTCACGCCGGCGACCGCGCGCCGCTACGCCGCCATCGCCGAGACCGCCGCCCTGGTCGCCGTCCTCGGCACCGAGCTGCCCAGCGCGCCCGTGCCGGGCGTGCGGGGCACCGCGCTGGCCGGCGACGACCCGCTGCGCGGCGAGTGGAACGTCATCGTCGTCGGGCCGCACTTCGCCGGCGCGCTCGTGGCCCGCGACCTCGCCGACACCGGGCCGGACGCCGAGCGGCGCTTCACCTACGCGCTGACGTACGACCGAGATCTCGTTCTGGACGCGGCCCGTGCCATGTTGCACTGGATTGTGCCAACATAGGCGCCCATGAGGCGCATGCTGCTGGTGGCGCTGCTCGTGCTCGTCTCGCTCGGCGGTGCGGCGCTCGCCGGGCACGGCCCCTCGCCGCGCGGCGCCGAGGGTGCCTCCGCCGCGGACGCGGTGCCCGCCCAGGACCGCATCGCGATGCGGGTCGAGGTGACCCAGGGCCGGGTCGACGAGGTCCGGCACTCCGTGCAGGTCTCCATGCACAACGACGGGCCGTCGAAGCTCGTGGTGTCCCGGGTCGAGCTGCAGGCGCCGTCGTTCAAGGGCGCCGAGACGGTGACGCCCAACGCCTGGCTGCCGCCGGGCGGGCTGCAGGTCGACGTGCCGCTGCTGTACGGCACCGGCATCTGCACCGGCGACGAGCTCACGCCGAAGGCGCAGGCGTCGTTCGTGGCGCTGACCGTGCAGACCGAGGACGGCCGGGTGCAGCAGGTGCGGCTGCCGCTGCAGTACCCCAACCCGATGCTCGACAAGCTGCTGGGCATCGACTGCCAGCAGGCGTACCTCGACCGGCAGGCGACGTTCACCTTCGGCCCGTGGACGCACCTGCCCAGCGGCTGGGTCACCGGCACGGTCGTGGTGCACCGCACCGGCTTCCAGGGCACGATCACGCTGCAGGAGTTCGTCGGCAGCATCCTGCTGGAGGTCGTGCCGACGCCGGATCGCGAGCGGACCCCGAAGCCGTACGCGGTGCTCAAGCCCGGCCAGGACGAGGTGTCGATCCCGATCATCGTCGACGGCGAGCGCTGCACGCCGCACTCCCTCGGCGAGATCAAGAAGCCGTACGTGTTCCCGGCCTGGGTCAGCCTCGACGGCGGCCCGCTGCTGTACACCGAGCTGAAGATCACCGATAAGGAGATCGCCGCGTTCAAGCCGGTCGTCGACGCGTGCGCCGCCGGGCACACCCAGATGTAGGGCGATTCTTTAAGGCAGCTTTAGCCCAGTTGCGAGCGCGCAAACCCGGGTGCCATGCTCCCAGCCATGTCCGAGGCCGGTCGGCGGGCCCGCGCCGCTCTCCCCGCGGTCGCCCTGCTGGTCCTGGCCACCGGGGTGATGCTCGCGCTGTCCACGCTGCTCGGGTTCGCGCCGGCGCCGGCCGCCTGGCGCATCGCGCTCACCCTCGTCGTGGCGCTGCTGCTGGCCTGGGCCGCCGCCGAGCAGGTGCGGGCCGCCCTCACGGACTGGCGGGGCGCGGCCGCCGCCGAGACCGGCATCCACCGCCGCCGCGCCCGCCGCCCGGGCGAGCCGACCGGCGAGTTCACGGGCGAGTTCACCGGCGAGGCACGACGACCGGAGCGGCCGAAACCCCGGCGCCCGTCGTGGGTGCGGCTGGCCGTGACGGTCGCGGCCGCCCTGGCCCTGGCCGCCCTCCTGTGGGTACCGCAGGTGCCGCTCAGCGGCGCCGCCCGCGCCGCGGCGATGTTCCTCTTCGGCTACGCCGCCTACGCGCTGCCGGTGCTGCCGCTGCTGCTGGCCTGGCCGCTCCCCCGCCTGCCGCGGGAGCCGTGGCCGTGGCAGCTGCTCGTCGTGCCGGTCGCCGACCGGCGGCTGTGGAACGGCGGCGAGCTGCGCCACCTCGGCACGGCGACGCTGGCGTTCCTGCGCGAGCGGGTGCTGACCCGGGCCACCGGCGTCGTCGTGGCGGCGCTGGGCCTGCTGCACCTGGTGCGCGGCAATCCCGACGTGCTCGACGGCGGCGCCGCCCGGGCCGGCGGGCTGCTCGGCTTCCTCGTCGCCGCGCCGCTGCGGCTGCTGCTGTCCGACGGCGGGGCGATCGCCCTGCTCGGCGGGGTCCTCGCCGCGGCCGCCGCGATGATCGCCGCCGCGGTCGGGCGGGCGTGGGGCACCGTCACGGGGTACGCCACCCTGGCCGTCGCCGTCGCGGTGCCGCTCGGCGCCGTCGGGGCCGGGCACTGGCTCGGCTTCGAGTACTACCTGCGCACCGAGGACGGGCACGTCGTCGTCGTGGCCGGGCTCTCGCCCACGCACCGCCAGGCCGTCCACGACACCAGGCTGACCGTCGCCGGGATGTCGCCGTCGCTGGTCCAGCTCTTCGCCGACGGGCTGCCGGTCGCCGACAACGCCGACGGCGACCGCATCGCGAAGGCCCTCGCCTCGCCCGCGACCTCGGCCGCCGACAGCTTCGCGGCCGGCGAGTTCGACCTCAAGACCGGCGAGTGCTTCGACTGGATCGGCGGGTCGTCGCAGCTGCGGTACGTGGCCCCGTGCAACGCCGCCCACGTCGGCGAGGTCACGTTCGTCGGGCACCTGCCGTTCACCGTCGACCCCGGCACCAAGGCGGTCGCGGCGGCGTCGCGGGCCATGTGCGAGCAGTCCTACGGCGACTATCTCGGCGTACCGTTCGGGCAGTCCTTCCTGCCCCTCGAGGCGCCGCTGCTGCCGCCCGGCCTCGACAAGGAGTGGAAGGCCCGGCCGGTCATCGCGTGCTGGCTCGGCTCGGTCGGGCCGTGGCCGCTCAAGGGGACCCGGACCGTGGCCGCGCTGCAGCAGAAGGCGGGCTGGGCGGCGGCCGGCGGCTGCAAGATCGAGGTGCCGGACGCGCTGCGGGTCACCGCCGAGCAGCCCAACGTGCGCTGCCTCGCCCCCGGGCCGGAGCAGCGCCTCAGCGTGCCGGGCGGCGGGTTCGCGATCGACCTGGAGTTCGCGGCGATCGGCAAGGGCGCGGGCGGGGCCCGCATCGGCGCCGGGTGCTTCGACGGGGCGAACCTCGGCAACGGGTACAGCTTCGAGGTCACCGCCGACGGGATCATCGAGATCTACAAGCACGCCGGCGACCAGCACCCGCGGGTGGCCGCCTCGGCGAAACCGAAGAACGCCGGGCCGCCCACGACGGCCTCGACGCCGCTGCAAGTCACGTGCAAGCCGACGGCCGACGGCGGGATCGAGCTCACGGCGTTCTCCACGGGCAACCGCAAGGCGACGTTCGTGGACAAGGACCACCCGTTCACGTCGCTGAGCCCGCGCCTGGTGCTGTCCAACGCCGGCACCGGCGGCGTGGTGATGACCACCATGATCTTCAGCGCGACGCGAGTCTAAAGCGAGCGTTCGTTTTATTATCGGGGCATGCCCCGCGTCTCCGATGCCCATCTTGCCGCCCGCCGCGAGCAGATCGTGGAGGCGGCGACGCGCTGCTTCGCCCGCAACGGCTTCCACCAGACCTCCATGCAGGACGTCATCCGCGAGGCCGGGCTGTCCGTCGGCGCCTTCTACCGGTACTTCTCCAGCAAGGACCAGCTGATCCGGGCCATCGCCGAGGAGAAGGTCGGCGTGATCATCGCCACCCTCGACCAGCTCATGCGGGTCGAGCCGGCGCCGCCGCTGCACACCGTGTTCGCCGAACTGCTCGCCCAGGTCGACCACAACCTCGGCGTCGACGGCCCGATCCGCATCGCCGTGCAGGTCTGGGGCGAGGCGGCCCACGACCCGACGTTCGCCGAGCTGATCGGCGGCATCTACGGCCGCATCCGCGATGCCGCCGTGGCGCTGGCCGCCCGCGCGCGCGACGCCGGCCAGCTCGCGCCCGGCGCCGACCCGGCGGCCGTCGGCGCGGTCCTGGTCGGGCTCATCCAGGGGTACGTCATCCAGCGCGTCCTGACCGGGCGCGTCGACCGCGATGTCTACCTCGCCGGTATCGCGGCATTGACCGGCGGTTATGGTGCCCGGGACGCCCACGAGGCGTCCTGACCACCACGGAGGCTCAATCCAATGACCAACCTCTCCCGGCGCGGGGTCCTCGCCGCGGCCGCCGCGGCCGCCGCCGCCCCGTTCGTGACCGGTGGACCGGCGCAGGCCGCGGGCGAACGCCCCGGCCAGCCGACGACCTGGGACCTGACCCTGCTCGGCACCTCCGACACCCACGGCAACGTCTACAACTGGGACTACTACCGCGACGCGGAGTACGACGACGGCGCCCACAACGACGTCGGCCTGGCCAAGGTCGCCACCCTGGTCAACCAGATCCGGGCCGAGCGGCGGGGCAAGGCGACGCTGGTCCTCGACGCCGGCGACACGATCCAGGGCACGCCGCTGGCCACGTACTACGCCAAGCAGGAGCCGATCACCGCCACCCGCGAGCGGCACCCGATGGCCCGCGCCATGAACGTGATCCGCTACGACGCGGTGACGCTGGGCAACCACGAGTTCAACTACGGGCTGCCGCTGCTGGACCTGTGGATCCGCCAGCTCGGCTTCCCGGCCCTCGCCGCCAACGCGGTGAACGCCAAGAACGGGCGGCCGGCCTTCACGCCGTACATCATCAAGAAGGTCGACCTCGGCCGCGACGCGCCCCAGCTGCGGGTCGGCATCCTCGGCCTGACCAACCCGGGCGTCGCGATCTGGGACCGCGGCAACGTCGAGGGCAAGCTGCGCTTCGAGGACATGATCGCCACCGCGGCGAAGTACGTGCCCGAGATGCGCCGCCGCGGCGCCGACATCGTGCTGATCTCCGCGCACGGCGGCGACAGCGGCACCTCCAGCTACGGCCCCGAGCTGCCCAACGAGAACCCGTCGGCGCTCATCGCGGCCCAGGTCCCCGGCATCGACGCCATCCTGTTCGGCCACGCGCACAACGACATCCCGCAGCGGTTCGTGACCAACGCCGCCACGGGCGAGCAGGTGCTGCTCTCCGAGCCCTCCAAGTGGGGCCAGCGGGTCACCCGCATGGACTTCACGCTGACCCGCGAGCGCGGCAGCTGGCGGATCACCACGAAGTCGGCCACCAACATCAACACCAACGCCTTCGAGGCCGACCCGGTCGTGCTCGCCGCCGTGCGCGAGCAGCACAACAAGACCGTCGCCTACGTCAACCAGGTGGTGGCCAACTCCACGCAGGAGCTCTCGGCGGCCGAGTCGCGCTACAAGGACACGCCGATCCTGGACTACATCAACAAGGTGCAGACGGACACGGTCACGGCGGCGCTGGCCGGTGGGCAGTACGCGTCCCTGCCGGTGCTGTCGATCGCGGCGCCGTTCTCCCGCACCGCGCTGTTCCCGGCCGGCCAGGTCAAGATCAAGGACGTCGCCGGGCTGTACATCTACGACAACACCCTCGAGGCCGTCGTGCTCAGCGGCGCGGAGGTGCGCGCGTACCTGGAGTACTCGGCGAAGTACTTCGTCACGCTCGCCCCGGGCGCGCCCGTCGACCCGGCGACGATCAGCGACCCGTCGGTGCCGGACTACAACTACGACACGCTGTCCGGCGTGGAGTACGACATCGACATCAGCAAGCCGGTCGGCCAGCGCATCACCAGGCTGGTGCACCCCGGCACCACCACCCCGGTCGGCGACGCCGAGCAGTTCGTGGTGGCGGTCAACAACTACCGGCGCTCCGGCGGCGGCAACTTCCCCGGGATCGTCAAGACGCAGGTGTACAACGCCCAGCAGGAGATCCGGCAGCTGCTGATCGACTGGGCGCAGGCCAAGGGCGTCATCGACCCGGCCGACTTCTTCGCCCCGAACTGGCGCCTCGTGCGCAACGGCACGCCGGTGTTCTGAACGCGGGCATGACAATCCGGTGCGCCTTAGGGTGTTCCCATGCAGGAACGGATTCTGGGGCGCACCGGCACCCCCGTGAGCGTGGTCGGGCTCGGCGCATGGCAGCTCGGCGCGGACTGGGGCCGGGTCGACGAGGACGAGGCCCTCGCGACGCTCATCGCCGCGCACGAGGCCGGCGTGACCTTCATCGACACCGCCGACGTCTACGGCGACGGGCGCAGCGAGCGCATCGTCGGGCAGTTCGCCCGCTCCCTGCCCGCGGGCCGGCGGGTCACGGTCGCCACCAAGATGGGCCGGCGCGTGCCGCAGACCCCGGAGGCGTACCGCCGCGACAACTTCCTGGCCTGGAACGACCGCTCCCGCGAGAACCTCGGCGTCGACACCCTCGACCTGGTGCAGCTGCACTGCCCGCCGACCGAGGTGTACCGCACGGACGAGGTCTTCGACACCCTCGACGAGATGGTCGCCGAGGGCCGCATGCGCGCCTACGGCGTGAGCGTCGAGACCACCGAGGAGGCGCTGCTCGCCATCGCCCGCCCCAACGTCGCCAGCGTCCAGATCATCTTCAACATGCTGCGCCTCAAGCCGCTCGACGAGGTCTTCCCCGCCGCCGAGAAGGCCGGCGTCGGCATCGTCGCCCGGGTGCCCCTGGCCAGCGGCCTGCTGTCCGGCCGTTACGACGAGCAGACGACCTTCGGGGCCGATGACCACCGGACGTACAACCGCCATGGGGAGGCGTTCGACCAGGGCGAGACGTTCTCCGGCGTCGACTACGACACCGGCCTCGCCGCCGTGCGCCGCCTGGCCGCGCTCAAGCCCGAGGACGCGACGATGGCGCAGTTCGCGCTGCGCTGGATCATCGACCACCCGGCGGTGTCGGTCGTCATCCCCGGCGCCCGCAACGGCGAGCAGGCCCGCGCCAACGCCGACGCGGCCGCGCTGCCGTCGCTCACGCCCGAGGCCCACGCCGGCGTGCAGGACGTCTACGACGAGCTCGTCCGCTCCTCGGTGCACCCGCGGTGGTAGACGTCGGCGACACGATCGGCGTCGAGGAGGAGTTCCACGTCGTCAACCTCGACAGCGGCGAGCTGGAGGCGGCCGCGCGGCGGGTGCTGCGCGGCGCCGACGCCGAGCCGGAGCTGCACCGCTCGATGGTCGAGACGGCCAGCGCCGTGCAGACCGACCTCACCGCATTGCGCGCCGACCTGGTCGAGAAGCGCCGCTCCCTGGTCCAGGCGTCCGAGCGGCTCGGCCTGGCGATCGTGGCCGCCGGCAGCGTCCCGGGTTCGGGCAGCAGCCCGAGCCGGGTGTACCCCAACGAGCGCTACAAGCGCATGGCCCAGGAGTACCGCCAGCTCGTCGACGAGCAGCAGGTCGCCGCCTGCCAGGTCCAGGTCGGCGTGCCCGACAAGGACCTGGCGGTGCGCATCACCCGCCGCATCCGCGAGTGGCTGCCGACGCTGCTGGCGCTGAGCGTCTCGTCGCCGTACTTCGCCGGCCACGACACGGGCTACGCCTCCTACCGCACCGTCGTCACGTCGCGCTGGCCAACCGTCGGGCCGCCGCCGGATTTGAGGTCGGCGGCGGAGTACGACCGCGTCGTGGACACGCTCGTCCAGAGCGGGGTCATCAGCGATGCCGGGATGGTGTACTTCGACGCCCGCCCGTCCGCGCGGTACCCGACGGTCGAGGTCCGCGTCGCCGACTCCTGCCCCGACGTCGACGACGTCGTGCTGCTCGCCGCCCTGGCCCGCGCGCTCGTGACCGTCGCCGCCGAGGAGGACGCCGCCGGCCGCCCCCTGCCCGAGACCCCGCAGGTGCTGCTGCGCGCCGCCACCTGGCGCGCGGCCCGCTCCGGCCTCGGCGGCCACCTGGTCGACCCGTCCACCCGCTCCGCCGTCCCCGCCGGCGTGCGCATCGACGCGCTGCTCGAGCACGCCCGCCCGGCGCTCGAGGCCCGCGGCGAGTGGGACACGGCCGTGGACCTCATGGCCGCGCTGCGCTCCCGCGGCACGTCCGCCACCCGCCAGCGCCGGGCCGCCTCGCACCGGGAGACGGTCCTGGCCCTGGCCGAGGAGACCGCCCGGAGTTGACTACGCTCGGGTCATGACGGTGCACCGGGGCCTGCTGGTCGACTACGGCGGCGTGCTCACCACCGACGTATTTGCCTCATTCGATGCGTTCTGCGCCGCTTCGTCGCTTCCGCCCGGCACGGTCCGCGAGCTGTTCCGCGCCGACCCCACGGCCCGCTCGCTGCTGGCCGCCCTGGAGGACGGCACCCTGGACGTCGCCGGGTTCGAGTCGCGTTTCGCCGCGCTCCTGGGCGTGGACCCCGATCGCCTGATCGACCGCCTGATGGCCACGGCGGCCGACGACCAGGCGATGCTCGCGTTCGTCCGTCTCGCCCGCTCGCAAGGCGTGCGCACCGGGCTCATCTCGAACTCGTGGGGCATGGAGCGGTACGACCGCGGGCTCTTGAACGATCTTTTCGACGGCGTCGTGATCTCGGGCGAGGTGGGCCTGCGCAAGCCCGCACCCGAGATGTACACCCTGGGCGCGTCCGCGATCGGCCTGCCCCCTTCCGAGTGCGTCTACGTCGACGACCTGCCCGGCAACCTGAAGCCGGCACGGGCGCTCGGCATGACCACGCTGCGCCACGTGTCGGCGGCGGAGACCATCGACGCGCTGCGCCCCCTGCTCGGACTGTCCACATGAGACGCCGCTTGCTGCTCGGCCTTCTGGCGGCGCCCCTGCTCGCATCGTGCGAGTCCGACGGCGCCGAGGCCACCGGCACGCTGCGCATCGCGACGGGCAGCCCCGGCGCGGTCTACTACCGGTACGGCACCGCGATCGCCGACCTCGCCCAGCGCTACCTGCCCAACGTTCACGCGAGCGTCCTGTCCACGGCGGCGTCCCAGATCAACGTCGACTACCTGCTGAACGGCACCGCGGACGTGGCCTTCACCCAGGCCGACATCGCCGCCGAGAACGAGACGCGCCACCCCGGCCAGCTGGCCGCCCTGGCCCGCCTGTACGACGACTACATCCACGTCGTGGTCGCCGCCCGGGGCCCGATCGCGTCGCTCGCCGACCTGACCGGCCACCGGATCTCGGTCGGCGCCCTGGGTTCGGGCACGGCCATCACCGCCGACCGCGTCCTGTCCGTCAACAACGTGACCGTGAACCGCGCCCAGCTGGGCCTGGACGACTCGGTGGCCGCGCTGCGCGCCAGCTCGATCGACGGCTTCTTCTTCTCGGGCGGCCTGCCGGTGGCGGCGATCGCCGAGCTGGCCAAGGCCATGCCGATCCGCCTGCTGAACCTGGCCGACTCGGTCCAGAGCCTGCGCCGCACGTTCGGCGACTACTACGCCGAGCGCGTCGTGCCCGCCTCGACGTACTCGGGCATCACGGCCACGGTCGTCATCGGCATCGCCAACTACCTGGCGGTGCGGCTGTCGATGAGCGACCCGCTGGCGTACGGCGTCACCCGCCTGCTCTTCGAGGGCCGCGACGACCTGGCGAAGGCCCATCAGGCCGCGGCCCGCCTGAACATCCGCTCGGCGATCTCGACTCCCCCGTTGCCACTGCACCCCGGGGCGATCCGCTATTACCGTGCGCAGAAGGCGTAGTGACGCGGTGCATTTTCGGGGATGTGAATTTTTCTCACGGTGATAGGCTTGGACATGAAAGCGGATGGGCCGATCGCCTGGCTCGCATCCGTTTTCCGGAGTCGCCTGATGTCGCCGTTGCCGTTGCGTGCCCCTGACTTTGCGCCGTGCCCTCGCGCGCGCCCGCACTTCTTAGTCCGCTGACGAGACTGCTCGCGACGGTCTCGGGATCGCTCTCTTGCCTCGCAGCCGTGCTTGGGCGGCCGCGTCGCGGGGTCCGTGCCCGACGCGCGCCGAGCAGGATCGCACAGTCGACGGATGAGTGCGTCGAACGTGGGTGGGCGTCTTGAGCGTGGGTGGGGGGCCGCCCCTCTACCGCCGTTGGCTTTCGCGACGGAGCCTGGCACGACCCGGCATGGGCCGCCTCCAGGTCCGCGCCCCGGCCCGGTGGTGTCGGGCGAACGCGCCGACGGCCGGCCGCAGTGACCGGGATGTGGTCAGAGCGCGAAGCGGCCGCGGCGGGGCGGCCGGCCTAGCGGCGTGGTCGCTGTGATCAGAGCGCGAAGCGGCCCCGGCGCCACCGCCAGTGGCGGCCGGACTGCAGGTGGTCGACGGCCGCGCGCTGGAGCGCGGTGCGGCGCGGCAGCTGATCCAGCGGCGTGGTCAAGGAGCGGAACACGAACCGCCGCACCTCGACGTCGGCGTCCAGGCCTTCCGGCTCCTCGTAGGGCTCCAGCTCGAACATCCGCTGAAACCGGATGATGTTGGAGTCCTCGGGCAGGTACTCCTGCAGCTGCGGGTCGAGCAGCCACGAGCCGCAGGCGAACGCCGTGTAGTGCTCGTCGGGGAAGTGGCGCGGGAAGAACGCGCGGGCCTCGTCCAGCGACGCCGCGATCGCCGATGGGGTCAACGGGCCCGACTCGGGGATGTGCAGGTCGATGGCGGCGCCGCCGCGCTGGTGCTGCAGCCGGCCCAGCTCGTAGAGGCCGCCGCGCGCGTGCAGTGTCAGCCAGCTCTGCATGACCGGCCAGCCCTCGCGGTCCATCCGGCGGTCGATCGCGAGGTTGCGGCCCAGGTCGGCGAGGGTCACCCAGGACACGGCGTCGGGGATGCCATGGTCGCGGTGGTAGCCCAGGACGACGTCGACCAGGGCCAGGTACGCGTACACGTACAGATGCCGCCAGGCGGGGCCCCGGTCGCGCGGCAGCTCCGGGCCGGGCGGCAGCCAGGCGTGGCCCCCGAGATCGGCGCGGACCAGGGCGATCGAGCGGTCGAGCAGCCAGCGCAGCTCCGGCGTCCACAGTGGAGAGTCGGCGTCGGGCCAGCCCGCCATGATCTCGGCGGCGTCGTCCGGCCGGACCGCGAGCCGGTCGAGGATCGCGGGCGCGTCGGCCTTGGCGGGCAGCGGAGCCGACGGCCGGTCGCCGGCGAGCTCGTGCACGCGCTCGACTTCCTCGACGGGTACCCCGAGCCGCGCGGCGATGTCGTGCAGATCCACGCGGGCGACTCTAAACGAAACGCCGCCGCTCAGGGGGCCGCGGGGAACCAGACGCGCGCGTGCAGGCCCGTCGGCTCGTTCGGCAGCAGGTCGAAGCGGCCGCCCGAGGCGTCCACCAGCACCGCGACGATCGGCAGGCCCAGGCCGCTGCCGTCGACGTTCTGGGCGTCGGCGGCGCGCCAGAAACGCTCCGTGGCCAGGTCGCGCTGCTCCTCCGTCAGGCCGGGGCCGGTGTCCAGCACGTGCAGCGCGATGCCGTTGCCGTCGGCGGAGGGGCGGACGGTGACCGTGGTGCCGGGGCCCGAAAACTTCACGGCGTTGTCGATCAGGGCGTCCAGCGCCTGGTCCACGGCGTTGCGGACCGCGCGGGCGCGCAGCGCCCGGGGTGGGCGCACGTACCGCAGCGTTATGTCCTTTTTCGCGGCCACCGGCTGCCAGGCCAGCACGCGGGCCCAGGCCGTCTCGCCCGCGTCGACGTCGACCAGGTCGAAGCGGCCGCGTTCGGCGCGGGCCAGGGCCAGGAGGCTGTCGAGGACCTCGCCGAGGCGTTCCGCCTCCTCCAGGGCCAGGCGATGGCCCTCGACCGCGTCGGGCTCGGTGAGGTCGGCGCCGAGGTCCTCGACCCGCAGGCGCAGCGCCGTCAGCGGGTTGCGCAGCTGGTGGCTGGCGTGGGACACGAAGGCGCGCTGGCGCTCCAGGGAGTCGGCGACCGTCGCGGCCATCTCGTTGAAGGCGGTGCCGAGGCGGCGCAGCTCCGGCGGGCCGTCGGCCGCCGGAACGCGGGCGGCGTAGTCGCCGGCGCCGAGCTCGTGGGCGGCGGCGTCCAGCTCCGCGACCGGGCGCAGCGTCCAGCGGGCCAGCGACCAGGCGGCGACGATGCCGGCGAAGAGCACCACCAGGCCGCCGCCGGCCAGGATGCTCCAGGCCGTACCGACGCCGTTGGCGTTGCGGCGCGTCGGGGAGACGGTGACGACGGCGCCGATGACCTCGCCGCCGCGGCCGACGGGGACCGCGACGACCAGCGGGGCAGTGCGCCACGGATAGATGGTGCCGTCGTCGCTGGCCTCGCGGCCCTCCAGGGCCCGGTGGGCCTGGCGCAGCACGTCCTCGTCGGTCAGGCGGATGTCGCCGCGCGAGCGGACGACCTCCTGGGCGTCCTGGTCCACGACGATGGCGCCGACGCCGTACACGTCGTCGTAGCGCGTCAGCTCGGCCTCGAGCTCCACCGTGTCGGAGGCGCGCAGGGCGGGCTCGGCGAGGGTGGCGAAGCGCGTGGCGTCGGCGAGGCGGTCGGCCACCAGGCGCTGGGTGTCGCGGCCGGCGATGCTCAGGGCCAGCGGTACCTCGAGCGCCGCCAGCACCAGCAGCAGCAGGACCAGGTAGACGGCGCCGAGACGGACCCTCATGGCGCCAGGCGGTACCCGACGCCGCGCACGGTCTGCACCAGCCCGGCGACGTCGAGCTTCGCGCGCAGCGAGCCGACGTGCACGTCGAGGGTGTGCCGGCCGACGAAGCTCGTCTGCCAGACCGCCAGGATGAGCCGGTCGTAGGAGACGACGACGCCCGGCGTGCGGGCGAGGACCGCCAGGATCTCGAACTCCTTGCGGGTCAGCGACACCTCGCGGCCGCCGGCGACGACCCGCCGGGAGGCGACGTCGACGGTGACCGGGCCGGCGGTGAGGACCTCGCTCGGCGCCGGGGCCGAGCGCGCGGCGCGGCGCAGCACGGCCTCGATGCGCGCGTTGAGCTCGGCCATCGAGTAGGGCTTGACGACGTAGTCGTCGGCGCCGGTCTGCAGGCCGAGCACGCGGTCGCGCTCCTCGGCGCGCGCGGTGACCGCGATGATGGCCACCGACTCGTCCTTGCGCCGCAGCGTGCGGCAGACCTCGATGCCGTCGCCGTCGGGGAGGTTGAGGTCGAGCAGGACCAGGTCGAACGGCTCGCCGGCGAACGTGTCGAGCGCGCCCTGGGCGGTCGGGCAGTGCACGGTCTCGTGCCCGCGCCGGCGCAGAGCCGTGGCCAGGGCGGCCGCGACCCGCGCGTCGTCTTCCACCAGCATCACCCGCATCGTGCGCCCATGGTACGGGAGGCCGTCCTTCAAGAGTTCCTCAAGGATCGGCGGCGGACGTTCCCGCAACGGGACTCGTGTTGTCACGGTAAGCGGGTGGACATCGTGTCGAGCGGCGAACGTTACCGTGCCTCGACCGTCGCCGCGTTCGAGGCGGCCGTGCTGGTGCGATGTACTGGGGTGTGTGGTGGAGGAGGCCGTGCCCGGGCGCTGGGGGGCTCCCGGGCACGTTCGCCGTACGAGTTCAACCGCGGCGTCGCGGCCGAGCGGCTCGCTGAGCTGCTGCGGACCGCCGGGCACGACGCGAGCGTGCACCGGTACACCGCCGGCACCCGCCACCGTTACGAGATCTTCCGCGTCCTGGCCGACGATGAGGCGGCCGCCTTCCTCGACCGGGCGTGGGCACAGGGCTACGGCGAGCTGTGCGGCGCCCCCGCCGAGCCCCGCTCCACGCGCCAGCTGCGCCACTCCCGCCAGCTGGCGGAGGCGGCCTGGCGCGGCGTGCTGATGGTCTCCGGCCCGGCCCGCTCCGGCTCGCCGGGGCTGCGGGTGCCGGACCTCGACATCGCGACCGTGCTCATGCGGGCCGGGCGCATGATGCGGCTGCCGGTGCGCATGAGCACCCGGCCGGGCGGCCAGCTACTCCTGGTGATGCCCGCCAGCGTCGCCGCCTGACAGCCGTTCGAAGCGCCGCTCCAGGCCGTCGACCAGCGAGTCGAGACCGAGCTCGAACGCGCCGTCGTCGATGCGGGCGTGGCGCTCGGCGAGGCGGTGCGCGTCGCGCAGGTGAGGGTAGTCGGCGGCGTACAGCGACGGGTCGTCGACGAAGCCCAGCGCGAAGGAGCCCAGGGCGGAGCCGAGGACGAAGTACCGCATCGCCGCCCCGATCCGCGTCGCCTGCGCCGGCGGCCACCCGGCGTCGACGAGCGCGCCGTAGACGGCGTCGGCCAGCCGCAGCGAGGCGGGGCGGCGGGCGGGGCCGCGGGACAGGAACGGCACGACGTTGGGGTGGGCGCGAAACGCCGCCCGGTAGGCGCGGCCCCACGCGCGCAGCGCCTGCGGCCAGGGGTCCCGGCCGAGCATCGACAGGTCGACGCCGGACACGATGGCGTCGCCGATCGCGTCGATGATCTCTTCCTTCGTGCCGAAGTGGTTGTACAGCGACGGGGCCTGCACGCCCAGCTCCCGCGCCAGCCGCCGGGTCGACAGCGCGTCGAGCCCCTCGGCGTCGACGATCGCGGTGGCGACCTCCACGATGCGTTCGCGGCTCAACAGTGGCGTTCGGGGACGGACCATGCGTACGATCCTAGAAACTAACAACGTTAGTTAAGGACCCGGTATGGACTTGACCCTCAGCGACGAGCAACAGGCCGTGCGCCGCATGGCCGCCGAGTTCACGGATCGCGAGATCATGCCGCACGCGGCCGCCTGGGACCGGGCCGAGCAGGTCGACCTGTCGATCGTCAGGAAGCTCGCCGGCCTGGGCGTCTTCGGCATCACGATCCCGGAGTCGTACGGCGGCAGCGGCGGGGACCACCTGACGTACTGCCTCGTCCTGGAGGAGCTCGGCCGCGGCGACTCGTCGGTGCGCGGCATCGTGTCGGTCTCCCTGGGCCTGGTCGCCAAGACCATCCTCGGCTTCGGTACCGAGGAGCAGCGGACCGAGTGGCTGCCGCGCCTGTGCTCGGGCGCCGATCTCGCCTGCTTCGCGCTGACCGAGCCCGACACCGGCTCCGACGCCGGTTCGCTGTCCACGCGCGCCACCCCGGCCGAGGGCGGCTGGCGCATCGACGGCGCCAAGATGTTCATCACCAACGGGACCTGGGCGTCCGTCGCGCTGGTGTTCGCGCGGACCGGCGGGCCCGGGCCCAAGGGCGTTTCGGCGTTTCTGGTACCCCTACCGTCCGACGGCGTGCAGGTGACCGAGATCCACGGCAAGCTCGGCCTGCGCGGGCAGGCCACGGCGATGCTGAGCTTCGACGACGTGTTCGTCCCGGCCGCCGCCCTCGTCGGCGCGGAGGGCCAGGGCTTCAAGATTGCCATGGCGGCCCTGGCCAAGGGGCGCATGTCCCTGGCCGCGGGCTGCGTCGGCATCATCCAGGGCTGCCTGGACGCGGCGACCGGCTACGCCACCCAGCGCGAGCAGTTCGGCCGCAAGATCGCCTCGTTCCAGCTCGTGCAGCAGCTCATCGCCGACATCGCGGTGGAGGCCGACGCGGCCCGGCTGCTGACCTGGCGGGTCGCCGACCTGATCGACCGCGGGCAGCCCTTCGCCACCGAGTCCTCCACGGCGAAGCTGTTCGCCAGCGAGGCCGCGGTCCGCGCCGCCAACGCCGCCTTGCAGGTCTTCGGCGGCTACGGGTACATCGACGAGTACCCCGTGGGCAAATACCTGCGCGATGCACGGGTAACTACCGTGTACGAGGGCACCAGCCAGATCCAGAAACTCATCATCGGCCGCGCTCTCACTGGCGTGAGCGCGTTCGCGTAGGGGGCCAGTTTCCGTGATCGACGTCATCAATCCCGCCACCGAACAGGTCATCGGCTCCGTCGCCCCCGGCGACGTCGACGCCGCCGTCGCCGCCGCCCGCGCCGCCCAGCCCGCCTGGGCCGCACTGTCGCGGGCCGAGCGGGCCGCGCACCTGCGTGCGCTGCTCGAGGCGATGAGCGCGGCCGCGCCGCAGCTCGCCGAGCTCATCAGCGCCGAGATGGGCACGCCGCTGCCGGTGGCCCGCATCGTCCAGGTCGGGCTGCCGCTGACCACCGTCAGGTCGATGATCGACCTGCTCCAGGTACCGGAGAAGCCCGACTCCATCGGCAACTCCGAGATCTACCGCGAGCCGGCCGGCGTCGTCGGGGCGATCACGCCGTGGAACTATCCGCTGCACCAGACCATGGCCAAGGTCGCGCCCGCGCTCGCCGCCGGCAACACCGTCGTGCACAAGCCCAGCGAGGTGGCGCCGCTGTCCGCGGTGCGCCTGGCCGAGCTCGTGCGCGAGGCCGGCATTCCCGACGGGGTGTACAACGTCGTGCACGGCTATGGCGACCCGACCGGCGCGCGGCTGGCCGGGCACCCGGGCATCGACCTGGTGTCGTTCACCGGCTCCACCGGCGCCGGCCGGCGCGTCGCCGCGCTCGCCGCGGAGAACCTCACCCGGGTCGCGCTCGAGCTCGGCGGCAAGTCGGCCAACGTGATCCTGCCCGACGCCGACCTGGCCGCCGCGGTGAAGGTGGGCGTCGGCAACTGCTACCTCAACTCCGGCCAGACGTGCACGGCGTGGACGCGGATGCTGGTGCACGAGTCCCGCCACGACGAGGCGGTGCAGCTCGCGGCCGCGGCGGCGGCGAAGTACAGGGTGGGCGACCCCGCCGACCCGGCCACCCGCCTGGGCCCGCTCGCCTCGGCCGCGCAGCGCGACCGGGTGCTCGCCTACATCGAGCGGGGGCTGGCCGACGGGGCGACGATGGCGTACGGCGGGGGCGAGGTGCCGTCGGTGGGCTACTACGTCGCCCCGGTCGTCTTCGCCGGCGTCGACCCGGGCTCGGTCATCGCCCAGGAGGAGATCTTCGGGCCGGTGCTGTCCATCATCCGGTACCGCGACGAGGACGAGGCCGTGCGCATCGCGAACTCGACGCCGTACGGGCTGGCGGGCGCGGTCTGGTCGGCGGACCGGGAGCACGCCGTGGCGGTCGCCCGGCGGCTGCGCACCGGCCAGGTCGACATCAACGGCGGCGCGTTCAACCCGGCCGCCCCGTTCGGCGGCGTCGGGCACTCCGGCTACGGCCGGGAGCTCGGGACGTACGGCTACGAGGAGTTCACGACGGTGAAGGCGATCCAGCTGTGACGCTCGCGGCGGTCATGCGTGCCCTCGACGGCCCGGCGGCGGTCGAGGAGATCGAGCTCAACCCGACCGGCCCGGGCCAGGTCCGGGTCCGCCTCGCCGCGGCCGGCGTCTGCCACTCGGACCTGTCGCTGGCCAACGGCACCCTGCGCCAGCCGCTGCCGGCGGTGCTCGGCCACGAGGGCGCCGGCGTCGTCGTCGAGGCCGGGGCCGGCGTCACGGATGTCGCGCCCGGCGACCACGTGGTGCTGAACTGGTCCCCGCCGTGCCGGGCGTGCTGGTTCTGCGAGCACGGCGAGCCGTACCTGTGCCAGCACGCCGACGACGCCCGCGCGGTCCCCTTCGCCACCGTGGGCGGCGAGCCCGTCTACGCCGGCCTCGGCACCGGCGCGTTCGCCGCCGAGACGGTCGTCGGCGCCAACGCCTGCATCCCGATGCCGGCCGACATCCCGCTGGAGCAGGCGGCCCTGCTCGGCTGCGCGGTGCTCACCGGCGTCGGCGCGGTCACCAACGCGGCCAAGGTGCGGGCCGGCCAGACGGTGGCGGTGATCGGCCTCGGCGGCGTCGGCCTCGCGGCGATCCAGGGCGCCCGCATCGCCGGCGCGTCCGCGATCATCGCGATCGACCCGGCCCCGGCCAAGGAGCACCTCGCCCTCTCCCTGGGCGCCACGCACTTCCTGGCCCCGCACGCCGGCCTGTCGAAGGAGATCCGCGCGCTGACCGGCGGCCTCGGCGCCGACCACGCCATCGAGTGCGTCGGGCGCGGCGAGACGATCCGCGCGGCCTGGTCGGCGACCCGCCGCGGCGGCACCGCGACGGTCGTCGGCCTCGGCTCGGCGCAGGACCCGGTCACGTTCAACGCGCTCGAGGTCGCCTACTTCGCCCGCACGATCGTCGGCTGCATGTACGGCAGCACCGACCCCGCCGTCGACGTCCCCGCGCTGCTGGAGCACTACCGGGCCGGCCGGCTCGACCTCGCCGGGCTGGTCACCGACCAGGTCGGCCTGGACGGGGTCGGCGAGGCGTTCAGCCGGATGCGCTCCGGTCAGGGAGCGCGGACGCTGATCCGGTTCTGACGGCCGTCTCCAGGATGATCGCGGCCACGGCGGCGGGGTTGTCGCTCATCGGGACGTGGCCGCAGCCGTCCAGGGTCAGGTGGCGGGCCCCGGGGAGTACCTCCCGGGCCCGCATCGCCTGGATGGGCTGCAGGATGCGGTCCCGCCCGGCCCAGGCGACCGTGACCGGCACCGCCGGGGCGCCGGCGAACGCGTAGGTGGCGCCGTGGCGGGCGACCGCCGCGAAGCCCTTGCCGCCGCGCAGCGCGAGCGTGTCGTCGAGCGCGCGCTCGGCGCTCAGGACCGACGGGTCGGTGACGAGCGCGCCGAACGAGAAGCGCTTGCCGAACTCGGTGCGGTAGAAGACTTTGAGGACGGCCGCCGGCGTGTACGCCCCGAAGCGCATGCTGCGCAGGATCCGCAGCGCCCGGCGCACCTGCGCGGGCGTGGCGAACCCGGCCGGGGACAGCGCAGTGGCGGAGCGCGCGAGCCCGGCCGCGGCGAGCTCGAGGGCGATCGCGCCGCCGAGGCTGTTGCCGGCCACGTGCGGCCGGTCGAGCCCGAGCTCGGCGAAGAACTCCCCGAGCGCCGCGACCGCGGTCGGCATCCCGAGATTGACCGCCGGCGCGGGCGAGCGCCCGAACCCGGGCAGATCCAGCGCGATGACGTCGTGGCGCGCGGCGAGCCGTTCGATGACGGGCTCCCAGGCCCGCCAGTGGTGCCCGATCCCGTGGATGAGCACCAGCGGCTCACCACCGCCGTTCCCGGCGCGTACATAGTGGACGGTCGTCATGCGGTCACCTCGTAGGCGGCAGAATCTCCCCGAACCCGGCCCCGACGATCGCGATCCTGTATGCACTGACACGCCCTGGTACTCGTCGGTACCGGGAGGTTACCACCGGGTAGCGTCACCTGAAAGCCCACTCTTCGCGCCCAACCGCGTCACCGGCGCACATGGCGAGGGCTCGCCCAATGCTGAGCGAGCCCTTCGGATGTTTGTTTGTGTGCCCTCACATACCGAGCAGGCGGTCCAGGTAGTCGCGGTAGCCCCGTACGGCCGCACGGAGGCGTTCGGTGTCGTCGCCGCCCTGGTCCTGCCACGCCGCCAGCTCGCGGCGCTGCGCCTGCAGGGCGTTGGTGATCGTGTCGACCGCCTCACCCACGAGCTCGTCCGCCTCGCCGGCGACCGCGCGCGGGTCGTCGATGAAGCGGAGCTGGAGCGCCCGCCACCGTTCGCGCAGGCCGTCGACCGCGCCGTCGGCCCAGACCGCGCCGACCGCCGCCACATCGACGGAGCCCGGCCGCGACTCGGCGGACTCAACTTCGGCCGGCTGGCCGTCCACAGCCCGCTCGTCGTCCGCGCGCCGCTCATCGTCCTCGGCCCGATCGCCGGCCCCGGCTGCCACCGCGGCTCCGGCCCCGGCCGCGGCCGCCGCCGCTGCGTCGTCCCGTGCCGCATCGTGGACGTCGTCCGCGGGCTCGTCTCGAGTCTCGTCCTGGACGCCGTCCAAGGCGCGGGTCTCGTCCGCGTGGTCGAGGTCGTCCTCCCGGTCGACGTCCACCGAGCCGGCGCGCAGCTGGGTGGCGTGCTCCGCGGCCCAGGCCCGGTCCGCCTCGTCGCCATCCACGCGGTGCCCGGACTGCCATGAAGCGTCCTCGGCGGCCTCGGCCTCCGCGGCGGCCTCCTCCTCCCGCTCGTCCTCGGCCCCCCGCCCCGCACCGAACGGGCCCGCCGCCGTAGCGGAGGCGTCGTCGGTGCCGAAGTCGGTGTCCGAGCGGTTGGACGCCGTCCCCTCGGTCGTCACCATGCCCTGGTCGTAGACACCGTCCGCATCCGTGTCGTGAGCGCCGGCCGTGTTCGTGTCGTGGGCGCGGTCCGCGTCCTCGTACACGGCGTCCGTGTCGCGGGCGTCCTCGATGAAGTCGTCGTCCAGGTCGCGGGCGTCGGCCGCGTACGGGTCGTCGGCGCGGGCGTCCTCCTCCTCGGCCGAGCGCCCGTCCTCCGCGCGCTCGTCGGCCAGGGCGTCGTCGCGGTCGACGACCTCGGCGTCGTTGTGGGCGGGAGCGTCGGAGGAGCCCGACGCGTACGTCGCGGCGGGGTAGGCCTGCTCGGCCTCCCCGTCCCGGGGATCCTCGTGGTTCGGGGCGTGCGCGGTGCCGACCACCACATCGTCGTCGTGGTCGGCGGAGCGCGGGCCGGGCACGGTGCCGTTGTCGTCGTCGTACGGGCGGCGGTGCTGCTCCTGCTGCGTCATGGCAAGGTCCTTCCCCGGCCCTACGACCGGCGGCTGGTGTCGTGGGGCAGGTCGGACTCGGCGCGCGGAGCGGGAATGTCGGCGTCGTCCTCGTCGCGGCGCAGCGAGGCGTCCTGACGCGGGCCTGCGTGCGGGGCGGCGTCCTCGTCGACGGCCGCCGAGCGCGGCGCGGGAACATCCGTGGCCGAACGCCCGGAGGCGACGTCAGCACCGGAGGGAGCCGGATCAGTGCCGAGCAGCTCGGCGAAGAGCGTGCGGTAGTGCACGACGGCCTGGCGCAGCTGCTCCGTGGTGGCCTCGCCGCGCTCCGAGAGCTGCGAGATCTCGTGGGCGTCGCGGTAGTGGCCCAGCGTGCGGGCGTGCTCGACCGACAGGTGGGCGAGGTGCTCCTCGTAGTCGCCGGTCGGGTAGCCGCGATCGGTGATCACCGCGGTCACGAGGGCGTCGGCGTCGCGAACGGCGCCGGCCGGGTCGTCCAGGAAGCGGGCCTGGATCTCTTCCCACTCGCTGGCGTATCGGGCCCGCGCCTCCGGGTCGAGGTCGCGAAGCTCGAGCTCGGCGTGGCGCCGTTCGCGTTCGCGCAGTTCGCGCTCGGCGGCGAGGCGGCTGTCCCCCTCGGCAACGGCCCGGTCGTACTCGGGGCCGAACCGGCTCTGCAGGGCCCGCCGCCGACTGACGAACCAGATGCCGTAGCCGAGCGCGGCGATCACGATCAAAACGATGATCGTGATCGTAATTTGGGTGGCTGTCATGGCGGTCCTCCTTCACAGGAGGTATTCCGCGAGACGTCACCCCTCAAACGAGCGTGAATTTCTCATGAGCCTACGAGGTGGTTGAGGAAGTCGCGGTACCCGTGCACCGCCGCCCGCAGCTGCTCGGTGTCGTCGCGGCCCGAGACGCGCCAGGAGCTGAGCTGGTCCTTGCGCGCGTTCAGCGACGCGGTCACCCCGGCGAGGGCGTCGTCGACCAGGCGCTCCGCCTCGCCGGCGGCGGTCTGCGGGTCGTCGACGAAGCGCAGCTGCAGCTCCTGCCAGCGGTTGCGCACTTCGTACGCGTGGGCCTCCGTCGTCAGCGGCGCCGTGGGCATGTAGCCGGTACCCCCGCCGCCGCCGTACGACATGCCCATGCCGCCACCGCCGTACGGCACGGACGACATCGGGGCGCCCTGCGGTACCGCCGCGGTGGCCGGCATCGGGGGGCGGGGCGCGGCCGGGGCGGTCGCCATCGGGACGGCGGTCGGAGCCGCGGTGGGGACGGCCGCGGGCTGCGCGGCCGGCGCGGCCGGGGGGGCCGGCGGGGCCGAGCCGACCGTCTCGGCCTCCTCATCCTCGTCCTTGCCGCCGCGCAGCAGAATCCAGCCGCCGACGGCCAGCGCGACTACCACCAGGCCGATCGTGATCGTCGTCGAGTTCATGAAGCCCTCCTAGCAGGATGCGAGGCTTACAGCCCGAGGATCCGGTCGAGGAACTCGCGGTAGTCGCGCAGGGAGGCGCGGAGGTTCTCGGTGTCCAGGCCCCGGGCGGCGCGCTGCTGGTGCAGCTGCCCCCGGCGCTGGTCCAGCGAGGCGGTCAGTGACGCGACCGCCTCCTGCACAAGCCGCTCGGCCTCCCCCGCCACCAGGTGCGGGTCGTCGATGAAGCGCAGCTGCAGCTCCTGCCACCGGCCGCGGATGCGCTGCCGGTCGGACTCGTTCCACAGCCCGGCCAGCAGGGCGGCCGTCGAGCCGCCGGCCGACCGGTACGCCGCCCCGTTCACCGACGCCGCGCCGCTGCTCGGAGCGGTCGACCCGCTGCTCGGGGCCGGCGCGCCGACGCCCGGCGTCGCCACCCCGCTGTCCGGGGACGGCGCGGGGGCCGAGGCCGAGACGGCACCGCCGTCAAGATCCGTGGCGGCCGGGGCATCATCGTCGACCTGGGGCGCCATCTCGTCGCCTTCAGGTTGCATGCGCGCGTTCCTCTCCATCGGGAAACCACGCGATACCCCGGGCCAACCGGGAAAAAGCCACTCGCAGGGGTGACCTGCAGCCGCCGGCGAAGCCGCCGGCCGGGACACGAAACCGCCAGGCGGCGGCAAGAGCACAAGACCGCGACGAAAGACCACGGCCTAGAGCTGCAAGCGGTACCCCATCCCGGGCTCCGTGAGCAGATGACGAGGGCGAGCCGGGTCGGGCTCCAGCTTGTGGCGCAGCTGGTTGACGTACTGCCGAAGGTAGTGGGTCTGCTTGAGGTACGTCGGACCCCACACCTCCTGCAGGAGCTGCCGCTGCCCGACCAGCTTGCCCGGATTGCGCGCCAGCGCCTCCAGCAGCTGCCACTCGGTGCGGGTGAGGTGTACGCCGCCGCTGACCGTGTGCGCCGCGAAGTCCACGTCGTGCGCGCCGATGCGCACCGTGCCCAGCTCGTCGGCCGGGCCCAGCCGGCGGGTGACCGCGCGGACGCGGGCGAGCAGCTCGTCGATGCTGAACGGCTTGGTCACGTAGTCGTCGGCGCCGGCGTCGAGGGCCTCGACCTTGTCCCGGGAGTCGGCCCGGCCGGACAGGACCAGGATCGGCACCGGGCTCCAGGCGCGCAGCCGGCGGATGACGTCGACGCCGTCGAGGTCGGGCAGCCCCAGGTCGAGCACCACCAGATCGGGCCGGCACTCGGCCGCCAGCTGCAGCGCCTCCTCCCCGCCGGCAGCCACCACGACGTCGTACTGCCTGGCCAGAAGGTTGATCCGCAGCGTGCGGACCAGCTGCGGCTCGTCGTCGACAACGAGAATGCGATTCACATTGAGCGCCTTGCAACGCCACCCGGCGTGACGGCGGACACGCTTGAGGGCTTTCGCAAGCGGACCGCAAGTGCCCGCCAAGTCCTTGGCGGCAGAGTGCTCAGCATGACGAACTCCTGCAAGTTCTGGGCCGGCCCGACATACACCGCGACCGCCACGACCGCCGCCTCAGGCGCGCACTTGGACAAGGGCAAAAGCGCCGCTGGTGCGCCATGAGGCGGGCAGGGTCCGCTGCGCGCCCGCGGACAGTCCGACGACCACGTCCGACTTCACCGTCCGCAGCGCGGCGACCGGGCCCGGAAAGTAGCCGGTGACCGCCTCGAACGAGGTCGTCGCCGGCCAGCTCCGATCCCCCACCAGGCGGCGGTAGTTGAGGTCCCCCTTGAGGATGGTCAGCTCCGCCGCCGCGAACCGCTCCGCCAGCCCCTCCGGCGCGTCGTGGAAGGTCAGCGGCGCGCAGTAGAAGTCCTCGGTGTACAGCCGCAGCGTCCCGGCCCGAAGCGCCGCCTCCAGCCGCCCGCCGACCGCGCTGCCGGACGGAAAGCGCCGCAGCTCGGCGAGCACGTCGGCGGTCAGGGCGTCGGAGACGAAGTACGGCGCCGGCTTGACGTGCAGTTCCACCCGCGACGCCCGCCCGGTGCGCAGCAGGAAGTCGATGAGCACCAGGTCGGGCAGCAGCTCCCGCCCGGCGTTGTCGGCGACGAGCACCACCGCGCCCCCGCGCGTCAGCTCCCACAGCCGCTTGCTGTCGTCGACGATCAGCTCGTCGACCCGCTGCAAGTCCCCCGCGACCAGCCGGAACCCGAGGTCGGCCGCGTTGCCCCACAGCGCCGCCGCGACCAGCCCGGCCGCCTGCTCGTCCTCGGGCCGTTCCTGCAGCGCGTCGAGCTCCGCCAGCTCGTCCGCCCCCGGTATGCCGGCCTCCTTCTGCGGCCCGAACGGGTCGACGCCCTGCCACGCACCCGGCTCGTAGTAGCCGACCGCCTCCAGCAGCCGCCGGTAGAAGAAGTTCTCGGCGAAGAGGAACGGCACGTCGTACCACGAACGCCCGATCATCCCCGAACCCCACTCGGCCCAGGCCGCCGCGTCGTGCGCGCCGCCGGCCAGGGGCGCTATGACGTCCTCTTGCAACAGCCTTTCAAGCCGCGGCGGTACCTCGGGAGGGTACGGAAACGCCGACAGCACCCGCTCGACGATCGCCGGATGCCGGTCACGCAGTACCGAATGGGGAAAGGAACCCGGATCGCTGCTGCGGATGACGGGTGGCTCGACGGGCATGGGGGCAGTATCGCCCGTAAACTCAAGTCATGTCGGACGAGTTGGTCTACGCACTTCTCGGGATCGGCGCCCTGGTGCTGATCGGCCTGCTCGTGCTCGCCGTCGTCCTGGCCGTGCGGGTCTGGAAGACCGGCAAGTACCTGCAGGCGATGGGCGTCGGCGGCCGCTGGGTCTTCTGGGGCGCCATCATCTACACGATCTGCCCCATCGACCTGCTCCCCGACCCGATCTACCTCGACGACGTGGGCGTCCTCGGCGGCGCCCTCATCTACCTGAGCCGCCTGGCCGTCAAGGCGCGCCAGAACCGCCAGCCCGGCCAGGCGCCGCTGCCGCCGCAGCTGCGCCGCCGCCCGCCGCAGCGCACCCGCTGACGCCGCCGACCGGCGATCCCCGTCGACTGGTGAGCCGGAGCACGCGGGCGCTGGCACGATGGTGAGGTGTTGACGATCGACATCACCGGCCCGCCGACGGAGCGGGTGACCTTCGCCGCGTCGCCGCCGGCTGAACCGGCGCCGACGCTGCGCGTGCTCGCCGACGCGGCCCGGGCGGACGCGTCGCCCGGCAGCGGGTCGCCACGGCCCGGCCGGGCGACCGCCGCGCTGGGCGCCGACCGGCTCGCGGCGGCGCCGCGATGACCACCCTCGACGCGCACGCCGTCGTGCCCGTGCCGGCCGAGGTGCACCCGGAGCCGGGCGTGAGCTTCCAGCTGCGGCCCGACGCCGCCATCCGCTCCGACTCGGCCTCCGCCGGCGCCTACCTGGCCGAGCGTCTGCGCCCGCCGACCGGCTACCCACTGCCGCTCGTCGACGCGCCGCCGGCCCACGGCATCGAGCTGCTGCGGGCGGGTGCGGGCGTCCACCCGGAGGAGTACAGCCTGTGGGTGGACGCCGAGCGCGTCACCATCCGCAGCGGCACCGACGCCGGGCTGTTCTACGGCGTGCAGACCCTGCTGCAGCTGCTGCCGTCCACTGTGGAGGCCGGCACCGTCCAGGCCGGACCGTGGACCGTGCCCGGCGGGCGGATCGTGGATCGGCCGCGGTACGCGTACCGGGGCGCGATGCTCGACGTGTCCCGGCACTTCTTCGGCGTCGAGGTGGTGCGGCGCTTCGTCGATCGGCTCTCGCGGTACAAAATCAATGTCCTGCACCTGCACCTCAGCGACGACCAGGGTTGGCGGCTCGCCGTGGACGCGTGGCCGCGGCTGGCCACCGTGGGCGGCGCGTCGCAGGTCGGCGGCGGGGGCGGCGGGCACTACAGCCGCGAGGAGTACGCCGGCCTGGTCGAGTACGCCGCGGCGCGCCACGTCACGATCGTCCCCGAGATCGACATGCCGGGCCACACCAACGCCGCGCTGAGCGCCTACCCCGAGCTCAACGCCGACGGCATCGCCCCGCCGCCGTACACCGGCGTCGACGTCGGCTTCAGCTCACTCAGCGTGGACAAGGAGGTCACGTACCGCTTCGTCCGGGAGGTCATCGGCGAGGTCGCGGCGCTCACCCCCGGCCCGTACATCCACATCGGCGGCGACGAGGCGCAGAGCACCACCCCCGAGGACTACCGCACATTCATGGACCGCGTCCAGCCCCTTGTCACCGCGGCCGGCAAGACGGTCATCGGCTGGCACCAGATCGGCCCGGCCGCCCGCGAGCCCGGCCGGATCGCGCAGTACTGGGGCAGCAGCGAGAGCCCGGACGACGACCTGCGGGCGGCGCTCGCGCAGGGCGACCGCATCCTGTTGTCGCCGTCCAACCGGGTGTACCTCGACATGAAGTACGACGCCGCCACCCCGATCGGCCTGGACTGGGCCGGCCACATCGACGTGCGCACGGCGTACGACTGGGACCCGGCCGAGATCCTGCCGGCCGGCGCCGACGTCGCGGGCGTCGAAGCTCCACTCTGGACGGAGACGGTCGAGACGCCGGCGGACATCGACCGCCTGACGTACCCGCGACTGCCGGCGGTCGCCGAGCTGGCCTGGTCGCCGCAGCGGTCCCGCTACTGGCCGGACTTCCGCGCCCGCCTGGCCGCCCACGAGCCCCGCTGGGCACACCTGGGCATCGAGTTCCACCCGGAGTACTAAAGCGGCTTCCGCCCGACGATCACGTCCCGCATGATCGCCTGGTCGACGCGGTGCCGGAACGACCCGTAGGGCTCCTCCTCGACCACCTCGAGCCCCGCGTCGGCGAGCAGCCCCGCCGCCAGCTCCCGTTTGGCCACGAACGTGTTCCAGGAGATCCCCATCGCCCCGCCCGGCCGCAGCAGCCGCGCCCACACCGGCGCCGCCTCGGCGAGCAGGTCCTCCGGGCTGCGCACGAGCCCCTTGCCGGCGGTCCGGCTGCCGTGCTGAACGCCGTACGGCAGGTCGGTCACCACAAGGTCGAACGACCCGTCCTTGAAGAACTCGCCGGCCCGCACGGTGTCGACGTTCACCACGTCGAGCAGCTGCGTGCTCTTGGCCTTGTAGTCCTCGCGGTCCGCCGCGAGCTCGATCCGCAGCCGCCGCCCGACCACCTGCCGCTCCCGCCGCACCGGCCCGAGCTCGGCCTTGTGCTTGACCCGCTTGCGCTTGAGCCACGTCTGGATGAACGCCGCGTACGCCTCGAAGTCCTTCTGGTCCCGGTCCACACCCGCGGCGTCGTACCCGTACATCAACGCCTGATTCAGGGTTGTCCCGCGCCCACACAGCGGATCGAGCACCCGGAACCGCCGCCGCAGCATCTCCCCCCCGAACGCGGACGCGAGCAGCGTGACGTTGAGCAGCAGCTTGGTGAACTGCTCATTGGTTTTACCCTGGTACTTCTGGATCGTGATCAAATCATCGTCGAAGCGATCGAGCGCGCTCAGCGCCACCGGCCGCAACATCTCGCCGACGACCTCGAACAGCGCGTAGACGGACGACAGGTTCCCGAGCAGCGCCGCGTCCTCCTCCGAGATGTCGTCCGCCTCGAAGGTGACATACGGGACATTGGCCACCTGCCGCGTGCCGATGCCGGTGAGCTTCCCGCCCAGCAGCCCTCGGTCGAACGCGAGCAGCTCCGCTTGAGTCAACTCGACGGCCGAGTCGGCGTACACCCGATTGCTGGAAGGCAGGATGAGCAGTGCATATAGCGCCATAGGACCCCCACCCTACCGACACGCAGGGTACCGGGATGCGGGTGGCCCCTCGCGTGATGTAGCATTCGTTGTCGCGGGCGATTGGCGCAGCGGGAGCGCGCTTCGTTCACACCGAAGAGGTCACTGGTTCGATCCCAGTATCGCCCACCGCAGGTCAGAGGGCCGCCCCGGCATCCGGGAGCGGCCCTCAAACCGTTCAGGGGGTTTTCCAGGGGGTCTACGGCGCTGCGGCGGCCCCCTTGCCGCCGCTACGCCGTCACCGTCATCGGTCTTTCGGTCGAAGGATGACGCGGTGAACGACCACGCTCACGGCGAGGCAGAACAGTCCTGCTGCCAGAGCTTTCTGCCAGTCGGGGTATCCAGGCAGCCAGTGGCGTTGCGTCAGTACCAGCGCGACGTAGACGACGATTCCAACAACCGAACCGACGGTGCGGGAACGTGACGGGCCGTCAGACTTAACCATGTAGTTCCAATACCTCGCCACCTCTGCGGCTGTCCAGGGGCCGATTAGGGGTTTACGGCGCTGCGGCGGCCCCAGGGGCAAGCCCGAACAGCCCGGCGTGAAAGGCTGTGGGCTGCTAACTACTAGCGCCCAGGTGAGTGGTTGGTTGTGGTGCTAGCGCTAGCAGGGCTGGCCGCTAGCGCTAGCAACCTGGGCGGGGTCAGTCGCCGCGCTGTTTCCGGTCACGCTCCGCGATCGCGGCGAGGAGGTCGGCGTGCTTGATGCCGCGCCGGGTGGTGGCCTTGCCGTCGATGCGGCGGCCGACATCGCCGACCTTCACCGCCCGGTGCGGCTTGAGCGCCGTGGACAGTTGCGCGGGCTCCCAACCGCCGTACACGTCGGGACGCAGCTCGGCCAGCAGCGCGCAAAGCGTCTCGTTCCACGCCGCCTTCTCCCCTGCCGGCCAAATCTGCGCGAGGTCGCCGAGCAGGTCGAACGCCGGTGCGGCGGCGCGGGTCTGCTCGTCGAGGTTGGGCATGGTGCCTGCCGTGACCCGCAGCGCCACCGCCCTGGTGACGATGCGCTCGGCGGCGGTGGTGTCGACGTAGTACGAGCGCACCGGCGAGGGCGGCGGCACTCCTCGTACAGCCACTCGATGAACGCGAAGCACGCCGCCAAGGTCTCGTCGTCGAAGCCGTTGCCGTACTCGGCCATGACCGGCGCGAGCACGGCGAAGTCGCCGACGCCCTTGAGTTCGTAGCCTCGGATCTCGGTCCGCGCGTCCAGCGCGGCGGCGAGGATGAGATCGCGCAGCGCGAACGTCTTGCCGGAGCCAGGCTGGCCGCCGAACAGGTAGTTGCGGAACATCAGGTCGATGTCCACCGGGTCGAGCCGTGGCGTGGTGGCGAACGGGAAGCGGCAGGGTCGGTTCACGCCCTGGTCGTCAGCGGAAGCCGCGGGCGTACCGCGCTGAGTTCGGAGGTGACGGCAGCATGACGGACGCGCGCGTGATGGTCCCGGTTTTGACCCTGATGAACGCCAACGGCAGCGTGGATGAGGGCGCGTGCTCGGCATACGCGGAGCGGGCCGGGGCGACGTGGCTTGACCTGTTCCTCGTCTCGGGCACCATCGGCGGAGGCGAGAGCAGCACGCCCGCCATGCGCCGCCGGGTCCTCGAGGTGTGGGCTGTGCGGGTGCCGAAGGACCGGCTCTTGGCCTGCGTGTGGACCCCCGACGATCTGGCCCATGCTGCCGAATGCGGCGTGCGGCCGATCGTTGTGCTTCGGGACCTGGCCGACGCCGCCGCGATGCAAGCCACGCTCGCCGAGCTGCCCGCCGACGCGTTCGTGTACAGCCACCCCAATTACACGCCGACGACCTTCACCCCGGCCGTTGCCGAGGCCGCGAAGTGTTCCGGTGTGCGGCCAGCGGGGGGCAAGATTTGCAAGGTCAGCCTTGATGACGTGCGGGACTTGCGCGCCGCCACGGGCGGCGACTTCCAGCTCTACGACGGCCGTTGCCGACACGTCGCCGACAGCATCCGGGCTGGTGCAACTGGGGTTGTTGCAGTGCCGCTTTGCGCCTTGTCAGGCGATTTGCCCGATAGATCAAATATCGAAGGCTGCCAACGCGTCATCGACCGCGTTCAGGCTCTCATTGACCGCACCGACGCCGGTGCGGCGCGGATCGCCGAGGAAGGCGAGGTCCGGGCGGGCAGCGTGGTAGGCCATGGCGCTACGGCGGCCACCGTCTGGGCACCCAGGTGCGCCGGCCGCCACGTCCGCGTGGCTCATCGATTTCGTCGACCGTGGCCTGCGCGACTGAACGACATCGCCGCCGCGCACGCAAGTCGATGGATGATGCATCGGGGCCAGGCCCGACTGTGCCCGGCCTGGCCCCGCAGTCACGGCTCAGTTGCGCAGGCTCCACTGCTGGTTCGAGCCGCCCCAGCAGCTGTACAGCTGGATCTTCGTCCCGTTGGTGGTCCCGGCGCCGGCGGCGTCGAGGCACAGCCCCGACTGCACGCCGCTGATGGAGCCGTTCGAGTTCAGGTTCCATTGCTGGTTGGACTGGCCGTTGCAGTCCCAGATGATGACCGCGGTGCCGTTGGTGGTGCCCTTGTTGTTCGCGTCCAGGCACTTGTTGCCGTACACCTGCAGCTGCTTGCTCGACGTGTAGGTGAACCGCTGGTTGGAGCCGCCCCAGCAGTCGTACAGCTGCACCTGCGCGCCGTTGCTCGTGCTCGCGTTCGGCACGTCGATGCACCGGCCGGACGCTGCGCCCACGATCTCCTGGCCGCTACCGCCGCCGGTACCGCCGGTGCTGCCACCGGTGCCCTCGCTGACGGTGATGTTCGAGCTGCCGCTGCTCTGGTAGCCCTCGGTGGCCATGATCTGGTAGTTCATGGTGCCGAGATTGAGGCCCAGGTTCCGCCATGCGTTGAAGTGGTTGGCAACAGTGATGGTGCCGCTGCTGCGGTGCTGCTGCCGGACGCTCCAATACTGGTAGAACGTCGCGGTGCCCTGGATGGAGGGCTGGTTGACGCGCTGAGTGCGGTAGATGTCGTAGGTGCTGCCGTCGGTCGTGACGGAGCCCAGCCGCGTGGCGCCGGAACTCGGGTTGTACGAGCCGAAGTTCTCCACGATGTAGTACTCGATCAGCGGGTTGGTCGTCCAGCCGTACAGCGACAGATACCCGTTGCCGTTCGGACTGAACGAGCCCGAGTAGTTCACGGTGTGGCTCGAGCCGGGGTTCCAGCCCTTGCCGACGACGAAGTTGTTGATGTTCGACCACTGGACGCTGTACTGGCCGCCGGCACCGAGCGTCATGGTGACGTTGCCGCTGTCCTTCCAGTACGAGTAGTAGAAGCCGTTGTTCGTACCGGTCTGGTTCGAGGTGATGGTCGTGTCAGCGTGGGCGATGCCGGTCGCCCCGACGGTCAGGGCCACCGCCGCGGCGAAGGCGCCGCCAATCAGCAACCTGGTCCGGCCGCGGCGGTGACGCTGCGGGTGGGACGGTGTGTCGTTCATCGGGGTGTTTTCCTCCCTCTGAGGGCGGGGTGTTGGCGGTTGCGCAAGGACCTGGCGGCGATGCCTGGCCGGGGAGCCCGCGTCAGTTGCGCAGGCTCCACTGCTGGTTCGAACCGCCCCAGCAGCTGTACAGCTGGATCTTCGTCCCGTTGGTGGTCCCGGCGCCGGCGGCGTCGAGGCACAGCCCCGACTGCACGCCGCTGATGGAGCCGTTCGAGTTCAGGTTCCATTGCTGGTTGGACTGGCCGTTGCAGTCCCAGATGATGACCGCGGTGCCGTTGGTGGTGCCCTTGTTGTTCGCGTCCAGGCACTTGTTGCCGTACACCTGCAGCTGCTTGCTCGACGTGTAGGTGAACCGCTGGTTGGAGCCGCCCCAGCAGTCGTACAGCTGCACCTGCGCGCCGTTGCTCGTGCTCGCGTTCGGCACGTCGATGCACCGGCCGGACGCTGCGCCCACGATCTCCTGGCCGCTACCGCCGCCGGTACCGCCGCTGCCGCTGCCGATGCTGTAGGAGAAGTTGTTCACGGCGAGGCCGGTGCCGTTCACCCAAGGCTCGAAGCCGGCCTGGACGCTCGTGAGGTACCAGGAGTTCTGGGCGTATCCGCGGTTGACCATGTCGCGGTAGAACGAGGCGACGTTGAAGCTAATCGACGAGACCGAACTCTGCCGGACGTACGAGACGACGTTCCATCCGTAGTTGCCGTACCAGACGTCCCAGGTGGCGCCGGCGATGCTGACCGTGCCGACCTGCGATCCGGCGGCATGTACCGAGCCGGTGTGGTTGATCCAGACCATCAGCTCCGCGCCGGTGTTCTGCCCGTCGGTTCGGGCGGTCGGATCGAACCAGATGTCGTACGAGGCGTCGTACACGCTGCCGTTGTTAGGGTACGTCATGCTGACACTCGTCGATATGGTGCCGAACCGGCTGTCGCCGACCGGCAACGGCAGGCCGCTGCCGGAGCTGCAGTTGCCGTAGTGGCATCCGGCGTACACCGAAGGGTAGGCAGCCGGAGCACCGTTCTGCGGCAGGTTGTGGGCGGCCGAGGTGACCGTGAAGCCGGTGTTGGTCACGTTGATGCACTGGGTGGTGGAGTCGCCCCAGACGTTGTTCTGGACGACGTACTTACCGCCCTGAATGTTGGTCGATCCATACTGGCTGCAGATCTGCGTGTCGGCGTGAGCGGGTGAAGCGCTCACACCGACGGCCGTCGCCGCCACCACGGCGGCGGCGGCCAGCAGACCTGTTCTCAGGCTCCGGACAGGCATGGCGGTACCTTTCGGATGGGAGTAGGCGGTCTTGTTATCGCTAACATCGAGACCGCTGGAAATCGTCACTCGCACGGAAGGACGCTGTCAATCAGAGGGGCTCGGCCGCCACGGCACCGGAGGTACGACAGCCGCCCGGGAAGGCCGCTAGCTACGATGGTGCGGCCACCTGTCGTCGCCGGGGCGGCGCCCGGCGAGCATTCCGGACGGGAACGCGTGCCTCGGAAGTTTCGGTAGCACCATGGAAGTTTCACAGTATGGGGATCGGCGCGCGGAATTTGAGGACCGACCCTGCTGTCACTCGGCGGACACCCGCTTGGGCACGGCCATTCGCCACGCATCGACGATCAGGCCATCCAGTTCCTCGCCACTGCGCCGCCCGGCTGCAAATCCCTCACTTCCGACGGCGAGCCCGCGGAGGAAGGCGAGCTCTGGGCGGGTGCAGGCGCCGATCTACGGCATGGCGCCGCGGCGGCCATCGGCCTGGGCACGCAGGTTGACGCCGGCCGCGACCGAGGCGCGGACCAGGTCCGGGCTGCCGTGTGCCACCGCGGTCCGCAGCGGCGTCTCGTTCCAGGCGCCTTCGACCTACGTTCCATACCGGAAGAGCGAGCCGAGCAACAATCAGAATCGGCCTGGCCCGCGATCGACCATGGTCCGGTGCGCGGTCATAGCCGAAGTAGTGCGCACGTCTCCTGTCACGAAGTCGTGCCGAGAGGGGATGTCCAGCTCGGGGACCCGCCCTCCGTCTTTGTCCCGGCGGTAGACGGTGCTCAGCCGCTTCGCTGATGCCGACTCCTAATGCCGCCTTGTCGGCGTGGCGACCGACGGTCATGTAGGGAATGCAGCGCGACGGCCGCCGCGAAGGACGTGAAGGCGCACCACCAGCACGATCACGGCCGTGCGGCCGGGAATGCCGCCCGATCCCGATCACGTGCGTGTAAGCGCCGCAACGCCGGGGCGGAGCCGGCGTGCGGTAGCGGTCGACGGGGAGCGGTCGTGCGCTCGCTGGGCCGTTCAGGGCGGGCGGCAGCTGTGACAGCAGGCGACGGTTCGGCCAGTCTTCCGCGCGGGAGACGGATCCGCGTCGCACGCATGATCACTACGTGGTAGCGATCGAAGAAACAAATTACAACACGAGCAAGCGAAGCCAAACACGCTTCGGCGTTGACCTATGATTGATCCAGTCCTATCGTTGCATCGATCCAACAAGGCGCAACATACCGTGCCAACGCCGGCGGCCCGCCACCCCGGCGCCGGACCTGCGGCCCCGGACCCCACCCCACCCAGGGGCCGAGTTCTCCGGCAAGACCCTCACTCCGGCGTGGCCGGCCCCGGCAGCTGCGACGCGCACCCGCGATCCAGCAGCCGGGCCCATCCCCGCCGTACACCGCCGTCACCGCCCGGACCCACGACACGGGTCGCCACAAACCAGTGGTGTGCGCGTGGCAGACACCCTGGAAGGACGCAGATGACCGCAACAACGAAACGACTCCCCCGGCTCGGCCGGGTGGCCGTGGTACTCGCCGCGGGATTGCTGCTGTTCAGCGGGGCCGCGGTGCTGTTGCGTCCGCCCGCGGCGCAGGCACTGGACAACGGCCCTGGGCGCGTCCCGCCGATGGGTTGGAACAGCTGGAACACGTTCGGCTGCAACATCAACGAGGGACTCATCCGGCAGATGGCCGATGCCATCGTCAGCAGCGGCATGAGCGACCTCGGCTACAAGTACGTCGTGGTCGACGACTGCTGGTTCAACCCCAACCGGGACAGCGCCGGAAATCTGCAAGGCGATCCGACGAGATTCCCCAGCGGCATGAAGGCGCTCGGCGACTACCTGCACAGCAAGAGCCTCAAGTTCGGCATTTACGAGGTGCCGGTCGCGAAGACCTGCGCCCAGACCGGCGGCGCCTACCCCGGTTCGACCGGCAGCCAGGGTCACGAGGCACAGGACGCGCGACAGTTCGCGGCGTGGGGCGTGGACTACCTGAAGTACGACTGGTGCTCGGGCAGCGGCACGATCGACGAGCAGGTGGCCACGTTCGGCAAGATGCGTGACGCGCTCGCCGCCACTGGGCGGCCGATCCTGTACAGCATCAACCCCAACAGCTATCACGCCAAGACCGGCCCGCAGCGCAACTGGGGCGACGTGGCCAACATCTGGCGCACCACCGAGGACATCACCAACGCGTGGGACACCGGGCAGACGAACGGCTACCCGATGGGCATCCAGAACATCGTCAACGTCACCGTGCCGCTGGCCGGATACGCCGGACCGGGTCACTTCAACGATCCCGACATGCTCGAGGTCGGCCGGGGCGGGATGACCGACACCGAGATGCGTTCGCACTTCGCGCTGTGGGCCATGATGGCGGCGCCGCTCATCGCCGGCAACGACATCCGCTCCCAGACCTCGGCGACCGCCACGATCCTCAAGAACACCAACCTCATCGCCATCGATCAGGACACACTCGGCCAGCAGGCCAGCGAGGTCTCCAACGACGGCACCCGCCGGGTGCTCGCCAAGCGGCTGGCCAACGGCGACGTCGCGGTCGCCCTGTTCAACCAGGGCAGCGCCACGAACACGGTGTCGACCACGGCGGCGGCAATTGGCAAGAGCGGCAGCTCCTTCACCTTGAGCGATGCCTGGACCAACGCCACCAGCACCACGACCGGCACGATCAGCGCCAGCGTCCCCGCACACGGCACCGTCGTCTACCGCGTCAGCGGCGGCGGCACCGCCACGCCTCCCCCATCGACCAGACTGGTCAGCGCCGCGTCGGGCCGCTGCCTTGACCTGCCGAACGGCATCACCACCAACGGCACGCAGCCAACCATCTGGGACTGCAACGGCGGCGTCAACCAGCAGTGGACGTACACCAGCGGCAGGCAGCTGCAGGTGCTCGGCAAGTGCCTGGACGCGTACAACAACCAGACCTCGCCCGGCACGAAGGTGGAAATCTGGGACTGCAATGGCCAGGCAAACCAACAGTGGAACATCAACTCCAACGGCACCATCACCGGCGTGCAGTCCGGGCTGTGCCTGGACGTCACCGGCGCCGCCACCGCCAACGGCACGCCGATCGAGCTGTGGACCTGCAACGGCGGCAGCAACCAGACGTGGACCCGCATGTAGGCCGGCACCGCGATGCGCAGCACCGCTTGATTGAGCCCGCCCCTGCCCCACCCGGCCTCGGCCGGGCGGGGCAGGCTGATGGCCGTGCGTGCCGTCGTCGGCCGACCACAAGGCACACGACGCAGTTCCTGCCGCTGATCCGCCTCCGCGTCGGACGCAGTATCGTCGGCGGCCAGATGCTCGGCCGACCCGGCGGCATTGCGACGCAGTACCGCCGCTGGTGGCGCTTCACCGGCGAGCCGCAGGACCTCGGCTTCATGTACCGGCGGGAGTTCGCCGATCCGGACGGTAACCTGTGGCAGGTGTTGCACCTCGACCCGACCGCCGTACCTACGGCCTGAGGGAGGTCGCCCCGTGAGCAACGCAGCAGTGGACGAGTGTCTCCAGACCAAGGTCTCTACCCAGCACCGAGACATCGTCAGCGCGGTTGTCGGGCGGCGTCAGCGGGGGCCGGCGACGCCCGGCTCGGGCCCCCCTCGCCCAGCTCCGGCCAGTTCCAGCGGCACCAGGCGACGTCTTCGAAGTCCGGTCTCATCGCGCTCCCGATCGTCGAGGGCGGGTACACCTCCATCGGAGATGGTGTCCAATGTCGACCTGACTTCACGGGGGTGTCAAAGGAACGGGGAAGCGTGCTCACACCTCGCACCGAGCCTCGCCGGCGGCGCGACGGGGGTCTGACGCCGCCCATAGGGCCGGCTCGATCAGTCAACGCGCAAGGGCCATGCCGACATGATCGACATGGCCCCTGCCGCGGTTCACCTTCCGGCTCCGACGGCAACCCGGCCCCGCCACGATGCGCTGTGGCGGGGCCGGTTCCATCACAACACCGGTTTCATCACGTGACCGGTTCCATCACATGACCGGTTCCATCACATCAACTGCCCGAGGCGCTCAGCGTGGGCGCGGCGTTGGTGCCGGAGTACGTGGCCTGGAAACCGAAGGTCGTCGAACCTCCGGGCGGGATCGTGCCGTTGTAGCCGAGGTTCACGGCGGTGACGGTTCGGCCCGACTGGGTGCTGCCGGCGTTCCACGCGTTGACGATCTGCTGGTTGCCGGCCCACGCCCAGGTGACCCGCCACGAACTGATCGGCGTTGTCCCGCTGTTTCGCACGGTGACCGTTGCCGTGAACCCGGTACCCCAGTCGCTGTCGACATGGTAGCTGGCGGTGACCGAGGCGCCGCCGCGGCTCGGGCTCGCGGACGGCGAGCGCGAGGCCGACGCCGAGACGCTTGCCGACGCGGACGCCGAGGCCGAGGCCGACGCGGACTTCGAGGCGCTCGGCGTGACCGACGGGCTGGTGACGCCGCCGCCAAGGAACAGCTCCGAGTACAGGGCCAGCGCCATGGCGATGTCGGCCTGCGCCCAGAATCGGTGGTACGTGAATGACGGGACGGCGCCGCCGTTGAGGTACGCCTGGACCTTCGCGAAGTCCGGGTCGTTCTTGTAGAAGGACCGGATCGACAGGAAGGTCGCGCCGGGCGCAATGGTGTCGCCGTTGGGCATCTTGCCGGTCCAGCCGGACGGCACGTAGACGGTGTCCTTGAAGCGGCTGTAGTCGGTGCGGGTTTCCGCGATCGCGATGCCCTTGCTGTCGGTGTGCGTCGCCAGGGCGTCCAGCAGGTTCTTGCCCAGCGTCTGTGCGGCGCTGCTACCGGTCGCGGCCGCGTAGTACAGCAGGGCCTTGATGAGCGCGGCGGCTACGCCGACGTCCTGGCCGTAGTCGGCGACGGTGACGTGGAGGCCGGCGTTGCTGCCCGGGCTGGACGCATTCCAGGTGTCGGGCTGGCCGGTCCAGCTCAGCGTCGAGGGGATCTGGAAGCTGCCGCCGGTGCCGACGGTGACCTGGCCGGAGACCCAGGTGATCCACTTGTCCAGGACCGGCTTGACCTTGCTGTCCTTGGTCAAGTAGTAGTACTCGGCCCAGCGCTCCATGCCCCACGCCTGCATGCCGAACCAGTTGTTGCTCGGCGGGTCGTGGTAGACCGGCTCCCAGTCGTAGTACATGCCGTAGAACGTGGGCGTGCCGGCCGGGGGCGCGCCGTACTGACCGTTCCAGCTGTTGGTGGCACCGCCGGCGATCGCGCCCTCGGCCGACTGCAGCCAGCGCAGGAACTCGATCTGGCGAGTGAGGCTGGTCGCCCAGTCCGACTTGCCGGTGGCCGACTTCGGCGCCATCGAACTCACGGTGGACAGTGCCCACGCGGCCACCGGGTTCTGGTACCCGTGATGCGCGGCGCCGTCGCCGATGCGCCAGGCCCAGCCGCCGCCCGGCTCGGCGCCGCCCCACGCGTAGTACCAGCCGAGCAGGTAGTGCTGCGAACTGCGGCCGGTGCCGGCGGGGCAGCCGGAGGGGCTGGTGCAGTTCCCGATCTGCTTGAAGTACTTGTCGAACATGCCGTACCGCAGGTAGTCGCCCATCTTCGCGGCCTTGGCCACCGACGCGGAGACGGCGCCCGCGTTGCCCTGCGCCGACGCCCACCGGTACGCCCAGTACGCCGCCTGGATGGCACGCGCATCGGCGTCCGGCGCGTTGGTGTACTTCCACTGCTTGGCGTAGGACGAGTCCTTGACGAACAGGTCCAGGTAGCCGTTGGTGCCGCCGTACTTCATCAGGTCGGTGCAAGGCTGCGGGATCGTCTCCCACACCGACTCCTGGGCGCCACGCTGGTAGCTGTTGATGTAGCAGGGTCCGGACGCGCCCGGGCCGTTCTCCCCACCGGTGCCGGCCGTGTTGCCGTACCCGTACACGTTGTCCACGTCGAGCAGCCAGTGCATCCCATAGACGTCGGGGGTGCCGTAGGCCGACTGGAGCTCACCCGCGATCGGGTCGGCGCCGACCGGCACGGAGCCGTCCAGCGGGCTGGGGTAGTTGCTGGGGTCCGGCCACTCGGGCGCGTAGGTCGCCGGCTTGCTGGCGTTGTACGAGGCGTTCGAGGGCTGGTCGGTCGCGGTGGGGATGATGTACTTCTCGGCCGCCGCCCACGTCGCGTTGAACGGCGCCCAGTCGCCCGTCACCCTGCCGTACACGGCCTCCAGCCACATCCAGTAGCTGAACGCCTCCGACGTGGTCTCGTGCCCGTGGTCGGGCGCCTCGACCATGAGGGTCTCGACCGAGTGGTACGGCACTCCAGCCGGACTGAAGTAGCCGCTGGCCGAGCTTTTGATCTTGTTGTACTGGTCCAGGAACTTCTGTGCGTAGGCGTCCGGCGCGGCGTTGGTGGCGGCGGTCGCCTCCAACACCTTCGATCCCAGTGCGATCCCGGCGACCGTGCCGCCGACGGCAGCCACGAACTTCCTGCGGGACAGAGGGGACATGCATCCTCCTGCGGCATGGTTGGGGAGCGGTGTTCACTGGGTCTTGAGCAGCGAGACCAATCGGTGAACCCCGATGGAAGCGTTCCCATGCTGGATTTCGGCCGATCGACTGTCAATCGAGGGCCGCACCGCAACACGGCCGGCAGCGCAGTTCCCCTTGAAAATTTCGCGCGCGGTCGATTCGGCCGACGCAACGCGCTCGGCAAAACACCAGGCCGCGCGACGAGCACGCTGCCTTGATCTTGACTGGGGGCGTAAAGGTCGGTGACGTGGGCAGCGTTGACGTTCCAGCTGCGGCACGAGGGAAATGGCGCAGTACCGACGGCCGTTCGCCGAGCCCGGCGAGGGACGACGGCCGACCCTGACGTGGCCCCGCGAGATTCCCATCGAGGGCGATCCCGCCGACGTGACTGCGATCGCGGCCGCCTACGCGGACCGGCTGTCAACGAGCGACGTACCCAAGCTGTTCCTGAGGGCCGGGCCCGGGGCGATCCTCGCCGGCGACTGGCTGCTCGACACCGTCAGCCGGTGGCCGGCGCAGGCCGAGGTGACGGCGGCTACGGCGGCATCGTGCTGACGAGCCCGGACCTGCCCGCCGGTGAAGCGCGGCTGACGACCGCCGCAACGCCTACTGACGCGTTCAGCGCCTCGGCGACGCCCGAGCCGGCATGATCGGCCGCCTCGCCGAATGCCGGTGTGAGGTTTGCAGGTTCGGCGACTTGCCAGGTACCCCGCCGCATACTCTCAGGCTGGGTCTGGGAACGCGCGATATCCGAGCGGTTCCCGGGTTGAGCATCCGCACATCGAGAGCCCGCCTCCCCGGTTCGTTCACGATGATCCGCCCGCCAACTGTCTGAGCAAACCGCCTCGCCGCGGTACGGCGAACCCTCCTCAGCGTGCCTGCCGGTCGATGCCCGGGAGGCGATTCGGCGCGCCCATCAACAAGCACGGCACACCTTCATGATCGGAGAAACGAATGCGTCGCACGACTCGACTGATCGCCAGCGCGCTTGCCCTCGCGGCGGTCGTGGCTGGTGGAGCGGTGGCCAGGAGCGCCGCGGCGGCCTCAGCGTCCAACAAGAACTGGTTCCCCGAACAGGTACATCTCAAGCTCACGCCGTCGACGCCGCAGCTGGCCGGCTGCATGCCGAACGTCCGGGTTGACGTCGACGTCCAGCTGACCACTGACAAGCTGGGATTCGACATCTTCACGGTCAACGCCTTCAACCTGCCGCCGAACACGACGTTCACGGTCTTCCTGCTGCAGCAGGCCGGCCCGCCGTTCGGGGCCGCCGAATACATCGGCGACTTCACATCCGACTGGCGCGGCCGCTCGATCAACACCTTCAAGCTGATCGTCCAGGAGGCCTTCTCGTCCACGCTCGTGAACGGGGTACGGACGCGCGTCGACCTCAACCAGGTCGGTGCCTGGTTCGCCGACCCGAAGGGCGACGACTTCTGCCTCGGCCCCAACAGCCCGGTGACACCGTTCGACGGCGACGGCGAGGCCGGCGTGCAGGCGTTCAACTCGGCCAACACCACGCCGCTGCCGGCACCGTGACGTGTACGGCGCACCGGGGCTCATCGGCGAGCCCCGGTGCGCCAGGAGCATCGTCAGCGCCAGGCCGGCGGCGGCCAGCGGCGTCAGGTTCGGCCTGACCCTGGTCATGGCGGGCAGGATCAGGCCGACACCGCCGAGCAGTTCGCAGACGCCGATGAAGACGATGAGGGGTTGCGGCACCGCGGCGTACCAGGCCACGGCCCGCGGCGCGTCCGCGTACAGGGCCCCGTCGTAGAGCAGCACCTTGCCTGGTTCACGTTGACCTGCGAGTTCATGGCTTTGTCTCCCTGACGAGCGGCTGAGGAGCTCAGCGTCTCGCCCGGCAGTACCGATCCACATCCTTGGTCGCCACGGAGCCGGCCACCGAATCGCAACGGGGTGTACTAGAGATCGAACAGCACTTCGACCTGGGGCGGATCGAGCGCCTTGAGCAGATCGGTGATGGTCCGCCGCCAGGCCGCGACCTCCGAGGCCTCCTCCCAGAACTCGACGAGCCAGGATGACGGCGCTGCAACGCGGTCCAGGGCCTCGATGGCCAGCCGCCTGAGGTAGCCGGGGAACTGCGGCATCGGGGTCGACGGGCCATAGGTCGAGGGGATCGAGGGGCCGCCGGGATACTGCGCGGCGACCAGGGCCGCCGCCGCCACGGCGCGTGGAGCGTCGAAGAGCCCGAGGTCATCGGCCCCGGCGGCACGCTCCAGGGCGTCGCCCACCATCTCGATGCGCGCCTCGGCCGTGGCCTCGTCCAGCTCCCACGCGAAGTCTGCGGCGCTGTCGTTGCCGAACGGGCTGACGTCCCAGAAACCCATTGCCGAACCTCCCCGCAGGCGCGTGATGCGTGGCCATCGTTGCAGACCGGCCGCCCGCGCCGAGACCGACGAGCCGTACGTCAGCCTGCGCGGCACGCACAAGCTCGACACGCGGGAGGATTGACACGCCCATCGACGGGTACATCTGTGATGGGAGGTAAGCGATGAAGTTCGTGGTGAAGAAGACCAGCAACGACCAGTACCGGTTCAACCTCGTGGCCAGCAACGGCCAGGTCGTGGCGACGAGCGAGACGTACAAGCGCAAGGCCTCGGCGATGGACACGATCGCCTCGATCCGCCAGCGCGTCGGCGCCGCGACGATCGACGACCAGACCGAGTAACGACGGTTCCGTAGTGGAAGGGTGCCCGAGAACCGGGCGGCCGCGGGCACATACTGCTCTGCCGTTGAGCTACCGGCCCCGCTCGCGCGGGGGCGGGCAGGACTCGAACCTGCAACCCGTCGATCCCAATTCGAAGTAACCGCGGCCTTCGCAGCGGGCACCCTCCACGTCGTGGGCCTCGGTGTCGATCCGAGCACTCCGCCGTTATGAGCGGCGGCCGAGCAGCCAGCGCTCCGCCCACGTCAGTCCACAGTGGATTGGCATTCGTCTTGCCGCGCGCCCGCACAGGGAATCGAACCCCGATCTCAGGCTCCGGATGCCTGCGCCTTGTCCATTGGGCCATGCGGGCCGGCGTGCTCGCGGCAGGATTCGAACCTGCGGCTTCCGCCGTGTGAAGGCGGCGCTCGTACCAGGCTGAGCTACGCGAGCATTGCGCGGAGGAGGTGGGATTCGAACCCACGGCGCCCGCGAGGGGCGCCCGCCGTTTCCAGCGGCGGTTCCGAAGCCGGCCGGCTCCTCCAGGTGTTCCGTACGCCGTCGGGGATTCGAACCCCGGACGTCGCCGCTTAAGAGGCGGCCGCTCTGACCGGGCTGAGCTAACGGCGTATGTGTCCGAAGGTTTGTGCCCGCACAGGGAATCGAACCCCGATCTCAGGTTCCGTAGACCTGCGCCTTGTCCGTTGGGCCATGCGGGCCTGCCTGCCGCCGATGGTCACGGCGGCAAAGCTCCGAGACAGGGATTCGAACCCCAACCTCCGCGTCCAGAGCGCGGCGTCACTGCCGGTTAGACCATCTCGGAATGCTGTACGCGAGCCGCCGACGGGAGTCGAACCCGTTACCCCTGTTTGGAAGACAGGCATGTTGCCGTGTACACCACGACGGCGAAGTAGCGAGTAGGGGAGTCGAACCCCTGTATCCGCGCTGAGAACGCGGTGGCCTGACCGCTAGCCGAACCCGCCGGAGCGTGCCCCTCCCCCCGAGGGGCACCGTGGACCGCAGGGGAGTCGAACCCCTCTCGCGCTGCCTGCCGAGCAGCGCCGCACAACCGGTGGCGTGCAGCCCGTCGTCGGGAACCGGGGAGTCGAACCCCGCGCTTCCTGGTCCCAGGCCAGGTCCGGTCACCGTGCCGGTCGTTCCCGATCCGCCCGGCCCGAAACAATCGGCCGGGCATTCACGAAATGCCAAATCCACTGTGGAATTCTCAACAAACACATGCGCGCAGGGGCGACAGGACTCGAACCTGCAACCTTCGGTTTTGGAGACCGACACTCAGCCAGTTGAGCTACACCCCTATGAAAAAACCGCCCGGGTCCCTTTCGGGGCGGGCGGCTTCGGGAAGCGATGCTCGCTACCCGCGCCACCGTCCCGACGGGCGCCCCATCTGCTTGGCAACCGCGCGTCGCGCAGCACCGGACACCGGCATCGGCCGGGTCTCGGGGGCGGTCCACGTGGTCATCGCGCTGGCTCCTCGTTTCGGGTGACTGCGTTGTGTACGTCAATAACGATACGTACGCACGCCCGGGAATGGCAACGTATTAAATCGACGCGGCCGCCGCCGGCGCCCGGAGTGCGGGGGCGCCGGCGGCGGGGTTTGCGCAAGAGATCAGCAGGCGCCGTTGTCGGTCCAGACCGCCTGGCTGTTGTTGCCGGGGATGTCGCCCTGCGTCCACCACTTCGCGGTCCACTTGTGACCGCCGTAGGTCACGGACTGGCCGCCGACGTAGGCTGTGCCGGAGTTCCACGGGGACAGGCCGGCGCAGTTGCCGGTGCCGCCCGTCGGGGTCGGCGAAGTGCCGCCGCACGCGCCGTTGTCGGTCCACACGCCCTGGCTGTTGTTGCCGGGGATGTCACCCTGGGTCCACCACTTCGCGGTCCAGGTGTGGCCGCCGTACGAGACCTGCTGACCGCCGTTGTACGCCGTCGCGGCGTTCCACGCGGGGGCCGAGCAGGTGCCGCCGGTCGGGCTGGTCGACGGCGACGGGGAGGTGCTGCGCGACGGGGACGCCGACGCCGACGGGCTGCGCGACTGCGTTGCCGTCGCCGTCGGGCTGGCCGTGGAGCAGCCGGCCGTGGCGCCGTTGGTGGAGTTGACGACCGCGTTGAACAGCGTCGCGGCGGGGTCGAGGGCCTCCAGCGAGTACATCATCGCGCCGCCCAGGCCGTTGCAGTGCTGGTAGTCGGCCTTGGCCTGGATCGACGCGGGCGAGTCGCCGCTCCAGAACGTGGTGCCGTCGTAGAAGTAGGCGCCCTTCGTGGTGGGGTCCAGGAAGGTGTACGACGGGTTGTTGACGAATCCCGTCAGCTCCTTGTAGAACGACACCCCGTTGACGTTGCCCGACATCGCGTGGCCGATCGCGGGGCCGGTCGCCGTCTGGTACAGGCCGTGGTTCGCGCCGGCGGGCACGCCCGTCCAGCCGCGGTAGTAGAACGGGTACCCGAGGGTGAGCTTCGCCGCCGGGAAGCCGCCCGGTATGCCGTAGCTCGAGTCGCCCGTCGTCCACGCCTTGATCGCCGAGTCGATCGTGTACTTGCCGGTGCCCGGCGGGATCGTCGCGCTCGGGTCGTTCGGCGAGTCGTACAGCGGGTCCTGCAGGTTCGTCGGACCCGTCGCCTCCCAGCCGCCATGCATGTCGTACGTCATCACGTTGGCGTAGTCGAGGTAGCTGGCGAGCTTGTTGGTCTCGACGTGCATGATCTTGTCCTGGCCGGCGGGCACCGCTGCGGTCAGGTACTTCTTGCCCGCGCCGAGCGCGTCGAGCTGCGCCCGGAACTCGGCCATCAACAGCGTGTAGTTCTGCATGTCGGCCGCGGCGTAGTGGTTACCGGTGTGCCCCGGCGCGCCCGGGTACTCCCAGTCGATGTCGATGCCGTCGAAGATCCCGGCCCCCGAGCCCGCCCCGCCGTAGCCGTTGCGGGAGGGCAGGTTGCCCTTGATGAACATGTCGATGCAGGAGCTCACGAACTTCTTGCGCGACGCGTCCGTGGCCGCGGCGTCCGAGAAGTACTTCGAGTAGGTCCAGCCGCCGATCGACAGCAGGATCTTCAGGTTCGGGTACTTCACCTTGAGCTTCTTGAGCTGGTTGAAGTTGCCGACGATCGGCTGGTTGTACACGTCCGCGACGCCGTCCACGCTGATGTCGGCGCCGTAGGACTTGCCGTAGTCGGCGAACGAGTCGCCCGCGCCGTCCCCGGCGTTGGGGTTGTTCTCGTCCTGCGAGGCGGCCGAGTCGGCTTCGAAGCAGGTCTTGTTGGTGGGGTCGATGTTCTCGAAGGCGTACACCAGGAAGTCGAGCTTCCCGGCCATGCCACTCGTGTCGAGGTTCTTGGGGTAGAACCCGTTGGCGTAGATGCCCCACTGGGTGAAGTACGCGAACTTCACGCCCCCGCTTGTGGTGGCGGCCTGCGCGGAAACGTTGTTCAGGGCGACGCTGGTCCAAGCGGTGGCGGCCGCGAGGACGGTTGCCGCGATGCCGACGGTGAGTCTTCTGGGTCTGCGCATCTCGCTCCTCCTGTGCCGAGAGCACTCCCTAAACAGTTAACACTCTTAACTGTTTAGGGAGTTTATAGCTATCGATGGAGTCGAGCAAGACCGCCTCCATCTCCATCGATAGATGGAGATGGAGGCCGCGGCACGCGGCGCCTAGCTGGTCGCCGTCCACGTATGTGTCAGGCGTCCAGCCTGCCGCCACCCGCGACGGCCGCGGAAAAACACGAGATAAGGGTGATCACCGGGAGTCGAACCCGGACCTTCAGAGCCACAATCTGACGTGCACAGACCCATACACCATGACCACCGCTCCCCCGGCTGGACTCGAACCAGCAACCTTGCGATTAACAGTCGCCTGCTCCGCCGAATTGAGCTACGAGGGAATGCACCAGAAACGAAAAACCGCCCGTATCCCCTGCTGGGACGGGCGGCCGGAGGCTCGAAAACGCCTACCCAGGCCACCGGCGCGCATGATTCACCGGCGCGTGCCGGTGATTGCTTGCCGGGTGGGTCGTCATTTCGGGCTCCTCAAGAATTCGCCGCCGTTCACGAATGACGATACGAGCCGCACCGCGCGGCCGGCAACGCATTTACGCCGAGCGGCCGGAATGCATCCCGGACAGCAGCAGGTTCGTCACGCGGGTGATGGCCGCGGGGGCCGAGGCCGGCGGCAGGGAGCGCAGGGAGGCGATCGCGAGCAGGCCGGCGCGAACGTCGAGGACCGTGAGGTCGGGGCGCACCGCGCCGGCCGAGCGGGCCCGGTCCACCAGCGCGGCCAGGGCGGCGGGGCAAACTGGCCATCGCGGTGTCGCCGCCGGCCGGCGGATGACGTGGGTACATTGTCGGAATGATCGTCGTCGACGCGGCGTCGGGGGTGCCGCCCTACGAGCAGCTGCGCGCGCACTTCGCGAGCCGGATCGCGGACCGCAGCATGGCCGTCGGCGAGCGGCTGCCGACCATCCGCAGCCTCGCCGCCGAGCTGGGGCTGGCGGTCAACACGGTCGCGCGGGCGTACCGCGAGCTGGAGGACGCCGGCCTCATCGAGACCCGGGGCCGGGCCGGCTCGTTCGTCTCCGCCGCCGGTGAGCAGGCGCGGGAGCGGGTGCGGCGGGCCGCCGAGGGCTACGCCGCGGTGGCGCTGGCGGCCGGGATCGACGCGGCCGAGGCGCTGCGCATCGTCGAGGCGGCGCTGCGGCCGGGGACCTCGTCGATCCCCGGCCGCTGAGCGGGTCGCGTCAGGCGGCGACCGCGATCGCCGGCAGCATGACCTTCACCTGCGTGGCGGCCGCGTCCGCCTCCATCGAGCTGAACATGAACGCCACGAGGGCCTCGTTGCCGACCCACGCGCAGACGGCGAACGAGACGCCGCTGCCGCCGTCGGTCTTCTGGCATTGGGCCTTGCCGCCGAGCTTGCCCGCGTCGACGTTCACCGGGCTGCCGCTGGCGCTGCCGAGGCCCGCGAGCGCGCTCTTGAAGAACGCGTCGAGCTGGGCCTGCTGGGTGCCGGCGCTGAAGATCGCGCCGGTGCCGCCCCAGACGGTCGCGGTGCGGTTGGTCTTGGCGCTGTCCTGATACTGCGCGGCGAACGGGTTCTTGATCCCGGAGTTCGCCATCTGGTCGCTCATCGTCTTGGCCTGGTCCTGGTTGGCCGCCTTCTTCCAGGTGCTGATCGTCGCCGGGGCGGTCAGCGTGACCTTCGGGCCGGCGTTGGAGCCCCCGCCCTTCGTCGACGTCGGGCCGGTCGTCTTCGTGGAGCCGCCGGTCGGGGAAGCCGCGGGCGTGTCGTCGGAGCTGTTGACGTACGCCGCGACGCCGATGCCGCCGCACAGCAGCAGCGCGAGCCCGCCGAGGACGAGGGTCACCACCAGGCCGGTGCGCTTCTTCGGCGGCGGCACGGGGACCGGTGCGCCCCAGCCGGCCTGGCCGGGGTAGTCCGGCTGCGGGGCGCCATAGGCCGGTTGCCCGTAGGCCGGGCCCGAGGTCGGCGGCCCGTAGCCGGGGCCGGACGTCGGCTGGCCGTACGCAGGGCCGGAAGTGGGCGCGCCGTACGCAGGGCCGGAGGTGGGCGGGCCGTAGCCCGGCTGCTGCCCGTAGCCGGGGTCCTGCCCGTACGAGGGCTGGCCGTAGCCCGGGTCCTGGCCGTAGGAGGGCTGGCCGTAACCCTGGTCCTGGCCGTACCCGTACCCGGGGTCGTTGCCGTAGGCCGGCTGCCCGTACTGCGGGGGTTGCTGCCCGTACTGCGGCTGCTGGCCATATTGCGGCTGCTGGCCGTATGGCGAGGGCTGCTGACCGTACTGCGGCGGCTGCTGGCCGTACGGGTCGTATGGAGGCTGTGCGTACGGGTCAGACATGAGAGCTCCTCGGCACGCGGAAGACCGGGGGAGCATAGTCCGTTTTCGACCGGAGTGGTGTCCGGTTCTGGGCGATCCGCGTCACTCGGGATTGCTCAACTTCGCTCCCTGCCCGCCGATCGGCGTTGGGTGTGGCGCCCGCCGATCCGGCCCCTGATCCACGCGCGCGACCGCGTGGCCGCGACGCGTGCGGTGGCCTACTTCCTGATGGCCGGCGGCACCGTGGTCGGCGCCTGCGGCCTGCTCGTCCCCGGCTTCGCGGGCGGCACGACGGCCGGGGTGCTGGCCACGACCGCGGCCGCCGGCGTGATGGTGCTCGCCGGCGCGCTGTGCCGGGTCGCGCCGGACCGCGTGCCCGAGCCGTTCTGGGTGATCGTGCCCTTCCTCGCCATCGTGCTGATCGGCGGCCTGAACCTGGTCACGCACGACGTCAGCGTGAGCGCGCACCTGTACTTCCTGTGGCCCCTCCTCTACGCCGCCACCTTCGTGCGCCGCGACCTCATGTACGCGCTGCTGGTCGCGGCGAGCGGCACCGACGCCGGCGTGACCCTGTCGCTGCAGCCCGACCGCGTGGCCGCCACCGACATCGCCGCGCTCGTCACCGTCTACACGGTGTCCACGATCGTCGTGTCCAAGCTGCGCGACCGCGCCGAGGCGCTGGTGGCCCGCCTGGAGGAGCAGGCCCTGACCGACCCGCTGACGTCGCTGCCGAACCGCCGCGCCTTCGACCTGGACCTGGCCCGGGCGCTGGCCACGGGCACCGAGCGCTGCCTGCTCATCGTCGACGTCGACCACTTCAAGACCATCAACGACACGTGGGGCCACGGTACCGGCGACGCGGTCCTGACCAGGGTCGGCGCGGCCCTGCGCGCGGCCGCCGGCCCCTCCGACACCCCAGCGCGCCTGGGCGGCGACGAGTTCGCGGTGCTGCTCGACGGCGGTGAGGGGCGGGCGCGGCGGGTGGCCGCCGAGATCCGCGCGCGGGTGGCCCGGACCTCGGACCTGCCGGACGGCCTGCCGACGCTGAGCATCGGCCTGGCCTCGACGCGCTCCGTCACGTCGGGTCCGCCGTCACCGGCGGTCTCCGAGGCGCTGCAGGCGGCGGCCGACCGGGCCCTCTACGACGCGAAGCTGCGCGGCCGGGACCGCGTCTCCGCCCGCGGCGCCGCGCCGCCGTCCAAGGCGACGGATTCCGCCTCCACCGCCTGAACCGGCCTAGACGGCAAACCCGATGTTTCACCGCGAAAATCGTAGTTTTCGGGCGAATGGGGTGAAGCGCGGGTGACCATGAGGGTGACTGCTGTCGAGAACAACGGGGGTTTCACCCAATGCCTGCCAGCAACAGCAAGCGGCTCCTGCCGATCGTCGTCGGGGCCGCTAGCTTCCTCGCCGTGCTGACCGCCGGCGTGCTGCAACAGACCGTCGCCGGGGCGCACTCCAGCGGGGGCGACCGGGTACGCACCGCCGCCGAGACGCCCGATCCGTTCGGGACCGCGCCCACCGCCGCGCCGAGCGACTCGCTCAGCGCGTCGGCGAGCGAGTCGCCGAGCGCCGCGCCGAGCGGCGGACCGTTCGACGTTCCGTGCGAGACGCCCGTCGCGCCCAGCGCCGGCGGGACGATCATCCTGCCGCCCACGCTGCCGTCGGTCGGCGGTTCGGTGATCATGCCGCCGCCGCTGAACGGCGAGCCGACCCAGGCGCCGATGCCCAGCGCCACGTCGTCGGCGGCGCCGCCGGCCGGGTCGCCGACGTCCACGCCGACGTTCGGCGGCGCGCCCATGCCGAGCGGCTCCTCGTCGGCCACGCCCGGGGCGCCGGCCCCGACCTGCAGCGCAACGCCGACCCCGTCGTCGGGCGGGCCGTTCGGCAACCCGCTGCCGACCGACACCAACCCGGTGCCGATGCCGACGGACACGTCCGGCAACCCGGTGCCCATGCCGACGGGCACGTCCGGCAACCCGGTGCCGATGCCGACCGACACCATGGGCAACCCGGTGCCGACCGACACGCTCGGTAACCCGATTCCCGCGCCGAGCGACACGGTCGTCGGGCCGATCGGGGGCCAGCCGGGCTGGCCGACGGGGCCCGCCCAGCACGTTCGGTGAGCACACGGGCGCGGACCGGGACTCCGGTCCGCGCCCTTCCGTGCCCGACACCGGGCACGAACGGCGGGCTCAAGGCGAGTACCGCTCGCTGATATGGTCACGCGATGTTGACGGGTACGGCCGACTCCGGCGATACGACTGCGCCCGCCACCCAGGGACGAATCGTCGCGCAGCGCCGCGGCGAGGACGACCCGGCGCAGACCGGTAAGGACAAGGGCAGCATCGCCGCGGACAGCGACAGCGCCACCGGCGGTCGCGCCGGGCGCCGGGCGGACCGGCTCGCGCTCGGCAGCTACCTGCTGGGCGGGCTGTGGATCATCGCACCGCTGCTGATCCACTACGGGCGCACGATGCCGAGCAAGCCCGGCGACCGCGCCCAGGCGGAGTGGTTCCTGGCCTGGGCCGCCCGGTTCGTCACGCACGGCGGCAACCCGTTCCACATCACGCAGCTCAACGCGCCGTCCGGCGTCAACGCGATGGCCAACACGTCCATCCTCGCGCTGGGCATCCCGATGTCGCCGATCACGCTGCTGTTCGGCGCGAACGTCAGCTTCGACATCCTGATCGTCCTCGGCGTCGCCGGCTCCGCCGCCGCCTGGTACTGGGTGCTCTCCCGCCACGTGGTCACCAACCGCACCGCCGCGTGGGTCGGCGGCCTGGTGGGCGGGTTCGCGCCGGCGGTCACCTCCCACGCGCAGTACCACCCGAACCTGGTCGCGCAGTATGTCGTACCGCTGCTGGTCTGGCGCTCGTTCAAGCTCCTGGAGCCGGGCCGTTCGGTGCGAAACGGCCTCATCCTGGCCGCCCTCGTCGTGTTCCAGGTGTTCATCAACGAGGAGACGCTGTTCCTGGCGGCCCTGGCGACCGCGCTGTTCCTGCTGCTCTACGCGCTGCAGCGCCGCGACCTGGTGCGCGCCGCGCTCAAGCCGCTCGCCGCCGGCCTCGGTGTCGCCGCCGGCGCCTCGCTCGTCGTGCTGGCCTACCCGCTGTACTACCAGTTCCTCGGCCCGGGCAGCTACCACGGCGGCGAGCCGTACATGACCACGTTCCGCATGGACGTCCTCGGCCTCACGACGTACGGCAGCAACAGCGTGGCCGAGCGCTTCCGGCAGTACGGCTCGATCCCGCTGCCCTTCGGCGCGGAGGAGCACGGCTACTTCGGCTGGTCCCTGATCCTGCTGCTGCTCGCCCTGATCGTCTGGCAGTGGCACGACATCTGGGTGCGCTGCCTCACCATCACGGGCGTGGTGTTCTCGGTGCTGGCGTGGGGCAACCCGCTGCTGGTCAAGGGCCACAGCACGCACATTCCCGGTCCGTTCGCGCTGCTGGAGCACCTGCCGCTGTTCGACACGCTGCTGCCGACCCGGCTCGGCGAGGTCACCAACTGGGCGGTGACGCCGCTCATCGCGATCTGCGCGCAGCGGCTCTTCGAGCTGCAGGGGCTGGCCGGGCGGACCCGCAAGATCCTGCTGGTCGGCGTGCTCGGCGCCGCGCTGGTTCCGGCCGCGCCCATGCCGATCAAGACGGTGGCCCGCCCGCCGGTACCGTCGTTCGTCTCCTCCGGCCAGTGGCGCGACTACGTCGGGCCGGGCCGGACCGTGCTCGTCGTGCCGCTGCCCCAGTGGGACTTCGAGGCCGGCATCTACTGGGCGGCCTCGACCGACGCCGCGCTGCCGCTCTCGCACGGGTACTTCCTCGGCCCCGCCGACGGCATCAAGGGCCACCACGCCTTCGTCGGCCCGGTCCCGCGCCCGACCGACAAGCTGTTCTCGACGGCGATGTGGCAGCGCGTGGTCCCGACGGTCACCGACGCCGACCGTGAGCAGGCGAAGGCTGACCTGCAGTACTGGCGGGTGTCCCTGATCCTGGTGCCCGACGGCGCGAAGTGGACCGCCTCGCGCCTCACGGTCGAGCAGCTCTTCGGCCCAGGCCGGGCCACCGGCGGCCTGACCATGTGGGACGTGCGCGACCTCTGAGCCGGGGAAGTGCTTTCATCGATGGATGAGGCGGCTGCTGGCGCTTCCGGCGGCGCGCATCTACCTGATCGGGCAGGTCGTGTCGCTGCTGGGCGACCTGACGCTGTGGCTGGCCACCGGGATCTGGGTCAAGTCGCTGACCGGCAGCAACGCCGCGGCCGGCCTGGTCTTCTTCTGCTTCACCGCGCCGGCGCTGCTCGGGCCGCTCGCCGGCGCGCTGGTCGACCGGTTCCGGCGGCGCCCGCTGCTCATCGCGGCCAACGCCGCGGCCGCCCTGGCCGTCCTGCCGCTGCTCGCCGTGGACGGCCCCGGACGCATCTGGCTGGTGTACGTCTCGATGCTGCTCAGCGGCGCGGTGTACACCCTGCTCGCCCCGGCCCAGTCGGCCCTGCTGGCCGCGATCGTCCCGGACGAGCTGCTGGCCGACGCCAACGGGCTGCTGCGCACCGCGCAGGAGACGCTGCGCCTCGTCGGGCCGCTGCTGGGCGCCGGGCTGTTCGTGCTCGCCGGCCCGCGGGCCGCCGTGGCGCTTGATGCCGCCACGTTTGCCGTACCAATTGCGTGCCTGATGCTGATGCGGCTGACCGAGGCGCGCCCGCGGCCCGTCCCCGGCGACGGCGGCGGGCTGCGGTTCATCGCGCGCACCCCGCGACTGCGCGCGGTCGTCGTCGGGGCCGCGGTGGCGCTGTGCGTGTTCGGGTTGAGCGAGACCACGATCTTCGCGGTCGCGTCGCTGGGCCTGCACCACTCCCCCGCGTTCGTCGGCGTGCTGGCCGCCGTCCAGGGCGCCGGCGCGCTGCTGGGCGGCCCGGTCGCGGCCACGCTGGCCCGCCGCGTCGGCGAGGCCCGGCTGATGGCCGCGGGCATGGTGGCCGGCGCCGCCGGGGCCCTGCTGCAGATGACGCCGTCCGCCGCGGGTGTACTGCCCGGGTCCGCCCTGTTCGGCGTGGCCCTGCCGTGGATCGCGGTCGGCTTCACCACGCGGCTGCAGCGCGCGACGCCCGACCGGCTGCGGGGCCGTGTGTTCGCCGTCGCCACCACCATCGTGACCGTGCCGCAGACCGCCTCGATCGCGCTCGGCGCCGCGCTGATCACGGTCGCCGGCTACCGGCTCCTGCTCGCCGCGATCGCGGCCGTGCTCGTGGCCGTCGCCGCCGCCCTGGCGCGTCAGCCCGACGACGAGGCCCGCTCGACCCTCGAGCGGATGCCGTCGATCACGACCTGAAGGCCGCGCTCGCGACCCGCACCAACTCGGACATGACGCAGGGCATCATCGACCGCTGACCGCTACCCCATGACCCGGGCGCCGTACATCGTGGCGACCGACAGCAGCGCCCGGGCCGTCCGCGCCCGCTTCAGGTCGGCCACGCTCAGCGCCCGCCAGTCCGTCGGCAGCCCGTGCAACTGGGCGACCGTCATCGGCAGCGCGGCCAGGCTCAGCCGGGTCAGGTCGGCGGCGTGCGCGGCCGCGACCCGCTGCGTCAGGCTGCGCACGAACCACATCCACCGCCAGACCCACTCGTCGCGCGACCACACGGCGGCGTCGGCGGCCCGGTCCAGCAGCCAGATCTCCAGCGCCGCCCACTCCGCCGCCCGCTGCGGCTCCCGGAACCGCAGCGCCGGCAGCGGATGCAGCAGCGACACCCACCACTCCGCGGCCTCCGCGCTGTCCGGCACCCGGTCGACCAGCCAGTCGGCCCGCTCGGTTCGCGTCAGCGGCAGCAGGTCCTCCAGGCTCGCGCACACGGCCCGCCACCGCGCCTCCGGCAGGGCCCGCAGCTCGGGCACGGGCCACACGGGCGCCGCGATCGCCACCGCGACCCCGCCCTCGGCGGTGAGCGTCGCCCCGCTGACGGGGGCCCGCAGCGTGACGTCCGGCGCCCCGGGCCGCCCGCCCGGCAGGGGTACCAGGCTCTGGCCCACCCGCCGCAGCTCCTCGTGCAGCTCCTCGAGGCGCACCTTCTCCACGAACCGGTCCGCGCGCACCACGAGGAACCGGCCCACCCACGGCTCGTCGGGCCCCAGCCGCTCGTAGTGCACCTCGACGGTGCCGAAGTCGCGGTACATCCCGTCGCCGCCCGCATGCTCGCCGTACTCCGCGCCGAGCGTCGCCATGAGCGCATGGATCGGCGCATCGGCGCTCAGCCCGCGCACCCGCCCGGTGGCCAGCGCCTCCACGCACATCTCGAGCGGCGACTCCCCGTTCATGGCGTCGCCACCCCGGCCGCTTCAGCGTCGATCCCGGCGCCGGCCAGCGTGTCGAACGCGGCGGCGATGTGGTCGGCGACCGCGTCCGGGCCCGGATCACCGTGTTCCCAGGCCCGCCCCCGGTGCAGCCAGACCGTGCGCAGCCCCGCGGCGCGCGCCCCGCCGACGTCGCGCGTCGGGCAGTCGCCGATCATCCAGGCCGAGGCGGTGAGCCGCTCCCCGCACCGCTGGGCCGCCGCCGCGAACATCCGCCGGTCGGGCTTGGCCGCCCCGACCTCCTCGGAGACGGCGACCGCGTCGACGTGGGCGTCCAGGCCGGTGCGGCGCAGCTTGGCCCACTGCTGCGCGGTCGCCCCGTTGGTGGCCACGGCGACCTTCCAGCCGGCGGTGCGCAGGGCTTCGAGCTTCCGTGGTACCGCCGGATCGACCTCGACCCGCTCCACCAGCTCGGCCCGCAGCCGCGCGACCGGCACCCGCACGCCGTAGCGCTCGAGGATGGCGGCCACCAGGCGCTCGCGCGGGGTGTACCCGTCGCCGTCGGCCCGTTCGAGCCAGTCGACCGCGTCCGGCCCCAGCTCGCGCGCGGCGGCGAAGCCCTCCGCCCACCGCCGGAAGGCCGCCGCCCGGTCGATGAGCGTGTTGTCGAGATCGAAGATCGCCAGCGCCACGCCGCCGATCGTACGCACCCGCGCAAAACCCCGCCCGGCGATCACGAACGCCGGTTCGCCGGGTGCGATCAGTCGATGTGGAAGCTCTCTACTACAGAATGTCGCGCAGGGCCGGGACGAGGTCCGGGTGCTCGAACTCGAAGCCCGCGTCCAGCAGCCGGCCCGGGATGCAGCGGCGGCCCGTCAGCGCCAGCGCCGGATCCGTACGCAGCAGCCAGGCGCCCATGCGAACCAGTGGCGCCGGCGGGGACACCAGCGCCGGCCGGTGCAGCACCTCGCGCAGCGCGGACATGAACTCGGCGTTGCGGACGGGATTGGGTCCGGTCAGGTGGACGACGCCGGCCAGCGAGGAGTCGTCCAGGGTCCGGCGCACCGCGGCCAGCACGTCATGGATGTGAATCCAGCTCACCCACTGGCGGCCCGTCCCGATCCGGCCGCCCAGGCCCCACCGCGCCAGTCCGGCCAGGCGCCGCAGCGCCGGCGAGCCGCGGTCCAGGACGATGCCCAGGCGCAGCACGACCTGGCGGGTGTCCTCGACGATCGCGCGCTGGAACGTGGCCGCATCGGCCAGCGACGCCGCCGCCTCCCAGGCGCGCGCCACCCCGGCCATCTGCGGCGGCCCGTCGGCGACCGGCGCCGACTCGTCGATCTCCGTCTCGCCGCCGTCGCCGTAGATGGCCAGGGTGCTGGCCTGCAGCCACACCCGCGGCGGCTCGCTCAGCACCGCGGCCGCCTCGACCAGCGCGTACGTCGGGCGGACCCGCGACAGGCGCAGCAGCTCGACGTTGGCGCGGGTCGGGCGGCGGTCGACGAGCTCGCCGGCCAGGTTGATGACGGCGGCGCCGGCGAGCTCGTCCGCCCAGTCCTCGACGGTGGCCCCGTCCCATTCGATCTGGCGGTACGGCAGATCGGCCCGGGCACGGCGGGTCAGGAGCACGATCTCGTGGTCGCGGCCGGCCAGATCGGCCGCGATCCGGCGCCCAAGTGAGCCACCACCCCCGGCCAGCACGATCTTCACGCCGATTTTCTACCAGTTCGCGAATCTCGTAAGACACGACCCGGCCGAAGGAGCAACCAAGCCGAAACACATTGGCCCGGCCCCGCACCGCCACGCCACGGCGCGCGGCTTGTGCTCTGATCAGTCGCCCGGCGGGGCATAAATCCGACAAGTCGTGGCGCGCAGCGCCCGACTTGTCGCAAAAGCCCAGCGACGCCACGAAGGTGTACGGACGGTGGCCGAGGCGCACGGCGTCAGCGCGGCCCAGGTCCGGATCGCGTGGACGCTGCACCAGGGCGGGCACGTGCTCGCGATCCCGGGCACCGGCGACCCGGCGCACCGCTGTACGCGTACGAGCCCGCAAAAGTCGCCAAGTAGCCTTGGCGCGGTGAACAGCGAGCGCCGGCGGCAGATCGACGCGATCGTCCGGGGCGCGGTGGCGTACGAGGACGGTCTCGACATGCTCGCCGTGGCCCCCGCCGCCGAGGTCGACCCGGCGATGTTCGCCGCCGTGACCGAGGCCGCCGCCCGGCTGTTCAAGGGCGGCTGGCAGCCGGCCGAGCTGCACCGGACCGTGGTCCGCCGCGGCGGCACCGACCGGCCCGTGCTGGGCCACGCTGTCGTCGACGCCGTCGCCGCCCACCTGCGGGACTTCAAGCGCCGGGAGGTCGACGAGCGCTGGCTGGCGCAGGCCGACGAGCTCGGCGCGGCGGCGTGGTGGAAGAGCGACGCGGCGTACGTGACGGAGCTCACCGCCCGCCGCCGCCTCGACCGGGTCTCCGCCCTCGACGACCTGCTCGGCCTGCTGGTCGTGCTCGCCGAGCTGCCGGCGATCGAGGTGATCGTCCCGCCGCCGGGCACGGCGCCGCGGCGGGTCACGGCGGCGGCCCGGGTGGACGAGCGGCTCCTGGACCGGGTGCGGGCGCTGCTGGCCAAGGCGGAGTCGACGGGGTACCCGGCCGAGGCCGAGACCTACACCGCCAAGGCGCAGGAGCTCATCGCCCGCCACTCGATCGACGAGGCGCTGCTCGCTGAGCTTTCCGACCGCGACGGGCCGCACGCGAAGGTTGTGCCGTTCGCCCGGCGGATCGGCGTGGACCACCCGTACGAGGGCGAGAAGGCGTCGCTGCTCAGCGCCGTCGCCGAGGCGAACCGGTGCCACACCGTGTGGTCGCCGGACTACGGGTTCACCACGGTGTTCGGGTTCGATGCGGACATCGACGCGGTCGACCTGCTGTACACCTCGCTGCTCGTGCAGGCGAACCGCGCGATGGCGCGGGACGAGCCGCCCGGGGGCAAGGCCGGGCGGGCGCGGCTGCGGGCGTTCCGCCAGTCGTTCCTCGTCGCCTACGCGGTGCGCATCGGCGAGCGGCTGGCCCGCGCCGCCGAGGCCGCCGTCGAGGCCGCCCCGCAGGCCGCGGACCTGCTGCCCGTGCTGCGCTCCCGCGACGAGCAGGTGCGCGAGACGATGCTGCGGGTGTTCCCGCGCACCGTGCGCGGGCGCGGGAGCCGGGTCGACAGCCGCGAGGGCTGGGAGTCCGGCCGCGAGGCGGCGGACCGCGCCACGCTGGCCTAGCGCCTGTTTCATTACTGAGGCGGGGCTGCGGCCGGCCCAGATTCCGCCTGGCGGCGTCCCGCGAAAGCCGGGTTACAACACCGGTAGCCAGGCTTCCGCGGGCCACCGCCAGACGAAATCTGGACTCGGCCTCGCTCCCACCCCAGTAATGAAACAGGCGCTAGACCCGCACGGCGATCGATGTCTGCCCGAATGACGGACGCTGTCCGGCCCCGTGGCGTTTTAGTGTGCTCCGTCATGCTTTTGTCGCACTACGGGGAGTAACCTCATGCGCCTCACTGTCCCGGCCGGTCAGGTCGCGGCCGGTCAGCTGCCGCAAATCTGCCCGCGCCACGGCGAGCAGCCGATCGAGATGAAGCGGGTGCGGCTGGTGTCGAAGCCGCCGCCGTGGTCCTACGCACTGATCCTCGGGGGCGGCATCCTGTTCGCCATCGTGGTGTCCGCCGTGCGCAAGCGGGTGGATGCGCCGGCCTGGCCGTGGTGCGCGCAGTGCAAGGCGGCCCGCCAGCGCAACGCCCTCATCGGCCTGGGCGTGCTCGCCCTCGGCATCCTGCTGTTCATCATCGGCGTCGGGATGGGCGACGACGGCGGGTTCCTGGCCCTGATCGGCTTCTTCGCGTTCATCGCCGGCCTGATCGTGGCGCTGCGCAGCAACCCGCAGGTCGTCACGACCGCGTCCGTGTCGCAGGACGGCAACTTCGTCGAGATCGTCAAGGGCGACGAGCGCTTCGCCCAGGCCCTGCAGCAGTTCGGCCAGCCGGCCGCGCCGGCGCAGCAGCCCGGCATGTGGGGCTACGGCACGGCGCCGCAGCAGCCGCTGCCGTACCAGCCGCAGCCGCAGGGCTACCCGCAGCAGGGCTACGCGCAGCCGCAGCCCCAGGGCTACCCGCAGCAGGGCTACGCCCAGCCGCAGCCGCAGGGCTACCCGCAGCAGCAACAGCAGCAGTACCCGCCGCGCTACTGAGCGATAGAGCGGGCCGCGCACTCCGCCATTTGGTGTGCGCGGCCCGCCTCCCCCGCCCTCAGGGGGTCTACGGGGTCGTCGTCCACACGAAGGTGGCGCTCGACCCGGTGCTGGCGGTGACGGTCACGGTGCTGGTGCCGGCCGCGGTGGCCGCGCCCGAGATGACGCCCGCCGAGCTGATGGACAGGCCGGCCGGGAGGCCGGTCGCCGTGTACGTCGCCCCGGCCGCGCCGAAGGCCCACGAGACCGCCTTGCCGACCGGGCTGCTCATCCCGTACGGGTTGGGCAGCAGGTTCGACGGGACGGTCGCCGCGGTCACGGCCAGGTTGCCGGACAGCGGCAGGTTGCGGGACGAATTCCCAACCATGATCTGGTACGTCCCGGCGGCGGTCGTCCACGCATTGCTGGACGTGTTCCAGTACGCGAGATCCTTCTGCGTCACCGTGAACGTGACCGTCGTCGACGCGCCCGGGTTCAGCGTGACGCGCTGGAAGCCCTTGAGCGAGCGCGGGGGCTCGCCCACGGCCGCCGGCGCCCCGACGTACAGCTGCACGACCTCGGTGCCGGCCCGGCTGCCGGTGTTGGTGACGGTCGCGGTGACCGTCGCCTTGCCGTTGTTCAGCGCCCCGACCTGCAGGTTGGAGAAGCCGAACGAGGTGTACGACAGACCGTAGCCGAACGGGTACAGCGGCGCGATGTTCTGGCTGTCGTACCAGCGGTAGCCGACCTTGAGCGCCTCGGAGTACTGCACCTGGTTGTTCGCGCCGGGCCACTGCGCCGCGGTGTGCGCCGGGACGTCGGCGAGGCTCTTCGGGAAGCTGACCGGCAGCTTGCCCGACGGGTTGGCGTCGCCGAAGAGCAGCGCCGCGGTCGCCGTGCCGACCTGCTGGCCGGCGTAGAAGCCCTCGAACACGCCCGCCACCTGGTCCAGCCACGGCATGGTGGTCGCGGAGTTGGTGTGCAGCACCACGATCGTGCGGGGGTTGGCCGCGGCGACCTGGCTGATCAGCGAGTTGTACGTGCCCGGCAGGTCGATCGTGGTCTGGTCGGAGCCCTCGTTGCCGTAGTTGTTGCTGGCGAACACGATCGCGACGTCGGACGAGCGGGCGAGGCTGACCGCGTTGGCGATGTTCGTCCCGTCGTTGTACGTCACCGTCGTCCCTGTCCCCTGCACACGGTTCTGGATCCCGGTCAGCGGCCAGACGGTGCCCGAGCTGGTGGCGGTCGCGCTGCCGCCGCCGACGCTCTGAACCCCGGCTCCCCCGTCGACGCCCAGCACGGCGATGGAGTGCGTCGTGGAGGTGGACAGCGGCAGGATGCCGTTGTTCTTCAGCAGGACGGTGCCCTCCTCGGCGCCGCGGCGGGCGACGTCGATGTGCGCGGCGGTGCTGACGTTCGCGCTCGGCGAGCCGGACCTGGGCTTGTCGAACAGGCCGAAGGCGAACATCGGGGTCAGCACGCGGGTCACCATGAGGTCCAGCTGCGCCGCGCTGACCTGGCCGTTGGCGACGGCCTGGCGCAGGAAGTCGGCGTAGAAGTACCCGCCGGGCATCTCCATCGTCATGCCGTTGTTCGCGGCCGGGACGGTGGAGTGCGCCGCGCCCCAGTCGGACGTGACGAACCCGCCGAAGCCGGCCTGCTGGTACAGCGCCGTGTTGAGCAGGTACGCGTGGTCGCAGTCGTAGACGCCGTTCACGGTCGAGTAGCCGCACATGATGCTGGCGGTCGCCCCCTGCGTGACCGCCGCCTGGAACCCGGGCAGATAGATCTCCTGCAGCGTGCGCGTGTCCACGATGGCGTTGTCGGCCGGCCCGTTGCGGTTGGTCTCCTGGTTGTACACCGCCGCGTGCTTGGCCTGGGCCATCACGCCCTGGCTCTGGATGCCGCGGATGTCCGCCGCCGTCATCTGGCTCGTCAGGTACGGGTCCTCGCTGAACGTCTCGAACGCCCGCCCCCAGCGCGGGTCGCGCACGATGTTGAGCGTCGGCCCGAGCGCGACGTTGGCCCCCTTGCCGGCGAACTCGGCGCCGATGGCCGCGCCGTACTCCTGCTCCAGCCCCGGGTCGAACGTCGCCGCCGACGTCACGGCCGAGGGCATCTGCGTGACGCCGCCCATGCCGTCGCCGACGCCGCCGGGCCCGTCCTGGAAGCCCATGTCGGGGATGCACAGCGACGGGATGCCGGTCAGGTTCCCGATGTACGGCGAGGAGGCGCCGTTGCCGTGCAGGATCGAGATCTTCTGGTCGGTCGTCATCCGGCTCAGCAGCTGGCTGACCCGCGTCGCGACGGGCGCCGTCGAGCCGACCCACGGGCAGCCCGCCGGTTGCGAGGTCGGCGGCGTGCTGGTCGTCGGCGGCGCGCCGATGACGTGCACCTCCATCTCCCACAGCGAGTACCCGTACTGCGTCGCCCGCGCCGTGCCGTTCATCCGCACGTACCGCGCGCTGCCGCTGACGTTGATCGTCTGCGTACCGCCGGTGCCGGTCGTCGTCGAGTACGCGTTCGTCCAGCTGGTGCCGTTCGTCGACAGCTGGATCTGGAACGCGGTGGCGTACGCCGCCTCCCACTGCAGCACCACCTGGCACACCTGGGCCGTCCCGCCCAGGTCGACCTGCAGCCACTGCGGGTCGGCGAACGCGCTCGACCAGCGCGTGCCGGCGTTGCCGTCCACCGCGCTCGCCGCCGGCGTGCCCGCGTTCTCCGACGAGGACGCCGTGGCCGTGCGGTTCAGAGCCGCGTTCGTGCTACCGCAGGTGCCGGCCCCCGTCTCGCCGTACACCTGGAACTCCCAGAGCGAGTAGCCGTATGCCGTGGCCCGGGCGGTCCCGTACATGCGCACGTAGCGCCCGGACCCGCTGACGTTGAGCGTCTGCGTGCCCCCGGTCCCGGTCGTCGTGCTGTAGATGTTGGTCCAGGCGGCGCCGTCGCCGGAGACCTGGATCTGGAACGCGGTCGCGTACGCCGCCTCCCACTGCAGCACGACCTGGCTGATCGTGGCCGTCGCACCGAGATCGACCTGGATCCACTGGGGGTCGGAGAACGCGCTCGACCAGCGCGTGCCGGCGTTGCCGTCGACCGCGCTCGCGGCGGGCGTCCCGGCGTTCTCGGTCGAGGAGGCGGTGGCGGTCTTGCCTTGCGAAAGCAGCTGCGTGGCGGCGGACGCGGTCAGGGCGGTGACCACGAGATAGCCCGCCACCAGCGCGGCAACGGTGAGCGGCACCAACGTCCGAACGCGGCGCCGCAGTTTCTGGGCAGCGAACATGAAGACCTCTTGGCGGAGAGGACAAGCGCCCTTCGGGTGAGAGAGCGCTCTCTGCAGAGTTCTCCTTTGCTAGGCCCACTGTCAAGGGAGCGAACAGAATCTATTCGGAGAGCGCTCTCCGAGCCGTTTCACCTCCGGTCAGGCCTGGGGACGGATATGTCGGGCGCTGGCGCGCCCGACATATCCGACATTTCGTATTTTTCTGGCTCGCGCGGCGATTGCGGTCTTCACTGCTTTCGTCAGTCTTGTCCCGGTGCTCATCAGCGGAGGGCCGGGACGCCCTCGGCGGTCAGCGCGCGCACACCACCGCATCGCCCGCTCAACCGCCGCCGGTGGATCGCGGCCGGGTTCAGCGGCGGCGGGCGATGGCGACGCCGGCGGCGAGTGCGGCCAGGCCGGCACCGGCCGCCGCGGCGATCAAGCCGTGGTGATGCGAGGCCCACAGCTGCGGCGCCCGGCGGGCCGATCGGTCGTCGAACACCCCGTGCGCACCGAAGTCAGCATCCTCGTCGGCCGGCTCCCACAGATTGCGCGGCTGCCGCGGGTCGCGCCGCTGCGGCGTCTGCTGCGAGTCGTACCCGGTCCGCGCGAGGTACCGGTCCAGCAGCCCCGGCATGAACTTGTCCGCGATCAGGGTCCCGACCGTCGAGGCGCCGACCCAGTACTCGCGGCGCCCCGGATGATCGGCCGCGTACACGACGGACCGCGCCGCGACCTCCGGCTGGTAGATCGGCGGCACCGGCTGCGCCCGCCGCCCGAGCCGCGACAGCACCCAGCTGAACTGCGGCGTGTTGACGGCCGGCATCTGCACCATCGTGACGTGCACGTTGCGCTTGTCGTGCAGCAGCTCGGTGCGCAACGACTCGTTGAAGCCCTGGATCGCGTGCTTGGCCCCGCAGTACGCGCTCTGCAGCGGAATCCCGCGGTACGCCAGCGCCGACCCGACCTGCACGACCACCCCACGGTCGCGCGGCAACATCCGCGTGAGCGCGGCGCGCGTGCCGTAGACGTAGCCGAGGTACGACACCTCGGTCACGCGCCGGAACTCGTCCGGCTCGATCTCCATGAACGGCGCGAACACCGACGTGAACGCGTTGTTGACCCACACGTCGATCGCCCCGAGCTCGTGCTCGACCCGGTCCGCCGCCGCGTCGACCGCCCGCTGGTCGGCCACGTCGACCTCGATCGGCAGCGCCGTACCGCCGAGCCGCTCCACCTCGTCGGCGGCCGCTTTCAGCCCGGCCTCCCCGCGCGCCAGCAGCCCGACGGCGGCCCCGCGCCGCGCGAACTCCCGCGCGACGGCCCGCCCGATCCCGCCGCTGGCCCCGGTGACGACAACGACCTGGCGCACGCCCTGATGCCTCATGCCGAAGGCATACCCGCCCCCGGACCACACCAACCACGCGCCGCAAAGGGACCGCTCATCGGACGATGCGAACGGGCTCGCAGAGCCGTCACTGACCGGACCCTATCGGTCGTTGCTCGGCGGCGGGCGGTCGGAGCGCGTCGCGGCCGGCAGGGCGGCGACCGGCCCGAAGAAGCGCGCGCGGGCCGCCCGCTGCGGGCTGGGGCCGGCCGCCGGCGTGGACGGTGACAGGTCGGAGAGAGACGATCCCGCCGGGAGCGGGGTGCGCGGCGCGATCGGGGTGTGGCCCGACCGCCGGCGGCGGCGCAGCGACAGCAGGGCGGCGAGCGCGATCAGGGCGACGCCGAACAGGGCCGCGGCCGTGGGCAGGTACGTCGGGATGCCCAGGTACACGGTGATGCCCAGGATCCGCGACAGCCCCCACGGCAGCAGCGCCATCTGGTCGTTCCACATCGTCAGGGCGCGCTCCAGGCCGATCGCGGCGACCAGGCCGCCGAGCAGCGCGAGCGGAACGCCCATCGCGGTGAGCAGCACGGCCGCGGTGCGGCGGCGGGGCAGGGAGTAGCGGTCGCGCAGGACGAGGCCCACGGCGACGAAGAGCCAGGCGAAGGCGGCGAAGGCCACGCAGATGTACGCCGAGCGCCGCACCGGGTCGGTCCAGAACGCGAACCAGTAGCCGCCGGGGCCGCGGGTGACCAGGGCGGCCAGCAGGATCACGGTGCGCAGCAGGGCCACGCCCCCGATCGCCGCCCACAGGTGGAACGCGTCACGGCGGCCGGCCAGCGCGCGGGCGGTGAGCGCGAACAGCAGCCAGCCACCGAGCGACACCACGAGGTGCGCGGGCGCTGCGAACCACGTGTAGACCAGCCGGGACAAGACGAGCGCGGCGGCGGGCACGGCGACGACGAGGATGCGGTCGAGGATGCCCGGCACCGGGGCGAGGTCGGCCAGGCGCCAGGGGCGGGTGGCGCCGACCCACAGCGCGCGCAGGCCGGTGGAGCGGCCGACCGCGCCGAGCAGCAGCAGGAACATGACCAGGCCGAGCAGGATGCGGGCGAACAGCGCCATCCGCGGGTCGCTGTCCGCGCGGACGGCGCCGATGTCGGCCGCCGTGAAGTTGTACGCCGGCAGGTCCACGTCGCCGCCGTAGCGCGAGAGGTGCGCGTCGCGGGCGGCACGGTACTGCGTCTCGGCATCCTTCCACGCCGTGCGCGCGGTCGCCGAGCCGGCGTCGAGCCACTGGGCGTGCCGCAGCACCATGGTCCGATAGGCGCCGAGGGTGCGGAACAGGTCGGTCTCGTAGGCCAGGGTGTCGACCAGCCGGGCCCGCAGCGTCGCGTCGCGCCACGTCGCCGGGTCGGTGGCGGCGATCGTCTCCTGCATCGAGGCGGCCAGGGCCACGGCCCGGTCGCCCTCGGCGATGGTCTCCTCGAGGCGGTCGCGGCTGACGGCGTAGATGCTGTCGAGCGCGGCGGAGTCGCCGGTGACGATGTCCCACTCGAAGATCCACATCATCGGCGGCGGCTCGAGGCCGAGCGCCTTGACCCTGTTGTCGGCGTACGGACCCAGGTAGAGGCCCTTCGTCACCGCCTCGCGGGACATCGCCATCATGCGGCAGATCGCGACGACGGTGGCGGGGTCGTCGGAGAAGGTCTGGCGCGCCCAGTCGGCGGTGATGCGCGCCGCCGGCGTCGACGGGTCCCAGGCGAGGCGGCCCAGGGCGTAGGAGTTGAGGTCGTACAGCTGCCAGAACCCGGAGCGCAGCAGCAGCGTCATCGGCCCGGCGCGCAGCGGCCCGCCGTCCTGGGTCCACGTCCACACGCCCTCGACGTGCGGGTTGGCGGCGAGGAAGCGCTGCAGGGCCTGCTGGTGCAGGCCGGTGAGGTCGTTGGGCAGCGAGCCGAACGCCTCGAACTCGCGCCGCGACTGGAACTCCACGATCCGCCGCTGGTCGCCGACCTCGAGCGTGCTGTTGAACGGCAGGTGGCTGTAGAAGTCGCCGAGCGAGTACTTCGTCGAGACGATCAGGTGCGGGTCGTCGAGGCCGCCGAGGACCTGCCGGTAGGCGTCCGGGTCGGTGTGCAGGTCGCCGACCGCGCCGACGCCGACGGTCCACGTGCGGAAGATGACGTCGCGGCCGGTGTCGCCGGCCGTCTTCAGCAGCGCCGTCAGCATCGCCCGCACGGCCGCCGGCGTGGTGACCGCGATCCGCGAGGAGTAGTCCCAGCCGGCCTGCTTGTAGATGTCGCCGCCCTCGCCGACGCGCACCATGAGGCCGCTGACGAACGGCAGGCTCTGGAACAGCTCGGCCAGGCCGGTGGAGTACACCTGCCAGAATTGCGGATCCTCGACCTTCAGGCCGCCGAAGGTCTGCTCGACGTACCGCTGCAGAGGCGGCGACACCGTGAGCATGTCGGTCAGCATGTAGACGCGCATGCCCATGTCGGCGGCGTAGCGGAACACGGGCCCAAAGGCCGCGGTGAGCGCCTCGGCGCGGGCGATGTGCGAGTCGCCGGCGGGGTAGATCGTGTGGCCGTCGCCGACGCCGGAGAACGTCACGTATTCGAGGAAGCCGGGCACGACCACGCCGTTGTACCCCTGGGCGAGCGCGTGGTCGACGAACTGGTGGAACTCGCGCGAGATGCGCTCGACGGCGATGGGATCGACCCAGGGCACCTGGGGCAGCAGCGCGCTGCCGACGACGTCGGTGTTGAGCGAGTAGTCGGTGCCGGCGGCGAACGCGGCCACGTCGGGCTCGCGGCCGACCGAGCCGGCATCGGTCAGGCGCAGGCCGAGGCGGGACGTGATGACCTCGCCGTTCAGCTCGCCGGGCAGCGGCGGCTCGCCGGAGCGGATCCGGTCGGCGAGCGCGTAGAGCCCGGCCGCGGCGCCGGCGTCGTCGCCGCCGGTGAGCGTGAGCGGGGCGTCCAGCCGGTACGACCCGGCGGGCACGGACGCGTCGATGCGCACCTGCAGGTCGGCCGGGGCCTCGGTGCCGATGAGCGGGCGCGGGGCGCCGCGGCCGACCGCCGCGTCGGAGAGGGCCGTCGCGGCCAGGTTGAGCCGGGGCGACGACGGCACCGCGATCGAGCCGAGCGTGAACGGCGCCGGCGGGCCGACGTCGGCGACCGTCGAGCGCTCGACGGGGATGGACGCGCGGTCGAAATGCAGGCCCAGCGCCCCGCCGACACCCACCGCCACGAGCGCGCCCAGCACCAGCAGCGCCACGAGGGTGGCGAGCGGGAGGCGTGCACGGCGTCGGGTCACGGGCGTCATCGTAGGACCGGGCACCGACAAATTCCGAGAGTGATCGCGGACCGTTCACTGTCTGCGGTCGATCGATCACCCTGCGCCGAAGCACACGAAACTGTCGGTGCTCGCCCGGTCGCGCAAATCGGCCTCGGCCTGCGCGTTCGCCAGTGCCGCGGCCGGAGCGAGACCCTTCGCGAGGTGCGCGTAGAAGGCGCGCATGAGGTGCCGCGTCGCGCCGTCGTCGACCGGCCCGGTGGAGGCGATCACGGTCGCGGTGCCCATGTTGAGCAGCGCCGCGACCAGCCCCATCAGCTCGTCGCCGGGGTGAACGGCGGACAGGCCGGTGTCGCAGCCGGAGAGCACGAGCAGGTGCGGCGGGCGGCGCAGCGCGGTGAGGTCGTACACCGTGAGCTGCCCGTCGGCGAGCATCAGGAACGAGAAGAGCGGGTTGTCGACGCGGAACTCCCCGTGCGAGGCGATGTGCCCGATCGCCGCGCCGTCGAGGGCCGCGAGCACGGGCGCGACGCGCGCCTGCTCGCCGGAGAGGACCACGGCACCGGGGCGGCTCTCGGCGATCTCGCGCACCTCGTCGGCGGCCTGCTCCGCCGACGGGGCCCCGACCAGCACGAGGTCGCCCTCCGTAGTCGCCTCATTGGCGCAGCGCAACCAAATCGTCGCGGACGGCGCAACGGTCAGCGAGCGACCGCGGAGTCGGGGTAGCATCCCCCACGGCAGCGCGTGCAGGGCACCGGTGGGCACAAGGACCAGCGGCCCGTCGCCGAGCAGGTCGGCGATCGGGCTGAGCAGAAGCCGGTCGAGCACCTCAGCGCGCCGCCCGAGTCGCTCGCCACCTGCGGCGTGGCCCAGCACCTGGTTGTGCAGGGCAAACCTCAGCGACTCCAGCTCTGCTCGCACCGCATTGATCTCGCCGATGATGCGATGCGTGACCCTGCGTCCGCGCACCACGAGGGCATGCAGGCGCCCGTCGATATCCAGCAGCTCGACGAGCACCCGCTCCCCCAGCGCCGACGCCAACACAGGGACCGAAAACTCCACAGCGTGAGGGGATGAGCCCGGCGCCCGCCAAGACCGGCGGCGAATCTCGGCCTCCAGCACGCGCTGCCGGCGCAGCAGCCGGCTGGTGCGCTGAGGACCGGTGGGCGCCGCGGCCAGTTCCCCGTTGATCCGCCGAAGCTCGGTCAGGTGCCGGGCCACGACCGGGTCGGTCGACGGATGCGTGGGCGGTAGCGTCAGGGCGGCGGCGCGGCACCGCTGGGCCGACACGAGCGCCGTCGCCGGGCCGCCGTGCTGGAGGGCGAGCCGCAACCGCAGACCGGCCAGGGCCACGGTCTCCGCGCTCCCCCGCACCCGCAGCTCGGTCGCGCCGAGGCTCGCGCGGTAGGCGTCGGCCTGGCGCAGCCCGGAGGTGGCGGCGCGGATCGACTCGGTGACCGCGCCTGAGGCCAGCTCCAGCCGGGCGCGGATGTGCCACCAGCGGACCCGCAGCGGCGCCGGGCCCAGCTTGGCCGCGGCGCCGGCCTCGGTGAGCAGTTCGCGGGCGGTGTAGAGCTCGCCGAGGTCGACGGCGAGCTGGGCGGCGTCGAGCAGGGCGTCCCAGCCCGGCTGCAACCAGCCCGCCTCCAGCAGATGGGCGGCGACGGTGCGCAGGTCGCGCAGGGTGCCGCGGTTGGCCTTGCCGAGCGCGACGACGGCGGCGAGCTCGGCCACCCGGGCACGGGCGCTCCACACGCTGCGCCCCTGCCGCTGGAAGACCCGGCGGGCGGCCGCCGCCGCCGTCTTCGACTCGGCCGGCGTCCCGGCCGCGAGACAGTGCCGGGCGAGCGTGAGGTGAGCCTGGCCGAGCACCGAATCGAGGTGGCCGTCGGTGCAGGCATCGATGGCGGCCCGGATGGCGGCGTCGGCCTCCGGCAGCAGCCGCACCGACAGCAGCAGGTCGGCCCGGTCCAGCAGGCTCACCGCGTCGACCCCGGTGCTCCACAGCCGGTCGTGGGCCCGGTCGTAGCGGGCCAGTGCGGTGGGCACGTCGCCGGCCTGGGCCGCCACGAAGCCGAGGTTGTGCTCCACCTGCGCCGCGGCGGTGGCCATGCCGAGCCGGTTGTAGAGCGTCTGCGCGGCGCGCAGGTCGATCTCGGCCTGCTTGAGGTTGCCGCGGAAGCCGTGCAGGACGCCCCGATTCGTCAGGGTTCGCGCCTCCCACACCTGGTCGCCGGACTCACGGAACGCGCGGAGCGCCCAGCGGTACAGCTCCATCGCCTGCCGGTCGAAACCGAGCCGCCACAGAATCAGCGCCCGCTGCATGATCGCCCGCGCCCGCCGGTGCCCGTGCAGCTCAGCGATCGCGCGGTCGATCTCCTTGAGTGCGGCTCTCGTCCGGCCGAGGTCCTCAAGGATCAGCGCGTGACTCATCCGCGCCTCGGCCTCGTGGACCTTGAGCCCGTGCCGGCGGGCGACGGTCATCGAGGCGCGCAGGTGCTGCGCGGCCCCGCCGGCGTCGTGACGGGCGCGGGCCACCAGACCGAGGGCGCGCAACGCCACCGCCTCCCGGCCGGGGTCGCCGTCGCGGCGGGCATCGCGCAAAGCCGACTCAGCCAGGTGTTTGGCCTTAACGGGGTCGGCCATGACAATCGGGAGCAGCCGCTGTGCCAAGTCCTCGTCGGCGGTGGGGAGCACGGATGCTGCCGTCATAGTTGCATCCTGTCAAAGGCTCGGATGTGTATCACGGAGTCCGGATCGCGACTCATGTCACCGGCCTCATAGTTGATCCTTCTTGGGGGAGCACTGATGTCCGTACCGATTGATCGTTACCGGCGGTGGGAGCAGGCCCGCAACGCCAGCCTGTCCAATCTGCCGTGGTTGCGCAGCGAAGTACAGTCCGGCCGCCCGGTGCGCTACGTCGCCGACGAGATCCTCGTCTCCGACGACGGCGCCGGGATCGCGCACCGCACCCTCAACGGCCTGGGGCACCGGGCCGCCGACATCACCGAGGACGAGCCGCACCGCGGGCTGCGGCGGATCAAGGCCCGCGGGCTCGATGTCGCGGCCGCCGTCCGCCAGCTGCGGGGGCAGCTGCCGAACGCCGTCGTGGGCCCGAACCACGTGTTCCTGTCGACCCCGCACACGCACGGCGGCCCCTACGGCCCGCCCGTGTCGGCGGCCGCGCCGCCGTCCAAGCTCGCCCCTTCGGCGGAGGGCCCGTCGTCCGTGCGGGTCGTTGTGATGGACACCGGGGTGTACGTCAACAGCCCGCTCCCGGCCGGCTGCTACTCGGCCACGGCCGAGAACATCGAGACCGTCCTCGACGGCGACAACAACGGCGAGCTCGACTCGGACGTCGGGCACGCGAATTTCATCGCCGGCGTCGTGGTGCAGGCGACCGACGCCGCGCAGATCCGCATCGTGAAGGTGCTCGACAGCTTCGGCGTGTGCACCGAGGCCGACCTGGCCGCCGCGATCAGCGGGCTCACCGACGTCGACGTGCTGAACCTGTCGCTGGGCGGGTTCTCGGTGGGCGACCAGCCGCCGGCGGTCCTGGCCGCGGCGCTGTCGACCTTCCTGTCCGGCACCGGGCGCGTCGTCGTCGCGGCGGCCGGCAACGACGGCATCCAGGACCGGCCGTTCTGGCCGGCGGCGTTCACGGCGAGCGGCTCGCCGTGGGCTGCGCAGGTCCTCGCGGTGGCCGCGCACGACGGCAACGCGGTCTGCGACTGGAGCAACCGCGGGCCGTGGGTGAGCCTGGTGGCACCGGGCGCGGACGTCGTCAGCACGTTCATCAACCACCCCAGCTTCGCGTCGGGCTGGGCGGCGTGGAGCGGCACCTCGTTCGCGACGCCCAGGGTCGTCGCGGCGCTGGTCGAGCGGGTCGCCGCGGCCGGTTCGGTGCAGGCGGCGGCCGAGCAGGTCCGCTCGGAGGCCGCGCAGCAGCCCATCGGCGGCTTCCCGTCGCTGCGCTGACCGGCGAGGCAGCGCATCGGGCGCTGCGGCGGCGGATCGCCGTCGCGGCGCCCGGCGCGACACAATAGAGCGGCTCATTGCACACGGGAGGCTGCTCTAAGCGCGCAGGAAGTCGTCGTGGCACTCGGTGCCGCGCTGTTGTTGTGCGGAATTCTCGCGAAGCGTCTCTGGGCTGGCGCCGCCGGTGCTGCTGCTGGCCGGGGGCACCCTGCTCGGGCTCGCGCCGGCGCTGTCCGGGGTGCGGTACTCCGGCAGCTGCAGAGCAAGCTCGACATCGACGAGGTTCGACTCGCGGGCACCTATACGGCAGAGTGAATCGTCCGTTTTACCGACCGCCGAACCCACCGCGGGCATGCTGGGATGTCCTTTTAACGGCAGTGGGCGGGGTCGGATCTTGAAGACGCTGGTGGACCGGTACCGGCTGGACTACGCGATCGGTGCGGGCGGCCTTGGCATCGTGTGGCGGGCCCGTGACCTGCAGCGACAGTGCACGGTCGCGATCAAGGAGGTGCGGCTGGCGGAGGCGCTCGCGCCGGCGGAGCGCGCCGCGCTGGCCGGCCGGGCGACCCGCGAGGCCGAGGCCGCCGCCAGGTTGCGGCACCCGGCGATCGTCACGGTCCATGAGGTGGTACTCCACGACGAGCTTCCCTGGATCGTCATGGACCTCGTCGAGGGTCGTTCGCTCGACGAGCGCGTGCGCGCCGACGGTCCGCTCCCGCCGGCGGAGGCCGCCGAGCTCGGCCTGACCCTGCTCGAGGCGCTCGGCGCCGCCCACGCCGCGGGGGTCGTGCACGGCGATGTGAAGCCCGCCAACGTGCTGATCGGGCCGGACGGGGCCGCGCTGCTCACGGATTTCACGCTGGCCGCCACGATCGGTGACGGCGTGCCGCTCGGCGATCCCGCGTACATCGCGCCCGAACGGCGGCGCAACGGCGAAGGCGGGCCCGGCTCGGACCTGTTCTCGCTCGGAGCGACGCTCGCGTTCGCCGCCACGGGGCGCGATCCCATGATGGGGGCGGAGGGCGACGGGCCGCTGGACGCCGCGGTCAGGGCGCTCATGAACGGCGACCCGAAAGCGCGGCCATCGGCCCGGGCCGCCCGCAACGCGCTGCTCGTGGCGGCAGGTCGCGAGCCGGAGGAGGACGACGCCCCGCCGCCGCCGGAGAAGGAAAGGGCGGCCGCCGCGGACCAATCCGACGCCGCGGACGAGACCAGCTCCGCCGCGGAAACGCGAGCCCCGGATGCGGACGGCGGGCCGGTTGTGGAAGCCGCGCTGCGCCCCGAGATACCGAGCGCGGACGCTCAGGTGGATGCGTACCCGCCGGCGAGCGAGGACGGCGAGCGGACCGGAGCGCTGCTCGCGGTGGCGATGCGGGAGATGCCGGTCAAGCGCAGGCGGCGACCGGGGATCAAGACCGCGGTCCTCGTGGGCGTGGTCATTCTCGCGCTGCTGATCGGGATCGGCACCCTCGGCCGCAACGGCGGCACCCCGTCCGAGGCCGCCCAGGGCGCGCCGGCCACCTCGCCGAGCACGGGCTCGGACTCGCCCCCGCCGACCCCGGCGGCCGCCGACGTCGCGCCGCCGAGCGCGTCCACCTCGGTTTCCACGAGCGCCTCGGCGACGAAGCCGGCGAGGACGAAGACCACGACCGCGGCGCCCAAGGCGGCCGTGCTGTCGGCGAAGATCGAGACGGATCCGGCGCGGTACACGGGGGCGTGCACGATCGCCGACCTCGAGATCCAGGTGACGATCACGATCACGGTGAACCAGCCGGGGACGAAGGTGACGTACACGGCGACGGGGCGCGGGACCCGGACGGTGACGACCACCGGCAGCACGTACACCACTACGTACAGTGTCCCGATCGACAACTCGCGGCGGCGGGAGGTCCCGTTCGGCCTGAGCGTGACCAGCCCGTCCACGGCGAGCGACGCGACGGTGGTCACCAACGACTGCGCCAGGTCCTAGAAAACCCTTCGTGTTCGTCTAGGATTCCTGCGTGCCGATCGACGGGCGAGCCCGACAGGACCGCGCCCGCCGCACGGTCGGCGCCATCACCCTGTGCACATCCTCCATCACGTACTTAGCCGTCGGCAAAGACACCACCCGAGCCGCGGCGGCACCGGCGAACGCGAACCACGGCGACAGGGGCGGCAACGGCGAGGTGCTGATGCTGGACATCGCCAAGCGCACGGTGGACATCCGGGTCGAGACGACCGAGCCGAGCCGGACCACGTCCCGCACAACGCGTTCACGATCGACTGCATGAGCGTCAAGGGGTGAGCATGGACGAGAACGACATCACGCGCGACGGTCTGCCCCGGTTCATCTACGGGGAGTACACCGGCGAGATGCCGCTGCCGCCGCGACCCGAGCCCGACGGGGACGACGACGCGCCGCCGGCCAAGATGGACCGGCAGACGATGATCCTGCTCGGCAGCGGCGGCCTCGCGCTGGTGCTCATCATCGGGCTCGTGGTGGCGGCGCTGGTCATCGGCGGCGGCGCGAACGAGAGCCCGGCGGCGGCCAACCAGGAGTCGGCGACGCCGTCCGCGACCGCGGCGCCGGTCGCGCCGGTGGAGGACTCGCCGGAGCCGACGAAGTCGTGGGCGCTGCAGACCGACATCGGGCACCAGGCCGAGCCGACGGCCACGAAGGCGACGCCCACCAACAAGCCGGGGGAAAACATCACGACGCGCCCGGGGCCGCCGAAGCCGACGCTGACCGTCAAGCCGCGGCCGAGCAGGCACGGGTGACGCTGGAGCCGTCCGGGTCACCCGGCGCGCCCGGACCCGACGAGCCGCCCTCGACTCCCGAACCGCCCCGCCGGCGTGGGCGGCACGCCCACCGAGAGCCGGACGAACCGTCGAGCCCGCCGGCCACCGACCCGATCGGCGAGCCGACGGTGCCGCCACCGCCGCCCACCGTGCCGCCACCGCCGGCCGTCCCGCTCGGCGGGGCCGCGTTCGGGGCGGCAGGCGCACCGGTGGGGGCCGGCGCATCGCCGGAGCGGGCGACCGACCTGCCCGGCGGGCTGAGGTTCGCGGACCCGAGCGACATCGCCGGCACCGGGCCCGGTACAGATGAGGAGCGCGGCGGTGGCGGGCTCGGGTTCGGCGGGGCGCCCGCGTTTCCGGAGCCGCCGTCCGAGGGCATCTCCCGCCGGTCGATCGCGCTGCTGGCCGCGGGCGGTCTTGCCATCATCGCGATCGCGGCGCTGCTGGTCGCCGCGCTCAGCACCGGCGACGCCGCGCCGCGGCGCAATGCGGCCGGGCCCGAGACGCCCGCGCCGGTCATCCCGGTGAGTACCGACTCGCCGACGATGGGGGCGCCGAGCGCGTCGCCGTCGAGCGCATCGCCGCGGCCCAGCGTGTCGAAGACGTCGGCGCGGCCGTCCCCGTCGCCGTCGGCCGATGGCGGGGCGCGGGTGCTGTCGGTCAGCGTGACCGCCGACCCGGCGCAGTTCGACTCCTGCCGCGGAACCCTGACGACGCGGCTCACGGTTCGGATGACGTTGAGCCAGCCGGGGCTGCCCGTGCGGTACACCATCAACGAGTCGATGACCGTCCGCAGAACGGCGAGCGGCACCTCGTTCAGCGAGACCACGAAGGTGTACGTCGCCGCGAGCCGAGGGGAGCACCAGGTCCGCATCGCCGTGTCGGCGCCGAGTGCGGCGACCGCGACGACCACCGTGGCCGTCGACTGCGGGAGATGAATGTTCGTGAATCGCGCACGATTGGTTACCATCGATGTACCAACCGTGACGGGATCGATCGGCCATGCTCACCGGACGTCGCCTGCTCGTGCACTGCTCGGCCAACCAGGCCCTGCGCTGCGCCCCGATCGCGCGGCGGGCGCACGGCGGGCTGGTGATCTCGCCGTACCGCCACGATGAGGCCGGGCTGCTCGCCACCGCCGCGTTCCTGGTGCGCCAGCAGGGGTTCGACGCGCCGCTGCTGCTCGACGCCGCGCGGTACGCCGGCGTCAACCGCCTGCCGGCCAGCGCCCCGTTCAACCCGAGGTGGCTGCGCCGCCAGCGGGAGCTCGGGCTGCCGGTGCTCACCGACTCCGGATACGTCGACAGCGGGGACGAGTCCGGGCTGGTCAGCATCCTGCACCGCGCGATGGCCGTGCCCGGCGCGATCGCCGTGCTGCCCCTGCACACCGCGTGGCTGCGCGACCGCCTGCACCTGACCACGCTGACCGGGCACGTCCGCGACGCCGGGGTGCCGATCGCGCTGGTGATCGAGGCGCACCGCGACCCGTTCGGCCTGCCCGGATGCGTTGCGGGGCTGCTGGAGGTGCTCGGCTGCGGCGTGCCGACGCTGCTGCTGCGCTCCGACCTGTCTGCGCTCGGCGCGCTCTGCCACGGCGCGGTCGCGGCCGCCGTCGGCACGGTGGGCGCGCTGCGGCACCTCGCGCCCCGCGAGGCCGTGGGTGGCCGGCCGCCGCCGGGGCCCCGCCCGCCGTCGACGATCTTCAAGCCCACGATGTCGTACCGCAGAATCAGCGCGATCCAGCGCGGAAGACGCGGACATCCGGATGCCCGGCTGTGGGCGTGCGACTGCCCGGTCTGCGACGGCCGGGAGCTCGACTGGATGGCCGGGCTGGGCGAGCGCGATCGCGAGGTACCGGCCTTCGAGCACGCCGCCGCGGTCCTGTTCGCGCTGCGGGACGAGCTGCTCGGCGACGACGTGCCCCTGCACCGCGCGGCCCGCAGCTGGACGGCCCGCTGCACCGACGCCGCGTACCGCGAACGCGAGCTGCGCTGGCCGGCCACCCCGATGCTGCGTCACTGGCGCGAGACCGCCCCGGCCCCGGCCGACCTGCCGCTGGCGGGATGACGTACCCCGATCGGGAAATTCGGTGCCGGGTGGGCCGGGCGAACGGATATGGTGACCGGTCCGAACCCGGCGCCGACTCGACGGAGCAGACCCGTGTACGCGACCCTGTTCGTCCTGGGCTTCCGCCGGTTCTCGGCGTACCGGACGGCGGCGATCGCGGGCGCCTTCACCAACTGCGTCTTCGGGCTCATCCGCTCGGCCATCCTCATGGCCGTCATCGGCACCGCCGGCGGGGCGCTCGCCGGGTACGACCGGGTCACCGCCGCCACCTACGTATGGCTGGGCCAGGCGCTCGTCGGGTCGGTCAACCTCTTCTACTGGAACGAGATCGCGCAGCGCATCCGCACCGGCGACATCGCCGTCGACCTGGCCCGCCCCGCCGACCCGATGCTGTCCTACCTCGCCGCCGACCTCGGGCGGGCCGCGTTCACGCTGCTGCTGCGCGGGCTGCCGCAGCTCGCCGTCGGGGCGGTGATCACCGGGCTGGCGCTGCCGCACACGCCGGTGCCGTACGCGCTGGGGCTGGCCAGCGTGGCGCTGGCGACCGCGCTGTCGTTCGCCTGCCGGTGGCTGGTGAACCTCTCCGCGTTCTGGCTGCTGGACCTGCGGGGGCCGATGACGCTGTACCTCGTGGTGTCCAGCGTCCTGTGCGGGCTGGTCGTGCCCGTGCACTGGTTCCCGCCCTGGCTGGCCACGGTGGCGGCCGCGACGCCGTTTCCGTCGATGCTGCAGGCCCCGATCGACGTGATCATGGGCCGGTCGGGCTGGGAGACCCTGGCGGTGCAGGCGCTCTGGTTCATCGGGCTGCTGGTCGCGGGCCGGGCCGTGTTCGCGCTCGGCGCGCGGAGGCTGGTGATCCAGGGTGGCTGAGCGACAAGCGGACCGGCTCAGCCCCGCCGGCCATGAGCAGGCGAACGCCGCCGGTCAGGGCGGACCGCGGGCCGGCGGGCCTGAGCGGCCGGGCCGCGGGCGGGTGGGCGGGCTGCGGCCGTACGCGGTCGTCGCGCGCATGCACGTCCGGGCGCAGACGGCGTACCGGGGGTCGTTCGCGATCGAGCTCGTCGCGAGCGTCGGGGTGACGATCAGCGGGATCTGCGAGCTGTACGTCGTGTTCGCCAACGTGTCGGCGCTGGGCGGGCTGACGCTTCGGGCGGCGCTGCTGGTGTTCGCGCTCGGGCACGTGTCGTTCAGCCTCGCCGACCTGTTCTTCGGGCATCTGGACACGCTGCCGACGTACCTGCGCTCGGGCGCCTTCGACGCGTTCCTGCTGCGCCCGCTGCCGGTGCTGCCCCAGCTCGTGAGCGCGGAGCTGTCGTTGCGGCGGTTAGGCCGTACCGCTGCCGGTTCGCTCGTCGCCGCGGCGGTCCTGGCCAGGATCGGGATCCGCTGGACCCCGGCGGGCGTGGGGCTGGTGGCGCTGACCGTCCTGTGTGGAGCGGCGATCTTCGCCGCGCTGTTCACGACCGCCGCCGCGGTGCAGTTCTGGCTGGTCGACGGGGCCGAGGTGACGGCGTCGTTCGTCTACGGTGGACAGTACGCGGCCCAGTTCCCGGCCAGCATCTACCCCGGGCCGCTGCGGGTGCTGTTCACGTTCGTCGTGCCGTCGGCGTTCGTGGCCTACCTGCCCGCGATGACGCTGCTGGGCCGGACGGCGCCCGGCGTTCCACAGTGGATCGGCTGGTGCACGCCGCTGGCCGCCGCCGGCGCGTGGGCGATCGCGCTGCTCGGCTGGCGCGCCGGCCTGCGCCACTACACAGGGACGGGCTCATGATCATCGAGGTGTCGGGGCTGCGGCGGCTCTTCAAGAAGGTCGTCGCCGTCGACGGGCTGACGTTCGCGGTCGAGCGGGGCACCGCCGTCGGGTACATCGGGGCGAACGGCGCCGGCAAGTCCACGACGATCAAGATGCTGACCGGGATCCTGCGCCCGAGCGCCGGCACGGTGCGCACGTGCGGCCTGGACCCGCTGCGCCAGCGCCGCCGGCTGGCCCGCCGCATCGGGGTGGTGTTCGGCCAGCGCAGCCAACTGTGGTGGGACCTGCCGCTGCGCGACTCGTACCGCGCGCTGGGCGCGATCCACGGCCTCGACCACCGCCCGCGCCTGGCGGAGCTCGGCGAGCGGCTCGACCTGACGTCCTTTCTGGACACTCCGGTACGTCAGCTGTCCCTCGGCCAGCGCATCCGAGGCGAGGTGGCGGCCGCCCTGCTGCACTCCCCCGAGCTGCTGGTCCTCGACGAGCCGACGATCGGCCTGGACGTGCTGAGCAAGGAGCGGCTGCGGGCGTTCCTGGTCGAGCAGCGGGCCGCCTTCGGTACGAGCCTCCTGCTGGCCACGCACGACATGGGCGACGTGCGCCGCCTCACCGAGCGCATCCTGCTCGTCGACCACGGCCGGCTGGCGTTCGACGGCACGCTCGGCGGCCTGGCCCGCCAGGTCGGCGCCGAGCGGATCCTGGTGCTGGACCTCGCCGAGCCCGCCCCGCCGCTGGACGCCGTCCCCGGCACGCGCCTCGTCGGCGTCGAGGCCGGCGGCCTGCGCCAGCGCCTGTCGTTCGCGCCGGGCACGACGACGGTCGCCGCGATCCTGGCCGCGGTCGCCGAGTCGGCGCAGTTGCACGACCTGACGATCGAGGAGCCGGACATCGAGGGCGTCATCCGGCAGCTGTACGCCGGGAGCCCGTCATCCTCGTAGCCCGGACCCTGTTAGCGTCAAGCCCGTGACGATGAACGGCACCGACGTCCGCGCGGCCGTGGCCCTGGCCCGCCGCGCCTTCGCCGACGTCCCCGACGACGGCTGGGACCGCCCGGCCGGCACGCTGTCGTGGTCCTGCTGGGAGACGATCGAGCACATGGCCGACGACCTGTTCGCGTACGCCGGCCAGATCGCCCCCGCCGATCCCCCGCAGGAGTCGTATCTCCCGTTCGCCTGGCACACGCAGCGGGAGGGCGGCCCGTCGAGCACGATCTTCGTCGAGCGCACGGCCGGCACCCTGGGCCTGCTGCGGACGCTGGAGGCCTGCGGCGCAATGCTGGCCGGCATCGTGGACGCGGCCCCGCCCACCCATCGCGGCTGGCACCCGTACGGCATCAGCGACCCCGACGGCTTCGCCGCGATGGGCGTGGTCGAGGTGCTGGTCCACGCCTGGGACATCGCCGACACCGTGGAGCGCCCGTGGGATCCGCCCCGCGACCTCTGCCAGGCCGTGCTGGATCGCCTGTTCACCGACCTGCCCGAGCACCCCGACCCGTGGGAGACCCTGCTGTGGGCCACGGGCCGCGCCGAGCTTCCCGGCCACCCGCCGCGCGCGTCGTGGAGCTGGGACGGCCGCCCGTTCGCGGAACGCGTCTGAAGCGGCGCCGTGCGCACCGCCGGCCCGGCGGTGCGCACGACCGCTCAACCGATGCGGCGCGGCCGATCCTCGATCTAGACACCGAAGCACTCGATCTTCCACCAGAGGCTCTGGGCCTGCCAGGTTTCGAAGTAGCCCTCTGCGCCCTATGGCTTTCTACCCAGAAGTAACAGGATTCGGTCGAGGGTCGAGGCGTCCGCGGGGACGGGCTGGGCGTGGGCGAATGCGGCGCCCTCGCGGTCGCGGTTCGGGCCGTCCGGGACGGACTCAGCGATCGGCAGGACGGCAGTGAGGACGTCTTCGGGGAGCGCGAACGGTACGCCGAGCGTGCGTGCCACGTCCCATCCGTGCACGACGTAGTCGATGGCGTGCGCGCCGATGCCGCGCCACGTCGGGATCGGGTCGGGGGCGATCTCGGGCAGGGGCATCGGGGCGTCCAGCGCGTCGACGGCGGCGAAGGCGTCGATGACCTCGTCGGAGGCGGCGGCGTACGCGGCGAAGGGGTCCGCCGGCAGCGGGCGCGGGGACCAGCGCTCCAGGGGCCACGCCTCGCCCCGGGCCGCGGCGGCGAAACCGCGGTGCTGGATGGTCATGTGGGCGAGCAGGTCGGCCAGCGTCCAGCCGGCGCACGGGGTGGGCAGGGCCGGGTCGAGCGGGCCGTCGAGCAGCTGAACGCTGTTGCGGACGGCGATCGCGTCCGCCGCGCGGAAGTCGGGAAAGGCCATGGTCCCATCATGGCGGTCCCCGGTGCCCGCGGCCGCCGCGAGGCACGAACGGCCTCAACGTAAACGATCCGGCAACACGACCGAAGACACGACCGTGTCAACGCAAACGCCCCGGCAAGGCGGTCGAAGGCGGGCGCGTGTCAAGGCAGGAGGCGGGGCGGCAGGCCCTGCAGGGCGACCGGGCGCAGGAACCGGCTCACCGATCCCGTGCCGACCGACGTGTGCAGGGCGTTCGACGTCGCGGGCCACGGGCCGCCGTGGTGCATTGCGTCGCAGACCGCGACGCCGGTCGGGACGCCGTTGAGCACCACCCGGCCGGCCGTGGCCATCAGGGGCGGCAGCAGGGCGTCCAGCGCCGGGTCGTCGGGGGCCGCCAGGACGGTGGCCGTGAGCGAGCCGGGCAGGGCCGCCGCCAGCGCGCCGAATGACGACGCCGGGGCGGCGCACACGACGACCGCGGGCCCGAAATGCTCCTCGAGCAGCGCGCCGCCGAGCGACGAGGCCTCGATGAAGAGCGCAAAGACCGAAGAGCCCGATTTGGTACCGCACGAAGCCGCCCGTCGCGACCACTCCGCGTGGGCCGCCTCGATCGACGGGGTGAGCAGGCGGCCGACCGGGCCGGCCGCGGCCACCTCGGCGCCCAACCGCTCGGCGAACGCCCGGCCCGCGGGCGAGTCGGGCACGAAGACCAGGCCGGGCTTGGTGCACAGCTGGCCGGACGAGCCCGTGACCGACGCGGCCAGCGCGGACGGCCACGACGGGTCGGGCAGCGCCGACGGGAGCACGAAGACGGGGTTGAGGGAGCCCATCTCGGCGTACACCGGAATCGGCTCGGGGCGGGCGGCCGCGGCGTCCATGAGGGCACGGCCGCCGGACGGCGAGCCCGTGAACGCCACCGCGCGCACGAGCGGGTCGCGGACGATCTCGAGCGAGACGTCGGGGCCGCCGTGGCGCAGGGTGAGAAGCTCGGCGGGGGCGCAGGCGGCCAGCAGCTCGGCGGTGCGCGGCTGGGCGGGGTGCGCCTTCACGACGACGGGGCACCCGGCGGCGAGGGCCGCCGCCGTGTCGGCGCCCAGCACGCCGAACGCGAGCGGGAAGTTGGAGGCGGCGAACACCGCGACCGGGCCGATCGGCACGCGGACCAGGACGACGTCGGCGCCGCCGGGCGCCGCCGACGGGGAGGTGACGGTCGGGCGGTCGCGGCCGGACGCGACGAAGTCGCCCAGGAGGCGCAGCTGGCCGGTGGTGCGGTCGAACTCGCCCTCGAGCCGCGCCGGCGCGAGGCCGGTCTCCTCGCCGGCGGTGGCCACGATCTCGGCCCGCCGGCCCTCCATGGCGGCGGCGATGCCGTGGACCAGATCACGGCGGCGGGCTCCGTCCCAGGTGGACAGTCCGGTCAGGGAGTGCACGGCGACTCCAGCAGCTCGACGGTGCGGCGCAGGGCCTCCAGGCGCGGGCCGAAGGCGAGGCCGTGGACCAGGTCACGGCGTCCGGTCAGGGGGTGCACGGCGACTCCAGCAGTTCGACGGTACGGCGCAGGGCCTCCAGGCGCGGGGCGGAGGCGAGGCCCAGGTGGTACAGGTTGATGCCGCTCGCGCCGGCCGCGACCAGGGCCGCGGCGTGCGCGGGCACCTCCTCGGCGCGGCAGGGCGGCAGGGCGGTGATGTAGGCGTGCGTGCGGTACCCGGCGGCGACGGCGGCCGCGACCGCGCGCGCCGACTCCTCGCCTACCGGCCAGGCCGGCACCAGCACGGCGTGCGCGTCGACCCGGTCGTCCGGAGGGAGGCCCGGCGACGGGCCGGTCGCCCACGGGTCGGGGTTGGCGTGCAGGATCACCGGCACGCCGGCGACGGCGGCGAGGACCTGGTCGCGCAGCAGGCGGGCCGCGTGCTGGCGGGCGTCCAGGAGTACCGCCGAGGAGTCCACTGTGGAATCGGCCCGGACGGCGGCGGCGAGGGAGGCGATCACGCGCGCCGGGTCGGCGCCGCGCTCCGACCACAGGGCGCGGCAGGCGGCGCAGCAGCAGACGGACAGCCAGCGCTGGGCCGGGCCGGGCCAGGCGTCGGCCGTGCGGTCGTGAGCGCCGGTGTGGGTCAGGCCCATCTGGCCGCACGACTCGAGCGACACCGCGTCGACGGGGGCGTCGCGGATCGCCTCGGCGGCGAGGGTGGCCGCGTAGTCGCGGACCTCGGGGTTAGCGGGGCAGAGCGCATGCGAGTACCGCTCGCCGAAGCAGTTCACGACGGCGAGGTCGGGAAAGGCCGCGCCCAGGCGGGAGCTGTGGGCGAGCACGATCCACGCGGTGACGGACAGGCCGGCGGCGCGCAGGGTCGTGGCGGCCTCGGCGAACGGGTCGGCGGACGGCATCCAGTCGGCAGCGGCGGGGCGGAGGCGGGCGTCGCGCCAGGCCGAAGGGCGGACCGGGCGGTACAGGGCGCCGTGGCGGGCGTCGACGATCTGGTGGCGCGGGTGGTGCGGCGTCGCGGCGCGCACCGAGTGGTAGGCGGCGGCCAGCGTGACCGAGGACAGGCCCAGGGCGGCGACGCGGTCCGGGAAGGCGGGGTCGCCGAGGACGTCCCAGCAGTACGCGTGGCCGGTGAGGGTCACCATCTCGGCCGGCGCTTGACGAAGTCGGGGCGCACGGTGCGCATGTAGGCGGTGTCGTCGCGGGATCGGATGCCGCAGCGGCGGTACTGCTCGTGCAGACGGGCCAGCGCGTCGCGGTCGAGCTCGACGCCGAGGCCGGGGGCGTCGGGGACGGCGACCGTGCCGTCCACGATGGGCAGCGGGGCGGTGACCACGTCCACGCCGGCCTGCCACGGGGTGTGGGTGTCCGCGGCGTACGTCAGCTCCGGCGTCGCCGCGCCCAGCTGGACCATCGCGGCGAGACTGATGCCCAGGTGGCTGTTGGAGTGCATGGAGACGCCGACGCCCCACGCGGCGCAGGTTCGGGCGAGGTCGGCGCACGCGCGCAGGCCGCCCCAGTAGTGGTGGTCGGCCAGCACGACGCCGACGGCGCCACGCTCGAAGGCGGGGCGCAGGTCGGCGGGCGAGACGACGCACATGTTGGTGGCCAGCGGCATCGGGGCGGCGGCGGCCACGTCGGCCATGCCGCCGATGCCGGGCGTGGGGTCCTCGAGGTACTCCAGCAGCTCTGCCGTCTCCGCCGCGACCTGCCGCGCCGTCGGCACGGTCCAGGCGCAGTTCGGGTCGATGCGCAGCGGGTGGGCGGGGAAGGCGCGGCGCAGCTCGCGGAGCGCGTCGATCTCCTCGACCGGCGGGAACACGCCGCCCTTGAGCTTGATCGAGCCGAACCCGAACCGCTCGACGAGCCCGCGGGCCTGCTCGACGATCCCGGCCGGGTCGAGGGCGGCGCCCCACTCGTCGGCGGGAAGGCCGGGGTGCTGGGCCCACTTGTAGAAGAGGTACGCCGAGAACGCCACCCGGTCCCGCACCCGCCCGCCGAGCAGCTGGTGCACCGGCCGGCCGATCGAGCGGGCCTGCAGGTCCAGCGCGGCGACCTCGAACGGGGCGAACACCTTCGGCTCGTGGTCGCCGGCGCCCAGCGAGCGGCGCACCGCGACGCGCAGCCCGGCCAGGTCCCACGGGTCGAGGCCGGTCACCCGCTCGGCGGCGCGGCGCACGGCGGCCAGGTGCGGCGCGTCGCCGTAGGTCTCGCCGAGCCCGACCAGGCCGTCGCCGCCGTCGAGCTCGAGGATCGTGCGCAGCGCCCACGGCTCGTGCACGCCGGCCGAGTTGAGCAGCGGCGGGTCGGGAAAGGCGACGGGGGTCACCCGTGCCGCGACGACCTTCACAGTGCCCGCCGCCCGTCGGCGATGATCGCGGCGAGCCGCGCGACGTGCGCCTCGGTCGCGTCGACCAGCGGCGGGCGGACCGGGCCGACGTCGAGGCCCGCGAGGCGGGCGCCGGCCTTGACCAGTGAGACCGCGTAGCCGGGGACCTCGTCGCGCAGGGCCACGAACGGCAGGTAGAACGCGGCGAGGAGGCGCTGCACGGTGGCGCCGTCGCCGGCGTTGACGGCGCGGTAGAAGGCGGTGGCGATGTCGGGGACGAAGCACAGCACGGCCGAGGAGTAGCTCTCGACGCCGATCGCGCGGTACGCCTGCACGGACAGCTCGGCCGTGGGCAGGCCGTTGAGGAAGCCGAACTCGGCGGCCCGCGGGTGGCCGCTCGTCCGGATCGCGGTGACGAGGCGCAGCATCGCGCTCACGTCGCCCTTGCCGTCCTTGATGCCCACGACGGTCGGCACGTCGAGCAGGGCGACCGCGGCGTCGGGGTCGAGCACCGCGTTGGCCCGCTGGTAAACGGCGATCGGCAGCGGGGTGGCCTCGGCGACGTACCGGACGTGCTCGACGAGCCCGGCCGGCGTGGAGTGCACGAGGTACGGGGGCAGGAGCAGCAGCCCGTCGGCCCCCGCCTCGAGCGCGGCGGCGGCGAAGTCGCGGGCCATCGCGGGACCGCCGCCGGCGCCGGCGAACACGGGTGCCCGGCCGGCGGCGACCTGCACGGCGGTGCCGACGACGTCGCGGTACTCCGGCAGCGACAGGCTCGTGAACTCGCCGGTGCCGCAGGCGACGAACAGTCCGGAGGGTCCGGCGGCCAGCTGCTGCTCGACGTGGTCGGCCAGGACGGCGAGGTTCACCTTGCCGTCGGTCGTGAACGGGGTCAGCGGGAACGACAGCAGGCCGTGCAGACGCATCATGTGCTCCTAATTCCAAGGTGGTGAAGGGTCAGCCTTTGACGGCGCCGGACGTGAGGCCGCGCATGAACTGCCGTTGCATCGCGACGAACGCGATGACCGACGGCAGCAGGGCGAGCAGCGACGCGGCCAGCAGCACGCCGATGCCGACCTGTTCGTCGCTGCGCAGCGTGCGCAGGGCCAGCGGCAGCGTGAAGTGCGCGGAGTCCTGGGCGACGAGCAGCGGCAGCATGTACTGGTCCCAGATCATCGTGAACCCGAAGATCCCGATCACGCCGAGCGCCGGCCGGCACAGCGGCAGCACGACGGACCAGAAGATGCGCAGGTCGCCGGCGCCGTCAAGGCGGGCGGCCTCCTCGAGCTCGACCGGGATGTCGCGCATGAACTCGGTCATGACGAGGATCGAGAACGCCCAGGCGCCGACCGGCACGATCATGCCGGCGAGCGTGCCGATGAGGTTGACGTGCACCAGGGGGACATCCGCCAGTACCAGGGAAAGCGGTATGGCCAGGATCTCCTCCGGCAGCATCATCGTCGACAGGATGAGCAGGAACACCAGCCGGAGCCCGGGAAAGCGCTTGCGGGCGAGGGCGTAGGCGGCCGAGACGCTCACCGCGATCTGCAGCAGCAGGCCGAAGCCCACGACCACGAACGAGTTGAGCAGGTAGTGCAGCACGTCGCGGCGCAGCGCGGCGCGGAAGTTGGCCAGCGTGAACGACCGCGGGATGAGCGTGAGGCTGGTCGGGTCCTGGGCCGGCGCGAACGCGCTGACCAGCAGGGCCAGCAAGGGACCGGCGAAGATCAGGACCAGGATGGTGTACACCAGGAATCGCGCGACCTTCGCGGGCCGCCCCCGCAGCGCGTCGAGCCCCAGCGCGGTCTCGTGTCTCATCGCGCCCTCCTCGCCCGGGCGGACTGCACCGCGATCGTCAGCTCAGTGCTTCCGTATCTCATCGCGCCCTCCTCGCCCGGGCGGACTGCACGGCGATCGTCAGCACGATTGTGGCCAGCAACAGGATCACGGACCCGGCGGCGGCGACGCCGAGCTCGTTGCGCTCCAGGCCGAGCTTGTAGATCAGCGTCATGAGCACCTCGGTCGAGCCGTCGGGGCCGCCGTTGGTGAGCAGGTAGATCTCGGTGAACACGCGCAGGCCGCGGATCGCGGCGAGCGTGAACAGGATCGCGAACACCGGCCGCAGCTGCGGGAACGTGACGTGCCACAGCCGGCGCCAGCGGTTGGCCCCGTCGACCTCGACGGCCTCGTAGAGGGTGCGGTCGACGCCGGCCAGCCCGGCCAGGAAGATCATCATGTCGTACGGCGCGCCGCGCCAGATGCCAACGCCCATCACCGACCACAGCGCCGAGCCGGGCGAGTTGAGGAACTGCGACGGGCCCATCCCGAGCCAGCCGAGGATGGTGTTGATCGCGCCGTCGGGCGCCGGGTAGTACAGGATGCGCCAGACCTCGGCGACGACGGCCATCGCGGCGACGGTCGGCAGGAAGACCGCGGTGCGCACGAACCACAGGCTCTTGGCCTGACCCTCCAGCAGCAGGGCGAGCACCAGGCCGATGAGCAGCGAGCCGGCGGTCTGGCCGACGGCCAGGAGCACGGTCTGCCACACCGCGCGGGTGAAGGCGTCGTCGCCGCCGATGGTGACGAAGTTGTCCGCGCCGACCCAGCGGTCGCCGAGGTACGGGCGGACCTCGTAGAGGCTCATGCTGATCGCGCGGGCCATCGGCACGAACTTGAACAGCGCGAAGAGGATCAGGGCCGGCGCGAGGAACGCCCACGGCAGCAGATCCGGGCGCCGGCGCCGCCGCCGGGCCGGCGGGGCCGGGGCGCGCGTCGCCCCGGCCCGCACCTGCGTCATGGTCATGTCGCGGCCACTCCCTGCTTGGCCAGCTCCGCCTGGAAGGTCTGGCTGAGCTTGGTCAGCTCGGCCTTCGTGTCGGAGCCGCAGTTGGCGACGATCGCGTTGATGGTGTCGGCGGACGTCTGGCGGAACGGCGTCCAGTCGGGCACGGCCGGGGTGTAGCGGCCGGACTGCTTGTAGATCTCGTCGAAGACCTGCCAGCGGGCGTCCTTGCGGACCGAGGACAGGGTGACGGTCGAGTTCACCGGCAGCCGCACGATGTTGCCGTCGGTGTCGCCGGCCATGCCGATCGTCTGGCCCTCGACGGAGATGGCGAACTCGGCGAACCTGTTCTGCCCGGCCTGGTTCTTGGAGCCGGCCATGAGGTAGGTGTTCTCGCCCTCGGCCAGCGAGATGGACTTGCCGGACGGGCCGGGCGGCGCGGCCACGGTCTCGTACTTGTCCTTGCCGAGGTTGCCGTCGAAGCGCGCCATGTTGTACGGCCCGGTGAAGTAGATGCCGGCCTTGCCGCTCTCGAACACGGGGTGGGCCTGCGTGGTCTCCATCGTCACGGCGCCCGGCGCGACCGTCTTGTCCTTGCAGAACTGGGCCTTGAACCACTCCACCGAGGCGACGGAGGCGTCGCTGGCGATGGCCGGGGTGAACTTGCCGTTCTGCTCGGTGAAGTAGTCGCCGCCGCCCGACCACAGGAAGCTGGTGAAGTACCAGGACATGTAGCCGCGCTTGGTGGAGCCGGGCACGTCGTAGCCGTACGTGTCGGGTTTGCCGTCGCCGTCGGGGTCCCTGGTGGTGAAGGCGACGGCGAGCGCGTCGAGGTCGGCCCAGGTCTTCGGCACCGGCAGGCCCAGCTTCTCGCGCCAGTCCTTGCGGATGAACAGGGCGAAGGACTGGGCGCTGTTGGGCACGCCGTAGTACTTGCCGTCGGGGCCCTTGGCGGCGTCCCAGGAGACCGGCGTGAGCTTGTCCGACCCGGGGATGTCGGCCCGCTTGACCTCGCGCACGATGCCCTGCTTGAGCATGGTGCCGAGCTGGGCGGTGTCGTTGATGACGATGTCCGGCAGGTGTTTCTGGGCGGCGGCCTGCTGGAGCTTGGTCTCGAAGTCGTCGAAGAGCGCGGTGACGTCGGCCTTGATGCCCGTCTTGGCGGTGAAGGCGGTGGCCAGCTGCTTCGTGGTCTTCTCGGCGGTACCGCCCGGGGGCTTGCGCACCCAGATCTGCAGCGGCGCGGATGCGTCCTGCGGGGTGTTGGGCGCGGATCCGCTGCCGCAGGCGCCGAGCACCAGCGCGGCGGCGACGAGGAACGTGGCGTGCTTGGCGAGCGGTCTGATCGTGGGGCGCCGTCCAGACACTGCCTTGCCTCCTGTCTACATATGTGGACGCCATCCTTGGATGTGACGTTGCGCAGACACAAGTTAGCGTCCGGTATGATGACCGTCAACACGTTCAGGAACACGGCGCACCGGAGGTTGGCGGCATGCCGCGCAGGAAGTCCGACGACGAGTCCGGCGAGGTCGCCGCGGCCGCCGAGGTGAACCCGGTCAAGTCGGCGCAGCGCACCGTGCGCATCCTGGAGACCCTGGCGGAGTCCCCGACCCGGCTGACGCTGGCCGAGCTGCAGGAGAAGATGGGGTACCCGCGCTCGAGCCTGCACGCGCTGATCCGCACGCTGCGCGAGATGAAGTGGGTCGAGGCCGACCCGACCGGCTCGGCGTTCGGCGTCGGGCCGCACGCGCTGCTGTCCGGCACGGCCTACCTGGACCGCGATGCCGCGCTGCCCTTCGCCTACGAGGCGCTGGAGGACCTGCGGGCCGAGCTCGGATACACGACGCACTACGCCCGCCGGGTCGACGCCGACGTGCTGTACCTGGCCAGCCGCGAGTCCCGCAGCGGCGTCGTGCCCCGGGTCGGGCGCCGGCTGCCCGCCCACGTGACCGCGCTCGGCCAGGTCCTGCTGTCCTGCCTCACCGACGACGAGGTGCTGGCGGTGCTGCCGGCCAAGCTCGCGTCGCTGACGCCCAACACGATCACGGACCACAAGGAGCTGCTGTCCGAGCTCGAGGACGTGCGCGGCCGGGGCTGGGCGCACGAGGAGCAGCAGGGCACGGAGGGCGTCGCGTGCGTCGCCGTGGCCGTGGACTACCGGATCCCGGCCACGGACGCGATCAGCTGCTCGATGCCGGCGAAGCAGGCGGGCGTCGACGAGGTGCTGCGGGTGGCGCACGCGCTCAAGGAGCACTCCGCAACCCTGGCCGCCACCCTGCGCCGCGAGGGCATTCGCTGATTCAGGACCGGCCGGCGGGCGGGACGCCGAGCGGGATTTCGCACCAGGCGCCGCCCATGCGGTACAACTCCGGGGTCCCCGGGAAATCCGGCTCGCCGAATGCGGCTATGCGCCGCGCGGCGAACGCCTCGGCGTCGTCGCGCGGGAAGTAGCCGATCGCCTCGCCCTCGGCGAGCGAGCAGATGCCGCGGGTGTTGCGGCTGACGCCCCACACGATGCGGAAGCCGGGCGCCGGCGCCGTCAGCGCCGCCTCGACCAGCCGCGCGCCGTCGTCGGGCGACAGCCACATCGACAGCCCGCGCAGGCCGGGCGGCTCGGCGACCCACATGCCGATGCGCAGGCACACGACGTCCATGCCGAAGCGATCCGCATAGAGCCGGCCGGCCGCCTCGGCCGCGACCTTGCTCCAGCCGTACATGGTGTCGGGGCGCGGCGGCGTGTCCGCCGGCACGCCGCCGGGTGGGGCCTCGCGCGCGTCGGTGAACCCGGCGGCGTGCGTCGAGGAGGCCAGCACGACCCGGGCGCCGGCCCGGCGCGCGCCCTCCAGGACGCACCAGCTCCCGTACGCGTTGATCCGCAACGCGTCCTGCGGCGCCGCCTCCTTCGCCAGGCCGCCGAGGTGCACGACGGCGTCGACGCCCTCGCACGCCCCGGCCACGGCGTCCGGGTCGTCGACGGAGCCGATCACGGACTCCTCACGGCCGCCGGCGCCGGGCAGCGGGGCCGGCTCACGCAGGTCGAAGAGGCGCAGCGTGCGGCCGGGGCGGGCCAGCCGCGGGCGCAGCAGCGCGGCCACCTTGCCGGCGCCCCCCGTGATCAGGATGCGGTTCAACGAGACCTCCGAAACTGTCCACATACGTGGACGTCAAACATGTCCACGAACGCGTATTGACGGGCTGGACGGCGTTCACTTTACTAGCTGATTACCAAGCCCCTATCATCGGAGGCGCTCGATGTTCCTGCGAGTATCCGTGCCCCGCGCCACCGCCATCGGCGTGCCGGCCGTCGCCCTCGCCACCGCCGTCGGATTCGCCACGGTCGCCCACGCCGCCGCACCCCAGCTCACCGCCGCCTTCGCCCAGACCTCGGTGTGGAGCACCGGGTACGGCGCGCAGTACACCATCCGCAACAACGGCGACGCCCCCTCGACGGGCTGGAGGGTCGAGTTCGACCTGCCGGCCGGCTCCACCGTGTCCAACTCGTGGAGCTCCGTCCGCACCGCCAGCGGGCAGCACTACACGTTCGTGAACGCCGGCTACAACGGTGCCATCGCACCGGGGGCGGCCGAGACGTTCGGGTTCAACGTCGCCGGCCTCGGCACGCCGCTCAACTGCACCATCGACGGCCACGCCTGCCCGGGCGGCGGGACGCCCTCGCCGACCACGGCGTCCCCGTCACCGTCGCGGTCCACATCCCCGTCACCGTCCACGTCTCCGTCTCCGTCACGGTCGCCGTCCACAACGCCGTCGACGCCCGGCGGCCCGATCGTCGACGTGTCGAGCGCCGCCCAGTTGCAGTCCGCGCTGGCGGCGGCCCGGCCGGGGCAGACGATCCGCCTGGCCGCCGGCACGTACCACGGCTCGTTCGTCACCACCGCCGCCGGCACGGCGTCGCAGCCGATCACGCTCACCGGGCCGGCCGGCGCCGTGCTCGTGAACGACGGGCCGTCGGGCGACGCGCCGAGCTGCCCGGCGCCGACCGCCGGCTGGGACTCGGGCTACGGCCTGTGGCTGTACAACGCGCCGTACTGGAACCTCACCGGCTTCACCGTCGCCGAGTCGAAGAAGGGCATCGTCGCCGACAACTCCCAGCATCTGACGGTCGACGGCGTGTACATCCACGACGTCGAGGAGGAGGCCCTGCACTTCCGCCGCTCCTCGGCCGACGGCATCGTGCGCAACTCGCGGATCGAGCGGACCGGGCTCGTACAGCCCGGCTACGGCGAGGGCGTCTACATCGGCTCGGCCGGCTCAAACTGGGGCTGCCACGGCAACACCGGCGGCGTCGACAAGAGCGACCGCGTGCAGGTCGTCGGCAACCACCTCGGCCCGAACATCGCGGCCGAGGCGATCGACGTGAAGGAGGGCACCACCGGCGGGCTGATCAGCGGCAACACGTTCGACGGGCAGGGTGTCAGCGGGCAGAACTCGGCCGACTCCTGGGTCGACGTCAAGGGGATGGACTACCGCATCGAGGACAACACCGGGTCGTTCCGCAGCCCGGGGACGTTCGCCAACGGGTACGAGACCCACAACCCGTCCACGACGCCGTCGTTCGACAACGGCTGCGGCAACGTGTGGCGCAACAACCGGTCGGACCTCGGGGGCGTCGGGCAGTACGCCATCAACGTCACCTCGCAGTCCAAGTGCTCGGCGCGGCCGAACGTGGTCTACGCGTCGAACACGGTGACGAACGCGACCAAGGGCCTGACCAACATCCCTGTCACGCCGTAGCTCCCTGCACACACGACGGCCCGGCGCGGAACGCTCGCGCCGGGCCGTCGTGCCTGCTCCGCCCGCTCCGGTCACGCGGCGCCGTGGCGGGCCAGCACCTCGGCGCGCGACGCGTCGTCCGCGGCCAGCACGCCGCCGTTGGCCACGTCGTGGCCGCCGATCTCGGTGAAGACGATCCGCACGTCCTGGCGGCGCGCGCCGAGGTGCTCCACGGCGTCGTCGGTCAGCGCCTCGACGAACCGGCGGCGCTGCTCGAGGCTGCGCCCCCGCAGCAATTCCACGGTGATGTTCGGCATCGGTCCTCCCGGGTTTCTTGGACAGTGCGCTCATACTAAGACGCCGTCCACATACTTGATAAGCCGCCAAGTCCGCCGATACGATCCAGCATCATGAACATTGAGGTGCGGCACGCCACGGATCCCGAGTCCGTCGAGACCGCGACGACGGCGCAGCTGCGCTCCCGGTATCTGATCGAGGACCTGTTCGCGCCCGGCGAGGTACGCGCCGTCTACACCCACGAGGACCGCATGGTCGTGGCCGGCGCGGTGCCCGACGGCGCCCCGCTCGCGCTGCCCGCCTGGGACGCCCTCGGCACCGCACACCCGCTCGAGCGCCGCGAGCTGGGCGTCATCAACCTCGGCGAGCCCGGCGACGTGCTCGTCGACGGCACCGCGCACAAGCTCGGCCCGCTCGACGGGCTCTACGCCGGCCGCGGCTCGACGGTCACGCTCTCCGGCGCGGGCGCGTGCTTCTACCTGGTCTCCGCGCCGGCCGACGCGACCCACCCGGCGGCCACGTTCAGCCGGGACACGATCGAGGCGGTGCGCATCGGCGACCCGGCGACGGCCAGCGCCCGGTCGCTGTACCGCTATGTATGGGGCGGCGGCCACCCCAGCTGCCGGCTGCAGTTCGGGGTCACGGTCGTGGACGCCGGCTCGGTGTGGAACACGATGCCGGCGCACCTGCACGATCGGCGCACCGAGGTGTACCTCTACACCGGCCTCCCCGCCGACGCCCGCGTCGTGCACCTGCTCGGCCGCCCCGGCGCGACCCGGCACCTCATCGTCCGCGACCGCCAGGCGGTGATCGCACCCGCGTGGTCGGTCCACTCGGGCGCCGGCACCGCGCCGTACGCCTTCGTCTGGGCGATGTCCGGCGAGAACACCGACTACGGCGACCTGCAGGGCGTTCCGATGGAGGCGCTGTGAGCAGCCTGTTCGACCTGACCGGGCGGACCGCCGCGGTCACCGGGGCCGGGCGCGGCATCGGGCGCGGACTGGCCCTCGCGCTGGCCGCGGCGGGCGCCGACCTCATCCTGGTCGGCCGCGCCGCCTCTCAGGCCGGCACCCGCGACGACATCGCCGACCTCGGCCGCAAGGCCGACATCGTCGAGGTGGACCTCGCCGACCGCGGGGCCACCCACGCGGCCGGCGCCGAATTGGCCGCGGCCGGCGGCGTCGACATCCTGGTCAACAACGCCGGGGTGATCGACCGCGCGAGCGTGCTCGACGTCACCACCGAGGCGTGGGACCGGGTGCTGGACGTCAACCTCAATGCCGTCTTCGAGCTGAGCCGGCTGCTCGCCGCCCCGATGGCGGCCCGCGGCGCCGGGAAGATCGTCAACGTGGCGAGCCTGCTGTCGTTCCAGGGCGGGCTGCGGGTGGCGTCGTACACCGCGGCCAAGCACGCCGTGGCCGGGCTGACCCGCGCGATGGCCAACGAGCTGGCGCCGCGCAACGTCCAGGTCAACGCGATCGCGCCGGGGTACATCGAGACCGACAACACGCAGGCGCTGCGCGAGGACCCGCAGCGGTACCGCGCGATCAGCGACCGCATCCCGGCCGGCCGCTGGGGCACCCCGGACGATCTGGCCGGGGCCGTGGTGTTCCTGAGCTCCCGCGCCGCGGACTACGTCAACGGCCACATTCTCGTGGTCGACGGCGGCTGGCTAGCCCGCTAAATCGTGATAAGTCCGAAAAATCCTGATCGCGTCAGCGATCGGGATTTTTCGTTTCAGGAGGAGCGAGCGCGATACGCCGAGGGCGCGGTCCGCAGGGCGTTTCAGGAGGAGCGAGCGCGAAACGCCAGGCGATACGCCGACGGGGAGGTGCGCATGGCGTTGGTGAAGTGGTGGCGGTACGTCACCGGGCTGTCGAAACCGACCGCCGACGCGATCTGCTCGACCGAGAAGTCCGTCGTCTCCAGCAGGGCGAGGCTCGCCTGGACCCGCTGGCGCAGCAGCCAGCGGATCGGGCTGGTGCCCGTCGCGCGGGTGAAGTGGCGCAGGTACGTGCGCGGCGACATGTGCGCCTGGCGGGCCAGGGCCGGCAGCGTGAGCGGCTCGGCCAGCCGGGCCAGCGCCCACGTCAGGCTCGCCGCGATCCGGTCGTCCTCCGCCGCCGCGGGCATCGGCGCCTCGATGAACTGGGCCTGTCCCCCGTCGCGGTGGGGCTGCACGACGAGGCGGCGCGCGACGGCGTTGGCGATCGCGGCACCGTGGTCGGTGCGGATGACGTGCAGGCACAGGTCCAGGCCGGCGGCGCTGCCCGCGCTGGTCCAGACGTCGCCCTCGGCGAGGTACAGGACGTCGGGGTCGAGGGCGACCTGCGCAAAGCGGGCCCGGAAGGCGCCGGCGTAGCGCCAATGCGTGGTGGCCCGGCGGCCGTCGAGCAGGCCCGCCGCCGCGAGCGCGAACGCGCCCGAGCAGATGGAGACGATCCGCGCGCCGCGGGCGTGGGCGCGGCGCAGCGCGTCGAGCACCTCGGGCCCGGGGCCGGCGTGCACGTCCGCGACGCCGGGGACGATGACCGTGTCCGCGGCCGCGAGCTCGGCCAGACCACCGTCGGCGTGCAGCGTCGCGCCGCCGATCACCGGCACCGCGTCGGCGGTCGGGGTGCAGATGCGCAGCCTGTACCACGGGATGTCGAACTCCGGCCGCGGCAGCCCGAAGACCTCGGTGACGATCCCCGTCTCGAACAGCGACATGCCCGGGAACGCGAGGACCGACACGGTGGGGCCGCCGACGTGGACGCGCATGGCGAAATGTTAGCGGACAGCGTCGTTTTCGCCACTGTCCCGCGGTACCGCCGCGGCATCATGCTTGACCGCATGACGGACGCCATCCAGCACTTCACCGCCCGCCTCACCTACGAGACCGATGTCAGCGACGTGCACGCGGCCATGACCGCGGGCGCCGTCCAACTGGTGGTCGTCGACTCGCGCGGCGCGCAGGCCTGGGCGCAGGGACACATCCCGGGCGCCGTCCACCTGCCCACGGCCGACATCGCCGTCCGCGCCGCCGCGACGATCCCGGCCGGTGCCGAGGTCGTCACGTACTGCTGGGGCCCCGGCTGCAACGGCGCCACCCGCGCGGCGCTGGAGTTCGCGAAGCTCGGCTACCGGGTGCGCGAGATGCTCGGCGGCTTCGAGTACTGGGTGCGCGAGGGCCTCGAGTTCGAGACGCCGGCCGGCCGGGAGCGCCGCCCGGCCGACGAGCTCACGGCGCCGCGCTGGGCCGTGTCCTGCGACTGCTGAACAACACGTCACGCGACCGACAGGACCGTCTTGCCGACGGCGGCGCGCCCCTCGATCGCCCGGTGCGCCGAGGCCGCGTCGTCCAGCGCGAACACCTGCCCGATGAGCGGCGCAAACCGCTTGGCCGCGAGCGCCGCCAGCGCGCTGAAGAGGTAGCCGCGGTACGTGTCCGGGCGCATCTGCACCTGCTGGATCCCGGTCAAGGTGATGTCCCGCGCCCGCACCTCGTCCGGATCCACCGGCGTGAACCCGCCGGCGGGCGTGCCGTGCGCGCAGAAGCGCCCGCCGGGCTTGACGAGACCGAGCGCGGCCCGGCCGTAGTCACCGCCGGCCGATCCACTGTGGATCGACGCCGCTGCCCACAGTGGACACCCGGCCGGCCACGCCGACGCCGGGGCGGTAGGGCAGCTCGACCGGGAAGAACGGCGCGCCGTTGCCGGAGCGCACCCGCGTCTCCAGCCACAGCGTGTCGGCGACGGCGACGTCGATGACGACCTGCCCGGGGCCGGCCGGCGGGTCGGGGGCGTCGATCGGGACAAGGACCTCCGGCCCGCCGAAGCGGGCCACCTCGATTGCACGCATGCAAACCACCCTGCAACCTCAAGCGCGGTTAAAGTCAACCGTCGGGGGCAGCAGACCCGGCGTGCGTGACACACGAACCACGAGCGACGTGACGCTGCAGGTCAACGGGCACGAGCGCGAGCTGCGCCTGGACAACCGGGCAACGCTGCTGGACGTGCTGCGCGAGCAGCTCGAGCTGACGGGCGCCAAGAAGGGCTGCGACCACGGCCAGTGCGGCGCCTGCACCGTCCTGGTGGACGGCCGCCGGGTCGTCAGCTGCCTCATCCTCGCGGTCAGCGCGGACGGCGCCGCGGTGACGACCGTCGAGGGGCTCAGCGCCGGGCAGGGGCTGCACCCGATCCAGGAGGCGTTCATCGAGTTCGACGCCCTGCAGTGCGGCTACTGCACGCCCGGGCAGATCTGCTCCGCGGTCGGGCTCACCCCGGAGGAGACCGGCTCCCTGGCCGACATCCGGGAGGCGATGAGCGGCAACCTGTGCCGCTGCGGGGCGTACGTGAACATCGCCGCCGCCGTCTACGAGGCGGCGTCCGCGTCATGAGGCCCTTCGTGTACGAACGACCGGACGATCCGGCGGAGGCCGTGGCCACGATGGTCCGGCCGGGCGCGGAGTACCTGGCCGGCGGCACGAACCTCGTGGACCTCATGAAGCTGGGGGTGAGTTCGCCGGACGTCGTCGTGGACGTGAACGGGCTGCCGTACCACGACGTCGAGGACGTCCCCGGCGGACTGCGCATCGGCGCGCTGGTGCCCAACAGCGACCTGGCCAGGCATCCCGCGGTGCGCGCCATGTACCCGGCGGTGGCCCAGGCGCTGCTCGCCGGCGCGTCCGGGCAGCTGCGCAACCGCGCCACGGTGGCCGGCAACCTCATGCAGCGCACCCGGTGCCGGTACTTCCAGGACGTCACGAAGGGCTGCAACAAGCGGGCGCCCGGCTCCGGCTGCGACGCCCGCGAGGGCGACCACCGGGAGCTGGCGATCCTCGGCGCTTCGCCGCAGTGCATCGCCACCAACCCGTCGGACCTCGCCGTCGCACTGTCCATCATGGACGCCCAGGTGCACTACATCGGGCCGCACGGCGCCGCCACGATCAGCGTGCACGACTTCTTCCGGCGCCCGGGCGACCGGCCGGACAAGGACAACTGCCTGCCGCGCGGCGCGCTCATCACCGCGGTGGTGCTGCCGGAGCTGCCGATGGCGGCGGCGTCGGTGTACCGCAAGGTGCGCGACCGCGCGTCGTTCGCCTTCGCCTCCGGCTCGGTCGCGGCCGCGCTGGACGTGCGCGACGGCGTCGTGCACGACGTGCGGCTCGCCTGGGGCGCGGTCGCGCACCTGCCGTGGCGGGCCTGGGCCGCCGAGCGGGCGCTGCGCGGCGCGCCGGCGACCGCCGAGAGCTTCGAGCGCGCCGCCGACGCCGAGCTGGCCGGGGCGCGGCCGCTGCGCGACAACGCCTGGAAGGTGCCGCTGCTGCGCAACCTGACCGTCGACGTGCTGCGGGAGATGACGCCATGACGATGCTGTACTCCGGGACCGGCATCGGCACCGCCGCCCCACGCCTAGAGGCCCGGGACAAGGTGACCGGGCAGGCGATGTACGCGGTCGACCGGCCCATGCCGGGCGCCGTGCACGCGTGGCCGGTCCAGGCGGCGTTCGCGCGGGGGCACGTCGCCGACGTGCGGACGGAGGCGGCGCTCGCCGTCGACGGGGTGCTCGCTGTGCTGTGGCACGGCAACGCGCCGCGACTGGAGCCCGTCGACGACCCGGACCTGCTCGTGCTGCAGTCGCCCGAGGTGTCGTACTACGGCCAGGTGGTCGCCCTCGTGGTGGCCACGACGCCGGAGAGTGCGCGGGAGGGCGCGGCGGCGGTGGTGGTCCACGCCGACGTGCAGCCCGCCGACGTCGTCCTGCGGGGCGACCACCCCGGGCTGTACGAGCCGGAGACGGTCAACGCCGGCTACCCGGGCCGGCTGGCCACCGGCGACTTCGAGGCCGGCTTCGCCGTCTCCGACGTGCGCGTCGACGCCACGTACCGCACGCCGACCGAGCACCACAACGCGATGGAGCCCCACGCCGCGACCGCGTTCTGGGAGCGGGGCGAGCTCGTCGTGCACGACGCGACGCAGGCCTCGACGACGATGCGCGACACGCTGGCCGCCCTCTTCGAGCTGTCGCCGCAGCTGGTCCGGGTGCACAACGAGCACGTCGGGGGCGGGTTCGGCGGCAAGGGCTTTCCGAAGATCACCCCGGTCCTCGCCGCCATGGCCGCCCGCCTGGTGGGCCGGCCGGTGAAGCTGGCGCTCGGCCGGTCGGCGGTGTTCGCGCTGGCGGGGTACCGCAGCCCGACCATCCAGCGCGTCCGGCTCGGCGCCGACAGCCACGGCCGCCTGACCGCCGTCGCGCATGAGGCCATCAGCCAGTCGTCGCGGCGGGTGGAGTACGCCGAACAGAGCGCCGTCGTCAGTCGCGTCCTGTACGGCACGCCCAACCACCTCAGCCGCCACCGCGTCGTCCGGCTCGACGTGCCGACGCCGACGGTGATGCGGGCGCCCGGCGAGTGCCCGGGCGCGTTCGCCCTTGAGTCGGCGATGGACGAGCTCGCCACCGCGGGCAACTGGGACCCGGTGCAGCTGCGCATCGACAACGACACCGACCGCGACGCCGAGGGCCGGCCCTTCAGCAGCCGGCACCTCGTCGAGTGCCTCAAACGCGGCGCCGAGCGCTTCGGTTGGCCCGGGCGCGACCCGCGGCCCGCGGCCCGCCGTGACGGGCGCTGGCTCCTCGGTACGGGCGTGGCCTCCTCGACGTTCCCGGCGATCACGTGGCCGTCGACCGCGACCGCGCGCGCCACCGCCGACGACCACTTCGAGGTCGCCGTCAACGCGGCCGACATCGGCACGGGCGCGCGCACGGTCATGCGCCAGATCGCCGCCGACGCGCTCGGCGTGCCGGCGCCGTGCGTCGAGGTCATCGTCGGCGACAGCGCGATCGGCCCGGCCCCGGTCGCCGGCGGCTCGATGGGCACGGCCTCGTGGGGCTGGGCGGTCACCAAGGCCTGCCTCGCGCTGCGCGAGCGCATCGAGCGCGAGCACGGCGGCCGCGTGCCGCCGGAGGGCGTGGCGGCCGGCGCGGACACCACCGCCGACGTCGCCGCCCGCGAGGACTACGCGCGGCACGCGTTCGGCGCCGAGTTCTGCGCGCTGCGGGCCGACCCGCGCACCGGCGAGGTCCGCATCGACCGGCTGCTCGGCGTCTTCGCGGCCGGCCGCGTCATCAACCCGACGACGGCCCGCTCGCAGCTGCTCGGCGCGATGACGATGGGCGTCGGGATGGCCCTGACGGAGCAGACGATCCTGGACCCGCGCACGGGCGACTTCGTGACGTCGGACCTGGCGTCGTACCACGTCCCCGTGAACGCCGACGTCCCGCGCATCGACGTGGAGCTCATCCCCGAGGACGACCCGCACCTGAACCCGATGGGCTCGAAGGGCATCGGCGAGCTCGGCATCGTCGGCACGGCGGCGGCCGTGGCCAACGCCGTGCACCACGCCACCGGCATCCGGGTCCGCTCGCTGCCGATAACGCCGGCGGCGCTGCTCTAGGTGTACGCCTGGAGCGCCGCGACGGGCGGGATGACGTAGTAGGCGCCGGTGAGCGGGTGGGTGTACCGCGTGACGGTCAGCGCCTCCAGCAGCTGCCGGAAGCTGGTTTCGGGGCGGCGGTCGAACTCGAGGTACGCGTGCTCGGCCAGGGCCGCGGCGAAGATGCCCGGCTGCGGAGTCGGTGCCATCGGGCGATCGTATCCGGCAGTACATTTGTCACCGCCCGATCGCGACGGACGCATCTGCGAGCGGCGCCGCGCAGTCCATAGCGTTGCGTGCATGAACGCCATCGAGCTTCAAAAACTGTCGTACCTGTATGGCAGTGTCCGGGCCGTGGAGGACATCACCCTGAGCGTCGAGGCCGGCGAGGTCGTCGCGATCCTCGGCCCCAACGGCGCGGGCAAGTCGACGACGCTGCTCATGCTGCTCGGGCTGCTGCCGCCGCGCTCCGGCACCGTCCGGCTCTTCGGCGGGACCCCGCAGGCGGCCGCCGCGGCGGGCCGGGTCGGCGCGATGCCGCAGGCGGGCGGGCTGCTGCCACGCTCGACCGTGGGTGATCTGCTGGCGTTTCTCCATGAGGTGTACTCGCAACCGATGCCCGTCGCCGAGGCGCTGGACCTCGCCGATCTCACCGGCCTGGCCGGGCGGACGGTCGAGCGGCTCTCCGGCGGCCAGGCGCAGCGGCTGCGCTTCGCGATGGCCGTCATCGGCCGCCCCGACCTGCTCATCCTCGACGAGCCGACGGCCGCGCTCGACGTCGAGGCCCGCCGGGCGTTCTGGATGGCGATCCGCGCCTACGCCGGGCAGGGCCGCACCGTGCTGTTCTCCACGCACTACCTGGAGGAGGCCGACGCCAACGCCGACCGCATCGTGGTGCTCGACCGCGGCCGCGTCCTGGCCGACGGCACCGCCGCCGACGTCAAGCGGCGCGTCGCCGTCCATACCGTGAGCGTGCGGCACCAGGACTTCGACTATTCCGTGCTTCCCGGCGTCGCCGCGTTCGCCGTGCGCAGCGGGCGCGCCGTGCTGACCAGCACCGACCCCGACGCCACCGTGGTCGCCCTCGCGCAGGCGGGCCTGCTGCGTGACATCGAGGTCGCCGGCGCCGGCCTCGAGGACGCCTATCTCGCGCTGACCCGGGCGGAGGTCTGATCATGAGGGCATACGTCCGTCTCGAGCTGCGCCGCCTCATGCGCATGCCCGGCCTGCTCATCTTCACGGTGCTCATGCCGCTGCTGAGCTATGTGCTGTTCACCAACATCAACACGATCACCGGCGAGGACAAGGCCACGGCGGCGACCTACACCATGGTGTCGATGGCCGGCTACGGCGCGATCGGCGCGCTGCTCAACTACGCCTCGGGCCTCGTCATCGACCGCTCCATCGGCTGGCTGCGCCAGCTGCGCATCTCCCCGCTGCCGCCGCTGAAGGTCGTGTTCGGCAAGGGCGTGGCGGCGATGGGCGCCGCGCTGCTGCCGGTGCTCATCCTGTGCGGCGCCGCGGTGCTCATCAATGGCGTGCGCCTGGGCGCCGGGCAGTGGCTGGCGATCCTGCCGCTGCTGTGGCTCGGCGCGCTGCCCTTCGCGCTGCTCGGCATCGGGCTGGGCTACCTCGCGACCAGTCAGACCGCGCAGCCGCTCAACTTCCTGGTGTACCTCGGGCTGTCCATCGTCGGCGGCCTGTGGCTGCCGCTGGACATCATGCCCGGCTGGGTGGCGGCGATCGGCCGGCTGCTGCCCACGCACACCTACGCCGACATGTCCTGGCGGGTCGCGTTCGGCGGCGCCCCGAGCCTCGCCGACGTGGCGACGCTCGCGGTGTGGCTGGCGCTCTTCGCCGGGCTCGCGGTGTTCGGCTACCGCCGCTCGGTGCGCAGCCTCGCGGCGCTGTGACGGGTCGTGACAAGGTGGACGACGTGAAGATCCGGCGATGGCCGACGATCCCGGGCCTGGTGTGGGTCGCCGTGTGGACGTTCGCGCTGATCGACCCGCTGAGCAAGGCCCACACGGTGCCCGCCGTCGCCGGTCTGATCGCGTTCGAGCTCGTCTACGTGTACACCGCGGCGGCCGGCTTCGACTTCGCCGGCTCGCCGCGGTCGCGCACCATCCTCTTCGCCGCGGTCGCCGTCCTCGGCACGGCGCTGGCCTTCGCCTACGGCGAGCACTGGATCGTGCTGCTGTTGTTCGTCGCCGCCGCCGGCATGGCCGTCTACGCCGACGCCCCGCGCCCGGTCGCCGCGATGACCGTCCTCGTCGGCGCCCTGACCGCCCAGATCCTCGTCGGCATCACCCGCCACGCCGACGTCTGGACGGTCGGCGCCACGGTCGTCGGCACGATCCTGTCCTCGCTGCTGGTCGCCGCGGTGCGCCGGATGGGCAGCGTCCTGCGCGAGCTGCAGCGCACCCGCGAGGCTCTCGCCGAGGCCGCGGTCACCGAGGAGCGCCTGCGCTTCGCCCGCGACCTGCACGACCTGCTCGGCCACACGCTGTCGGTCATCGTCGTCAAGGCCGAGGTCGTCCGCCGCCTGGCCGAGCGCGACCCCGCCGCGGCCGCGGCCCAGGCCGCCGACATCGAGCAGATCGGCCGCCGCGCCCTCGTCGAGATCCGCGAGGCCGTCACCGGCTACCGCGAATCGGGCCTGACCGCCGAGCTCACCCGCGCGAAGGGCGCCCTGTCCACCGCCGGCATCGCCGCCGACGTCCTGCGCACCGCCGACCCCCTGCCGGACGACGCCGACCGCCTGCTGGCCTGGGTCGTGCGCGAGGCCACGACCAACGTGGTCCGCCACAGCAACGCCGCACACTGCGAGATCTCGGTGACCACCGACGAGGCCGCCGCCCTGCTCACCGTCACCGACGACGGCGACTTCCCCGCCACGGCAACGCCCCCGACGCCCGGCAACGGCCTGCGCGGCCTGACGGAGCGCCTGCAGGCCGCGGGCGGCACGCTGCACGCCGCCGCCCGCCCGGGCGGCGGGTTCGTCCTGACCGCAAGGCTCCCGCTATGACACTCCCCCACCGCGCCTCTCTCCCCCGCCGCGCCCCTCTCCCCGCGCGGCCCCCGCTCCCCTCGCGCGCCCCTCTGCCGCTCCGCGCCCCTCTCTTCCTCCGCGCCCCTCTTTCTCTCCGCGCCCCTCTCTTCCTCCGCGCCCCTCTTTCTCTCCGCGCCCTTTTCTCCCTTTGCATCCACCACCGCACCATCTCGCTCGACGGTGACGGGGACGGGGAGCTCACCGGGTCGCACGGTGGCGAGTCGCGGGCCGCGCTCGGCGAGCTGTCCCGATCGTGGGCCCGGCAGGCCTTCACGCCCACGGCGACGGCCAACCTCCGCCCCCGCGCGCCATACTTCGTCGCCTGCGAGATCCGCCACCGCGGCCTTGACGCTCAGCTCCGCCGCCTCGGTCCCCGCTCCGACCGCACGCCGCACGCCAACCGCGCACCGCTTTCCCATCGCGGCTTCGCCGCCCACGGTGACCGGTTTCGCCGACGCGGCCCGCGGCTGGCGGGAGCGGCTCTGCCTGGGCGCCGGCGCGGATCGGTCGTGGGGTTGGATCTTCTCGACGTGGGACAGGGGGCGGGCGCGTGACCATTCGAGTCCTCCTGGCCGAGGACCAGGGCATGATGCGGGGCGCGTTGGCGCTGCTGCTCGACCTCGAGCCCGACCTCGAGGTGGTCGCCCAGGTGTCGACCGGCGACGCGGTGGTACCGACGGCGCTCGAGGTCCGCCCGGACATCGCCCTGCTGGACATCGAGATGCCCGGCGGCGACGGCATCAGCGCCACGGCCGAGCTGCGCCGCCGCCTGCCCGGCTGCCGCGTACTGATCCTGACGACGTTCGGCCGCCCGGGCTACCTCCGCCGCGCGATGGAGGCCGGCGCGAGCGGCTTCCTGGTCAAGGACGGCCCGGTGGAGTCCCTCGCCGCCGCGGTACGCCGCGTCCTGGCCGGCGAGCGCGTGGTCGACCCCGCCCTGGCCGCCGCGGCCCTGGCCGCCGGCCCGGATCCCCTGACCGACCGCGAACGCGACGTCCTGCGCGAGGCGGCCGACGGCTCCACGGTTGCCGACATCGCCGCGCGCCTGCACCTGTCGGAGAGCACCGTGCGCAACTACCTGTCCGCCGCGATCACCAAGACGGGCACGAGAAACCGCATCGAGGCCGTCGGCGTGGCGCACGCCAAGGGCTGGCTCTAACCCTCAGGCCCTCGCATCCGGTCCGACGCCGGACCCGACCGCCGGACCCCGCCCTGCCCCGGCCCGGACCCGGCTCCACCGGGCGGCGGGCCGCACCCCGCCGCGCCGCGCCCTGCCCCGGCCCGGACCCGGCTCCACCGGGCGGCGGGCCGCGCCCCGCCGCACCGACGGAGGGCCCCGTCGCCGGGTCCGGAGCCTTCGAGTCGCCCGCTCCGCATCGGCCGCGGCCAGGGGCGACGGGCTCGGGCTGGCACTTCTCCGCAAAGTTGAGTGGAGGTGACTCATGTCACGTTCCGGCGCGGAAGAGGCGGGGCAGAGTCCCGGTTGTAGAGATTGAGCGACACGGGCTCAACTTTGGGAGGGACTCACCAACATGCTGCTTCGTACTGCGCCGTTCCGGGGCTTTGACGCGTTCGACCAGTTCTTCAACACCGCCGGGGTGCGGGCCGGGGGCACGGCGCCGCTGGATGCGTACCGTGACGGCGACACGTTCTTCGTCGAGATCGACCTGCCGGGGGTTGACCCGGCCTCCATCGACGCCACCGTCGACGGCAACGTGCTGACCGTGAAGGCGGAGCGTAAGCGCGCCGAGCGGGAGGGCGTTCGCCGCATCGTCACCGAGCGGGCGACCGGCGCCGTCACCCGGCGGCTGATCCTCGGCGACGCGCTGGACACCGACCGGCTCGCGGCCAGCTACGACGCCGGCGTGCTCACGCTGAGCATTCCGGTGGCCGAGAAGGCCCGGCCGCGAAAGATCGAGATCGGGACCACCCAGCGCGAGCTGGCCAACGCCTGATCTCCCGGCCCGACTTCTGCGAGCCCAGGCCCGGAATTCTGGCGAATGACGGGTGTGCGCCCCGGCCGAGTTGCCATCGGCCGGGGCGCTGCCGTTTGCCCGCAACGCCGCCACCGGACCCGGCATCCGTCTGCGGACGCCGCCGCACGAACGGACGCCCACCCACCGCCGCACCGCAGAGGCGGCCAGCCGCTCGCGGCCCTGGTGCACGAGCAGAATCCTCCGGCAGCGCGCGCACGGGCCGGCATCCAGCCGCGCGTACGCCACACAGACGGCGACCCACAGTCCGGCCCCCGGCCGACATGCACAGGCGGGCCACGCCGCACGAGCTGGCATCCGCGCGCGGCCCTGGTGCACGAGCAGAATCCTCCGGCAGCGCGCGCAGGGGCGGCATCCAGCCGCGCGTACGCCACACAGACGGCCACCCACACTCCGGCCCCCGGCCGACATGCACAGGCGGGCCACGCCGCATGAGCTGGCATCCGCGCGCGGCGTCGACGTGCGAGCCGCAACCGGAGGAGCCGGAGCGGTCCGGCGTGACACGGGAACCATGGCGGACGCGCCGTCGAGGCGCAGGTGGCGCTGGCGGCCCGAAGGGGCGGCGAGGCGAACTCGGCATGTCCCGGGGACATGGGAGATGGTCGTTGCGTTTCGCGCGGGTGCATTCGGGATCGATCAGCGTCGCCACGCGGTGTCATTTTCAGTGCGCCGCGTGTGACCTTACGACGTGATTGGGGGCGTGGCGAAATGCCGAACGGTGGCGTGGCGGAAGGCCGGACGGCCGCGTCGCTAAGCGCGATGACGACCCGACCGCGGTCATGCCCGCGGCGGCCGCGCGCAAAGTCGGGGGCGAGGACGCAAAGGCGATGGCGGGCGTCCGGCAAAGTCGCCGAGGCGGCAACGCCAATGGCGAGCGCCGCGGGACGGCAATGGCGAGCGCCGCGGGACGGCAATGGCGAGCGCCGCGGGACGGCAATGGCGAGCACCGCGGGACGGCAATGGGGAGCGCCGCGGGCCGCCAATGGCGAGCGCCGCGGGCCGCCAATGGCGAGCGCCGCGGGACGGCAATGGCGAGCGCCGCGGGACGGCAATGGCGAGCGCCGCGGGACGGCAATGGCGAGCGCCGCGGGACGGCAATGGGGAGCGCCGCGGGGCGGCAATGGCGATCCGGGAGCGACCGGCAAACGTGAGCGACCGACCGGCAAACGCGAGCGGCACGGGCCCGGCAATGTGACGGGGAGCGAACCGTAAAGCCTACCGGTTTGATCGCCAAAGCGAACGCCCGGCGCCCCAAGCGGTCGAAGGGCGGATATTTACCCGGCGGCAAACACCGGGCGGTGGGCAACGCGGGAATCCGGTGGACATCGCGGCAGCAAATCGGGCGTGTGGCCTCAACAAATGCGACGGCTGGACGGGGCACATTGGGCGGACGACCGCCGGGCGCATTGCGTGGCCGACCGCGCGCAGGAGCGTGCTCGGTGCAGAAAGCACGTGCGGCTCCGAAAGCGGAGAAGACAAACAGCGAGAAGGCCGGGACGAGCGGGACCCCGCAGCGGGAACAGCGAGCCGGCAGCCCGGGCCGAGCAGAACCCGCAGTTGGAACGACGAGCCGGCAGCCGGGCCGAACAGGGGAAACGAGGCGGGCGCAAGCAGAGCCGGGCCCGGGGTCAGGCGGGCGGAGCCGGCGCCGGACGGCGGAAACCGAGGCGGCAGAGGGCGGAAACCTTGTGCGGCGAAAGCCGGAACGGGCGCGGAAAAGAAGCGGGCCGGGAGCACGAAACGAGTTCGTGCGCCCGGCCCGGCGGCTTTGCTCACGCGGCCGCGGTGCGACCCCTGGTCAGCGGCCGGCCTCGGCGTGGTAGCGGTCGACGATGTCCTGCTTGATGCGGCCGCGGTCGGAGACGTCGATGCCCTTGGCCTGCGCCCACTCGCGAATCGCGCGGTTCTGGTCGCGGTCGCCGCGGGTCACGCTGCGGCCCCGGACCTCGCGGCCGCGGGAGGTTGCGACCACACCACCTCGGCCGATCTTCGTCGCGGCGGCGACGAAGGGGGCAACCGCGTCGCGCAGCTTTGCGGCGTTGGACGCGGACAGGTCGATCTCGTACTGCACGCCGTCGAGCGCGAACACGATGCTCTCGGCGGCGGGCTTGCCGTCGATGTCATCGATCAGCTCGTGGATGACGCGTTTTGCCATGAGTGGCCTTTCCTCGGTGGTACCCAGGTGTACAGAACCGATGTGTACGGCAACCGATCCGGACCTCGGCACTGAGCGCACCGGCCGTATCTTTCGGACACAAACAAGTTACTTGGCGACATGCTACGCGGGGACTCGGGCGAGATTACCTCCACCGTAGCCCTTTCGCGCGCCCGGTACCGAAATCGGCACGTCACGAAACGCATACAACACGAAACGCACACGATCGGTAAAGCCGAGGGGCCGTTATTGGACGCGGCGGGCGCAGATCACGGGCCGCGCGGCGGGCAGGAGAGCCACCCCGGCCGGATGGGGAGAACTCACCCTGGAGATCCAGAAGATCGCAGATGTGGAGTCAGGCGACCATCGCGAGCGACACAGCCAACGCCCCACCGACCACCAGAAGCAGGCCGCCGACGGAGACTATCCGTACCAGCCACGAACCTTCCTTCACCAGGCGGGTCCAGCGCAGCAACTGCGCTCTCGTGAAGCGCAGCAATCGCTTCGCCCAACGGAACTCCATCGCCAGCAACGCGAGGCCCGCCAGGATGATCAGCCAGCCGGGGCCCGGCAACGGCAGCAGCACCACGCCGATCGCGATGATCAGCGTGCCAAGCACGGCGACGACGATCCTCACCCCGAGCCGGCCGAGCGGGGTCGTGTAGGCACGGGCCCGAATCCTCAACAGCGCATCCCGGACGCGACGCATCCGATCGCGCCAGCCGGCCAAAACGGACGAATAGCCAACAACTGGAGAAGAGGGGGAAGAAACCGGCGAATCACCCAGTTCAGCGGGGCCAGGCGGGGTCGCGGAGCCAGCAGCGACACGCCGGAAGTCACCCTCGCGGGCGGCAGAGCGTCCGGAATCAGGCGTAACGCCCGACCCATCCACCTCACTGCCGCGCAATTCTCGTTCCACTCACTCGATAACCCGTCACTCCCATGGACCACTGGACGTTACCGGAATGAATTGACGTACGGCCCACACGTCACGTCAAGGACCCCGACCGCGCCCAGAAAACTGGACATCGCACGCAGGATGTTCGGTTGACGGCAAATCGGGCCCAGAAACACTACAGAGTGAGATCGTAGAATCACTACGCGTAACACTGGGAATCGCCTCAACATAGGAGAGGCGGGGCACGGCATGCTCCGCAGCGGTGCCGGGGGGAGTACGACATGAGCGCTATCCGACCATCGACCGTCGAGGTCGAGACATCCCTACGACTCGTCGCGCCCGACGCGACCGCGCTGCCGGTGCGAGCCAGCCTGCGCTACGACCCGAACGACCCGTACGCGGTCCACGTGCTCTTCCACGCCGAGTCGGCCGGCGGCGAGCCGGTGAGCTGGTCGTTCGCGCGTGAGCTGCTGTTCACCGGGCTGGACGAGCCGGCGGGCATCGGCGACGTGCGGGTCTGGCCGTGGAACGGGCCGCGCGGTGACTTCGTCGCCCTGGCACTGAGCTCACCGGACGGCAACGCGCTGTTCGAGGTGCCACGCAGCGTGTTGGTGCGCTTCCTGCGCCGCACGTACAGCGTCGTACCCCGCGGGCACGAGACCGACCACCTCGACGTGGACAACGCCGTGAACCGGCTGCTCGCGGGGCGCTGACGGATCCTGATGCTCGCCGGGCGCTGACGGACCCCGCACCGCGACCCGAACAGCGCAGAGACGAACGAACGCGAGGCCGGCCCTCACCCGGCCTCGAGCATTGCGACCCAAGCGCGGCGCGGCACCACCCGCCGAAGCGCGGCGGCACCGCAGACAAAGACGGCGAAACCGGGCGTCACGCCCGGCCTACTCCCCCGGCCGACCGCCAGCCGCCGGGAACGGGCCGGACGTGGCGCCCGACGCGTCCGACGAACGGACGCCACCGCGGATGCTGCTGCGTCACGTCACCGGGCAGGACCCGACATCCGGCCACGTGCCCGGCGGCATCCAGACCTTCGCCGCCGCGCTGATCGCCGGGGAGATCCTCGACGCGCTCCAGCGCGAGGCCATGGCCGATGACAGCCGGCAGCCGCTGGGCCGGCACGGCGACTGTGGCGCGCCGCCGCGCTCATCTGAGTGCTGTGATGTCGACCATGCCCGGATCACGGGACGATGCGTGGCCGGCGCGCTACTGTTCAGGGAGTCGGTGTGCTGTGTGTCCCCGGGCCTCACCACACTGCCTTCACGGAATACCGTTCGGCTGGAGCCGTGTCGCGCCTATCGCCGCGAGGCGACCTGGCACACCGACCCTAAACTTCTTCCTCTTAGCAGGACCGCCGCTATTGCAGGACCGCGTAGACGACCAGGTTGTCGCGGTACGAGTGCCGGGCCTGGTCGAAGGTCCCGCCGCAGGTGATCAGCCGCAGCTCCGGCACCGGCGTCGGGCCGTAGACCTTCGCGCTGGGGAACTGCGCCTTCGCGTAGTGCTCGCTCGCCGTCACCCGGAAGGTGAGCCAGCCGTCGCCGCGCTGCACGTCCACCTCGTCGCCCGGCTTGAGCTCATGCAGCCGGTAGAACACCGCCGGGCCGGTCTTGGAGTCGACGTGGCCGGCCAGCACCGCCGGGCCCGGGTCGCCCGGGAACGTGCCGCCGGCAAACCAGCCCGCCTCGCCGTACACCTTCGGGCTCTCCACAACGCCGGCCGCGTCCTGGCGCAGGTCCTCCAGCGGCGAGTCGACGCCGAGCGAGGCGATGCGCAGCCGGGTCGGCGGCGCGTCGGGCGGGGCGTCGGGCGGCTCCAGGTCGATCTGGTGCGGCACCGTCCACGTGGCGTGGCCGGCGTCGATCTCGGCCCGGCGCCCGACGAGGATCGCGGCGCCCACGATCATCGGCGCGGCCAGCGCGAGCACGCACCCGATCAGCATCAGCGTCCGCCGCCGGGTGGCGGTCAGGTCCGGGCGCCTACCCAGCGCCCGGTGCCTGACCACCCTTCCCGCCTTGCCCATCGTGCGGACCCGAACGGTCAGGCCGCCGAAGCCCGCGGCCGCGAACGCCGCCAGAAGAACAGCGCGCCGGCCACGGCCACCACGAGCGCCGCGCCGCCGCCGATCGGCAGCAGCGGGCTCATCCCGGACTGCTCACCGGCCGTGCCGCCGCCGCCCGTGTCGACGCCGCCCGCGGGCACGCCGTTGCTCTCGGCGTCCACGCGCAGCTGCGCGGTCAGGCCGCCGCTGCCGTCGAGGACGATCAGCGAGTACACCGCGCCGCCCTTGAGCGACGCGGTCACCGTCGTCGCCGACTTCGCCGAGCTGGGCTGGGTCAGCCGCAGCGTCCAGCGGCCCGGGTCGACGGTCTGGTACGAGGTGGTCGTCGCGAACTGCACGCCGTCCGCGATCTTGGAGCCGTTGGCGACCGCCACGTCGAGGACCGGCTCCTTGACCGAGGCCTGAATCACGCGCACCTTCGCCTTGCCGTCCTGGGGCAGACCCAGGTCGTCGACGATGACGCGCAGGCCCAGGTCGGCGAACTTGCCGGTGCCGGCGACGGTGTACGCCTTGCCCTCCTCGACCGTCGCCTGGGTGCTGAGCACCGGGGCGGCGGAGGACGGGTCGCCCTTCTTGCGCATCGCCACCGCGTAGGTCCCGGGCGGCAGCGGCAGGTACTTGGACACCGTGCCGTAGCCGACCGCGTCGAACTTCTGCTGCGGGATCGACCCGGTCACGGAGCTGAGATAGACGTCGACCGCGGGCGTGTCGGGCGAGAGGTGCGCGAGGCGGACGTAGCCGACCCCGGCCGCCGCCGCCGGCGACGCCTCCACCATCGTCAGGCCCAGGCCCACCAGGGCCGCGGCGGCCAGCGCCGCGAGCCGCCGGCGCTGGGGAGCAGCGAACACGTTGGTACCCCCTGCTGTTGGAACACAGCCAAGCATTCAAGAGCGGGTTGTACGCACCCGCGGGGGCCAGAACATGAGTAATCCGCGCGGGCACCGTAAGCACTGATCGCGGTGAGTCTGGCACGTCGATGAGCAACGCGCTACCCGCCGTGGCCAGGGAGCATTGCGCCATGTGTACGGTGCCCAACGCTGCGCTGCGGCACAACCGCCGGACGGACGAGGCAAATTACCGCTCGGTACCGATCAATGTCTGCGCGCGGGTCACCGCGGGGTGCCGAAGTCCTGCGTCCAGTACGGCGTCTTCTGCCCGTTGCCCTTGACCTGGTACGCCAGGCCGATGCCGAGGTCCACGTAGGAGCAGTTCAGGATGTTGGCCTTGTGCCCGGGGCTGTTCATCCAGGCCTGCATCACGGCCTCCGGGGTGGGCTGACCGGCGGCGATGTTCTCGGCGGCGCCCGACCAGCGGTATCCCTCGTCCGAGATCCGGGCCGAGAACGAGACTCCCTCGGGGGTGTCGTGCGAGAAGTAGTTGCGCTTGGCCATGTCGGCCGAGTGCTTGTACGCCGCGTTGTGCAGCTTGTCGTTGTTGCGCAGGTCCGGGCAGTTCCGCTTCTTGCGCCGCTCCACGTTCACGAGGCTGAGGACCTGCGCCTCGAAGGACGCGTTGCCGGCCGTCGTGGTCTTCGGCTTCGGCGTGGTGGCCTTCGTGGTCGGCGCGGCACCGGTGGTCGGCGCCGCCGAGGCGGTGGCGTTCTCGGTCGGGTCGCCGGAGCCGAGCGGGTCACCGGGGGCGGCCGAGGTGTTGGCGTCGGTGGCCGCGGCGGTCTGCGGCTTGGGCGGCGAGGTGCGCGACATGAGCAGCGAGCCGGCGAACGCGACGGCGCCGACGACGATCAGGGCCAATGTGCCGATGAGCGCGACGAGCAGCATCCGGGAGCCGCGGCGGTGCTGCGGGGTGTGCTCCTCCACGCCGCCGAACCCGCCGTCGAAGCCGTAGGCCGGCGGTCGGTCGAAGCCGCCGGCGTAGGGATCACGGGGGGACCCGGCGTAGGGGTCGTACCGGTCCGGGTCGCCGTCGCCGAACGCTGACACCAGGGCCTCCATGATCACGTCTGTTCCCAGCCGTGACCGACACTAGAAGGCCCGGGACGCGAATCAGGGTCACGGACGCCGATTTAACGGCGGTCTAATGGAAACTTATGTCGGCGTTCCAGCGGACAGCAGCGCGGTCACCGTGCGGCGCATCACCGCCGTGGCGCCGGCCACGTCCAGGTGCAGCTCATCGCGCCACATCGACCAGCCGGCGAACGTCGCGGCGACGGTGAGCGCGTCGAGGATCTCGCGGCGGCCCGGGCCGGCCGCGGCGAGCTCCGGGGCGAACAGCGTCTCGATCTCCTCGCGGGCGATCTCGAGGTACCAGGCCCGGTTCTTGCGAAGCTGCGCGGAGAACGGCTCGCGGATGCGGGCGGCGCGGGCGGCCGGGGCGATGAGCTCGAGCAGGCGGGCGCGCTGGGCGCAGTACAACTCGACGCGCTCCGGCAGCGCGAGCCCCGTCGGCACCGGGCGGAACTCCGCGCGCTGACGCTGCATGAGCCGCTCGCCGGCCGCCGCGAACAGGCCCTCCATGTCCTTGAAGTTGGTCCACAGCGCGCGCAGGGAGACCCCGGCCCGCTCCGCGATGCGCTCCGCGGTCGGGCGCAGGTCCCCCTCCTCGAGCAGCGCGAAGTGCGCGTCCGTGATGGCCTGCCGGGTCCGCTCGGCCCGTAGGGTCCGCCCGTCCACCCGCTGCCGCACCCCAGCATCGTTCATGGATCAACAGCCTACGTGCCACCTCCGTGTCACGCGGTCGCCCGACCCTCTACGGTGAGGTACGTGGCAGTGCGCAGCGTGCACGACATCGATATCGAGCTACCCGCGTTCGACCCGGGCGAGCTCGAGCCGGTCAGCGCGCCCTGGGGCGGCAACCTCAACGAGGCCCACGTGGAGACCGGCCGCGCGATCCGCACCAACCTCATCGACGCCCGCCTGCGCCGCTCCCACCTGGAGAACCTCGACCTCAACGGGGTGATCTGGGAGGACGTGGCGATCACCGGCTGCCGCTTCGAGAAGGTCGACTTCACCGCGGCCCGCCTCACCGGACTGACCCTCGAACGGGTGCATTTCGTCAACTGCAAGCTGACGTGGGCCAACATCGCCGAGTCGCGCCTGTCGGACGTGCTGTTCGAGGGCTGCCGGCTCGACGGCGCCTCCCTCGACGACGTCAGCACCGCCGGGCCGACCGGCTTCGTGGGCTGCGTGCTGGTCAACACCAACCTGCGCGACTGCGTGCTGCCCTACGCGGCGATGCAGGGCTGCCGGCTGCGGCAGATGTCGTTCGAGAGCTGCGACCTGCGCGGCGCCGACCTGCGCGGCAACCAGCTGTCCGAGGTCAGCGGCATGAGTAGTCTGCGCGGCGTGACGATCGAGCCGGCCCAGCTGCCCGGGCTCACCGACGCGGTGATGCGGGACCTCGGCGTGATCGTGCGCGGCCCGAAGGGTTGACCCGCCAGCGCGGGCGCCCGTGGGGGAAGGTCCGCGCCGGCGGCTCGTCGACGCACTCCGCCGGCCGCTCGCGCGGCGCGGGCTCCCCCAGCAGGTCGTGCGGGTCGGCCTCCAGGGCCCCCTCGACGGTGGCGAACGTGGCGATGCCGCTCATGCCGGGCGCGACGGTGAACCAGGAGCGGATCGCCGGCGACGGCGCGGCCAGGCGCAGCTCGCCGCCGCGCTCACGGGCCCGCCCGGCGACGCTGACCAGCAGCGCCGCGCCGGTGGTGTCGCAGACCGTGACCTGCGAGACATCGAGCACCAGGCGGGGCTCGTCGGCGACCAGGAGCCCCTCGAGCACCGGCTCGATCGTCGCCACGGTCCCTTCAACCAGCAGCCCGTGCAGGGCCAGCACGACCGCACTCATCGTTGCTGACGGTACCGACCGCGCCGCCGCTGCGTCAGGGGCCGGGTGGCCGACCCCCACGGTGGCCGATCATGCTCTCCGAGTGGCGACGATGACCCCCGATCCGTGGTCCAGCTCCACGCTGACCAGGGCCGGGTCGGCGAACAGCGCCCGGCGGACCGCGTCCTGGCGCACCTTGAAGTCCTCGGGCCAGTCGTCGACCGGGCGCATGTCGTCCACCACGAGGGTGCCGCGCGGGTTGAGCCGCGCCAGCGTGTGCTCGAGGCCCTTCGCCTTGCCGCCGGCCGCATCGGCGAAGATGAGATCGAAGCCGCCCTCCGCCGCGGCCTGCGACAGGAACTCCAGCGCGTCGCCGACGCGCAGCTGCACGAATGCCGGCCACGCCGCCGCGGCGGCCAGCGCCGCGGTGTCCGGGTCGATCTCGACGGACACCAGGGAGACGTCGGTGCGCGGCAGCAGGCCGCTGACCAGCCAGGCGGTGCCGACGCCGACGCCGGTGCCGAGCTCCAGCACCCGGGCGCCCGGCGGCAGCGCGGCCGCGAGCGTGGCGAGGAGCCGGCCGACGGGCTCCTCCACGGACAGTTCGAAGCCGCTCTCGGCGGCCCGCGCGTACGCGGCATCGACAACGTTCACGGCGGCGACCCTACCGAAGGTCGTCGCGCTCCGCGTGCAAAGCTGTGCCCCGTGAAGTCACTGCCTCTGCGGGTCCTCACGCCCGCCGCCGTCGCCCTGCTCGCACTTGGCGCATGCGGTACGCCCAAGCCTGGGCCGGCCACGCCGGCCAAGGACGCCCCGGAGCAGACCGCCGCCAACTCGTTCGAGATCAAGGACGACGTCAGCGTCGTCGAGGTCGACAGCGAAGGGGGCGAGATCACGATCAAGGCCGGCGGCACCACCATCAAGGTGACCGAGACGATGCGGTACAAGAGCGAGAAGCCCGGCCGCAAGCAGAGCCTCGACGGCGGCGAGCTCATCCTCGGCTCGACCGGCTGCAAGGCCAACGACTGCTCGATCTCGTACGAGATCGAGATGCCCTCGACGCTCACCGCCCGGCTGGACAGCTCCGGCGGCCGGGTCTCGCTGACCGGGCTCACCGGCCTCATCGACGTGCAGTCCGACGGCGGCGCGCTGTCCGGCGAGGGCCTCGCCCCGCCCGAGGTCACCGCGCGCACCGGCGGCGGCCCGGTCGACCTGAAGATCACCCAGGCGCCGAACCGCATCGACATCGACAGCGAGGGCGGCAACGTCAACCTGCGGCTGACCTCGGACGGCTACGCGCTGGAGGCCGACCTCGGCGGCGGCAAGCAGAGCGGCACCCTGAAGAGCGACAAGGCGTCGGTGCACAAGGTCCACATCAACACCGGCGGGGGAAACCTGTCGTTCGTCTAGTCGGTCATCGCGGTGTAGATGAGCTGGCGCAGCTGGGGCCGGATCGGGTACGTGCTCGACGGCACCAGCTGCGTGTAGAACGCGACGGTGAGCCGCTCGACGGGGTCCACCCAGAACGCGGTGCTCGCCGCGCCGCCCCAGTAGTAGCTGCCGGGCGAGCTGAAGACCCGGGCCGGCACCGGGTCACGGACCACGGCGAAGCCCAGGCCGAAGCCGACGCCCTCGAACGTGGTCTCGGCGAAGCCGCCGGTCTGCAGGGTGTCGAGGTCCGCGCCGCCGGGCAGGTGGTTGCGGGTCATGAACGCGACCGTGCGCGAGGCGAGCAGGCGCTCGCCGCCCTCGACCGCGCCCCGGTTGAGCAGCATCGTCATGAACTTCTGGTAGTCGGCGGCGCAGGAGATCAGCCCGCCGCCGCCGGCCGGCGCCGTGGGCTCCTCGAACGCCAGATCGCCGAGCGCGTCGTAGCGCAGGCGGCGGCCGTCGGGGCCCGGGACGTACAGTGCGGCCAATCGCTTTTCGTCCCGCGGCACCGACCAGCTCGTGTCCCGCATGCCGAGCGGCTCGAGGATCCGGGTGCGGATGAACTCGGGCAGCGGCATACCGGCGACCACCTCGACGAGCCGGCCGAGCACGTCGGTGCTCACCCCGTAGCCCCAGGCGGTGCCCGGCTGGAACAGCAGCGGCAGGGCGGCGAAGTCGCGGCTGGCCTCGGCGAGGTCGGCGCCGGGCTTCATCGTCAGCTCGTAGCCGGCCTTGCGGTAGAGCGCGTCCACGACGGACGTGTGCAGGAAGCCGTACGTCAGGCCGGAGGTGTGGGTGAGCAGGTGCCACACGCGGATCGGCTCGGCGGCGGGCACGGTGTAGGGCTGGCTCGCCGAGCCCTTGTCGTACACCCGCATGGTGCTGAACTCGGGCAAATATTCGGCGATGGGGTCGGTGAGCTCGAAGCGGCCCTCCTCCCACAGCATCATGGCCGCGACCGAGGTGACCGGCTTCGTCATGGAGTACAGCCGCCAGAGGGTGTCCGGCTCGACCGGCAGCGCGTGCTCGGCGTCGCGGTGGCCGTGCACGCTGCTGTGCACGACCCGGCCGTCGCGGGCGATCGCCAGCTGCCAGCCGGCGAGGCGGCCGTCGTCCACGTACCGCGCGAAGTGGGCGTCCAGGCGGGCCAGCCGCCGCGCGTCGAAACCGGCCTGCTCGGGCGCCACTTCACGTTCGATGCTCACAACCGGGGACTGTAGATCGTTTCTTACGAGACGGCGAGCTGGTGAGCCCCCTCCACCACCCGATCCACGAAGCCGTACTCGAGCGCGTCGGACGCGGTGAACCAGCGGTCGCGGTCGGAGTCGGCCTCGATCTGCTCGTACGTCTGCCCGGTGTGCTCGGCGATGAGCCGCTGGATCGTCTTCTTCGTGAACAGCATCTGCTCGGCCTGGATGGCGATGTCCGCCGCCGTGCCGCCGATGCCGCCCGACGGCTGGTGCATCATGACCCGCGAGTGCGGCAGGGCGTAGCGCTTGCCGGGCGTGCCGGCGCTGAGCAGGAACTGCCCCATGGAGGCGGCCATGCCCATGACGACGGTCGACACGTCGTTCTGGATGAACTTCATCGTGTCGTAGATCGCCAGCCCGGCGTGCACGGCCCCGCCGGGCGAGTTGATCCAGAAGCTGATGTCCTTCTCGGGGTCCTCGGCCGCGAGCAGGATGAGCTGCCCGCAGATGCGGTTGGCGCTCTCGTCGTTGACCTCGGTGCCGAGCACGATGATGCGCTTGCTGAGCAGGCGGTCGAACACGGCGCTGTCGAAGGGGATCTCTAGGTCGGCCATGACTCGACCGTAAGGTGGTCCGGCCTTCCTGTGACCCCCCGTTCGCCGTGAGCGTGTTCGCTGTCAGCGTTGTTCTGTGAGGATGGGCCTCAGCTGGTCCAGTACGGCGGGGTCCTCGATGGTCGACGGGACGGGCTCCTCGCGGCCGTCGGCGATCCCCCGCATGGTCCGGCGCAGGATCTTGCCCGAGCGCGTCTTGGGCAGCGCCGCCACGACCTGCACCTTGCGCAGGCTCGCCACCGCGCCGATCCGGTCGCGCACCAGCTGCACCAGCTCCGCGGTCACGTCCTCGTGCTTCGCCGTCACGCCGGTCTTGAGCACCACGAACCCGCGCGGCACCTGCCCCTTGAGCTCGTCGTCGACCCCGATCACCGCGCACTCCGCCACGGCCGGGTGCCCGGCCAGGACCTCCTCCATCGCGCCGGTGGACAGCCGGTGGCCGGCGACGTTGATGACGTCGTCGGTGCGGCCCATCACGTACAGGTACCCGTCCTCGTCGAACCTGCCGCCGTCGCCGGTCAGGTAGCAGCCCGGGAACGCGCTGAGGTACGACGCGACGTACCGCTCGTCGTCGTTCCACAGCGTCGGCAGGCATCCGGGCGGCATCGGCAGCCGGATGACGATCGCCCCGTCGGTGCCGGCCGGCGCGTCCTGCCCGTCCGGCCCGACCACGCGCACGTCGAAGCCCGGCACCGGCACCGACGGCGACCCCGGCTTGGTCGGCAGGGCCTCCAGCCCGCGCGGGCTCGCCGCGATCGGCCACCCGGTCTCGGTCTGCCACCAGTTGTCGATCACGGGCACGCCGAGCCGCTCCCCCGCCCACTCGTACGTCTGCGGGTCCAGCCGCTCGCCGGCCATGAACAACGCGCGCAGCGACTTCATCCGCTCCCGGTCGATGCGCCGCCCCTCGGGGTCCTCCTTGCGGATCGCCCGCACCGCCGTCGGCGCCGCGAAGAGCACGTTGACGCCGTGGTCCTCGACCACCCGCCAGAACGCGCCCGCGTCCGGCGTGCCGACGGGCTTGCCCTCGTACAGCACCGTCGTCGCGCCGGCGAGCAGTGGGGCGTACACGATGTACGAGTGCCCGACGACCCATCCGACGTCGGAGGCGGCCCAGAACACGTCGCCGGTGCCGCAGTCGAAGATGTTCGCCATCGACCAGGTCAGCGCCACGGCGTGCCCGCCGTTGTCGCGCACGATCCCCTTCGGCCGCCCGGTCGTGCCGGAGGTGTAGAGGATGTACAGCGGATCGGTCGCCGCCACCGGCACGCACCCGACGGGCGCGGCGTCGCGCATGACGTCCGCCCACGCCACCTCCCCGTCGCGCAGCTCGGCCGGCGCCTGCTCCCGCTGCAGGATCACGCACGCGTCGGGCCGATGCCCGGCCTCCTCGAGCGCCGCGTCCAGCAGCGGCTTGTACGCCACCACCCGGCTCGGCTCGATCCCGCACGACGTCGCCACGATCACCTTCGGCTTGGCGTCGTCGATGCGGGCGGCGAGCTCCTTCGGCCCGAACCCGCCGAACACCACCGAGTGCACGGCCCCGAGCCGCGCGCACGCGAGCATGGCCACGACGGCCTCGGGCACCATGGCCATGTAGATGACGACGCGGTCGCCCTTCCCGACGCCGAGCCCGCGCAGCGCCCCCGCAAAGCGGGCGACCTCGTCGAGCAGTTGCCGGAAGGTGTACCGCCGGACGCTCCCGGTCACCGGACTGTCATAGACGAGGGCGAGCGTGTCGCCTCTCCGGTTCACGACATGCCGGTCCAGGGCGTTGTAGCAGGTGTTGAGCTCGGCGTCGGGGAACCATCGGTAGAACGGGGGGCGGTCGGCGTCCAGCACACGCATCGGCATCCGGTCCCAGTCGACCCCGGAGGCCGCGTCCCGCCAGAACCACTCGGGATCCTCGAGACTCTGCCGGTACGTATCGCGATAGACGCCCATCCCCCGATCCTGCTCCGCCTCCCCCTCCGACGGAAGGTCCACTTCCCGCCGCCCGCCACCGACCCGGACATTTACTTTTGAACGGATTTATCCGGCCGCTTCGCTAGGCCGGATAAATCCGACATATCATCGTATTGTCCTCGTCGGGCGACGAAATGGCGCGACCCCGCGCTGCGCTGCTTTTCTCGGACCCGGCGCCGTTTCGCCGGATCGGCGCCACTTAGGCGAACCGGCACCGCCCGCTGGACCGGCGCTGGTTCGCTGGACCAGCGCCGGGGGGTCGAACCGGCTTCGTTCGCCGGACCGGGACCGCCGCTGGACTGGCGCCACTTCCCGAAACCGGACCGGCATCGCTCGCCGGACCGGGACCGCCGCTGGACTGGCGCCACTTCCCGAAACCGGACCGGCGGCCGGCAAGGTTCTCAGGCGGCGGCGTTCGCGCTCGCCAGCCCCGCCGGCGCGTTGGCCAGCGCCCGCTGGATCGCCGCGACGAGGGCCAGCGCCGCCTCCTCGGTCAGCTCGACGGCCACCCGCGCGGCCGGCCCCTGCCCCGGGTTGGCGAAGTCGATGTTCAGCGTGTGCCCGAACGGCGCCCGCTGCGGATGATCGACGTAGACCGCCGCCTGCGTGAGGTCGAACCACCCCGCGGCCCCTTTGCCGGCGCCTTCGATCTCGACGGTCTCGGTGTCGTACGTGCACATGCGTCAGGCCCCCAGATGCTTCTCGAAGAACGCAAAGACGCGCTGCCACCCGTCGACGGCGGCCAGCGGCCGGTACGAGGGCCGGTCGACGGCGAAGAACCCGTGCCCCGCCCCTTCGTAGCTGTGGTGCTCGAAGCTCTTCCCGTGCTCGGCCAGCAGCTCGGCCAGCCGCGCCACCTCGTCCGGCGCCGGGTACTTGTCGTCGTCCCCGAACAGCCCGAGCACCGGGCACCGCACGTCGCCGAGCCGGTCCTTGATCGACACAGCGTTGAGCCGCGACCCGACGGGCGGCGCCTCCAGCGCGAACGCCCCGTAGCAGTCCACGGCCGCGTCGAGGTCGACGGCGGTGGAGACGAGCAGCGCCTGCCGGCCACCGGAGCAGTGCCCGATCACCCCGACCTTGCCATTGGCGTTGTCCAGCCCCCGAAGCGCCGCGGCGGCGGTGGCGACATCGCGAATGATCTGCTCATCAGCGATCCCGCCCTGCCCGCGCACGAACGCCGAGGCGTCATCGGGCGCCGCGTTGGGCGCCTCCCGCCAGAACAGGTTCGGACAAATCGCCGAGTACCCGTTCGCGGCGAACTTGCGGACCATCTCCTTCGTCGCCTGGTCGTACCCCGGCAGATGATGGATGACCACAACCCCGCCCACGGGCGTCGAGTCCACCGGCCGCGCCTGGTACGCCTGGATCTGCTCCTCACCGATGAACACCGTCTCGGCCCGGATCGCGTCTGACATCTCTTCTCCGTTGCCCTCGCCAGATTTTCCTTAGCCGAGCAAACAATATCCCCGCCGCGCGCAAACGGTTCACGCGGCGCCCGCCACCCACATCCCCGCCCTCGGCGACGATCGAAGACTCCGGCATAACCGAAAAATCCGATATGTCCGTCACGAAGTGGCGGACATATCGGATAATCACCACCGCCAGTAGAGCCCAGGCGCCGCCGCGCGCGACATCATCGGCACGCACCCGCTGGACTCGCCCGGATCGCCTGCCCGGGGGCCGAAGGGCCACACGGGCCGACGCGCCGCCTGACGGAGCAAGCCGCCACTCGAACAGCGACCACCAGAGAACGGCCGCCGCCCAGACCCGGGTCACCATCCTGGAGCGGGCCGCCGCGCGGGAGCAGGCGACCGCACGGAGCGCGCCGCCGACTCGAAGCAGGCGCCGCACGGAGCAGGCCGCCGACTCGAAGCGGGCGCCCGCGCGACGCCAACCGCCGAGAGGCGCCGCGCAGGAACGGGACGCCAACCGGCGGAGCGGGCGCCCCGCGGGAGCAGGGCGACAACCGGCGGAGCCGAGCCGAGCCGCGCGAAGCGGAGCCGAGCCGCGCGAAACGGAGCCGGAGCCGAGCCGCGCGAAACGGAGCCGAGAGGAGAGGCGGCGCGCGGAGCGGGCGGGGCGGGGTGTCGGGGGTTAGTGGCGGCCGGGCTCCGAGCGGCGCAAGGCGAGGCGGGCCAAGGCGATGAGCAGGACGATCTGGAACAGCAGGATCAGGACCGAGCGCCACCACGCGCCCGTGGTGTGCTCCCACAGGGAGTCCTTGAACGGGATCATCGACTGCAGGTCGACCGTCGAAGCGCCGGCGGCCAGGCCCCAGCGGGTTGGGAAGAGCCAGGAGATTTGCTCCAGGACCTTCTGGCCGCCCAGCTCGAAGAGGCCGCCGGACAGGACCAGCTGGGCCATCACCGCGACGACCAGGACCGGGGTGGTCTGCTCGGTGGTCTTCACCAGGGCGCTCACCAGCAGGCCGAAGGCCATCGCGGCCAGGGCGACCAGCGTCACCGGGATCGTGATCTCGACGAGCCAGTGCTTCGGGAAGATCAGGGGGTCCTTCGGGGGGTTTTTGCCGAGCAGCGCGAGCCAGGTGAACAGGGTCGTCTGGATGACGATGATCAAGGAGAAGACGAAGATCTTCGACGCCAGGTAGGCGCCGGCGGACAGGCCCACGGCGCGCTCGCGCTTGTAGATCGTGGACTCGTTCACCAGCTCGCGGATGGCGGCGGCCGTGCCCAGGAAGGAGGCGCCGACCGCCAGGACGACGAGCAGGCGCTGGGCCTCCAGGCTGTACTTCAGCACGCCCGGCGCCAGGCCGTTGTCGCCCGGCACGGTGCGGGTGAGCAGGGCCAGCGCCAGCGGCAGGCCGACCATGAAGACGCTCAGGCCGCGGTCGGCGCCGATCACCCAGAACATGCGCAGGCACAGGGTGAGGAACTGGCGGATCGGCGCCGCGGGGTGCAGCGCGCGGCTGCGCAGCGACGCCCCGCCCAGGCGGACCCGGGCCCGGCCGACCGCCGATCCGGGCTTCGCGGGCGACGAAGTCGGGGCGGACCCGGCGGCCGGCAGGTCGACCGTGGCCGGCGCGGGCCGCGCGGGCATCTCCTGCTCCGCCGTCGCCTCGCCCGGAGCGACGGGCGCGGCAGCCTGGCGCGGGACGACCGGGACGGACGCCGAGACGCGCTCGACCGCCTCCGGCTTCGGGGGCGGCGCCTCCGCGATCTGGTCGGTGACGTAGCGCGTGTAGTGCTCCGACGAGCGGTAACGCCGGACCCAGTGCTCCGCGTTGTTGGTGACCTCGCGGAAGACCTCCGCGTAGTCCTCGGCGCCGAAGAACTCCAGGACCTCGCCGGGCGGGCCGAAGTAGCCCATGCGGCCGCCGACCGTGAGGACCAGGACGCGGTCGGTGAGGTCGAGGTGCATCACGTTGTGGGTGACGACGGCGACCGTGCGGCCCTTGTCGGCGAGCTCGCGCAGCTCCTCCATGACCTCCTTGTCCAGGGCCGGGTCAAGGCCGGACGTGGGCTCGTCGAGGAAGAGCAGTGAGGGCTCGGTGAGCAGCTCCAGGGCGACCGAGACCCGTTTGCGCTGGCCGCCGGAGAGGCTGTCGATGCGCTGCTTGGCGCGCTCGGTGAGGTTGAGCGTCTTGAGGACGTCGGTGACGCGGGCGCGGCGCTCCTTGCGCGGGACGTCGTCGGCGAAGCGCAGGGCGGCGGCGAAGCGCAGGGCGCGGCGGACGGTGAGCTGGCGGTGCAGCACGTCGTCCTGCGGGACCATGCCGATGCGGTAGCGCAGCTCGGCGTAGTCGTGGTAGAGGTCGCGGCCGTCATAGCGGACCGTGCCCTGGGTGGCGGGGCGCAGGCCGGCGACGGCCTTGACGAGCGTGGACTTGCCGCAGCCGGACGGGCCGATGACGGCGAGCAGGCTGCCCTCGGCCAGGGCGAAGCTGACGTCGTCGAGCAGGACCGCGTCCTTGATCCGCACGGTGAGGTCGTCGGCGATGAGCGAGGACGGGCCAGCGTCCTCGAACTCGTGCAGCTTGGCGCCGTCGAAGATGAACTCGTGGCGGCCGATGGAGATGAGGTCGCCGGCCGCCATGTCCTGGCGGGTGACCTGCTTGCCGTTGTGGAACGTGCCGTTGCGGCTGCCCAGGTCGACGACCTCGAAGCCGCCGGTCGGGGTGCGGCGCAGCTCGGCGTGGTTGCGGGAGGCGCGCAGGTCGCCCAGGACGATGTCGTTGTCGTCGCCGCGGCCGAGGCGGATGCGGTCGGCGCCGACCTCGTGCTGGGTGGCCTCCCGCTGCTGCGGCGGCGAGGGCTGGACCGGGATCTGCTCGGTGATCGTGACGACCTTGAAGTGCACGGCCGGGCCCTCGACGCCGCCGAGGTGGACCTCGCCGCCGTCGGTCGCGGCGACGAACGCCGCCTTCTCCCCCGCGACGAACGTGCCGTTGCGGCTGTCGAGGTCGCGCAGGAACCAGCCGTCGTCGTTCCAGATCACCTCGGCGTGCCGCCGGGAGATCAGGTTGCCCTCGACCACCAGGTCGTTGGCGGCGTCGCGACCGATCGTCACCGTGTCGTCGGGCCGGACGATCGCCTTCTTGTCGCCGCTGGTCACCTCGAGCACGGTGAGCTCTCGGGTCACCGTCTGCTGATCGATGCTCGCCACGGCGCTCATCATGCCGTGGGGGTACGACAGAAAACAGCGGGGGTCATGTATCAGGAACGCGACTCGCCCCCTCCAGTACTACAGAACGCGTGAAGAGGAGGAGCACCCATGGCCCCGGACGCCCGCTCGGACGAGTGGCGCTCCCGCCGTGCCCGGCGCCTGGCCGGGCTGGCGTGGGTACGCCGCGAGGACCGGACGGACGGCACGCCGGTACGGTTCGTCGCCGACGAGCTGGTGGTGCTCGACGAGCACTTCGCCACGGCGCGCCAGGCGTTCGCGGAGCAGGGCTTCTCCGACCGGGACATCGAGGAGGAGGGGGATGTCCCGGCCGGGTTCCGGCGGGTCCGGCTGCCGGGCCTCGACGTCGCCCGCGCCGCTCGGCGCGTGCGGGTACAGGCGGAGGCGGCCGGCGATCCGCGGGTGGCCGCCGGGCCCAACCACGTGTTCGTGTCGACGCCGTTCGAGCACGCCGGCGCGTACGGGCCGCCACGCCCGGCGCCGCCCGGCACCCTGCCGGCGGCGGACGGATCCGGCGGCGTGGGCGTGCTGGTGCTCGACACCGGCATCTGGCTCAACGGCCCGCTGCCGAAGGACCGGTACGCCACCGAGGACTTCGAGCCGGACGTCGACGACGACGGGGTACGAGACGGCGAAGCGGGCCACGGGAACTTCGTCGCCGGGGTGATGCTGGGCCGGTCGCGGCGCGTACAGCCGAGAGTGGTGCGGGTCGTCGACCCGTTCGGGGTCTGCCGGGAGAGCGACCTGGTCGCGGCGCTCCGGCAGGCGGGGGACGAGCCGATCATCAGCCTCTCGCTGGGGGGATACACGCTCGACGACCGGCCTCCGGTCCTGCTCACGGCGGCCCTTACGGGGCTGTTCGGCAGCAGCGACCGGGTGGTCGTGGCGGCGGCCGGCAACGACGGGCAGCACGACCGGCCGTTCTGGCCGGCCGCGTACGCCGGGACGAGCGCGCCGTGGCGGCGGCGCATCGTCGCGGTCGCCGCCCACGACGGCCGGCGCATCTGCGACTGGAGCAACACCGGACCGTGGATCACGCTCGCGGCGCCGGGCGCGGATGTGCTGGGGCCGTACGTGTACCACGAGCAGTTCCCGGACGGCTGGGCACGCTGGAGCGGCACGTCCTTCGCCGCCCCGTTCGTGGCCGCGGCGATCGCCGACGCGCTGCCGGCGGTGGGGTCCGCCCGGCTCGCGGCGGAGGCGGTCGTCGGCGGGGCGACGCTGAAGTACGGCCGCTACGCGGGGGTGGCGTAGGCCATGCAACCCACCAGGGGGAGGGGGGTGACGGGGTGCGGCGCGCTGGTCGCCGCACCCCGGTGCCCGGGTGGCGCGATGCTAGTCTTCGGAGCCATGGCCGACCCCGAAAGTCCCGATGAGCACGCAAACGCGGCACTTCTGCGGGCGGCCGCGGCCGGCGACCAGCAGGCGTGGGAGTCCATTGTGGACAGGTACGCCAACCTCGTGTGGTCGGTGGCGCGCAGCTTCTCCCTCGGCCAGTCCGACGCCGCCGACGTGAGCCAGGCGACCTGGCTGCGCCTGGTCGAGCACGTCGACGACGTGCGCGACGCCGACAAGCTCGGCTCGTGGCTCGCCACGACCGCCCGGCGCGAGGCGATCGCGCTGCTGCGCAAGGGCGGGCGCGACGTCCCCGCGGGCTCGGCCGGCGACTTCGTCGGCCACCTCGGGGTGCAGATCGGCCTCGCCCCGGTCGAGGACGAGCCCGACGCGGGCATGCTGCGCGACGAGCGCGACGCCATGCTCTGGCAGGAGTTCCGCGCGCTGTCCGGCCAGTGCCAGCAGCTGCTGCGGGTGCTCATCGCCGATCCGCCGCCGAGCTACGCCGAGGTGTCGGCCGCGCTCGACGTGCCGATCGGCAGCATTGGACCGACGCGCAAGCGCTGCCTGGGCACGCTGCGCCGACGATTGGCGGCTTCGATATGACCCGCTGCTGCTGGGCAGGGCCGACCCGATGATCGGGGAGGAAGAGGTGCTGAGCTCATTGCGTGAGATCGCCGGTCGTCACGACCCGGTGCCGCCCAACGTCCTGGCCGCCGCCCGGGCGAGCCTGGCGTGGCGCGACCCGGACGCGGCGCTGGCCGAGCTGGTCCGCGACTCGCTGGACCGGCTCATCGCCGTGCGCGGCGGCACGCCCCGGGTGCTCACGTTCCTCGGCGGTGCGCTGACGATCGACGTCCAGGTGACCCCGCGGGCCGGCGCCGTCGACGTCGTCGGCGAGCTCGCGCCGGTGGTGCCGGCCAAGGTCGTGGTCGAGTCGCCGGGCGGGTCGCACGAGACGGCCGCCGACGACGAGGGGCGCTTCCGGGTCGATGGCGTGGCCGCCGGGCCGGTCCGGCTGCGCTGCGAACCCCTGGTCGAGGGGGCATTCGTGCCGCTGCGCACAGAATGGGTGCAATTGTAGGGATCGCCGTAGAACTCCTGGTCAGCCGCGGTACCGTGCGGAAAAGGTGCCGCGACGTTGCGAGGAGCCGGCCATGCCCATCGACCACGTGCAGATCGTGTCCATCCCCGTGACCGACCAGGACCGCGCCCGCGACTTCTACGTCAACGCGCTGGACTGGGTGCTGGTCAGCGACAACGACGAGGGCGACCGCCGCTGGGTCGAGGTCGCGCCCAAGCACGGCCAGACGTCCTTCACGCTCGTCACGTGGTTCGAGTCGATGCCCGCCGGCTCGCTGCGCGGCATCGTGCTGGACACCGACGACATTGAGAAGACCTACGCGGAGCTCGCCGAGCGCGGCATCATCTTCGACTCGCCGATCGAGGAGGGCCCGTTCTCGAGGATCACGAGCTTCTCCGACCCCGACGGCAACACGTTTGTGCTGCACCAGCTCTATCAGCCCCGGGTCCGGCCGGTAAGCTTCGCGCCGGCGAGGTCGTAGCGCAGAGGTCGTCGCGCCGGCGCATCAGGCTGGAGGACGTCGGTTCGATTCCGACCGGCCTCGTCGCGGTAGGCTGCGCGACCGGCGGGCCGTAGCGCAGAGGTCGTCGCGCGCGGACCCATACTCCGCGAGGACGCCGGTTCGATTCCGGCCGGTCCGCCCCTCTCGAGGCTGGTTACCATACTGCGGTGCCGCTGGACCCCGCCGACGTCGAGGCGTGCCTGCGCGTCCTCGCCGCCGTCGGCGACGCGGAGCCCGGCGACGAGCGGGCGCGGACGGTGCGGGCCGCGGTCGACCGGGCGTACAAACGGCAGAAAAAACAGCAGCGAACGGCCCGTCGCCGGGCGTCGAGCGAGCACGACCGACGCCTGCTGAGCGCGCCCGCGGCCGATGATCCGGATCTGGTACGCCAACGTCGCTGCTACGTCTGCAAGTCGCCCTATCGCGCGGTACCGCTGGACTACCCGCAGATGTGCGCGGGGTGCGCGGCCGGCAACGGCGCCCGGCGCACCGCCCGCTGCGACCTCACCGGCCGGCGGGCGCTCGTCACCGGCGGCCGCATCAAGATCGGCTTGCCGTTCCTGCTGACCGGGCGCCTGCGGCCGCTGCTGCGCGCCTCGCCGTTCCCCGACCGGTACGTCGTCAACGTCTCGGCGATGGAGGGCAGCTTCAGCCGCGAGCGCAAGACGCCCAACCACCCGCACACCAACATGGCCAAGGCCGGCCTGAACATGCTGACCCGGACCATCGCCGAGCAGTACGCGGCCGAGGGCATCCACGTGACCAGCGTCGACACCGGGTGGGTCACCGACGAGCGGCCGCAGCCGGCGCGCGACGGGCTGCGCGCGCGGGGCTTCCGGGTGCCCCTCGACGTCGTCGACGGCGCCGCGCGCGTCTACGACCCGATCGTGCGCGGCGTGCACGGCGACCGGGTGCACGGCGTCTTCCTCAAGGACTATCGGGTGGTGCATTGGTAGAGATCGCTTGTCCGGTGGTGGCGGCGCCCGCGGTACCGCCGGCGGATCTGACGCTCCTCGAGCCGCTGCTGGCGCGGCTGGACGACCCCGCGGGCGTGGCCGGCACCGAACGGTTCCCGCTGGGCACGCTGCAGCCCGACGGGCAGACCGGCCGGGCGGCGCTGCGGCGCCTCACGCTCGGCCCCGACGTGCCGCGGCGCGTCAGGCGGGCCCTCGCCGAGCTGCTGCCCGGCGGCGAGCCGCCCTTGGCCAGCGAGATCGTGAGTGTGTACCGGTGAGTGCCCTCGTCCCGCCGGCCGCCCTCGGGGCGTGGCGGCGGGTCCGGCGCCACGCCGTGCCGCCGGCCATGATCGCGGCGGCCACCGAGGCCCGCTTGGCCGGCGGCTGGCGGGCCGCCTGCGCCGAGGCCGGCGTGCGGATCGAGGCGAGCCCGGCGCAGCTGGCGCGGTTCGCCGACGATCTGCAGTTCCTGGCGCCCGACCTCGTGCGCTGGCACCTGCCCCGCAACGTGGCCCGCGGTGACACGACGCTCTCGCCCCGGCGCCGCGTCGTGCTGGTGCAGCGCGGTGACGCCGCCCTGGTGATGCAGACGCCGCGGGTCGGGCCGGGCCCGCAGCTGCTGACGCTGGTCGTGCTCGACTCGCTCGACGACGGGCGCTTCGCCGTCGAGGACTGGACCCACCGGCGGTACCTCTGGGACGCCCGGCGCACCGGCGAGCTCGCCGGCGCCGTGAGCGGGCCGCGCGCGCTGGAGATGCTGCGGCTGCAGGACGCCGGCCGGGTCCTGGAGGCGTGGGCCGCGGCGGGCGTGGAGATCCCGCCGCCGAGCGAGGAGGCCGGCGACCGGCACGCGTTGTTCCGCAACCGGCAGCTCCTCTTCTCCTTCGTCCGGCTGGACGCCGACCCGTCGTGCCTGCTGGCCGCCGCGCGGGAGCGGGGCGGGCCGACGGCGTCGTTCGACGTCTCCCACTACGGCGAGCTGCGGGTGCACGACCTGCAGACCGACCGGCCGTTCGGCGAGTGGACGAAGGCGATGGGCTACAACGGGTCGCGGCCGCCGGACCGGGTGCCGGTCGCGGAGTACCTGCGCCCGATCGACCTGCACCTGCTGCGCTTCGGCGTCCTCTCCCCCGCGCAGCTGCATCCGCTGGTCGGGCCGGTGCTGGCGCCGTTCTGGAGCGGATCGTCGTACGCCGGCGCGGACCCGTGGGACGGCCCGGTGCGGGTGCGGTGCCGCGGCGAGTGGCACGAGCTCGGCTGGTCCGGCGGCCGCCTGACCGTGCCCCACTCCGACGACGAGCGGCGGCGCGAGGAGACGCTGCTGGCGCTCGGCGGGCAGCTGCAGGGCTGCTTCGCCGCCGCGCAGGCCTGGCGGGACCGCTCGGCGCGGCTGCCCCGGCGCCTGGAGGAGCAGCGCCGCGACCTGATGCTGCGGGCCCAGCACGGCGACCTGGCCGGCGTACTGCGGCTGCTCGACGCCGGGGTCGACCCCCTGGCCCGGGATCCGCACGGGCGTACCCTGCTGCATTTCCTGCCGGAGCTGCTTTCCCGGCTGCTCGCGGCCGGCCTGGACGTCGACGCCCGCGACCGGCGGGGCCGCACCGCGCTCCACACCGCCATACACGGCAACGCTTCCGTGGCCCTGGTGCGGTCGCTGATCGATGCGGGCGCGCGCACCGACGTCGCGGACGACATCGGCGACACCCTGGTCGACGACTACCGCCGTCACCGCCCCGATCTGGCCTTGCTCGATCCGCTCAGGCCCTGACGTTTTTTGTCAGACCCCGCGGCTACTCTCGGCGGCATGACGGAGGCATTGACCTTGCTGGCCGCGGCCGACGAGCTGCTCGCGGCGACCCGCGCGACCCGGGTCGAGCGGCGCGACAACGTGCAGCTCGAGGCCCTCGCCCTGGCCGTGTCGGCCAACCTGCCGGTGCTGCTGTGGGGCGAGCCCGGCATCGGCAAGTCGGCGGCGCTGCAGCAGCTGGCCGACCGCCTCGAAGTGCCGATGGAGACCGTCATCGCGAGCATCCACGAGCCCTCCGACTTCGCCGGCCTGCCCGTCGTCGGCGACGACCCCGCCACCCAGGGCGTGCCGATGGCCCCGCCGGACTGGGCGATCCGCCTGACCCGCCAGGGCGTCGGCCTCATCTTCTTCGACGAGCTGTCCTCGGCCCCGCCCGCCGTGCAGGCGGCCCTGCTGCGGGTCGTGCTCGAGCGCCGCGTCGGCAGCCTCGAGCTTCCGCCCGGCGTCCGCGTCGTGGCCGCCGCCAACCCCCCGGCGAGCGCCGCCGACGGCTGGCACCTGAGCCCGCCCCTGGCCAACCGCTTCGTGCACCTGCACTGGACCCACGACCCGGCGGTGGTCGCCCGCGGCCTCGCCGGCACCTGGCCGACGGCGGACATCCCGCGCATCGACCCGCGCCGCGCCGGCTCCGCGCTCGCCCGCGCCCGCGGCACCCTGTCCGGCTTCCTCACGGCCCGCCCCGGCCTCACCCACCACCTCCCGTCCGACGCCGAGTCCCGCGGCGGCGCCTGGCCCTCCCCCCGCACCTGGGAGATGGCCCTGCGCCTGCTCACGTTCGCCCTGGCCAGCGACGCGTCCCGCGAGGCCCTGTCGACGGCCGTCATCGGCGCCATCGGCGACGGCGCCGGCCTGGAGCTCATCAACTACCTCGACGAGCTCGACCTGCCCGACCCCAACCGCGTGCTGGCCAACCCGGAGGCGTTCGCGCTGCCGGAGCGCGGGGACCGCCAGCTCGCCTTCCTCACGGCGGTGGTCTCGGCCGTGCAGTCGGACACGACCCGCCCTCGCTGGGAGGCCGCCTGGACCGTGCTCGCCAAGGCGGTCGAGGCGGGCGTGCCGGACGTGGCGGCGCGGGCGGCGGCCGACCTGGCGGCCATGCGGGAGAAGACCTGGCCGGTGCCGCCCACGGTCGACGCGTTCGTCGACATTCTCCGGCTGTCGGGCGCGATGCGATGACCGCGACCGACCGCCCGCCCGGACCGGCCCTCGCGCGGGGCCCGGCGGCTCGCGAGCTCGATCGGACCCGGCTGCTGGCGGCGCGCTACCGGGCGGCGACGGCGCGGCCCTACCTGGCCTCGGCGCTCTATGCGCTGTCCGTCGTGCCGTCCTGGCACCTCGGCAGCATGGGCGTCGACCGGCACTGGCGCCTCTACGTCAACCCGGACTTCGTTTCGGCGCACCCCGTCGAGGAGCTCGCCGGGGTCTGGATCCACGAGGTCGCGCACCTGCTGCGCGACCACCACGGCCGGGCCGACCGGCTGACGCACGCCGACCGCTCGGATCACTACCGGGTCAATCTCGCCCAGGACTGCGAGATCAACGACGACCTGGTCGCGGATCGGCTCACGCTGCCGGCCAGCCGGGTCGAGCCGAAGACGTTCGGGCTGCCGGCGGGGCGGTTGTTCGAGGAGTATCTGCAGGGCATTCCCCCCACGGCCGCGATGCACGTCCAGTGCGGCTCCGGCGCCCACGGGGTGCCGGTGCCGGGCGAGCTCGCGGGCGGCGGCGCACCGGAGGTGAGCCCGATCGAGGCGGACGCCATCCGGCGGTCGACGGCGGACGCGATCCGGGCGCACGCGCGCTCGCGCGGCGACGTGCCGGCCGGCTGGCAGCGCTGGGCGGACCAGATCGCCGAGCCGGTCGTCGACTGGCGCCGCCTGCTCACCGGCGCGCTGCGACAGGCGGTCGTGTGGGCCAGCGGTGCGGTCGACTACACCTACGCCCGCCCGGGCCGCCGCGGCGCCGCCCTCCCCCGCGTGGTGCTTCCGAGCCTGCGCCGTCCACTGCCGCGCGTCGCGATCGTCGTCGACACCTCGGGCTCGATGGGCACCGAGGAGCTGGGCGCCGCGCTGGCCGAGGTGACCGGCGTGCTGCGCGCGGTCGGCATCCGCGGCAACCGGGTGACGGTGCTGGCCTGCGACGCCGACGTGCACGCCGTCACCCGCGTCACGACCGCCGACCAGGTCCAGCTGAGCGGGGGCGGCGGCACCGACATGCGCGTCGGCATCGCGCGCGCCCGCGCGGCCGCCGAGCCGCCGAACATCATCGTCGTCCTCACCGACGGCCTGACCCCGTGGCCGGAAGAGCCGACCGGCTGCCGGCTGATCGCGGGGCTGGTGGGCGAGCGGCCGCCGCTTCCGCCGGCTTGGATCGAGGCCGTCCACATCACCGACACGCCCAACCCCACCAGCCGCGGCCGGTAGCGCCTGCCCTTCCGTTGAAGCCCGCCCCCGCCCGGTGCCGGCCGACGCACCGGCACCGCACCGTTGGCGCCGCGCGACAGGCACCGCCACGCCCGGTGCCGGCCGACGGGCCGGCACCGGCACGACCACGCCGTTCGCGCCGCGCGACAAGCACCGACCCGCCGTGCCGCAAGCACCGCCACGGCCGATGCCAGCCGACGCACCGGCACCGGCACGACCACGCCGTTCGCGCCGTTCGACAAGCACCGACCCGCCGAGCTGCAAGCGCCGCACCGCCCGGTGCCGGACAACGGGTCGCACCGGGACGACCGCGCCGTTCGCGCCGCGAGACAGGCACCGCCATGCCGCGCCATGCGACAAGCGCACCTGCCGCGCGGAGGGGGGCCCGGGTGGAGGGGAGCTCGCCGGCAGCACAGACGACTTTTGGCGACTGTCCGGGGCGCGGTGGGGTGCCTAGCGTGAGAGGCATGGCGGATCACGTGCTTGGGCTTTCGCGCTCCGATCGGGTGGTTGTCCTCGGCGGGTTTCCGCTCCTGGGCGGGCTGATCGGATGGGCGCTGCCGGCGGTCGCGCGGTGGGTGCTGCAGCTGCGGTGGGCGCCGTTCGGGGGGCCGCTTCGGTTGGTCGAGCGGCTCGACGGCGGCTGGGGGCTGGCGGGTGCGGTCGCGTGTGGGGCGTTGCTGGGGGCCGCGATCGGGTTCATCGCGGTGCACGAGGCCCTGCGGGTGATCGTCGGCGACGAAGGGCTGGTGGTGGAGAAGGGGGACTCCCGGCGTACCGTGGCGAAGAGCGATGTCGATGCCGTCTTCGTGGAAGGGCGGCAGCTCGTGGTGCTTGACCGGGAGTCACGGCAGGTGGTGCGGGATCGGCTCGAGAACGCCGAGCGGCCGCGGGTTCGCAAAGCTTTCGCGGCGCACGGGTATCCGTGGGTGGATGAGGATCCGTACGACGGGCTGTTTCGGCGGTGGGTGCCCGACCTGCCGGACCTGCCGGGGTCCGTCAATGCGCTGCTCGCGGCGCGGGCGAAGGCGCTGGAAGGGGGCGGCGGCGCCGACGCGGCGGAGCTGCGGGACGAGGTGCAGAAGCTCGGGTACACGGTGCGCGACGGCGACAAGGTGCAGTACTGGCGGCCGTTGGTGAAGCCGTGAGGCGGGTGCGCAACCTCGCCGTCGATGTTGCGGGCACGGTCATCAGCGTGCTCGTGGCGCTGATGGCGGCGGCCGCGGCGCTCGACAGCGGGATCATCTCCGACGAGCGGCTGCTCGTGTCGGTCGCCGTCGCCGTGCCGGCGTTCGTGTTGCTGTGGTGGCGGCGGAGGTACCCCGTCGCGGTGGCGCTGCTGATGCTGGTTCCGGTGGCGATCACCGACCTGGCGGGCGGGGCGGCGGCCATCGCCGTGTTCACCGTGGCCGTGCACCGGCCGCTGCGCACGGCGCTGTGGGTGGCGGCGGCGCACGTCGTGGTGCAGATTCCGTTCAGCGTGCGGTACCCCGATCCCGACCTGCAGGTCGTCGGGGCGACCGGGCTGGGGCTCGCGCTGATGGCGATCGTGGTGGGGTGGGGCAGCGCGGTGCGCGCGCGGCGGGAGCTCATCGCCTCGCTGCGGGAGCGGGCCGTGCGGGCCGAGGAGGATGGACGGCAGCGGGCCGAGGTGCTGCGCGGGCTCGAGCGGCAGCGGATCGCGCGGGAGATGCACGACGTGCTCGCGCACCGGATCTCGCTGATCAGCCTGCACGCGGGGGCGCTGGAGATCCGGGGTGACCTCAGCCGGGCGCAGGTGGCGGCGGCGGGCGCGACGATCCGGGCCAGCGCGCACCAGGCGATGGAGGAACTGCGGGAGATTCTGGGTGTACTGCGAACCAGCGCGGACGACGACCTGCGACCGCGGCAGGATCTCGCGGACCTCGGCGAGCTGGTGGACGAGGCGCGCGGGGCGGGGACGGCGGTGCGGCTGGACAACGGGGTCGAGGAGCCCGCGACGCTCGCGCCGGCGGTGAACCGGACGGCGTTCCGGCTGGTGCAGGAGGGGCTGACCAACGCGCGCAAGCACGCGCCGGGGCTGGAGGTGTCGGTGGTGATGCGGCGGTGCGAGGAGGAGCCGGACCGGCTGTACGTGCGGCTGAGCAATCCGCTGCCGTCGGGGCCGGTGGCGGCGGGGCTGCCGGGGTCGCGCTCGGGGCTCGTCGGGCTGGCCGAGCGCGTGGCGCTGGCCGGCGGGCGGATGCGGCACGGACCCCGGCGTACCGCTGAAGGAACACGCTTCACGCTGGAGGCCTGGCTGCCGTGGGAGCGGTGATCCGGGTCGTCGTCGCCGACGACGACGCGCTGGTGCGGGCCGGGCTGAGCATGGTGCTCGGCGGGGATCCCGACATCGAGATCGTGGGCGAGGCGGCCGACGGGGCCCAGGCGGTGCGCATGGTGCGGGCCGAGCGGCCCGACGTGGTACTGCTGGACATCCGCATGCCGCGCCTGGACGGACTCGCCGCGCTCGAGCGGCTGCAGGCCGACAACGCGCGGGTCATCGTGCTCACGACGTTCGACAGCGACGAGCACGTGCTGCGCGCGCTGCGGCTGGGGGCACACGGGTTCCTGCTCAAGGACACGCCGCCGCTGGCGATCCTGGATGCGGTACGCCGGGTGGCCACCGGCGAGCAGACCCTCTCCCCCTCGGTGGTCCGGCAGCTCATCGCGCACGTCGCCGGCGAGGACCGCGGCGAGGCGGCCCGGCGCACGCTCGCCGTGCTGACGCCGCGGGAGCGCGACGTCGCCGACGCCGTGGCCGAGGGGCGCTCCAACGCGGAGATCAGCGCGGCCGTACACATGAGCGTGGCGACCGTGAAGACGTACGTGTCGCGGATCCTGGGCAAGCTCGGGTGCACCAACCGGGTGCAGGTCGCGATCCTCGTGCACGAGTCGCGGCAGGCCTGAGCTACATCCAGCCGGCGATCCCGTCGAGGACCGCCTGGAGGCCGCGCTCGAACTGGGCCGCGACGCCGGCCGGGTCGGTGGGCGGGCCGGCGACGTCGGCGTCGCGCGGGTCGCGGCCGCCGAGCAGGTCCGCCGCGTTCGGGAACCGGCCGGTGGCGAGCTGCTGCATGCCGTACGCGATGAGGGCCTCGACGTCCGCGCGCTCGGTCTCGGCGCCGCCGCGCGCATCGGCCGCGCGCAGGGCGCTGCCGAACACGTAGGCGTCGACGGTGGCGAGGACGTCGAAGCGGGCGGCGACGCTCAGGCCGGTGCCGGAGAGCGCGGCCAGGCTCTGTTCGAAGTGGTACATCGCGTTCGGGCCGAGCGCCGGGCCCTGCCGCAGCGAGATGGCCCACGGATGGCGGGTCAGGACCGCCCACGTCCGCCGGGCGATCACCGCCGTCGCCTCGCGCCAGCCGGCGGGCAGCTCGCCGTCGGGGACCACGGCCTCGGCCATGAGGGCGTCGTCCATGAGGGCGAACAGCTCGTCCTTCGTCTCCACGTAGTTGTACAGCGTCATCGTCCCGGCGCCGAGCCGCGCGGCCACGTTGCGCATCGAGACGGCCTCGATCCCGTCGGCGTCGGCGATCTCGAGCGCCGCGGCGGCGATGCGCTCACGGCTGAAGCGGGGCGCCCGGGCGCTCGGCTCCGGGCGCGCCCAGATCGGCGGTCGGGGCGCGTCCGTCGGCATCTCCGTAGTCTGCCGCACTCGGCCGGCTACCGGTGATAGCGGTCCGCGATGAACCCGGGCGAGGGCGCGGGCGCCGAGGCGGGCTTGGGCAGCGCCGCGGCGGTGTGCGCGCCGAAGCCGCGGCCGAGCGTGCGGACCTGCTCCTCCATGAGTGGCACGCTGCGGCGGGCCTGCGAGGCCACCGCGGCCTGGGCCGGGCGGCTGTTGAGGAAGGTCCTCAGCCAGTACACCATCATGACGCTGCGGGGCACGAACACCTTGCGGCGGCGGCGCTCCAGCGCGTCGACGAACGCCGCGGCGCAGCGGTCGACGGAGGTCGTCGAGCCCAGCGGCGGCGGCAGGCGGTGCAGCGTGTCCTTGAACGCCGGCAGGTCGTCCTTGGCGTCGCGGACGAGGTCGGTGTCGATCCACGACGGGTGCGCGATGCCGACGTCGACGCCGTGGTGGGCGACCTCGAGGCGCAGGGCGTTGCCGAAGTGCTCGACGCCGGCCTTCGACGCGCAGTACGGCGCCATGCCCGGCAGCGCCGCGAAGGACGCGGCCGAGGCGACGATGAGCAGGTACCCGCGGGCGGTGATGAGGTGCGGCAGGCACGCGGCGGCGGTGCGCATGACCCCGATGAGGTTCACCTCGACGGTGCGGACCAGCGCCTCGACGTCGCCGGTGGCGATCGTCCCGCGGCTGGCGACGCCCGCGTTGGCCACGACGGCATCGATGCGGCCATAGGCCTCGAGCACGCCTTCAACCGCGGCCGCCATACTGGCCTGGTCGGTCACGTCGGCCGCGAACCGGACGGCCCCGATCTCGTCGGCGAGATCGCGCAGCCGCTCGGGCTCGAGGCCGACGAGGGCGAGCCTGGCACCGCGGGCGGCGGCGTGGCGGGCCGTGTGCTCGCCGATGCCGCGTGCGGCCCCCGTGATAAGCACCACCTGACCGGACAAGCTTCGCCTCATCGGGGCCTCCCATCGGCGGTACCGTTCAGTACCAGGCAAACTAACACCCGTAGACATTCTCGCGAAAGGTCGAGGCAGCCGCATGACGAGCACCAGGACCGCCGAGGAGCTGCGGCAGGACCTCACGGGCGGTCTGGCCGAGGCGATCGCCGGGAAGGGCTACGCGGCGACGACGATCGCCGACATCGTCATGCACGCGCGGGTGTCGAAGCGCACGTTCTACGAGCACTTCGCCGACAAGGAAGCCTGCCTCATGGCCCTGTACGAGCAGGGCTGCGAGCAGCTGCTGGCCGTGGTGCGCACCGCGGCCGGCGCGGGCGGCCAGACCGGAGAAGGCCGAGAAGGGTGGAAGGAACTGATCAACGGCGGCGTGACGGCGTACCTCACCGCGCTGGAGAGCATGCCCGCGGTGACCCGCACGCTGCTGGTCGAGATCCAGGCGGCCGGCCCGAAGGCGTTCCGGCTGCGCCAGCAGATGCAGCGCCGCTTCGCCGACGCGCTGGTCGAGGTGGTGGAGGAGGCGCGCGCGGCCGACCCGGCCATCCCGGCGCTGTCGCCGCTGCTCGCGATCGCCCTCGTCGGCGGCGTGCACGAGATGATGCTGCAGGTCTCGGACCCGTACACCGGCGCCGGCCCGTCGTTCACCTCGCTGACGCCGGCCGTGGACGAGCTGGTCTACGCGATCCTCACCAATCCCTGGGCGGCGTCGGGCGGAATCGGCCGGATGGAATGATCGGGCGTACCGAAGGGTTGCAGGACTAAACAGAGGGAAGGACTCGTCGCGGTGCTGAACCCCAGCGAACTTTACGAGCTCACGGACGACCTGCCGGCGCCGGCCCGGCCGGTGCTCGTGCACGCGCTGACGGGCTTCGTCGACGCCGGCAACGCCAGTCGTCTCGCCCGCGAGCACCTGCTGGCCGTCGGGTCGCCGCGCACGGTCGCCACGTTCGACATCGACCAGGTCTACGACTACCGCGGCCGCCGCCCGGCGATGCTGTTCGTCGAGGACCACTGGGAGCACTACGAGCAGCCCCAGCTGCTGCTGCGCGTGCTGCGTGACGCCAACGGCACCGAGTTCCTGCTGCTCGACGGCCCGGAGCCGGACCTGCAGTGGGAGCGGTTCACGGCCGCGGTCCTCGAGCTGATCGAGCGCTTCGACGTGCGCGCCACGGTCGGCCTCACCGCCATTCCGATGGCCGTCCCGCACACCCGCCCGACCGGCGTGACCGCCCACGGCACCAGCCGCGACCTCATCGCCGGCTTCGAGCCCTGGCTGCAGCGCGTCCAGGTTCCCGGCAGCGTCGCCAACCTCCTCGAGTACCGCATCGGCCAGCAGGATCGGGACGCGTTCGGCTTTGCGGTACACGTGCCGCATTACGTGGCGCAGGCGGAGTTCCCGGCGGCGGCCGAGAAGCTGCTCACCTGCCTGGCCGACGCCACCGGGCTGCGGGTCCCGCTGGAGGAGCTGCACGCGGCGGCGGACACGGTGCGCGCGGAGATCGACGTGCAGATCGCGCAGGCCGACGAGGCGGCCTCGCTGGTGCGGGCGCTCGAGGAGCAGTACGACGCCTTCACCCGCGGCCGGGCCGGCAACACCAACCTGCTGGCCGACTCGCCGGCGCCGCTGCCGACGGCGGACGAGATCGGGGCCGAGCTGGAGCGGTTCCTGGCCGAGCACACCCGCGGCGACGAGCCCCCGCTCGGCTGACTCGGCCGCGCGGCTCGTTTTTGCGCACCCGAACGGAGCGGTCGCGTTCGGGCTGCGCGCAAGCGACGGTTTCGCCCCTGGATCATGGATTTGCGCGGCCGGGACAAATCGGGCATTGCCATGATCCGGGAGCGTTAACCGCGCAGCCGCAGCGCCGCACCGCCGGCGTTCTTCCGCGCTTCGCGCGAGTCCGGGCGGGCACGCCCGGCCGACCTGCGCGCGAGTCCGGGCGGGCACGCCCGGCCGACCTGCGCGCGAGTCCGGGCAGGCACGCCCGGGCGACCTTATCGCTCCCGGATCATGGGATGTCCGATTTGTCGCGCGCGGTCTCGCATGATCCCGGAGGGAACCGTCGCCGACGCCCCGGCGCCGACGGACCGCAGGGCGCGGGTACCGGATTTGTCGCCCGGCAGGGGATAAATCCGACATGTCGTGGCGCGCCAGCGCCCGACATGTCGGACAGCCGGCGAGCGCCGCGCGAGGGCTACCAGGACGTGCCGGTCAGGCGCTCGTACACCTCGATGTAGCGGGCCCGCGTCAGGGCCACCACCTCGTCCGGGATCTGCGGGCCGGGAGCGGTCTTGTTCCAGCCGCTCGACAGCGACCAGTCGCGCACCTGCTGCTTGTCGAACGAGAACTGCGTGCGGCCCGGCTCCCACCGGTCCAGCGGCCAGAAGCGGGACGAATCCGGGGTCAGCACCTCGTCCCCCAGGACCAGCGTGCCGTCCGGGGTGCGGCCGAACTCCAGCTTCGTGTCGGCCACCACGATGCCGCGCTCGGCGGCCAGCGCCGCGCCGCGGGAGTACACGCGCAGGGTCAGGTCGCGCAGCTCGTCGGCCAGGTCCTTGCCGATCTGGTCGCGCACCTCGTCCAGCGTCACGAACTCGTCGTGCTCGCCGACGGCCGCCTTCGTCGTCGGGGTGAAGACCGGCTCCGGCAGGCGCGAGCCCTCCACGAGGCCGGCCGGGAGCGGCACCCCGGAAACCTCACCCCGGGAGTTGTACTCCGACAGGCCCAGACCCGCGAGGTAGCCGCGCGCGATGCACTCGACCGGCAGCATCTCCAGGCGGCGGCAGCGGATCGCGCGGCCGGCGAACTCCTCCGGGACGTCCGTCGCCGAGATGACGTGGTTCGGGACGATGTCGGCCAGCTGCTCGAACCACCACAGCGACAGGCGGGTGAGCACGGCGCCCTTGTCCGGGATCGGCGTCGGCAGGACCACGTCGTACACCGAGATGCGGTCGGAGGCGACCAGCACCAGGTCGTCGCCGTCGGCGTACACGTCACGGACCTTGCCCGAGTGCAGGAGTTCCACGCCGCTCAGCCTAGCTGGCGGGCGTAGGGTGATCGGCGTCACGACTCCAACGCCGGAGGAGGTCCCCATGAGCTTCGATCCCGCCAAGACCGCCGTCGTCCTCATCGAGTACCAGAACGACTTCGTCTCCGAAGGTGGCGCGTTCCACGGCGCCGTGCAGGGCGTCATGGAGAAGACCGACATGATGGCCAACACCCGCAAGGCCGTGGCCGCGGCGCGGGCCGCGGGGGCGACCATCGTGCACGCGCCGATCACCTTCGCGCCCGGGTACAACGAAATCACCTCCCACCCGTACGGGATCCTCAAGGGGGTCGTCGACGGCAACGCGTTCGTGAAGGGCGGATGGGGCGCCGAGATCGTCGACGATCTCGCGCCCCAGGCCGGTGACATCGTGGTGGAGGGCAAGCGCGGGCTGGACACGTTCGCCAGCACCAACCTGGACTTCATCCTGCGCAGCAAGGGCATCACCACGATCGCCCTGGGCGGGTTCCTCACCAACTGCTGCGTCGAGTCGACGATGCGCACCGGCTACGAGCACGGCTACCGGGTGATCACCCTGCAGGACTGCGTCGCGGCCACGTCGCAGGAGGAGCACGAGAACGCGTTGAAGTACGACTTCCCCATGTTCTCGACCCCGATGACCGCGGAGGAGTTCGCGGCGCAGTTCTAGGCCGGGCGGTAGTAGCGGACCGCCAGGCCGCCGGCGATCAGGAAGCTCGCGCCCAGCACCGCCAGGTGCAGCGGGTGCGGGGCCTCGCCGGCCCAGGCCGCCTGGACGGCCTGGCGGAACGCGCCCAACGGGGTGAAGTCCCCGATCCGCCGCAGCACCCGCGGCATGTACTCCACCGGGACGTACAACCCGGCGAAGAACGCCGACGGGAACCACATCGCCAGCGAGTACCCGGTCGCCGCCTTCGCGCTGCCGGCCACCGACGCCACCAGCAGGCCGATCGGGAACAGGCCCAGCAGGCCGAGCAGGAGCGTCGGGACGACCAGCGGCAGGTCGGGCAGGTGCATGTCCAGCGCGGCGACGCCGATGACCAGAGTGAGCAGCGTCGAGAACAGCACCACGCCGGCGTTCATGACCAGCTGGGCGCCGAGCATGGCGACCGGGCGCACCGGAGTGGTCGCGAACCGGCGCAGCACGCCGCGCTCGCGGTAGTTCGCCAGGACGACCGGCAGCATGAAGAACGCCGCCATGGCCATGGACAGCATCACGGACATGGACGGGATGACGGTGTCGATGCCGCGGTGCCCGCCGAGAGCCGGGTCAGGCTTGTGGACGCTGTCCGTCAGGCCGACCACGACCAGCAGGACGACCGGCAACAGGACCGTGAACATGGGTCCGCCCACCTCCCGGAGCATGAGCCGGGTCTCGACCACCACGAGCGAGGCCAGTGCGCGCATCTCAGGACTCCCTGCGGTCAGCGCGATCGCCGGTCAGTGCGATGAAGGCCGTCTCGAGGTCGGCCTGGACGATGTTGAGCGAGAGCGGGACCACGCCCCGGGCGGCGAGCGCGGCGGACACCTCGTGGGCGAGGTTGCCGGTGCCGGTCACGGTCCACAGGTGGTCCGCGGCGCGCACGGCGGCGACGCCGGGCACCGCGGCCAGGTCCTCGGCCTCGATCGGGGCCGACGGGCGGAACGTGACAGTCACGCCGCCGCAGACCTGGCGGATGAGCCCGGACGGGGTGTCGATCGCGACCGTGCGGCCCGCGTCGATGACGGCGATCCGGTCGCACAGCCGCTCGGCCTCGTCCATGAAGTGGGTGACGAGCAGGACGGTGACGCCGCGGTCCCGCACGGCCGAGATGAGCTGCCACGTGTCCCGGCGGGCCTGCGGGTCCAGGCCGGTGGTCAGCTCGTCGAGCACCGCGACCTCGGGCGATCCGACCAGCGACAGCGCGATGGACAGGCGCTGCTTCTGGCCGCCGGAGAGCTTCTTGTACTGCTGCCGCACGTGCCCGGCCAGCCCCACCCGCTCGAGCAGCTCGCCGGTGTCGGCCGGGCGCTCGTAGAACGAGGCGAAGAGCGCCATCGCCTCGCCGACCCGCAGCCGGTCCGGCAGCTGGGACTCCTGCAGCTGCACGCCGAGGCGCTGGCGTACCGCCGGATCCGCGGGATCGCGGCCGAGGACCCGCACGGTGCCGCCGTCGGCCCTGCGCAGCCCCTCGACGACCTCGACGGTGGTGGTCTTGCCGGCGCCGTTGCGCCCGATGATGCCGAAGATCTCGCCGCGCTCGACGGTGAAGGACACGTCCCGCACCGCCGCGCGGTCGCCGTAGCGCTTCTCCAGCCGCTGTACCTCGATGACTGTCATAGCGAAAACCCTGCCGAACCGCGGGATTCGGCAGAATGGCGCTGGGCGCCGGACCGGGGTGGGGCTAGCTACACCCCCGCCCGGTAGCCAGGGCCGATGTACGAGCGGACGGGGGAAATGAGGCTTGACGGCATGACGTACCTCCGGGGGCTGGCCCGCAGCGCGCAGCTGCTCGGCCTGGCCGTGCTCGTCTTCCTCGCCTTCCTGGGCTCGATCCTGCTGCTGTGCGCGATCCTCGTCGTCGGCCTGGAGCTGGCGCGGCGGCTGACGGGCTACTGCCGCCGGCTGTTCGGCGGCTGGCTCGGCCGCGAGATCCCCGAGTGGTACCGCCCCGCGCCCGCCCCGCCGGAGCCGGACGAGGAGGGGCTCTACCGGCACGAGAGCACGCTGTACCGCTCGCCGCGCTGGCCGGCGTACTTCGGCCGGATGCAGTGGATCGCCGACGACCCGGCCACCCACCGCGACCTGACCTGGCAGCTGCTGTTCCCGTTCGTCGTGCTGCTGCTGGTGCCGATCGGGCTGCCGGTGGCGCCGCTGACCGTGCGCGCCGTCGCCGCGTGGAGCGGCCGCCGGCTGCGACCGGCCACCAAGGCGGCCCGCCGGCCCCGGCGCAGCGATGCGGTACTGCTGGCCTGGGCCCGCTGCGCCCTGCTGTTCCTGAGCGCGCTCACGCAGCTGGCCCTGTTCGCGGTGACGCTGGTGTGCTTCGCGCTCGGCTTCGGCCTGGGCATCGTCTTCCTGATCCCGACGGGGCTCACGCACTACCGGTGGCTGGTCAACCTGCGCCGGCAGCTCGCCGGATGGGCCGGCGTGCGGATCGAGCGCCCCTACAAGCCGCGGCCGCGTCCGCAGCTGCGGCCGGACGGGATGTACCGCGTCGGCAACAGCCTCTTCAAGAGCGAGAGCATGGCGGAGTTCGGCGCCCGCTGGCAGTGGGTCTGGAACGACGCGGCGGCGTGGCGCGATCTGCTGTGGCTGCCGGCCGACGCGCTGCTGACCGGCGTGCTGGCCGGGCTGCCGACGCTGGCCGCGGTGTACGGCGTGTTCGGCCTCGCCCTGCCGTGGGTCTGGACGCAGGCCTTCGGCGCCGAATGGAGCGACTGGTACGGCGCGGTCGCCGGCCACCGCCTCGCCGGGCTCGTCACCGGCGTGCTGCTCACGGGGCTCGCCCTGGCGGTGCCGCCGGTGGTGCTGCGGCTGGTGTCGCGCTGGACGGCGGTACTGCTGCGGCCGACGGCGAAGGAGGAGCTGCGCCGGCGGGTCGAGCGGCTCACCCAGACCCGCGCCGACGCCGTGGACGCCCAGGCCGCCGAGGTGCGCCGCATCGAGCGCGACCTGCACGACGGCGCGCAGGCCCGGCTCATCTCGGTCGGGCTGACCCTCGGCGCGATCGAGCGGCTCATGGACACCGACCCCGACGCCGCCCGGCGGCTCCTGGCGCAGGCCCGGGAGACGTCGCAGACGGCCCTGACCGAGCTGCGCGACCTGGTCCGCGGCATCCACCCGCCGGTGCTGTCCGAGCGCGGCCTGCCCGACGCGGTGCGGGCGCTCGCCCTGGACACCGCGGCCGACGTCACCGTCATCGGGCGGCTGCCGGGGCGGCTGGCCGCACCGGTCGAGTCGGCGGCGTACTTCGCGGTCAGCGAGCTGCTCGCCAACGCCGTGCGCCACGGCCGAGCCGAGCACGTCACCGTCGACATCCGCCACCGCGACAGCCTGCTGCGCGTCACGGTCACCGACGACGGCGACGGCGGCGCCGACCCGTCGCGCGGCACGGGCCTGCGCGGCATCGAGCGCCGGTTGGGTACCTTCGACGGGACCCTGGCCCTGCACAGCCCCAACGGGGGGCCGACCGTCGCGACGCTGGAGCTGCCGTGCGCGTTGTCCTCGCCGAAGACCTCTACCTCCTGAGGGACGGGCTGGTCCTGCTGCTGCAGAGCCACGGCTTCGAGATCGTCGCCGCCGTCGACACCGGCCCGGCGCTGCTCGCCGCGCTGCTCGAGCACCGCCCCGACGTGGCCGTGGTCGACGTGCGGCTGCCGCCGAGCTTCACCGACGAGGGCCTGCAGGCCGCGCTCGCCGCCCGCCGCGAGGTGCCGGGCCTGCCCGTGCTGGTGCTCTCCCAGCACGTGGAGCAGCTGTACGCGCGGGAGCTGCTGGCCGACGGCACCGGCGCGGTCGGCTACCTGCTCAAGGACCGCGTGTTCAACGCCGACCAGTTCATCGATGCGGTACGCCAGGTCGCCTCCGGCGGCACCGTCATGGACCCCACGGTGATCGCGAGGCTGGTCGCCCGCCCGACCCCGTCCTCGGCCACCCTGACGCCGCGCGAGCGCGAGGTGCTCACGCTGATGGCCGAGGGCCGCTCCAACGCCGCCATCGGCAAGCAGCTGTACCTCAGCGAAAGCGCCGTCGGCAAGCACATCGCCAGCATCTTCGGCAAGCTGAACCTGCCCGTGTCCGACGACGACAACCGCCGGGTGCTGGCCGTGCTCGCCTACCTGCAGAACGGCGCCTGACCGACCGGCCCGGGGCCCGGGAGCACACCACAAATTCCGAAGATCAGCGCTACCGCGATGTCCGTCGTGGTCGCTGTCCGTGACTCCCGGGCCCGCCAGGTCCGCGCGTAGTCACCGCGAGCCGGCGCCGATCAGGCGACGCTCAGCACGATCTTTCCCCGCCCGTGGCCGGTCTCGATCTCGCGGTGGGCCGCGGCCGCGTCCGCGAGGGGGTAGACGCGGCGGACCAGCCACGAGGTGCGGCCCTCGGCGTACAGGGCGATGAGCTCGGCCAGGGCGTCGGCGCTGCGCCGGCCCTGGATGCTGCCCAGCCCCAGCTCCTCGATGCGGTCGTGGGCGACGAGCGTGATGATCCGCTTGCGGTCCTCGACCAGCTCGAGCGAGGTCGCCAGGGCGTCGCCGCCGGCGCCGTCGATCGCCGCGGTGACGCCCTGCGGGGCGAGGGCGCGGACGCGGTCGGTCAGGCCCTCGCCGTACACCACGGGAACCGCGCCGAGCGAGCGCACATAGTCCTGGTTGGCCTCGCTCGCCGTGCCGATGACGGTGGCCCCGGCCAGGCGCGCGAGCTGGACGCCGGCCGTGCCGGTCGCGCCCGCGGCGGCGTTGATGAGCACGGTGTCGCCGGGGCCGACGCCGATCGCCGACAGCGCCAGGCGGGCGGTCTGCCAGCCGGCGGTGAACCCGCCGGCGATCTCCCACGAGACCCCGGCCGGCTTCGGAGTGACCTGGTCGGCCGGGACGACGACGTACTCCGCGTAGGCGTTGAACACGCTGAAGCCGAGCACCTCGGTGCCGGCCGGGATCTCGTCGGTGCCCTGGTCGACCACGCCGGCGAACTCGTTGCCGGGGATCTGCGGCAGGGTGACGGTCGCGTACGGCGGCACCCACCCGCGCCGCAGGCCGGCATCGAAGGGCTGGACCCCGGCCGTCACCACCCGGACCCGGACCTGGCCGGGCCCGGCCTGCGGTTCGGGCAGGTCATGCAGGGTCAGGACGTCGGGCGGACCGGGTTCGGCGAACGCAGCAGCTCTCATGGGTACCGACTGTGCAATTTGAAGCCCGGTTGAGGTCAACGGGAAATGCGGTAGCGTGCATGCGCGCGGCATGTAAACAGGGAGTCGGACGATGGTGAACGCGAAGGACTGGGTCGTTGTCGGGCTCGACAATGGCGGCACCGCGAACAACGCCACGGTGCTCGATCACGAAGGCACGTTCCTGGTGGACGGGCTCGTGGAGGTGCCGAGCCGGGTGCTCGAGGGGCCCGAGGTGGCCGTCGAGGCGCTCGCCGGCGCGTTCGACAACATCCTGGCCGTGACCAAGGTCGAGCGCTCCCGGGTCGTCGCCGTCGGGCTGGACACGCCCGGCCCGGCCAGCGCCGACGGGGTGATCTCCTCCAAGGGCGCGACGAACTTCTCGCAGCCGGCCTGGTGGGGCTACGACTTCCGCGGCGCGCTGGAGACCCGGCTGGGGCTGCCCGTCGTTTACAACAACGACGGCAACGCGGCCGCCCTCTACGCCCACCACGTGTACTTCGGCGCCGAGTCGCACGAGCGGTCCTCGGTCTCGGCGATCGTCGGCACCGGCCTCGGCGGCGGCGTCATCGAGCAGGGCAAGGTGATCAAGGGCGCGGCCGGCATGGCCGGCGAGCTCGGTCACGTGCACATCCCGCTGCACGGCCTGCTCGAGGAGGGCCAGCCGCTGCCCAGCTGCGGGTGCGGCTTCCTCGGCGACGTGGAGAGCGTGTCGTCGCTGACCGGGATCGTGCGCAACCTGCTGCCGTACTGGCTGACCCGCTACCCCGACCACCCGCTGCACGGCGCCGAGTCGATCAAGATCGCGGCCAAGCAGGTCCGCTCCTACGCCGAGCAGGGCGACGAGCTGGCGCTGCGGATCTTCGAGCAGCAGGCGATGGGCCTGGGCCGCCTGTTCACGATCTCGGCCAACTTCACCGACCCCGACTGCTACTTCGTCGGCGGCGGCGTGGTCGAGGCGGTCCCGCACTTCCGCGACTGGTTCCTCGAGCGGGTCCGCGAGCACACGCTGCTGCGCGAGGAGCAGTCGAAGGTCGCGAAGTTCGCCCTCGTGCCCGAGCGGGACATGGCCGGCGCCCGGGGCGCGGCGATCGCCGCCGCCGGCACGGTCATCGCCTGAAACTTACGCCATTTCCACGGGGGCGGGCGCTCTCGCCACGTTCTCGGCGAGCTGGTTCAGCACGCCCTTGTCGTCGCGCTGCCACCGGCGCCCCCGCGCGTCGGTGAAGCGCAGCTCGACGTGCATGTCGGCGGACGGGGCGAGCCGGATCGTGCCGTCCTCGTTGATGCGCTCCCGCTCGACCGGGCCGTTGGTCTCCTCCTGGTCGAACCCGGCGTACACCTCGGGGGCCTCCCCCGGCGGCACGATCCGCACGCGCCGGATCGCGGTCCACGCCGCGGGAGGATCCCGGAAGACGATTTCCATGTCGTACACCGGGGCCTGCGACGCATTGCGCACCGCCGCCCCGACCACGCCCCGCGTGATGATCTTCTCGAACGTCTCACGCTCGCTGACGGCCCACGCGCACACGCGCTCCGCGTCGGAGCGGTCCTCGGCCAAGCGGTGGGCGGCGACCAGCTCGGCGGCGGCCACCGCGCCGCGCCGGACGGCCTGCAGCGCCTGCCAGGCCAGAAACGTCCCCGCCCCGGCGACAAGGAGGGCGAGGATCGCGGCGACAAGTCCCACCACATCGGACAAATTACCTCGGTGTGGGCGATGCGCGGGCGGCGCTGGAAGAATCGGTCCGGTGAGCATCCTGGAGGAGGGCCGCGACGTCCCTCTGGGCCGATACACGGTGGTCCGCCGCAGCCTGCCCAACAAGACCCGCCGGACGGTCGGGGCGTGGTGCTTCCTCGACCACTTCGGGCCCGAGGACGTGACCGGGAAGCCCGGCATGCGGGTCCCGCCGCATCCGCACATCGGCCTGCAGACGGTTTCGTGGCTGCTGTCGGGCGAGGTGCGCCACCGGGACAGCCTGGGCTCCGACCAGGTCATCTACCCGGGCCAGCTCAACATCATGACGTCGGGCCGGGGCATCTCCCACTCGGAGAACTCCCCCACGTCCAAGCCTCCCCTGCTGCACGGCCTGCAGCTGTGGGTCGCGTTGCCCTCCATCGCGCGGGACATTGACCCGGCCTTTCAGCATTTGCCCGATTTGCCGGAAATCTCGGACAAGTCGGCGCGGATTGTCGTCGCGGTCGGCGCGCTCGAAGGCGTCGCCTCTCCGGCGGTCGTCCACAGCGAACTGCTCGGCGCCGACATCACGCTGGACGGGACGGTCGAGCTGGCGGTGCGCGCGGACTTCGAGCACGCGGTCGTCGTCACCGAGGGCGTCGCGCGGGTCGACGGCGACGAGATCGGCCCGGGGTCCCTGCTGTATCTCGATCCGGGCCGGGACCGGCTGCGGGTCGAGGGGCCGGCGCGGCTCTTCCTGCTCGGCGGCGTGCCGTTCGAGGAGGAGCTCGTCATGTGGTGGAACTTCGTCGCGCGCTCCCACGAGGAGATCGTCGCCGCGCGCGAGGACTGGATGGCTCGGCCAAAAGGGGATGGCACCGACCGCTTCGGTGTGGTGCCGGGTGGCGAGGAGCCGTTGCCGGCTCCCCCGTTGCCCACCACCCGGCTGTTGCCGCGCCCGCGGTACCGCCGGAGCTAGAGCAGCCGCCACAGGTGGTCGGCGGTGCCGTTGTCGGTGAACTGCACGACCTGCGCGCTGTTGGCCGTCGACATGCCCGACACCCCGAGCACCTTCATGCTGTGCTGGACCTGGATGCGGTACCACCCGTCGCCGTTGTCGATGAGCCGCCACAGGTGGTCGGCGCTGCCGTTGTCGTCGTACTGCTGCACGAGCGCGCTGTCGGCCTGCGACATGTTCTGCACGGCGAGGACCTTGCCGCTGTTCTGGTTCTGGATCTTGTACCACCCAGAGCCCGCGTCGACCAGGCGCCAGTTGTGGTCGGCCGTGCCGTTGTCGTCGTACTGCACGACGTTGGCGCTGTTCGCCGTCGACATGCCGGACACGCCCAGGACCTTCAGGCTGTTCTTGTTCTGGATGCGCCGCCAGGAGATCGGCGCCGTGGTGCCCTCGACCTTCCACTCCAGGATGCCGCCGGAGAAGCCGGACTTCAGCTGGACGACCACGCGCAGGGCGCTGGTGGTCACCGAGTTGAACGTGACCCGGTTGAAGGTGTTGAGCGCGGTGCCGTACGCCGAGGCGCCGCTGACCGCGGTCCACTGGCCGGAGGCGTTGAGGTACTGCAGCTGCCACGACTGCGGAACGCGGCACTGCCCGGCACCGGTGTCGTCGAACCAGTACAGCGAAACCGCACCGGTGTTGATCGGCGTGGCGTAGCTCAGCTGGGCCCACTCGCTCGTCCCGAGGTGGTCCCACCAGGTCATCCGCGGGATGCTCTGGTCGCCGGAGCTGCCGGGCACCTTGCCGTCGTTGATGGCCCCGACGCTGTCGCCGCCCCAGCACCACGAGGCCGTCGGGGTCGCCGGGATCGACCACTCGACCGCGTCGGCGCCGTCGCTGATGCGCGGGAACGTGGTGATCCGGACCCGCTGGGCGCCCATCGGCAGCAGCGTGACCTGCTCGTTCGGCTGGGTGGAGCGGGCCGGGCTCTGCTGCAGCGTGCGCACGATGCCCTCGGCGTCGGCCTGCCAGTTGGGGATTTTCCGGCCGGTGACGGTGAGCGAGATCGGCGCGCCGTCGCGGGTGAACGGGTTCGCGGCGAGCGGGCCGGACCTGCGGGTGACGGTGGCGCTCGGGCTGTTCGGGTCGAGCAGCAGGCCGTAGTTCCAGGGCGAGTTGGCGTACACCTCGTTGCTCGGCCACGCGTCGGTGCCCCCGATGCGCGACCACCGCTCGGCGATCGACAGCGAGAAGGTCAGCGGCCCGTTGTCGACGCTGATCGCGTTGCCGTTCTTGGCCCACGTCCGCACGGTGGTGCGCATCGGCAGCGTGACGGTGACCTTGTCGCCGTTGTTGAACGTCTGGTCGAGGATGACGAACGAGCCGGACTGCAGCGTGCCGGTGACCAGCGTGCCGTTGACCCGCACCTGGGCGCCGTTGCTCCAGGCGGGGATCCGGAGGTACAGCGGGAAGGAAACGGCGCCCGGGGTCGTCAGCGTGAACGTGATCGTGTCGCTGAACGGGTAGTCGGTGTCCTCGGCGATGGTGACGGTGGTGCCGCTCGCCCCGACCTTGGCGGTCACCTGCGAGGCGCCGTACATCCCCGCGCACAGCCCGTTGTCCCACGTGCCGAACCACAGCTCCTGGGCGTAGTACGGCCAGCCCATGCCGTAGTTGTGCGGGCAGCAGCGGTAGTTGTGGATGCCCAGCATGTAGGCGAGCATCGGGAACCCGTTCTGGAACTGCCCCTGCGTGAGCGTGGCGTTGGTCAGCCCGATGCTGTTGGCGCAGGTGATGTAGTGGATGCCCTGCTGGGCCGGGTCGAGCGCGGCCGGCAGGGAGTTGAACGCGAGGTCCTCGCAGCGGTCGAGCCACTCCGAGTCGCCGGTCATGCGGGCGAGCATCTGGTGCGAGTGCATGAACTCGACGATGCCGCAGGTCTCGAACCCCTGGCGGGGGTCGGTGTAGCCGGTGCGGCAGTTCTCGTCGCCGGCGAACCCGCCGCCGGGGAAGTTGCCGTACAGCCCCATGACGGTGTTGTAGTCGTTGTACGTGGCCTGCGGGAACTTCGGGTCGGGGTCGAGCAGCCCGTACTGCGCCGGCTCCCGGAACCCCTGCGCAAGGTTGACGTTGTGCCAGTTGGGGATGCCGTTGGTGTAGTCGGCCGACCCGGCGTGGATCTTGCGCACCAGGTCGAGCAGCCAGCTCTCGCCGGTCCGGTTGTACAGCCAGTAGATGCTGTCGATGTTGTCGCCCCAGCGCAGGGCCGCCCAGCTACGGTTGAACACCGCGGCCGGCTGCGCGTTCTGGAACTGGAAGTACTTGCGCATGAACGGCACGACCCGCGCGTCCCCGCTGTACTCGGCGAACGAGCGCAGCGCGTCGAGCAGCGGCATGTGCGGCCAGAAGTCCGGCCCGTTCTCGAGGCTGGTACGCAGACTGTTGGGCCCGAAGAAGCCGTCGGAGGCCTGGTTGGCGATGATCCCGTCGATCCACTGCCGGGCGAGCGCGAGGATGCGCGTGTTGCCGGTGACGTACCCCAGGTCGCCGAATCCGCGCAGCCAGTACGGGAGCTCCTCCCAGGCGCCCTTGGTCTTGTCGACCCAGCCGCAGTTGGCGTACACGAGGTAGTCGGAGACGTCGGTCATGCGCCCGCAGAGCCCGTCGGCCTCGATGTTGAGCTGGTTGCGGATCCACCCCCGCGGCTGCACCGCCCCCGGCGGAAGCTTCAGAAACGGCGTGGCCTTGAGCGGCGCAAGGTTGGGCGAATATTGCCCCGTCCGCGCCCCCGCGGTAACGGTCTTGGCAGTACGCACGGCCGCGTTGGCGGCCCCGGCGACGGCAGTACTGAGCACGGCGGCGCCGCCGGTGACGACGGCCCCTCGCGCGACGAACGTCCTACGGTCCACGTCCGGACTCCTTTGCTCCTGGCGGGGAACATCGAAGCCCGATTATGCAGAAAAACGGTCGTTCGTGAAAGAACTCGTTTGTTCTTGTTTACTTCCCACTCTGCCTTTGTGCGTTCACGGTCGCTCCGCTCTTGCCTTTGGCGCGTCCCCGGCTCGTTTTCGCTCCGGTCCTGGTGTGTTCCCCGGCTCGGTTTCGCTCCGGTCTTCGCGCGTCCCCGGCTCGGTTTCGCTCCGGTCTTCGTGCGTCCCCGGCTCGGTTTCGCTCCGGTCTTCGCGCGTCCCCGGCTCGGTTTCGCTCCGGTCTTCGCGCGTCCCCGGCTCGGTTTCGCTCCGGTCTTCGCGCGTCCCCGGCTCGGTTTCGCTCCGGTCTTGGTGGGTCCCGGGTTCGGTTTCGCTCTGGTCTGGTGCGGTGCCGGTTACCTGATACCACCGGGCCCCGCCGGCCACGGTGAGCCCGATCCCGGCCGCGAGCGCCACGACCACGGCCCATCTCCCCCACCCGGGCCCGGCCAGCGTCCCGTACCTGAACACGGAGGAGTCCCCGACCCCCACCATGACGCCAAGGCAGGCCCCAAGGATCCCGAGCACGATGTCGACCCGCCGGACCAGCATGAGCACCCCCGCGCCCGCAACCCCCACCGCGGTCAGCAACGGCCACAACCGCGCCAGAACCTGAACCCCGACCCCATCGGCCGGCGAGGCGGCAAGAGCCGCGGACTGCACCACCCAGACACCGACCACCACTCCGGCCACAACGGCAACGCCCCCGAGGATTCGCCGCCACCGCCACAACAGCGCGACCCCCACCGCCCCGAGCACCCCTCCGGCCCACCACCACCCGGTGTCCGGCACCGGAGCTTTCGCGACGGTACCGCGCACAATCCCCGCTTCCCGCCCATCGACGAGCAGCGGAACGCTCCAGGCCCGGGCCGGCAGTTCCCGCGCCCGCTCGTCGTGCCACCGCACCCGCGCCTCGGTGGAAATCCGATGCCACTCGGGCGCCGCCGCGGCATCCCCGCCGCTCCCACTCCCACTGATCGACCGACTGGCGAACCAGGTGGGCGCCTTGCGATTCTCCTCAACCCCTCGCCCGGTGATACGAAGGAACTCTTCCCCTTGCAGCCCCAGCACGACGACGTCGCGCCCGGACCGGTTGGTGAGTTCCAGCCGAGCCCCGCCTTCGACCGCCTGCACAACAACCCCAGGCACGGAGACTGATTCCACCCGCACCACGTACCCAACCGCCACCGGCGCATCGGCCCCATGCGCCGAGGCCGGCGCGACGTACGACAGCGCCAGCACAACCCCGACCACGCACGCCCCGACGGCCCGCGCTACGCCGTTCGCCCGACTTCCCAAGCCCGCCACCCCTGGCCACTCTCAACTCTTGATGCCTCGGCTGCAGCGCCTCGTGCGCTCTTCACAGGCAGCCCTCCCGCACGGCAGATCCCCCACCGTCTCACATCGGCCACCGTTGCTCACAGCGCCGGGAAGGCACAGCTCATCCACCCCTGCTCAGCTCCGCAACGCGGCCCAGCTGCGCAACGCGGCCCAGCTACGCAACGCGGCTCGAGTAGCCGCGTCATCCGCCCCCGCCAGCTGCGCAATGCTGCTCAGCTACGCGATGCGGCCCGAGTAGCCCGCGTCATCCGCCCCGTCAGCTGCGCGATGCGGCCCGAGCAAGCGCGTCATCCGCCGACCAGGCACGCAGTCCGACCACGGCACCCCACGTCACCCGTCCCCGTCAGCCGCACAACCCAGCCGGAGCAGGCCCGTCACCCGACCCGGCCAGCCGCGCAGTCCGACCACGGCACCCCACGTCACCCGTCCCCGTCAGCCGCACAACCCAGCCGGAGCAGGCCCGTCACCCGACCCGGCCAGCCGCGCAGTCCGACCACGGCACTCCGCGCCACCCGGCCCTGTCAGCTGCCCAACCCAGCCAGGCAGCCCCGTCATCCGGCCCGGGCAGCCGCGATCGCCGCGACGAGGTCGGCCCGAGCCCGCGCGACCCGCGACCGAATCGTCCCAACCGGAACATCCTCGATCTCGGCCGCTTCCACGTACGACACCCCGAGCACCTGCGTCAGCACGAACGCCACCCGCCGCTCGGCCGGCAGCGCCGCAACCAGCGAGTACGTGGCGTGCAGCCCAGCGTGGTCGCCCTCGGCCAGCGTCGCCGGCTCGGCCACGACCCGCTCCTCCAGCCGTCGCGCCCGCACCGCAGCCCGAACCTGATCGGCACAGGCCCGCCGCGCGATGGCCAGCACCCACGTCCGCGCCGACGACCGCCCCGCGAACTCCGGCAGGGACCGGAAGGCCCGCAGGTAGGTGTCCTGCGTCACGTCGTCCGCATGCGCCACGCCGACCAGCGCCGCCACGAACCGCCAGACCTCCGCCTGCGTACCCCGCACGAAGGCCGCCGCAGCCCGCTCGTCACCGGCCCGCGCGCGCAGCAGCGCCGCGGTAGCCGCATCCACCTCGCCGTCGGCCTCACCAGTCACGGCAGCGAGCCTAGCGCCCCATCCTGACAATCCCCCCTCCGCCTCACTTACTGCCTCGTACCTTCGGCCAGCGCCGCACCCCAGAGCCGTCTCGCCAGGCCCGGCGCACACATCGCACCCGTCCACGCGGCGGACCTCTCACCCCGGGCCCACGCCCCGCAGCACGGCCGGCGCGTCTACGGCGCACGCGAAACCGCGGCGGGCGCACGCAAGGCAGCCACAGAACCCGCTGACGTCCGCGCCACAGGCGCTACTGTTCGGCCCGACCGGCCAGCAGCGCCATCGCCTGAGGCCGACCGCGGAGTGTGCGAATCAGGCGAACGCGAACACGAAGGCGAAGGCGAAGGCGGCACGCCAGCCGGCGGCGGCAGTGCACCAGCCGAAGGCGGAGACAGTGCAGAGGAGGCGGCGCGCCGTCGAGCGGCGCGAGCGTCCTGCTCCGCCCAGCGCGCGGTCACCTCAGCCGTCCGAGCCTCCCGATCCAGCCGCGCCAACCGCTCCGCCCGCCGCCGCTCAAGCCCCCGCCGCCGAGCCGCAGCAAAGTCGGCCCGAACCGCGGCACGCCCGCTCCGGCGGCGGCCATGCACGGCCACCATCGAGTCCAGTCGGTTGCGCCACTCCGCCGAATCGATCGCTGCCAGCACCTCATTCATACTGACAACTTAGAACAGGGGTACGACAAAAATCGGCGCCGCACACAACGGCGGCAGACTGCCGCCCCGGCGCCGCGGCAATCAGGCAGTCCGGCCGCGGCGACGGGCCAGCCCGGCGCCGGCCACCGCACCCACAACGGCCAGAACGCCCAGCATCACCCACAACGGCGTCAAACCGCCGCCCCGGCGCCGGAAGCCGCGCTCGCGGCAATCAGGCAGGCCGGCCGCGGCGACGGGCCAGCCCGGCGCCGGCCACCGCACCCACAACGGCCAGAACGCCCAGCGTCACCCACAACGGCGTCAGACTGCCGCCCGACGAATCGGCCGGCGCGGCGGCGCCGGAAGGCGCGGTGGCGGGGATCAGGCAGGCGACCTCGGTCGGCTGCGGCGTCGCGGTGCTGGCCGCCACCTGGATCAGCGCCTGGCAATGCCCGTTGACCGGCGCGCCCAGATCGATCGAGACGCGCCACGAGCCCGGGTCGAGGGTGCCCCCGTACGTCTGCGTCCCCCGCTCATCGCCCGTCTGGCGCAGCACAGCCGGCGCCGCCGAGGCGCCGCCGTCGCCGGAGGCCGTCATGGTGACCTGCATCGGCTCGCTGATGGCGTGGCCGTCCTGCCACTGGGCGGTGGTCCACACGGAGCCGCGGCCGTCGGAGTGGATGGTCACCGACGCGCCGCCGTGCGCCTGCGCGGGGGTGGCCACGAGCAGCAGGAGCACGACGGCCGCGATCACACTGCCGATGCGCGCCGCCACGCGAGGAACCCTACGGCATGGCGGGAATGGACTCCGGACGGTCGTCGCGGACATAGACGATCATGTCGCCGGTCTGGATGCTGGTGCCTTCGGGGTCGGCCAGGGAGAGCACCTTGCCGCGCCGGAACAGCGCGATGACCAGTTCCTTCAGCTCGCGCGGCGAGGAGCCGACCTCGTCGCGGCGGGCGGAGCGCATCGCCAGCGCCATGCCCTGGCCGGGCGTGAGCAGGTCCTCGACGACCTCGATGAGCGGCGGCGCGGTCGTGGACAGGCCGAGCAGCCGGCCGGCCGTCGCGGACGAGACGATGACGTGATGGGCGCCGGACTGGCGCAGCAGCGGAGCGTTCTCGGCCTCGCGGGCCGCGGCGATGATCGACACCTTGCCGGCGGTCAGCTGGCGGACGGTGAGGGTGACCAGCACCGACGCGTCATCGCTGTCGGTGGCGATGATGATGGCCTTGGCCTCCTGGACCCGCGCCTCCATCAGCACGCCCGACCGCGTGGCCGAGCCTTCGATGGCGACCAGGCCGTCCGACGTGGCCTGGCGCAGCGCCGTGCGGTCGCTCTCCACCACCACGACGTTGGTCTTGTCGAACCCGTTCTCCAGCAGCGTGCTGACTGCCGCGCGGCCCTTCGTGCCGTAGCCGCAGACGATGACGTGGTTCTTCACGCGCTTCCTCCACCGCTGCAACCTGAGGCTGGTGCGGTACTGGTCGGTCAGGACTTCGAGGGTGGTGCCGACCAGGATGATCAGGAACAGCACCCGAGCCGGAGTGATGATCACGATGTTGACGAGCCGGGCCGAGTCCGACACCGGCGTGATGTCGCCGTAGCCGGTCGTCGACAGGGTCACGACCGCGTAGTAGAAGCAGTCGAGCAGCGACAGGCCGTCCTCGTTGACGTCTCGGTACCCACCGCGGTCGATGAAGATGACGATCACGATCACGACGACCAAGGCCACGGCCAGGCCGAGACGGGAGCTGATGGCTCGCAACGGCCCCCGCCGTACAGCCGGAAGGTGGATCACGAAATCCACCATAAGGGTCGGGTGTGACAACTTCTCCCGTGGGTAGTCGGACGCGTCCGGCGATCGGGGAGGCGCGCGATGTCCGAACACGGCCCGAGGGTGGGCGTCCTCGGTTCCTACGGGGGGTACAACCTGGGCGATGAAGCGATCCTGGCCAGCATCCTGTCCGATCTGCGCGCGCGCCGCCCCGACGCCGAACTGCTGGTCCTGTCCCGTGACCCGGAACACACGGCCCGCGAGCACCCGAGCGTCACGGTCGCACCGTGGGAGGGCGTGAGCCGCGACCGTACCGCAGATGTGTTGTCCCGCCTGGACCTGCTCGTCCTCGGCGGTGGCGGCATCCTGTACGACACCGAGGCCCGCCGCTACCTGCGCGTGGTCCGCACGGCGCAGGAACGGCGCGTGCCCGTGTTCACCTACGCGATCGGCGCCGGCCCGCTCACCGAGGACCTCGACTGCGCGATGGTGCGCGACGTGCTGGGCGCGGCGGCGGAGGTCACCGTCCGCGACGACGAGTCGAAGGTCGCGCTCGAGGAGGCGGGCCTGACGGCGCACGTCACCGTCACCGCGGACCCGGCTCTGTTGCTGCCGCCGGAGGAGTTCGACGCCGGCGCGTTGCGCGACTCGCTGCCGCCCGGGCGCAGGGTGGTCGGCATGAGCGTACGCGAGCCGGGCCGCGCCGCGCAGCACCTCGCCGCCGACGAGTACCACCAGCTGCTCGCCCAGGTCGCGGACTTCATCGTCCACCGGCTCGACGCATCCGTGCTGTTCGTGCCGATGGAGCGCTCCGACATCCGCCATTCCCACGCCGTGCTCTCGCGCATGACGGCCGCGGAGCACTGCCGGGTGCTGCACGGGCAGTACCGGCCGGGACAGATCCTCGATCTGATGCGCCACCTGGACCTCGCGGTCGGTATGCGGCTGCACTTCCTGATTTTTGCGGCCCTTTCCGGTGTACCTCTACTCGCTCTGCCTTACGCGGGAAAGGTTTTCGACTTCGCGCAGCGCATCGGGGCGCCCGTGCCACTGGGTGTGGTCCGGGAGGCCGCCGGGCCGCTCATCGCGCAGGTCGACCGGCTGTGGGACGAGCGGCCGCAGCGCCAGGAGGAGGTCGCCGCGCGGGTGGCCGGGCTGCGCCAGCGTGCCACGGAAACGGGCCGCCGCCTGAGCGCCCAGCTCGATCGCATCGCCCCCGTGCTTGAGCGGGAGCCGGTGGCCAGCGTATGACCGCGCTCGACCGCCCCGGTGGTCTTGCGCCGGTACAGCTGCCGCCCCGCTCGGCCACGCACGGCGGCCGCACGGAGGTCCTGGTCGTCGGCGGCGGCCCGGCGGGCTTCGGTGCGGCGATGGGCGCGGCGGCCGCGGGCGCCGAGGTCGTGCTGGTCGAGCGCTACGGGTTCCTCGGCGGGAACGCCACGGCCGCGCTGGTAATGCCGCTGATGAGCTTCCACAACGAAATCAAGCAGGCCGTGGGCGGCGACGACAACCGATTGTTACCAACAGATCACGGGGAGGGCGAGCCGGTTGTGGCGGGTGTACTGTGGACCCTGCTCGATCGACTTGTCCGCGCCGGGGGCGCCATCCCGCCGGATCCGAGCACCGGGTACACAGTGCCCTTCGATCCCGAGCTCTTCAAGCTCGTCACCTACGACCTACTCGACGGCTGCGGTGTACGTCTCCTGCTGCACGCCTTCGCCTCGGACCTCATGCCGCTGCCCGACGGCGGTTCCCGCTGTGTGTTCGAAACCAAATCCGGCCCGGTCGTCCTGGACGCCGACGTCGTCGTCGACTGCACCGGCGACGGCGATCTCGCCGCGGCGGCCGGCGCATCCTACGAAATCGGTCGCCTCGGCGACGGCCTGACCCAGCCGATGACGCTGATGTTCCGCGTCGGCAACGTCGACCGTCAGGCATTCCTGGACTACGCACACGAGCATCCCGACCAATGGAGAGGAGTACACGGGCTGTGGGACCTGATTCGTCAGGCGCGCGATGCGGGCGAGCTGGACCTGCCGCGCGAGGACATCCTGTTCTTCGCGACACCCCACCCCGACGAGGTGTCGGTCAACTCGACGCGCGTCGGCGGGCTGGGCATCAGCGTGTGGGACCTGACCCGGGCCGAGCTGACGACGCACCGGCAGCTGGCGCAGATCGCGCGCTTCCTGCACGACCGCGTGCCAGGCTTCGCCGAGTCCTACGTGATCCAGAGCGGCGTCCAGGTCGGCGTCCGCGAGACGCGCCGGGTCCTCGGCGACTACCAGCTGACGGGCGACGACGTGCTGAGTGCGCGCTCGTTCGACGACGTGATCGCCCGCGGCGCCTATCCGGTGGACATCCACAACCCCAACGGCCCCGGCACGATCCTGCGCCGGCTGCCGCAGGGCCAGTCCTACGACATCCCGCTGCGCACCCTGATCCCCCGCGATGTCGACGGCCTGCTCGTCGCGGGCCGGTGCATCTCGGGCGACCACGTGGCCCACAGCTCGTACCGCATCATGCCCATCTCCGTTGCGACGGGCCAGGCGGCGGGCGTCTGCGCTGCGCTGGCGGCCCGCATCGGCAAGCCGCCCCGCGATATTCCGGCGGCCCAGGTGCAACGCGTCCTGCGCGCCCAGGGCGCAAGCCTCCCGACCTAGATTGGGCCTTTCCATCGGTACTGCACGTGCCGCACCCTGGGCCACGTGCTGGTACACCCGTGGGACGCCCCCATCGACGAGTCGGAATGGCGAAACTGGCTGAGCGGCCACGACTTCGGCCAGCTCGTCGCCCCCGGCCGGGGCCGCGACCTGCCGGTGGTGGTCCCCACCCACTTCTCCTTCGACGGCGACGCCCGCGTGTGGCTGCACCTGGCCCGCCCCAACCCGGTGTGGCCGGCCTTGCAGGAGCACCCCCGCGCCCTGTTCACGGTGGTCGGCGACTACGTCTTCGTACCGTCGGACTGGAACGCCAAGCCCGGCACCGACCCCCGCGCCGGCGTGCCGACCTCGTACTACGCCTCGGTCCAGCTCTCGTGCGACGTCCGCATCGTCGACGACCCGTCGGAGAAGGCCGAGATCCTGCGCCGCCAGCTCGCCCAGTTCCAGCCGGCCACGGACCGCGCCCCGATCGAGCCCGACGACCGCCAGCTGCCCGGCATCCGCGGCATCGAGCTGACGATCACCGCGGTGGCCGGCAAGTTCAAGTACGGCGGGAACCGCACGCCCGAGCACCGCCACGAACTCGCCGCCCATCTGGCGACCCGCAACGGCCCGATGGACGCCGAGGCCCGCGCCCTCCTGCTGCGCCGCCTCAACACCTGACCGCGCGCCCGACAGCAACCACTCGGCCGCGCCCGACAGCAACCACTCGGCCGCGCCCGAGCTGATGCCGCCGCCGCGCTGGCAATCGTGATCCACGGACGAACGCGGCCGCCGTCGTTTGCGGATCGGTCGTGCACACGTGGAGCAACTCGCGATGAGCCCTTAGCTTAGAACCGAACCTTCGCGGCGCGGGTCGTTCGGGATGTGGGCCGGTTCGACGGGGAGGCCAACGCCTGCGACCAGTGCAAAGGCGCCGGCCGACACGCGGGCGGGGGCTGGCTCGGGGTTTCTCGCGGAAGTTGGATGTGTTCGGCGGCCCGATGCGCCAGGATCGATGGATGGCGACCACCGTTGCGCAGAAGGCCGGCGTCCGCCGGTCGGTTTCGTCCGGGCGGCGTGACCTGGTGGTGGCCCTGGCCACCGTCTGGCTGGCCGGCGGGCTGTTCATGGACGGGTGGGCGCACACGCACGTGCCGTCGCTGGAGACGTTCTTCACGCCTTGGCACGGGGTGTTGTACAGCGGGTACGCCGCCCTCGCCGTCAGTCTCGTGCCGGGACGGCTCTGGCGCGGGCGACCCGCGGGCCCGATGCGGGACTGGGTGCCGGCCGGGTACGGGCTGGGCTTGCTCGGGGCGATCCTGTTTGCCGCCGGTGGGGCGTTCGACATGACGTGGCACATCGTGTTCGGCATCGAGGTCGACCTCGAGGCGTTGCTCAGCCCGCCGCACCTCATCCTGCTGACCGCCGGCGCGCTGATGATCGCCACACCAATCCGCGCCGCGGCGGCGAAACGGCCCCTTCGCGCGGGCCGCGGAACAAGCCCGACACCGGCTAGCGACCGAACCAGCCCCGCCTCGACGACCGACCGAACCAGCCCGGCGCTGACGAGCGACCGAACGAGCCCGACACCGGCTAGCGACCGAACCAGCCCGGCGCTGACGAGCGACCGAACCAGCCCGGCGCCGACGAGCAGCCGCATGAACCCAATGCCCGCCAGCGGCGGAACGAGCCCGACGCCGGCGAGCGGCGGGGCGAGGCTGACCCTGGCCGACGACGCGACGGACCTGGCCCCGACCGGCAACGAGATGAGCGTGGCGTCAACCGGCGATGCGACGAGCGTGGCACCAACCGGCGATGCGATGAGTGCGGCGCGGGCCGGTGTCGGGGGAAGCTGGACGCCGGCGGCCGACGTGCCGGTGCTCATCAGCGCGGCGACGGCCACGGCGGTGGCGGCGTTCTTCCTCGACTATCTTTCGCCGTTCACCGATGCGCCGGCCGCAATGGACGGCTATGGGAACGGGCCGGCGTTCGGGGCGGCGCAGTACTTGACGTATTCGGTGCTGATCCTCGGCGCCGTGTTCTTCGTCTGGTCGCGGCTCGGACGGGTGCCCGTCGGGCTGATCACGGTCGTCGTCGCGGCGGCGTCGGTGCCCAACGGGGTGTTCGACGACTTCGAGAACCTTGCTTCGCAGCTCTGGCCGCTTGCGGGGGCCGTGATCGCGGACCTCGCGGTGCGGGCGGTCGCGGTGCGGCGGCCGGACCTGGTACCGCTCGGCGCCGGGGTGCTGATCCCGCTGCTCATCTGGCCGACGCACCTCATCGGGGTCGAGACCTCGGTGGGGGTCGCGTGGTCGCTGGAGCTCTGGAGCGGCGTCGTCGTGCTCACGATGCTCGCGGGAGCGGTGCTCGGCGGGCTGTTCCTCCCGCGCACCCGTGCCACCGCCGACTACTGACCGGGGAACGAGCGAATAGCCGGGGAACGCGCGAACCGAGCAAGCAACGCGTCGACGAGCAAACCAAAGCCGGCGCAAGCAAGCCGAGCGACGCGAAGACGAGCAAGCGAAGCCGGAGCGACCGAGCCGACGCAAGCACGCCGAGCGAGGCGACGCGAAGACACGCAAGCAGCGCCCGAGCAGCGGAGCCGAACCGGCCGATGCGAAGGCGGGCGAGCCTGTGTGAGACGAGGACCCAAGCCCGAGCGAAAGCAGCATCGAGCGCGGCGATGCGACGACTGGCGACCGAGGCGCCACGAGAGGGTCGGCCGAAGGCGGAGCGACGGGCGAGTCCGAGGGACCCGGGGGCGGATACAGTCACTGGTGTGGATGACCTGTTGCCGGAGTGGGTGGCGGTCGAGGTTGCGGGGCACGACGACTACACCGCGGCGCTGCTGCCCGAGGAGGCCGCCGGGCTGAGCGAACGCGCCGTGGACAGCCGGCGGCGGGAGTTCACGGCCGGGCGGGCCTGTGCGCGGCGGGCGCTGGAGCGGCTCGGGGTGCGCGGGCGGGCCGTGCCGACCGGCGGGAACCGGGCGCCCGTCTGGCCCGACGGGATGACCGGGAGCATCACGCACACGGCGGGGTACTGCGCCGCGGCCGTCGGGCGGCGAAGCGACGTGTGGGCGCTGGGGATCGATGCGGAGCGGCGCACCGTGCTGCCGGCCAACCTGCACCGCATGATCTGCCGGCCGGAGGAGATCGCCTGGTGCGAGGGGCGCGGCGACGAGGACTGGTGGCCGGCCGTGCACTTCTCGGCCAAGGAGGTGGTCTACAAGCTGTGGTCGCCGCTCGTCGGGACCTGGCTGGACTTTCTCGACGCGCGGCTGACGATCGACCCCGTGGCCGGCGAGTTTGAGGCGCGGATCGACGGCAAGAAGCTGGCGGAGTCGCCGGGGGCGCCGGCCGTGCTACGCGGACGATTCCACGTGACGCCCGACCTCGTTCGCAGCGCGGGCTATGTCACAGCGAAGGACCTGCCGGGCTAAGGGCTCGGTGCCGAGCTGCGGGCCGTGCACGACATCGCCGTAGAGCTCTTCGACGGGGCCGAGAAATATGTGATCGACGTGCACGACATCGCGAAAGTCCCCCACAGAGCCGACGCAGAGAACATGATCTAGAACATCAGTTCTAACCATGGGGGATACGGTACCCCACGGTTACGACAAAAAGGCGCGCGGCTCGTAGCGGGTCAGCGGCTGCGTGTCGCGCAGCAGGGCGCGCATCGATGTCAGGTCGGGGGCGACGACGCCCAGCGCTCGCGCCTGGACCAGCACATTGCCCAGCGCGCCGGCCTCGACCGGGCCGGCCAGGACCGGCAGGCCGCAGGCGTCCGCGGTGAGCTGGCACAACAGCTGGTTCTGCACGCCGCCGCCGACCATGTGCACGACGTCGACGTCGACCCCGGCGAGGCGGCGTGCGTCGTCGACGGCCCGGCGGTACGCCAGCGCCAGGGAATCCAGGATGCACCGCGTCATCTCGGCGGGCGTGGAGGGAACCGGCTGGCCGGCAGCCGCGCACGCCGCGGCGATCCGCTTGGGCATGTCGCCCGGCGGCAGGAACGCGGGGTCGGTCGCGTCGACGACGCTGCGGCCGGGCGGCGCCGCGGCGGCCCCGGCCAGGAGCGACTCGAGCGGCAGGCCCCACTCGCGCTGGCACTCCTGCAGCAGCCACAGACCCATGACGTTGCGCAGGTACCGCACCGTGCCGTCGACGCCGATCTCGTTGGTGAACCCGGCCTCGTACGACGCGGTCGACACCACCGGCGCGGAGAGCTCGACGCCGACCAGGGACCAGGTGCCGCACGAGATGTAGGCGAAGTTCCCCTCGCCGGGGACGCCGGCGACCGCGGAGGCGGTGTCGTGGGAGGCGACGACGGTGACCGGCGTGCCGGCGGCCACGCCCACCGACGGGGAGATCACGCCGACCGGGGAGCCGGGGGCGCGCAGGGGCGGGAAGAGCGACTCCGGCACGCCGGCCAGCGCCAGCATGTCCGGGGACCAGTGCGTGCCGCCGGCCGCGAGCAGGCCGGTGGTCGAGGCGTTCGTGACCTCCGTCCCGGCGATGCCCGTCAGCCAGTACGACATCAAATCGGGAATCAGCAGGAGCGTCCGGGCGGCGGCGAGCTGTGCCGTGCCCGCCGCCGCGATCAGCTGGAACACGGTGTTGAAGGGTTGCAGCGCGATGCCGGAGGCCTCGTACACGGAGTATCCGCAGAAGCGGGCGGCGACGCCGTCGGTGCGCGAGTCGCGGTAGTGCACCGGGTTGCCGAGCAGCGCCCCGTCCGCGTCGAGCAGGCCGTAGTCGACGGCCCACGAGTCGATGCCGACCGAGTCGACGGGGCCGGCCGCCGCGAGGCCGTCCAGCACCCCGCGGTACAGCGCCAAAATGTCCCAGTGCAGCGTGCCGCCGATGCGGACGGGCTCGTTGGCGAAGCGAGCCACCTCGGAGAAGGCGATCGCGCCGGACGAGACGTCGGCGACGATCACCCTTCCGCTGGAGGCGCCCAGGTCGACGGCCGCGATCCTCATCGCAGGAACGCCGCCGCGACGCCGGCGTCGACCGGGATGTGCAGGCCGGTGGTGTGCGACAGGTCGCCGCCGGTGATGGCGAACACCGCGTTGGCGACGTGCTCCGGCAGTACCTCCCGTTTGAGCAGGGTGCGCTGGGCGTAGAACGCGCCGAGCTCGGACTCCGGCACGCCGTAGACGGCGGCGCGCTGGGCGCCCCAGCCCGACGCGAAGATGCCGGAGCCGCGGACCACGCCGTCGGGGTTGACGCCGTTGACGCGGATGCCGTGCTCGCCCAGCTCGGCGGCGAGCAGCCGCACCTGGTGGGCCTGGTCGGCCTTCGTGGCACCGTACGCCACGTTGTTCGGGCCGGCGAACACCGAGTTCTTGCTCGCGATGTACACGATGTCGCCCCCCATCCCCTGACGGATCATGACCCGGGCCGCCTCGCGGGCGACCAGGAACGAACCGCGGGCCATGACGTCGTGCTGGAGGTCCCAGTCGGCGACCGTCGTGTCCAGCAGCGGCTTCGACACCGACAGGCCGGCGTTGTTCACGACGAGGTCGACCCCGCCGAACGCGAGCGCGGCGGCGTCGATCGCGGCCTTCACGGCGTCCTCGTCGGTGACGTCGACCGTCACCGGTACCGCCACGTCGGCCCCGCCGATCTCGCCGGCCACGCGCGCGGCGGCGTCCGGGTCGCGGTCGGCCACGACGACGCACGCGCCCTCGGCCGCCAGCCGGTGCGCGATGGCCCGCCCGATGCCCGACCCGCCGCCGGTGACCAGCGCGATCCGCGTCGCAAGGGGCTTGGGCCGGGGCATGCGCCGGAGCTTGGCCTCCTCCAGTGCCCAGTACTCGATGCGGAACTTCTCCGCCTCGTCGATCGGCGCGTAGGTCGACACCGACTCGGCGCCACGCATCACGTTGATCGCGTTGACGTAGAACTCCCCCGCGACCCGGGCGGTCTGCTTGTTGGCGCCGAACGAGAACATGCCGACGCCCGGCACGAGCACGATCGCCGGGTCGGCGCCGCGCATCGGGGGCGAGTCCGCGGTCGCGTGCCGCTCGTAGTAGGCCGCGTAATCAGCCCGATACTGTGCGTGCAACTCACGGATGCGTTCCTCCGTCCCGCCGCCCGGGTCCAGTACCATGGGACGCACCTTGGTCCGCAGGAAATGATCCGGGCACGACGTGCCGAGAGCGGCCAGCCGAGGCATCTGCGTCGATCCGACAAAGTCGAGTACCACATCATCATCGCGGAAATGTCCGACTTGTCCGCGATCAGTGGACGCCAGCCCACGCAACAACGGCATCAGTGCGGCCGCGCGCTCCCGGCGGTCCGCAAGCGGTTCATGCAGCGACGGCCCGAACGGGTCCGGACGGCCACGCCCCGCGAGAAAGGCGGTTGCAGTGTTGATGATCTCCAGCGAGTTCGCCTCGCACTCGTCGGACGTCGAGCCCCAGGCGGTGATGCCGTGGCCGCCCAGGATGACGCCGATGGCCTGGGGGTTCTCCCGCTGTACGGCGGCGATGTCCAGGCCGAGCTGGAAGCCGGGGCGGCGCCAGGGCACCCACAGCACCCGGTCGCCGAAGCACTCCTTGGTCAGGGCCGGGCCGTCGGCCGCGGTGGCGAGGGCGATCCCGGCGTCGGGGTGCAGGTGGTCGACGTGAGCGGCCTCGACGAGCCCGTGCATGGCGGTGTCGATCGAGGGCGCCGCCCCGCCGCGGCCGTGCAGGCAGTAGTCGAACGCGGCGACCATCTCGTCCTCGCGGTCGACCCCGGGGTACACCTTGGTGAGCGAGCGCAGCCGGTCCAGCCGCAGCACCGCGAGGCCCGCCGGCGTGAGCGTGCCGAGGTCGCCGCCCGAGCCCTTGACCCAGACGAGGTCGACCGGGTCGCCGGTCACCGGGTCGACGTCGGTGCCCTTGGCCGAGGTGTTGCCGCCGGCGTAGTTGGTGTTGCGCGGGTCCGAACCGAGCCGGTTCGAGCGCGCGACGAGCTCCGCGGTCACGCGCCCCACCCCGCCTGCGTGCCGCCGACGCGCTCGGCGACGATCTTCTCGAGGTACCCCGACCGCTTGTACGCCCCGATCGGGTCCGGGTCCAGGCCCATGTCCTCGCGCACCGAGCGCAGCAGCGGCCGCACGTCGGAGTTGTACGCGTCCATGAGGACCTCGTTGGCGCCGAGCACGTCGCCGGCGTCCTGCGCGGCCTTGAGCGCGGCGTGGTCGACGAGCAGCGCCTTCGCCGTCGCCTCCTGCACGTTGAGCACGGACCGGATCACCGCCTGGATCTTGGGCTCGATGTTGTGGCACTGGTCCAACATGAACGCGATGCCGCGCGTCGACAGTGCATCGGCGAGCACGATCTCGTGCATGATGCGGAAGAGCTGGAACGGATCGGCGGCGCCGACCATGAGGTCGTCGTCGGCGTAGAAGCGCGAGTTGAAGTCGAAGCCGCCGAGCCTGCCGGCCCGCAGCAGCACCGCGACGATGAACTCGATGTTGGTGCCGGGCGCGTGGTGGCCGGTGTCGATGACCACCTGCGCGCGCTCGCCGAGCGCGATGCAGTGCGCGTATGCGGTACCCCAGTCCGGCACGTCGGTCATGTAGAACGCCGGCTCGAAGAGTTTGTACTCCAGGAGCATCCGCTGCTCGCCGGCCAGCCGGTCGTACACCTCCGCGAGGGCCGCGGCCAGGCGGTCCTGGCGGGTGCGCACGTCGTCCTGGCCGGGGTAGTTGGTGCCGTCGGAGAACCACAGCTTGAGGTCGCGTGACCCGGTGCGGTCCATGACGTCGACGCACTCCAGCAGGTGCCCGATCGCCTTGCGCCGCACGCCGGCGTCGGGGTTGGTGACGCTGCCGAGCTTGTAGTCGTTGTCCTGGAACACGTTGGAGTTGATGGTGCCGACCTGCACGCCCAGCTCGGTGGCGTGGCGGGCCAGGTCGGTGTAGTCCTCGACGAGGTCCCACGGGATGTGCAGGGCCACGGTCGGTGCCACGCCGGTGTAGCGGTGGACGACGGCGGCGTCGGCGAGCTTCTCGTACGGATCGCGCGGCACGCCCTCCTGCGCGAACACCTTGAACCGCGTGCCCGAGTTGCCGTACGCCCAGGACGCCGTCTCGATCCGCTGGTCGCGCAGCCGCGCCGCGACACGCGCCCGCGTCTCCGGGGCGAGCTCAGTCATTGCAATGCTCCAAGCTGGTGCTCCAGGTTGAACACCTCGTCGAGGACGGCCAGATGCCGCCCGTGGGTGAAGAACTCCGCCATCTGCGCCTCCCAGCGCGCCGACACCTCGGTGGCGTCCATGGCGTCCTGCGCGGCGGCGAGGTCCTCGCAGAGGAGGGTGCCGACGAGCAGGCCGTCGTCGCGAAGGAAGAGTTGGTACTCGTGCCAGCCGGCGTCGCGCAGGGCGACGAGCATCTCCGGCCAGACCTGCGCATGACGGCGCCGATACTCGTCCAGCCGCTCCGGCTTGACCTGCAGCGTGAACACGACTCGGCGCACGTCATACCTCCTTATCGCGATATGTCCGAAAAGTCGTGGCGCGCCAGCGCCCGACTTTTCGGGGTTCGGGCCCGGCTTCCCGAGGCCCGTCCGCCCGACGTCTTCGCGGTCACCGCGCCACCCGGCGGCCGGAGCCACCCGGCAACCCGCGCCGCCCAGCGGCCAGAGCCACCCGGCAACCCGCGCCACCAGCAACCCGCGCCGCCCAGCGGCCAGAGCCACCCGGCAACCCGCGCCACCAGCAACCCGCGCCGCCCAGCGGCCAGAACCACCCGGCAACCCGCGCCACCCGGCGGCCAGAGCCACCCGGCAACCCGCGCTGCCCGGCGGCCGGAGCCGCCCAGCAACACCGCGCCGCCCGGCGCGCCGGAGCCGCCTGGCGGGTCCGGCGTGGAGCGCCGGACCCGCCGGAGAGCACCGCCGCAAGACGACGAGAAGACGTCGTCGTAGAAGACGGCTAGAAGTTGAACTGATCGATGTTGTCGGCCTTGAAGGTGTACGGGTCGCCGAGCAGGATCGTGCCGTCCTTGCCGACCGTGAACTCGCCCAGCTTGCCGGCCGTGAACTTGTCGCCCTCCTTGCCCTTGATCAGGCCCGAGGCGAGCGCGGCGCCCGCGTAGGCGGCCAGGTAGCCCAGGTCGGCCGGGTTCCAGAGGGCGAAGGCCTTGACGGTGCCGTCCTTGACGTACGCCTTCATCTGGTTCGGCGTGCCCAGGCCCGTGAGCTGGACCTTGCCCTTGTAGGACGAGCCGGACAGGTAGCGGCCGGCCGCCGCGATGCCGACCGTGGTCGGCGAGATGATGCCCTTCAGGTTGGGGTGCTTGGCCATCAGGCCCTGCGCCTCCTGGAACGACTTCTGGTCGTCGTCGTCGCCGTAGACGGTGTCGACGAGCTTCAGCTTGCTGTAGTCCGGCTTCGCCAGCTCCGTCTTCATCTGCTCGATCCAGGCGTTCTGGTTCGTCGCGTTCGCCGTGGCCGAGAGGATCGCGATCTCGCCGCCGTCGGGGCCGATCGCGTCCGAAATGAGCTTGACCTGGATTTTCGCGATGCCCTCCGAGGTGGCCTGGTTGATGAACAGGTCGCGGCACTCGGGCTTGGTGTCGGAGTCGTAGGTGACGACCTTGGCGCCGGCCTGGCGGGCCTCGTTGAGCGCGCCGCAGATGGCGTCCTTGTCGTTGGCGGACACGGCGATGACGTTCGCGCCCTGCTGCGACAGCGTGTTGATGTAGCTGACCTGCGCCGACGGGCTCGCCTCGGAGGGGCCGGTCTCGCTGTACGTGCCCTTGAACTCCTCGACGGCGAGCTTGCCGCCCTTGTTGTCGGAGGTGTCGAAGTACGGGTTGTTGACCTGCTTGGGCAGGAAGGCGACCTTCAGGCCGCTCTTGATGGTGCCGCTGCCGCCGCCGGCGGCACCGCCCGTGGCGTCGGTGGAGGTGGAACCGGAGTCGTCGGCGCAGGCCGCCATGCCGAACGCGAGCACGGTGGCGACCGCGGCCGCGAGAACCTTGGCTCTCATCTCGGTTGAATCCTTTCAGTGGGGTGCACAAGGAGCGAGGGTGTTGGGGATGAGCGGTTAAGCGGGCCGCCGGCGGCGCAGACGTTCGCGCGCCATGCCGACGACGTTCGGTCCGACGACCGAGGCGATGAGCAGCGTTCCGGTGACGATGGTGAGGGTGTTCGGCGGCACCGAGGCCAGCTGCAGCGCGTTGCGCAGCGTGCTGAGCAGCACGACCGCGCCGACGACGCCGAGCAGGCCGCCGCGGCCGCCGAAGATCGAGACGCCGCCGAGGAGCACGGCCGCGACGACCGCCAGCTCCAGGCCGTTGGCGTTGTCCGCGCGGGCGCTGGCGAAGCGGAACGTCCAGAACACGCCGGCGAGCGAGGACATCACGCCGGTGACGACGAACAGCCAGAACTTGGTGGCGCTCACGGCAACGCCGGCGAAGCGGGCGGCCTCGGCGTTGTTGCCCATGGCGTACAGGCCGCGGCCGATCGGGGTGGCGTGCAGGACCACGGCGAAGAGCACCGCGAGCACGGCGACGACGATGATGAACCACGGGATGGTCAGGCCGGAGATCGGCTTGATGGCGTTGCTGGTCCACGAGACCGGGTAGTCCGCCACCGCCTTGTCGCCGAGCACGACGTAGGCCAGGCCGCGGTACAGCGCCAGGGTCCCGATCGTGACGGCGAGCGACGGCAGGCCGAAGACGGTGACGAACAGGCCGTTCACCGCGCCCAGCACGGCGCCGAGGGCCAGGCACAGCACGATCAGCAGCGGCAGCGAGGTCACCCCGTGCATCCACAGGGAGCCCATGACCGAGCACGTCAGGCCCATGACGCTGGCGACGGACAGGTCGATCTCGCCGGTGATGACGACCAGGGTCAGCGGCAGCGCCACGATGGCGATCGGGATGACCTCGAGCGTCACGAAGCGCCAGAACCGGGGGCTGCCGACGCCGTCGATGCTCGCCGAGCCGACGATGACGACCAGGGCGAGGGCGACGAGGACGACGACGTCCCAGGAGCCCAGTTTGCGCAGGATGTTCACTGGTGTACCCCTCGTTGCAGGCTCTTGGTGAGTCGCACCGACAGCGCGCGGTCCAGCCCGATCGCCGCCAGGATGAGCGCGCCCACGGCGGCGCGCTGCCAGAACGGGGTGACGCCGAGCACCGGCAGCGCGCTGCCGATCGTGGTCAGCAGCATCGCGCCCAGCGCCGCGCCGTACACCGAGCCGCTGCCGCCGAAGATGGCCACCCCGCCGACCACGACCGAGGCGACGACGTTGAGCTCGGAGCCGAGCCCGGCGTTGGCGTCCAGCGTGCCGAAGCGGGCGACGTAGAGCACGCCGGCCAGCCCGGCCAGCGCGCCGCAGACGACGAAGGCGAAGAAGACCCGGCGGCCGACCGCGATGCCGGACAGCCGGGCGGCGGCCGGGTCGGAGCCGATGGCGTAGAGCTCGCGGCCGCTGCGGTACGAGCGCAGGTAGAAGCCCGCGCACAGCACCACGGCCAGGGCGAAGAGCGTCAGCAGCGGTACACCCAGAATCGTGCCGGTCCCCATGTGCAGGAACGACACCGGGATGTCGGCGGCGTTGATCTGCTTGCCGGTGGCCCACTGGTAGTCGATGCCCCGGAAGACGTACAGCGTGCCGAGCGTGACGACGAGCGCCGGCACCCGGGCGGCGGCGATGAGGGCGCCGTTGACCGCGCCGCACACCGCGCCGAGCGCCGCGCCCGCCACCAGCACCACCGGGATCGGGATGCCGGGGTGGTCCAGGAACAGCGTGCCGGTCGCGAACGCCGACAGGCCGAGCACCGAGCCGACCGACAGGTCGACGTTGCGCGTGATGACGACGATCGCCTGGCCGGTGGCCAGGATCGCGAGGATCGTCGCGCCGAGCAGCAGGTCCTTGACGCTCTGGGCCGACAGGAACCGCGGGTTGGAGATCGCCGTCGCCCCGATGAGCAGCACGAGCGCGGCGACGATGCCGAGCTCGCGGACGAGGAAGACGCGGTGGGTCAGCCGCGTGCCGGCGCTCTGCTTGGGCTCGGCCGGGGCCGGCGGCGCGGTGGTCGTCGTCATCGGGCAGGCCCCTGCCCGGTCGCGGCCAGCATCACGGACTCCTCGTCGGCTCGGGTGCGGGGGATGTCGGCGGCGAGCCGCCCTTCGTGCATGACGAGCACCCGGTCGGCCATGCCGAGCACCTCGGGCAGCTCGCTGGAGACCATGAGCACCGCGACGCCCTCGCCGGCCAGCGAGCTCAGCAGCCGGTGCACCTCGGCCTTGGTGCCGACGTCGATGCCGCGGGTCGGCTCGTCGACGATGAGCACCCGCGGCGCGGTGGCCAGCCACTTGGCCAGCACGACCTTCTGCTGGTTGCCGCCGGACAGCGTGGAGACGGAGTCGCCGAGGCGGGCCGCCTTGACCTGCAGCCGCTGGGCCCACTCGCGGGCGGAGCGGCGCTCGGCCGCGCCGAACAGCAGGCCCAGGCTCGCCAGCGACCAGCGCCGCGGCAGGGTCGCGTTGCGCTCGACCGACAGCTCCATCACCAGGCCCTGCTGGCGGCGGTCCTCGGGCACGAGCGCGAGGCCGGCGCCGATCGCCGCCGATGCGCTGGCGCGCCGCAGCGGCCGGCCGTCGACCAGGACCTCGCCCGAGTCGTACCGGTCGACGCCGAACACGGCCCGGATGACCTCCGAGCGCCCGGCGCCGACGAGCCCGGCCAGGGCCACAATCTCTCCACTGTGGACGGTGAAGCTGACGTCGTGGAAGAAGCCCTCGCGGGTCAGGCCGCGCACCTCCAGGCGCGCCTGGCCGATCGCCGCCTCCTCTTTGGGGAAGAGGGTCGAGACCTCGCGCCCGACCATGCGGCGCACGACGTCGGCGACGGTGACGTCGGCGGCGGCGTCGGTGGAGACCCACTGCCCGTCGCGCATCACGGTGATGCGCTCGCACAGCGCGAAGACCTCGTCGAAGCGGTGGGAGATGAACAGCACCGCGGCCCCGGCGTCGCGCAGCGAGCGGGCGACGGCGAACAGCCGCTCGACCTCGACGCCGGACAGCGCCGCGGTCGGCTCGTCCATGACGAGCACCCGGGCGTCGAACGACAGCGCCTTGGCGATCTCGACGAGCTGCTGGTCGGCGATGGACAGGCCGCGGGCCGGCCGGTCGGGGTCGAGCGGCACGCCGAGGCGGTCGAAGAGCTCCGCGGCGCGGCGGTGCATCTCGGTGGCGTCGATGCGGCGCATGCCCTTGAGCGGCTGGCGGCCCATGAAGATGTTCTCGGCCACCGACAGGTCCGGGAAGAGCGTCGGCTCCTGGTAGATGACCGCGATGCCGGCCGCGCGGGCGGCGGCGGGGTTGTGCAGCGCCAGCGGCTCGCCGTCCATCGTGATCGTGCCGGCGTCCGGCGTGTGCGCCCCGGCCAGGATCTTCACCAGCGTGGACTTGCCGGCGCCGTTCTCGCCCACGAGGGCGTGCGCCTCGCCGGCGCGCAGCTCCAGGCGCACGTCGCGCAGCGCGGCGACGGCACCGAACGACTTGCTGACGCCCTCCAGAACGAGCACGCGCGACCCTCCTTGTGAAACGTTTCATGGCGCGGTTAGAGTGACGGTAGAAGGAAAGGCGAGAGTGCGTCAAGGGTTTCAATCGCGTTACCGATTTGATACACCGGTTGCGGCGCGGCGCCGCGCCTTCAGGCTTGTCACGTTTCAGGAGATCGATGTCTACGACCACCGGCATCAAGGAAGTTGCACGACGGGCCGGCGTGTCCATCGGTACCGTGAGCAACGTCCTCAACCGCCCCGAGCTCGTCGCCACCAGCACCCGCCAGCGCGTTCTCGACGCGATCGCCGAGCTCGGCTACGTGCGCAACGACTCGGCGCGGCAGCTGCGGGCCGGGCAGAGCCGGCAGATCGCGCTGGTCGTCCTCGACGTCACCAACCCCTTCTTCACCGACGTGGTCCGGGGCGCAGAGGCCGCCGCCGAGGACCACGGCGTGATGGTCGTGGTGTGCAACAGCGGCGAGGACGCCGGCCGCGAGCACCGCCACCTCGAACTGCTCGAGGAGCAGCGGGTGCGCGGGGTGCTCATCACGCCGGTCGACGAGGGTCCCAACTCCCGGCTGGAGCAGCTCATCCAGCGCGGCACGCCGGTGGTGCTGGTCGACCGCGGCTCGGGCCGGCACAGCCGCTGCTCGGTCGCCGTCGACGACGTGCTCGGCGGGCGGCTCGCCGGGGAGCACCTCGTCGAGCAGGGGCACCGGCACATCGCGTTCGTCGGCGGGCCGATGTCGATCGCCCAGGTCCACGACCGGCACGCCGGGATCGCCGGCGCGGTCGAGGGGCGGGCCGAGCTGTCGGCGGTGCCGACGCCCAACCTGACCGTCGCCTCCGGGCGGGCCGCCGCCACGCAGATCGCCGCAGCACCGCCCGAGGAGCGGCCGACCGCCGTGTTCTGCGCCAACGACCTGCTGGCATTGGGTGTACTGCAGGAGATGACACTGCGTGGCGTGCGGGTACCACAGGATGTGGCGATCGTGGGATATGACGACATCGAGTTCGCGGCGGCGGCCGCCGTACCGTTATCCTCCGTTCGTCAACCCCGCGAACAGCTTGGCCGCACGGCGGCAGCCCTGCTGCTCGAAGAGATCGAGGACGACGGCCGGCACGAACATCGGCACGTCGTCTTCCAACCCGAGCTGATCGTCCGCGAGTCCAGCGGCCGCCCCCGCGGCCGGCGGGCCGCCGGGCGGAAAGGGCGGTGACCGATGCGCGTCGCGCTGTTCGTCACGTGCCTGGCCGACGCGATGTTCCCCGACGTCGGCAAGGCGACCGTGACCCTGTTGGAGCGGCTGGGGCACGAGGTGGTGTTCCCCGAGGCCCAGACCTGTTGCGGGCAGATGCACGTCAACACGGGGTACCAGAGACAGGCCCTGAAACTCGTCGAGCACCACATGCGCACGTTCGAGCCGTTCGAGGCCATCGTCGCGCCGTCGGGCTCCTGCGTCGGCTCGGTGCGCCACCAGCACGCTGCCGTCGCCGAGCGCGCCGGCAAGGCCCAGCTCGCGGCGCGGGCCGGCGAGGTCGCCGCGCGCACCTACGAGCTGTCGGAGTTCCTGGTCGGCGTGCTCGGCGTGACCGACGTCGGCGCGCACTACCCGCACCGCGTCACCTACCACCCCACCTGTCACTCGCTGCGCATGCTGCGCGTCGGCGAGCGACCGCTGCAGCTGCTGCGCGCGGTGCGCGGCATCGACCTGGTCGAGCTGCCCGACGCCGAGCAGTGCTGCGGCTTCGGCGGCACGTTCGCGCTCAAGAACGCCGACACGTCGGCCGCGATGCTCGCCGACAAGCTGCGCAACGTGCTGTCGACGTCGGCCGACGCGGTCTGCGCCGGCGACTCGTCGTGCCTGATGCACATCGGCGGCGGGCTGTCGCGGCTGTCGGTGGACACGAAGCCCGTACACCTGGCGCAGATTTTGGCGGCACAATGACCAGCACCTTCCTGGGAATGCCGGCGGTGGCCCCGCGCGGGGTCGGGCAGCTGCGCGGCGACGAGAGCTTCCCCAAGGCGGCCCGCACCGCCCTGGCCGACGAGCAGCTGCGGCGCAACCTGGGCCACGCCACCCGCACGATCCGGGCCAAGCGGGCCGCGGTCGTCGGCGAGGTCCCCGACTGGGAGCAGCTGCGCCGCGCCGGCGAGGCGCTCAAGGCCTCGACCATGGCCCGCCTGCCCGAGCTGCTCGTCCAGCTCGAGGAGCAGGTCACGGCCCGCGGCGGCACCGTGCACTGGGCGCGCGATGCCAACGAGGCCAACCGGATCGTCGCGGACCTCGTCCGCGCGGCCGGCGCCGACGAGGTGGTCAAGGTCAAGTCGATGGCCACCCAGGAGATCGGGCTCAACGAGGCGCTCGAGGCCGAGGGCATCGCCGCCTGGGAGACCGACCTCGCCGAGCTCATCGTCCAGCTCGGCCACGACAAGCCGTCGCACATCCTGGTGCCGGCGATCCACCGCAACCGCACCGAGATCCGCGACATCTTCCTGCGCTCCATGCCGGACGCGCCGCCGGACCTCACCGACGAACCCCGCCAGCTGGCCATGGCGGCCCGGGCCCACCTGCGGCGCAAGTTCCTGTCGACGAAGGTGGCCGTCTCCGGCGCCAACTTCGCGGTGGCCGAGACCGGCACCCTCGCGGTGGTCGAGTCCGAGGGCAACGGGCGGATGTGCCTGACCCTGCCGCGGACGCTCATCACGGTCATGGGCATCGAGAAGGTCGTGCCGGAGTGGACCGACCTGGAGGTGTTCCTGCAGCTGCTGCCGCGCTCCTCGACCGGCGAGCGGATGAACCCGTACACGTCGCTGTGGACCGGCGTCACGCCCGGCGACGGGCCGCAGGACTTGCACCTCGTCCTGCTCGACAACGGCCGCACCGCCGTCCTCGCCGACGAGGCCGGCCGCTCGGCGCTGCACTGCATCCGGTGCAGCGCGTGCCTCAACGTGTGCCCGGTGTACGAGCGCACGGGCGGGCACGCCTACGGGTCCGTGTACCCGGGCCCGATCGGCGCGGTGCTCAGCCCGCAGCTGACCGGCGTGGAGGACAACGCCTCGCTCCCCTACGCCTCCAGCCTGTGCGGCGCGTGCTTCGACGCGTGCCCGGTGCGCATCGACATCCCCACGCTTCTCGTACACCTGCGGGCCAAGCACGTCGAGGAGCACAAGGGCCCGTCGCCCGAGGCGATCTCGATGGCCGCCATGTCGTGGGTCATGTCGCGCCCCGGCCGGTTCCGCGGCGGCGAGCGGCTGCTGGGCCTCGGCCGGCTGGTGAGCCGCCGCACCCGGCTGCTGCGCGGCTGGACGGCCAGCCGCGACCTGCCCCGCCCGCCGGCCCAGACGTTCCGCGATTGGTGGCGAAACCGCACATGAGCGCCCGTGACGACGTCCTTGCCCGCATCCGCTCCGCCCTGGGCTCCGCACCCCGGGTGCCCGAGGTCCCACGGGACTACCGCCGCGCCGACCCGGCGGCCGCGGGCGACCTGGACCGGCTGACCGACCGGCTCGAGGACTACAAGGCGACCGTCGTGCACACCACCGCCGGCGGCCTGGAGGCGGACCTGGCGAAGGTGCTCGACGGGGTCGGGCCGCTCATCGTGCCGCCCGGGCTGCCGTTCGCCGTGCCCGGCGCGACCGTGGACGACGGCACGCTCGACGCCCACGCCCTGGACGCCTTCGCCGGCGTGGTGACGTGCTGCGCCGCCGCGGTGGCCGAGACCGGCACGATCGCCCTGGACGGCTCCCCCGGCCAGGGCCGCCGGGCGATCACGCTAGTGCCCGACCGGCACTACTGCGTGGTGCGCGCCGACCAGGTCGTGCCGGGCGTGCCCGAGCTGCTCGCCCGGCTCGAGCCGACCCGCCCGCTCACGCTCGTCAGCGGCCCCTCGGCCACCAGCGACATCGAGCTCGACCGGGTCGAGGGCGTGCACGGCCCCCGCACGCTCGTGGTGCTGCTGGTCCGGTAGGCGCCGGCCCAGGTCGTGCAGCAGCGCGTCCAGGGTCTCGTCGTCGGCCCAGCCGTTGACCGACAGCACACCGTCCGCGCCGACGGTGACCTCGAGCCGGTCCGGGGTGCGCGCGGCCGCGGCGAGCAGCCCGGGGAAGCGCTCGCCGCGCTGGACGAACTCCTGGTTGGTCGAGCCGACCCAGGGCCGGTCGCGGTCGACGAGCCCGGCCACGTACGGCCCGGCGATGAGCAGGTCGGTCGCGTCCAGCAGCGCGGCGACGTCGGCCCGCCCGTCGTGCACGGCCCGGTTGAGCTGCGCCGTGGTGTACCCGGAGAAGGTCATCACCGACATACCGGCCTCGCCCGCGGCCCGGGCGACCGCGGCCAGCGGCGCCGCGTGGTCGAACGGCTCGCCGCCGAGCAGCGTCAGCCCCTCGGTGCCGGCGGCGAGGACGCGCGCGATCACCTCGGCGGTCGGCACGACCCGGCCGCCGCGGAACGCCCACAGGTGCGGGTTGAAGCAGCCCGCGCAGCGGATCGAACACCCCTGCACCCAGATCGCGGTCCGCTCCCCCGGCCCCTCGGCGACGGTCCGCTCGACGAACCGCCCGAGCCGCAGGGTCTGCGGGTCAGAAGTCGAGAACACGGCCGCCCCCGCCGTCCTGGGGCGCTCGCGGCCGCGGCGTGCAGGTCAGCAGCGGCCGCAGCCGCGCGAACTCGTGCGGCATCAGCCCGGCCGCCGCGGCGAACTCCTCCACGCTCTGGAACCCGCCGCGGCTCTCACGGTCGGCGACGACCCGCTGGGCCCGCGCCGGATCGAGATGCACGGCCAGCTGCTCGGCACTGGCCAGGTTGACATCGATCGCCTGCGCAACGACCGGCGGCGGCCCAGCCTGCGCCTGGAAGACCGGCGGCTGCTGGAAGACCGGCGGCGGGGCGAGCGCGACGGGCGCCCGCCGGGGACGGCTGGCGGCCAGCCAGCGCAGCCAGGCCGGGTTGATGATCAGCGCGTGGACGATGCTGGCGAACCACACGCCGTAGTAGGCCATGCCGACCGTTTCCAGGCCGGTCGAGCCGTGGGGGTAGTGGGCGATGCCGTAGACGCCGGCCCAGGTCAGGACGAAGTAGACGATGCCCGGAATCCACCAGGCCGGACGCTTCGCGCGGAGGCCGACGTAGAGGAAACCGGCGCCGCTCAGGCAGCCCACGCCGAACACCGTGATGAGCACCCACCAGCTGTTGAGCAGCTTCCAGCCGAAGCTCGGCTCGTCAGGCGCCATCGTGCTGCTCCTGCCTGGTCGTGACGGTGCCGGCGACGGCGGTGTAGTCGGCGGTGTACTCGCTGTGGACGGTCTGGGCCGCGAGCAGGTCCTCGAGCACGGCCACGTAGTGGAGGCACTTCGAGCCGGTGATGCCCTCGGTCTGTGCGGAAACGGTGCCGTCGGCGGCGACGGTGACCACGAGACGCTTCATCACGAACGCTCCACGGCGAAGACGAGGCGGACGGCCTGGTCGGGGGTGACCGACCGGGACTCCAGGCGCAGGCCGGCGGCCGGCGCGCGCTCGGTCAGCCGGGCCAGGACGGCCCGCTGGACCTGGCGGCCGTAGGCGGCGTCGACGGCGCGGACGATGTCCACCGCCCGTGCCTCGTCCACGTCGCCGGTGAAGTGCGCGGTCCAGATCTGCTGCTCGTCGCGGCTGAAGCGGGCCTGCACGCCCGCCCAGTCCGCGACGAGATCGGCGCCCTCGCGCGTGACCACGGCGCGGGACTCGCTCAGGGCGGCGGTGAGCAGACCGGCGTCGCGCATCCGGGTCTGTACCTGGCACACCGTGGTGTCCTTGTCCTTGCTCAGGCCCGCGTGGGCCGCCGCGGCGGCGATGGCCAGGGGTATCAGCAGCAGCGAGACGCTCATCGTCAGACCTCGATCGTACGGCCGTGGGAGCCGATCACCGGCATCGGCGCCGTCGGGGGGTCCTCGCCGGCGTCCCAGTCCTCGGCGGCGGTCGCGGCGACCGCGCGGGTCCGGGCCCAGTCGCGGACGGCCTCGAGCTTCTCGGCCTGCGTGACGCTCAGCGGGACCATCGCGGCGACCGCGCGCAGCAGGTCCTCGCGGCGCAGCGGGCGGCGCTCGGAGAACGCGTCGAACAGCGCGGCCACGACCGCCTGCTCGATCTCGGCGCCGGAGTAGCCCTCGGACATGGTGCACAGCTCGCGCAGGAGGGGCTCGTCGACCTGGAGCTGGCCCTGTACGGCGGGCCGCTCGAGCCGCCGCCGCACGTGCACGCCCCAGATCGAGGCCCGCTCGGCGCGGCTGGGCAGGTCGACGAAGAAGATCTCATCGAAGCGGCCCTTGCGCAGCAGCTCGGGCGGCAGGCGCTCGATGTCGTTGGCGGTGGCGATGACGAACACCGCGCCGGTCTTCTCCTGCATCCAGGTCAGGAAGGTGCCGAAGACCCGGTTCGTGGTACCCCCGTCGAGGCTCCCCGAGCTGGAGAAGCCCTTCTCGATCTCGTCGACCCACAGCACGCACGGGGCGTTGGCCTCGGCGGTGCGCAGCGCGGCGCGCATGTTCTGCTCGCTGGAGCCGATCAGCCCGGAGAAGACGCGCCCGATGTCCAGGCGCAGCAGGGGCAGCCGCCACGCCGCGGCGACGGCCTTGGCGGTCAGCGACTTGCCGCAGCCGGGCACGCCGGTGATGAGCACGCCCTTGGGCGCCGGCAGCCCGTACTCGGCGGCCGCGGCCAGCCACGAGTTGTCCCGCTTGGCGAGCCACCGCTTGAGGTTCTCCAGGCCGCCGACCTGGTCGAGGCTCACGTTGGACTCGACGTACTCGAGCACGCCCGACTTGCGCACCGACTGCCGCTTCTCCTCGTGCACGAGGCTGAGGTCGTGCAGGTCGAGCACGCCGTCGTTGACCATCGCCCGGGCGAACGCGTTCTCCGCCTCGCTGAGCGTGAGCCCGGCCGCGGCCTTGGCGAACTTCTCGCGGCCGACCGGGTCGAGCTCGATGCGGATCCGCCCGCCGGCGGCGTTGCCGGCGATCATCGACTCCAGCACGTTGCGGATCTCCGCCTCGCCCGGCAGCGGGAAGTCGACGATCGTCACGTCCTTCTCGAGGTCCGGCGGGATGCGCAGCACGGGCGCGACGATGACGAGGGTGCGCGGCGCGGCGCCGGCCTTGAACGCGGCGGCGATGTCGCGCAGCCGGCGCACCACGGTGGGCAGCACGGGCACGTCCCCGCCGAGGGAGTTGTGCAGGTCCCGGAAGACGAACAGGCCCGGCTGCTGGATGCGCAGCACGGTGTCCAGGGCGTTGTCGGGCTCGGTGGTGTACTGCTGGGGGACCCCGTCCGGCTGCAGCAGCCCGGTCGTGGCCGACCACGTCCACACCGGCCGCGGCGTGCGCACCATCGCCGCGTCGGAGGCGACCGCGGCGAGCTCCGAGAGCACCCGGGCCTCCTCGTAGGATTCCACGTACAGGACCGGGAACCTGGCCTTCAACAGCTGCGCCAGGGCGTGGCGGAAACCGGTCACTGCGATGTCCTCTCCTTACCGGCGGCGGGCCTCGCCAAGACCCTAACGGCGGCCCGGAGATCAGATGAGTCCGCTGGTTGCCGCCAGCCCTGTCAGAAATGCGCCACCGACGAGCACGGTCATCGTCCACGCCCGCCGGCGCAGGCCCCGCCGAAGCGCGGGCCGCTCGGCCGGCAGCGCGAAGACGCGGGCCGGCCAGTGCCTCCACGACACCTCGGCGAAGACGGTCGCGGCGACGATGTAGGGCGGCAGGAGGTACCACATCCGGGCCAGCGCCCCGGTGAGCAGCAGCGCGCCGATCAGCGGCACGACCTTCCACCGGTTGCCGTGGGCCATGACGAGCAGGAAGTCCTCGTACTGCTCGTCGCCGCGGTCCTTGAAGAAGCGCTCCGCCTTGGGCTGGACCACCAGCAGGCTGTAGCCCATCGCGCCCGACCATGCGGCGGCCAGGGCGAGATGGACGGTCACGAAGAGCGCGGTCACCCCCTCATTGTGTCGGGCGGTACGCCCAGTGCCAGGGCTCGCGGGGCGTCGTCTCCCGGAAGCCGAAGCGGGCGGCGTTGGCGCGCATCCACGCCTGGGCCTTGTCGTCGAGGTCGAGGTCGACGGCGAGGCCCCAGCCGTGGTCGCTCGTGCCGGGCCTGGCCGCGAGGCCGCCCTGCGAGTAGAGGCCCTTGCGCTTGGCCAGGTCGACCTGCTCGGCGTAGGAGCGGTAGGAGTCGGTGATGCCGATCGTCACGCCCTGCTCGCGGGCGGCGCGCATCAGCGCCTCCAGCGACGTCGCGGCCGGCGCCGCCAGCCGGTGGCCGGTGTTGCCCACCCGTTGCAGCGCGCTCTCGGGAATCCGGCCGTTGCCGTACTGCTTCAGGTCGGGCGCGCCCTGGGCCGTCTGTGCGGTGCCGAGCGCCTGCGCGGTGCCGAGCGCCTGCGCGAACGCGGTGCCGGCCGTCGCGGAGGTCGCGGGCGGGCGGAAGGCCGCGAGCTGGCCGCGGATCTCGGTCATCCGGCTGGCGATGGCGGCGACGCCCATGGGGTCCACGCCGCAACCTTAGCTTTCGGACTTATCCGATATGTGCGGATCCGAGCACGTTGCCGGCGTAGTCGGCGACCTGGATCGAGTCGACGTTGGCCAGCTGGATCGAGCTCGCGCCGGTCACCCGGGCCTGGGCGGTGGTGGTGCGGCCCCAGCAGGCGGCCTGCTCGGCCTGGCCGCCGCGGCCCAGCACCCGCATCACGAACGGGCCCTCGCCGGGCAGGCCGGCCAGCTCCAGCGCCACCGAGACGCCCCACTGCCGCGGGGTCAGCGTGGCCCGGCCCGACAGCGGGCTGCCCTCCGCGGCCACGAACTGCACGACCGTCCCGGCCGGCGCGGTCGCCGACGCCGATGCCTGGGCCTGCGGCTGGGCCGGCCCGGCCGGGCGGCCCGGGCGCAGCGCGAGCGCGCCGGCCAGGATCACCAGCGCGACGCACACGGCGGCCAGCGCGACGACCGGCAGCCGGCGCGGGCGGGCCCGGCGCAGGAACGCGTCGAGGCCGGCGCGCGAGGGCGGCTCGAGCGGCAGCGCGGCGGCGGGCCCGGACGGCAGGCGCTGCAGCAGCTCCGGTACGGCGGCGAGGCGCCCGGCCTCGGCGCGGCACTCGGCGCACCGGCTCAGGTGCGCGTCGACGGTGGACTGGTCGGCGTCGTCGAGCCCGCCCAGAACGTATGCCCCGAGCAGCCGGCGAACCGCGTCGTGCCCGGCGGTCACCGTAAGACTCCCATCTCCTCGAACACCGAACGCAGTGCGCGCACCGCGTAGTAGGCGCGCGACTTGACGGTACCCTCCGGTACCGAAAGCCGGCGCGCGGTGTCGGCGACCGTTCGCCCGTCGTAGTAGACGGCCCGGATGACCTCCCGGTGCTCGGCCGACAGCCGGTCGAGCGCGGCCCGGATGAGCCAGCCCTCGACGAGCTCGTCGACGTTGTCCGGGTCGGCGACGGCCGCCACCGCGTCGGGGTCGGAGACCAGCTTGGGCCGGCGCTGCTCGGCCCGCCAGGCGTTGCTGACGACGTTGCGGGCGATGGTGAGCAGGTACGCCCGGGTCGTGTCCCGGGTCACGTCGATGCGCTCGATGTGCCGCCACGCGCGCAGGAGCGTGTCCTGCACGAGGTCCTCGGCGCGGTGGCGGTCCCGCTCGTACCGCGAGACGAACGCGAGCAGCACACCGTAATGCTCGGTGTACAGCGCGGTCATGAGCTCCTCGTCGCGCGTCACGCACTGCCCCTCTCGACGGCCTCCCACCCCGGGTTTACACCATGAGACCGTTCAGGGTTCAACCACTCTGCCCGTTTCACAGCGACCCTCTAGGCCCTGTCCTGTCGATCATGTCGTGCCGAGACGAGGTCCAGATTTCGCCTGCGTGTGCCCCGCGGAAGTCAGGCTACCGGTGTTGTAACCGGACTTTCGCGGGGTGCGCGCAGGCGGAATCTGGGCCCGGCGCAGGCCGGCATGATCGGCAGGACAGGGCCTAAGCTGCGGTGCGTGAACCCGTACTTCGTCTGGGAACCGTACGAGGCCGGGGCCGGCTGGCGGCCGTTCGCGCAGCTGCTCGAGCCGGAGGTGGCGGCGGAGCGGGTCGCGGTGTCGCGGCAGGGGCTCGTGGCGATGTTCGGGCTCGACGAGGCCGCGGTGCCGGAGCGGGTCGTGGCGTCCGTACTGTTTCTCGGCTACGCGTCGCGGCTGCTCTCGCCGCCGCTGGCCGAGTCGCTGGCCGGTTCGGTGCGGGCGGCCGGGCCGGGCGACCTGTGGTGGAAGCCGGTGCCGGGCGGCCCGCTGCCGATGGCCGTGTCGCCGGTGGACCGGCGCCCGGCCGCGGACCTGTTCGACGTGGCCGTGCTCGGGCTGGTGGCGCCGCTGCTGGAGGTGTTCCGGGCCCGCTTCCGGCTCTCGCCGCAGGTGCTCTGGGGCAACGTCGCTTCGGCGCTCGGCGGCGCGGCCGGCCAGCTGCCGGAGGGCGCCTGGTCAGCGGTGGCCGAACTGGTGCGGCGCCCGCCGCTGGCCGGAATGGCCGTGGTCGGGCGCCGGTCGCTGCGCCGCCGCAACTGCTGCCTCTACTACCGGATTCCCGGCGGCGGCACCTGCGGCGACTGCGTGCTCGGTCAGTGACAGGGGAATCCCAGGAAGTGCCGGCCGTCGTGGACGAACTCGTGCACGTGGGCGTCGCTGCCGAAGATCGAGACGGCGCCCTGGTCGATGCCGATGAAGTAGTAGAGCAACACGGCCAGCAGGGCCGTGCCGCCGAGCCAGAACAGCGATCGGGAGATCGGCAGGACCAGCGGGGTGGTGGTCGTCTGGGGCGTCTCGGCGCCGGAAATGGTGCTCATGCGTCATGACAGTAGGAGCCCCCCACTCCTTACGTCAATCGGGCCGGCGCCCCGCGGGCACCGGCCCGGACTCATTCACGCATGTACACCCGGCGGGATCACGCCGTAAATCAGGGCCGTCGATCCCGACCCCTTGGCGTTGATGAAGCCGCCGCACAGCACCGAGGCGCCGGTCGTGGGCATCTGGGCCAGCCCGGCGAGGATCTCGAGGCTGATCCGGTGCCGCTGGTACACCAGCAGCGACGCCAGGAACTCGGGGTCCGTGCCGAGGTCGGGCCCGAACGTGTCGATGCCGGTACCGCCGTTGCGGCCGATCCGGCCGGTGTCGATGAACCACTGCACCGTCTCGGGCGCGAAGCCCGGCTGGTGCAGCACCCCGTCGGCGTCGAAGTTCGGGAAGGCCGGGGTCCCCCACTTGTACTCCCAGCCGGTCCACATGATGATCATGGACTCGTCGGGGATGCGGCCGTGCCGGCGCTCCCACTGCTTCACGTCGTCGACCGTGAGGGCGTAGTCGGCGTTGCGCGCGCACTTGTCCCGCACGTCGATCTTCACCGCGGGCAGGAAGAGGTCGTTCGGGTCGAGCTCGTCGGCCAGCGGCTCGCCGGCGTTGAAGTGCCCCGGCGCGCCCCAGTGCGTGCCGGTCGCCTCGCCCTCCCGGACGTACTGCAGGTAGTACCCCTCGTTCTCGATGGTGGCGATGGTCTCGAGCGTGAACTCGGGGTCGCCGGGATAGATGTTGGTCTTGGCCGGGTCGTTGACGTGGGAAAGGCTGATCAGGCGGGTCTTGCCGGGCCGCAGCGCGTCGCCGCCGCTGGGGGCGGCCACGGCCGGCCCGGCGAGCCCGGCGGCGCCGGCGACCGCTCCGCCGGCGGCCGCGAGCAGGTGTCGTCTCTGCATGTTCTCCGAATCGCCCCTTTGCATCCGTGCACGACGATGTTCCCGCCGACTCTAGGCCCAACGCCCGCACAGGTCCGGGACCTTCGCCCCGACTCCGGCGCGCCGCGCATCACCTACCATCTGACATCGGCGGGTGATCTTTTCTGAGATCCGGGAACCTCGTGTGCGTCCAGCGCGACAAATGGGGTACCGGCGAAAACCGTCCGACCCGAAGGGTGGCCGCGTGTCCAAACGGCAGCGCGATTCGCGTGAATACGCGCGAAGGATGAAACTGATCCGGGAGCGGGCGACGGCCCGGCGCGGGCGCATGCGCGTCGCGTACTCCGCCATCGGCGCGGTGCTCCTGGTCTTCGCCGTGATGATCGTGGTCAAGCTCGGCAGCGGCGGCGGTGAGGCGCCCAGCGCGCTGCCCACCGGTGCGGCCGCGGCGGAGATCATCCAGGGCGTCACGACGGTGCCGGCGGCCACGCTGGACACCGTGGGCAAGGGCGGCGCGCAGGTGCTGCCGACGGCGATCACCGGCCAGCCCCCGCTCACCGACGCCGGCAAGCCGCTGATCCTGTACGTCGGCGCCGAGTACTGCCCGTTCTGCGCCGCCCAGCGCTGGCCCGTGGTCATCGCGCTCTCGCGGTTCGGCACCTTCACCAACCTCGGGCTGACGACGTCCGCGGCCGACGACGCGTATCCGAACACGCCGACGCTGTCGTTCCACGGCACGACGTACAGCAGCCAGTACATCGCCTTCCAGGGCGTCGAGACGACCACGAACGTCCGCAAGAACGGCCAGTACGAGCCGCTGGACAAGCTCACCGACGCGCAGGCGCAGGTGGTGCAGAAGTACAACGCCCCGCCGTACGTCTCCAAGGACTCGGCCGGCTCGATCCCGTTCATGGACTTCGCCAACAAGGCGGTGCTCGCCGGCGCCACCTACAGCCCCGAGCTGCTCGCGGCGCACACCCACGCCGAGGTCGTCGCCGCGATCAAGGACCCCAACAGCCAGCTCGGCCGCGCCATCAACGGCAACGCCAACGCGCTCACGGCGCTGATCTGCAAGATCACCGGCGCGCAGCCGGCCGAAGTGTGTTCCAGCGCCGCCGTGAAGGCCTTCCAGGGGGAGTACGCCAATGTCAGCCAGTGAAGTCGAGCTCGACCGGAGCCTGGTCCAGCCCTGGGTGCCGCTGGCGTCGCTGGTGCTGGCGGTCGCCGGCCTGGCGGTTTCGGTGTACCTCACGATCGAGCACTTCACGTCCTCCTCCACGCTCGCCTGCCCCGAGACCGGCGCCCTGAACTGCCTGAAGGTGACCACCTCGGAGCAGTCGGCGGTGCTGGGCATCCCGGTGGTGGTGCTCGGCCTGGTGTACTTCGTGGTGATGCTCGTCGCCGCGCTGCCCCCGCTGTGGCGCAGCAAGAGCCCGCTCATCCGGTACGGCCGGCTCGCCTTCGCCGCGATCGGCGTGATCTTCGTCTTCTACCTGGTCTTCTCGGAACTGTTCACGCTGGGCGCCATCTGCCTGTGGTGCACGGCGGTCCACGTCCTGGCCGTCGCCCTCTTCGCCGTGACGGCCCTCGGCACCGCGTACGCCGACCCGAGCGACCTGTAGGAATTCGGGAACTTTGCGGGGATGTGTGGCGACTAACCGCGCGACACTTCCCCGGAAAGGAATCCCGAACTCATGCGCCTGACCCACGTGGTCCGCGCCGGTGTAGCCGCCGCCGCGGCCGTCACCGCGGCGCTGGTCTTCCCCGCCATGGCCTCCGCCCACGTCACCGTGAACCCGAACACGGCCGTGCAGGGCGGCTACACGAAGGTGACGTTCCGCGTCCCGACGGAGCGCGACGACGCCAGCACCACGAAGCTGGAGGTGGCGATCCCGACGGACAAGCCCATCGTGTCGGTCGGCTTGAAACCGGTCCAGGGCTGGACCGCGGCCACGGAAACCACGAAGCTGGCCACCCCCATCAAGTCCGGCGAGGGCGACGAGATCACGGAGGCCGTCTCCAAGATCACGTGGACCGCCACGGACCCGAACGCCGCGATCAAGCCCCACCAGTTCCAGGAGTTCGACGTCTCGCTCGGCCCGCTGCCCCAGACGGACCAGATCGTCTTCAAGGCCCTGCAGACGTACTCCAGCGGCGAAGTCGTCCGCTGGATCGACGAGCCGTCGGCCGGCGGGGAGGCCGAGCACCCGGCCCCGGTCCTGAAGCTGACGAAGAAGTCCGACACCGCGGCGAGCGCCCCGGCCACCGCCCCGACGGTCGCGGCCGGCTCGTCGAGCTCCTCCTCCTCCGGCAACGGCACCGCGATCGGCCTGTCCATCGCCGGCCTGGTCCTGGGCCTGGCGGGCCTGGTCGTCGGCTTCCTGGCCTACCGCCGGGCCGGAACCCCCGCCGCCTGACCGCCGCTGTTCGTCCCTCCCCGAGCTTCACCGCTTCGGCCGGGCGTCCCTCCCAGGGCCGCCCGGCCTTTCGCTTCCTCGCCGCGGCCCGCGCACTTCTCCGCCGTCCGCACGGCCATCGCCTGCACGTCGGCGTTCGCTCTCAGTGCGGCAAGTGACAAATCCGCCTTATCCGAAATTTCGGGGCCTGCGCGATGAGTATTCGCATCCGGTGGGTGCGATGGGGCGTGGGGAGTGCGGGCGTGTGGGCGGAAAGGGCGCCGAACTGGAATGATCCGGGCGTAGCTCGAACGGGGCTAGCGTCCGTGTGGCCACTTGGCTACATTGATGGAATGGCGCGGTACCACGAAGTGGCTGACGCGGTGCGGCAGCAGATCGTCTCCGGCGAGCTCGCCGCCAACGACCCGCTGCCCAGCGCCGACACGATCGCCCACCAGCATGGCGTCGGGCGGGACACCGCGCTCAAGGCACTCAAGGTCCTGCGCCGCGAAGGGCTGCTCGTGCTGGGGCGGGACAACACCATGCGGGTGGCGCCGGGGCCGCCGCGGCCGAGTGACGCGGAGGCGATGACCCTCGTCGACGTGCCGGCCCACGCGGTGGTGCGGGCGCGCATGCCGACGCCGTGGGAGCGGGACGAGCTCGGGCTGGCCGACGGGGTGCCCGTCCTCGTCGTGCGCATCGGGGAGGACGAAGAGGTGCATCCCGCCGCCGGTACCGCCATGCGCTGGCCCCTCGGCGGCGGCTGAACCTACGGCTGGTAGTCGACCACGACCACGGTCACGTTGTCGCGGCCGCCGGCCAGGACCGCGCGGCGGACCAGCTCCTCGGCCGCCTGCGACGGGTCCTCGCAGGTCGCGAGCACCGACGCGATCTCCGCGTCGGGGACCTCCAGCGGGAGGCCGTCGGAGCAGACCAGGTATCGCTCGCCCGCCTCGGCGGTGCGCACCCACAGGTCCGGGCGGGGGCCGGGGTCGGTGCCGAGGGCCCGGGTGATGACGCCCCGGCGCAGGGTGACGGCCTCGGGGGCCACGTGGTCGACCGTGAGCTGTTCGAGGGTGTCGGCGGCGTAGCGGTACACCCGGGAGTCCCCGACATTGAAGACCACGAAGCACTCGTCGCCGTCGACGATGCCCAGGCACAGGCCGGCGGCCGTGGTGCCCATGCCGCCCTGGGCGGCCGGGTCGGCGGCGGCCGCGGCGAGGATGTCGGCGTTGGCCTGCACGATCGCGTCGCGGACGTCGAGCGGGGCGACGCCGGACGGGCCCGAGGACTCGTCGAGGCGCTGCAGGGCCTCCACTGCGATGCGGCTGGCCACGTCGCCGGCGGCGTGGCCGCCCATGCCGTCGGCGACCGCGAAGACACCCGCGCCGGCCAGGACGCTGTCCTCGTTGCGCCGCCTGATCTTGCCGACGTCGGTCGCCGCCCCCGAGCGGATGTTTGCCATCAGTCCTCCACCGCCGTCAACCAGAAAACCATCGCCGTGAAGCCGTCCAAACCGGCGTCGGGCTCAACACGATCACGAAAGCACCCTGCACCGCCACCCGCAATCGCACGAACCGCCGCAGCGGCCGGGGCGACATCAGACGCCGACCGGCTGGGCGAGCAGCCGCAACAGCCGAGCGACGACGGCGTCCCGGGCGAGCGGGCGGCCCGGGTCCGGTCGTTCCAACGAGTCGGACATGAACCAGGCACCGGCCGCGCTGCGGGCCACGGCCACGCCGGCCTCCTCGCTCACCCCCGGCTGCGTGCGGACCAGCACCGTCGCCGCGCCCGGGCCGGAGGTGCACAGCTCGAGAAAGCGCAGCACGGGCGCGGACAGCGGCTCGGCCGCGTCGATGAGCTCGGCGGCGAACAGCCCGTAGGAGCCCGGGTAGACCGCGAGCCGGCCGCTCAGCCCGCTGAACAGGTGCACGACCACCGGGCGCTCCTCCATCCAGCCGGCCGCCTCGGTGCTCGTGTGCCGGGTGGCGAGCGCGTCGATCGCCGCCGCGACGAACCCGCCGGGCACGATCTCGCTGCCCTCGAGCCGGCACAGGTCGCGGGCCAGGAGCGAGGCCACGCCGGAGGCGACGACGATGCCGGTGGAGACGCCGGGCTGGAAGTTGAGCCGCCGGCGCACCCCGCCGACGTCGGCGCCCCGCTCGGCCGCGGAGCGCAGCACGAACTCCAGCTCCGCGAACGTCAGCGTCACGGGGCCGGCGGACACCCCGCCGGTCGACCGGTCCGCTCGATGGTCGGCCATCGCCGCAGCATGCTCCCTCAAACCGCTGAGATTACCGGTGGCGGCGCACCCCGCGCGACCCGAACGGGCCCGCCCCGACTCTCACATCGGGCAGATCGTCCGGGCGAGGGACAACTTGAGAGGAACCGCCCAAGCGGGACAGGGCTGTGTCACACCGGGCGGTACGAGCACTGCCGGCCGGTGTGCACGCTCTCCCGCAGGTGGCGCCCGAGCGCGGCGTCGGCCTCCTCGACCCGGGCGATCGCGCGCCGGATCGCCTTGCCGACCGCGACACGGGCCCGCTCGGCGTTGTCGACGAACCGCCGGCTGCGCCCGCCGATGCCGACGCTGCCGGCGAGCTCGGCCAGCAGCGCCTCCGACTCGCGCCGGGCCGCGGCGGCGCGCCGGGCGTCCGAGGTGGACTCCATCTCGCGTTGCAGGTCGGCGACGCGGGTGCGGTACCGCCGCATCGCCTCCTGGTCGAGGACGGCCTGCGGCGACGTGCGCTGCCCGGCCGCCTGCGCCAGTGCCGTGACGCCCATCGCCAGCTCGACGGCGGGGATCTCGGTGCCGGCGTTGGCCAGCAGTACCGCCAGATGGAGCATCCCGACGCTGTTCTCGACCAGCGCCCCGCGCTCGCCCCAGCCGAGGCGCCAGTGCTGGCGCTCCCGCACGCAGGTGGCGCGGCCGGGCTGCGCCGGCTCCAGGCGCTCCAGCGCGCGGCGCGACTCCTCGGCGGCCGGCCAGTGCCCGAGCGCCCGGTTGTGCTCGACGGCCCGGGCGAGGTGCTCGGCGGCGGCGTCACAACGGCCGGCCGTGGCCGCGGCGACGCCGAGCGCGTGGTGCACCGAGCCGAAGCACGCGACGCCGAGGCTGACCATGGACGGGCGCTCGGCGTGCGGGAGCAGCAGCTCGTAGGCCTCGTCGGCCAGGTCGGCGTCGCCGAGCAGCCGGGCCGCCTCGACGATGCCGTGCATGGTCACCAGCCAGCTGGCCGAGTGCGGCAGCTCCTTGAGCGACGGGCCACGCAGCCGGGCCAGGGCGCCGGCGGCGGTGCGCCGGTCGCCGGCCTCGGCCGCGGCGACGGCGTGGACGGCGAAGTACGCGTTGTCGACCGCCGACAGCGTCGGGGCGTGCACGAGCCGCTCGAGCATCGGGCGCAGGTCGCGCAGCCGCCCCTGGTACCAGCGGATGGCCACGAGGTGCGCGCCGTACCACCCCTCGGCGTCGGCGTCGCCCGCCCGCCGCCCCCGCTCGAAGCAGTCGCGGGCCCGCCGCTCGGCCTCGGCGAAGCGCCCGGCCCGGATCTCGCGCATGACGTCGATCGCGTCGGCGATGAAGCCGATCGCCAGATGGTCGCGCTCGGCGAGCAGTCCCCGCAGCTCGGCCAGGCGACGCTCGGCGTGCCGGTCTCCGTCGAGGAACAGGTCGACGGTCCACCACAGCAGGCCCATGAGCAGGTCGCCGCGGCGGCCGGTGCGCGCGCTCACGGCGAGCAGCTCGACGGCGATGTCCCGGCGCAGGAGCCGCTGCTCGGGGCCGAGCAGGCAGTGGTGCGCCAGGCTCAGCGCCTCGGCGTGCGCGACCGGGTCGCCGTTCGCGCGGGCCTCCTCGAGCGCCGCCAGCACGGCATCGGAGCGCCCCTCGCGATAGTCGCGCTCGGCGGCCAGCCGCGTCCGCACGCGCACGGCGAGCGCGCCGTCCGGGTCGGTCCGGCTCAGCAGGCCGAGCAGCCGGTTCAGCCGGCGCTCCAGCACGGCCGCGTCGGCACCCGTGCGGTGCTCGTGCACCCAGATGCCGCCGAAGCCCAGGGCGGCCTCGGCCATCGCGGGCACGTCCCCGCCGGCCTCGGCGCGCGCGTACGCGGCGTCGAAGCATCTTCGTGCGCTCGTCAGGTCGCCGTCGGCGTGCAGCGCGTGCACGCCCGCAGCGACCAGGTCGTTGTCACTTGTGTAGTCGGTCTCGGCGCACTTCGGAGCGCCGGAAACGGACGACATTGCCGTTCTCCAACCTCTGCCCGCGCCCATCATGGTTGATGGCCGCGGGTTCGGCCCGGTCGCCGACGGGTAGTCGACACATCCCCGCACATGGCGAACCAACCGGCGGCGCCCGGTGTACGGGCCGGGTACGCTGCGGCGGTGGAGCAACCGACGCCGGTCCTGCGGCCGGTCACCGCCGCGGATCTGTGGGTGCTCGAGCGGCAGGCCGACGAGCCCGACGCCGGCGGGGTGTTCAACTGGTCCGGCTTCCGCGACATCGCCGGGACGCGCCGCCGCTTCGAGGAGCACCGGCTCATCACCCCGGACGCGGGCTGCCTCGTCGTGCAGGTGCCCGAGGGCGTCGCCGGCGTCGTCACCTGGTGCCGGGTGAGCTACGGCGTGCCCGCCTGGAGCTGCTGGAACATCGGCATCCAGCTGCTGCCGGAGTTCCGCGGGCGGGGCCTGGGCGGGCCGGCCCAGCAGCGCCTGGTCGCGTACCTGTTCGACACCACGCCGGTGGAGCGCGTCGAGGCGTACACCGACGTGGAGAACGTCGCCGAGCAGCGTGCCCTGGAGCGGGCCGGGTTCACCCTCGAGGGCACCGTCCGCTCGGCCCAGTTCCGCGAGGGCCGATGGCGGACGGTCCACCTCTACTCGGTGCTGCGCGACGAGTTCAAGGCCGCCGACCCGCGCACGTAGACCGCCCGCACCCTCCCCAGCGCGCCGGCGTCGGCCAGCGGGTCGCCGTCGACGGCGAGCACGTCCGCGTCGTACCCGGCGGCCAGGCGCCCCTTGCGCCCGCCCAGCCCGATCGCCGCCGCGGCCCGCGACGTGATCGCGCGCAGCGCCTCGCCCGGGGTGAGCCCGATCTGGCGCAGGTGCGCGGGCGCATCGCGCACCACGTCGTGCGGCTTGATCGGGGCGATGCCGGCGTCGGAGCCGACCACGATCGTGGCCCCCGAGGCGGCCATCCGGGCCGCGTTGGCCATCAGCAGCGGCAGCCGCGCGAGCATCCCGGGCGGCATCGCGGCGCCCGGGACGGGCCGCGCGCCCAGGGTGAGGCTCAGGACGATCCCGCGCGCGGCGATCTCGTCGAGGAGCCCGTCCGGGATGTCGTCGACGGAGTCCTCGGTCATGAACGACGCGTGCTCGAGGCTGTCGACCCCGGCCTCCACCGCGTCGAGGACCGCCCGCGTGCCGTGGGCGTGCGCGGCGACCGGCAGGCCCAGCCCGTGAGCCTCCTCGACGAGGGTGCGAAGTTCCGCCAAGGTGTACTGCGAAAGCTCCGGCCGGCTGCCCGGCGTCATGTTGCCGCCGCTGGCCATCACCTTGATCACGTCGACGCCGCGCTCGTGGCGGGCGCGGACGGCGGCGCGCACGTCGGCGCCGCGGACGCCCTCGCCGAGGAAGTGGCAGTGCCCGCCCGGCGTGGTCACCGGCACGCCGGCCGCCACGATGTGCGGCAGCGTCGGGTCGGTGCGGGCCGCGTCGCGCACGCCGAGGGCCAGGTACCCGACGTCGCCGAGGTCCCGCACGGTGGTGACGCCGCCGAGCACCGCCCGCCGGCCCGCCGCGCACATGGCGGCGAACGTCTCGGCGGCGTCGCGGCCCGCGAGCGCCGCCACCGGGTCGTCGGAGGCGTCGAACGCCAGGTGTACGTGGGTGTCGACCAGGCCCGGCAGCAGCGTGGCGCCGGGCAGGTCGATCACCTCGGCGCCCGGCGGGACCGGGCCCCCGACGGCGGCGATCCGCTCGCCGTCGATGACGATCACGGGGTCGGCGATGACCTGCTCGCCGTCGAAGAGCCGAGCCGCTCTGAGTGCCTTCATGACCGCCAGCGTCGCGCCCGGCGCCCCGGCCGCGCTTCCGCGGAACTACGTATCCGCGGTACGTAAGCTCGTGTACCAGGTCGCCAGCTGGGTCCGGTTGGCCACGCCGAGCTTCGTCAGGATGTGCTGGACGTGGGTCTCCACGGTCCGCTCCGACAGGTGCAGCTCGCGGGCGATCGCGCGGCTGGTGAGGCCCCGGGCGACGAGCGCCGCGATCTGCTCCTCGCGGGCCGTCAGCGCGGTGCGGGGCCGGTCGCCGGCCAGCGCCGCGGCCGCGGCCCGCAGCGGGCCCATCCCGAGCGTCTCGGCGGCGCTCGCGGCCGCGCGGGCGAGACCGGCCGCCTCGGCGCCCCGGCCGCCGGCGGCGAGCAGCACCCGGGCGAGCTCGTGGCGGGCGATCGCGGCGGCACCGGGCATGCCGGCCCGCTCCGACTCGGCGATCGCGGCGCGCAGGTGGGCCTCGGCGTCGCCGTGGCGGCCGAGCGCGCCCGCGCCGATGCCGAGCGGCAGCTGCGTCGGGCCCTCGATGACGACGACGCCGGCGCCGCCGCAGACGAACCGGTCGGCGTGCGGGAGCATCGCGTCGTACAGCCGCTCGACCGTGACCAGTTCGCCGAACGCCGCCGCCATCTCGATCAGCCCGGCCGCGGCCGGGAGGCGCACGAAGGGCGGGACCTCGTGGATGTCGGGCAGGCCGGTGTACCAGTCGCGGGCCTCCTGCACCCGTCCGGCCGCGAGCATCCAGCGGGCCAGCATGCCGCGCAGGCCCCAGCTGGGGGCCTCGTGGAGGTACCGCAGCACGATCTTCTCCGGCTCCTGGGAGAAGTCGCCGATGGTGGCCCGCACGCCCATGAGGAACCCGACCGAGGGCAGCATCGACCCCTCGTGCCCGGAGCGACGGTTGAGCTCGACCGCCTCCTCCCCCAGCGCGACCGCCTCGGCGTAGCGGCCGCGGGCGTGCGCGATGGCGGCCCGGCAGCGCAGCACGTGCCACCGGGCGAGCAGGCTCGACGTCTGCTCGGCCAGCGCGGCGAGCGCGGCCGCCTCGCCGGCCACCGCGTGCAGGTCGCCGAGCTGCGCGAACGCGTCGAAGCGCCACAGCCGCCCCCACATCGCGGCGTCGTCCTCGCCGGGTTCGAGGGCGAGCAGCCGGCCGCCGAGGGCCAGCCGCTCCTCGGCGCCGTCGGGCCCGCTGCACGCGAACTGCCGGGCCCGCAGCGCCTCGATGATCGCGCGCCGGTCGCCGACCCGCTCGGCCATCCCGAGCGCCTCGAGGCTGCGCCCGTCGGCGTCGCCCGGCACCCGCCACACGTCCATGACGACCAGCCCGGCCAGCAGCCGCGCCCGCAGCCCGCTGTCGCCCTCGGGCAGCGCGGCCAGGGCGTCCAGCGTCAGCGAGCGCCCGATCGGGTCCCACAGGAAGTCCGACACGCCCTCCATGACGAGCACCGCCTCGGCGAGGGTCTCCCCGTCGCCGGCCGCCTTCGCCAGTTCGGCCGCGGCCAGCAGCGACGTGCGCGCGCCGTCGATGTCGTAGGCCCGCATCTGCGCGCGGGCGCGGGCCAGCAGCACGTGGGCGCGCTCGGGGGCGCCGGCGGCGACGGCCCGGCCGTACCACTGCGCGGCCTCCTCCCAGGCCCGCCGCTCCGCCGCCAGGTCCCCGGCCCGCCGGGCCCAGCCCGCCGCGGCCGCCGCGTCGCCGAGCGGCAGCGCCTCGCCGAGGTGATGGGCGATGCGGGCCGCGTCGCCGCTCGCCGTGAGGGCCGCCGCCGCGGCCGCGTGCAGCGCCAGCCTTTCCGGCGTCGGTACCTCGGCCGCCGCGGCCTCCCGGATCAGGTCGTGCGTGAAGCCTCGCCCGTCGAGGATGCGCGCGGCCCGCGCCTCGTCCACGGCGGCGAGCACGCCGGGCAGCCCGATGCCGGTGACGGCGGCCAGCAGCCCCGGCTCCGCGCCCGCGCCGAGCACGGCGGCCGCGTGCGCGACGGCGCGGGCGTCGGGCCCGAGCCGGTTGAGCCGGGCGCGCACGGCGTCGCGCACCCCGTCCGGCAGCCCCTGCTCGCCGACGACCTCCCGCCGGGCCAGCTGTGTCCCGAGCTCGCCGACGAAGAACGGGTTGCCGCGGGTGCGCCGGTGCACGGCCGCGGCCACGGGCGCCGGCACGGCGAACCCGGCGACGGCCGCGAGCTGCACGCCGACCTCGGCCTCGCTGAGCCCCTCCAGGGTGATCCGGTCCACGATCGGCTCCCGGGCGAGCGCGGCGAGGGCGTCGCGCAGCGCCGGCGCGGGCTCGCTGTCGCGGTACGTGGCCACGACCGCCACCGCCTCCCGCGCGAGGTTGCGGGCCAGGTGCACCAGCAGCCGCAGCGTGCCCGGGTCGGCCCACTGCACGTCGTCGAGGAGCACGAACAGCCCGCCGCGGGCGGCGCCGGCCGCCGCGATCGCCTCGAGGACGGCGGCGTTGCGCCGGTACGGGTCCTCGGGCCCGCGGCGCTCGCCGTCGATCTCCGGCCCGGCCCCGATCGCCAGCAGCACCTGCCGCACCGCGTGCAGCGGCGGGCTGCCGTCGTCGTCGGCGACCCGCCCGGCGGCGCAGAACATCCCGAGCCCTTCGGCGATCCCGGCCGCCTCCCGCGCGAGCCGCGTCTTGCCGACGCCCGGCTCGCCGCCGACGAGCACGACCCGCCCGGCCCCGTCACGGGCGTCCTGCAGCCGCGCGGCCAGCAGCGCCCGCTCCCGCTCCCGCCCGACGAACCCGGTCACGCGCCCATCGTAGGTGTCCGCCGCCTCAGCCCAGGTGCTCCCGGAGCCTCAGGGCGAGGGCGTCGCGGCCCGCCTCGCTGAGGGCGCGCTCGGGCGGCACGCCCAGCCGGCCGAAGATCCGGTAGCTGCGCAGCTCGTCGGGCTGATCGGGCATCCGCGGTACCACATGGAAATGCACGTGCTCGAAGCCCTCCTGCTCGGCGAACTGCACGACGTAGGTCTTCGCGCACCCGGTCACCGCCCGCAGCGCGCGGGAGAGGCGGACCTGCCACGAGCCGAGCGCCGCCGCCTCCTCGTCGGTCAGGTCGTGGATCGCCGTGACGTGCCGGCGCGGCACGAGGATCATCCACCCCGGCAGGTCGGTGTCGAAGGCGTGCGACGTGCGCCAGAGCGCGTCGGCGCCGACCAGCTCGCGCGGCGGCAGCTCGTCGATGCGCTCGTTGTTGGCGCAGGACAGGCAGGTCACGAGAAGTCCCACCGCTCCAGGTCGCGCAGCCAGGCGTTGGCGTTGCCGTCCGACGGGGCGCGCCAGTCGCCGCGCGGCGAGAGCGAGCCGCCGGCCGACACCTTCGGGCCGTTGGGCAGGGCCGAGCGCTTGAACTGCGCGAAGCCGAAGAAGCGCCGGCAGAACACCTCCAGCCAGTGCCGGATCTCGGGCAGGTCGTAGGCGATCCGCTTGGCCTCCGGGAAGTTCGCCGGCCACCGGCCCGCTTCGGCGTCGCGCCACGCGTGCCAGGCCATGAACGCGATCTTCGAGGGCAGCATGCCGTAGCGCAGCACGTGGAACAGCGTGAAGTCCTGCAGCGCGTAGGGCCCGACCTTCGACTCCGACGACTGCAGCTCCTCGCCGGGCACCAGCTCGGGGCTGATCTCCTGGTCGAGGATCGCGTAGAGGATCTTGCCGACCTCGTCGGAGAACTGGCCGGTGCCGGCGACCCAGCGGATCAGGTGCTGGATCAGCGTCTTCGGCACGCCGCCGTTGACGTTGTAGTGGCTCATGTGGTCGCCGACGCCGTACGTCGACCAGCCCAGCGCCAGTTCCGAGAGGTCCCCGGTGCCCAGCACGATGCCGCCGCGGTGGTTGGCGATGCGGAACAGGTAGTCGTAGCGCAGCCCGGCCTGGACGTTCTCGAACGTCACGTCGTAGACGGGCTCGCCCTTGGCGAACGGGTGGTCGAGCTCGGCCAGCATCAGCCGCGCGGTCGGGGTGATGTCGAGCTCGTGCACGCTGACGCCGAGCGCCTTCATCAGGGCATGGGCGTTGTCCTTGGTACCGCTGGACGTGGCGAACCCCGGCATCGTGTAGGCCAGGATGTCGGTGCGCGGCCGCCCGGCCCGGTCCATCGCGCGCGCGGCCACGATGAGCGCGTGGGTCGAGTCGAGGCCGCCGGAGACGCCGATGACCACCTTCGGCTCGCCGATCGCGGCCAGCCGCTGGCGCAGGCCGGCGACCTGGATGTTGTACGCCTCGTAGCAGTCGAGCTCGAGCCGCTGCACGTCGGCCGGCACGAACGGGAACCGCTCGATCGTGCGCCTGAGCCCGAGGTCGCCGTCCGGCGGCCGCAGCTCGAACGCGATCCGCCGGAAGCCGCCGGTCCGCTCGCCGTGCGTGCGGCGGTTGTCCTCGAACGTCCCCATCCGCTGCCGCTCCTGGCGCAGCAGGTCGAGGTCGACGTCGGCGACCGAGTGCCGCTCGGCGTCCGGGAACCGCTCGGTCTCGGCGAGCAGCACCCCGTTCTCGTAGATCATCGTCTGCCCGTCCCACGACAGGTCGGTCGTGGACTCGCCGACCCCGGCGGCGGCGTACACGTACGCGGCCAGGCAGCGCGACGAGGCCGAGCGGCACAGCAGCCGGCGGTCCTCCGCCCGGCCGACGGTGATCGGGCTGCCGGACAGGTTGGCCAGCACCGTCGCCCCGGCGAGGGCCGCCTCCGCGCTCGGCGGGACGGGCACCCACATGTCCTCGCAGATCTCGACGTGCAGCACGAACCCCGGCAGGTCCGCGGCCGCGAACAGCAGGTCGGTGCCGAACGGGACCTCTTCGCGGTTGACGGTCATCGTCTGGTTGCGCACGTCGTCGCCCGCGGTGAGCTGCCGGGCCTCGTAGAACTCCCGATAGTTCGGCAGGTACGACTTCGGCGCCACGCCGAGGATGCGGCCGCGGTGGATCACGACCGCGCAGTTGTACACCCGCCCGCGATGCCGCAGCGGCGCCCCCACGACGAGCACGGGCAGCAGGTCGGCCGACCCGGCCACGACGGTGCCCAGCGCGTCCTCGACGCCGTCGAGGACCGCGTCCTGCAGCAGGAGATCCTCGATGCTGTACCCGGTGAGGCCCAGCTCCGGGAAGACCGCCAACGCCACCCCGTCCGCCGAGCACTCGCGCGCCTGCGCAAGGATCGCGGCGGCGTTGGCGGGCGGGTCGGCGATGGCGGTGCGCCCCGTGCAGGACGCCACCCGGGCGAAACCGTGTGCGTAGATCGACCGGAAGTTCACCGGCCCAATTCTGCCGTCCCCGGCTTTACCGTGACACGGGTCCCCGCTCGATCGCGCAGGTGAGATGCCCCGCATACGCCGGGAGCTCCTCGGTCGGGTCGACCACGGCCCCGTTGGCGTCGATCGCCTTGCGCTTGATCGACACCCCGCCGGTCTGGTCCGGCAGCGACAGCGAGACCCGCTGCCCCGACTTGATCGCGATCAGCCCGTTGGCATCGGTCCCCGGCACCGGCTGCCAGCCCTGGTCGCCCTTGGTGCACCAGATCCGCAGCCCGTACGTCGTGAAGCCCGTGTCGTTGCAGAGGTTCAGCCAGGCCGGCCGCGGGTCGGCGACGCCGCCGTTGACCGGCGGGATCGTGAGCGAGGTGAAGCCCTCGAGCTGAATGTCGATCGGACCGAACGAAGCGCCCATCTCGTCCTCCTCCAATTCGTCGGCGGTGCCCGCGCCGATCGTCCGCCAGGGTTGCGTCCCGTCCGCCCGGGCATCGCCGACGACGGACAGATGCCCGTGCGTGAAGTGCTTGTCGCCGTTCTTGGGGTTGTACGGCCGCCACGCCCACGCGTCGAAGCCGCGCACCGCGTAGCTGGAGAACATCTGCCCGTTGGAGATGCCGTACTTGACGCGGTTGTCGCGCGAGCGCCGGATGTCGTCGAGCACCCGGTGCGCGTCCAGCCCGAGGTCGGGCCGGTTGGGGAAGTCGGCCGCGGTCACGATGTTGCTGCCCCAGCCCGGGAAGTTGTGCGGCGTGTGGTCGGACGTCGGGTCGTGGGCCGCGTCGCCGATGAGCCCCCACTCGTCCTCCCCGGTCGCCGGCGGCCGCGCCCGCGGCGCCCCGGCCTTGAGCTGTTGATGGAGGACGAGCAGCGAGCGTGCGGCTCTCCAGGCCATCGCCACCTCCTGTCGTCGGTAGGTATCGACGCCGACGCTAACCCTTCCGGGTGCCCCTGCGCCCGCGACCGGCCTCGGCCGGTCAGCCAGTCCCGGCTGGGGCGGACGGCCATGAAACTTTCACGCAGGCCGATGATCAACGCGCGCACCGCGTAGGCTGCGAATCGCCATGAACAAGCTTCCCGCCGCATTGTTGGCCATTCTTGCGACCGCCGCGTGCAGCGCCGGCGGCCCCGCCGAGCGATCCACGTGGACCGGGCCGAGCGGCCCGCCACTCGTCGCCCACGCCGGCGAAAAGCACTGCGACTGGGAAAGCGTGACGATCCTGCGCCTCGACGACGACCGCCAGTTCGTCCGCGACCCGGAAGGCGTCATCGACAAACAGTGGCTGGAGAGCGCATACGATCCGCACGCGACGCTACCGGCCGATGCGAAAGACACCGGATATCGCCACGACGGCCAGAGACTGTGGCTCGACGCAAACGGGTCCGCCGCCTACGTGGTCGACGGAAAAACCGTCGAACAGTGGCCGCGGACCCGTCGCGGATGGGGCTGTGACTAGTTCTTCGCGAGCGTTCCGAGTTCGCCGCGCGAAAGGCTGATGTCGTTCTCCGGCCGGCTCACGAGATCACCGGAGGAGCCGACCTCGAACTTCGCCTGGCTCGAGTTCAGCAGCGAGGCCGGCGCGTCCGGATACGTTTCCAGGAACAGCACATACGTCGTGCCGGCCCGCAGCGGCGGGGGCCCTTCGACCTCCCGGTAGGAAACCCCGTCGAGCGCCCCGCCGAGCTCCTTCACCTCGATTTCCTGCCCGACACCGGCGTGCCCCTTGTACACCTTCACCACCTGCACGGAATGCACGGTCACGACGACGGGCTGCGCTTTCGGCCCCTTCCCCGCGTTGCCCGGCGCCCCCGCGAGCGGGTTCTGCTTCGGATCGCGCGGATCGGCGGGCGCCATGGTCCCGACCTCCGCCGTGCGCGACTTCTCGGTGACGCGCCCCTCCAGGACGAGCGTGGCCCGCCCGAACAGGTCTTTCGCCGTGTCGAAGTGCTGGTACTCGGGGTAGTACAGGACCTCCTTGGGCTCGGAGCGCGCACACGACGCCGTGAACAGCAGCGCGGCCACCGCGGCCGCGACCATGCAGTAGGAACGCTTCACCGCACCCGTCCTCTAGTAGTAGGCATTGACGTCGTCGATGTCGTGCGGCTGCGGGGTGTACACCGTGTTGCGGTCCCGGCTGTGGTTCATGATGCTGAAGACGCTGTTGTGCGCCAGGTTCAGCGCATGGCCGTACTCGTGCACCGTGGTGCTGGTGGCGAAGTTCTGGAAGTTGTAGGCGTCGCGGCTGATCGTGCGGGCATTGAGCTTGATGTAGTAGCAGTTGTCCCCGCACCGCTGGTAAAGGCCGTACCACGTGTCGCTGTAGGACGCCGCGGTGACGCTGGACCCGGAGTACTGGTATTTCGAGATGTACGCCGGCGTCGGTGTGGCATTCCAGTACGAAAGCCCCCGGTCGATGGCGCTCTGCCACGTGCTGTTGTAGGAATAGGGATACACTTCCATCTGGGCGTAGAGCTGCCCGGCGCCGTCATAATGCGCGTGCGCGGGCGAGGCGAAGAGCAATCCGCCCCCGATCGCCGCCGCCACGACCGCCGCGGCCACTTTCCCTACTTTCACACGGAAACTCCATCCTGCTCGGGCCGAATGCTTTTTCCGGCCGGGTGGATGCACGTTCCGAGACTTCGGGGCAATGCGCGAAACTTTCCGTAAACCCCCGTCACGGATTGCGCGTGGCCCCAGACAATACGTACGACTCAATATGCCGTCAACGCTGATAAATGCGGCCCACGACGCCGCGCATCAGACGCGGCGTGGTGGTGTGCGATCGCAGAGCCGGGTCGCTCCGGCTCGGATAACTACGCCCGGTCGTGTGCGACCGATGGCGTCTGACGCCGCTGGATCATGCGCTCACCGGCGTCGCGGATGTGCTGCTGCGTCAGGTGCTCGTGGCCTGCTGCCGCGGCCGGCAACGCCGGCTTACAGCCGGAGCGCCGCGGGGCGGCTTCTGCGTCCGGCTGTCGCGCCGCGGCCGGCGGGGCGGGCGTCGCGCGGTAGCGTCTGCCGGTGCTCATCCTGCTGCCTCCGTCCGAGGGCAAAGCCGACGCGCCGCGGCGCGGCAATCCCGTCGAGCTCGACCGGCTCACGCTGCCGGGGCTGCGCGACGCGCGGCTGGCCGTCATCCGGGATCTCGTGAAGCTCAGCGCCGAGCCCGGGACGGCGCTGGACACGCTCGGGCTCACGCCGGGGCTGGCCGGGGAGCTCGAGCGCAACGCGCGGCTCGAGAGTGCGCCCGCGCTGCCGGCGGGAAAGCTGTACACGGGGGTGCTCTACGACGCCCTCGGCCTCGCCACGCTCGACACCGCGGCCAAGCGGCGCGCCGGGCGGCAGCTGCTGATCTTCTCCGGGCTGTGGGGCGTGGTCGGGATCGGGGACCGCATTCCGCCGTACCGCTGCTCGATCGGGGTTCGCCTCGAGTCGACCGGGCCGCTGGCCGGGCACTGGCGCAAGGCGCTCGACGGAACGCTCGACGAGCTCGCCGGGGACGAGCTGGTGCTCGACCTGCGCTCGTCGGCCTATGCCGGGATGTGGGCGCCGCGCAACGGGGTCACCGTGCGGGTGCTGCACGGCGGGAAGGTCGTCAGCCACTTCAACAAGGCGACGAAGGGGCGGATCGTGCGGGCGCTGCTCGACGCCGGGGCGCGGCCGCGCACGGCGGTGAAGCTCGCGCAAACGCTTCGTGAACTCGGATATCGCGTCGAGGAGACCCGATCGGGGCAGCTCGACATCCATGTGGTGCAGCTTTAGCGATTTCCCTGCGCCGCGCGGCGGTCATCCGGGAACGTCAGGGAATGTGGACCACACGCTGACCCGACGTACCGTTCTGGCCGCCGCGGGGGCCGCCATCACCGCCGGCGGGATGCCGGGATCCAACCGTGCGACCGAGGACTGGGGCGAAGCGACCGACGCCGCCGGGAAATCGCGGGCGATCAGCATGGCGATGCACATTCACGGGCCGTTCAGCGAGGGGCTCGCGAGCTTCTCCGCGCACTTCGAGCAGGCCCGCAAGCACAAGGTCGACGTCATCTGGTGGACCGATCACGACTTCCGCATCGCCGCGTTCGAGCACCGGCAGGCGGTGCATTTCGACGGGCCGGTCGAGCCGGAGCACGGGCTGGACTGGAAATGGGAGAAGAGCACCGAGGGCACGCTCGACGCGCCGGTGCTCGAGTTCGTCGCCTCACCGCACTCGCCGCAGGACGGCAGCGGAAAGGCGCTGCGGATGACCGCCAAGGGCAAGGGCATCCTGTGGTACCGCGGGAATGCCTGGAACAACACCGCGAACGCCTGCATCGCCGACACCGAATTGACGCTCGACATCCTGCCGGAAACGCTGCCCGCCGACGGGGCCCTGCTGCTGGAGCTGCAGCTGTCCAACCATCCCGGCAAGGGTGTGCTGACCATGCGGTACCAGATCGGGCTCTTCGACAAGCCCGCCTACTCGGCCACCGGTGCCACCGGAACCGTCAGCCTGCCGATCAAGCCTGCCCAGTGGCAGGAATTCACATTTGTACTCCGTGACGACATCGCCAAGCTCTGGCCCGACATCGCCGCGGGCGACAATGCGCTCACCGGCCTGCGGATCGGCGCGCGCGGCGCGGGCTTCGTCGTCGACCGGCTCACGTTCCACCGCGCCCGGCGGGCGGGCCAGGCCGGCGAGCAGCTGCGGGCCGAGGTCATCGCGGAGGCGGAGCAGCGGCACGGTTCCGGCATCACGCATTTCCGGGGCCTGGAGGTGTCACTGGTGCGGCACCTGAACTGGTTCGGCGGCGACCAGCTGTTCCCGCCGTTTCCGAGCCCGCCGATCCGCGACAACGACCCGGCGCTGACGGCGTCGATGGTGCAGTACCTCAAATCGCACGGCGGCCTCGTCTGCTGGAACCACCCGATGGACGTGGCGAAGAAGGACGAGCTCGCCAGGCTCATGCTGGAGCGCGACTTCCTCGGCGTCGACCTGGTCGAGATCGGCCGGAAACCATTCGCCGACCTTCTCTGGGTGTACGACGTGGCGGCCCGCAACGCGCTGTTCTTCACCGCCGTCGGCTCGAGCGACGACCACGACGCGACGGACTGGGCGAAGAACAACGGCGAGCACGACATCACGTACGTCTGGGCCGCCTCCACCAATCGCGACGATCTGCTCGCCGCCCTGCGAAAGGGGGCCGCGTGGTTCACGGATCTCGCACGCTACCGCGGCGCACTCGATCTGCGCATCGGCGGCGTTTCACAGCTCGGCTCGGTGCTGATGACACAGCAGCCGGCGAAGGTCGACGTCATCGCCACCGCAGTGCCGGCCGGCGCCAAGGTCGAAGTGATCGTCGGCGCGTGCGACGAGGCGGCCGCCGTACCGTCAACAAAGGTTCTGCAATCAAAGAGCGTGACCGTGCCGCCGGGCCACTATGTCCGCGCGCAGGTCCGCCTGGCCGGCGGCGACGTGGTCGGCGCGTCGAATCCCCTGTGGGTGTTGGGCAAGGCGCCGAAGCGGCCCATTCCCGCCGTACGACTGCGGCATTAGGGCACAGAAAGAGCGGACGACGGGATTCGAACCCGCGACCCTCACCTTGGCAAGGTGATGCGCTACCAGCTGCGCTACGTCCGCACTGAGAAAGAACTGTAGCGCATTGCCGGGCGGGTCCGCGCCGCGGGGGCCGTCACCCTTTGGCATGGTGGCGGTCGGCCGCCCCTCGCCGCCCCCGCCTCGTCGCCCGCCGCCGTGCCCGCGATCATGTCCAACCGCTACCTGCCCCCGCCCTCGAAGCGGAAAACCGCAGGTGAGACCCCCTCGACGCGCCGAAGGCGGATACCGGTTTGGCATGGGGGATGGCGGTCGGCTAAAGTTTGCATCCGTCGCCAGGTACGAGATGGCGGTGCGGACGTAGCGCAGCTGGTAGCGCATCACCTTGCCAAGGTGAGGGTCGCGGGTTCGAATCCCGTCGTCCGCTCGGGATAGTCACCACGGTGGGGTGGCCGAGAGGCGAGGCAACGGCCTGCAAAGCCGTGTACACGGGTTCAAATCCCGTTCCCACCTCGGATCGCCACCTGTAGCGTGGATGGCGACCAGCACGGGCGATTGGCGCAGTGGGAGCGCGCTTCCTTGACACGGAAGAGGTCACTGGTTCAAACCCAGTATCGCCCACCACCGAGGGGTGGAGCCTGCTCAAGCGGCTCCGCCCCTTTTCGCCGTTCGGTGGTGGATGTTCCTGCTCGCTTCGCTCGCGGCGGGGGGCTGCGCCACCCCGCGCCCCCCGATGCCGTGACTTCGCTTCGCTCGTCTCGGCACTGGCTTCGCTTCGCTCGCCTTGGCGCTACTTCGCTTCGCTCGTCTTGGCGCTACTTCGCTTCGCTCGCCCAAACCCGCGCGTACGCGTCCGGACACATCGAAGGTGGGAATATTCGGTATCGACCGGTGTGCGCCTGAAGCTAGGGTCGAGCGGTGATCGAGGTGCGCGACCTGGCCAAGCACTTTCGGGTGCATCGGCGACAACCAGGGCTGCGCGCGGCGTTCCGCGCCCTCGTCCGGCGCGAGCACGTCACCGTCCACGCGGTTGATCGGGTCAGCTTCACGATTCCCGCGGGCGAGATCGTCGGCTTCCTGGGCCCCAATGGCGCCGGCAAGACGACCACACTGAAGTGCCTGACCGGTCTGCTTCATCCCACCGCCGGCAACGTACGGGTGCTCGGGCACACCCCGCACCGTCGGGAACCTGCGTTCCTGCACCGGATCTCGCTGGTCATGGGCCAGCGTAACTCTCTGTTCTGGGACCTGCCCGCCGCCGACGCCTTCGCGGTCAATCGGGCGATCTACGGCCTCACCGAGGGGGCCTACCGTTCGGCCCTCGATGAACTGGTGGCCTTGCTGGACCTGGGGTCGCTCCTCAACAAGCAGGTCCGGGTGCTCAGCCTCGGCGAGCGGATGCGCTGCGAGCTCGCCGGAGCGCTGCTACACCGACCGGACGTGCTCTTCCTCGACGAGCCGACGCTCGGCCTGGACGTCAACGGCCAGGCGGCGGTGCGCACCTTCCTGCGCGACTACAACGCCCGGTTCGGCGCCACCATTCTGCTCACCAGCCACTACATGGGCGACGTGACCGCGCTGGCCCGCCGGGTGCTGGTCATCGACGGCGGCACCCTGCGCTTCGACGGCGACCTTGCCGCACTGGTCGAGGCACACTCGCCGCACCGCCTGATCCGGGTCACCCTGCGTGAGGCTGTACCGGCGCAGACCTGGGTGGGCTTCGGCGAGGTGTCCGCCGTCGACGGCGCGGTGGTCACCTTGGCGGTGTCGCGCGCCGAGACGGCCGCGATCGCCGCCCGGCTGCTGACCACCTTGCCGGTCGAGGACGTTGCGATCGAGGACCCGCCGGTGGAGGACATCATCCGGGCGGTCTTCTCCCATGCGTGAGGTGCTCGCCGCATACCCCCCACTGGTGCGTAGCGCGACGCTGGTGGCCGCCGCTTACCGGGGCCGGGTCGTGCTGTCGGTGCTCACCGGCTTCTTTCCGCTGCTGACGATGGCGGTGTGGCTCACCGTGGTCGCTGAGGGCGGCCCACCGGCGGGCTGGACCACTGGAGACTTCCTGTCGTACTACGGGGCGGCGACACTGCTGTGGAACCTCTCCGGCGATGGCGTCGTGTGGCAGTGGGACGCGGACATGCGCAGCGGAGATCTGTCCGTTCGGCTATTGCGCCCCATGCACCCCTTCCACCAGTACGCCGCCAGCGACCTCGGCCACCGGATCGTGTTCCTGACGGTGCTGGTGCCGGTCCTGGCGATCGCCGCGTTGCTGGTGCCAGGCTTGGACTACAAGTTCAGTCCCGCCCGGCTGGCCGCTGTCGCCGCCGCGCTGGTCCTGGCGTACGCGGTCAGCCTCCTCATGGCGTCATCGTTCGCGTTGATCGGGTTCTGGAGTACCCAGACGTCCAGCGCGTGGCTGCTGTGGTGGGGCCTCGGCTCGTTCACCTCGGGCTGGGTCGCCCCGTTGGCGCTGATGCCGGACTGGCTGCGCACGGTGGCCGTGGTGCTGCCGTTCCGCACCGCGATGGGCTTTCCTGTCGAGTTACTGATGGGCCGCCTCGATACGCGCCAGACTGCGTACGGCTTCGCCGTCGGGCTCGGCTGGCTCGTCGCGTTCGCCCTGGTGTACCGGATCGGCTGGCGGCGCGGCGTACGCCGCTACCAGGCGGTGGCCGGATGAACGGGTGGACGCGTTACACACGCATCCTGGGGATCTGCTGGCGAGCGGCGGTGGCCGGCGATGTGGAGTACCGGCTGAATTTCTTCTCCAACGTCGCGCTGAGCACGTTCTGGATGCTGTGGGCAACGGCTGGCGCATCGGTGTACTTCCGGTTCACCGGTGCCGTGGCCGGCTGGACCCACGCCGAGGTTCTCGTCGTTATCGGCCTGTTCTTCGCTCTCAACGGCCTGCGCCAGGTGTTGTTGCAACCCAACCTGGAGCGGATGACCGACTATGTGCGCGTCGGGACGCTCGACTTCCTGCTTACCAAGCCGTTTGACGCGCAGTTGCTGGTGAGCCTGCGCTACCTCAGGGTCGACAACCTGCTCGACCCGGTACTGGGTCTGGGCCTGGCCACCGCTGGGGTCGTGCTGTCCGGCCGCGGCATGTCGGTGGCCGCACTTGCCTCGTTCCTCCTGCTGCTGGCTTGTGCCGTGCTGCTGATGTACGCCATGACCGTGATGATGATGGCGCTCTCGGTGGTGCTGGTGGGCGCCGAGGAGCTCGGCCGGGTCACCTTCGCCTTCCTCGAGCTGTCTCGCTTTCCGGTGGACCTGTATCGCAACCCGGTGCAGGCCGTCCTCACGGTCGTGCCGATCGCATTCCTCACCACGTACCCGGCCGCGGCACTACTGGGCCGGCTCGACGCGTACCTACTCCTGCTTGCCCCAGCGGTGGCGGCCTGCGCGGTCGTCGTAGCGACGCTGGCCTGGCGGCGTTCCCTGCGCTCGTACAGCGGCGCGAGCGCCTAAACCCGGACTCGCCTCACTTCGCATCGGCGGCGGAGGATCTGCGGGCGTCCAGGCCGGGAGTAGGAGTGCGACATCTGCTCGTGGCGACGTCCCTGCTGTACGTCTGGTGTGGTGCGTCGCGGCGCGCCCTCATCCTGGGCATCCTCGCGGCCCTCACCACCGCGGCCAGCTGCGCGTGGCTGGCCGACTTCACCTGATTCGCGGCACCGCAGTCAGGGTCCGGTCGGTACGGCCGCTCGGCAGATGGCTCGCAGGCGGTCGCCGACCGGGCGCAGTCGCGGGTCGTTTATCTCATTCAGGATAGTCAATGCCTCGGCGCACGTCGCGCGGGCGCGCGTGTGGTCGCCCGCCGCTGCGAGCGCGTCCGCGAGTGCTGTCAAGGCGTGGCAGCGGCGGCGGGAGTCGGCCAGGTCGGCGCTCAGGGAGGTCGCCCGGTCGGCGTCGTGGATGGCCCCGTCCATCGAGCCCAGCCTGCGTCTGATGTCCGCCACGGTGATGAGCGCATCGCACAGGCCCGGATCGTCTCTGGCCTGGCTGTGGAAGTCCAACGCCCGCTCGCCGTGCGCGAGCGCGCGGACGAGTTCGCCGGTTTCGAGGTGCAGTGCGGCGAGGGCGGCGTGGACCGTTCCTTGGCCCCGCAACGATCCCATCCGTTCTCGGATGTCGAGCGCTGCGGTGTAGTGGGTTGTCGCGTCGCTGTACTGGCCCATGTGGCGAAGGTCGTCACCGAGCTTGTGTCGCGCGGATGCCTCGCCCATGGCGTTTCCGGCGGCGCGGCAGGCGGCGAGAACCGAGCCGTGCAGCCGTGCAGCCAAAGCGGCGTCACCGCTGCTGAGGTGGACCGACGCCAGGTTGTGCAGGCACATCGTCTCCTTCTCGACGTCGCCGAACCGGCGGGCCAGCTGGAGTGCCTTGTCGAGCGTTGCCACGGCGTTGGGGTAGTCGTGCAGCGCCAGGTACATGACGCCGAGGTTGTTCAGGGTACCGACCTGGGCGATCTTGCTGCCGTCACGTTCGGCGGCGGCGTACGCCGTTTCCAGCAGCGGCAGGGCCTCCTCCAGGTGACCGCGTCGTTGCAGGGTCTCCAGCAGCACCTGGGGCAGCTGCCAGGCGTGCCGGTCGAACCCATGGCGAGCCGCCCACAGGCTCGCTGCGCTGAGGTTCTCCCGCTCCGATTCGCACCATGCCATCGCCTCGCCGTCGGTGGCGAACGTCCGGGGCGTTACGCCGACGGGTGCCGGGAGGTCCGGGACGGCCTCGCGATCGGGCACCAGCATGGTCAGCGCGTTGGCGCCGGACAGCACCGACCAGTCCAGCAGCCGCCGCAGCGCGGCGGTGCGCGTGTCCTCCGAGTCCTCTTCGGCGGCCCGATCGGCCGCGAACCGGCGCAGCAGGTCGTGCAGCCGGTAGCGGCGAGCGGTGTCGTGGTTGATCAGGTACATCCTGGCCAGGCTGTTGAGCTGCTGTTCCGCATGTACGGCATCAGTACCGAGCAGTGCGGCCGCGGATTCCGGGCCGAGGGTCGGACCTGGCTGCAGCCCGAGGAGGCGGAAGAGCCGCGCGATGTCGGGGGCGAGGGCACGGTACGACCACGCGAACACGGTCTGCAGGCTGGCGGCCTCGTCGTCCTCCCCGCCGGTGCTGAACAGCTGGCTGGTGAGCTCGCCGGCAAGGTCGACGAGCGCCGCCCGCGGTCGCTCGGCAATGTGCTCGCCGATGATCCGCAGCGCCAGCGGCAGGCCGGCGGACAGTCGGGCGAGGGCGCCGACGGCGTCGGGCTCCGCCCGGGCCCGCGCGTCGCCGATCGTCCGAAGGAGCAGGGTCAGGCCGTCTGTCTCGGGCAACGGTTGGACGGTGATGCTCGGAATGCCGTCGCGGACGCTGAGACCGCGCAGTCGCGTCCGGCTGGTGATCAGCGTGACGCACCCGGCGGCGGTCGGGATGAGCGGACGGGCCTGGTTGGCGTCCCGGACGTCGTCGAGCAGAATGAGCATTCGCCGGTCGGCGAGGAGTTGGTTGTACCGGCTGCGGCGCTGTTCCAAGCCGGTGGGCATCCGGTCGGGCGGCACGTCGAGGGCGCTCAGGAAGCGGCCGAGAGCGTCCTCCGGGTCCACCGCCGCCGTTGGCCCGTATGCGTGGGCATTGAGATACAGGTTGCCGTCCGGGAACCGGTGACGTTGGCGATAGGCCCAATGTACGGCCAGGGTCGTCTTGCCGACGCCCGGCATACCGCTGATCGCCACCACGTTGGTCGTCGCGCTTTCCGGTGCGGTAAGCGTGCCGATTTCGGCGAGCAACTGCTCGTGCCCCACGAAATCGCCGATGTCCTTGGGAAGCTCCTGCGGTGGGGCGGTACATCCTGATTCCTCGACCTGGGCAGCCGGCGCACCCACTCGGTCCTTCGCCCGAACAGAGCGCGGCAACTCGACGGCCGGTTCGGCCCGCAGGTGCTGACGGAAGTGGCGCCGGAAGTTTCGCAGGAACGAGCGCGCCTCCTGCTCCCGGCCGGCACCGGACAGCGCGGTCACCCACAGCTGGGCGAGCGTTTCGTCGAGATCGTTGGCCCGCATGAGCGGCTCGATCTCGGCGAGCGCCCGATGGTGCTGGCCGAGCCGCAATCGATTGACGGCGAGGAGTTTTTGAGCATCGAGCAACGCGGTGTTCATGTGCCGGCGAAGGTCGTCCGCGCGCACGGTGCGCAGGTCAGCCAGCGGCTCGTCCCGCCAGAGGCGCATCGCATTACCCAGCGCCTCTACCGCGGCGTCGTACCGGTGGCGTTGCGCGGCGTCCCGACCTTGTACGACGAGCAACTGAAACCGATGGAAATCGACGAGGCCCGGATCGATATCGAGCCGGTACGCACCGGTGCCCGGCGTGCGGAGCAAGGTCTCACCGAGGCCGGCCCGGCCGAGCGCAGCACGGGTCCGACTGATCATCGAGTACAGACTTGCCCGGCGGGCCGCTCGATCCTGGCGGTTCCAAAGGTGTTCGACTATCGTATCGACCCGAACGGGTTCGCCGGCGTGATAGAGCAGCAGGGCGAGCATGCCCCGCTGCTTTGCGGCGCCGAGCGGAATCGATTGCCCATCGACGCGCAGCGCGGTCGGACCGAGTATGACGAAGTTCATCCGGCTCCTCCGCTCGTCCTCGAGTCGCGTCCTCAGTGTGTTCCCGATACGGGCTCCCGACCAGCCGGCGTGCACATAAGCTGAGATCCGACACGACCCTGTCCAGCCGGTGCCAAGCGGATTGCAAGGCGGTTCGCAATATCGCGGACAAGCGGCTCGGCGCACGCTGCCCACATCGCGAAGGTTCTCGCCAAGGGGGTGGTGTCGGTGGCCGCGAACGACTGGCCTCGAATGCCGATCGGTATTGACGCATCAAGATGGTTGAGCCGGCCGGGGTGTAGGAATGTCCTGATCGTCGCGCACACGGTCGTGAGCTGCATGAGAATCCTCGACACCATCGATCAAATGGAATCTGATTCACGGATTCAATTCGCTTTCACGGTCGCACCGGACGTGTTCAACCACACGGTCCCGCAGTTTCTGGCCGAGCTCGGCGCGTGTGTTCTGCCCTGGGAGCAGGCGACCCGCCACCGCTTCGACCTGGCGTTGGCGGCGGCCTACGGCGGGCTCGACGAGCTGCATGCGCCGCTTGTCCTCATGGCACACGGTGCCGGGTGGGGCAAGCTGGCCCACCCGCAACGGATCGGCGGCGGCCCGGTCCTCGCCGGCCCGGTGGTCTACGGGCTGGACAGTCCGCGGCTGACCCGCAACGGCCGCGTGCTGGCATCGGCGCTGATCCTCGCCCACGAGCGCGACCGCGAAACCCTGCGCCGCCAATGCCCGGAGGCCCTCGAAGTCGCGGTGCTGGCGGGCGACCCGTGCCTCGACCGGCTGGTCGCGAGCCTGCCGTTGCGGCCGCGCTACCGCGACTCGCTCGCCGTACCGGCCGGGCACCGGCTCGTCGTGGTCGCCTCGACGTGGGGCACCGACGGACTCTTCGGCGGCGAACCGGATCTGCTGCCTCGGCTGCTCAACCAGTTGCCGGCCGGCGAGTTCCGGGTCGCCGCGCTGCTGCATCCGGCGGTGTGGAGCGCGCATGGGCGGCGCCAGGTCCTGGCCTGGCTGCGCGACTGCCGCGACGCCGGGCTGATCGTGCTGGACCCGACGGCCGACTGGCGAAGTCTCGTCGTGGCCGCGGACTGCATCGTCGGTGACCACGGCTCCGTCACCGCGTACGCCGCCGCCGTCGGGCGGCCGATCCTGCAGGTCGGCGGTCCACGCCCGGCGACCGCTCCCGGTTCGGCGCAGGAGTTCGTCGCCGCCCGCGCGGAGCGGCTCGACCCGAACCGCCCGCTGCTGCCGCAACTGCGGCATGCGCGGCCGGTCGACCCGCCGGCCGTCACCGCCGCGCTGACCTCGCGCCCGGGGCAGGCGGGGCGGCTGATCCGCCGGGCGATGTACGAGATGCTGCAGCTGAGCGAGCCGGGTCGGCACAGGATGCCGGCTCCGGTCCCGGTGCCCCGGATCCTTGATGCCAGGGTCGGGGCGTGGGCGTCATGAGCTAGTGGACCAGTCGGAGCTCGGCGCGCACGGCGGACGCGCGGGGCGAGCCGGCGGCGGCGAACAGCTCCACCGCCGCAAGGTAGCGCCGCCGGGCCGCTCGAGCGTCGCCGCGCCGCCGCGCGATCCGGCCGAGCAGCGCCAGCGCCTCGGCCTGCTCGTGTACCGCGCCGAGGTCGCGCATGCTGTGCGCGGCCTCGACTGCGGCCCGCTCTGCCGCAGAGAAGTCGCCGAGAGACAGCAAAGCGCTGGCAAGCCCGAGCGTTGCGCGCACCCCGTTGTACGGATCGGTCTCGGTCAGGCCACTGAACACCGCTCGCGCCTCGCGCAGCAGCGCGACCGCCTCCGCCGTCCGGCCGAGCCTGGGCAACAGCGTGCCCAGGCTGATGAGGGTCAGGCCGATGCTCCTTGGCTCGCCGATCCGGCGGTTTCCGGCGAGCACGGCGAACAGGACGGCGGCCGCCCGCTGCTCGCGGCCCGAGTCGCGGTACACGCAGGCGAGTGATTCCTGCGCGTCGAGCCGCCCGCGGGCGTCTCCGGCCTCGCTGTACTTCTGTACTGCCGCAAGCGTGGACGACTCCGCAGCGTTGTGGTCGCCGAGCTTCCCCTGCACTCGGCCGAGCCGCCGCAGCATCACCGCCTCGGCCCAGGCGTCGCCCCACAGCCGCGCCGCTGCCACGCCACGGCCGTCGACCTCCAGCCGTTCCCGCAGCGGCGGCTTGGCGAACAGCAGCACCGGCCAGAGCACATCGCACAGCTGCCAGGCCAGCGCCGGGTGCCCGGACTCCAACGCGACCCGGCCGGCCGCCACGAGATTGCCCCACTCCCGCTCCAGCCAGCGCAGCGCGTCGCTGCGGTTGCCAAACCGGGGAAGACCCCCCGACTCGGTCGCCGGCGTGTAGGGCGGTCGCCTGCGGTACGGCGTCAGCACAGCGTCGGCGCGGCCGGCCGCCGCGAGGTACCACTCGGTCATGGTCATCAGCGCGGTGTTCCGGTCCGCGTCGGTGTCGTCCATCCGCGCCTTCATCCTGGCGTGCAGGCGAATCAGGTCGTGAAACCCGAATCGATCCTCGTCGCGCTCCTCCAGGAGGCTCGCCCGCAGCAGCACTTCGACCGGCGCCGGTTCGCCGGAGTGTCCGATCGCGACCGTGAGCGCGTCGACGATTCCCATCCCGAACTCGACGCCGGGGTGCAGGCTCAACCGGCGATACAACGTCGCTGCGTCAGGGCTGAGGTAACGGTATGACAGGTCGAATGTCGCACGCACCGACAGTCCTTCGGGCGCGGCAAGACCGTCGAGCCGGGTCGTTTCGTCGGCGAGCTCCGCGGCCACCCGCGCAAGCGACAGTTTGGGTCGCGCCGCAAGCCGCGCCGCGGCCACGTTCAGCGCGAGCGGCAGCCCGCCGCAAATCTCGGCGAGTTCCACGGCCCGATCACCTTCGCGGTTGATTCTGGCCGCTCCCACGGCGCGCGAGAGCAGCGTGACCGAGTCGCGGGCGCACAGCGGTGTCACGTCCATGATCCGGGCGCCGTCGGCGACGAGCTCGGCGAGGCGGCTGCGGCTGGTCACCAGGACCGCGTTCGTCGCCGAGGCGGGCAGGAGCGGCCGCACCTGCCCGGCGGAGCGCGCATTGTCGAGCACCACCAGCAGGGATCGGTCGGCGGTGATGGAGCGATACAGTGTCGACTGTTCGGCAATCGTCGCGGGAATGTGCTCGGGCGCGACCCCCAGGCCGCGCAGGAACGTGGTCAGTGCCGCACCGGGATCGACCGGCTCGTTGTCGCTGAAGCCATCGAGGTTGATGTACATCTGCCCGTCCGGAAATCGGTGCTGAACGCTGTGCGCCCAGTGCAGCGCCAATGCGCTCTTGCCGATTCCACCCGGCCCGGTGAGCACCGCGAACGTCATGTTGTCGCGGTCGAACACCGCGTCCAGTTGCGCCAGCTCCATGATCCGGCTGGTGAAGTACGGCGCCGGTGCTGGTAACTGGCGCGGCGCCGGGGATCGGGGCAACGCCTGGTGAAAATGCACGGCTCGAATCGATCCGGCCTGCACCATGGGCCCGACGACCGTCCCGGAAAGGTCGTTCAGCGTGTCCGCCGAAGGGCGGTCCACGGGCTCAGAGGGAGATATCGCCATGAACGTCTCTGGCCTGAACAACCTTGTGCGCCGTGCCGCTGACGTGATTGACGACCAGCCCGCGCTCGGGGGCTTCGCGGTCAGCGGGATGAGTGATCACCCGGTCAAGGGCGGTTGCCCGCCCACCGCCCGCCGCCCGGCGACGCCGAATCATGCCGATCAGGGCGGCGATGGCATTCCTGCCACCCTCGGCGACGGCCTCGGCGCCCTTCGTGGCCAGCGTCGTCGCGATAGCCAGCACAATGTCGGGCATCGAACCTCCAGGCCGTCGATCCCGCTCACACACGCCTCACTCTAAGAGTGACTGTAGCGCTTCACAGCGCAACATTGACCTCGGCGAATCAGTGTGTTTCCTGGTGTTGACCTGGTCATGTCGCAGTACGCGCTCGGAATGTGCCCCTTGGCGCCATCTTCATAAACCGAAAGTCCGGGCAGCTGTCATATAGCCACATGGTTGGTGGCCGACCGACCGTGATCGCGTGGCATCGTCCCACGCTGAACCCCTCGCAAGATCTCAAGGGGGCCCGTGACGACACCACGAAAGGACAGCCTACGTGCGTGCAAGTCGGTCCGGTTTCTCACGGTTTGCGATGTATCTCGTCAGCCATCCGGCCGCCTATTTTCCCCTGCTCATCATCGGCGTGGCCGCATGCTGGATCTGGACCTGACGAACACTCCGACCACCGCGGGGTCGTCCCGCAGGCGTCTGCGCCTGCGGGACGACACCCTTGACGTGCCGATACTGACCGCGCTCGTGCCGCCGTTGTACAGCTCGACGGTGTCGGCGCCGTCCGAGGTCACCTCGTTGATCCGCACCTTGCTCGCGGCCGGGGTCGTCGCCGGGCACCCGGAGCGTTCGCGGCGCCAAACGTCGTCGCGGTCGTCGTAGGTCAGGCACGGGCACCTCACCGGAGAGACTCGTGCCGCCAACGGCGGTAGGCGCGCGCCGTGCGGGCCGGACCCGACTGTCCGTACGGTCCGGGCTGTCCCTTCACCCGCCCCGTTCCGGCTGTCGCGCGGCCATGCACGCCGAACGATGCACGCGTCAGGCTCAGCGGCACATACGGCCGGGGATCGCCCTCAGTGCAGTGGGCTTGACCGGCGCGGACCGTGACCGGCCGCGAGAGGTGCAACCGTCAGCCGGGCCCTCGAAAGCACCATGACGAGATGAGGCGGTGTGGAGTTCGCGATCCTCGGGCCGCTCGCGGTGACCGACGGCGGGCGGCCGGTGCCGGTCGGCGGGCCGCGCGCGCAGCGGGCGCTCGCCGGGCTCATTCTGCACGCCGGGCAGGTGGTGAGCATCGAGGCGCTCGTCGGCTTCGTCTTGGGACGACCCGCCGCCGACGGCCCGCCAGCAGATCCACACCGTGGCCTACCGGCTGCGCCGGCCGCTCGGCGAGGTGCTGCACACCGACGGGGCCGCCCACCGGCTGGACCTGGCGGCGGTCCGGCTCGACGCCGCCGATTTCTCCGCGGCGGTACAGCGGGGCGCATGAGGCACTGGGTGTACTGCTGCGGCGCCTCGGACTGCGCCCGCCCGACGACCCGGACGAGCGGTCCGAGCTGTGGCAGGAGCATCTGCGCGGGCGCCGCGGCGTCATCGTGCTCGACAACGCCGGCGGCGCGGCCCAGGTCGAACCGCTCCTGCCGCACGGCAGCCCCAGCGTCGTGCTCGTGACCAGCCGGACCCGCCTGGCCCCGATCGACGACGCCACCTCCCGGTCGCTGGAGCCGCTCGGCGCGGCGGCCGGCGTGGAGCTGCGGCGGGCGACGACCGACGAGCGCGTCGACGCCGACCCGCCGGCCGCGCGGGCCGCCCGGGCCCGCGCGGAGGCGGAGTTCGCCGCGCTCGGCCTGCCCCCCGATGTCGTCCGGGGCATGCCGGCCGGCTGAGGCTTGCTCAGAGGTGCCGCCCGGTCTGCACGAACGGCATGCCGTGGTGGTTGGTCTGGGCCAGCCGGCTGTTGAGGTTGCCGGCGCTGGCGATCTTGTCGTGGTACGCCTCGCGCCGGCGGGCGACGCACCCGGTCGGCTTGTCGCTGGCCGAGACCAGGTCCGGGTCGAGGTGGGTGTTGAGCCCGTCGCGCAGCAGCATGAGCGCCTCGGCCCGCAGCTGCGACACGCGCGACTCGGTGACGCCGAGCTCGTGCGCGATCTCCATCATCGGGCGCTCCTGGAAGAAGTACCCCTTGACGACCTTCCCGAGCCGCTCCGGCAGCGCCTCGACGGCGTTGTGCAGGTACCCGATCCGCTCCCGGTGCAGGATCAGGTCCTCCGGTCCGGCGGCCCGCTCCGGCACCATGTCCTCGGCGCTGCCCGCGGCGAAGCCCTGCAGCGACAGCACGGCGGCCCGCTGCACGTCGTCGTCGATCGCCTGCAGCTCGTCGACGCTCACCCCGAGCGCCTCGGCGAGCTCGGAGTTCGTCGGGGTGCGCCCGAGCGCCGCGGTCAGCTCCTGTTGCATCGCGTCGACCTGCCGCGCCCGGGCCCGCACCGAGCGGCTCGCCCAGTCCAGTCCCCGCAGCTCGTCCAGGATCGCGCCCCGGATGCGGGTCGTGGCAAAGCTGCCGAACGGGATGCCCCGGCTCGGGTCGAACGCCTTGGCGGCGCCGGCCAGGGCCGCCATGCCGGCGGAGACCAGGTCCTCGCGGCTGACGTGGGCAGGCAGGCGGCCGAGCGTCTGGCGCACCAGATGCCCGACGAGCGGCAGGTGCTCGCGGATCAGGTCCTCGAGCTCGCGGCCTTCCAACTGGACCTTGAGCGTGGCACCCTCAAGGGTCGTTGTCATCGGTTCCCCCTCGTGTCCGGGTGGACCCCGTGCAGGCGGTCCACCTGCTGACACGAAGAACTTTCGACTACTTAGGGTGCCGAGGCCGTCACTTTCGGGTGCATCTTGGTTGCGAGACGGTGAGACTCCTCAAGGCGCGGCGTGTCGCTCAACGCGCCGAAGCGTTCGTACACCGGTACAGTCGCGCCCGATGAACCTTGTGCCTCTCGCGCCCCGCCTGCGCCGCGCCGCCCGCCACGAGTTCGGCTGGGAAGAGCTCCGCCCCGGGCAGCTTCCGCCGATGCGCGCCCTGCTCAAGAAGCGTGACGCCCTGGTGGTGTTACCCACCGGCGGCGGAAAATCCGCCATCTACCAGGTCCCGGCCACGCTGCTGCCGGGACCGACCATTGTCATCTCACCACTGCTGGCCCTCCAGCAGGACCAGATCGCCGGGCTCAACCGCCGCCGCGAGGGCCAGGCCGTGCGGATCAGCTCCGCGGAGACGCCCAACCAGCAGCGCAAGGCGCTGGAGGCGATCGCCGCCGGGACCGCGCGCTTCCTGTTCATCACGCCCGAGCAGCTGGGCAACCCGGAGCGCCTGGCCGAGGTGAAGGCGCTGCGGCCGGCGCTCGTGGCCGTGGACGAGGCGCACTGCGTGTCGGCCTGGGGGTACGACTTCCGGCCCGATTATCTGCAGCTGGGGCACCTCATCCGCGAGCTCGGCCGGCCGCCCGTGGTGGCGCTGACCGCGACCGCCTCGCCGCCGGTGCGCGCCGACATCACCGCGTCGCTCGGGCTGCGCGACCCGTTCACGCTCGTCGCCGGCCTGGACCGGGCCAACCTCGAGCTGGCCGCCGTGCACTGCACCAGCGACGAGCAGCGCTGGCAGCGCCTGGTCAACCAGATCCAGAAAGAGCCGAAACCCGGGATCGTGTACGCCCCGACGCGCGCGATCGCCGAACAGTTCGCCGAGCGCCTCGCCGAGCGCGGCGTCGAGGCCGTCGCCTTCCACGCCGGCCTGGCCGCGGGCGAGCGCAAGCGCCGCTACGAGGACTTCATGGCCGACCGCATCCCGGTCATGGTCGCCACCAGCGCGTTCGGCATGGGCGTGGACAAGCCCAACATCCGCTGGGTGCACCACGTGGCCCTGCCGGACTCCCCCGACAGCTACCTGCAGGAGATCGGCCGCGCCGGCCGGGACGGCGAGCCGGCCCGCACGATCCTGTACTTCCGGGCCGAGGACGTGGCCCTGCAGCGCTTCTTCGCCGCCGGCGCCCCGGACGCCAAGGAGCTCACGCAGCTCGCGGCCGCGCTGCGCGAGGGTCCCACCACCCGCACCGGCCTGGCCACCCGCAGCGGGCTGCCGTCGCGGAAGATCGCCTCGCTGCTGAGCCTGCTCGAGCAGGTGGGCGCCGTCGAGGTGGGCGCGGGCAACAAGCTCAGCGCGGGCCGCTACGCGCCGCCGCCGGCCGAGGCCGCGCGCCTCGCCCTGGCCCAGTTCGAGCGGCAGCAGACGCTGCGCCGCTCGCGGATCGACATGATGCGCCAGTACGCCGAGAGCGCCAACTGCCGCGGCAACGCCCTGCTGGCGTACTTCGGCGAGCAGGCCGAGCGCGCCTGCGGCCACTGCGACAACTGCGCTAACGGCACCGTCGTGGTGGACCCGGTGGTGCCGAAGCTGAAGTGGTACCAGAAGCTGTTCCGCTCGCGGAAGCCCACGCCGGGCGCGGCGACGGCGACCGTGCCGGCCCAGGAGATCCGGGCCGACCCCGAGCGGCCGTTCCCCGTCTCCAGCGAGGTGCGGCACAACGCCTGGGGCACCGGGACCGTCATGGCGTACGAGCAGGATCGCGTCGTCATCCTCTTCGAGGAGGTCGGCTACAAGACGCTCTCGGTGCCGATCGTGCAGAAGTCGAAGCTGCTGGAGCCGGCGTAGCCCGGCGCGCACAGGGCACGCGGCATAGAGTCGGCCCATGACCCAGGTGCCCGCCGATCTCAAGGCCGCCAACCGCAAGCTCATCGACGAGTTCCGCGCCGCCGGCCGCCGCCTCGACGGCCGGCCGCTGCTCCTGCTCACCACTAAGGGGCGGCGCACCGGCGAGCCCTACACGACGCCGATGATGTACGTCCGGCTCGACGACCGGCTGCTCGTGATCGCCTCCGCCGCCGGGGCGCCGAAGCACCCCGACTGGTACCGCAACCTCGAGGCCGACCCGGCCGTCACCGTGGAGGTCGACGGCGAGGAGTACGCGGCGACGGCGCACGCCACCGAGGGCGCCGACCGTGACGCGCTGTTCGCCCGGATCGTCGAGCAGTACCCGTTCTTCGCCGACCACCAGTCCGGCATCGACCGAACGATCCCGGTGGTGCAACTCCAACCGGCGACCAAAAATGGCTGATCAGCTGTCATCTCGGGGATAGTTCGGGCCGACCGCGGCGGGCTACGCTCGCCGCCAACAGCTTGAACAACGCGTCGACAGGCCGGTGGCACGTTTCCGGGATTTCCCGCCAGGGAGCCCCGCGTACGGTGATCAGCGTCAGGCCGGGCACCACATAGCCAGATCCCAGGGCCAATCACCGAGCAGCATCCCCGAGAGGAACCAACATGAGCGACTACGACACCGGCGACGCGGGCGACACCGGCACCGACTACGGCCACTACGAGGCCGGCGAGCAGCACGACGCCCTCGACCAGCTGCACCAGGCCCACGGTTCCGAGGCCGACGCCCAGTCGCAGTTCGGCGTGTACGAGAACGACCACCACGCCGACACCTCGACCGACTTCTCGCAGGGTCACCACACCGAGTTCGACCAGGGCCCGGCCGTGCACTACGAGTCGGACGACTACACCAACTACAGCCACAACGCCAGCGAGGACGACCACGTCTTCGCCGCCGAGGGCTCGGAGAGCTCGCACCAGGCCGAGTTCGCGGAGCTCGACGCCCTCGAGCAGCGCTTCGACGCCGCGTTCGCGCAGGGCACCGAGCTGCACCAGGGCGAGGGCGGCCAGGCCTCGCTCGGCCCGGCCAGCAGCTGAGCAACCGCTGCAACCGGAGGCCCGGTCGGCATCGCGCCGGCCGGGCCTCTCCGTGTTCACGCCATGCGCGGGCTCACGACCTGCGCGGGCTTCACGACCTGCGCGGGCCGAGCTTGCTCAGGACATCAGCGAGTTGAGCTCGCCGAAGTCGTAGGCGTCGGCCAGCGAACCGTAGGTGCCGGTCGTGTACGCCTCGCGGGCGGCCCGGCGGGCCAGGGCGTAGGCGGCCTCGGCGACCCACGAGCCCAGGCTCACCCGGGCCACGCCCAGCGCCGCGAGCTCGGCCACCGCCGGCGTGCCCGCCTGCGCCAGGACGTTCAGCGGGGCCGGGATCGCCTTGGCCAGCGCCGCGATCGTGTCGGCGTCGGCGACGCCGGGCACGAAGATGCCGGTCGCGCCGGCGGTCAGGTACGCCTCCGCGCGCGCCACCGTCTGCTCGGGCGCGCCGCGGAAGTACGTGTCGACGCGCGCGTTGATGTAGAGCTCCATGCCGGCGTCGTCGGCCGCGCCGCGCGCCGCCGCGATGCGCTCCTGCTGCTCGGCGACCGCCCGCAGGCCCGGCGTCGCGCCGCGCTCGGTGTCCTCGAGGTTGATGCCGACCGCGCCGGCCTCGAGCACGCCCCGGATGGTGACGGCGACCTCGGCCGGCGTCTCGCCGAAGCCGGACTCGATGTCGGCGGTCACCGGCAGCTCGGCCGGCACGGCGCGCACGATGCGCGCGAGGTGCTCCAGCGCCGCGTCGCGGGTCAGCGCGTCGCCGTCCGGCGAGCCGAGCGTCCACGCGACCCCGGCCGAGGTGGTCGCGATCGCCGGCGCGCCCGACGCGGCGATGACGCGGGCCGACGCGGCGTCCCAGGCGTTGACGAGCACGAGCGGTGCGGATGCGGAGTGCAGGGCCCGGAAGCGGGCGGCGCGGTTGGTCATGCCGGCCATTGTTCCGCCCAGCCGGCGTCCACACCCACCGGGCGGCTTGCCAGGCAGCCCTACTCTCATGGCACTCGTCCAGGCTTGCGTACACGGGGAGATACGCCATGGAGTCTGACCAGCACGTGCCGGCACCGCCCGACGACGAGGAGTTTGCTGCACCGCCTACGGCTGCCGGTCCGCCGCCGTTGGCGATGGTCGGCGTGATCAGCGCCGTCCTGGCGCCGATCGCCGCCGCGCTGACGCTGCTGATCTTCTTCCGGTTCGGCCGGGTCACCGAGCCCGCCACCGCGGATGTGCAGAGCGCCAACCGCCTGTTCACCGCGGCTCGAATCGTCGTGCCGACGCTCGCGCTGTTCGGCGCCGTGTACGTGTTCGTGGCCTGGCGCCGGGTGCGGTGGTCCGTGCTGCGCGGGCTGGGCGCGGCCCTGCTGTCGCTCAACCTGGTGGCGGCCGCCGGCTTCGGCCTGTTCGTGCGCCTCCGCACGGACATCTTCGACCACTCCGAGCACCGGACGTGCGGGTTGAGCAAAACCACGTCCGGTGTCGTTCTGCAGCTGCAGTGCACCCTCACGGCGACCAATGCGCCGACGTCCACGCTCACCCTGCACTGGACGGGCATCAGCGATCCACCGGGCGCCGTGTTCGAGCCCGCCTCCGGAACGCTGGCGCCGGGCGAGACCTCGCCGAGCATCTCGATCGACGCCGGCACCCGGTGCCCCATCGTGTTCATCCTGCGCGACGAGCGGCAGGGCAAGGAGATCCGCAGCCCCTTCGTCGGCTGCCGCTGACGCGCGGGCCGGTTGTTTACGGGCCCGGGCGGCGGGTAGCCGCCCGGGCCATGAACCTGGTCCTCGTCGCCACGGCCGGCGACGTCGGCGCCGACGTGCTGCGGCGGCTGCGCGCCGACGGGGTGCCCGCGCGCGGGCTGGTCCACCACGACAGCGAGCGCGCCGGCGCGCTGCGCCGCATCGGCGTGGAGGTCGTCGTCGGCGACCTCACCCGGCCCGACAGCGTGGACGCCGCGCTCGAGGGCGTCGACCGGATGCTGTTCGCGATGCCGGTCTCCCCCGACCACCTGCTGGCCGCCACGGTGGTGGCGACGGTCGCGAAGGCCCGGGGCGAACTGCGCGCGCTCGTCGGCCTGTCGCAGATGACGGTGTCGCAGATGACCGCCACGAGCACCGCGGAGTCGAACCAGCAGCGGCTGCACTGGCTGGCCGAGCAGGTGTTCAACTGGTCCGGCCTGCCCGTGGTACACCTGCGGCCCACGGCTTTTCTCGACAACCCGCTGTTCACGTCCCTCGCGGCCGCGTCGATCCGCCGGGACGGCGTGATCGAGCTGCCGTTCGGCTCCGGGCGCACGTCGCCGATCGCCGTGGACGACGTGGCGCGGGTGGCCGCCACGGTGCTGCGCGACCCCGACCCGCACATCGGGCGCGTCTACGAGCTGACCGGCCCGCGCCCGATCGACATGGAGGAGCTCGCCGCCGAGTTCTCCCGCGCGCTGGGCCGGTCGATCGCCTACGTGGACGTCCCGATCGATCGCTGGCGCGCCGATTTCCTCGCCAGGGCGGGGCTGCCCCCGCACACGGAGCAGCACGTGTACACCATGGCGCGCCTGCATCGCGAGAACCGCTACGACCGGGCCTCCGGCGACGTCGAGCGCGTGACCGGCGAGCCGGCGGAGACCGTCGAGGCGTTCGTGGCCTCGCGCAAGGACCTGTACCTAGGCTGAGGTCAGGTCGGTCGAGCGGCTGAGCTTCACCCAGGCGTCCAGCTCGGCGCCGATCCACGCCTGGTGTGCCCGGATCGCCTCGACCGCGTCGGAGCCCAGGGCGAGGCGCAGCGGCGCGTTCGGCGTGTCCAGCAGGGTCAGGATCGCCCGGGCGGCCAGCGCCGGGTCGCCGGGCTGGGTGCCGTCCATGGACTCGACGGCGGCCCGGGTCGCGGCGGTCGTCTTGGCGTACGCGGGCAGGGCTGGCGAGCGGTGCAGCCGCGTGCCGCCGAACGCCGTGCGGAACGCGCCGAGACGGTGGCCGCCTGGCGCACGCCCCACCCGGCGGCCGAGCGCCTCGTGGCGATCCTGGCCCGACGGGGCGCCGGCGAGGATCTCACCGCCGCGGGCTGAACGCATTAGGGCCTTCCGGATGGTGTCCTTCCGCCCTGGTCCGCGTCACAATGCACACCGTGACCCTGCCAGTCCCCTACAGCGGCGCTCCGGCGTACAACGGCCCCGACGTCCTGATCGGCGACGTGCGCGTGGACGGCGTGGCGATCTACACCCCGGTCGGCGTGTGGCCGATCCAGGGCAGCCGGTGGATGGTGCTCTCGCAGCCGATCCCGCTCACGACCACGGCCGGCTGGGGCATCGGGCTCGCCGTCACGTGCACCGTCCTGGGCGTCATCATGGCCCCGTTCACCTGCGGCCTGAGCCTGTTCCTGCTGTTCGGCCTGTTCTTCCTGACCGCGAAGACGCACACGATGTCGGGCCCGCTCATCGTGTCGATCCAGTCCGGGCCGTACCACTACATGGCCCAGGAGCTCGTGTACTCCCCGCTGCACGCGGCCGAGGCCCTGCAGCGGGTGAACTTCGCGCAGGCCCTCGCCAACCGCTGACGGCCTCAGCCCTCGCCGAAGGCGTCGTACCCGGCCAGCAGGTGCGCCCGGGTGCCGCTCAGGTGCGACTCGATGTCGCCGGCCCGGGCCAGGGCGATCCCGTCCGGCTCCAGCCCCGACACGCGCAGCAGCAGCCCCGGCACCTCGTCGAGGATCGCCAGCCAGCCGCGCCCGAGGGAGTCGCCGAGCGGCTCGTCCGGCCAACGGGAGAACTCCCGCGGTACGCCGTCCACGGCGATGGTGACCCGCTCCGGCGCCGGGCTGGACGCGGCCCGCAGCGCCCGTTCGGCGGCCCGCCGGTCGGCCGGCGCGCCGCCGGCGGCGGCCGCCACGCGCAGGTCGATGAGCAGCGGCATGGGCGGGCCGGCGGTGGTGATCACCTCGACCCAGCCGCTCCCGCCTCCGGCCGGTCGCTCCGGCGCACCGAACAGCAGGCCGGCGTGCATGAGCCGATCGTCCTCCCAGCCCCACACGCCGAGGCGGCAGGGGCCGCTCCAGCCGATCGGGCCGTAGAGCGGCAGGGTCGTGGCGCTCGCGCGGATGCGGTTCGCCTGCTGGTCGATCAGCGCGGTGAACTCGATCCGGTTGAGTCTGCCCCCGTATCGCATGGGACCGATCGTGCCGCATCGGGCACCCCCGGAGGGCCTCCCGCATCCCTAACCGGGACCCCCTTCATTTGCAAGTTGCGGTAAGGGGCCGGCGGCCTTCCAGGGGTCTTCGCCACGCACCGCATCGCGTCCGGCTACGGGCAGTACTGCCGTCCACGTTGCGGACGGAGCCGTCCGATAGATGGGAGGGTCAGACGACCTCTTCGATCTTCGCGGTGGCCACGTCGAAGATGAAGCCGCGCACGTCCTCGCGGTGCGGCAGCCACGGGCACTCGCGCACCGTGCGGATCGACGAGCGCATGGTGTCGTGCAGGTCGGTGAAGCCGGGCACGTCCCAGGTCGGGGTCACGCCGGTCTCGGCGAGGGTCGCGCGGAACTCCTCGTCGTCGAAGTTCTCCATGCCGCACTCGGTGTGGTGGATGAGCACCACCTCGCGGGTGCCGAGCCTGCGCTGGCTGAGCGCGAGCGAGCGCAGCACCTCCTCCGTCGGCAGGCCGCCGGCGTTGCGGATGAGGTGGGCGTCGCCGATCTCCAGACCCAGCGCGCCGAAGAGATCCAGCCGCGAGTCCATGCAGGCGATGACGGTGAGGCGCAACTTCGGCCGCAGCGGCCGGGGGCCGGGGAAGGTCTCGGCGTAACGCGCGTTCGCGTGAATGAGATGGTCGATCGCGGACATAACCGAAGTGAAGCATGTCCTTCACCCGAACGGCTGATGTGTTGGTCACACGAGGCCAATCTCACCCTCCTATTAAGGTCTACCGCGTGACTGAGTGGGACGTGGCGATCATCGGCGGCGGCCCGGCCGGGCTCTCGGCCGCGTACGAGTCGGCGCGCCGGGGGGCGAGGACGCTGGTCCTGGAGAAGGCCGTGCACCCGCGGTACAAAACCTGCGGTGGTGGCTTGATCGGCTTCACGCTGGGCGCGGTTGCGGACCGGATCACGGTCCCGGCCGACGACCGCGTCGAGCGCGCCGAGTTCACCCTCGACGGGCGGTCCCGCTTCACCCGCACCGCGCGCCGCGCCCCGCTGATCACCATGGTCCGCCGCCCCGCCTTCGACGACGCCCTGCGCCTGGCGGCCGAGAAGGCGGGCGCCACGGTCCGCCAGTCGACCGCCGCGCGCGCCTTGGAGCAGACCCCGTCCGGCGTGCGCATCGGCGTGTCCGACGGCTCATCCGTCGCCGCCCGGTCGGTGATCGGCGCCGACGGCTCGTCCGGTATCACGTCCCGCCACGTGGGCGTCGAGTACGACCAGGTCGACCTGGGCCTGGAGGTCGAGCTCCCGATCGACGCCGCCCTGGCTTCACGGTGGCGCGGCCGCCTGCTGATCGACTGGGGCCCACTCCCGGGCTCGTACGCGTGGGTGTTCCCGAAGGGCGACGTGCTCACCGTCGGCGTCATCGCCGCACGGGGCGAGGGCGCACGCACGAAGGCCTATCTGCGCGCCTTCGTCGACCGCCTCGGCCTGACGGGCATCGAGCCGCTGCACGACTCGGGGCATCTCACGAGGTGCCGTACCGACACCTCGCCCCTGCGCCGCGACAGCGTCATCGTCGCCGGCGACGCCGCCGGCCTGCTGGAGCCGTGGACGCGCGAGGGCATCAGCTACGCCGTCCGCTCGGGCGCCCTGGCCGGCGCCGCGGCCGCGGACGGCGACCTGCCGCGATACGAGCGCGAGGTCGCCTCGTCGCTGGCCCCGTCGATGCGCGCCGGCCGCCGCCTGCTGGCCACGTTCAGCCGCCGCCCCGCCCTGTTCCACCACATGCTGCGCACCCCGCCCGGCTGGCGCATGTTCGAGCGCTTCTGCCGCGGCGAGACGTCGTTCGAGCACTCGGTCGAGCGGCTCCCGGTACGGGCGGCGCTGCGCCTGCTCGGCTGACCGCATGCGCTGCACTGTTCCTGGGCGGCAAGCGCCAGTCGTCGCGGCGCTGACGTCTACTTCACGATGATCCCGAGGGCCGCAGCCAGCGCCGGCCCGAGCTCGATGAGCTGCCGCTCGTCCACGATCGCCCCTCTGAGCGAGTCGGCCCCGTCAGCGACGTCGAGCTCGCGCGCCCCACGGAAGTCCACCTTCTTGCACTTGACCTGCGACATGCGCGCGTTGCGAACGGCGGTCCCGGGAAACGTGACGTTGGTCAGCGCGGCGCCGGCGCAGTCGAGCTCGTTGATCTCACAGTCCTCGAAGCTCACGTCGACGAGCGTGGCGCCCCGCAGGTTCAGCGTGTCAATCTTGCAGCGCTGAAAGGTCACCCGCCGCATCCGCGAGCCGTAGGCCTGCACGCCCGCCAGCGAACTGTCCAACATGGACACATCGAGCCACTCGGCCTCGATCAGCCTGACACCCACCCATCGGTTGCGACTGAGCCAGACGTCGCTGAACCGTGCCCGCTCCAGCCCCACCTCGGCCAGCGTCACCTGGGTGAGGGCGGACTCGATGAACTTGGCGCTGGTGGCTTCACCGCCGTCGAGCTCAACCTGATCGAGGTGCACTTCGGTGTAGTTGCCGTCGTGCTCGAGCCTGTCGTCCTCGAACTTCTGCAGGTAGGCGGCGTACGGAAGCTCCCCCAACGACTGCACCACACCCATGCCGCTCATCCTATGGTCGCGCACGGCGGACCCGGAGACTCCGTCGACCATCAGAGGCTGAAGCGGTCGTCCGAGAACGGCACGTCCGGTAGCTCGCGGTCGGCGGCGACGTCGGAACCAAGCCGATCACCGCGATCGACACCGCGACGCCGGAGAGCATCCGCAACGGCGTCAAGGCCGTCGTCGCCGCGGCCGCCGGCTGAGCGGCCGCAGCTGCCTGGTCCACCTCGCGCAGACTCCCGCACGCGCCGACGCGGGTGGACCGGCCGATCCGTTCCGATGCGATCCGCGGCCGGACACGGAGCGGTCCGTTCCGCGCCGGCACTGGAGCCGGCCGCTAAAGGGAACGGAACAGACCGTTCCGAGCGTCGGTCGGTAGGGGACGGAGACGTCCGTTCCCGTCGACCCGGCCGAGCCATCCTCGCTGGTCGAGCCGCAGCCCGCCGTCCGCGCCGATAGAGCCGCGTACCGCCGTCCTCGCTGGTAGAGCCACTTCCGAGCCGCCCTCCGGAGCGTTCGGTAGGCGCACGGGCTCACCGACAACTTTTTTTGTCTTGACAGTCGAAGTTGTCGGTGGGTAGCGTTTGGGCATGTTCGAAGTGGGAGTCATCGAGGAGGCGGGGGCGGCCGAGGTCGCGCTCGATCCGGTTCGGGCGCGGTTGCTCGCCCTGCTGGCTGAGCCGCACTCCGCCACGAGCCTCGCGGCGATCGTGGGACTGCCGCGGCAGAAGGTGAACTACCACCTCAAGACGCTTGAGTCGCACGGGCTCGTCGAGCTGGTCGAGGAGCGGCGCAAGGGGAACGTGACCGAGCGGGTGCTGCGGGCCGCCGCCGCATCGTTCGTGATCTCGCCCACGGCGCTGGCCGCCGTGCAGCCCGATCCGGCGCGCTCGCCGGACCGGCTCTCCGCGCGGTGGCTGCTCGCCCTGGCGGCGCGGCTGGTCAAGGAGACCGGGCAGCTGATCACGGGGGCGGCCAAGGCCGGCAAGCCCGTGGCCACGTTCGCGCTCGACGGGACGGTGCGGTTCGCCTCGGCGGCCGACCGCGCGGCGTTCGCGCAGGAGCTCACCGCCGCCGTGGGCGCGCTGGTCAGCCGGTACCACGACGAGCACGCGCCCGGCGGGCGTGACCACCGGGTCATCGTCGCCATTCATCCGAGCATCAGGAACGCCGAATCCGGCGGTACCGAATCGAAGGGATCTTGAAATGTCTGACACGCACGAGTTCCAGCTGGTCCACGACCTCGACATCGCCGCGACGCCCGAGCAGGTGTGGACGGCCATCGCCACCGGGCCGGGCATGGATGCGTGGTTCATGGGGCGCAACGAGATCGAAGGCCGGGTCGGCGGGGCGACCACCATGGAGATGCCGGGGTTCGTCGCCGGCGGCACCGTGACCGCGTACGAGCCGAACCAGCGGTTCGCCTACCGCAGCCCCGAGGCGGAGGACGGCTCGTTCATGGCGTTCGAGTACCTCATCGAGGGCCGCGACGGCGGGTCGACCGCGCTGCGGATGGTGCACAGCGGCATCCTGGCCGGCGACTGGGAGGCCGAGTACGACGCGCTGAAGAAGGGCAACCCGCTGTACCTGCGCACCCTGGCGCAGTACCTCGAGCACTTCGCCGGGCGCACCGCCGTGCCGGTCACCGCGTTCGGGCCGCAGCAGAGCGACCAGGACGCGGTCTGGGCGGCGGTCACCGGCGCGCTGGGCCTGTCCAAGGACGTGGCCGAGGGCGACACGGTGCGCCTGACGATCGGCGGCCGGGAGGTGGGCGGCGTGGTCGACACCGTGCTGGAGCCGAGCTTCCTCGGCGTGCGCACCGACGACGCGCTGCTGCGCTTCGTGGGCCGGGGCGGCGTGATCCTGACCGGCCACCACATCTTCGCCGACGTCGACAAGGCCGAGCAGGAGCGGGCGTGGGGCGCCTGGCTCGCCGAGGTCTTCGCGTGAGCCGGCCGAGACCCGAGACCCGAGAGGGATGATCGTCATGCGCCGCAACCCCTGGGTCGGCCTGGCCGTGCTCGCCCTGCCGACCCTGCTGCTCTCGCTCGACGTGAGCGTGCTGTACCTGGCCCTGCCCAAGCTCAGCGCCGACCTGCACGCCGGCGCGACCGAGCAGCTGTGGATCCTCGACATCTACTCGTTCATGCTCGCCGGGTTCCTCGTCACGATGGGGGCGCTCGGCGACCGGATCGGCCGGCGGCGGCTGCTGCTGGTGGGCGCCGCGGCGTTCGGCGTCGCGTCCGTCGCCGCCGCGTACGCCACCAGCCCCGCCATGCTCATCGCGGCCCGCGCCGCGCTAGGCGTCGCGGGCGCCACCCTCATGCCGTCGACGATGGCCCTGATCCGCAACATGTTCCCCGACCCGAAGCAGATGGGGCTGGCCATCGGCGCCTGGTTCAGCTGCTTCATGGGCGGCATGACGCTCGGCCCGCTCGTCGGCGGCCTGCTGCTCGAGCACTTCTGGTGGGGCTCGGCGTTCCTGCTCGGCGTGCCGTTCATGGTCCTGCTGCTGCTCGCCGGCCCGAGGCTGCTGCCGGAGTACAAGCCGGAGCGCCCCGAGCACCGCATCGACCTGCCGAGCGTGGCGCTGTCGCTGGCCGCGATCCTGCCGGTCATCTACGGGCTGAAGGCGCTCGCCCGTGATGGGCTGCATGCGGTACCGCTGGCCGCCATCGCCGCCGGTGTCGTCTTCGGCGCCGTCTTCGTACGCCGCCAGCGCACCCTCCCCGACCCGCTGCTCGACCTGCGCCTGTTCGCCAGCCGGGTGTTCAGCACGGCGCTGGGCATCATGCTCCTCGGCGGCGTGGTCATGGCCGGCCTGTCGCTGCTGGCCAGCCTCTACCTGCAGAACGTCGCCGGCCTCGCGCCGCTGGCCACCGGCGTGCTGCTGATACCGCAGAACATCGCAATGGTCGCCGGCTCGATGGTCGCGCCGGCCCTGGCCCGGCGGCTGCCGGCGAGCACGGTGACCGCGCTCGGTCTGGCCGTCTCCGGCCTCGGCCTGACCGTGGTCACGCAGGTCGACCCGCACGGCACCGCGCTGCTGGTCGTGGGGCTGGTGCTGGCGTCGGCCGGGATCTCGTTCCCGATGGCCCTGACGATGAACCTCATGATGGCCTCGGCCCCGCCGGAGAAGGCCGGCTCGGCCGCCTCGATCTCGGAGACGAGTGGCGAGTTCGGGATCGCGGTCGGCATCGCGACGCTCGGCAGCCTCGGCACGCTGGTGTACCGCACGGTGCTCGACCTCCCACCCGGCGCCCCGGCGGCGGCGCGCGGCAGCCTGACGGCGGCCGTGCAGCTCGCCTCGGGCGTCCCCGGCCTGCTGGACGCGGCCCGGGCGGCGTTCACCACGGGCCTCAACGCGGTGGGCGTGGTCGGCGCGCTGATCTTCTTCGGCCTGGCGGTGACGGCCGCCCTGACGCTGCGCACGAGGCCGGCAGCGCCCGACCCGGCGGAGGCCGCCCCGAACTCGACGGTTTCGGACTTAAACCCCGTCGGGCGATAAATCCGATAAGTCGCGGCGCGAAGCGCCCGACTTATCGCTGGCAAGCGCGTTATCGCTGGCAAGCGCGGCGCGAAGCGCCCAACTAGCCGGCAAGCGCAGCGCGAACCGCCCGACTTATCGCCGGCAAGCGCGTTATCGCCGGCAAGCGCGGCGCGAAGCACCCAACTAGCTGGCAAGCGCGGCGCGAAGCGCCCAACTAGCTGGCAAGCGCGTTATCGCCGGCAAGCGCGGCGCGAAGCGCCTAACTAGCCGGCAAGCGCAGCGCGAACCGCCCGACTTATCGCCGGCAAGCGCGGCGTGAACCGCCCGCCTTTACCAGGCAAGCGCGGCGCGAAGCGCCCGACTAGATGATTGATGCCTTGAAGGCTCAATGGTCGTAGGCGATGAGGGACCGCTTGCTGGGGGCGCCGATGGTCCAGTTGTGCCAGATCGCGGCGGTCAGGGCGAGGAGTCGCTGCGCGACGCGGACGAAGACGCCGGCCAGGGTGCGGCCGCCGTGGGATTCCAGGTCGAGTTGGCCTTTGAGGGTGTCGAAGACGGCCTCGACCCATTGGCGGACCCGGGCGAGTTTGCCGAAGCGGGCCGGTTCGCCGCGGCGGTCGGGGCGCACGAAGTGCGCCCCGAGCTGCCCGGTAATGAACCGTTCGAAGTCCGCGCCGGCGAAGCCTTTGTCGCCGAGCAGGACCTGCCCGGCGTGGACGAGGTGATGGTCGGCTTCCAGCAGGGCGGCCATGACCTCGCGTTCGCCGAGTTTGGGGTTGGCCAGGCCCCAGATGACCGGCATGCCCTCCGGGGTGCAGACCAGGTACAGGCGGAACCCCCAGAAGTAGCGGGAGTGGGAGGCGCAGTAGCCGTAGCCGGCGTCGCCGGCCAGGTCAGAACGTTTGACGGTCTCCCGGGAGGCGCCGCAGGGCAGCGGGGTGGAGTCGATCAGGCGGAGCTGGTCGAACCAGGACGGCGTGCGGGTGGCCAGATGCCGCATCACCGTGGCCAGCAGCGGTCCGGCTTTGCGCATCCGTTTGTTGTAGCCGTCCTGGTCGGGCAGGTAGGGGAACATGCCGCGCAGATGCTTGTTGGCGTAGCGCAGCCAGTGCCGCTCGGACGGGTACCGCAGCAGCACCTGCATCACCGCCAGGCACAGCAGCTCGGCGTGGGACAGCAACGGCCTGCGGCCTCGGCCCCGGGGCCGCTCGATGAGGTCGTCGATCTCCACGTACAGTGCGGTCACGAGGGTGTCCAGATCAGCGTCCAACGACGGGCTCCAAGAGTTCGGCGGCTGGGTCAGCAACGCCGATCTTGGACACCCTCCCCACATCTACCCAGCAGCGACACACGCCCGAATCTTCAAGGCATCACTCATCTAGCTGGCAAGCTCCACCTGAGGTCGGATAAGTCCGGCGCTGACGCGCCTGACTTATCCGACATTTCAGCATTTAGCGCCCCTTTTACCCGTGGTTGTATCGTGCGCGCTGTGGTCGATGCCGCGCAGCACAGGTCCGCCGTCCGGCGCAGCGGAATGCGTGACGTAGCAAGGGCCGCCGGCGTCTCCATCAGCACCGTCGCCAACGTGCTGAACAACCCGGCGGTGGTCGCCGACGCCACCCGCCGGCGGGTCGAGGAGGCCATGGCGGCCGTCGGGTTCGTGCGCAGCGGGCCCGCCCGCCAGCTGCGCGGCCTGCCGAGCCGGCTCGTCGGGTCCGTCACGCTCGACCAGGCCAACCCGTTCTACGCCGAGCTCAACCGCGGCATCGAGGACCGCCTGGACGAGGCCGGCTGCCTGGTGCTGGCCTGCAGTACCGACCTGGAGCCGGACAAGGAGCGCCGCGTCCTGCGCCTGCTGGAGGAGCAGTCGCCGCGGGGCATCATCGTGACGCCGACCGGCGAGAACCTCGACGAGCTGCAGGCCATCGCCCGCCGGGGCACTCCGGTGGTACTGCTCGACGCCCCCCGCGGCGCCCTCGACCTCTGCGCCGTCACGGTCGATCACGTCACCGGCGGCCGGCTGGCCGGCGAGCACCTGCTCGCCCTGGGCCACCTGCGCATCGCGTTCGTCTCCGGGACCTGGGACGTGCCGCCGGTCCGCGAGCGGCTCGAGGGTCTGCGCCGGGCGATGGCCGAGCACGGCGCCGCCCCGCCGATCGAGGTGCGGATGGCGCCGGGGGATCTGTTCCGCGGTACCGAGGAGGCGGTTGTCGCTCTGCTGGCTCTTGAGGCGAGCGCCGTGGTCTGCCTCAACGACATCACCGCCGTCGCGGTGGTCCGCGCCCTGGAGCGCCGCGGCGTGCGCGTGCCCGCGGACGTGTCGGTGGTCGGCTACGACGACGTGCCGTTCGCGGCGCACGTGCGGCCGGCCCTGACGACGGTCCGCCGCCCGATCCGCGACCTGGGCCGCGCCGCCGCCGACCTGCTGCTGGCCGAGCTCATCCCGACGCACCGCCACGAGGAGCTGACCTTCGCCCCCGAGCTCGTCGCGCGCGCCACCACGTCCCGGCGGCCGATGCCGGGCACGTGACCGGGGTGGCAGGGCGATCGCGTCCGGCTCCCCAACGCCGTCGCGCCCGGCAGCACCCTGCGCCGCACGCTGCTGCTCACCGGGACGACGATCAACCGATCGGGCGCACGCCGCCCTCGGTGAGCAGGCGGGCGATCGGCAGGGTCGCGGCGCCCAGGGCGACCGCGTCGTCGCCCAGGCGGCCGAGCTCGATGCGGGCCTGGCCGAAGGGCTGGCGCAGCGCATGGCGGCGGGCCGACTCGCGGACCCGGGGCAGCAGGGCGGCCAGCGCCACCGCGGTCCAGCCGCCGAGCACCACCAGCTCCGGGTTGAACAGGTTGATGAGGTTGGCCACGCCGGCGCCGAGGTAGTCGGCCGTCTCGTCGAGCACCGCGCGGGCCACCGGCTCGCGGGCGGCCGCCGCCAGCAGCGCGCCGATCTGCGACTCCTCGTCGTCGCCGGGCGCCGGGCCGCCGCACGCCTCGCGGTAGCGCTCCAGCACCGCCTCCGCGCCGACGTACGCCTCCAGGCAGCCCCGCGCGCCGCAGCGGCAGGAGCGGCCGCCGTACACCAGCGTGGTGTGGCCCCACTCCCCCGCGCTGCTGGACGCCCCGCGGTAGGTGGACCCGTTCGTCACGACGGCGGCGCCGACCCCGGACCCGACGAGCGCGAACACGGCGTGCCGGCTGCCCCGCCCGGCGCCGAACCACATCTCGGCCTGGCCGAGGGTCTTCGCGCCGTTGTCGATGTGCAGCGGCAGCTCGGTGCCCCGCCTCAGGAGCGTTTCCAGCGGTACTGCATCCCAGCCCAGCGTCTGCGCGTGCACCACGGCGCCGTCGGGGCCCTGCTGCACGATCCCGGAGACGCCGACGCCCACGCCCAGCACCGCGGCCGGCTCGAGCCCGGCGGTGACCGAGCGCAGGCCCGCGTGGATGTGCCGGACCACGGTCCCGGGCTGCGCGCCGGCCGGGTCGATCGAGTGGTCGACGCAGGCGAGCCGGCTCAGGCCGAGGTCGAACAGCTCCACCCGGACCCGGGTCTCGCCGACGTCGACGCCCGCGACCACGCCGTAGCCGGGCGCGACCCGCAGCAGGATGCTCGGCCGGCCGCCCTCGGACTCCATCGCGCCGGCCTCCGACACGAGGCCGTCGTCGATGAGGTCGCTCACGACGTTGCTCACCGCGGGCTGGCTCAGCCCCGTGCTGCGGGACAGGTCCTGGCGGGTCAGCGGGCCGTCGAGGAACAGCCGGGTGAGCAGCGCGGAGCGGTTGCGCAACCGGATCCCACGGTTCGTCGCCCGCTCCACCCGCATCGCGTCACTGTAGTGGCCCGACCCTTGACGCATGAGGTACGCGCCACTTTAATGACGACATTAATTAAGTCTCGATAGAAAAGGGAAGTCCGCCAACCCCCAGCCTGTCGAGCGCGCGTCAGCACGCCGGTCGACACCCCCGCCAGAAGGGCCGAACTGGTGTCGATTCGCCATGCCATCGCGACGATCGCGGCCGGCATCCTGCTGACCGGGTCGCTCGTGGCGTGCGGCGACTCGGCGCAGGACGCCAAGACGCTCACCTACTGGGCCAGCAACCAGGGCGAGAGCCTCGAGTTCGACCAGAAGACGCTGCAGCCCGAGCTCGACAAGTTCGAGCAGGTGACCGGCATCCACGTCAAGCTCGAGGTCGTGCCGTGGTCGGACCTGCTCGACCGGCTCATGGCGGCGGCCAAGGACGGCAAAGGCCCGGACGTGGTCAACATCGGCAACACGTGGTCGGCCTCGCTGCAGGCCACCGGCGCGTTCGTCGCGTTCGACGGGCACATGCTCGACAAGGTCGGCGGCCGGGACCGGTTCGTCACGTCGGCGCTGGACGCCGCCGGCGCGCCCGGGACGCCGCGCTCGGCCGTGCCGCTGTACTCGCTGTCGTACGCCCTGTACTACAACAAGCGCATGTTCGCCGACGCGGGCATCGCGAGCCCGCCGACGACGTGGGACGAGCTGGTGGCGGACGCCAAGCGCCTCACGAAGCCGGCCAAGGGCCAGTGGGGGCTCGCGGTCGAGGGCGCGAACCCGGCGGAGAACGCGCATCACGCATTCACCTTCAGCCAGCAGTACCGCGGCCAATGGTTCGACGCGAAGGGCGACCCGACCTTCGACACCGACGCCAACGTGGCCGCGATCAAGCGCTACATCGGGCTGATGTCCGACGACCACGTCGTCAACCCGGCCGACGCCGCCTACGCCAAGAACGAGTCGCGGGCCGACTTCGCCAAGGGCAAGGCGGCGATGCTGCTGTGGCAGGCGGCCGGCACGTCGCTGCAGCAGCTCGGCATGCGGCCCGACGACTACGGCGTCGCCCCGGTGCCGTTCCTGGCCGACCCCATCCGGGGCGGCGGCGTGCGGGTCGACAGCATGGTCGCCGGCATCAACATGGCCGTGTACAAGCACACCCGCAACCTTGACGGCGCCCTGGACTTCGTGGAGTTCATGACGAGCGACAAGGAGCAGATCATCCTCAACAAGGTGTACGGCTCGCTGCCGTCGGTGCGCTCCGCGTACAGCGACGCCGCGTTCCGCACGCCCGAGCAGGACGTGCTGTTCCACGTGCTCAACTCCACGGCCGCGCCGCTGCCCCAGGTGCCGGCGGAAAGCCGGTTCGAGACGCTCGTCGGCGCGGCGATGGCGGAGCTGTTCGCCGACGCGGCCGCCGGCCGGCCGGTCACCGCGGACAGCATCAAGGCCAAGCTCAGCTCGGCGGAGGGGAAGATGTGAGTCCTCTCCCGCCCAGGTACGCAGCTGCCGAATCCCTTCAAGAGGAGATCCTTCCCGTGCTGGATCTGTCCGCACTACCCCCGGGCTTCATCTGGGGCGCCGCCACCGCGGCGTACCAGATCGAGGGCGCCGCCGCCGAAGACGGCCGGAAACCGTCGATCTGGGACACGTTCTCGCACACGCCGGGCGCCGTCGACAACGGCGACACCGGCGACGTGGCCTGCGACCACTACCACCGCTGGCCCGAGGACGTGGCGCTGATGCGCCGCCTCAACCTGGACGCGTACCGCTTCTCGATCGCCTGGCCGCGGGTGCTGCCCGACGGCGTGGGCCAGGTCAACCGGGCCGGCCTCGACTTCTACGACCGGCTCGTCGACGCGCTGCTCGCCGAGGGGATCCGCCCGTTCGCCACGCTGTACCACTGGGACCTCCCACAGGCCCTGCAGGACGCGGGCGGCTGGCCGAGCCGGTCCACGGCCGAGGCGTTCGCCGACTACGCGACCGTGGTGGCCGACCGGCTGGGCGACCGCGTCGCGGACTGGAACACCGTCAACGAGCCGCTGTGCGTGTCCTGGATCGGCCACCTCGACGGCCGGATGGCCCCGGGCGAGCGCGACCTCACCCGCGCGGTGCACACCTCGCACCACGTGCTGCTCGGCCACGGCCTGGTCAACCAGGCGCTGCGCGCCTCGGCCCGCCTCACGCCCAACGTCGGCATCGTGTTCAACCTGAGCCCCATCGAGCCCGGCTCGCAGCGGCCCGAGGACGTCGCCGCCGCGGTGCGCGCCGACGGCCACACCAACCGCTGGTGGCTCGACCCGGTCTTCGGCCGCGGCTACCCCGCCGACATGATCGAGTGCTACGGCGTGGAGCCGCCGGTGCGCGAGGGCGACCTGGCGCTCATCGCCTCGCCAACGGAGTTCCTCGGCATCAACTACTACTTCCGCCAGATCGTCGTGGACGACCCCACCGGGCCGGCGCCGTTCGCCCGGCAGATCCCGGTCCCCGGCTCGGTCGAGACCGCCATGCCCTGGGAGGTGTACGCCCGCGGCCTGGAGGACGTCCTGGTCTCCGTCGCGCAGACCTACGCCCCGCGCAGCATCCTGGTCACCGAGAACGGCTCGGCCTGGTACGACACGGTCGAGCCCAACGGCGACATCCAGGACAAGGAGCGCACCGACTACCTCGAGCAGCACCTGGACGCCGTGCGCAACGCCGTCCTGCGCGGCGCGCCGGTGGACGGCTACTTCGCGTGGTCGCTGCTGGACAACTTCGAGTGGGCGTACGGCTACGACAAGCGCTTCGGACTCGTCCGGGTGGACTACGAGACGCAGCAGCGCACGATCAAGGCCTCCGGCCACCGCTACGCCGACCTCATCACGGCACACAAGCGGTCGCGCCAATCGGTGATCTAGGCTCGGAACGGGCGCTGCCGGGGTATAGAGGACGGCAGCGCCACGTTCTGAACGCCTGTGAGGGGATGCCGACATGACGCAGCAGACCGACAGCTGGGACCCGGACCCGAACGACGAGGGCCAGCTGTCCGCGCAGGACACCCTGTCCGACCGCGGGCTCGACGACCCTCTCGACGAGGGGTACTCGCCGCCGGAGAAGCCGCGTGGCCTCAACGCCTTCGGTGTCACCCAGGCGGAGGCCGAGCAGGGTGAGTCGCTCGACGACCGGCTGCGGCAGGAGGAGCCGGACCCGTCGAGCCGGCCCGACCTGGACGACTTCGGCTCGACGACCGAGTCCGGCGAGTTCTTCGACTCCGACGAGGTCGGCGACCGGCGGGCGGGGCGGCTCGTCGCGCCCGACGAGGGTTACGGCGAGGACGACGAGAAGGACGAGATCGGCTCCGACGTCGGCATCGACGGCGGCGCCGCCTCGGCCGAGGAGGCCGCCGTGCACATCGTGGACGACCGCAACCTGTAGCGCCGCTCGACCAGCAGGGCGGCCGCCGCGACCACCGCGCTCCACAGCACGTACCAGCCGGTGAGCGCGAGCAGGCCGACCACGCTCACCAGCGCGAACGCGGCGGTCCGGCGGGCCCGTGAGCGGGCCGGCAGCAGCCGGACCGCCGCCGCGGTGCCCAGCACGTACACCACGACGAACGAGCCCGACGTGGCCAGCATGAGCGGGCGCGCGCTGATGCCGGTCGCCGCGGCCAGCGCGAGCGTCGCCGACGACAGGCCGGCCACGACGAGCAGGCTGCGCCGGGGCACCTGACCGGCGTCCGCGCCGCGGGCGAACCACGGCGGCAGGGCACCGTCGCGGCCGAGCGCCGCGCCGAGGCGGGCCGCGCCGGCGAAGTACGCGTTCATCGCCCCGGCGGTGAGCAGCAGCGCCACGACCGCGGTCAGCGAGCGGGCGCCCGGGCCGAGGCCGATCGCGAGCAGGTCGGCCAGCGGCGCCTCCGACGGCACCGGGAGCACCAGCTGGCTGGTGGCGGCGACGGCGAGGTACAGCAGGCCGACCACGACGACCGCGATCCAGGTGGCGCGGGGCACGTCGCGGCGCGGGTCGCGGTAGTCCGCGGCCAGCGAGGTGAGCGCCTCCCAGCCGGCGAAGCCCCAGACCAGCACCGCGACGGCCGGGCCGATCGCGAGCCAGCCGTGCGGCGCGAACGGGCGCAGGTTGGCCGCGTGCGCGTGCGGCAGCGCGGTGACGATCGCGGCGAGCAGCAGCACCACCAGCGCGGCGGCCAGGCCCAGCTGGACCCGGCCGGACATCCGCACTCCCCCGAGGTTGGCCGCCGTCACGAGCGCCACCAGCGCCGCCGCGGTGAGCAGCGCGGTGCGGTGCCCACCGCCGAGCACCGCCGCGACGTAGGCGCCGCCGAACGTCGCCGCCGGCAGCGCGCCGACCGGCACCGCGCAGTAGAACGTCCAGCCGACCACCGCCGCGGCGCGCGGGCCGAACGCCCGCCCGACGTAGCTGGCGACGCCGCCCGCGTCGGGGTAGCGCGCGCCGAGCGCGGCGAAGGTGAGGGCCAGCGGCGCCGACAGCACGATGAGCGCGAGCCACGCGACGAGCGCGGCCGGCCCGGCGACCTGGGCGGCGAGCCCCGGCAGCGCGATCACGCCGGTGCCGAGCACGGCGCCGATCGAGAGCGCGGCGCCCTGCTTGACGGTGAGCATGATCCTTACGCTAAGGCCCGGCTTGGCCTGCAAGAAGAGCCAATTCATGCGTTAGGGTACTGGGCCAAATGGAACTGCACATCAGTCTCGACGGCCGGGGCGACCGCACCGACCGCATCTACCGGCAGCTGCGCGACGCCATCCTCGACGGCCGGCTGCGCCCCGGCGAGCGCGTGCCGCCCAGCCGGGAGCTCGCCCGCCGCCTCTCGGTCGCGCGCAACACGGTCGCCGCCGCCTACGACCGGCTCGTCGGCGACGGGTTCCTGCGCGGCCGGGCCGGCGCCGGCACCTTCGTCGCGTACTCCGGCGAGCCCGCCACCGCCCGCCGAGCCCCGGCCGGCCCCCTGCGCCCGGCCCGGCGCTGGGCGGCCCTGGGCGAGGAGCCCCCGCCGACCCCGCCGGCCCGCCTCGACCTGCGCATCGGCCACCCCGACGCGACCCTGTTCCCGATGGCGACCTGGCGGCGGCTCATCGCGCGGTCGCTGCACGCCTCGGCCGAGTACCGCGACCCGGCCGGCTACGAGCCGCTGCGCGCGGCCATCGCCCGCCACGTCGGGCTGTCGCGCTCGGTGCGCGCCGCCGCCGAGGACGTGCTCATCACCGCGGGCGCCCAGCAGGCCGTCGACCTCGTCGGGCGGGTGCTCGTCGAGCCGGGCGCGCTCGTCGCCGTCGAGGAGCCCGGCTACGCGCCGGTCCGGCGGCTGTTCGCCAGCCACGGCGCCCGCGTGGCCGGCGTGCCGGTCGACGCCGACGGGATCGTCGTGGACGCGATCCCGGCGGCGGCGCGGGTGGTGTACGTCACACCGTCGCACCAGCATCCGCTCGGCACCGCGATGTCGCTGGACCGGCGGGCGGCGCTGCTGGCCTGGGCGCAGGAGCACCGGGCGGCGATCGTCGAGGACGACTACGACAGCGAGTTCCGCTTCTCCGACCGCCCGCTCGAGCCGCTGCAGAGCCTCGACCGGGCCGGGCGGGTCATCTACGTCGGCTCCTTCTCCAAGACGCTGCTGCCGTCGCTGCGCCTGGGGTTCCTGATCGCGCCCGAGGCGCTGCGCCCGGCCCTGCGCGCGGCCCGCCGCATCGCCGACTGGCACGGCGAGCCGTCCGCGCAGATGGCGCTGGCCGAGTTCATCGACGAGGGGCGGCTGCAGTCGCACCTGCGCACGCTCACGCGCGTGTACGGGGCCCGGCACGAACTCGTCGTCCGGGCGGTGCGCGGCCCGCTCGCGCCCTGGTTCGCGCTGGTGCCCTCCAGCGCCGGCCTGCACGTGGCCATGCGCGCGACCGCGCCAATGGACCTGCCGGGCCCGGTCCGCCGCGCGCGGGCGGCCGACGTCGCGCTCGACCCGCTCGGCGGCTTCTACGCCGACCCGGCGCGCGGCGCCGCCGATCCCGGGCTCGCGGTCGGCTACGGCGCCATCGCCACGGCCGACCTGCCGGAGGCGCTCGACCGTCTGGCCGAGGCGGTTCGCCATTCCACATGACGGCGGAATTCACCCGGACCCGCTACCGTGTGGCGCATGTCCGTCCGCCGCGTCGCCGTCCTCCTCGCGCTCGCGGGGGCCCTCGCCGCACCGCTGAGCGCGTGCGGGTCGAAGCACCCGAAGCCGCCCGTGGCCGCCGCCAACACGCCGGCGCCCGCGTCCGGCGATGCGGCCATGGAGGCGTCACCGGCCGGTAGCGTGCCGCCCGCGTCCCCGCCGCCGTCGGGCATCCCCACGATCACCTACACGAAGGCCGCCACCGGCCTGCCCGCCGACCCCGACCAGTCGTCGATGACGCTGCTGAACGAGGGCCTGCAGGTCGACTCGAAGCTGCCCGTGTACGACGCGCCCGGCGGGCAGGCCCGGGCGTACCTCACCCGCCAGATCAGCGGCGTGGACCTCATCATGCCGGTGGTCGAGCGCCGCGACGGCTGGGTCGCGGTGCTGCTGCCGTCGGTCAACCGCAGCATCGGCTGGCTGCCGGCCGGCGGCTGGAAGACGCGCCCGCTGCACGACCAGATCGTGGTGCACCGGGGCGCCTTCAAGCTCACCTGGCTGCGTGACGGCGCGGCTCAGCAGACCTGGACGGTGACCGTCGGCGCGCCGGCCACCCAGACCCCGCTGGGCCGCACCTTCGTGCTGGGCCGTTCGTCGCTGCCCAGCAAGGTGTACGCCGGGCTGGACGTCATCGCCCTGGGCGCCGTGCCCGACGACAAGAACGCCGTCGCCGAGGGGCTCGCCGACGCGCACACCGGCATCCACGCCTGGTACCAGAACGACTTCGGCTACCGCAAGTCCAACGGCTGCGTCCGGATGCCCCCGGCGGCCCAGAAGGTGCTGCTGGACAACATCCCGTCCGGCACCAGCGTGATCGTCCTTCCCTAAGCCTCGGTCAGCGGCGCGCCGGTCTCGAGCAGGGTCTTGAGGCCGGAGATGACCTCGGGCCAGCCCTGGGACACGCCCGCGAGGATCTCGCTGCCCTCGTCGAAGCCGTCGTGCACGACGGTGAGCTTCACGTGGTCGCCCTTCGGCTCGATCGTGAAGGTCACCCGCGAGCGCGGCTCCCCGGCCCAGCGGGCGCGGCGGTCTTCATCCACGTCGTACGCCTTCGCCCACTCGTCGGTGAACGTGTGCCACGCGTACGACAGGCGGGTGTAGGGCTCGGCCTCCAGCACCACCTGCTCGGGATCGGCGATGCGGGTGTCGTCCCGCACGACCCAGGTCATCGCCGCGCCCGGGGTCCAGTCGGACTCGATGGCGGTCGCCCAGTACTGCCGGGTGAACGCCGGGTCCGTCAGCCCCTGCCACAGCCGCTCGGGCGTGGTGCGGATGTAGGCGGTGTACACGAACTCGGGCCTGCTCATCGGTGTCGCCTCCAGTGCCTTCCTGAGGTCGGCGAGCGCGTCGACGCGCCGCCGTTCGTAGCGGCTGATCCATCGCTCGGCGATGTCGCTGATCGGGGCGGCGTTGAGGTAGTGCAGCTTCTCCCGGCCGCGGCGCACGGTGGTCACGAGCCCGGCCTCCTCGAGGATCGCCAGGTGCTTGCTCACCGACTGCCGGGTCATGTCGAGCCCCGCGCAGAGCTCGCGCAGCGTCTGCCCGTTGTCCCGGTTGAGGCCGTCCAGCAGCGCCCGCCGGCTGGCATCGGCCAGCGCCCGGAACACGTCATCCATCCCCGCCCCCAATATGCAGCCTTCCGGTTGCCAATATTAGGCAGCCATTTGGTTGCCCGTCAAGGCGCTCGAATGACCGCGTCACACCTTTGTCCGGTTTATACTGATTGATACCCGGAGAGGGGATCTGCCTTGTTCACGACCGGTGACGACCCTGCGGCCCGCATGCGCCACGAGCTGCACACGCCGCTGACCTCGATCCTGGCGTACACCCGCCTGCTCCGCGACGACCTGCCGCCCGACGGCCCGGCCGACGGCCCCGCCTGCCTCGACGCGATCGACCGCAACGCCCTGCGCCTGGAGCGCTACGTCGACAGCGTGGTGCTCCCGCTGGCCGCGACCGGCGCGCCGAGCCCTCGCGACGGCTCCACCGACCTGGTGCCGGTCCTGCGCGACGCCGTGGACCTGGCCCGCCGCGTGGCGGTCGCGAGCGCGGTGAGCGTCCACGCCGACGTGCCGGACTCGGCCCCCGTGGCGGTCGACGAGATGATCTGCCGCCACCTGGTCGGCCAGCTCGTGCTGTGGCTGGCGATCGCGGCCCCGGCGCGGGCGCACGTGGAGATCACGCTGCGCCGCGACCCCCACCCGTCGATCGAGGCCCGCATCGTCCCGATGGGCGAGCTGACCGCGGCACCGCAGCGCCGCTCGATCGACGACCCCCCGAAGTCCGCGGACCTGCAGGTCGCCCGCGCGGTGGCCAGCCTGTGCGGCGGCGACGTCCGCCTGGACGAGACCTCGTTCCGCCTGACCCTCCCCGCCTCGGTGCTGGCCCCCTCCCAGCGCTGACTTCCGGCGCGCGGTTGACGCGGCTGTGTGATCAGCGGCTGTGCGAGCGGAACGCCACCGGGTCGAAGCGGCCGTACAGGCGGGAGTCCAGCCAGTGCGGGGCCTCGCGGCGGAACAGGGGGCCCGCCATCGCGCCGGCGCCGTCCGGGATCGCGCCGGCCAGGTCGCCCGCGAGGTCGTACAGGTTGGTGCGGTGGACCAGCTCCGGGTCGGCCGGCCAGGCGCCGAGGACGACCAGGGCCGGCAGCTCGCGGCGGGCCAGGGCCGCCAGCGTCAGCGCGGTGTGGTTCAGCGTGCCCAGGCCCGCGCGGGCCACCACGACGACCGTGGCGTCCAGCGCCGTCGCCAGGTCCAGCAGCGTCCAGCCGCCCTCGCCGAGCGGGACCAGCAGGCCGCCGGCGCCCTCGATCAGCGTGAGGTCGTGGTGCTCGGCGATCGAGCGGGCGGCCAGCTGGGCCATCACCGCGGTCAGCGCGTCCTCGCCGGCGACCCGCGCGGCGGCGAGCGGGGCCAGGGGGTCGGGGAAGCTGGCCAGGGTGCGGGTCAGGGCCGGCTCGGCCAGGCGGGCGACCGTGGCCGCGTCGGGCTCGTCGCCGTCGGCCGTGCCGGTCTGGGCCGGCTTGACGACCGCGACGCGCTGGCCGGCCGCCGTGGCCGCGGCGGCGATCGCGGCCGTGGCGATCGTCTTGCCCACCCCGGTGTCGGTGCCGGTCACCACGATGGTGCCGGTGATCGGGCCGGGGAGCTCCTCGGTGCCGAGGCCGGGCAGGAGTGTCACGCGTCCTCCTCGCTGACGCTCGCCGGTCGCGCGACCGCGAGACTGTGTCCACGGCGACCGGCCCCGTCGCTGCGCTCCGGACCGGTCACGGGCGTTCCTTCAGGATGATGTCGACGGCCCGGTCGAAGTCGGCGGCGGGGACGCCCACGCCGACGGTGAGGCGCAGGCGGGAGCGACCGTCCGGAGTGGACGGTGGGCGGAAGCAGCCTACCGCCACGCCGCGGCCGCGGCAGGCGGCCGCCCAGGCGTGCGCCTCGTCCGGGCTCGGGGCGGCGACCGAGATGACGCCGCCGGCGGGCTCGGAGACCTCGAGGCCCTCGGCGCGCAGGCGGTCGACCGCCCGGCGGGCGCGGTCGCGCAGTTCGGCGCGCCGGTCGTCGCCCGAGATCAGCAGGCGCAGCGCGGCCCGCGCGCCGGCCGCCACCGCCGGGGGCAGGGCGGTGTCGAAGATGAACGTGCGGCCGGTGTCGAGCAGCTCGCGGTACAGCTGGCGGGGGCCGGCGACCACGCCGCCGCCGGCGCCCAGGGACTTCGACAGGGTCGCTGTGACCACCACGCCGGGGGCGCCGGACAGGCCGGCGGCCGCCACGCCGCCGGCGCCCGACGGGCCGATCACGCCGAGGGCGTGTGCGTCGTCGACGAGCAGCAGGGCGCCGTGCGCGCGGGTGGCCTCGTAGAGCTCCGCCAGCGGGGCCAGGTCGCCGTCGACCGAGAAGATGCTCTCCGTGACGACGACGGCGGGGCGGCCGGGGTGGCGGGCGAGCTCATGCCGTACGAAATCCGGGTCCTGATGCGGGGCGACGACCGTCTCCTGGCGGGCCAGGCGGCAGCCGTCGATGAGGGAGGCGTGGTTGTGGGCGTCGGAGACGACCAGGGCGCCCGGTCGCACCAGGGCCCGCACGGCGCCGAGGTTGGCGAGGTAGCCCGAGGAGTACACCAGCGCCGACTCGAAGCCCAGCAGGGCGGCCAGGGCGTCCTCCAGGTCGCGGTGGGCGGCCGTGGAGCCGCGGACCAGGCGCGAGCCCGTGGCGCCCAGGCCGAAGTCCAGCAGGGCCTGGCCGGCGGCGGCGAGGACCTCCGGGTGGCGGGACAGGCCGAGGTAGTCGTTGCCCGCGAGGTCGACGACCGGATCGCCGGGGTCGCGGGGCAGCAGCTCCCGGCGCAGGCCCGCGGCCCGCCGCGCGGCGGCCTCCCCATCGAGTGTGGACAGCCACTCCACCGTGGGCCTCCTCTTGCCGTTGTAGAACATCTACGATGCCGGTTGTGTAATGTGCACAACCTAACCGAGCCCTCCCGGGTGCGGACAGGTGACCCTAACGATTTGTAAGGTACGAGCATGCTTGAAGCTGCAAAGGCCGTCCTGGACACCGGAGTCGGGCTCGACCACGAGGGCGTGCTCGCCGTGCTGCGCTGCCCGGACGAGGAGCTGCCGGAGTACCTCGCCATCGCCCACGACGTGCGGATGCGCTGGTGCGGGCCCGAGGTCGAGGTCGAGGGCATCGTGTCCCTCAAGACCGGCGGCTGCCCGGAGGACTGCCACTTCTGTTCGCAGTCCGGCCTGTTCGCCTCGCCCGTGCGCGCGGTGTGGCTGGACATCCCGTCGCTGGTCGAGGCGGCGAAGCAGACCGCCGCGACCGGGGCCACCGAGTTCTGCATCGTCGCCGCCGTGCGCGGGCCCGACGAGCGGCTGATGACGCAGCTCGCCGACGGTGTGGCCGCGATCCGGGCGGCGGTGGACATCAACATCGCCGCGTCGCTGGGCATGCTGACCCAGGCCCAGGTGGACCGCCTGGCCGAGCTGGGCATCCACCGGTACAACCACAACCTCGAGACCGCCCGCTCCCACTTCCCCAACGTCGTGGGCACCCACACCTGGGAGGAGCGCTGGGACACGCTGCGGATGGTCCGCACCGCCGGCATGGAGGTCTGCTGCGGCGGCATCCTCGGGCTGGGCGAGAGCGTCGAGCAGCGCGCCGAGTTCGCGATGCAGCTGCAGGAGCTCGACCCGCACGAGGTGCCGCTGAACTTCCTCAACCCGCGGCCGGGCACGCCGCTGGCCGACCAGCCGGTGCTCGACCCGAAGGACGCCCTGCGGGCGATCGCGGCGTTCCGGCTGGCGCTGCCGCGCACGCTGCTGCGCTACGCCGGCGGGCGGGAGATCACCCTCGGCGACCTCGGCACCCGCGACGGCCTGCTGGGCGGGGTCAACGCCGTGATCGTCGGCAACTACCTGACCACGCTCGGCCGTTCCCCGTCGGAGGACCTGGCGCTGCTCGACGAGCTGAGCATGCCGGTCAAGGCCCTCTCGGCGACGCTGTGAGCGGCCCGTACTGCGACCGCTGCGGGGAGCCGCGCGACGGCGGCTCCCACGAGGCGTGTGCGGCGGCTCGCCGGCTGGAGCCGCCGCGGTACTGCGCGCAGTGCCGCCGCCGCATGAAGGTCCAGGTGCTGCCGGGCGGCTGGTCCGCGTCCTGCGTCGAGCACGGGGTCCTTACCCCGTCGCGGACCGGCTCCGCCGGTGGATCGGTTTAGCCGTTGGGCCCCGCCCACTCGGTCGAGGCCGCCGCGGCGCGGTCCAGCGTGCGGGGGTTGACCCGGGCGATGGACGCGGCGAGGCGGCCTCGCTGCTGCAGTACCGCTGCGGCCTTCTTCGACTGCTGCAGCACCCGCACGATCCGGGCGCGGCGCAGCCGGCCGTACTCGGACAGCGCCGGCCCCAGGGACCCGCCCGTGACCCCGCCCACGAGCACCGACTGCAGCGTGGCCACGTCCTCCAGCGCCAGCGAGGCGCCCTGCGCCAGGTGGTGCGGCATCGCGTGGGCGGCGTCGCCGATGAGCGCGTAGCCGCCCGGCCCGCACGGCACCCCGAACGACTCCGGCAGCGGCGCGATCTCGCCGACCGGCTCCTGCACCAGGTCGTCGGCCTCGGTCGCGGCCAGCAGCTGGGTGATCGGCGCGTGCCAGTCGGCGAACCAGCGCCGCAGCAGCGCGAGCTGCCCGGACGGCGGCTCGGGCCGCAGCGCGCCGGGCACGGTGGCCACCCAGTAGATGCCGCCGCGGGTGGAGGTGCCGGCCGAGCCGCGCTCGCCGAGCGAGGCGTAGACGAACCGCTGCCCGCCGCCGATCGACTCGCCGTGCAGGGCGAGGTCGGCCGGCAGCTCCGGGGCGCGGTACCACGGGATGACCGCCCGCCACGCGGCGAACCCGGCGCTGGCGAACGTGCTGGCGGCGGCGAGCCGGCGGCGGACGGCGCTGGCCGGGCCGTCCGCGGCGACGACCAGGTCGGCCTCGAACATGACCCGCCCGTCGCCGACGGCCGGCCGGTCGCGGCGCACGCGCGCCGCCTGGACCTCGACCCCGCCGCGCACGTCGACCTGCTCGCCGAGGCCGGCGATGAACGCGTCGTGCAGGTCCTCGCGGTGCACGACCACGGGCGGCGACTCGATCTCGGACACGCCCGGCTGGACCAGCCAGGTGCCGTCGGGCCTGCGGATGCCGGCCGGGGGCACGGGCGTGGAGATGCCGTCGAGGCCGCCGGCCAGGCCGAGGGCCCGCAGGGCGCGGATCCCGTTGGGCCACAGGACCAGCGCGGCCCGCCCCGGCCGCAGCCGGTCGTCGCGCTCGAGCAGGGTGACCTTCCAGCCGGCTCGGGCCAGCGCGCCGGCGGCGGCGAGCCCGCCGACGCCGGCCCCGACCACGACCGCGGTCCGCATCAGCCCTTACCGGCCGCGTCGCTGTTCTCGCGTTCCGGTGCTTGCGCTGTCGCTTCTTCGGGTTGCTCTTCTTCCTGCGCCTCTTCCTTGGCCTCGGGCTCCTCGGCCTCCGACTCCTCGGCCGCCGGCTCCGGCGCGGCCTCGGCCGCCGGCAGCTCCGGCTGGGCCTCCGGCTCGGGCTCGGCGCTGACCAGGTGGATGCGACCGTCCTCGTCGACCGTCACCCGCTCCTGCGGGCCGCGCACGCGCAGGAAGTAGATGAGCGCGGCGGCGAAGACGATGATCGACGTCCAGTTGTTCAGCCGCATGCCGAGGATGTGCTGCGCGTCGTCGATGCGCAGCGACTCGACCCAGAAGCGGCCGACGGTGTAGAGCATCACGTAGAGCGCGAAGGCCCGGCCCCGGCCGAAGCGGTACTTGCGGTCGAGCAGCCACACGGCCACCGCGACGCCGATGCACCACAGCGACTCGTAGAGGAAGGTCGGATGGAAGACGCCCAGCACGATGGGCTGGCCGCCGGCCTCCAGTGCCCGGCCGTGTTCGGTGTCCCAGTTGTACACCTTGAGCCCCCACGGCAGGGTCGTCTCCTTGCCGTACAGCTCGTTGTTGAACCAGTTGCCCCAGCGCCCGATCGCCTGGGCCACCGGCAGCCCGACGGCGAGCGTGTCCGCCGCCATCGCGAACGGCAGGTTGAGCCGGCGGCAGGCGATGAACGCCCCGAGCGCGCCGGCCGCCACGCCGCCCCAGATGCCGAGACCGCCCTCCCAGATCTTGAACGCCTTGATCAGCGAGCCGTTCTCGCCGAAGTACGCGTCCGGGGAGGTGATCACGTGGTACAGCCGGGCGCCCACGATGCCGAACGGCACCGCCCAGATCGCCACGTCGAGGATCACCCACGGCGGCGCGCCCCGGGCCCGCAGGCGGCGGTCGGTGATGAAGCAGGCGGCGATGATGCCCAGCACGATGCAGAGTGCGTAGGCACGCAGAGGAATAGGTCCAAGGTCCCAGACGCCACGGGTCGGGCTCGGGATCTCGGCCAGCGGTGAGAGGGCAGCGTCCACGGGTGAACACGCTACCGCCGATCCGGCGAATTGCGATGCCCGCCCCGTTGCGTTGCGACGCGTCGCGTCCCTTCCCGGCGCCCCGCCCCGCCCGCAAAGATCACCATCAGCGAAGGTCTCGCGACGCTGAGCGGCGGCGCCTAAAGTGCGAACATGAGCTACTCAACGCTGAGTAACGGCAGCAAGGTGACCTCCGCGGTCGCCGCCGTCATCGAGGACGCGGCCGGCCGGGTGCTGCTGTGCCGCCAGGCCGGCGGGCACCAGCTGTGGGGCCTGCCCGGCGGGAAGATCCGCGCGGACGAGAGCCCCGTGCACGCCGTCATCCGGGACATCCGCGAGGAGACCGGCCTGGAGACGGAGGTCGTCGAGCTGATCGGCATGTATCAGCTGACCGGCGACGGCTGTGGCACCGCAACACCCGACCTGTTCGTCCACGTCTTCCGCGGCCGCCTCGACGGCGGCGGGCCCTCCCTCAACGCCCCCGGCCGGATCAGCGGCCTGTCGTGGCACGACCTCGACGCGCTGCCCGAGCCGCTCACCGCGACGACGCGCACCGCGATCGCCGACGCCGCGGCCGCGCGCACGGGCGTGATCCGCGAACTGCAGCGCGACGCCGAGCCCGAGGTCGTCGAGGCCTGAAATTTCCGCGAAACGGGTTGGATCGACGGGACCGTCTCCGCGATGATCAATGCATGGCCCCGCGGTACTACGCGCTCGGCGACTCGATGTCGATCGACGATTATGCGGGCGGCCCCGGCCTGGGCGCCGCCTCCCTGCTCGCCGACGACCTCGGCATAGAGCTGATGCTGCTCGCACGCGACGGCGCGACGAGCGACGACGTGCTGCGCAAGCAGGTCGGCCAGGTCGCCGGCCGCCCGGCCCTGGTCACCCTCACCATGGGCGGCAACGACCTGCTCACCGCGATCATCGAGTCGCCGGAGAAGGTCCCGGCGGCGATCGAGGCGATCGCCGCGAACTACGACGCCACGCTGGTCAGCCTGGCCGCCACCGGCGCCCGGATCGTGGTCAGCACGGTCTACGACCCGACGGACGGCAGCGGCGACCTGGCGTGGGCCGGCCTGCCCGACGTCGAGGGCGGCCTCGGCCTGCTCGAGTCGCTCAACGCGGAGATCCGCAAGGCCGCCGCGCGCCACGGCGCCGCGGTGGCCGACCTGCACGCGGCGTTCCTGGGCCACGGCGCGCAGGCCGGCGACATCACGACCGCCGAGCCCCGCCCGGCGAACCGCGAGCTGTGGCTGTGCGGCGCCATCGAGCCCAACGCCTGGGGCGCCGAGGCCATCCGCGACACCTGGCGCGCCGCCCTGCGCTCCTGACCAGCGCCAGCGCCCCTCAGGTGGCGAAGGCGTAGAGCTTGGCGAGGGATGCGAAGTACACGTGGTCGGCCGACAGCAGCAGCGGCTCGCCGCCGATCAGGGACGGCACGTCCAGGTCCAGGCGGCGCAGCAGCTCGCCGGTCGCGGCGTCCGCGGCGATCAGCTCGACGCGGTGCGTGCTCACGCCGCCGACGAAGCCGAAGTGGTACACCACCGCGTACACGACGCCGCCGCCGTTCACCGGGGACCAGTACGAGGCGTCGACCTCCGAGTGCAGGCCGTACGAGGTGCGCCACCGCACGTGGCCGCTGAGCGCCTCGAAAGCGGCCAGGCCGCCGTGGCCGTCGATGACGTACAGCGCGCCGGGGGCGGCGCTGGCGTACACCGGTGACTCGAGGGTCTCCGTGTCGCACCACCGCTGGGCGCCGTCGCGCACCGCGTAGGCGCACACGCCGTGCTCGCCGACCGCAAACACGGCGTCGCCCGAAGCGACGAGCTCGGCGCCGGGGGCATCGCGGGTCCAGGCGGGGGCGCCGGTGTCCCCCGCGTAGGCCTGGATGCGGCCCGGCTCGGTCGCCTGCAGCACCAGGCCGCCCGCCGCGACCGGCGCGTGGAAGCCGGGCTCGGCGCCGAGCGGGGCGGACCAGGCCAGGCCGCCGTCGGTGACGCGGTAGGCGCTCAGCGTGGCGCCGGCGCTGCGCAGGATGAGGCCGCCGTCGACGGTGAAGCCGCCGGAGACCTCGTCCGGCAGCACGGTCTCCCACTCCGGTTTTCCATTCATCCGGTACGCCCCGAGGTACCGCCGCAGGCTCGGCCGCTCGATCGACTCGACGAGCAGCGTGTCCCCGGCCGCGGCGAGCTGGCCGAAGGCGCGGCCGGGGGCGTCGACGAGCGGGCCGCGGTCGCCGCCGGTCACCGCGTCGTAGCGGCGGATCTGGCCGTCGCCGGCCTCGGCCGAGCGGTACACGGTGCCGTCGACCACGACGGCGCCGCCGATGCGCTCCTCGGGCCGGGTGGCCGGTGCGGTCCAGGCCGTGCGCAGGTGCCGGGCCGCGGGTGCGTCGAGGCGGCCCGTCAGCGCCTGGTGGCCGGAGCGGCCCGGATCGGCGCCGTTCTGCCGCCAGTCCGAGTCGGCGCTGGAGCCGTAACCGCCGCCGATCTGCGCGGCCGTCGCCGGCGCGCTCACGAGGGACGGCGGGATCAGCAGGGCCGCCAGGAGGAGCACATGACGTACCAAATCGGGAAATTGCCGCACGAAGCCTCAACGAGGCCGCCGGGCGGTTAGTGGCGGCGCACGCCCTCGGCAAGTTCCGCGCTGAGCCGGGCCACGGCGGCGACGCCGGCCGCGGGCGTCTCGGCGTCGAGCAGGCAGCGCACCAGCGCGCTGCCGACGATCACGCCGTCGGCGAACTCGCCGACCTCGGCGGCCTGCTCGCCGTTGGACACGCCCAGGCCGACGGCGACCGGGGTGCCGGGGCCGAGCCGGCGCACGCGCTCGACCAGGGCCGGCGCCGCGGAGCTCGTCGTGCTGCGGGCGCCGGTGACGCCCATGACGCTGGTGGCGTAGACGAAGCCGCGGCAGGCGGCGGCCGTGCTCGCGATGCGGGCCTCGGTCGAGGACGGCGAGACGAGGAAGACCCGGTCGAGGCCGTGCGCGTCGGAGGCGGCCAGCCACGGCCCGGCCTCGTCGGGGATGAGATCGGGTGTGATGAGGCCCGCGCCGCCGGCCGCGGCCAGGTCGGCCGAGAAGCGCTCGACGCCGTAGCGCTCGACGAGGTTCCAGTACGTCATGGTGAGGATCGGCGCGCCGGTCGCCGCGGCGGCCTCGACCGCCCGCAGGCCGTCACGCACGCGGAAGCCGGCCGCCAGGGCCGCCTCGGTGGCGCGCTGGATGACGGGGCCGTCCATGACCGGGTCGGAGTACGGCAGGCCGACCTCGACGATGTCCACGCCGTTGTCGATCATGGCGAGGATGGCGTCCACGGCGACCGCGTGGTCGGGGAACCCGGCCGGCAGGTAGCCGATGAGGGCGCTGCGGCCCTCGGCCCGCGCCTTCTCGAACGCCGTCTGGAGCCTTACTTCCTGGACCATTGGTTATACCTTGAACCAATCCCGCGCGGTGTCCATGTCCTTGTCCCCGCGGCCCGACAGGCAGACGATCACGGTCGGCTCGCGGCCCAGCTCGGCGGCCAGGCGCGGGATCACCCGCAGGGCGCCGGCGACGGCGTGCGCGCTCTCGATGGCCGGGATGATGCCCTCGGTGCGGCACAGCAGCTTGAAGGCGTCCATCGCCTCGGCGTCGGTGACCGGCTCGTAGGTGGCGCGGCCGGTGTCGTGCAGGTAGGCGTGCTCGGGGCCGACCGCCGGGTAGTCCAGGCCGGCCGAGATCGAGTGCGACTCGACGGTCTGGCCGTCCTCGTCCTGCAGCAGGTAGGTGCGGGCGCCGTGCAGCACGCCGGTCGCGCCGCCGGTGATGCTCGCGGCGTGCCGGCCGGTGTCGACGCCGTCGCCGCCGGCCTCGAAGCCGAAGAGCCGCACGCTCTCGTCGGGCACGAACGCGTGGAACGCGCCGATCGCGTTGGAGCCGCCGCCCACGCAGGCCGCGACGGCGTCGGGCAGCCGGCCGGTCTGCTCCTGGATCTGGCGGCGGGCCTCGACGCTGATCCCGCCGACGAAGTCGCGCACCATCGCCGGGAACGGGTGCGGGCCGGCGGCGGTGCCGAGCAGGTAGTGCGTGTTGTCGACGTTGGTCACCCAGTCGCGCAGGGCCTCGTTGATGGCGTCCTTGAGCGTCTTGGAGCCGGTGGTGACGGGGATGACGGTGGCGCCGAGCATGCGCATGCGGGCGACGTTGAGCGCCTGGCGGCGGGTGTCCTCCTCGCCCATGTACACCACGCACTCGAGGTCGAGCAGGGCGCAGGCGGTGGCGCTGGCCACGCCGTGCTGGCCCGCGCCCGTCTCGGCGATGACCCTGGTCTTGCCCATCCGCTGGGTGAGCAGCGCCTGGCCGAGGACGTTGCGGACCTTGTGGGCGCCCGTGTGGTTGAGATCTTCACGCTTCAGGAAGATCTGCGCTCCGGTACCGCGGGAGAGCCGCTCGGCCCGGTACAGCGGGCTCGGCGTGTTGGCGTAGTCGCGCAGCAACCGGCCGAACTCGGCCTGGAACGCCTCGTCGGCCTGCGCGTGGCGGTAGGCGGCGTCGAGCTGGTCGAGCGCGGCGACGAGGGCTTCCGGGACGAACCGGCCACCGTACGTGCCGAAGTGGCCGGCCGGGTCCGGCAGCAGGCCCGCCGCCGAGAGGAACGCGCTCATCGGGCCGCCCGCGGGGTGGCCGGGTGGCTGCCGGCGGTGACGAGCTCGGCGACGGCCTCGCGCGGGCTCTTCTGGGTGACCAGGCCCTCGCCGACCAGCACGGCGTCGGCGCCGGCCGACGCGTAGCGGATCAGGTCGTGGGGGCCGCGCACGCCCGACTCGGCGATCTTGACGACCTCGGCCGGCAGGCCGGGCGCGATGCGCTCGAACACGGTGCGGTCGACCTCGAGCGTGCGCAGGTTGCGGGCGTTGATGCCGATGACCCGGGCGCCGGCCTCCAGCGCGCGGTCGGTCTCCTCCTCGTCGTGCACCTCGACCAGCGCCGTCATGCCGAGGCTCTCGATGCGGTCGAGCAGCCCGGTCAGCGTGTTCTGCTCCAGCGCGGCGACGATGAGCAGCACCAGGTCGGCGCCGTAGGCCCGCGCCTCGTGCACCTGGTAGGAGGACACGACGAAGTCCTTGCGCAGCATCGGCACGTCGATCGCGGCGCGCACGGCGGCGAAGTCGTCGAGGCTGCCGCCGAACCAGCGGCCCTCGGTGAGCACGCTGACGCAGCGGGCGCCGCCGGCCGCGTACTCCTTCGCGAGCTCCGCCGGGTCCGGGATCTCGGCCAGTTGGCCCTTCGACGGCGACGAGCGCTTGACCTCCGCGATCACGCCGACGCCGGGTGCGCGCAACTTGGCGTAGGCGTCCCGGGGCGGCGGGGCCTGGGCGGCGCGCTGCTTGATGTCTGCCAGGGGCACCTGTGCCTCGCGGACCGCCAGGTCCTCACGCACTCCGGCGAGGATCTCGTCGAGCACCCGGCCGCTTTCCGCGTTGATCAAGGAGCTCCCCTCTCCGGTGGTCATGCGACCGATGCTAGGTCGCCCCCGGTCGGCCGAAGGCCGCGGGGGTATGGCCGACGTCACCTGATGGACTAGGGCATAATGCCTCGCCGCCGAGTTTTGTCGTACCCCCGTTCTAGGGTGTCGGCATGAGCGTTCAGCGGGCAAACACATTGACGGCCGGCTGGGCGTCCGTGTCCCCCGCCGGAGTGTTCTCAGGGGCGGCGATCTATCCCCTGCTGGCCCTGCTCGCCTCCGTGGCGGCCGGGCGGGCGGCGACGGAGCTGCGCGCGGTCGCGCCCACGCCGCTGGAGCTGCCGGTCCGCGGCGCGCTGGGCGTGTGGACCCGCGAGGGCGCCCCGCTGACGCTGGACTGGGCGGCCCGCTGCGACCCCCGCCTGACCGGCGACCCGGCCATCGACCGGCCCCTACTGGACGCGTGGGCGGCCGCGCAGACCGGCGCGCCCGTGCCGCCCCTGCCGCCCGCCACCGCCGGCCCGATCGACGCCGACGCGCTGGTCCTGGCCTCGGCGCTGGCCGTCACCACCGACTGGCGGGAGCCGTTCACCGACGGCGTGCTGCGCCCTTCGCAGGGCCCGTGGGCCGGGCGGCGCCTCGCCTCGCTGCACCGCCGCGGCGCCGACCCGTCCGTCCTGCGGGTCGCCGCCACCGCGGCCGGCCCGGTCACGCTGCTCACCGTCGCCGGCACCGCCGACGTCGACGTGGTCCTGTGCACGGCCGCCGGCGGCGCCCCGCCCGGCGCGGTCCTGGCCGCCGCGGTCACCGGCCTCACCGGCGCCGTCGCCGCGGACGAGGGCCCGTGCATCAGCCGGGCCATGGTCGACGCCGAGGACAGCGCGCCCGAGCTGGTGGTGAAAGTTCCGCGGTTCGCCGCGGCCGGCACCCACGACCTGCTCGCCTCGGCCGAGCTGTTCGGGCTCGCCGCCGCGGCGGCCGGCGGCTCGTTCCCCGGCATCGGCCCCGACGGGCTGCGGGTCGCCGCGGCGGCGCAGACGGCGTCGGCCGCGTTCACCGCGACCGGCTTCCGGGCCACGCCGGTGGCGCCGGCGCCGATGGTCCCGCTGCCGGCCACGCCCCGGGCGGCGCGGCGGCTGCGCGTCACCGCCCGCTTCGACCTGCCGTTCGGATATCTGACCGTCCACCGCCCGACCGGCCTCGTGCTCATGGCCGGCTGGGTCGACTCCCCGGAGGAAGCGCGATGAGCGCGGCCGATGCCGGCAGCCCGACCGTTTCAGCAGCCAGGGCCGTGCTAGGAGGTGGGGCGCTGCCAGCGGGCCGGGATCTGGCCGCGGGCCTGCATCTCCTTCCACCTCGCGAAGGGGTCGAACTCGTGCTCCAGGGGCTCCTGCGGCGGGCGGTCGGCCTCGGGGACGTGCACGAGGTTGACCCGGATGCGATACCAGACCGAGTTGATGCCGCGCATGGAGTCGACCAGGACGTCGGCCGGCTCCAGCAGCGGCCACACCGCCGGGTGGCGCTCCTTCCACTTGTCGAGGTCGGCCAGCGCCTCCTCGCGGGTGGCGGTGCGAGTGATCTCGATGAGCGGCATGCTGGGCTGGCGGCGGCCGGCGCCCTTCTTGGCGGGCGCCTTCTTCTTGTACGTGGCGGCGAGCTCCAGCAGCGGCTCCAGCGAACCGCGGGCCTCCTCGATGCCCGCCCACGGGTCGGGGCGGCCCGGGACCGTCTCCATCGTGAACTGCGCCGGGTCGCAGCCGGGCACCTCGTCCCAGCTCAGCGGGGCGGAGACCTTCGCCTCCTCCGACGGGCGCACCGAGTAGCCGGAGGCCGTCGTGTGGTCCTTGGCGTTCTGGTTGTAGTCGACGAAGACGCCGTGGCGCTCCTCCTTCCACCAGGCGCCGGTGGCGAGGTCGGGCGCGCGCTGAGCGACCTCCCGGGCGAAGCCCTCGGCGGCCCGGCGCACCTCGGCGAACGTCCAGCGGGGCTCGATGCGGGCGTAGATGTGGAAGCCGCGGGAGCCGGACGTCTTGGGCCAGCCCAGCAGGCCGTACTCCTCCAGGACCTCCCGCGCGATCATCGCCACGTCGACGACCTGGCCCCACGGCACGCCCGGCACCGGGTCGAGGTCGATGCGCAGCTCGTCGGGGTGGTCGACGTCCTCGGCCAGGACCGAGTGGGTGTGCAGCTCCAGGCAGCCGAGGTTGACGACCCAGGCGAGCTGGGCGGCGTCGCGCAGCACGATCTCCTCGGCGGTGCGCCCGGAGGGGTAGCGCAGCTCGGCCGTCTCGATCCACTCGGGCCGCTTGGCAGGTGCGCGCTTCTGGAAGAACGCCTCGCCCTCGATGCCGTTGACGTAGCGCTTGAGCGCCATCGGCCGGCCGCCGGCGCCCCGCAGCGCCCCGTCGGCGACGGCCAGGTAGTAGCGGACGACGTCGAGCTTGGTGCGGCCGGACTTCGGGAAGTACACCTTGCCGGGATTCGTGATGGTCACCTCGCGCCCGGCGACCTCGATCACTTCCTCGGAACTGCTCGCCATGCGGCCGACCCTACCGTTGTTGCGGCTACGGGCGGTCGTGAGTCGTGGGATCCTCGCCCCGGTCCAGGGCGTCCCAGAGCTCGGCCTGGGAGGCGGGGCGGTCCGGTTTGCGCTCCGCGGGCGCCGCCGGGCGTTCGTATCGTGCGCCCATCGCCGGCCACGCGCGGCCCGAGCGGACCGTGACCACGCCCGCGGCCAGCACCGCGAGGCCGCCGACTACGCACAGCAACGGCCAGGCGACCTTCACGTGGTCGTCGAGGGTGACCAGCGCGGCGACCGCCACGCCGGCCCCGGACAGGACCAGCAGCGCGCCCACGACCAGCCGCGCCGCGGCCCGCGTGGCGAACAGCGCCCCGGCCCCGGCGAGCGCGACCACGCCGAGCGCGGTCAGCCAGGGGGCGATGTCGGTCCCGCTGCGGTGCTTGGTGATCGGCGGCAGGGGCGCCGGCTGCACCGTGACCACGTCCTGCCAGTCCCGGGTCGCGGCCACCAGCACGAGCGCGGCCCCCACCGCGCACACCAGGGCGGTGAGGGCGAGGGCGCGCCGTGGGCTGGGCTCGCTCATCGGGCCGGCCGCAGCGTCTCGGCGGTGGCGATGGCCGCGAGCACGGCGGCAGCCTTGTTGCGGGTCTCGGTCTCCTCCGACACCGGGTCGGAGTCGGCCACGATGCCGGCGCCGGCCTGGACGTACGCCATCCGGTCGCGCATCAGCGCCGTGCGGATCGCGATCGCGGTGTCCATGTCGCCGCCGAAGCCGAAGTAGCCCACGACGCCGCCGTACAGGCCGCGGCGCGTCGGCTCGAGCTCCTCGATGATCTCCATCGCGCGCACCTTCGGGGCCCCCGACAGGGTGCCGGCCGGGAACGTCGCGGCGAGCGTGTCGAAGGCGCTGCGGTCGTCGTGCAGTTCGCCGACGACGGTCGAGACGATGTGCATGACGTGGGAGTACCGCTCGACGGTCATGAACTCGGGCACCTCCACCGTGCCGGGCTTGCACACCCGCCCGAGGTCGTTGCGCGCGAGGTCGACGAGCATCACGTGCTCCGCCCGCTCCTTCGGGTCGGCGAGCAGGTCGGCGGCGAGCGCCGCGTCCTCCTCCGGCGTCGCCCCGCGCCAGCGCGTGCCCGCGATGGGGTGCAGCAGTGCCCGCCGCCCGTCCACCTTCACGTGTACCTCGGGTGAGGACCCGACCACGTCGAAGCCGTCGAAGCGCAGGAGGTACATGTACGGGCTCGGGTTGGTCGTGCGCAGCACCCGGTAGACGTCGAGCGGGTCCGCGTCGGTGGCCCGCTCGAAGCGCTGCGCGACGACGATCTGGAAGCACTCCCCCGCGCGGATGGCCTCCTTGGCGACCTCGACCGCCTTCGGGTACTCCCCCACCGGCGTCCGGCTGACCACGTCCCCGACCGGCACCCGGTCCACAGTGGACACCATCGGCGGCGTCGGCCGCGACAGCGCCGTGGTCATCGCGTCGAGCCGGCCGATCGCCTGGTGGTACGCCGCCCGGACCACGGCGTCGTCGGCCCCCGCCTCCGGCAGCACCGCGTTGGCGATGAGCAGCGCCGCGCCCTCGAAGTGATCGAGCGCGACGAGGTCGGTCGCGAGCATCATGCCCAGCTCTGGGTGGTGCAGGTCGTCCAGCGCCAGCTCGGGCAGCCGCTCGAAGCGCCGCACGGCGTCGTAGGACAGGAACCCGACCAGCCCGCCCGACAGCGGCGGCAGGTTGAGCGCGCGCAGGTCGGAGTCGTCCGCGCTCAGCGCCGCGATCGTGGCCCGCAGCACCTCGGTCGGGTCGCCGTCGACCGGCACGTTGGCGGGCGGCGCGCCGAGCCAGTGCGCGCGCCCCTCCCGCTCGACGAGGGTGGCGACGCTGCGGACGCCGATGAAGCTGTACCGCGACCAGACCGCCCCGGCCGCCCCCGCGCCCTGCTCGGCGGACTCGAGCAGGAAGGTCCCCGGCCCGCCGGCCAGCTTGCGGTACACCCCGACCGGCGTCTCCCCGTCGGCCAGCAGCCGCCGGGTCACCGGCACCACCCGCCGGTTGCGGGCCAGCTCGCGGAAGGTCCCCTCGTCCGGGGCGACGGCGCCGGTGGTCATTCGGCCACCTCCAGTTCCGTGTAGAAGCACGTGTGGTTGCCGGTGTGGCAGGCGGCGCCGGTCTGCTCGACGGTGACCAGCAGCGTGTCCCCGTCGCAGTCGATCGCAACGCTCTTGACGTGCTGGACGTGCCCGGAGGTCGCCCCCTTGACCCAATACTCCCCGCGACTGCGCGACCAGTACGTCGCCCGCCCCGTCGTAAGGGTCCGGTGCAGCGCCTCGTCGTCCATCCACGCCAACATCAACACCTGCCCGGTGCCGTGCTCCTGCACGACGGCTGGCACCAGCCCAGCCTCGTTCCGGCGTAAACGCTGCGCGACTTCTGGATCAAGGTTCGACGACACAGCGGCAATTCTCCCGCACCGCGGATACTCGGCGGTTTGGGGTCTATGGCTGGTGGTGTTGGAGGAGTACTTTGGCGGTGCGCCGCACGGAAGTCTGCGCGGTCGCCCACCCCTTCCCCGCTCGCCGACGGACACCCCCAACCCGTCTCGCTGGGGGCACCCCACCGTCCGGTCCTGCGGTCGTCGGTCCAGGGCGCCGCTCGGCCTCCCGGCGTCCGCGACCCCAGCGCTGAGCTAAGCAGCAGTCCGACCGGGTGGCCGCCCCCGTTCGGACCGAGCGGACGGAGGACCCACTCGATGCATCCCAACTTCACCCCGCCGAACAACCAGTCGGGCCCGTCCCCTGAAGTGACCGCTTCAGAGGACAAGCCGGCCGAGGCCCTGGTACCGGAGCCTCGCCAGCCCCTCGACGACGCCCCGCCGGCCACGGTCGCCGCCACCACCGACGCGACCGACGCCGCCGAGGCCACCGAGGAGTCCTCCACCGAGTCCACTCCGGCTGCTCTTGCTGCTGAGCCGCTGGCCGACACCCCCGCGATCTCGGTCGCCGTCCCCGACGACATCTCGGCCATCACCGGCCCGGCCACCGAGGCCGACGAGTCCACGGACGCTTCGGACGACGCCGCGGTCGCGGACGCTTCCGACGTCGCCGAGACCGCCGAGGTCTCCGAAGATGCCGAAGCTCCCACGGACGCTTCGGAGGACGCCGCTGAGGTTGCGGACGCTTCCGACGTCGCCGAGACCGCCGAGGTCTCGGAAGACGCCGAGGCTTCCACGGACGCCGCGGAGGACGCTGAGGTTGCGGACGCGTCGGACGTCGCCGAGGCCACCGAGGTCTCGGAAGACGCCGAGGCTTCCACGGACGCCGCGGAGGACGCTGAGGTTGCGGACGCCTCCGACGTCGCCGAGACCGCCGAGGTCTCCGAAGACGCCGAGGCTTCCACGGACGCTGAGGTTGCGGATGCTTCGGACGTCGCCGAGGTTTCAGAGGACGCCGACGCTTCCGCGGACGCTGAAGTTGCGGACGCCGAGGCCTCGACGGAGCCGGAGTCCGCCGACGACGCCGAGGCTTCCACCGACGCCGAAGTTGCGGACGCTGAGGCCGCGGACGACACGGAGGCTTCTGCAGACGCAGAGGCCGAGGAACTCGAGGCGGACGGCGAGCCCGCTACGGAGGAGGCCGCGGCCGAGACGGCCGAGGCTGAGGCGATCACCGAGGACACCGAGGCTGGGGCCGAGGACGCGGAGGCTGTTGCGGAACCCGAGGAAGCCGAGGCCGCCGAGGAGGTCACCGACTCGACCGACGACGCCGAGGCCGTGACCACCACGGACGAGGACGCGGAGCCCGAGGCCGCCGCCGAGACGGAGGAGCCCGCCGAGGCGGACGCCGTCGCCGAGACCGAGGAAACCGACGCCGAAGCCGAGACCGCCGCCGAGACCGAGGAGCCCGCCGAAGCGGACGCCGTCGCCGAGACCGAGGAAACCGACGCCGAAGCCGAGACCGCCGCCGAGACCGAGGAGCCCGCCGAAGCGGACGCCGTCGCCGAGACCGAGGAGACCGACGCCGAAGCCGAGACCGCCGCCGAGACCGAGGAGCCCGCCGAAGCGGACGCCGTCGCCGAGACCGAGGAGACCGACGCCGAAGCCGAGACCGACGCTGTCGCCGAGGCCGACGAGGACGCAGAGCCCGAGGCCGTCGCCGAGACCGAGGAGTCCACCGACGCGGACGCCGTCGCCGAGGCCGAGGAGACCGCCGAAGCTGAGGCTGCCGCGGAGGCCGACGAGGATGCTCAGGCCGAGGACGCGGAGCCGGAGGCGGCCGCGGAGGCCGAGGTTGAGGAAGCCGTCGCCGAGACGACCGACGAAGCGGAAGCGGGCGACGAGGAGGCCGTCGCGGAGGCCGAGGAGGCCGGCGAAGAAGAAGCCGTCGCCGAGGCCGAGCCGAGCGACGAAGAGGCCGTTGCGGAGGCCACGGAGGAAGCCGGCGACGAGGAGCCGGCCGCGGAAAGCGACGTCGACGCCGCGGAGAGCGAGACGGATGAGCAGGCCGAACCGATCGCGGAGGGCGACGCAACGGAGGGCGACGAACCGGCTGCGGAGGCGGAGGACGACGCGGCTGAGGAGGAACCCGAGGCGGTAACCGAGGACGACGTCGACGCGACCGCCGACGAGGAGCCGGCCGAGCAGGAAGCCGTCGAAGAGGCCGTCGCTGAGGCTGAGGCCGACGAGGAGGCCGCCGAGGAAGCCGTCGCTGAGGCTGAGGCCGAGGAAGAAGCCGCCCAAGAAGCCGTCGCTGAGGCTGAGGCCGAGGAAGAAGCCGCCGAGGAAGCCGTCGCCGAAGCCGAGGCCGAGGAAGAGGCCGCCGAGGAAGCCGTCGCCGAAGCCGAGGCCGAGGAAGAGGCCGCCGAGGAAGCCGTCGCCGAAGCCGAGGCCGAAGAAGAGGCCGAAGAAGAGGCCGCCGAGGAAGCCGTCGCCGAAGAAGAGGCCGCCGAGGAAGCCGTCGCCGAGGCCGACGAAGAGGCCGCCGAGGAAGGCGTGGCTGAGGCCGACGAAGAGGCCGCCGAGGAAGGCGTGGCTGAGGCCGAGGGCGAAGAAGAGGACGACGCGCCTGCGGAGATTGTGGGCGAGGTCCTCGCGGATGAGGTCGTTGCTGACGCCGGTGAGGACGAGGGCAACGGTGACGTTGAAGTTGAGGCGCTCGCCGACGCGGCGGACGATGAAGACGACAGCGACGACGAAGACGACAGTGACGACGAAGACGACGAGGTCGATGCCGTCGCTGACGATGAGGACGACGAAGACGAGGACGAGGACGTGCTCGTTCTGGTTGGTGAGGTCGAGGACGTCGAGGACGAGGAAGACGACGAAGCGATCGCGATCGTTGTGCTTGAAGAGGATGACGACGAGGTCGAGTACGCGGCCGCGCCGCTGCGGCCGGGGGACCTTGTCGAGCAGCGGATCGTGCTGTGGAAGCAGAAGCGGGCCGATCGGTTCCGGCAGCGGCTGGTCAAGGCGGAGTCGAAGTTCGTCGACGACCCCGTGAAGGCGGTCGCCCGGGCCTCCGCGATCGTCAGTGACGCGATCGAGACGCTGGCCGAGAAGCTGCAGGAGCAGCAGCACGCGCTCAACCCCAGCAAGTCGTCCAAGCACCCCGACACCGAGACGCTGCGCATCGCGCTGCGGCAGTACAAGGAGTTCCTCGAGCGGGTCCTCTCCCTGTAGTACCGAAGCAAGCAACCCCCGCGGGGGCGGACCGGAACGTTCCGGTCCGCCCCCGTGTCGCATTTACAGGGTTTGACATGTCGCAGATTTCATCTACCGTTGAGTTCATCAAGCGTTGAGTTTCCAGAAGCCCTGGGAGGAAGGAACCCCACGATGAGCAACGCGATCGAGGTCGAACACCTCGTCATCGCGCGCGGCAAGCGGCGGGTGCTGCACGACTTCACCTGCACCGTGCCCGCCGGCAGCGTGACCGGCCTGCTCGGCCCGAGCGGCAGCGGCAAGACGACGCTCATGCGGGCCGTCGTCGGCGTACAGAAGATCGTCAGCGGCAGGGTCACCGTCCTCGGCCACGAGGCCGGTGCGAAGGAGCTGCGCAACAAGGTCGGTTACCTCACGCAGGCGCCCAGCGTGTACGCCGACCTCACCGTCCGCGAGAACACCCGCTACTTCGCCTCCCTCTACGGGCTGAGCGCGAAGGAGGCCGACGAGGCGGTCGGCGACGTCGGCCTGAGCCAGGCCAAGGACCAGCTCGTCGGGCAGCTCTCCGGCGGCCAGCGCGCCCGCGCCTCGCTGGCCTGCGCGATCGTGAGCAAGCCGAAGCTGCTCGTGCTCGACGAGCCGACCGTCGGGCAGGACCCCGTGCTGCGCAACGAGCTGTGGCAGCGATTCCACGCCCTCGCCAAGGCGGGCTCCACGCTGCTCGTGTCGAGCCACGTGATGGACGAGGCCGGCCGCTGCGACCGGCTGCTGCTCATCCGCGACGGGTACCTCATCGCCGACCAGACCCCCGCCGCCGTACGCGAAAGCGCCGGCACCGACGACCTGGACGAGGCGTTCCTGCGGCTCGTGCAGGCCCACGACACCGAGAAGGTGGGCTGAGCCGTGTCTCCCCGACTGACCTTCGGCACCGCCGCGCGCATCCTGCGCCAGCTCCGGCACGACCGGCGCACGATCGCGCTGATCCTCGTCGTCCCGACGGTGTTGCTGACCCTGCTGCGGTACCTCTACGACGACAACCCCATGCTCTTCAACCGCGTCGGCCTCATCATGCTCGGCGTGTTCCCGCTGGTGATCATGTTCCTGCTCACGAGCGTGGCGATGCTGCGCGAGCGCACCAGCGGCACCCTGGAGCGGCTCCTCACCACCCCGATCGGCAAGGTCGACATCCTGCTGGGCTACGGCATCGCCTTCGCCGTCGCCGCCGCGGTGCAGGCGGCCATCGTCTCGACGCTTGCGTACGCGCTGCTCGGCCTGGACACGCTCGGCCCCGCGTGGCTCGTCGGCGTGATCGCGGTCGGCAACTCCGTGCTCGGCATGGCGCTGGGCCTGCTCGTCAGCGCGTTCGCCGACAGCGAGTTCCAGGCCGTGCAGTTCATGCCCGCCGTGGTACTCCCCCAGGTCCTGCTGTGCGGCCTGCTCCAGCCCCGCGACCGCATGCCCGGCTGGATGGAGGCGATCAGTGACGTGCTGCCCATGTCGTACGCCGTGCAGGCCCTCACCGAGCTCGGCTCCCACACCGACCCGACCTCGATCATGTGGCGAGACCTCGCGATCATCGTCGGCTGCGTCGTCGTGGCACTCTTGCTCGGTGCGGCCACGCTGCGCCGCCGCACGCCGTAGGCACGTTGCGGTACCGCTGAAAAGGAGGCTCATGGCTCGCACCGGCCGACGCCCCGGCAACCAGGACACTCGCGAGGCCATCCTGACCGCCGCCCGCGAGGCGTTCGCGGAACGCGGCTACGACGGTGCCTCCATCCGCCAGATCGCCACCAGCGCCGGAGTCGACCCGGCGCTGGTGCACCACTATTTCGGCGCGAAGGACCAGCTGTTCCTGGCCACGATGGAAGCCCCCATCAACCCCGCCGAGTTCCTGCCGAAGATCTTCGAGCCGGGCCTGGACGGCGTGGGCGAGCGCCTGGTCCGCACCTTCGTCGGCGTCTGGGACTCCCCCGCCGGCACCACGGTGGCCGCACTGGTCCGCAGCGCGATGCAGCACGAGTGGTCGGCCCGCATGCTGCGCGAGTTCCTGGTCACCCAGATCCTGCGCCGCGCCACCCGCACCCTGAACCTCGACCCCGCCGAGGCCCCGAAACGCGCATCCCTGGTCGCGTCGCAGATGATCGGCCTGGCGATGCTGCGGTACATCCTGAAAGTGGAGCCATTGGCGTCCATGAGCCAGGAAGAGATCGTGCGCACCGTGGCCCCCACGATTCAGCGCTACCTGGCCGACCCGCTCCCTTAGGCCTCGTCGGGCTCGGCGCAGTGCCCGCGCGCCTGCGGCGTCAGCAGCAGCGCGAGCAGCGCCACCGCGCACAGCACGGGCACGAGCCGGAACGGCAGCGGCGCCCCGAGCACCCAGGCCAGCAGCGGCATCATCGTCCCGACGAACACCCAGAACACGAGGCTGGCCAGCCACGCCCAGTGCTCCCCCCGCCGGACGCGCACGCCGAGAAACACGAGCACGACGGCCAGCGGCGACAGGAACAGCACCGCATTGAAGAACAGGACAAAATCCAGATATCCGGTACCGCCCTGCGCCACCGGATCGACCTGCATCCCCGACAGCAACACCCCGAACGCCGTGAGCGCGAGCGTGAACACGACCGCGCCAACGGCGTTGAAGCCTGTCACCGCGATCCGCACCGACATCGGCACGTACCGCCGCCCCCCGGCCGCCATGCCGCCAATCTATCCGTGAATCCGAGGCCGGGGGGAGCACCCAGTTTTCTTCAGCACGCGACCCGTCACAACGCCACTCACCACGCCGAGCGCCGACACGGTTCGAGACGCCCGGCGCGCCGCAACGCCAGGCGGGGCCGGAGCGCGGCGCGGGACGAGACGCGAGACGCAACGGCGGCCCAGAGCGAGACGCGCGGCGCACGGCGAGACGCGAGACGCACGGCGAGACGCGAGGCGCAATGGCAGCGCAGGGGCGGGGCTCGACGCCAGCGCAGGCGGGATTCAACGCAACGCCGGAGCGTCGAGCCGACGCGGGCGCGGCGCAGAGCCCCGACGCCGGCGGGATCAACGCGGGGCGGGACGGCGTGGGGGCGGAGGGCGCGGAGGTGCGGCTGGTGGTGGGGCGCCGGGGCGCGGCGTGGCGGGGGCGAAGCGGCGTCAGCGGGTTTGTTCGAGCCAGGACGCGTACAGGCGGGCGTAGATCGAGTCGGGCTCGGCGACCAGGCGGGAGTGCGGGCCGCGCTGGACGATGTGGCCGCGGTCCACGACGATGACCTCGTCGGCCGACTGGGCGGTGGACAGGCGGTGGGCGATGGCGATGGTCGTGCGGCCGCGGGTCACGGCGTCCAGGGTGTGCTGGAGGCGGACCTCCGTGGCCGGGTCGACGGCGCTCGTGGCCTCGTCCAGGACGAGCAGGTCGGGGTCGGCGACGTAGGCGCGGGCCAGGGCGACCAGCTGGCGCTCGCCGACGGACAGAGACTCGCCGCGCTCGCCGACCTCGGTCTGCAGGCCGTGCGGGAGGGAGTCGAGCCAGTCGCTCAGGCCGAGCTCGGTGAAGGCGCGCTCCAGGTCGGCGTCCGTGAGGGTGGGGCGGGCGAAGCGGACGTTGTCGGCGATGCTCGCGTCGAAGAGGAAGCCGTCCTGCGGGACCATGACGACGCGGCTGCGCAGGGAGTCGAAGCGGACGTCGGACAGCGGCACGCCGGAGAGCAGCACGCGGCCCGTGGTCGGGTCCATCAGGCGGGTCAGGAGCTTGGCGAACGTGGTCTTGCCGCTGCCCGTCTCGCCGACGACGGCGACGCGCGTGCGGGCGGGGACCGTCAGGTCGACGTCCGTGAGGACCTCGGGGCCGCCGGGGTAGGCGAAGTGGACGTGCTCGAAGTGCACGTCGATCGGGCCGTCGGGCAGGGCGCGGCCGGCGGGGCCGGGGTCGGCGACGTCGGGCTCGGTCTCGACGATGTCGAGGACGCGGCGCCAGCCGGCGATCGCGTTCTGGGCCTCGTTGAGGACCTCGGTCGCGACCTGGACGGGCTGGACGAACAGCGTGGCCAGGAACAGGAACGCGGTGAGCTGGCCGACGCTCAGGTGGCCGCCGACGCCGAGCAGGGTGCCGACGACCACGACGCCGCCCAGCGCGAGGCCGGCGGCGAGCTCGCCGAAGCTCATGCTGATGACGTTGTTGGTCTGGGCGCGGAACTGGTTGCGCCGGGCGCGGTCGATGGACGCGTCGAGGCGCTCGCCGGTGCGGCGCTGGATGCCGTAGGCGCGCACGACGGGGGCGCCGACGACGCTCTCGGCGATGACGCCGAGCATGGCGCCGACGCTCTCGCGGACCTCCAGATACAGCACGCTGAGCCGGCGCTGGAAGAAGCGCACGACGAAGACCAGCGGCGCGAAGGCGACGAAGACGACCAGGGTGAGCTGCCAGGAGTACACCAGCATGACGATCGTCGTGACCGTGAGCTGGCCCAGGTTGATGATGAACAGCAGGCCGCCGAACTGCAGGAACTGGCTGATCTGGTCGACGTCGCCGGTGACCCGCGAGACGAGCGCGCCGCGCCGCTCGGACTGCTGGTGCAGCATCGACAGATCGTGGATGTGCCGGAACGTGCGGGCGCGGATGGCGGCCAGGGCCGTCTCGCTGACGGTGAACAGGCGCACGTTCATGAGGTAGGCGCTGACCATCGTCACCAGCAGCACCCCGACGGTGATCGCCACGATCATGCCCACGACGCCGAGGTCGGGGCCGCCGGGCGCGCGGATGCCCTTGTCGATGCCCTGCTGGATGGCGACGGGCACCGCCACCCGCCCGACCGTGGCGAACACCGCGAGCCCGAGCGTGCCGGCCAGCCCGGTGAACAGCTCCGGCGACAGCGCCAGCCCACGCCGCAGGATCGACGCCTTGGGGGCCGTCTCGACAGACGCGGTCATGCGGTCACGGTCTCCTCGTCCAGATGGTCGTTCAGGCGCTCGTCGTCGAAGGCGTGCTCGCGCTCGCGCTCCTCCTCCGCCTTCTCGTAGGCGGTGACGAGGTCGGCGTAGCCGGGCGCGCTCTCCAGCAGCTCGGCGTGCGTGCCGCGGGCCACGACCCGGCCGCGCTCGACGTAGACCACCTCGTCGGCCAGTGCGATCGTCGCCCGCCGGTAGGCCACGACGAGGATGGAGGCGGCCTGCGAGTCGCCGTCGGCGCGGCGCAGCGCGGCCAGGATCGACGCCTCGACCCGCGGGTCGACGGCGCTGGTCGCGTCGTCGAGCACGAGCAGCCGCGGCGCGCCGGCCAGGGCGCGGGCGATGGTGAGCCGCTGCCGCTGGCCGCCGGACAGCGACGTGCCGCGCTCGCCGACGGTGGTGTCGAGCCCGTCGGCGAGGTGCCCCACGAACCCGTCGGCCTGGGCGAGCCGCAGCGCCCGCCAGGCCTCGCCGTCGTCGACGCCGGGCCGGTCGAGGCCGATGTTGCCGCGGATCGTGTCGTCGAAGACGAACGGCACCTGGGCGACCAGGGCGGTGTTGCGGGCCAGCGCGTCCTGGGTGAGCTTGCGCAGGTCGACGCCGTCGAGCTCGACGGTGCCGGCGCCCGGGTCGACGAGCCGGGCGGCGAGCGCGGCGATCGTCGACTTGCCGGAGCCGGTCGGGCCGACCAGCGCCACGGTGCGCCCGGCCGGCACGTCGAACGTGATGCCGGTGAGCACGTTGGGGCCGTTGCCGTGCTCGTCGGTGTAGGCGAAGTCGACGTCGCGGAAGCTCAGCGCGGCCGGGCCGGCGCCGGTCAGGTCGGATTCGCCATACACCGTGTCGCCCTCGGCATCGAGCACGTGCCGGATGCGCTCCCATCCCACGACGCTGCGCGGCAGCTCGGCCAGCACCCAGCCGATGGCCCGGACCGGGAAGGCGAGGACGGTGAACAGGAACGCGACGCTGACGACCTCGTCGACCCGGGCCGCGCCCTGCTGGTAGCGCCAGCCGCCGACGATGAGCACCGCCAGCGTGCCGAGGCTCGGCAGCGCGTCGAGGACAGGGTCGAACAGGGCCCGCACCCGCCCGACGCGGATGGTGGCGTCGCGCAGCTCGACCGCCTTGGCCGCGAACCGCTCGGTCTCCGACGCCTCGCGGCCCATGGTCTTGACGACCAGGGCGCCGTCGAAGCTCTCGTGGGCCACCGCGCTGACCTCGGCCCGCAGCTGCTGGGCCCGGGCGATGCGCGGCGACATGCGCCGCGAATAGGCCACGTTGACCCCGAGCAGGGCCGGGAAGATCGCGACGCCGACGAGGGCCATCGCCCAGTCGGTGACGAACAGCGACACGACGGCGGCGACGAGCATGACGACGGTGCCTACGGCGAACGGGAACGGCGCGATGGGATACCACGCCGCCTCGACGTCGGCATTGGCGTTGGACAGCAGGGTGCCGGTGGCGTGGCGCTGGTGCCAGGCCAGCGGCAGGCGCAGGTAGCGGCGGGTCACCGCGCGTCGGTACTTCGCCTGGAGGTTGAACTGCATGGCGCCGGCGCCCAGCCGGCGGCCGAAGATGCCGACGATCTTGCCGAGGCTGACGGCGAGGATGGCCAGGCCGCCGAGCAGCAGGGTGCCGGTGGCGACGTGACCGCGGTCGATGGCGGGCAGGACGATGCGGCCGACCACCCGGCCCGAGACGAACGCCGTGGCGATGGTCAGGATGCTGAACAGCACGCTGCCGACGACCGACCAGACGAACATGTGAGGCTCGTCACGGACGGCGTGTCCCAGCACGCGAAAGCCCTTGGCGAGCACCTTGCCGCTGGTCACATCTGCCCCCTCGTAAGCGCCGTCGGTAAGCGACCCCGACCGCACGCCTACCTTACCGACGACCTACGACAATTTCGGGTCTAGCGTTACGCACATGACTTCCTTCGCCCGCGCCGAGCGCGCGGCGCTCGCCGACGCGCTGCTCGCCGCCGGCCCCGACGCGCCCACCCTCTGCGAGGGCTGGGCCACCCGCGACCTGGCCGCGCACATCGTGCTGCGCGAGCGGCGCCCCGACGCCGCGGCCGGCATCATGCTCAAGCCCGTGGCCGGGCACACGAAGAAGGTGCAGGACCGGCTGGCCGCCGGCGACTACGCGAGCCTTGTCGACAAGGTGCGGACCCCGGGCGCGATCGCGAAGCCGGTGTTCATGGAGGAGGCCATGAACCTTGTCGAGTTCTTCGTGCACCTCGAGGACGTGCGCCGGGCGGCGCCGGGCTGGGCGCCGCGGGAGCTGCCGGAGGAGTACGCCAAGGCCCTGGGCGCGCGGGCGAAGGGCTCGGCCCGGCTCTCGGCCCGCCGCTTCCCGGCCCGCATCCTGGTCAAGGGCGCGGAGCCGTTCACCGCCGGCCGCGGCGGGGCGCAGGAGGTGACCGTCGAGGGCGCGCCGGGCGAGCTCCTGCTGTTCTTCACCGGCCGGCAGCGGCACGCCGACGTCGAGGTGACCGGGCCGCAGGATCTGGTCGAACGCCTCAAGGGAGCCCGCCTCGGGCTGTGAGCCCCGGGTGTTCCTCACGTTTCGGTTTCGGGTCTAGCCGGTAACGGGATCGACGGTTTACCGTCTGGTAACCGTTGGACGTGACGCCAGTCACGGCGCCCCGGAAGGCCGGCCCATGACCCAGACCAAGCGGCTCGAACTGCCGTACCGCTCGATCCCGGACATGTTCCTGCACCGGGTCGCCGAGACCCCCGACCAGCGCGCCTTCGGCAGCCCCGCCCCCGGCGACGCCGGCGATCCGGTCTGGATCACCTGGCGCGAGGTGGGCGAGCGGGCCCGCGCGATCGGGGCCGGCCTCACCACGCTCGGCGTCGAGCCCGAGGACCGCGTCGCCGTGCTGTCCAGCACCCGCCTCGACTGGATCCTCGCCGACCTCGGCATCATGCTGGCCGGCGCCGCCACCACCACGGTCTACCCGACGACCGAGCCCGAGGAAGCGGTGTACATCGTCGCCGACTCCGGCTCCAAGGTGCTCTTCGCCGAAAACGCGGACCAGGCGGCCAAGCTCGACGGCGCGGACCTGCCCAACCTGACGACGGTCGTGCTGATCGACGGCTCTCCCAGCGGTACCGAATCCGTGAAGACAATCAGTGTCGCGGACCTGGAGGCGGCCGGACGGACCGCGAACGCCGCGGACCCGGGCCTGATCGACCGGATCGTCGAGGGCATCGACGGCGACCGGCTCGCCACCCTGATCTACACGTCGGGCACCACGGGCCGTCCCAAGGGCGTCGAGCTGCTGCACGCCGGCTGGGTGTGGCAGGGCAGGACGCAGCAGGACACCGGCGTGCTCAGCCCCGACGACCTGCAGTACCTCTGGCTGCCGCTGTCGCACTCGTTCGGCAAGACGCTGCTGTGCGGGATCCTGTACGTCGGCCTGCCCACGTACGTCGACGGCCGCGTCGACAAGCTCATCGACAACCTCGGGAAGATCCAGCCGACGCTCATGTGCGCGGCCCCGCGGATCTTCGAGAAGGTGTACAACCGGGTGGTCACCGGCGCCCAGAGCGACGGCGGCGCCAAGTGGAAGATCTTCACCTGGGCGGTCGGCGTCGGCAAGCGCGCGTCGGCCGAGCGGCTGGCCGGCCGCGAGCCCGGCGGGACGCTGAAGCTGCAGGCGGCGGTCGCCGACCGGCTGGTGTTCAGCAAGCTGCGGGCCCGCCTCGGCGGCCGGATGCGCGCGATGGTGTCGGGCTCCGCGCCGCTCGCGCCGGAGATCGCGGAGTTCTTCTTCGCCGCCGGCCTGCCGATCCTGGAGGGCTACGGGCTCACCGAGACGTCCGCCGGCTCCTTCGTCAACCGCGAGGGGCGCCCCCGCATCGGCACGGTCGGCGAGGCCCTGGGCGACCTCGAGGTCAGGCTCGACACCGACGGCGAGGTGCTGCTCAAGGGCACGCCGGTCATGCGGGGGTACCACAACCTGCCCGACGAGACCGCCGCCGCGTTCACTGACGACGGCTGGTTCCGCACCGGTGACATCGGCGAGCTCGACGACGACGGCTTCCTGCGCATCACCGACCGCAAGAAGGACCTGATCAAGACCTCCGGCGGCAAGTACGTCGCGCCGAGCTACATCGAGGGCCTGTTCAAGTCCGTCTGCCCGTACACCTCGCAGGCCGTCGTCGTCGGCCAGGCCCGCAACTACGTGACGATGCTGGTCACGCTCGACCCGGACGCGATCAAGAGCTGGGCCGAGGGCACGGCGCTGGCCGGCAAGAGCTACGCCGAGATCGCCGCCTCGAAGGAGGCCGAGGCGCTCGTCGCCGGCTACGTCGAGGAGCTCAACGCCAAGCTCAACCGCTGGGAGACGGTGAAGAAGTTCGCGATCCTCGGCCGCGACCTGTCCATCGAGGACGGCGAGCTCACCCCCTCGCTCAAGGTCAAGCGCCGGGTCGTGGAGAAGTCGTTCGCGCCGGACATCGAGCGCATGTACACGGGCTCGCTAGCGGAAATCTGAAGACCTCGCTCACACCCCACAGTGTCGTGGCCCCCGGGAACCGCCATCCCCGGGGGCCACGACGCATTTCGGCATATGGGTAGAGTGCCCGGATGACTACCGATCCGTCCGTCAACATGGTGGCGTTCCGGCTTCGGCGCGAGGGCGGCGCGATCGTGACCGGCCACGGCCGCACCCGCGACGACGACGCCGTCCGCCAGGCGTGGGCCATGGTCCAGCGCGAGCACAGCGCGTCGCCGGGCGAGGTCGTCGAGCTCTACAGCGAGTGGGAGCCCTCCGCGGCCGACGCCGCGTTCGTCTCGAAGACCTTCCCCAAGGCGAAGCTGACGTACAGCTTCTCCCGCCCGGCGGACGGCGGCTGGGACGCCGCGTTCGCCGGGGCGCGCGCCACCATCGAGCGGGCGTCGGCGGCCGGCGAGGCCGAGGAGCGGATGCAGCAGGTCGACGAGCAGGGCGAGCTGGTGCCCGTGCTCTGGAGCCCGAAGACGGCCCCCGAGATGCTGCAGATGTTGCCGTACGCCGAAATCGTCCCCGGCACCCTGGTCGTCACCGTCGCCGTGGCCGCGCCGACCCCGCGCGGGACGATCGGCATGAACCACATCACCCGGGCCGGCCTGGCCGGCACGCCGTTCGAGGACCGCCTGGCCGCGGCGGCCGAGTCGCTGACGACCGGCCTGGAGATCAGCGCCTACAACGACGGCGAGCTGTTCGGCGTGAGCCGGCCGGGCGGGTTCGCCGCCTCGGCGATCGTGCTGCCCGGCTTCGCCGAGCGGATGTCCGACGTCATCGGCAGCGAGGACCTGATCGTCGCGATCACCGACGCCGACTGCGCATTCCTGGCCGCCGCGGGCTCGCCGGCCGCGCAGCGCCTGCGCCAGATGGTCGCCGAGGCCCCGCGCGGCGGCCAGCCCGAGCCGACGCTGCTGCGGATCAACGGCCGCGGCGTCGCCGTCGCGTAAGGAGCGCCAGGAGACGACGCGGCCGTCGCGTAAGGACCGCTAGGCGACCACGGCCGGCGACGACCACGAGTGCCGGCGCGGCCGGTCCAGGTCGCGGCGGGCCTCCGCGAGCCGGCGCACCGCCTCGACCAGGTCGGTCTCCGGCAAGGTGTACGGCAACCGCATGAACCGCTCCATCGTGCCGTCGGCGCCGAAGCGGGGCCCGGGCGCGACCCGCACGCCGAGCTCCTCGGCCGAGCGGGCCAGCGCGCTGGACACCGGCGCGTCGAGCTCGGCCCAGATGACCATGCCGCCGCGGGGCAGCACGAAGCGCCACTCCGGCAGGTGCGTGCGCAGCGCCGCGGCCAGGGTGTCGCGCTGCACGAGCAGCTGCTTGCGCCGCGCGGCGACGATCGTGTCGCGCCGCTGCAGCAGCCGCACGGCGACGAGCTGGTCGAGCACCGGCGAGGCCATGTCGACGCCGACGCGGGCCGCGGCGAGCCGGGCGATGAGCGGCGCCGGGCCGCGGACCCAGCCGATGCGCAGGCCGCCCCAGTACGCCTTGCTCATGCCGCCGATCGTGAGCACCCGCGCGGTGCGGTCGAACGCCGCCACGGCGGGCGGCATCCCGCCCTCGGCCAGCTCGGGCTCCAGCGCCAGGTCGACGAACGACTCGTCGATGATGAGATCGGTGCCGGCCGCGTGCGCCGTGGCGGGCAGCCGCTCGCGCAGCGACGCGGGCATGAGGTGGCCGGTGGGGTTGTGGAAGTCCGAGATGAGGTACGCCACCCGCGCCTGCGCCGCCCGCAGCGTCGACAGCAGCAGGTCGGCGTCCCAGCCGTCGGGGCCGAGCGCGTACGCGCTGATCCGCGCCCGGCCGGCCAGGAAGGCGCTCAGCGCGTTGGGGTAGGTCGGCGTCTCGACCAGCGCCCGCTGGCCCGGGGCCACGAGCAGGCGCAGCAGCAGGTCGAGGGCCTGCTGCACGCCGCCGGTGATCATCACCTGGTCGGGCTCGGTCGGCAGGCCCCGCTCGGTGTAGTTGCGGGCGATCGTCTCGCGCAGCACGTGCAGGCCGGCGGGCTGGTAGCCGGGGCCGCACAGGTACGGCTCCAGGTCGGCGACCGCCTCGGCGGCGGCCACGCCGGCCTCGGGCGGGGCGGGCATCGCCGCGCAGCCGAGGTCGATCAGGCCGGCGTCGTCGCTGGGCGTCCACAGCCCGGAGGTGCCGACGCGGTGCCCGGCCGGCAGCTCGGTCCAGCTGCCCGCGCCGCGACGGCTGGAGACGTGCCCGCTCTCGCGCAGCTCCCGATAGGCGGCGGTCACGGTGGTGCGGCTGATGCCCAGCGAGGCCGCCAGCTCCCGCTCGGCGGGCAGCCGCACGCCCAGGGCCAGGCGGCCGTCGATGAGCAGGCCGCGGACGGCGTTGGCGAGCACGACGTACTCGGGCCGGCGCCCGCCGGGGCCGCGCACCCCGACCGCGACCTGCCAGGCGTTGAGCATGCGGGCCAGTTGGGCGCCCCGGACGATCGCTGACAAGGCCAGTCCCCCCTCGATTGGCTCTTACACTCGCTCGATTGGCCTCACGCTTGCAGGTGTGGCATCGGAAGGCAAGTCCAATTCCACCGTTGGACGGCGGGTGACCGCGCCGAGCAGCACGCCGCCGACGATGGCCGCGCCGCCGACCAGGTCGTACCAGTGGACGCGCTCGTGCAGGAACAGCGCCGAGGACAGGATCGCGAAGACCGGCGCGAGGGCGGCGAACGGCGCCACGGTCCCGGCCCCGTAGCGGGCGATCAGGCCGCCCCAGACGCCGAAGCCGAGCAGCGTGGACAGGTAGGCGATGTAGGCGATGGCGCCGACGGCGACCAGGTCAAGACCCTTCAGGGCGCCGATGACGTACGCCGGGCCGTCGACCGTCAGCGTCAGCAGGACCAGCGGCGGGGTGGCGACGGCGCTGACCCACACCATGAAGTTGAGCATGTTCGTGGCACCGGCCTTGCGCATGGCGATGTTGGCCAGGCCCCACGCCGCGCCGGCCGCCACGACCAGCAGGAACGCGCCGAGCGGGCGGTCCAGGCCCAACTGCGTCGCGATGAGCGCGATGCCGGCGCCGGCCAGCACGACCCCGGCCACGCGCCGCCTGCCCGGACGGTCGCGCAGCAGCACGGTGGCGAAGACGAGGGTGAAGACGACCTGGCTCTGCAGTACCAGTGCGGACAGCCCCGAGGGCAGCCCGGCCGCCATGCCCGCGAAGAGCAGCGAGAACTTGACCACGCCCAGCGCCACGCCGGTGGCGATGATCCAGCGCCACGGCGCCTGCGGCCGGCCCACGAGGAACACCGCGGGCAGGGCCGCCACGCCGAAGCGCAGCGCGCAGAACAGCAGCGGCGACATGCTGTCCAGGCCCACGTGGATGACCACGAAGTTGACGCCCCAGATGACGGTCACCACGATCGCCAGGGCGAGGTCGCGAGGTTTCATGCCTTGATGATTGGCCCGCGAAACTTGAAGTACCATCGAAATGTTCTGCACTGTTGTTTTAGCATTGCTTCATGCTTGACCTCTCCCGGCTCCAGGCGCTCCGCGCGGTGCAGACGTTCGGCACGGTCACGGCGGCCGCGGGCGCGCTGCACTGCACCCCGTCGGCGATCTCCCAGCACATCGCGAAGCTCGAACGGGAGACGCACGCCACGCTCGTGGAGAAGGACGGGCGGCGGCTGCGGCTGACCGAGGCCGGGCGCGTCCTCGCCGAGCACGCCGGCCGCGTCCTCGCCGCCGTCGAGGAGGCCGAGGCGGCGCTCGCCGCCCACCAGGAGACGGTGTCGGGCCGGCTGAGCGTCGCGTCGTTCCCGACGGCGTGCCGCGGACTGCTCCCCCACGCGCTGCGCCGGCTCGCCGCCGACCATCCCGGCCTCGAGCCGACGCTGCTGGAGACCGACCGCGAGGCGAGCTTCGACGGCATCCTGCGCGGCCTCATCGACGTGGCCCTCATCGACGAGTGGCTGGAGATCCCGGTGACGTACCCGCCGGGCGTGGCCAACGTCGAGCTCGGCCTGGACGTCGGCGACGTCATGCTGCCGGCCGCGCACCCGCTGGCCCGCGGGCTCGGGCCGATCACCCTCGACGAGCTGCGCGAGGAGCGCTGGATCGGCGCGAAGCCGGGCACCGTCTGCCACGAGTGGCTGCTGCGGATGCTGCCCGGGCTGCAGCCGTCGATCCTGGTCAACGAGTTCGAGACGCAGCTGACCTTCGTCGCCGAGGGCCTCGGGGTGGCGTTCATGCCGCGGCTGGCCCGCACCGCGCTGCCGGCCGGCGTCGTGGCCCGGCCGGTCACCCCGGAGGCGGCCCGACGGGTGTCGGTCGCGTGGCGCGCCGCGGCCGGCGTGCGCCCGGCGATCGGCGCGACCGTGGCCGCCCTGCAGGACGCCTGGGCGCACCGGGCGAGCCCCACCGTCCCCGGCCTGGACCTGAGCGAGTGGGACGCCATTCACGTGGTTTAGCCCAGCTCAGGCCGTCCCTCTCGGGGGGCGTTCACTCATCATATTCATTTCAGCGGATCTGAGGGCCGCCCCTTACATTCATTGCTATGGCCCTCTTCCGTTCCCGCACAGCGACCGGCGCCGGGATCCTGGCGACGCTGCTCCTGGTGCTCGTGTTCGGCAACCAGATCTTCACGGAATGGGTCGACCGCCACAGCGACGGTTCGACCGTATGGGGATTCTTCCTGCGCATGCTGGCCTGGCCGCGGTGGTGGATCAGCCCCCGCGACGGATCCGGCGGCGCGGCCCGGGAACTGCTCGCCAACGACCTGCGGGCGTTGCTGGTGATCCTCTTCACCGCGCTCGTGCTGTCCATCGCCGCCAAGACGGTGGCCGGCGGCGGCGGCGCGTTCATCGTCGGCTGGGCGTCGCTGATCTTCGGCGCCGCGCTGGCCGCCTTCACGACCGCGTTCATCCTCGCCGACCCGACCATGCTGAGCGCGCTGCAGTCGGCGGCGTCGGCGTCCGGCTACGGCCTCTTCGTCGGGTGGATCGTCGGCATCGCCGTCGCCGCCGGGAAGAAGGGCGACTAGCGGACCGGATGCCCCGCCTCGCGCAGGGCCGCCTTGACGTCACCGATCGCCAGCTCGCCGAAGTGGAACACGCTCGCGGCGAGCACGGCGTCGGCGCCCGCGGCGACGGCCGGCTCGAAGTGGCCGACCTGTCCGGCCCCGCCGCTGGCGATGACCGGGATACCGACCACCGCGCGGACCGCGCGGATCAGCTCCAGGTCGAAGCCGTCCTTGGTGCCGTCGGCGTCCATCGAGTTGAGCAGGATCTCCCCCGCGCCCAGCTCGGCGACCCGGGCCGCCCACTCGACCGCGTCGAGGCCGGCGCCGCGGCGGCCGCCGTGCGTGGTCACCTCGAAGCCGCTCGGCTGCCCCTCGGCCCGCCGCACGTCCAGCGACAGCGTGAGCACCTGGTTGCCGAAGCGCCGGGCGATCTCCGCGATCAGCTCCGGGCGGGCGATGGCCGCGGTATTGACGCCGACCTTGTCGGCCCCGGCGCGCAGCAGCGTGTCGACGTCGCCGACGCTGCGCACGCCGCCGCCGACGGTGAGCGGGATGAAGACCGTTTCCGCGGTACGCCGGACCACGTCCAGCATCGTCGAACGCCCGTCGGCCGAGGCCGTCACGTCGAGGAAGACCAGCTCGTCGGCGCCGGCGGCGTCGTAGGCGGCGCCCAGCTCGACGGGGTCGCCGGCGTCGCGCAGGTTGAGGAAGTTGATCCCCTTCACGACCCGCCCGGCGTCGACGTCCAGGCAGGGAATCACCCGAACGGCGACACTCATTCCGCCTCCTCCAGCACCTGCAGCGCCTCGGAGACGGTGAAGGCTCCGGCGTACAGCGCCTTGCCCACGATCACGCCCTCCACCCCGGCCGGCTCGAGCGCCGCGAGCTGGCGCAGGTCGTCCAGCTTCGACACGCCGCCGCTGGCGATCACCGGCTTCTTCGTGCGGCCGGTGACCTCGAGCAGCAGGGTCAGGTTGGGGCCGGTCAGCGTGCCGTCGCGCATGACGTCGGTGACCACGTAACGGGCGCACCCGGCCTTCTCGAGCCGGTCGAGGACCTCGAACAGGTCGCCGCCCTCCTTGGTCCAGCCGCGCGCGGCGAGCTGGTGGCCGCGCACGTCCAGGCCCACCGCGACCTGGTCGCCGTAGGTGGCGCAGACGTGGTCGCACCAGTCCGGGTTCTCCAGCGCCGCGGTGCCGAGGTTGACCCGGGCCGCGCCGGTGGACAGGGCCGCCTTCAGCGAGGCCTCGTCGCGGATGCCGCCGGACAGCTCGACCTGCACGTCGAGGCGGCGCACCACGTCGGCGAGCAGCGCGGCGTTGGAGCCCCGCCCGAAGGCCGCGTCGAGGTCGACGAGATGGATCCACTCGGCGCCCTGCCGCTGCCAGGCGAGCGCCGCCTCGAGCGGGTCGCCGTAGGTGGTCTCGCTGCCGGCGGCGCCCTGGACGAGACGGACGGCCTGGCCGTCGGCGACGTCGACGGCGGGCAGGAGCTGCAGGGCCATGGTTCAGATCCTTCGGTCGATGACGAGCACGGTGAGGGCGGGAGTGGCGACGACGACGATCGCGCTGATGCCGAGGCGCGCCGGCCAGGAGTCGATGAACGTCCAGACCACGGCCAGCACCGCCAGCACGAGGATGGCGATGATTGCGCGCTGCTTGCGACTGCGGCGCGCGAAGATCTTACCGGTCCGCCCGACGCGGACCTTGGGCACCAGCCGCCGCACTGCGGCCCGGCGCGCCCGTTTGCGCTCGTGGCGGCGCATCCGCTCGGCGCGCTCCGCCTCCAGCAGCGCGCGTCGCTTGGCCCGTTCCTTGCTCAAAGCGTCCCGAGCCAGTTGGCGAGCAGGGTCGCGCCCGCATCGCCGGACTTCTCCGGGTGGAACTGCGTCGCCCGCAGTACGTCGGTCTCGAACGCGGCCACGAACGGCTCGCCGTGCACGGCGGTGGCCACCCGCACGCCGGCCTCGGCCTGCGCGTCGATCACCGTCGGGGCGTAGGAGTGCACGAAGTAGAAGCGGGTGTCCGGCGGCAGGCCGGCGCCGAGGACCGAGCCCGCCGGCCAGGTCACCGTGTTCCAGCCCATGTGCGGCACCACCGGCGCCTGCAGCCGGGTCACGGTGCCGGGCGCCAGGCCCAGGCCCTTGGTGACCACGCCGTGCTCCTCGCCGGCCTCGAACAGGATCTGCATGCCGACGCAGATGCCCAGCACCGGCGCACCGGCCCGCACCCGCTCGGCGATCGCCGGGGCCGCGCCGAGCTCGTCGATGCCGGCCATGCAGGCCGCGTAGGCGCCGACGCCGGGGACCACCAGGCCGTCGGCCCGCGCCGCCTTGCCGAGGTCGGCGGTGACCTCGACGTCCGCGCCGACCCGGGCCACGGCCCGCTCCGCCGAGCGCAGGTTGCCCGACCCGTAGTCCAGGATCACGACCCGCTTCGCCACGGTCTCCCCCTCACAGCCACAGCAGGCCGCCGGCCGCCGACAGCGCGGCGAGCACCAGCGTGATCACGAACGGCACCTTCGACTTCCCCTGCTGCCGCAGCGACAGCGCCCCGCCGAGCAGCAGCCCGGCCAGCGCGAGCAGCACAATGCTCACGCCGACACCTCCGGGCCGCTCACAGCGCACCTTTCGTGCTGGGCACCGCGCCCGCGTTGCGGGGGTCAATCGCGCACGCCTGGCGCAGCGCCCGGGCGACCGCCTTGAACTGGGCCTCGACGATGTGGTGGGCATCGGGCTGGGCGCCGTGGCGGCCGGCCCGCAGGATGCTGACGTGCAGCGTGACCCGCGCCGAGTGGCCGAAGGACTCCCAGATGTGGCGGGTCAGGCTGGTCGGGTAGTTGCCGCCGATGTGCGGGGCGATGTTCGCCGGCTCGTCGTGCACCACGTACGGCCGGCCGGAGAGGTCGACGACCGCCGAGGCGAGCACCTCGTCGAGCGGGACCTGGGCGTGGCCGTACCGCGTCACGCCGGCCTTGTCCCCGAGCGCCTCGGCGAACGCGGCGCCGAGCGCGAGGGCGGTGTCCTCCACGGTGTGGTGGGCATCGATCTCCAGATCCCCCACCGTGTGTACCCGAAGATCGAACCCGCCGTGCTTGGCGATCTGGTTGAGCATGTGGTCGTAGAAGCCGACGCCGGTGGAGATCTCCCCCACCCCGGTGCCGTCGAGGTCGAGCTCGACCAGGACCTTGGTCTCCTTGGTGACGCGCTCAACACGGGCAGTACGGCTCACAGCGACACCTCCGCTTCGCTCCGGCGCCGCTGCGAGCTTTCTCGCTGTGCCATCTGGCGAGCGGCCTCTCCGCTTCGCTCCGAACCGCTCACAACAGCTCCTCGAGTGCATCCAGGAAGGCGGTGGTCTCTTCGGGCGTGCCCGCGGTCACGCGCAGCCAGCCGGTCAGCCCGACGTCGCGGATCAGCACGCCGCGGTCCAGCAGCGCCTGCCAGACACCCTTGCTGTCGCCGCGCGGGGCGCCGAAGAGCACGAAGTTGGCGTCGCTGTCGGCGACCGGCAGGCCCCAGCCGCGCAGCGCCTCCACGATGCGGTCGCGCTGCGCCTTGACCGCGTCCACGGTCGACAGCAGCGCGTCGGTGTGCGCCAGCGCCGCCCGGGCGACCGCCTGGGTCATGGCGCTGAGGTGGTACGGCAGGCGGACCAGCTGCACCGCATCGACCACGGCCTCGCCCGCCGCCAGGTAGCCGACCCGCCCGCCGGCCAGCGCGAACGCCTTGCTCATGGTGCGGGTGACGACCAGCCTGGGGTACCGCCGGATCAGGCTCAGCGCGAAGACCGTGCCCTGGCGGGCGAACTCCGCGTAGGCCTCGTCGACGATGACCATGCCCTCGGCCGTCTCGGCGACCGCCTCCACGACCTCCAGGGGCAGCGCGGTGCCGGTCGGGTTGTTGGGCGAGCACAGGAAGACCAGGTCGGGCCGGTGCTCGCGGACCTTCGCGACGGCGTGCTCGGCGCTCAGCGCGAAGTCCTCGCCGCGGCGCCCGTCGATCCAGGCCGTGCCGGTGCCGGCGGCCAGGAGGGGGTGCATGGAGTACGACGGCGTGAAGCCCAGCGCCGTGCGCCCCGGGCCGGCGAAGGTCTGCAGCAGCTGCTGCTGGATCTCGTTGGAGCCGTTGGCGGCCCAGACGTTCTTCCAGGTGAGGTCGTGTCCGAGGTACGCCGCCAGGTCCGTGCGCAGCGCGACGGCGTCCCGGTCGGGATACCGGTTGAGATCGCGCAGCACCGCCGAGAGGGACTTCTCCATCTCCGCAACGGCCGCATCCGGTACGGGATACGAGTTCTCGTTGGTGTTGAGGCGCACGGCCACGTCGAGCTGGGGCGCGCCATACGGGCTCATGCCGCGCAGCTCGTCCCGCAGCGGCAGGTCGTCGAGCGTCGTCATCCGTTGAACCGCACCTTCACCGCGGCGCCGTGCGCCGGCAGGTCCTCGGCGTCCGACAGCGCCACCACGTGGGCGGCCACCTGCTGGAGCGCGTCGTGTGAGTACTCGATGAGCTGCACGCCGCGCAGGAACGTCTGCGTCGACAGGCCGGACGAGTGCCGCGCGCAGCCGCCGGTCGGCAGCACGTGGTTGGAGCCCGCGCAGTAGTCGCCGAGCGAGACGGGCGACCACGCGCCGACGAAGATCGCGCCGGCGTTGCGCACCCGCTCGGCCACCGCCCGCGGGTCGCGGGTCTGGATCTCCAGGTGCTCGGCGCCGTAGGCGTCCACGACCCTGAGCCCCTGCTCCAGGTCGCCGACCAGGACCGTCGCCGACTGCGACCCGTTCAGCGCCTCGGTCACCCGCTCGACGTGCTTCGTCGCCGCCACCTGCCGCGCCACCTCGGCGTCCACCGCGTCGGCCAGCTCCACCGACGTCGTGACCAGCACGCTCGCCGCCAGCGGGTCGTGCTCGGCCTGGCTGATCAGGTCGGCCGCCACGTGCCGCGGGTCGGCGCTGTCGTCGGCGAGGATCGCGATCTCGGTCGGCCCGGCCTCGGCGTCGATGCCGACCGTCCCGCGCAGCATCCGCTTCGCGGCCGTCACCCAGATGTTCCCCGGCCCGGTGATCATGTCCACCGGCGCGCAGGACGGCTCCTCGTCGCTGAACCCGTAGCCGAACATGGCGATCGCCTGCGCGCCGCCCACCGCGTAGACCTCGTCGACGCCCAGCAGCGCACAGGCGGCCAGGATGTTGCGGTTGGGCAGCCCCGTGTCCTTCTGCGGCGGGCTGCTCACGGCGATCGACTCGACCCCCGCGGCCTGCGCCGGAACCACGTTCATGACCACGCTCGACGGATACACGGCCAGGCCGCCCGGCACGTAGAGCCCGACCCGCCCGACCGGCAGCCACCGCTGGGTCACGGTCCCGCCCTCGCCGAGCACCGTGGTCACCTCGGTGCGCCGCTGGTCCCCGTGCACCTTGCGCGCCCGCGCGATCGACTCGAGCAGCGCCGCCCGCACGGCCGGATCGAGCTCGGCCTCGGCCCGCTCGATCTCCTCCTTGGGCACCCGCAGCTGCTTGACCTCGGTCCCGTCGAAGCGCCGGGTGGCCTCCCGGATCGCGGCCGCGCCATGCTCGTGGACCGCCTCGACGGTCGGGCGCACCTGCTCGGTGGCGACGGTGACGTCGATGGCGGCACGGGGCAGCAGACGGCGCGGGTCCTCGGCGGAGCCGCGCAGGTCGATCCGGTTCAGCACGCTTGCGAGTCTATTAGCCCCCGCCAGCGCTTATGCGTCCCCGTCCCGCCTGCCGGGCTGTCCGCTATCCGCTCCCGGCCCGCTGTCGCCGCGTTTCACGCCCGACCTGGCCGCGACTCTTGCCCAGCGCCGGTTCGTCTCCCTGCGCGCTTCGCCCGGGCGTCCGGCCGGACCGGGCCGCGACTCTGCCCAGCGCCGGTTGTTCGTCCTTGCGCTACTTTGCCCAGCGCCGGTTGTTCGTCCTTGTGCGCTCAGACCTGGCGTTCTGCCGGACGGGCCGCGACTTTTGCCCAGCGCCGGTTCGTTTCCTTGTGCGCTCAGGCCGGACCGGGCCGCGACTTTGCCCAGCGCCGGTCGTTCGTCCTTGCGCTCCTTTGCCCAGCGCCGGTTGTTCGTCCTTGCGCGCTCAGACCTGGCGTTCTGCCGGACGGGCCGCGACTTTGCCCAGCGCCGGTTCGTCTCCCTGCGCGCTCAGGCCGGACCGGGCCGCGACTTTGCCCAGCGCCAGTTCATCTCGGCGGGGTCCGGCGGCGGCCCGGGGAGGCGGTCGGCGTCGTCGCGGTCCATGCCGTCGATGGCCAGCTCCAGGTAGCGGCGCCGCAGTTCGGCGCTGCGCCGGCGGTCCGGCAGGCGGATGGCGGCGCAGGCCTCCAGGATCATGGTGACGTCGGCCACCACGAAGTCCTCGCGCAGGCGGCCGCCGGCGTGGGCCCGGGCCACCAGGCGCTCCACCAGCTCGTTGGCGCGCATCGCGTCGGCGACCATCTCCGGGGTCGAGGCGAACGTCCCGGCCAGGTGGACCGTGAGCGCGTGGACGTCGGCCTCCACCACGGCGCGCAGGAACGTGGTGAACGCGTCCCAGCCCTCGTTCATGTCGTCGCCGTCCTTGGCGGCGTCGATGAAGGCCTTCAGCCCGTCGTGGCACAGTGTCCGCAGGAGATCTTCCTTGCCCGCATAGCGGCGGTAGAGAGCGCTGATTCCCACCCCGGCCCGCTCGGCCACCGCCGAGATGGGTGCCTTCGGGTCCTCGAGGAACACGTCCCGGGCGGCCGCGAGGATGGCGCCGTCGTTGCGGGCGGCCTCGCGCTTACGCCCCTGCAGCGGTGCGGTCATGGCGACACCCTAGCACCGGAACGGACTGTTCCGATCCGTTGGCCCAGCGCCGCCGGCCCGCGATCCGCGCCTCGCGTGAGCCCAGGCGGGAGGCAGTCGAGGAGATCGTCGTTGCGGATCGCCGACCCGCTTCGCGCCTCGCGCGAACCCGGGCAGGCACGCCTCGGCGCACTGCCGACCCGCTACGCGCCTCGCGCGGGCCCGGGCGAGCAGGACGCGCGAGCCCGGGCGGGCACGACCGAGCCTGCCACTTCCTGCACGTCCGCTCGGCCAACCCGGACGCGGTGCCGCTCATCCTCACGCACGGGTGGCCGGGCTCGATCGTGGAGTACCTGGACCTCATCGAGCCGCTGACCGGCGACTTTCACCTGGTCATCCCGTCGCTGCCGGGCTACGGGTTCTCGGGGCCGACGCGCGGGCGGGGCTGGAACCGGTACACCACGGCCAAGGCGTGGAACGAGCTCATGTCCCGGCTCGGGTACGAGCGGTTCGGCGTCGTCGGCAACGACGCGGGCTCGATGGTCGGGCCGGAGCAGGGACGCCTCGCGCCCGAGCGGGTGATCGGCGTGCACGTGACGCAGCTCTTCTCGTTCCCGAGCCGCGACCCGGCGGAGTTCCAGGATCTCAGCGCCGTCGACCAGCGGGCGCTGGCCAAGCTGCAGTGGTTCTACGAGAACAAGATGTCGTTCAACATCCTGCAGAGCCAGCAGCCGCAGACCCTGGCGTTCGCCCTGGCCGACTCCCCCGCCGGCCTGCTCGCCTGGCTGGCCCAGCTCTTCGGCGAGAACCTGGACCCGGACTTCGTCCTGGCCAACGTCGCCGTCTACTGGTTCACCCGCACCGCGGCGTCCTCGATGCGCTTCTACTACGAGGAGGCCCACGCGACGGACAGGCCGCAGACGCCGACGACCACCCCGATCGGCCTGGCCATGTTCTACGGCGACTTCGAGTCGATCCGTCGCTTCGCCGACCGCGACCACGCCAACATCGTCCAGTGGCACGCGTACGGCTACCCGCCCCTCGCCACGGAAGACCCGGCAGGCAACCCGCCCCTCGCCACGGAAGACCCGGCAGGCAACGCGCCCCTCGCCACGGAAGACCCGGCAGGCAACCCGCCCCTCGCCACGGAAGACCCGGACAGCGCGGCCCTGACCACGGAAGACCCGGCGGACAACGCCGCCCGCGCCACGGAAGACCCGGCGGGCGACGCGGCGAGTGAACCGGTCAACTCGAACGACGCGGCCGGGCATTACGCCGCCCACGAGGCGACCGAAGTGCTGGCCGCCGACATCCGGGCATTCTTCAACACTCTCTCCTGAGAGCCATCGCCGCGCAGGCTCGGTTACGCTTCGGCTCGTGGAGGCACCGAACGATCCGGAGCGCACGCGGACGCTCCTGCCGCTCTTCCCGCTCGGCACGGTGCTGTTCCCCGGCCTGGTGCTGCCGCTGCATGTGTTCGAGCCGCGGTACCGCACCCTCGTGCAGCACCTCACCGAACTCCCGGCGAACCTTCCCCGGGAGTTCGGTGTCGTGGCGATCCGCCGCGGCTGGGAGGTCGGCCGGCAGACGGAGTCGACGGACGCGTCGATCACCGCGGGCGAGTCGCTGTCGCTGTACGAGGTCGGGTGCGCCGCGGAGATCCGCCAGATCACCGAGCTGCCCGACGGCCGCTTCGACCTCATGACGGTCGGCCGCCGCCGCTTCCGGCTGCTGGGCCTGGCCCGCAACGACACCCCGTACCTCACCGGCGAGGTCGAGTGGCTCCCCGAGCCCAAGGGCGACCCGGAGCGCGAGAGCGAGCTGGCCGCCGGCGTGCTGGCCGCCTACCAGGACTACCTCCGCGCGGTACGCGCCGACGAAGACGGCGAGCAACTGCCCGACGACCCGACGGTCCTGTCGCACCTCGTCGCCGCGACGGCCTCCCTCACCCTCGAGGACCGCCAGTCGCTCCTCGCCGAGCCGGACACGGTCAGCCGCCTCAAGGCCGAGCGCACCCTGCTGCGCCGTGAGGCCACGCTGCTCGGCCAGGTCCGCGCCGTGCCGGTCGCCCTGGCCGACCTCGCCGTCCCGTCAAGCCCGAACTAACGGAAATATCCGACACCTGGCCGGCGGTCCGGAACCACCCGGTGCTTGGCGCTGAGGAACGGCGGCGAGGCTAGGCGGCGAGGCTAGGCGGAGCCTCCCGGATCCCGGCGATCGACGCCCGGGCCGGACTCGGACGACCCTTCCGCGTTGGGCTGAGGACCCGGAATCGGGCCATCGGGCGGCCAGACAATGTCGGCGTGCGGAGCGCTCGGCCCGTTGCCGGCCGAGGTGGGCATCGGCGTCGGCCAGCCCTGATCGGCGGCGGAATGCCCAGCCGAAGAAGCGGCCCGACCACCATTCGAAGCCGACGGCTGACCGAACTGCTGCATCTGTTCGCCCGACGGCGAAAACCCCGCCTGCGCCTGGAGGTGACCGGCCGCCGGGAACGTGGGCTGGCCCTCACCGTGACCGGCGGCCGGGAACGTGGGCCGGCCCTCACCGTGACCGGCGGTCGGGAACGTGGGCTGGCCCTCACCGTGACCGGCCGGCGGGAAAGCGGGCTGGCCCTGCGCGTGACCGGCCGACGGGAACGCCGGCTGAGCGTCGGCGAAGCCGGCCGGGTCTGGCTGGTAGCCGGGCTGCGAGTGGCCGGCGGGAACGGTCGAGTAGGCGTCGTCGGCGGGCGGGTACTCGCCGGGGGGCGGCGGGTAGGCGCTCGGCGCCGGCGGCCCCAGGTACTCGGGGGGCATGTTGTCGTAGCGGAGCGTCGGCGAGGCGTGGAAGCCGGCCAGGCCCGTGTAGATCGCCGCGGCGGCCAGGCCCTGGATGAGCATGGTGCCGCGGACCCACGGGACGAAGCCGAACGCCAGGCTGGCCGAGCCGCTGCGCAGCTTCACCGGGCGGAAGATGTGGGTGTCGACCGGGGCGTGCTCGGCCTGGTCGATGTAGTGGGACCAGCCGATCTTGTTGCCCAGCCACGCGGCCAGGACCGAGGCGCCGATCGAGCCCAGGACCACGGCGGCGAGCAGCACCGGGCCGCGGTAGCGGCGGAGCAGGAACCAGGCGGCCACGGCCACGATCGCGCCCATGCCGAGCGACATGAGGATGAACCAGCCGTCGTCGGCCCAGTAGCCCTCGGGCTCGGGCTGGAGGGGATATGGGCCGTACTGCGTCTGGACGAGCTCCACGTGCGGGGCAAGCTTCGACCACAGCCAGCCGAACGGCGCGCCCAGGGCCGCGACCACCACGGCGACGAGGAGGGCGAACAGCGCCTCCCGACCGCGTGGCACGCTCGCCGGCTGCGGGGTGGCGGCCTCCGGCTGTTCGACGGGCGAAATCGGGGCGATGCTCACGATCCCATCCTGCCAGGCTCGGGCGCCGAACCGGCAAGCGAGTCCACCGCCGTCCCGGACGAGGACGCCACCGTCCCGGACGAGGACGCCACCGTCCCGGACGAGGACGCCACCGTCCCGGACGAGGACGCCACCGTCCCGGACGAGGACGCCACCGTCCCGGACGAGGACGCCACCGTCCCGGACGAGGACGCCACCGTCCCGGACGAGGACGCCACCGTCCCGGACGAGGACGCCACCGTCCCGGACGAGGACGCCACCGTCCCGGACGAGGACGCCACCGTCCCGGACGAGGACGCCACCGTCCCGGACGAGGACGCCACCGCCGTCCCGGACGAGGACGCCGCCGTCCCGGACGAGGACGCCGCCGTCCCGGACGAGGACCAGGCGGCGTTCGCGGAAGAGGACCAGGCGGCGTTCGCGGACGGGGCGGGTGAAGACGGGGCAGTCAGGTCCGGGAGGGTGAGGTCCATGGCCATGAGGCGCGGAGCCTCCTCGCGGCGGTCGACGCGGCCCTTCACCGCGACCACCGCGTCCTCCGCGACCCACTGGTCGACCATCTCGTAGGTGTCCGGGAAGAACATGACCTCGACGCTGCCGTCCAGGTCCTCCAGGAGGGCCGACGCCCAGGGGCGGCCCTGGCGGGTGACCTTGCGCTGGACGCCGGACAGGATGCCGGACAGGCGGACGACGGCGCCGTCGGGGACCGTGCCCTCCTCGGCCAGGGCGGCGATCGGGCGGTCGGCGGCGGCGCGCAGGACGTGCTCCAGGCCGCGCAGCGGGTGGTCGGAGACGTAGAGGCCGAGCATCTCGCGCTCGAAGGCCAGGCGCTCGGGCTTGTCCCACTCCATCCTGGGCACCGGCGGGGCGGTCATCAGCGGGGCGCCGAAGAGGTCGAACTGGCCCATCGCCTCGTTGCGCTTCACGCCCATGACGGCGTCGAGGGCGTCGGCGTGGATGCTCAGCAGGCCGCGGCGGGAGTGGCCGAGGGAGTCGAAGGCGCCGGCCTTGATGAGGGACTCGATCGTCTTGCGGTTGCACACGACCTGGTCGACCTTGGCGAGGAAGTCGTAGAAGTCGGTGTAGGCGCCCTTCTCGCGGCGGGCGCGGATGATCGCCTCGACCGCGGCCGCGCCGACGTTGCGGATCGCGCCGAGGCCGAAGCGGATGTCGGGGCCGTCGGCGGCGAAGCGGCCCTGGGAGGAGTTGACATCGGGCAGGAGGACGCGGATGCCCATGTGGCGGCACTCGGCGAGGTAGACGGCCGAGCGGTCCTTGTCGCCGCCGACCGAGGTGAGCAGGGCGCTCATGTACTCCGCGGGGTAGTTGGCCTTGAGGTAGGCCGTCCAGTAGGCCACCAGGCCGTAGGCCACGCTGTGCGCCTTGTTGAAGGCGTAGTCCGAGAACGGCACCAGGATGTCCCACAGGGTGCGGATCGCGGCCTCCGAGTAGCCGCGCTCGCGCATCGCCGGCGCGAACAGCGTGAACTCCTCGTCGAGGATCTCCTTCTTCTTCTTGCCCATCGCGCGCCGGAGGCGGTCGGCGGCGCCGAGGGTGTAGCCGGCGACGCGCTGGGCGATCGCCATGACCTGCTCCTGGTAGACGATCAGGCCGTAGGTGTCGCCGAGGATGTCCGCGAGGGGCTCGGCGAGCTCGGGGTGGATCGGCGTGACCGGGCGGCGGCCGTTCTTGCGGTCGGCATACTCGTTGTGCGCATTGGCGGCGATCGGGCCGGGCCGATAGAGCGCGCCGACGGCGGAGATGTCGGCGAAGCTGTCGGGGGCCATCGACCGCAGCAGCTGGCGGACCGGCGTCGCCTCGAACTGGAACACGCCGAGCGTGTCGCCGCGGGTCAGCAGCTCATACGTCGGCCGGTCGCTCAGCGACGCCTCCTCGATCACGACCGAGACGCCCCGGTTGTGGTGGATCGCCTCGAGCGCGTCGTCGATGATCGTGAGGTTGCGCAGGCCGAGGAAGTCCATCTTGAGCAGGCCCATCGCCTCGCAGGCGCCCATGTCCCACTGCGTGATGATCGCGCCGTCCTGCTCGCGGCGCTGGATCGGCAGCACCTCGATCAGCGGCTCCCGGGACAGGATGACGCCGGCGGCGTGCACGCCCCACTGGCGCTTGAGCCCCTCCAGGCCGCGGGCGGTGTCGACGACGGTGCGCACGTCGGGCTCCGACTCGTAGAGCCGGCGCAGCTCGCCGCCCTCCTTGTGCCGCGGGTGGGCGGGGTCGAACACGCCGGACAGCGGCATGTCGCGGCCGAGCACCGGCGGGGGCACGGCCTTGCTGATCCGCTCGCCGAGGGAGAAGGGGAAGCCCAGCACCCGCGCCGCGTCCTTGATCGCCGCCTTGGCCTTGATCGTCCCGTACGTGATGATCTGCGACACCCGGTCGGCGCCATACTGCTCGGTGGCGTATCGGATCATCTCCCCGCGCCGGCGCTCGTCGAAGTCCATGTCGATGTCGGGCATGCTCGGCCGCTCCGGGTTGAGGAAGCGCTCGAAGAGCAGCCCGTGCGCGAGCGGGTCGAGCTCGGTGATCCCCAGCGCGAACGACACGAGCGAGCCGGCCGCCGACCCGCGCCCCGGCCCGACCCGGATGCCCTCGCGGTGCGCGTGCGCGACCAGGTCGGCCACGACGAGGAAGTAGCCGGCGAGGCGCGCACCGGTGATCACCGACAGCTCATACTCGGCCTGGCGGGTGTGCTGCGGGGAGACGCCATCGGGGAACCGGCGGCGCAGACCCCGCTCGACCTCGGCCCGCAGGAACGTCTCCTCGCTCTGCCCGGGCGGGACGGAGAAGCTCGGCATCAGGCTGCGCGCGGCGAAGACCTCCGCATAGTCGCCGATCCGCTCGGCGATCTCCAGGGTGGCGTCGCAGGCGCCGGGGACCTCGGCGTCCCACAGCCGGCGCATCTCCTCGGCCGGCTTGAGGTAGAAGTCGCGGGCGTCGAACTTGAAGCGCTTCGGGTCGGCCAGCGTGGTCGCCGACTGCACGGCGAGCAGCGCCTCGTGGGCGTCGGCGTCGCCGGCGAACGTGTAGTGCAGGTCGTTGGTGGCCACCGGGGTGAGCCCGAGCCGCTGGCCGAGGCGCAGCAGGTCGGCGCGGACCCGGGACTCGATCTCGAGGCCGTGGTCCATGAGCTCCAGGTAGAGGTTGCCGGCGCCGAAGATGTCGCGCAGCTCCCCGGCGGCCGCGCAGGCGCGCTCGAAGTCGCCGATGCGCAGCCAGGTCTGCACCTCGCCGGAGGGGCAGCCGGTCGTGGCGATCACGCCGGCCGCGTGCTCGCCGAGCAGCTCCCGGTCGGCCCGCGGCTTGTAGAAATACCCCTCCAGGCTGGACCGCGACGAGAGCCGGAACAGGTTGCGCAGGCCGGTGGCGTCGGCGGCGAGCAGGGTCAGGTGGGTGTAGGCGCCGCCGCCGGAGACGTCGTTCTCCCCACCGTCGGCCCAGCGCACCCGGGTGCGGTCGCGCCGGTGGGTGCCGGGGGTCAGGTAGGCCTCGACGCCGAGGATCGGCTTGATCCCGGCCCGCACGGCCTGGTGGTAGAAGTCGTGGGCGCCGAACATGTTGCCGTGGTCGGTCATGGCCAGGGCGGGCTGGCCGAGCCGCGCGGCCTCCCCGAACAGCGGCCCCAGGCGCGCGGCACCGTCGAGCATCGAGTACTCGGTGTGTACGTGCAGATGTACGAAACCCACGGCCCCGAACCTATCGCGGGGGTACGACATTTTGCGGCACGTCAAATTGGTGGACACTGCACTGCATGATCGACCGTGACCGCCTCGGCGCACTGCTGCGCCGAGAACGAGCCGAATTCGCCGAGCGCCACCCGCGATCCGCGACCGAGTACGAGCGGGCCGGGCACCTGTTCGGCCGGGTGCCGATGACCTGGATGAACAAAAAGGCGGCGGGCTTTCCGCTGTACCTCGCCGCCGCCCGCGGCGCCACGGTGACCGACGTCGACGGGCTGGAGTACACCGACTTCTGCCTGGGCGACACGGCCGCGATGGCGGGCCACTCCCCCGAGCCGGTCGTCGCCGCGGTCCGCGAGCGCTTCGAGGTCGCCGGCGGGGCGTGCGCGATGCTGCCCACGCCCGACGCGGCCTGGGTCGGCGAGGAGCTGACCCGCCGCTTCGGCGTGTCCCGCTGGAGCTTCGCGCTGAGCGCCACCGACGCCAACCGCTGGGCGATCCGGCTGCTGCGCGCGGTGACCGGCCGGCCGAAGATCCTGTTCAACAGCTACTGCTACCACGGCTCCGTCGACGAGTCGCTGATCGTCCTCGACGCCCAGGGAAATCCGGCCGCCCGCGAGGGCAACGTCGGCGCGCCGGTCGACGTGACGGTGACGAGCCGGGTCGCCGAGTACAACGACCTGGCCGGCCTCGAGCGCGAGCTCGCACACGGCGACGTCGCCGCGGTGATCATGGAGCCGGCGCTGACCAACATCGGCATCGTCCTGCCGCGGCCGGGCTATCTGGAGGGCGTGCGGGAGCTGACCCGCCGGTACGGCACCTACCTCGTCAACGACGAGACGCACACGTTCTCGGCCGGCCCCGGCGGGGCGACCGGCGCGTGGGGCCTGCAGCCCGACGTGGTCACGATCGGCAAGGCGATCGGCGGCGGCATCCCCGCGGCCGCCTACGGTTTGTCCGCGGAGTTCGCCGAGATGGTGGAACGAACGGAGCATCTCGATCTCATCGACATGGGCGGCGTCGGCGGCACCCTGGCCGGCAACGCCCTGTCGATCGCCGCCACCCGGGCCACCCTCGAACATGTCCTGACAGACGCGAACTTCGAGAGGATGTCCGCCTTGTCCGAGCAGTTCGCCGTCAACACGCGGCGCACGATCGAGGCGCACAACCTGCCGTGGTCCGTGACGAGGCTCGGGGCACGGGTCGAGTACCGGTTCGCGAACCCGGCGCCCACTACGGGTACCGAATCAAATGCCGCAAGCGACGCGGACCTGGAGGACTTCCTCCACGTCTATCTCGCGAACCGCGGCATTCTCCTGACCCCGTTCCACAACATGGCGCTGATGTCCCCGGCCACGACGCCGGAGCAGGTCGCCCACCACGACGAGGTGTTCACGAAGGCGATCGAGGAGCTTCAGCGCGCGTAGGGGTCCATCATGACCGCCGCCGCCCGCAGCCACGCCCGCTTGGTCGCCGGCGCCAGCATCGGATACTCGATGTTGGAGCCGCTCTCCAGCGCCGGGTCGTAGGGCACCACGACGACGGCCCGCGTCCGGGTGCGGAAGTGCCCGGCCAGGTCGTCGATGAGCGGCGTCGGGTTGGGCGTCGGGCAGGACAGCAGGGTCACCGCGTTGGCGACGAGCTCCTCCATGCCGGCCTCGTCGAGCAGGTCGAGCATCCAGTCGGCGGTGAACGCGGCGTCCTCGCGCGGCACGCTGGTGACCACGAGCTGGTCGGCCGCCTGCAGCACGGTCTGCCAGTTGGGGCTCTCGACGTTGTTGCCGGTGTCGACGCAGATCACGTCGTGGGTGCGGCGCAGCAGCTCCAGCACGCGGCGCACCGTGTGCGGGTCGAGCCGCTGCGCGAAGCGCGGGTTCTCCTCGCCGGCCAGCACGTCGTAGGAGCCGTCGGAGGCGTGGCGCAGGTAGTCGTCGAGCATGTCGTAGAGGTCGTAGCCGGTCGCGTGCTCGACGCGCACGAGGTCGGCGATGAGGTGGCGGATCGTGCGGGCGTGCCGCGCGCTGCCGGCACGCAGGCCGAGCGTGCCGCGCAGCTCGTTGTCGTCCCAGGCGATGACGCCCTTGCCGCGGACGCTGCCGATCGTGGCGGCGGTCAGCACGGTCGCGGTCGTCTTGTGCACGCCGCCCTTGGGGTTGGCGAAGGCCAGCACCTTCGGCGTCGGGATCTCCTGGCGCAGGACCTGCACCATCTGCTCGGTGGGGTCGGCCGGGCGCGGCGCCTGGTACTCCACACTGGGGCCGCGACGCGGCGGCGCGTCATAGGGGCGGGTGCCGTTGCTCATTGGCTCTTCATCGTAGGGCCGGGACGGCGGATGCGGGGCGGTGGCCCGGTCGAACCGGCCGTCGTAATCGAGATCACCTGGGGCCGACCGGCCGAGCAGCGCCCGATCGAGGAGCGAGCGCCAACGGGCCGGCTCCGCCGAGCGTTCCCACCCTGCCTCGGCCACGGCTGACCCTCCCTCGACGCGCGCACGCAAACCCGTACCTCAGGCTACGGACCGAACACTATTCGGACCACACCTGCGAGCCCATCCCCTGCATCAACTGCACGACAGGCCGAAGGGATATCGCCTCAGGACGGACCGGGGGACGCGGCGGCCTCGGTCACCGGCTCCGCGACCGTAGTCTGCTCGGGCAACGGGGGCAGGAACACCGTGCGATCGAGGCGTTGCAGCTCGGTGATCGGGTCGACCACGCGGGTCTCGGGGCGGGCGGCGACGGCGCGCAGGGCGGCCGGGCCGGCGTACACGACCGCGGCATAGACACACGAGCAGTGCTCGCGATAGGCGGTCGCCTCCTGGTCGGCGACGATGGCGCCGTCGACGTAGCGCTGGCGGGTGTCGCTCGGGGCGTCGTCGGCCCGGGCGAGCAGGTCGCGGTAGTGCTGCGCCTCGTCGATCTTGCGCCGGGCGGTCTCGTCCATGGCCGTGACCACGTCGTCGGGCAGCCGGTACGCCCCGAGCCGCACGAGCTCGGTCTGCGTTTTCGGCAGCGGTACCCGGGCGAAGACGCTCGACACCGAGACGTCCGCGAGCACCGGCGCCAGCCGGTCGGGCGCCAGGTAGGCGGTGAAGGACACGAGCGCGTAGGTGGGCGCGTCACCCGGCAGCGCGGCCAGCTGGTCGCGGCCCGACTGGATGTACGCCGGGATCGAGTCACCCGCGGCCACCCCGACCCGCAGCGCGTCGCCGAGGGACGGGTCGCTGCGCGGCCGCTCGGGCCGGTGCACGGCGAGCAGTGTCGCGGTCACGGCGAGCACGCCGACGACGATCGTGAACGCCCGCAGGCGCTGGGCACCCCGGAAGATCCGGGCGAGGACGTCGCCGACCGGCGGAAGGAGGCGCTGGTCGAGTCGCTGGAGCTGCTTCATCGCCCCGCCAGGGTCGCACAGCGCTTTCTTAAGGGTGACTCATGGGGTCTTGACATCGATTGAGTGAAGGATTTCTATCAGGAAGGTTTCCTAATAGAAGCCTCCCCCACCGGAGAAGAGGACCCATGCGCAGATCGACCACGGTCCGTGCTCTCGGAGCCGCCGCGGTGGCGCTCACCGCCACCGGCGTGTTCCTCGCGGTCACGCCGTCCGCCCAGGCCGCGACCGCGATCCCCGCCCACGTGTTCGCCCCGTACTTCGAGGCGTACAACGGCGACAGCCTCAACGGCCTGTCCCAGCAGTCCGGCGACAAGTACCTGACGATGGCGTTCATCCAGACCGCCAGCCGGGGCTCGTGCACCGTGTACTGGAACGGCGACAGCGGCATGCCGATCGCCGGCTCCACCTTCGGCAGCGACATCGCCGCCATCCGCGCCCGCGGCGGCGACGTCATCCCCAGCTTCGGCGGCTACGCGGCCGACAACGGCGGCACCGAGATCGCCGACAGCTGCACCGACGTCAACCAGATCGCGGCGCAGTTCGAGAAGGTCATCACGACCTACGATGTCACCCGCATCGACCTGGACGTCGAGGACAACTCGCTGACCAACTCGGCCGGCATCGACCGCCGCAACAAGGCGATCAAGATCGTCGAGGACTGGGCGGCGGCCAACGGCCGGACCATCCAGTTCGTCTACACCCTGCCGACGACCACGAGCGGCCTCGCCGACAGCGGCCTCGCGGTGCTGCGCAACGCGGTGTCGAACAACGCCCGGGTCGACATCGTCAACCAGATGACGTTCGACTACTACGACAACCAGCCGCACCAGATGGCCAACGACACCAAGACGGCGTCGAACGGGCTGCACTCGCAACTGCAGCAGTTGTACCCCGGCAAGACCAGCCAGCAGCTGTGGTCCATGATCGGCGTCACCGAGATGATCGGCGTCGACGACTTTGGCCCGGCGGAGACCTTCACGCTGGCCGACGCCAACGCCGTGTACAGCTGGGCCACCCAGCAGGGCATCGCGGAGCTGTCGTTCTGGGCGCTCCAGCGCGACAACGGCGGCTGCCCGGGCGGCGCGGCGTCGGACACGTGCTCGGGCATCTCCCAGAGCACCTGGGACTTCTCGCACATCTTCGCGCCGTTCACCAGCGGCGGCAGCACCTCGTCGCCGAGCCCCAGCCGCAGCGCCAGCACGTCGCCGAGCCCGAGCCGCAGCCCGAGCACGTCGCCGAGCCCGAGCCGCAGCAGCAGCACCCCGCCCGGCAACGGCCTGGTCAACGGCAACTTCGAGACCGGCAGCCTGAGCCCGTGGACCGGCTCGCTGTGCAGCGTCGTGAGCACGCCGGTGCACGGCGGGACGAAGGCCCTCAAGGCCGCCGCGTCCAGCTCCGACAACGCCACGTGCAGCCAGACGGTCGCGGTCCAGGCCAACCACGCGTACACCCTGACCGCCTGGGTGCAGGGCAGCTACGCGTTCCTGGGGGCCACGACGGGGGCCGGCGACACGAGCACGTGGACGCCGGGCGGCTCGAGCTGGACGAAGCTGACCGTCACGGTCAACACCGGCAGCTCGGCGTCGATCAAGGTGTGGGTGCACGGCTGGTACGGCACCGGCACCATCTACGCCGACGACATCACGCTGGCGTAAGCAGGCAGGATCAGGCGGCGGCGCCGAGGATCTCGAGCGCCGCCGCCAGGTCCTTGGGGTACTCGCTCACGAAGGACACGTAGTCGCCGCTGCGCGGGTGCAGAAAGCCCAGCTCCCGCGCGTGCAGCCACTGCCGAGACAGCCCGAGCCGGGCCGCCAGGGTCGGGTCCGCGCCGTACGTCAGGTCGCCCACGCAGGGATGGCGCAGCGCCGAGAAGTGCACCCGGATCTGGTGCGTGCGCCCGGTCTCGAGCTTGATGTCGAGCAGGCTCGCCGCCGGGAACGCCTCGATCGTGTCGTAGTGCGTGACGCTCGGCCGGCCGCCGGAGACGACCGCGAACTTGTAGTCGTGGTTCGGGTGCCGGTCGATCGGCGCGTCGATGGTGCCGCGCAGCGGGTCCGGGTGGCCCTGGACGACCGCGTGGTACCGCTTCTCGACCTCGCGGGCCTTGAACGCCCGCTTGAGGGCGCTGTAGGCGGACTCGCTCTTCGCCACCACCATGAGCCCGGTCGTGCCGACGTCGAGCCGGTGCACGACGCCCTGCCGCTCGGCCGCGCCGCTGGTGGCGACCGTCTGCCCCATCGCCGCCAGCCCGCCGATCACGGTCGGGCCGGTCCAGCCGGGGCTCGGGTGGGCCGCCACGCCGACCGGCTTGTCGACCACGACGATGTCGTCGTCGCTGTACACGACCACGAGGCCGTCGACCGGGACCGCCTCGACGGCCACCGCGCCCGGCGGGGCGGGCAGCGTGACCTCGAGCCAGGCGCCGGCGCGGACCTTCTCCGACTTCGCGCGGACCTCGCCGTCGACGGCGACGTCGCCGGCCTCGACCAGGTCCGCCGCGACCGTCCGGCTCAGGCCGAACAGCCGGGTCAGCGCCTGGTCGAGCCGCGTGCCGTCGAGCCCGTCGGGCACCGGCAGCGAGCGAACCTCACGCATTGCGCTTGACCCGCGTCCCGTCGCGCCGGCGGCCCATGAACTCCAGCAGGATCGCCAGGGCCACCCCGACCGTCAGGGCCGAGTCCGCGATGTTGAACACCGGGAAGTGGCCCGCGTGGTCGTCCAGGAAGCTGAACATGTCCACCACGTGGCCCCGGAAGGGCCCGGGCGCACGGAACAGCCGGTCGCCGAGGTTGCCCGCGGCCCCGCCCAGGATGAGCCCCAGCGCGACCGCCCAGGCGGCCGACAGGGTGCCCTTGATCATCCAGAACAGCCAGCAGATCACGCCGATCGCGATCAGCGGGAAGATCCACGTCTGGTCGCGAAACATGCTGAACGCCGCACCGCTGTTTCGCGTGTAGATGACGTAGATCAGCCCGTCCAGGAGCTTGAGCGGCTCCCGGTGCGCGATCGTCGAGGTGGTCCACTGCTTGACGGCCAGGTCGATCGCGACGACCGCGATCGCGACAAGGCCGAAGACTGTCCAGGCCCGGGTCCGCGACCCCGTCGCGGCCTCGGTCGTCCGATCCTGGGTGGGGTCCTGGGTGGTCAGCGCCGCTCCTCCAACTGCTTGCAGGTGACGCAGAGCGTAGCGGACGGGAAAGCGGCCAGCCGCTCGACCGGGATGGCGTTGCCGCACTTCTCACACCAGCCGTAGCCGCCCTCGTCGAGGCGCTCCAGGGCCCGCTCGACCTGCGAGACCCGCTCCGCCAGGTTGTTGGCGATGGTGATCTCCTGCTCGCGCTCGCCGGTCTTGGTGCCGGTGTCGGCCTGGTCGTCGCCGGCCGAGTCGGTGAGCCGGTGCTGCTGCAGCTCGTGGATCTCGAGCAGGGTCTGGTCGTGCTCCGCCTTGAGCTCGTCCCGCCGCTCGATCAGGGCAACGCGGATCTTCTCGGTCTCGGCTGCCGTGCGCGTGCCACGGGCGGGCTTCGCCCCAGCGGTCTTGGCCGCGGTGGTCTTCGGTTCTGCGGTCTTGGCCATGGTGGCTCCCTCGGCCGCACGGGCGGCGGTTGACGTGGTCGGCGCTTTCCTGGTGCTGGTCGTGCTGGTCCTGCCGGCGGTACGGCCAGTGGTCCCCTGGGCCGCCGCCATTTTCTCAGCGGGCGGCTGCGCCCGCTCCCCCGAACGCCTGGCCGTCCGGCCCGATGCCGCGTTCGCGCTCTTGGCCCGCGACGAAGTCCCGGACGTGGCTTGCCTAGTGGCGGGTTTCTGTGCTGTTGTCACAGTGGTCACACCCGTCACATCGGCGGCGTTACCCCGCCCGGCGCCGCTTGCTGACCGCCCCTTTGGCGCGGCACCAGCCCGCTCGGCCATGGCTCCCCCAGATGCAAAATGGGCGCGCGACGCGCGGTCGCGCACTCCAGTGGCTGGCAAGAATACGGAATGTACACGCGTCCTACAAACGCGCCACACGTATTCGGGCCAATTGGATCAACTATTGGCGCCGATCCTCGCCATGTTCGGCAAACCAGCGGGCAAGCCTTCCCCGCCTGCTCACGGCCCGCAGCCGCCGCTCCGCGACGTCGCGAACCTGCTCAGTGGTGACGATCAGGAGGCTGTCGCGGTCCTTCAGGCGAGTCTCCGGCGCCGGCACGAACGCGCCGCCGTCGCGCAGCACGAGCGTCACGACCGCACCGACAGGCAATCGTAACTCGTCCACGTGCACGCCGTTGAGCTTCGAGCCGGTCGGCACGTCGACCTGCAGCAGATCGGCCCCCATGCGCTCCAGCGGGGCCGCCTCCACCTGCAGGTCCGTGGGCTCGGCGGGCGCGGTGACGCCGAGGCGGCGCGCGACCGGGGGCAGCGTGACGCCCTGCGCCGCCGTGTAGATCACGACCAGGACGAACACCACGTTGAAGAGGTCCTGGGCGCCGGGCACGCCGGCCGTGAGCGGGATGGTGGCCAGCACGACCGGCACCGCCCCCCGCAGGCCGGCCCAGGACAGGAAGGCCTGGTCGCGCCAGCCGAACCCGGAGCTGGTCAGCGCGAACGGCGCGACGCTGAGCAGAACCGACAGCGGCCGGGCGAAGAGGACCAGCACCAGGCCGACGACGAGCGCGGTGAGCACGGCGCCGCCCAGCTGGCTCGGCGAGGCGAGCAGGCCCAGCAGCACGAACAGCGCGATCTGGGCCAGCCACGCCAGCCCGTCGGCGAAGCCGAGCATGGCCCGCCGGTGCGGCAGCCGGGCGTTGCCGAGCACCACGCCGGTGACGTAGACGGCGAGGAAGCCGGAGGCGTGCGCGACGGAGCCGACCGCGTAGGCGAGCACGGTCAGGCCGATCGCCGCCAGCGGGTACAGGCCGGCCGAGGGCAGTGCCGCCCGGCGCAGCGCCCACGAGCCGCCGAAGCCCACCAGCAGCCCGATGGCGGCGCCGGCGACGAGCTCGTAGGTGACGAGGCCCAGCTCCACGTACCAGGCGCCCTGCTCGGCCGGCGCCGTGGACAGCAGCACGACGAGGATCACCACGGGCGCGTCGTTGATGCCGGACTCGGCCTCCAGCAGCGCGGCCAGCCGCGGCCGGACCGGCACCCGGCGCAGGGTCGAGAACACCGCCGCGGCGTCGGTCGAGGACAGCACGGCGCCGTAGAGCAGCGCCTGCTGCCAGCCGACGCCGAGGGCATAGTGCACGACGGCCCCGACAACCGCGACGCTGACGACCACGCCGAGGGTGGACAGCACCGCCGCCGGGCCGAGCACGGGCCGCAGCGTCGACCAGCGGGCCGTCAGGCCGCCCTCGGCGATGATCACGACGAGCGCGCAGATGCCGAGCGTGCGGGTCAGCTCGGCGTCGGCGAACCGGATGCCGAAGCCGGCCTCGCCGATCACGATGCCCAGCAGGAGGTACACCAGGAGGCTGGGCAGTCCCAGACGGACCGACAGGCGCACGGCGCCGACGCAGACCAGCAGGACCGCCGCGCCGACCAGAAGCGCGACGTTGAACTGGTGCGTCAACGGCGGCCCGCCAGCAGCTCGGCGACCCGGTCGGGCAGGTCGTCGGGCGGGTCGGCGAGCTCGACCAGCTTGTCGCGGCTCGTGGCGCCGGCCTTGAGCCGCAGTGCCGACGGCCGGACCCCGATGGCGCCGGCCAGCGCCTTCAGGGCCGCCTCGGTCGCCTGCCCCTCCACGGGCCGGGCGCCGACCGCGACGACCACTGCGGGCCCATACGGCCCCGGGTGGCTCCCGCCCACCACGGTGCGCGAGGCACCGGGCTTGACGCGGATCGCGATCGTGGTCACGCCTCATTGTGAAGGATCACCCGAACGAGGGCGATCCTCCGCACGGCGGGAATCCCGGTCGCCGGGCGGCGAGCAGCCCGCCGTTCAGCGTCGAGCCAGCAGCACGTCGTTGGGGGCGCAGGTGCTGCACGGGGTGAAGCCGAGCTCGACCGCCTCGTGCGCCGGCAGCGGCTCGTGCTCGCGGCCGAGCAGGTGCGGGCAGGACGGCACGTGGTACCGGGGCCGGCCGTCGATCACCAGGACATCGGCGTCCAGCGTGGCGACGCGGGCGAGGTCGGCGGCCGAGGAGTGCTGAATCGGCGGCTCGTCGGCCGGCTCATCGTCGTCGTACTCGTCATCGTCGTCATCATCGTTGTCGTACGCGGCGGCGGCGCGGTCGTAGCCCGACGGGTACTCCTCGTAGCGCCCCGGCTCGTCGTCCCCGCGGCCCGGCACGGCCGGCTCGGGCTCGTCGCGCACGGGCGCCATCATCGCGGTCTCGTCCGCCACGACCGGCCCGCTCGGGCGGCCGCCGGCCGCGCTGCCGTAGGTCGTGCCGGTGGTGCCGCCGGCGCGGGCCCCCGCCCCCACGGTCTGGCGCTCGGCGCGGCGGCCGAACTCCCCCGAGTCGGCGAGGTCGAACTCCTCGCCGAGGTGCGAGGCGAGCGGGTCGTAGCGCTCCGACGGCACCTGCCGCCCGGTGCGGGTGCGGGCCGAGCGCGCGGCCGCGGCCTGGCGACCGCCGACGATCAGCGCGACCGCGGCCAGCAGGCTCGCCCCGATGGACGCCACCAGCAGGGCGTCCGAGCCCTGCAGCAGTCCCAGCACGAGCAGGCCGACGGCCACCACGATCAGCAGCAGGCTTCCGACGATCACGGCCCTGTCCCTCCGCAAAGGCGAATCCCGGGGCGAGTGCAGAGCCTCTCCGGGCGAGTGTCTCTCAGCCGGTACAACGAACGAAGCAGTCGGAAGTCTCCCAGAAGCGACGGGCGCCCCAGTCGAATTTCGACTGGGGCGCCGCGTGTCGCATTGACCGGCCGGGCCTCAACTGCTCGACGGCCGCCTGCTCTGTGCCGCTAGTTCACTCGTACGGGTGCCGCCGGGGCCGGTCAGCGACCGGCGCCCTCGTAGCCGCCCGCGAGGCCGGCCGTGGCGAGACCGCCACCGACGGCGGGACGCGCCGCGCCCTCGCCGCGCGCGGCCATCTCGGCCTCGAGGCTCTGCTCGCGGCCCGTGAGGTCGCGCAGCTGGCTCTCCAGGTACGCCTTGAGGCGCGTGCGGTACTCCCGCTCGAACTGCTTGAGCTCCTCGATGTGCTTCTGCAGCGCGGTGCGCTTGGCGTCGAGGCCGCCCATCGCCTCCTGGTGGCGCTGGCGGGCGTCCCGCTCGAGCGCGTCGGCCTTCGCCCGCGCGTCGCGCGTGACCTCCTCGGCCTTGGTGCGGGCCTCGGAGAGAAGCTTGTCGGCCTCGCGGCGGGCGTCCGACACGTGGTCGTCGGCGGTGCGCTGGGCCATCATCAGCACGCGCAGGGCCTGCTGCTCGCCGTCGCCGGCGCCGCTGGGGCCGCCTTGGGCGCGGATCTGGTCCAGCTCCTGCTGCATGCCGCGAGCGGCCTGCTCGGCGGAGGTCTTCTCGCGCTGGACGCGCTCGAACTGCGACTTGAGGTCGGCGAGCTCCGCCGCGAGGCGAGCGTCGCCACCGGCACCGGTGGCCCCGCGGGCCGGACCGCCGCCGCGCTCGAGCTGCGCGCGCAGCTCGTTGTTCTCTTCGATCAGCCGGGCGAGCTCACGCTCGACCTCGTCGAGGAAGGCGTCGACCTCCTCCTCGTCGTAGCCCCGCTTGCCGATAGGGGGCTTCTTGAAGGCGACGTTGTGAACGTCGGCCGGGGTCAGCGGCATCGAAACTCCTCGGGTCAGTTGCGGCCGCGTGGCCGCCGAGCGGTGCGTGTCACGAGAACGCCGCGATCAGCCGCCCTAACACGACGTACATCAGCACGAACAGGATAACCAGCAGCACAAGCGAAGACAGGTCCACGGCCACGGTACCAATACGCAGCGGACGAATCACCCGCCTCAACGCTTTGAGCGGCGGATCGGTGACGCTCCACACCACTTCGAGCGCCGCCGCGGCGCCCCGGCCGGGCTGCCAGCGGCGTCCGAACTGGATGACGTAGCCCATCACGAAGCGTGCGAGGAGCGCCACCAAGAAGAGGTAGAGCAGCAGATGCACGATCTGCAAGGTGATGGACACCACGGTCTCTGAGTCCTCGCATCAGCTCTGGTTGAAGAACCCGCCCTCGGCGATCTTAGCTTTGTCCTCTGCGGTGACCTGGACATTTGCCGGTGAGAGCAGGAAGACTCGGTTGGTCACGCGCTCGAAGTTACCACGCAGGCCGAATACGAGCCCGGCGGCAAAGTCGACCAAACGTTTGGCGTCCGCCTCATCCATTTCGGTGAGGTTCATGATCACGGGGACGCCGTCGCGGAAGTGCTCGCCGATCGTGCGCGCCTCGTTGTAGGTAGTGGGGTGCAGCGTCGTGATCGCGTAGCGGCGGTCGTCGCTCTCCTCTTCCACGTGGGCGCGCTCCCGGATCGAGCTCGACGGGGCCAGCGCGAGATTGTCGCGCGTCGGGTAGCTGACCGACGTGGTCGGGCGGGTGATCGAGCGCACGGTGCCGGCCCGGCTCGCGGCGCCGGCCTCGAGCCGGTCGGCCGCGGACAGCCGCTCGGAGACGCGCTCGGACGCGCTCAGGCGCTCGGAGGCCGACAGCCGGTCGGACGAGCCGAGGCGGTCGGAGGCGCTCAGGCGCTCGGAGGCGGACAGCCGGTCGGAGGTGGACAGCCGGTCGGAGGACGTGCGGGAGCGCGGCGCCGGGACCTCGTCGACCTCGTCCTCGTCGTCGAGCATGTCGTCGCCATAGCGGTAATGACGATCGTCATAGCCACGATCGTCCTCGTCCTCGACGAGACCGAGCCAGACGCCCGCCCTGCGCAGAGCACCCATGCGAGCTCCTCCGTCCACCGCCATGCGGCACTTCCCCCCGTTGTCGGTGCCACCGTTCACGTTGTGCGACACCGCCCCGCCGGCGCAGAACCACACCCGTGTAGTTTTTCCGTTCCCGCGGTCAGGCTACCCCAGTGGGGTGCGTTTTCCGAGCAATGCGCTGCCGACACGGACATGTGTCGAGCCGTGCAAAATCGCGGATTCAAGGTCGTCGCTCATGCCCGCGGAAATCCAGTCCGGTTCGCCGTGCGCACCGGAAAAGCGCTGCCGAATCCGCGCCGACATCGCCGCGAGCCGCCCGAATGCCTCGTCGGGCGTCCAGTCCAGCGGCGCCACCGCCATGACGCCGAGCAGCCGCAGATGCGGGCTCGCCGTGATCGCCTCGGCGACCTTCTCGACCTGGCCGGTGAGCGCGCCGCCGCGGTGCTCGTCGTCGTCGAGGCTCACCTGGACGAGGGCGCCCAGCGGCGTGTCGCGCTCCGCCCTGGCCGCGGCGTCGCTGAGCGCCTCGACCAGCCGCAGGCTGTCGACCGAGTGCACGACGTCGGCGTAGCCGGCCACCGAGCGGGCCTTGTTGCGCTGCAGCTGCCCGACGAAGTGCCACCGCACGCCGGGCACGGCGGCGGCCTTGGGAGCCGCCTCCTGGTCGCGGTTCTCGCCGACGTCGCGCACGCCGAGCTCGGCCAGGCGGGCGACGTCTTCGGCCGGATAGGTCTTCGTGACGGCCACCAGGGTGACCGATTCCGGCTCGCGGCCGGCGTTGCGGCAGGCCGTCGCAATGCGCTCGCGCACCGCGGCGAGATTGGCCGCGATCTGCTCGGTGCGCGCATCCACGAAAACTCCCCCTGAAATGCCGATGGGTAGGCCGCCCCAGCGGCCTACCCAATTCAAGCAGAGCGCAATCACGCGCCGTTCTTGAGGAAGTCCGGCACGTCGACGTCGTCGAACAGGACCCGCCGGGGCGGCGGCGGCGCCTGGCGCTCCGGCACCGGCTGCTCCTTGGGCTGGCTGTGCTGCGGGCCGTGCGACGTGCGCGGGGCCCGCGCCTCGATCGGCCGGTAGGCGGGGGCGCCCCCGTCGAAGCCGGCCGCGATGACCGTGACGCGCACCTCGTCGCCGAGCGCGTCGTCGATGACCGCGCCGAAGATGATGTTGGCGTCCGGGTGCGCGGCGTCGGTGACGAGCTGCGCCGCGTCGTTGATCTCGAACAGGCCCAGGTCGGACCCGCCGGCGATCGACAGCAGCACGCCGCGCGCGCCGTCCATGCTCTGCTCGAGCAGCGGGCTGGAGATCGCCGACTCGGCGGCCTCGACCGCGCGGTTGTCACCGCGGGCGCTGCCGATGCCCATGAGGGCGCTCCCGGCGCCGCTCATGACGCTCTTGACGTCGGCGAAGTCGAGGTTGATGAGGCCCGGCGTGGTGATCAGGTCGGTGATGCCCTGGACACCGGAGAGCAGGACCTGGTCGGCCTGGCGGAACGCGTCCATCATGCTGATGCCGCGGTCGCCCAGGGCCAGCAGCCGGTCGTTGGGGATCACGATGAGCGTGTCGCACTGGTTGCGCAGCTCCTCGATGCCCGCCTCGGCCTGCACCTGCCGGCGCTTGCCCTCGAACGAGAACGGCCGGGTGACCACACCGATGGTCAGCGCGCCGAGCTTTCGCGCGATGTTGGCCACGACGGGCGCGCCGCCGGTGCCCGTGCCGCCGCCCTCGCCGCAGGTGACGAAGACCATGTCGGCGCCCTTGAGCACCTCTTCGATCTCGTCCCGGTGGTCTTCGGCCGCATTCTTGCCGACATCGGGATTGGCGCCGGCACCAAGCCCGCGGGTCAGTTCCCGACCGACGTCGAGCTTGACGTCGGCGTCGCTCATCAGCAGGGCCTGGGCGTCGGTGTTGATCGCGATGAACTCGACGCCCTTGAGGCCAACCTCGATCATGCGATTGACGGCGTTGACCCCGCCGCCGCCGATGCCGACGACCTTGATGACCGCGAGATAGTTGTGCGGATGTGTCATCGGACCACCTTTCCTTTCGAGGTTGGCGAGCGCCGATCCTGTCCGGAGTCGTCGAACTGGTAACCCGGTTCCGGCCCCACGGTGGGACCTGCCCCGAGCCCGACCCCGCGACGGGCGGCGTCCGCCAAATGCGAACGCACCGGATGGGGGTCCCGCAAACCCTCACCCTTTACTAGAGGCTTATAGTTATGTCAACTAATGCCTTATCGCAAGGTAAGGGCCCGACTGTCGTGATCCAAGGACCACGCCCCGGCGTGTCGGCTAATCGCCCACGACGCCGTCGACGATTTCCCTAACGGCGTCAAGGTGCCCGTTGTGACGGGCGGTCTCCTCGATCATGTGCAGAAGCACCCACCGGACCGACACGAGATGCCCGTGGCGCCGCCCGGCGCACAGCGCATCGGGGTCGAGGCCGGCGACGAGCCGGCGCGAGGTCTCGCACTGGGCGGCGTACGCGGCCAGCGCCTCCGCCAGCCCGGACCCGGGCCGCGGGCGCCACTCCAGGTCGGGGTCCTCGTCGGTCCAGTGCCGCGGCACGTCGAGCCCGGCGACCACCCGCTCGAACCAGTACGACTCCACCGCCGTCAGGTGCTGCACGAGCCCGGCGGCGGTGGTCAGCGGGCTGGCCGGCAGCGGCGCCCGCCACGCGTCGGCCTCGGCCAGGCCCGCGCACTTGGCGTGCACGGTCGCGCGGTGGAACTCGAGCCAGCCGGCCAGCAGCTCGGATTCCCCGCCGACGAACGGCACCGGCTCCCGGCTCACTTCTCGACCAGCACCCCGGGCGCGCTCACGTCGAGCGTGCGGCCCGGCTCGATCTTCGCGTTCTGCACCACCCGGACCTTCGCCGCGTTCTGGGTCGCGTCGCCCCAGATCACCAGCCGCTCGTCGGTCAGCTCGAGCCGGATCCGGGTCGGCGACTCGGCGACCAGCGCCACCATCTGCGCGCGGATCGCCGGCGGCAGCGCCGCGAGCACGGTCAGCGCGCTCATCGTGCTGGCGTCGCCGGGCTCGGGCTGGGCCACCCGGATCGACGGCAGCCCGGGCGGGGCCGCGTCGACGGGCAGGAACGCCATGCCGTCGGCGTCCAGCAGCGTGAACCCGCCGACCTTGGGCACCACGGCGATCGCGGTGCGCTCCTGCACGGCCACGACAAGCGTGTGCGGGTAGCGCGCCGAGACGTGCGCCGCCCGCACGGGCTTGAGCGCGCCGATGCGCCGCTCGACGGCCGGCAGGTTCAGCCTCGGCAGCGGGGTGCCGGTGCGGACGCCGGCGGCCCGGCGTACCGCATCCGGGTCCAGAACGGAGGCGCCGGTGACCTCGATCCGATCGACGCCGAGGGCCGGGGTCAGGTAGACGACCGCCGCCGCCCCGCCGAGCAGCGCGAGCACGCCCAGCGCCACCAGCCAGGGCAGGGCCGCGCGGAGGCGGCGCTGCCGGGCCCGCTTCGCGAACCGCCGCACCGACTGGGGTGCGTCGCGAGGGGCCAGGACCAGCCGCCAGCCGCGCGTCTGCGTCAAGGCCGGCTCAGTCGTCGGCTCGGGAGTGCCGGCCGACGTACCCCTCGGGCTCCGCGTCGCCCTTGAGCGCCGCCAGCAGCTCGTCGCCCATGAGCGAGATCGGCGGCGCGCCCATGGTGACGACGACGTCGCCCTCGCGCACGCGGGCGACGACCTCCCCGGGCACGTCCTCCCAGTACGGCACGAACACCTTCTGCGCCTCCGGCAGGTCGACGGCGGCGGTGAGCGCCACGCCGCCCTCCCCCGGCTCGCGCACCTCGCCGGGCCCGAAGACCTCCATGATCACGGCCTCGTCGGCGAGCGACAGGCCCGCGGCGATCTCGGCCTGGAAGTCGCGGGTGCGGTACACCCGGTAGGGCTGGAACACCACGAGGAGCCGCCCGTCGCCGGCGACCTCGCGCAGCGTGCGCAGGGCCGCGGCGATCGGCACCGGGTGGTAGGCGTACTCGTCGTAGACCCGCACCCCGGCCTCGGAGCCCTTGAACTCGAACCGGCGGCGCACGCCCGGGAACGTCGCGAGCGTCTCGATCGCCGTCTCCGGGGCCACGCCCAGCCGCAGCGCGGTGAGAATCGCCCCGGCCGAGTTGAGCCCCAGGTGGGCGCCCGGCACCGGCAGGAACACCTCGCCCAGCGACGCGCCCTCGTAGTGGGCCACGTAGCGCACGCCGTTGGCCGACGAGCGGACCTCGCTGATGCGCAGGTCGGCGTCGGGCGCGGTGCCGTACGTGACGACGTCGGCGCCGGCCGCCCGGGCCCGCACGGCCATCCGCATGGCCCCGGCGTCGTCGGCGCACGTCACCACGAACCCGCCCGGCTCGACCCGGCCGCAGAACTCGACGAACGCATCCTCGAGGCCCTGCAGGTCGCCGTAGGTGTTGAGGTGGTCGGCGTCGATGTTCGTGACGACCGCGACATGGGGGGTGTACAGCAGGAAGGAGCGGTCGCTCTCGTCCGCCTCGGCCACGAACAGCTCGCCGCTGCCGTGGTGGGCGCTGGAGCCGGCCGCCGAGATCTCGCCGCCGATCACGAACGACGGGTCGAGATTGGCGTGCTGCAGGATCAGCGTGATCATCGACGTCGTCGTGGTCTTGCCGTGCGTGCCGGCCACGGCGATGGCGCGCCGGCCCGTCATCGTGGCGGCGAGCGCCTCCGAGCGGTGCATGAGCCGCAGGCCCCGCTCCCGGGCGGTCACCAGCTCGATGTGGTCGCGCGGGATGGCCGTGGAGTAGACGACCGTGTCCACGCCGTCGAGGTTGGACGCCTCGTGGGTGCGGTAGATGGTCCCGCCGAGCGCCTTGAGCGCCGCCAGCTGGGGCCACTCCTTGAGCTCGCTGCCCGACAGCGGGATGCCGCGGGTGAGCAGCAGGCGGGCGAGCCCGCTCATGCCGACCCCGCCCACCCCGACGAGATGGACCTTGCCCAGGTCCTCCGCGGTCAGCCCGTTACTCATGCGACACCTCCGCTTCGCTCCGGCGCCGCATGAGCTCCAAAGCTGTGCTCATGGTGAGCGGCCCCAACGCCCAGTCTGGCTCGACGAGGCTTCGCGACGGTCGACCCAGACCGGGCGGCGCTTCGCTCCGTACCGCTCACTGTGCTCCGACCACCTTCATGACGTACCGACGAAGGGCCTCGTCGCCGTCGCGGCGGCCGTATCCGGCGGCCGCGCGGCTCATCGCGGCGAGCCGGTGACCGTCGCGCACCAGCGGCACCACGGTGTCCGCGATGAGCTCGGGCGACAGGTCGCCGTCCTCGACGATCAGGCCGCCGCCGGCCTCGACCACCGGCAGTGCGTTGCGCCGCTGCTCGCCGTTGCCCCACGGCAGCGGCACGTAAACCGCCGGCATGCCGATCGCCGCGGTCTCCGCGCAGGTCATCGCGCCACCCCGGCAGAGGGCGAGGTCGCCCGCGGCGTAGCCGAGCTCCATCTCGGAGAGGAACTTGATCCGCACGTACGGCGCGGCCAGGCCCGAGGGCACCTCGAAGTCCTCGTTGCGGGCGCCGATGATGTGCAGCACCTGTACCCCGGCGGAGGTGATCGCCTTCGCCGCGCCGGCCACCGCGTTGTTGATCGAGCGCGCGCCGGAGGAGGCGCCGAAGACGAACAGCGTCGGCAGGTCCGGGGCCAGGCCGAAGTAGGCCCGCGCCCGCGCCCGCAGCGCCGCCCGGTCCAGCGTGGCGATGTTCTGCCGCAGCGGCACCCCGACGACCTCGGCGTCCGCCACCGCGGGCATCTGCGCCCGCTGGTGCGGGAAGCCCAGCACGATGTTCTTGGTGAACCGCATGCCCATCTTGTTGGCCACGCCGATGGGGACGTTGACCTCGTGGATCACCGTCGGCGTCTTGCGCCGCCAGGCCGCGAGGTAGGCCGGGACGGAGACGTAGCCGCCGAAGCCGACGACGACGTCGGCGTTGACCTCGTCCATGATCGCGCGGGTGGCCCGGGCCGCCTTCCACATCCGGTCCGGGGTGCGGACCAGGTTCATGTTGACCGAGCGGGGCAGTTGGTACGCCGGGACGTGGCGCAGCTCGTAGCCGCGCTGCGGGATGATGTCGTTCTCCATCCCGCTGGGCGACCCGATGCAGGTGATGCGGACGCCGGGGTCGTGCCTGCGCAGGCAGTCGGCGAAGGCGAGCAGCGGGTAGATGTGCCCGCCCGTGCCTCCGCCGGCCAGCACCACCGAGCGCAGCGCTGCCATCAGGTGCTCCTTCCGCGGGGCGACCCGGCGAGCGTCGAACTCACCGCCGGCCGGCCCGCCGTGCGTGTCGAGGGGTCGGTGCCGTCGCCGTCCTCGCGGGCGCGCGGAAGCGGCGGCAACGGCGCCCAGAGTAGTCGCACCCATTTCCGCGGCGGACGCGCGTGCATGGCTCGCGCGCAGTCCGGCTCGGCCCGGGCGGCCGAGGTGAGGATCCCGGCGGCGCCGAGCGCGACCACGAGGGCGCTGCCGCCGTCGGAGATGAACGGCAGCGGCAGCCCGGTGATCGGCATCAGGCCGACGACGCCGCCGATGTTGATGATCGCCTGGCCGACGAACCAGATCGTGATCGAGGCGGCGACGAGCCGGCGGAACGGGTCCTCGACGCGGCGGGCGATGCGCAGGCCGGTGTACGTCAGCATCCCGAACAGCAGCAGGACCACCATGCAGCCGACCACGCCGAGCTCCTCGGCGACGATGGCGAAGATGAAGTCGTTGTGCGCGTTGGGCAGCCGGCCCCACTTGAGGTTGCCCTGGCCGAGCCCGACGCCGAACCAGCCGCCCTCGGCGACCGCCCACAGGCCGTGCAGGTACTGGTACCGCCCGCCCTCGGCCTTCGGGTCGATGCTCGGGTCGAAGAAGACCTTGAGCCGGTCCAGCCGGTAGTCCTTGTGCGCCGGCAGCAGGATGAGGGCCACGACGCCGGCGGTGAACAGCCCGCCGAGCCAGGCGAAGACCGGCAGCCGCGCCCCGGCCGCCCACAGCAGCCCGGTGAAGAGCACGACCATGCAGATCATCGAGCCGAGGTCGTTGTACCCGACCAGGAGCAGCAGCGTGACGGTGACCGGGAACAGCGGCATGAGCAGCTCGCGCCACGACAAGATCGTGCGACCCTTGCGCACCAGCAGGTCGGCGCCCCAGATCACCAGGGCGAACTTGGCCAGCTCGGCCGGCTGCAGCTGGAACGCGCCGACGTGCAGCCACAGGTCGTCGACGTAGATCGGCCCGAGGTGGATCGCCTGGACCTTCGCGCCGGGCGGGGTGCGCCGGGCGGCGACCCAGCCCATGAGGTCGACGAAGCACATGAGCAGGAACGCGGTCAGCAGCAGCGGGATGGCGACGGCGCGGAAGGTGCGCACCGGCAGCCGCTGGCAGACCCAGAACGCGAGCAGGCCGACGAGCGCGAAGAGCGCCTGCTTGACGATCGAGGTGAACGGACTGCCCGTGGTCGCGAAGTTGTCGACGCTGGTCACGGAGAAGACCATGACCAGGCCGATGAACACGAGCAGCCCGACGCTGGACAGCAGCAGGTAGTAGGACGCGAGCGGGCGATCCAGAAGACCACGGAGGGTACCGACGAAATTACCGGCCCATCCGCTGTTCGGAACTTCCTCCCCGTCGCTCCTCATGACGCCCATCATTCCCGGCGACGCACGCCCGGTGTGGTTACGACGCGCTGACAGGCCAACCTTGTGCGCGCTTCGCGCGGACACGAACCGGGGGGTTCCCACCCCGGACCCCCCATGGCCGCTTCGCGCCCACTACGAAGCGCTGACAGGCCAACCTTGTGCGCGCTTCGCGCGGACACGAACCGGGGGGTTCCCACCCCGGACCCCCCATGGCCGCTTCGCGCCCACTACGAAGCGCTGACAGGCCAACCTTGTGCGCGCTTCGCGCGGACACGAACCGGGGGGTTCCCACCCCGGACCCCCCATGGCCGCTTCGCGCCCACTACGAAGCGCTGACAGGCCAACCTTGTGCGCGCTTCGCGCGGACACGAACCGGGGGGTTCCCACCCCGGACCCCCCATGGCCGCTTCGCGCCCACTACGAAGCGCCGCTCATGACCCTCAGGAAGTCCGCGGCGAACAGGCCGAGGGCGGCCGCGACGCCGAGGCCCGCGATGATCCAGAAGCGGACGACGATGTTGACCTCGCTCCAGCCGGCCAGCTCGAAGTGGTGCTGCAGCGGGACCATCCGGAAGATGCGCTTGCCCGTGGTGCGGTACGAGCCGATCTGCATCACCCAGGTGACCACGATGATGACGAAGAGCAGGCCGAGCAGGGGCAGCAGCAGGATCGTCTTGGTCGCCACGGCCAGGCCGGCGATGAGCGAGCCCAGCGCCATGGAGCCGGTGTCGCCCATGAAGATCCGGGCCGGTGAGGTGTTCCACCACAGGAAGCCCACGAGCGCGCCGACGGCGGCCCCGGCGATCAGCGCCATCTCCAGCGGGTCGCGCACGTCGTAGCAGTAGCCGGCGTTGTACGACGGGTCGGCGCACCAGTGGCGGTACTGCCAGAACGCGATCGCCATGTAGCTGACGAGCACGAGGATCGAGGTGCCGGTGGCCAGGCCGTCGAGGCCGTCGGTGAGGTTCACCGCGTTGGACATCGACATGACCACGAACACGAAGAAGATCACGGCGCCGATCTTGGTGATGTTCAGCCAGTCGACGTCGTGCACCCACGACAGCTTCGGGCTCGCCACCGTGGTGACGACCTGGTGCCCGGTCTGGGTGGCCGGCACGTAGAGGGCGATCGCGCCGAAGATGGCGCCGATGAGCGCCTGGCCGATGAGCTTGCCGCGCTTGTTGAGCCCGTCGCTGTTGCGCTTGGCGACCTTGAGGTAGTCGTCGAGGAAGCCCAGCAGGCCGGTGAAGACGAACAGCCCGAGCAGCACGACGGCGGTGGCGGTGGGTCCGGCCGGGCGCAGCTGCTCGTTGGGCAGGGTGGTGAGGGCGATGTGGCCGCCGGTGTAGGCGACGAGCGTGGCGAAGATGAACACCACGCCGCCCATGGTGGGCGTGCCCTTCTTGCCGAGGTGGGTCTGCGGGCCCTCGGTGCGGATGGGCTGGTCGGCCTTCAGGCGGGTGAAGTACCTGATCGCGATCGGCGTGCCGAACAGCGAGATGAGAAACGCCACGAAGGCCGCGACGAAGACGGCCCTCACTTCTGGGCGCCTTCGGAACGCAGGGCGTCGGCAACGGCCCAGGTCCGGTACCGCGATCCCTTGACGAGGACCACGTCGCGCGGAAGCAGCTCGGCGCGCAGCAGCGCCACGGCGGCCTCCTGATCGGTCACGAGCACCGAGTCTCCTCCCCAACTCGCCACGGCGGCCGCCCCGTCCAGGATCGGCGCGGCCTGCTCGCTGACGGCCACGAGACGATCGACGCCGAGCTCCGCGGCGAGGCGACCGACCTCTTCGTGACCGGCTCGCTCGTACTCGCCGAGCTCCGCCATGAAGCCGAGCACCGCGATCTTGCGCCGCCCGCCGGCCACCTCGACGAGCGCGCGCAGCGCCGCCGCCATGGACGCCGGGTTGGCGTTGTACGAGTCGTCGATGACCGTGACATCGTCGGCACGGTCGAAGACATCCATCCTTCGGGTCGACAAACCCTCTAGATCGCCGAGTCCCGCGGCGATCGCGGCCGGTTCGATGCCGGCGTGCGACGCGACGGCCGCAGCGAGTAACGCGTTGCCGACGCTGTGGCGACCGGCGACGCCGAGGCGCACCGGCACCGGGTCGGCGCCGGGGATGTGCAGGGTGAAGCCGAAGCGGCCGCGGTCCGAGGCGGCCACGCCGGTCGCGCGCACCTGCGCGTCGGGCGCCTCGCCGGCGAGCACCACCCGGGCGCGCGTGCGGGCGGCCATGGCGCGCACCCGCTCGTCGTCGGCGTTGAGCACGGCCACACCGTCGGGCCCGAGCGCCTCGACCAGCTCGCCCTTGGCCTGCGCGATGCCCTCGACGGAGCCGAACTCCGCGATGTGGGCCACGCCCACGTTGAGCACGACGGAGACGTCCGGAGGGGCGATTTCGCAGAGGTACTGCAGGTGCCCGGCCCCCCGCGCCCCCATCTCGAGCACGAGGAAGCGGGTCTGCGCGGAGGCCTTGAGCACGGTGTACGGCGTGCCCAGCTCGTTGTTCTCCGACCCGGCGGTCGCGACGGTCGGGCCGTGCGCCGAGAGCAGCCGGGCGATGAGGTCCTTGGTGCTGGTCTTGCCCGAGGAGCCGGTGATCGCCACGACGGTGATGTCGGGCCGCCGGTCGAGCACGGCCCGGGCGAGCAGCCCGAGGGCGTGGCGCGGGTCCTCGACCACGATCGTGGGCACGCCGGGAATGGGCCGGCTGCCGAGGACGCCCACGGCGCCGTCGGCCATCACCTTGGGCCCGAACTCGTGCGCGTCGACCTTGGCGCCGGCGAACGCGACGAACAGCCCGCCCGGCCCGACCTTGCGCGAGTCGTACTCCACGGGCCCGCCGACGACCGCCTCGGCGTCGCCGTCGTGCAGCCGCCCGCCGACGATGCCGGCGATCTCCCCCAGCGACAACGGGATCATGCCGGCCCCTCCCGCAGCGCCGCCGCGAGCTCGACGCGGTCGTCGAACGGCAGCACCTCGCCGTTGATCTCCTGCCCGCGCTCGTGGCCCTTGCCCAGCACGGCGATGACGTCTCCTGGCTTGGCGTGCTCGACCGCATAGTCGATCGCGGCCCGCCGGCCGCCGACCTCCACCACCGCGGCCGGCCCGTCGGCCGCGCCGGCCAGCACCCCGGCCCGGATCGCCGCCGGGTCCTCGGTGCGCGGGTTGTCGTCGGTGACGATCACGAGGTCGGCCCCCTCGGCCGCGGCCCGGCCCATGAGCGGGCGCTTGCCCCGGTCCCGGTCGCCGCCGGCCCCGACCACGCACAGCACCCGCCCGCCCCGGGTGGCGGCGAGCGCCCGCAGGGCCCGCAGCACCTCGACCATGGCGTCGGGCTTGTGCGCGTAGTCGACCACGCCGACCACCTCGCCGGGGGCGTCGACCCGCTCCATGCGGCCCGGCGAGCCCGGCGCACCGGCCACCGCGCGGGCGGCGAGCTCGAAGTCGACGCCGACCGCGACCAGGGCGGCGATGGCCAGCAGGGCGTTGGCCACGTTGTGCCGGCCCGGCAGCTGGACGCCGGAGCGGGCCGTCCGGCCGCGCCAGTGCACGTCGAAGGTCTGGCCGTAGCCGGCGGCGCTCACGCCCGAGGCGCCGAAGTCGGCCTCGTCGCCGGCGACCGAGAACGTCCACGTGCCGGGCTTGCGAAGTCGCATTACCGACAGGTCGTCGAGATTGAGGATCTCGACCCCGGCCCGGCCGTCGAAGAGCCGGGCCTTGGCCGCGAAGTACGCCTCGACGCTGGGGTGGAAGTCCAGGTGGTCGAGGCCGAAGTTGGTGAAGCCGGCCGCGGCGAAGCGCACGCCGCCGACCCGCCCGACCTCCAGCGCGTGGCTGGAGACCTCCATCGCCACCGACTGCACCCCGTGCTCCAGCGCCGCCGCGAAGAGCGCGTGCAGGTCGGTGGCCTCGGGCGTGGTGCGGATGCTCTCCACGGTCAGGTCGCCCAGCCGGGTCTCGACCGTGCCGATGAGGCCGGTGACCTGGCCGGCGGCGCGCAGCCCGGCCTCGATGAGGTACGTCGTGGAGGTCTTGCCGGCCGTCCCGGTGATGCCGATCGTGGTCAGCTTCCGGGTGGGCTCGCCGTAGATCTTCGACGCGACGTCGCCGAGCACGTCGCGCGGGCGATCCACCACGATGAAGGGCACGCCGGCGTCGGGGCGGACCCCGGCCGGGTCGGTGAGCACGGCGAGCGCGCCGCGCTGCAGCGCGTCGGGGATGAACTGGGCGCCGTGGACCTTCGATCCCGGAAGGGCGGCGTAGAGGTCACCCGGGCGAACCGCGGAGCTACTGTGCGTCACCCCCGTGACCGCGACGTCTCCAGAGTCGCCGCCCAGCTCAGCGATGAGCGTGGGGCGGACATTCCGCGGACGGGGATAGCCGGGCACGGGGTCAGACCCTACCCGGCCCGCCGCGAGGCAGCAGAGCCGGTGTCGCGGGTGAACCGGGCCGGCGCGGTCGATGGTGGGCTTCGGCGGTCACGGGTGGATCGTGCCTCACGGGTAGATCGACAGCTTCGGCGGCTCGGTGCCCGTCGGCACGACGCCGTAGCTGGACAGGGTCGTCGCCATCATGTCGCGGAACGCCGGCGCGGCCACCGAGCCGCCGGCGCCGCCGGGCACGTGCGCGGTCACCGCGACCACGTACCGGGGCGCCTCGGCCGGGGCCATGCCGATGAACGACACGACGTCGCCCGGCGCGTACCCACCGTTCAGCGGCAGCTTCGAGGTGCCGGTCTTCCCCGCGATCCGGTACCCCGGGATCGCCGCCTGGTGCCCGGTGGCGTCGTCCAGCGTGGTGACCCCCTCGAGCATGGTGCGCAGCTCCTGCGCGATCTGCGGATCGAGGACCCGGCGGGTCTGCTGGGCGGGCGGCTTCGACGCGGCGCCGTCCGGCGCGATGATCTTGCGGACCAGCGTCGGCTGCACCCAGAGCCCGTCGTTGGCGATGGCGCCGTACACCGCGGCCATCTGCATCGCCGTGGTCGCCACGCCGTTGCCGATCGGGATCGAGCCCGGGCTGGAGCCGCTCCACTTGTCCGGCGCCAGCAGCTGCCCGGGCGACTCGTTGGGCAGCCCGACGTTCGTGCGCTCGCCGAGCCCGAACTTCTGCTGGTACTCGTACAGCTTGTCCTTGCCGAGCTGGTCCGCGACGGCGATGGTGCCGACGTTCGACGACAGCGCCAGGATGCCCGGGATGGTCATCTGGGTGCCGTCCTTCTGCGGCGGGTGATCCGTGTAGGTGGTGTCGCCCTTCTTCACCTTCGAGTTCACCGTGACGGTGGTACCCGGGTTGATGATCCCCTCCTGCAGCGCCGCACCCATGACGATCGCCTTGTGGATCGAGCCCGGGTCGAACACGGTCGCGGTGCACTGGTCCTTGCGCTGCTCCGGCGGCGTGCGGTCGAGGTCGGCCGGCGCGAACGAGGGATAGCTGGCCATCGCCATGACCTCCATCGTGTGCGCGTCGAGCACGATGGCGGTGGCGAAGTCGGCCTTGAGCGGCTCCATCCGCTCGGCGAGGGTGCTCTGCACCGAGTACTGCAGGTCCGCGTCGATGGTGAGCTCCACCGAGCTGCCGGGCCGGGCCGGCTTGAGCATCTCGTAGCCGTAGGGCAGGGGCTTGTCGAGCTCACCCTCGCCGTGCTCGTAGACGTGCAGCCCGTCGACGCCGCGCAGCACGGAGTCGTACTGCTTCTCGATGCCCATCTGCCCGACCAGGTCGGTGCGGGAGGTGTACCCGATGACGTTGGACGCCAGGTCGTACCCAGGGATCTCACGCCGCTCGTCCCGGGCCACCTTGAGCGCGCCGATCTTCATCGCCGTGATCCGGTCGCCGTCGGCGACGTCGATCTGGTGGACGAGGTACTCGAAGCGCACGTCGGTCTTGCCGTCCGCGCCCTTGTGCGGCGTCATGCGGCGCACCAGGTCCGAGCGTGTCACCCCGTACTTGTCCAGGATCGCGAACAGCTGGTCGGCCAGGGCCTCGGGGTTCTTGACGGCCATCGGGTCGACCGCCACATAGCGCGTCTCGATCGAGTGCACGAGGATCTTGCCGTTGCGGTCGAGGATGGCGCCGCGGGAGGCGGGCAGGACCGCGTGCACGAGGCGGTCCTTGAGCCCCTCGGCGGCGTAGGCGCTGGCGTCGGTGAGCTGGATCTGGACGAGCCGGACGCCGATCGTCGCGAACACGGCGAGCGCGAGCACGGTGGCCAGGCGCAGCCGGCGGCGCGGCTCGGCGAGCTTGGGCAGCCTCGGCCGCCGGGCGGCGAGCCGCGGGACCCGGACGCGGCTCTCCCGCCGCAGGCGCCCGGCGCCGCCTCCCTGACCGCGGCTGGTCCCACCACCACGGCCGCCTCCGCCACCACGGCCGCTTCCACCACGGCCGGCTCCACCGACACGGCCGCCCGCACCGCCGGCGGCTGCGCCGTCACGCCCGACTCCGGTGCCTCGCGAAAGGACGCCCCGTCCCCTGCCCGGCGTGCGGATCGGACCGCTCCGTTCCGTGCCGCGCCCCGCGACGCGACGGACCGGAGCGCTCCGTTCCGATCCGCCATTGGTGCGCCGACGGACCGGAGCGCTCGGTTCCGCATCCACGCCGCGGTCGGCGGCGCTGCGCCGACGGACCGGAACGCTCTGTTCCGCATCCGCGTCGCGGCCGGCGGCACTGCGCCGACGGACCGGAGCACCCTGTTCCGCATCCACGTCGCGGTCGGCGGCGCGGCGCCGACGGACCGGAGCGCCCTGTTCCGAATCCACGCCGCGGTCGGCGGCGCGGCGGCGACGGACCGGAGCGCCCTGTTCCATATCGGCGTCGCGGTCGACACTGCGGCGGAACGAAGTCGTCCGTTCCCCGCCCGGCTGGTCTTCGGACGGGAACGGAGCGGTCCGTTCCGGCGGATTGTCTTCGCGAGGGCGGCGCGTGGCCGTGCGCCTCGGGTCCGTGCGTCGCGGCTGCTCGCTGCGGCCGCCCTGGATCACCTCCAGGGCCGGACGGAACGGGTCCTTGCGGCCGCCCGCCTCGACCGACGCGTCGCGGACCGAGCGGCCGCGAGGTGTGTAGCGCTTGGCCTCGGACATCGTGCCGCGGAGCACCGGATCCGGCGTACCGTTGCCGCGTCCTTCGGCTTGTCCGCCGTCCCCGCGCGGACTTCCGTCCGCGCGAGAACGGGCGGAGGCACCGGCACCCCCCGCGCCGGCGCGACCGCCCGTTCGCTGCCGACCGGCGTCACCCCCGCGACCGGCTGCTTCCCGGCGCTCGGCGCCCCCGCGCCGCTCGCTCCCGCCTCGCCGATCCGGAGTGTCGCCAGCCATCGTCCCGACTTCCTTGTCCGTCCACTATGGACTTGGATGTTTCCCTTGGGTTACTTGCCCGGGCCGGGCATCTCCAGCCTGGTGCCGTCGGGCAGCACCAGGAAGGCCGGCGTGCGCGACGGCACGAGACCCAGTTGCTTCGCCCGCGACGCGAGCGTCACCGGCGACTCCTTGTTGGCCAGATCGCTGCGCAGCCGCTCCTCGTCGCGGTCGAGGTTGCTCTGCTTCGTCTTCAACGCGTCGAGCTTGAACGCGTTCTCGGCGATCCGCGTGTTGAGCACGAGGATGCCCACGACGCCGGAGAGGACCAGCACGAGTACGAGCGCCACGAAGGGTGCCCGGGGCGCACTGACCGGTGCCGGCGGTGCTACACGCAGCCGCGAAGGCGACTGCCTCGTGCCGGGCGCGTGCCGTTCGGGCACGACTCCCGGGTTCGTGGTCTCGTGCTCCGGCTGCAGTGCCGTCGCACCGTCGATGGGGTGGTCCCGTCGCTGTTGCTCATTGCGCTCAGCATCACGCGCCGTGGTCCGGCCCCCCGACCGCGGTGCACCCTGCTGAGTCCTGCGCTGCCGGTTGGCCGGCAGTGTCGTCACGTTCATCACACCTCCCCCGATGTGTCTGTCCTGTTCGGACCCTTCTTGCGTTCCACCGCGCGGAGTCGCACCGACGCCGCGCGCGGGTTGGCCGCTGTTTCGGCCGCGCCGGGAAGCTCGGCCCCCCGGGTGAGCGCCCGCAGCTCGGGTTCACTGCCGGGCGGCTCGAACGGCAGCTCGACCGGGACGGTCGAGCGGGTCCGCCCGGCGATCGCCTGTTTGACCAGGCGATCCTCGAGCGAGTGGTACGACAGCACGACCAGCCGGCCCCCCGGTTGCAGCGCGTCCAGCGCCGCCGGTATCGCCCGCTCGAGGACCGCGAGCTCGCGGTTGACCTCGATGCGCAGCGCCTGGAAGGTCCGTTTGGCCGGGTGTCCCCCGGTGCGCCGGGCCGGCGCGGGTATGGCCTCGCGGACCAGTTCGGCAAGGCGGGCCGAGCTGGTCAGCGGGGACTTCTCCCGCTCCCGGACGATCGACGCGGCAATGCGGGAGGCGAACTTCTCCTCCCCGTACACGCGCAGCACCCGCGCCAGCTCGCCGTGGCTGTAGGTGTTGAGCACCTCGGCCGCGGTGATGCCGGTCGTCTGGTCCATGCGCATGTCCAGCGGTGCATCCTGGGCGTAGGCGAAGCCCCGCTCCGCCTCGTCGAGCTGCATCGACGAAACGCCCAGGTCGAACAGGCCGGCGTCGATCCGCTCGCCGCCGAGGACCTCGGGCAGCTCGTCGTAGACGGCGTGCACGAGGCGGATCCGGTCGGCGAACGGCGCCAGGCGCTCACCCGCGAGGCGCAGGGCCTGCGGGTCTCGGTCCAGGCCCAGCAGCCGGGCCTGCGGGTGCGCCATGAGCACCGCCTCGGCGTGACCGCCGAGGCCGAGCGTGGCGTCCAGGTACAGCGCGCCGGGGCGGGCCAGCGCCGGGGCGAGCAGCTCGAGGCAGCGCTCGAGCAGCACGGGCACGTGAACGTCCCGCTCCCCCATCGTCGACCCCCTGCCCGGCGGCGGGTTCGCGGCCCGCCGTGGTGCTACCGCGTTACTTCAGAACGTGTGCCGAGTGCGCGAGCGCCGTACCGCCAGCTCCCCATCCGCCCCTCCGCCCTGGCGCCGGGGAAGTGGCGTCAGGACTTCGAGAAACTCGAGCGGCTGGAGAGCTGCCGGTACGGCGGCCTCAAAGTCGGTAACTGCAGTTGGACCTCACAGCCCTCCCGGCAGCACCCCCTCCTCGATGCCAGCGAAGTCTTCCTCGCTCTCGGCGAGGTATGTGTCCCAGGCCTGGCGATCCCAGATCTCCACCCGGGTGCTTGCCCCGATCACGACGAGCTCGCGGTCCAGCCCGGCATACTCGCGCAGATGCTGCGGGATGGTGACCCGGCCCTGACGGTCGGGAACCTCGTCGTGAGCGCTGGCGAAGAACACCCGGCTGTATGCACGGGCCGCCTTGTTCGTCATCGGTGTGGCGCGCAGCTGTTCGGCGATCCGGGCGAATTCGGCGCCGGGGAACACGTAGAGGCAGCGTTCCTGTCCCTTGGTGATCACGACACCTCCCGCCAGTTCGTCCCGAAACTTGGCCGGCAGGATCAACCGGCCCTTTTCGTCCAGGCGAGGAGTGTGGGTGCCGAGAAACACGCAGCATCCACCCCTTCCCACCGCGAACGGTCCCCCCGGGGCCGGCCGAGCCCCCCGGCTCCGCCATCACGCTCCACTGTACTCCACTTCCCTCCACCGTCAACGGAAAACCGCCCGATCAGACCGGCGTGGCCGTGAAGAATTCCCACGTCAAATGGGGTGGCGACGGGTGGAGGAGCTTGGGCGTGCCCGATCGGGTGAGGGTTTTCCCGCAAGTCAAAAATTCGGACAAAAGCCCCAACGAGGCGGTACTCCCCGCAAGCAACGGCCACGGAACGCCCCGCGTGGAGCAAAGTGGAGGGAGCCGGGGAGCCGGTAGCCGATTGGGGGCGTCGCGCGGTCCGGGTAGGGTCAGCGCATCGCCGAACACCGTGGAAGCGAGATGACGGACAACAAGCTGCCGATGCGGGCCAAGCTCGCCACCTCACTGTCGCGCGGTGCCGCCGCGCTGTCACGCGCCACCGGCCGGGGCGACGGATCGGTCATCGGCGGCCGGATCGCCCTCATGGTCGACCCGAACCTCCTCGCGGAGCTCGCCGCCGGCCGCCAGATCGCGCTGATCTCGGGTACCAACGGCAAGACGACCACCACCCGGCTGACCGCCGCGGCCATGGGCGTGCTCGGCCCGGTCGCGACCAACAGCCTCGGGGCCAACATGCCGACCGGGCACACCTCGGCCCTGGCCAAGGCGGGCGCCACCCCCTATGCGGTGCTGGAGGTCGACGAGCACTACCTCAAGCAGGTGCTCGACCAGACCCGGCCGCAGGTTGTCGCGCTGCTCAACCTCAGCCGCGACCAGCTGGACCGGGCCAAGGAGGTCGCCATGATGGCGGCCCTGTGGCGCGACGCGCTGCCCGGCCGCGGCCTGCACATCGTGGCCAACGCCGACGACCCGATGGTCGTGTGGGCGGCCGGCAAGGCCGTCGCCGACGGCACCGCGGTCACCTGGGTCGCCGCCGGCCAGCGCTTCCACGACGACTCGTGGGTCTGCCCGGAGTGCGGCGGCTCGATCGAGCGCAACGGTGAGCAGTGGGCGTGCGTCGAGGGCAACCTGAGCCGCCCGGTGCCGCACTGGACCATCAGCGGTGATGGCGTGGTCGACAACACCGGGACGTACCACCACATCACCCTGCAGCTGCCCGGCCGCGTGAACCGCGCGAACGCCGCGACCGCGCTGGCCGTGGCCGCGCACTTCGGCGTGCCGCCGGCGAAGGCGGTGCCGGAGCTGGCGAAGGTCGCCTCGGTCGCCGGCCGCTACGCGACGGTCGTGCGCGACGGTCGCACCATCCGGCTGCTGCTGGCCAAGAACCCGGCCGGCTGGCTGGAGTCGTTCGACATGGCCGAGGACGTGCCGACCCTGCTGTCCATCAACGCGCGGGACCCCGACGGCCTCGACACGTCGTGGCTGTACGACGTCGACTTCTCCCCGCTGCGCGGCCGGCGCGTGCTCATCACCGGCGACCGGGCGATGGACCTCGCGGTGCGCCTCGAGGTCAACGAGGTGGCCTTCGAGCACGTGCGCTCGTTCGGTCAGGCTTTGTCCCTGGTACCCCCGGGAAGACTCGAGGTCATCGCGAACTACACCGCCTTCCAGGACATCCGAGCGGAGCTGGACCGTGTCAACTGAGTCGCACCTGCGCCTGATCTGGCTGTACCCCGACCTGCTGTCCACCTACGGCGACCGCGGCAACCTGCTGATCCTGGCCCGCCGCGCCGACCTGCGGGGCCTGCCGGTCGAGTGCGCCGAGGTGCGCGCCGACCAGCGGGTCCCGAGCGACGGCGACGTGTACCTCCTCGGCGGCGGCGAGGACGGCCCCCAGGCCCTGGCGGCCCAGCGCCTGGCCAACGACGGCGGCCTGCACCGCGCCGTCGAGCGCGGCGCGACGGTCTTCGCGGTCTGCGCCGGCTACCAGCTGCTGGGCCACTCGTTCTTCGCCAAGGGCGCCAAGTACCCCGGCCTGGACCTGCTCGACATCGACTCGGACCGCGGCGAGACCCGGGCGGTCGGCGAGCTGGCCGGCGAGACGCACCCCGCCTTGGGCCTGCCGACGCTGACCGGCTTCGAGAACCACGGCGGCCGCACGCACCTCGGCGCCGACGTGAAGCCGCTGGCGCGCGTCTCGACGGGCATCGGCAACGACGGCCAGTCCGAGGGCGCGTGGAACGGGCGGATCCTCGGCACCTACTCGCACGGCCCCGCGCTGGCCCGCAACCCCGCGATCGCCGACCTGCTGCTGCGCTGGGCGACCGGGCAGAACATGGAGCCGATCGACGACCGGTGGCCTACGGCGCTGCGCAACGAGCGGCTGTCCGCGGTCGCCCGCTGATTCTTGCCGCTTCGGGGCCGGCTCTTCGGAGCCGGCCCTTTCGCACACCGCCCGAGTGCGGGCGCGCCGACGGCATTTTCGCTCCACGATCACTATGCGCATTTATCGCCTGTCGGGGTATAAATCCGACAAGTCGCGGCGCGGAGCGCCCGACTTGTCGGGAAAACAGCGGGGCCCTGCGGATGAAGAAGGCCGGTCCGCGAGGGGCCGGCCTTCTTCGTAGTGCGGCGAAGGTCAGACGACGACCGAGACCATGCGGCCCTTGACGACGATGACCTTCTTCGGGGTCTTGCCCGACAGCTCCTCCGCCACCGCGTCCAGCGCGGCCGCGCGCACCGAGTCCTCGTCGGCGTCGGCGGCGATCTCGATCGTGCCGCGGACCTTGCCGTTGACCTGGATCGGGTACGTCACCGAGTCCGCGACCAGGTAGGCCGGGTCGGCGGCCGGGAAGTCCGCGTAGGCGACCGAGGTCTCGTTGCCCACGCGCTGCCACAGCTCCTCAGCCAGGTGCGGGGCGAACGGGGCGATCATGCGGATCAGCGGGTCGGCCGCCTCGCGCGGGGTGCCGGACGCGGAGATCTGCGTGACCCGGTTGGTCAGCTCGATCATCTTGGCGATGGCCGTGTTGAAGCGCATCTCCTCGATGTCCACGCGCACGCCGTCGATCACGCGGTGCAGCAGGCGGCGGGTCTCGTCGTCCAGCGCGGTGTCGGTGACCCGGACCGCGTCGGTCTGCTCGTCGACGACCAGGCGCCACACGCGCTGCAGGAACCGCTGGGCACCGACGACCGCGCGAGTCTCCCACGGGCGGGAGACGTCCAGCGGGCCCATCGACATCTCGTAGACCCGGAAGGTGTCGGCGCCGTACCGCTCGCACATCTCGTCCGGCGTGACGACGTTCTTCAGGGACTTGCCCATTTTGCCGTACTCCCGGGTGACCTCCTGGTCACCGTAGAAGAACTTGCCGGCCTGGCGCTCCTCGACCTTCTCCGCCTCGACGTACACGCCGCGGGCGTCCTTGTACGCGTACGCCTGGATGTAGCCCTGGTTGAACAGCTTCCGGAAGGGCTCCTCCGACGACACGAAGCCGCGGTCGAACAGCACCTTGTGCCAGAAGCGCGCGTACAGCAGGTGCAGCACCGCGTGCTCGACGCCGCCGACGTACAGGTCCACGCCGCCGACGTCGCCGGGGCGCTGCGGGCCCATCCAGTAGCGCTCGTTGGCCGGGTCGACCAGCTTCCCGGCGTTCTCCGGGTCCAGGTAGCGCAGCTCGTACCACGACGAGCCGGCCCACTGCGGCATCACGTTGGTCTCGCGGGTGTACGTCTTGGGGCCGTCACCCAGGTCCAGCGTGACCTCGACCCACTCCTTCGCGCGCGACAGCGGCGTCTCCGGCATGCTGTCGGCGTCGTCGACGTCGAACGTGCGCGGCGAGAAGTCCTCGACATCGGGCAGCACGACCGGCAGCATCGCCTCGGGCAGCGCGATCGGCAGGCCGGTCTCGTCGTAGACGATCGGGAACGGCTCGCCCCAGTAGCGCTGGCGGCTGAACAGCCAGTCGCGCAGCCGGTAGGTGATGGCGCCGACGCCGTGCCCGTTCTCCTCCAGCCACTCGATGATCGACGCCTTCGCGTCCGCCACGTTCAGGCCGTTCAGGAACGACGAATTGATCGCCGGCCCGTCGCCGGTGAACGCCTTGCCCTCGAAGCCCTCGCTGGGCTGCACGGTCCGGATGATCGGCAGGTCGAAGACCTCGGCGAACTCCCAGTCGCGCTCGTCCTGGCCGGGCACCGCCATGATCGCGCCGGTGCCGTAGCCGGCCAGCACGTAGTCGGCGATGAAGACCGGGATGGAGCGGCCGTCGACCGGGTTGGTCGCGTACGCCCCGGTGAAGACGCCGGTCTTCTCCTTCGCGTCGGCCTGCCGCTCGACGTCCGTCTTGCTCGCCGCGAACGCCCGGTAGGCGGCGACCGCCTCGGCCGGGGTGGCCGCGCCGCCGGTCCACTTCTCGTTGGTCCCGTCCGGCCAGGCTGCGGGCACCAGCGAGTCGACCAGCGCGTGCTCCGGGGCCAGCACCATGTAGGTCGCGCCGAACAGGGTGTCGGGGCGGGTGGTGAAGACCCGGATCGGCGCTCCGGCCGCGGTCGGGAAGTCCACGTGCGCGCCGCGGGACCGGCCGATCCAGTTGCGCTGCATGGTCTTGACCTTCTCCGGCCAGTCCAGCCGGTCCAGGTCGTCCAGCAGCCGGTCGCCGTAGGCGGTGATCCGCATCATCCACTGGCGCAGGTTGCGCTTGAAGACCGGGAAGTTGCCCCGCTCGCTGCGCCCGTCGGGGGTGACCTCCTCGTTGGCCAGCACCGTGCCCAGGCCGGGGCACCAGTTGACCGGGGCCTCCGAGATGTACGCCAGGCGGTGGTCGTCGATCAGCTGCCGGCGCTCGATCGCGGGCAGCGCGTCCCACGCCCGGCCGTCCGGCGTCGCCCGCTCGCCGCTTTCGAACTCCGCAATCAGCTCGTCGATCGGGCGCGCCTTCTGCTGCTCGGCGTCGAACCAGGAGTTGAAGATCTGCAGGAAGATCCACTGCGTCCAGTGGTAGAACGTCGTGTCCGTGGTGGCGACGCTGCGCCGGTCGTCGTAGGCCAGGCCCAGGCGGCGCAGCTGGCTGCGGTACCGCTCGATGTTCGCCTCGGTCGTGGTCCGCGGGTGGGTGCCGGTCTGCACCGCGTACTGCTCGGCCGGCAGGCCGAAGGAGTCGAAGCCCATCGGGTGCAGCACGTTGTACCCGGCCATGCGGAAGTATCGCGTGTAGCAGTCCGTGCCGATGTACCCCAGTGGGTGCCCCACGTGCAGGCCGGCGCCCGACGGGTAGGGGAACATGTCCATCACGTACAGCTTCGGCGCCCCCGCGCGCGGGTGGGCGGGGTCGCTGAGCGGGCCCGTCGGGTTTGGCGCGTGGAAGGTGCCGTGCTCGGACCAGTAGTCCTGCCAGCACGCCTCGATGTCCGCCGCCATCGCCGCGGTGTACCGGTACGGCGGGATGTCGACCGCTCCGTCGGTCACTGCCTCGCTCATGACTCTCGCCACCTCAGATCTCGGGATTCCCAGGCATTGTTCCAGCACCGAAAAACGGCATGAAAAAACCCCTCGCGCAGGAGGGGTCGCCGTGCCGTCGCAGCCAGCTACTGCGTCAGCACGGCTCGCTAAGAAGCAGCCGGAACATCCGGGTCATACCCGCAGTGTACCCCAGCCGACGAGCCGATTTTTCACCCGTCTATCCGATCTCACCCAGCGTCACGCCGCCGTCGCCGCCGGGGCGCCGCCCGTGCAGGCGACGACGTAGCGCAGCCGCTGCCCGGCCCGGTTGAACTCGACGCGCGCCTTGGTGTGCACCCCGAGGTCGGCGTCGACGACCTGGGCGCCGGCGGCCGGGACGACCTGCAGCAGATCGACCTTGTGCCCGGCGCAGGCGGCCACGAGCACGCCGCCGCCGGTCGCCAGGCTGCTGCTCGGCCCGGTGACGTCGCGACCGCCCTGGTTGCCGCCGTTGCCCGGCTCGCCCTCGCCGTCGCGGTCCCGGGCGACCGGCGTCGCCGCCGGCGCACCCGTGGACGGCGTAATAAGAGGTGTGCTCGGCGCGGTCGAGGCGTCCGCCGTCGTGGGCCCGGTCGCCGGCGGGGCCGGCCGCGCGCCGCCGGCATCGACCCGCGGCAGGGCGTCCGGGCCGGCCAGCGCGAATGTGACCAGTAGCGCCGCGATGCCGGCGAGCACGGCGACGCCGGTCAGCACGCGCCGGCGCTGGACCTCGGGGGCGATCGTCTCCTCGGCGGCCGCCGGGGCGGCCATCGGTACCAGCCGCGTGGTGGGCTCGGGCGCGCCCGGCACCGGCTCCTGGAGTACCACCGAAAAACGCGGAACGATGCCCGCGGCCCGGGCCAGGGCGGCGGCGACCACGACGGCGGCCGGACGGCCCGCCGGGTCCTTGGCGAGGCAGCTCATGCACAGCTCGCGCACGTCGGCGGGGACATTGGGCAGGTCCGGCAGCGGCTCCGGGGTGGCGGTCATGTGCGCCATGACCATCTGCGTGGTCGTCTCGCGGTCCCAGGGCAGGCGGCCGGTCAGGCAGCGGTACATCAGCAGCCCGAACGCGTACACGTCGCTGGCCGTCGTGACGTCGTCCGAGACGAGCCGCTCGGGCGCGAGGTAGGCCGGCGTGCCGAGCACCTGGTCGCCCGCCCCCGTGTCGGGTACGCCGACGACGCCGACGATGCCGAAGTCCAGCACCTTCGCGGCCTCCGGCGTGAGCATCACGTTGGCCGGCTTGACGTCGCGGTGCACGAGCTCCTCGGCGTGCGCGGCGGCAAGGCCCGCGGCGACCTCGGCGCAGATGCGGATGGCCGCGGCCGGCGGCAGCGGGCCGGACCGCAGCCGCTCGTCGAGGTTGGGCCCGCGCAGCAGCTCCATCACCACGAACGGGGCATCGCCGTCCGTCTCGCCGTAGTCGTAGACACTCGTGATGTTCGGGTGCGAAAGACGCGCGGCGGCCCGGGCCTCGTTGCGGATGCGGCGGCGCCAGTCGGCGTCGGCGCTCAGCCGCGGCGCGAGGACCTTGACCGCGACCTCCCGGCCCAGGACCCGGTCGTGCGCGCGCCACACCACGGACATGCCGCCCTCGCCGAGGCGCTCGACGAGCTGGTACCGGCCGTTGATGAGCTGCCCCGCATTCACCGGCCCAGTCTGCCCCAATAGACCGGAGCCGACATCTCGACGGCCCGTTTACCGGGGATTTGCGGGGGTACGTCCCCGCGGCCAAAAAATCGCCGCGACCGGCCGGGCGGGATGTCCGCAATGACGGATTCCCGTCCGGCGCCGTGTTCATTCCCCGGCTAGCCTGAGGAGATACAACGGCTCGGTTGCGATCCGATGACAACGTTTTCACGCAACCGGGCGGTTCACCTATGGGTCTTACACCTAACGGTGGCCACGGCACGACCATGAGGAGGCCAGTTGACCAGGCACCGCACGTTCGAGGAACTCGGCGCACCACTACCGGCGCCCGAGTTCCGCGCCGCGACCGATGCGATCGTCGCCAACATCGAACAGGTCATCGAGGGCAAGACCGCCACCGTGCGGCTCGCCCTGGCCGTCCTGCTCGCCGAGGGGCACCTCCTCATCGAAGATGTTCCCGGCGTCGGCAAGACCAAACTCGCCAAGGCCCTCGCGCGGTCCATCGACTGCTCGGTCCGGCGTATTCAGTTCACGCCCGACCTGCTGCCCAGCGACGTGACCGGCGTCAGCGTCTACAACCAGGAGACGCGCGACTTCGAGTTCAAGCCGGGCGCGGTGTTCGCCAACATCGTCGTCGGTGACGAGATCAACCGCGCCTCGCCGAAGACGCAGTCGGCGCTGCTGGAGAGCATGGAGGAGCGGCAGGTCACGGTCGACGGCGCGACCTACCCGCTCCAGGTGCCGTTCATGGTCATCGCCACGCAGAACCCGATCGAGATGGAGGGCACGTATCCGCTGCCCGAGGCCCAGCGCGACCGGTTCACGGCCCGCATCGCGATGGGCTACCCGGACATGGGCGCCGAGCTCGCCATGCTCGACGTGCACGGCCGCCACGACGCCCTGGACGACCTCTCCCCTGTTTCCGACGGCTCGCTGATCCGGCGCATGATCGCCACCGTCCGCGACGTGCACGTCGCCGACGCCGTGAAGCAGTACGCGGTCAACATCGTCACCGCCACCCGCGAGGCCGCCGAGCTGCGCCTGGGCGCTTCACCCCGCGCCACCCTCCAGCTGCTGCGCACCGCCCGCGCCGTCGCCGCCATCGAGGGCCGCGAGTTCGTGCTCCCCGACGACCTGCAGGCGCTCGCCGTGCCGGTGCTCGCGCACCGCGTCATCCCGACGGCCGAGGCCCAGCTGTCCCGCCGCACCACCGACGCGATCATCGCCGAGCTCGTACACCGGCTGCCGCTGCCGTCCGACCGCCAGCAGCGCTCGCCGTATGACACCCGTCCACAGCAGCGGCCGCAGCAGTACGGGGGCCGCTGAGCATGAGAGAGGCGCTGCGGGGGCTCACCACCCGGGGTCGTAGTTTTCTGGCCGCCGCCGCAGCGGCCCTCATCGCCGCCCTGATTCTCGGCGAACGCGACCTGCTGCGCGTGGCGATCCTGCTCGCCGCGCTGCCGTTGCTTTCCGCGGCGTACGTCGGACGGACCCGCTACCGCCTGTCGTGCAGCCGCACCCTCGACCCGCACCGCGTCCAGGTCGGCGCGAGCGCGCGGGTCATCCTGCGCCTGCAGAACCTCTCCCGCCTGCCCACCGGCACCATGCTGCTGGAGGACCGGCTGCCCTACGCGCTGGGCAGCCGGCCGCGGCTGGTGCTGGAGAAGCTCGGCGCCCACCAGGCCAGCTCCGTCGCCTACACGGTGCGCGCCGACGTGCGCGGCCGCTACGAGGTCGGCCCGCTCGTCGTGCGGCTCACCGACCCCTTCGGGCTGTGCGAGCTGACCCGGGCGTTCCCCTCGGTCGACCGGCTGACCGTGATCCCGCAGGTCGTGCCGCTGCCCTCGGTCCGCCTGGCCGGCGAGTTCGCCGGCTCCGGCGAGAGCCGGGCCCGGTCCGTGGCCGTGCACGGTGAGGACGACGCGGCCACCCGGGAGTACCGCCACGGAGACGACCTGCGCCGGGTGCACTGGCGCTCGACGGCCCGCACCGGCGAGCTCATGGTCCGCCGCGAGGAACAGCCGTGGGAGAGCCGGGCCACGGTCGTGCTCGACACCCGCGCCGCCGCCCACCGCGGCGAGGGCCCGACGGCGAGCTTCGAGTGGGCGGTGTCGGCGGCCGCGAGCATCGCGGTGCACCTGCGCCACGCCGGCTACAAGATGCGCCTGGTCACCGACGCCGGGGTCGACGTCGACGCGACCGAGGTCGACGGCGACGGCCCGCTGCTCGACCAGCTCGCCGACGTGCGGCTGGCCCAGCGCGGCGACATCGGCACGCTCATCGAGCGGGTCCGCCGGCGCAGCGACGGCGGCCTGATCATCGGCATCTTCGGCCTGCTGTCCTCGGCCGAGGCGGAGCTGCTCGCCTCGTTCCGCTCCAACAACGCGACCTGCGTCGCGCTGTTCATCGACTCCTCGACCTGGCTCAACCTGCCCACGACGGCGCGCGAGGAGGCGGACAAGGCGCACGGCGTCGCGTCGCTCGCGCTGCTGCGCAGCGGCTGGCGGGTCGTCGAGGTGCCGCACGGGGCCAAGCTGTCCGCGTTGTGGCCACAGACCGGCCGGGGTTCACAGGGCTTCGCCTGGCGGGCCGCGTCGGCGGAGAGCGTCGCTGGAGGAGTCCGGTGAACCAACGCAAGCACCTGACGCTGATCGCGGCCGGTTCGGCGTTCCTCGCGTCGCTGCCGCTGATCAACGTCTTCGAGAACTACACCTGGGCGTTCCGCTCCTTCCTCGTCGTGGCCGTCATGTGCGGCGTCGGGCTGCTCGTGCGCAGCCTCCGGGCGCCGTCGTGGGCGCCGACCGGGGCGATGGCGCTGGCCGGGCTGCTGTCGCTCACCTGGCTGTACCGCAGCCACGAGGAGTACCTGGGGATCCTGCCCTCGCCGGGCACGATCGTGCACTTCGGGCAGCTGCTGCGCACGGCCTCGCAGGAAATGAGCGAGTATGCGACGCCGGTCGGCGACCGCGACGGCTTCCTCTTCCTGGCCACGCTCGGCGTCGCCGCCGTCGCGCTGCTGGTCGACCTGTTCGCGGTCGTCGTGCGCCGCCCGGCGCTGGCCGGCCTGCCGATGCTCGCCATCTACTCGGTGCCCGTCACCGTCGACACCGAGAGCACCAGCTGGTTCCCGTTCGTGCTCGGCGCCGTGGGCTTCCTGTGGCTGCTCGTCACCGACAACGTCGACCGGGTCCGCCGCTTCGGCCGCCGCTTCACCGGCGACGGGCGCGACGTCGACCTGTGGGAGCCGTCCCCGCTCGCCGCGGCCGGCCAGCGCCTCGGCGCGCTGAGCGTCATCGCCGCGGTGCTCATCCCGCTCGTGCCGTTCGCCATGCCGTCCGGCATTCTCGACAGCTTCGGCACGGGCGCGGGCGGCGGCGGGGGCGCCGGCATCGGCAACGGCCGCAACGGCAAGTCGGTCAGCATGTTCGCGCTGCTGTCCGGCCAGCTCAACCGCAGCAAGGCCGTCGAGATGGTCAAGGTGACCAACATCGACGACACCGACCCCTTCTACCTGCGCTTCAACGTCCTCGAGGACCTCTCGGCCAAGGGGTTCAGCGCCCGCCCGATCAGCGGCGGCGGTCCCGTCAGCAACGGCTTCGGCAAGCCGCAGTGGGACTCCTCGGTGAAGGCGACCAGCCACACCGCCCGCATCGAGGTCAGCAACGAGCTCGCGATCAACTATCTGCCGATCTACACCTGGCCGACCAAGATCGATAAGGTCAGCAACAGCTGGGCCTTCGATGCCAAGACCGCCGTCGTGTACTCCGGGAAGGAGACGACGTCGAAGAAGTCCTACAACGTGACGTACCTGAAGTCGGAGATCTCGCCCGACGACCTGCGCCGGGCCGCCCCGCTCGACAACAGCGACCCGCAGCTCAAGGACCTGGTGACGGCCCCGAGCAACGCGGTGGTCAAGTCGAAGGTCGACGAGCTGATCAAGGGCAAGACCACCGAGTACGACAAGGTCACGTCGATCCTGGGCTTCTTCTCGACGGACAACGGGTTCGTGTACGACATCTCGACCGGCCCCGACACCAGCGGCACGAAGATCGCCGACTTCCTGCAGAACAAGCGCGGCTACTGCGCGCAGTACGCGGCGGCCTTCGGCTGGCTCCTGCGCGAGGCCAAGATCCCGTCCCGCGTCGCGTTCGGCTTCGCCCGCGGCGACCGCCCGTCGGGCAGCAAGACGATGACGCTCACCAACTTCAACCTGCACGCGTGGACCGAGGTCTACTTCCCCGGCTACGGCTGGCTCCCGTTCGACGCCACCCCGCCGACCGCGATCGGCGGCTCGGTGCGCGCGTCGTACATGCCGGCCACCCAGACCGCCGACGGCAACGACGACGTCAACCGCCGCGGCAGCCAGCCGCTCCCGACGACGTCGTCCTCCGCCTCGGACCAGGGCCCCACGGGCCACGAGGACCCGGGCAACCACGGCGGCACCGACGGCACGCTCGACCAGTCGACCACCGACCGGCTCGCCGCCGCCGCGACGAGCGGCACCGGCATCTCGTTCACCACCGTCCTGATCGTGGCCCTGCTGCTGGCCATGCCCGCCGTCGCCCGCCGCCGCACCCGGCGCCGCCGGCTGACGTTCGCCACCCCGGGCACCCCCAACGGCGTCCCGGTCGGCGACGGCCCGCAGATGGCGGTCATCCCGGACGACGGCTCGTCGGCGGCGACCGCCCGCGACAACGCCCACCGCGCCTGGGACGAGCTCCTGGACACGATGACCGACTACCGCGTCGCGATCGACGACGCCGAGACCCCGCGGGCCACGGTCGACCGCCTGGTCCGCAAGGAACGCCTGCGCGACCAGGCCGAGTCGGGCGCGCGCATGCTGAGCACGGTCGAGGAGTACGCCCGCTACGCCCGCCGCCCGCTCTCGGCCCAGGAGCTGCGCTCGGCGCTGTCGTCGGTGGAGTCGGCGTTCGCCGCCAACGCCACCACGAAGATCCGCCTGCAGGCCCGCTTCCTGCCGCCGTCGGTCCTGCGCCGCTGGCGCACGAACCTCGGCGTGCGCTCGAGCGCCCTGACGCTGTCGATCGGCCGCGGCTGGGACTCGCTGATGCGGACGCTGAGCGTGCGGCGGATGGTCGCTCGCCGCTCGGACCGCTGACCGCTCCCGTTGGGGTGGGGACCGCCTCTGACCGTCCCCACCCTCGCCTCGGCGCCATCTGAGGCTCCTGCGCCTGCCGCTGTGGGCTTTTGCGACAAGTCGGGCGCTCCGCGCCACGACTTGTCGGATTTATACCCTGACGACTCCTAAATACGGCCGAATCCGACAATCGGCGCCGCAGCGCGCAGGTGAGCCGCGCGGTGCAGATGCGATCCAGCACTTTCGCTCCAGGATCATGAAGCCGGACGCGGGACAAAATGGACATTGTCATGGCCCGAAGGAGTCAGGCGCGTTATCCCTCCACGATCAGGGCTATGTCCGATTTGTCACCGTCGAATCGCATGGTCTGGGATCCCGCGCTAAGAACAATGCCAGGACGGCGGCGCGGACGGCATCATCTGCGGTGCAACGAAGGCCGGCGCCAGGCGGTGAGTGGCGGGCGGCGAACCGACACCCGCGCGGGCAGAACCGGGACGAGGGGCTCGACGAAGCGCAGAAATCACGGAACGAGGGCCTGGCAGGGCGCGGCGGAACCGAACCGAGGCCCAAAGCGCGGGCGCGGTCGAGCTAGGCGGCCGCCGGCACGAATCGTGAGCAGGGCGCGGCCGTGGCCAAACCGAACCCGGACGAGGGCCTGGCGGGCCAAGCAAACCCGGAGCATGGGCGTGGCGAGGGCGAGCACATCCGGGACGAGAGCCTGGCGGGGCCGAGCACATGCGGAAGGGCGTGGCGGGGCCGAGCACATGCGGACAAGGGCCTGGCGGGGCCGAGCACAATGCGGACAAGGGCCTGGCGGGGCCGAGTACATGCGGGACAAGGGCCTGGCGGGGCCGAGAGGAACCGGGACAGAGCGTGGCGGAGCCAGGACGTGGGCGCCAAGCACCCACTTGCCGGCCTCCTCAAGAAAGCGGCTGGTCAGGCGCCCGGCGTCAGAGGTCACCCTCTGGCCGGCGGCGCCACCGTTCCTCGAGGCGGTCGACCAGGCCGCCGCGTCGCTGGCGGGTGCGGCGCGAGGCCGTGCCGCCGACGGCGTGCAGGTCGGTGGACTGGCCGCGGCGGTACGCCTGGACGCCGAACGCCAGGGCGCACAGCATCACCAGGAATCCGCCCACACCCAGCAGTGGGATGGAAATTGCCACGCCGTAGACAAGCAGCGCCATGCCGGCCAGCAGCAGGATTCCTGCGGCGATCATCCGGCGCTTGGCATGGAACCGCGGGTCGGTGGCGCGCACCGCCGAAGCGAACTTGGGATCCTCGGCTAGCGACCGCTCGATCTGCTCGAACAGCCGCTGCTCGTGCTCCGAGAGCGGCACGGCACTCCTCCCCGGTCGCGAAGGCCGGTCTTGAGGGACCGGCAGTCCGGCACAGCCGGACGGCTGCGTACTGGCAAGTTTACGAGGGGGTCAACCAGTCGGAAAGCGGGACGATGGTCGGGCCGTGCCGATTTTCCGACGAAGGTGGCTCCTATGTCCTTCCATTGTGTCTTCTCTGAGTCGCTCCCGCCCCCTCCCCCGCCGGTGCGGCTCCGTTTCCATCAGTGCGCAATCCGTCACCCCGCAGCAGGCTGGCGGGCTTGACGAGGCCGGCGCCGAAGCGCGCGGCGACGGCGTCGGCGGCCCGCTCGGCGTCGCGCCAGCCATGATCACGCTCACCCAGCGTCATCTGGCGCGGGGTGCCCTCGGCGTGGACGAGTCCCTCGACGCGGACGCCGACCAGGCGGATGCGCTCGCCGGGGCGGCCGGCCTGGAACAGCGACCAGGCGATCTCGTAGATCTCGCGGCTCACGTCGGTCGGCACGTCTACGGTGCGTGACCGGCTGAGCGTCTGGAAATCGGCCAGGCGGATCTTGACCGAGACGGTCCGGCCGGCCTGTCCGGCGTGGCGCAGCCGGCGGGCGACCTTCTCCGACAGGGCGAGCATGGCGCGTCGGATGGTCGACAGGTCGCTCACGTCGACGTCGAACGTCGTCTCGGCGCCGATCGACTTCTCCACGTGGTCGGGAATCACCCGTCGGGGGTCCCTGGCCCAGGACAGCTCGTGCAGGTGATGGGCGCCGGCATCACCCACCGCGGCGCGCAGCATGCCGACCGGGGCGGCGGCGAGGTCGCCGATGGTCTTCAGGCCGAGCCGCTGGAGGGTCTCGGCGGTGCGCTCGCCGACGCCCCAGAGCGCCTCGACGGGCAGCGGGTGCAGGTACTCCAACTCGCGCGCCTTCGGCACCACCACCATCCCGTCCGGCTTGGCCCGCGTCGAGCCGAGCTTCGCCAGGAACTTCGTCGCGGCCACTCCCACCGAGCAGGTGAGCCGCTGCTCCGTCGCCACCCGGCGGCGGATGAGCGCGGCGATCCCGGCCGGCGGCCCGAGCAGGCGCAGCGCCCCGGCCACGTCGAGGAACGCCTCGTCGAGCGACAGCGGCTCGACCAGCGGCGTCACGTCGCGGAAGATCGCCATCACGGCCCGGGATGCCTCCGTGTAGGCGGCGAAGTCGGGCGGCAGGAACACCGCGTGCGGGCACAGCCGCTGCGCCCGGGTGCCGGGCATGGCGCTGCGTACGCCGTACTTCCGGGCCTCGTAGCTGGCCGCCGACACCACGCCGCGCGGGCCCGCCCCGCCGACGATGACGGGCTTGCCCCGCAGCTCCGGCCTTCGCCGGATCTCCACCGACGCGTAGAAGGCGTCCATGTCGACGTGCAGCACCGTGCAGCCGGTGTCGTCGGCGTCGGGCCCGAACTCCTCGGCTCCTCCACGCGGTACAACCTGACTTCGCCCCACATCGGGAACCTTAGCGGGACCCTCTGACAAAATTGACGGAAACTTAGGTTTGCCTTACCTTCCTGACATGGCTCATGTTGCGATAACCTCGCTATAAATCCGACAAGTCGTGGCGCGGAGCGCCCGACTTGTCGCAAAAGCCACCCGCCGACGTAAGCCTCGCGCATCCGCTGCGTGGCCGGGCAGCAGGTGGTGGGCCGGGTTCATGCCGCTCAGTAGCCTGGCCGCGCGTGTCCGCGGACGCAATCCAGTCGCACCAAGCCGGGCCAGGTCAGGGGCCGCGCGGCAATTCGGGGAAGCCGGCCTCAGTGGCGCAGGAGCAGCAGGGGGATCTCCATCTCCGCGGCCGTTGTCGAGCCGTGGAAGGCGATCATCCGCGACAGGTGGGCGGGCTCGTGAGCGCTGGCCAGGACCACCCAGCGCTCGCGGCATATCACCACCACGTCGCCGATCCGGGTCAGGTGTGACTCCGGGACGTCGCCGAAACAACCCGACGCCACGGCCTCCTCGCGGGGCATGACGTCGGCGGCGCCGGGCAGGAGGGCGCGCCAGGTTGCCAGCACGTCCTGCTCGGCGCCCGGGTGCGTGTGCAGGTAGCGGACCCGCGGCTCGCCGGCGACCACCGCCACGCCCTCCGTCAGGCGCGGGTCGCGGTCCAGGTCGATGCGGCGGTCCGGCGGGACGTCCAGCTGGCCGTGGTCGGCGGTGACGAGCAGGGCCGTGTCCCGCGGGAGGGCGTCCGCCAGGCGCGTGATCAGGCGGTCGGCCTCGGCGGCGGCGGCGAACCACTCCGGGGTACCGATGCCGAAATCGTGGCCGGCCCGGTCCACGTCCGGAAGGTAGCCGTAGACCAGGCGGGAGTCGCCGGCCAGCGCGGCGATCATCTCGTCGGCCACGGCGTCGGCGGCGGTGCCGGGGCCGAACCGGGCGCCGCGGTACGCCGACCTGGTCAGGCCCGTGTCCGTGAACGCCGGGTTGGTGACGACCGTCGGGGACAGGCCGGCCGCGCGGGCCCGGGTGAAGGCCGTGGGGAGCGGCTGCCACTCGGCCGGGTCGGGTGAGTCGGTCCAGGCGAGGTGGTTGACGACCTGGTCGGTGCCGGGGCGGTTGAGGGTGAAGCCGACGATGCCGTGGCGGCCGGGGGCGGCGCCGGTGCCGAGCGTCACCAGGCTGACCGGGGTCGTGGACGGGAACCCGGCGGTGATGGGGCGGCCGGCCAGCTCCGCGATGGTGGGGGCCGACGGGGCGGCGACCGGGAGCTGGTGCCAGCCGAGGCCGTCGAGCAGGACGACGGCGACGCGGCGGACGCCGTCCAGCGGCACGGCCAGGGCGAGCGGGTCGGGCTCGCCGGGGGCGCCCAGGGCGTGCAGGACGCTGGGCATGACGTCGGCGAGGCTGCCCGAGCCGTACCGCGGCGGGACCGTCGCCAGCGCGTCCATCACGAACGGCGGGCGAGCAGGTGCAGCTGGGTGGCGATGTCGCGATACGGCGGGGTGCCCGCCAGGACGAGCTCGAACGCCGCCAGGGCCTCCGGCTCGCTCTCGGCGACGGTGCCGGGGACGAGGTCGGCGACCACGCGCACGCCGTGGATCTGCTCGACCGTCAGGCCGGACTCGTCCAGCAGCGCGGTGGCGGTCTCGGCGCTGTAGCGGCGGCGCAGGCGGTCGCGGGCGTCGCCGCGGCCGTCGGGGCTGGCCAGCAGCAGGGACGCGGCGGCCAGATGGCCGTTGATCGCGCGGGCCAGGACCGCCGCGGCGCGGTTGGCCACGACGACGCTCGCCGCACCGCCGGGGCGCAGGGTGCCGGCGAGCGCGGCGACGACCTTGTGCGGGTCGTCCACCACCTCGAGCAGGCTGTGGCAGAGCACCAGGTCGACGGTCTCGGGCTCGACGAGGTCGGCGAGGCCGTCGCCGTCGCCCTGCACGGCCCGCACGCGCTCGCCGACGCCGGCCTCGGCGGCGCGGCGGATGAGCGCGGCGAGCGCGTCGGGGCTGGCGTCGACCACGGTGACCGTGTGGCCGGCCTGGGCGAGCGGCACGGCGAACCCGCCCGTGCCGCCGCCGACGTCGAGCACGTTGAGCGGCCGGTCGGCCCTGGTCAGCTCGCGACGCAGGACCTGCCAGACCACCGCCGTACGGGGCGCTGAAGACTCCACCTGACCGACATTAGTGGAGCAGCGGGAGGTACACCTGACCGCCCGCCGCCGCGAACTCCTCCGACTTCTGGCGCATGCCGAGCTCGGCGTACTCGCGCAGGTCCTGGCTGATCTTCATGGAGCAGAACTTCGGGCCGCACATGGAGCAGAAGTGCGCGGTCTTGGCGGGGGCGGCCGGCAGGGTCTCGTCGTGGTACGCCCGCGCGGTGTCCGGGTCCATCGCCAGGTTGAACTGGTCCTCCCAGCGGAACTCGAAGCGGGCCTTGGACAGCGCGTCGTCCCACGCCTGGGCGCCGGGGTGGCCCTTGGCGAGGTCGGCGGCGTGCGCGGCGATCTTGTACGCGATCACCCCGGCCTTGACGTCGTCGCGGTCGGGCAGGCCGAGGTGCTCCTTCGGGGTGACGTAGCAGAGCATGGCGGTGCCGTACATGGCGATCATGGCGGCGCCGATCGCGGACGTGATGTGGTCGTAGGCGGGCGCGACGTCGGTGGTCAGCGGGCCGAGCGTGTAGAAGGGCGCCTCGTGGCACCACTCCTTCTGCAGGTCCACGTTCTCCTTGATCTTGTGCATCGGCACGTGGCCGGGGCCCTCGATCATGACCTGGACGTCGTGCTCCCAGGCGATGCCCGTGAGCTCGCCGAGGGTGCGCAGCTCGGCGAGTTGGGCCTGGTCGTTGGCGTCGGCGATCGAGCCGGGGCGCAGGCCGTCGCCGAGGGAGAACGCGACGTCGTAGCGGGCGAAGATCTCGCACAGCTCGGCGAAGTGGGTGTACAGGAAGTTCTCCTCGTGGTGCGCCAGGCACCAGGCGGCCATGATCGAGCCGCCGCGCGAGACGATGCCGGTGACGCGCTGGACGGTCATCGGGACGTACCGCATGAGGACGCCGGCGTGCACGGTCATGTAGTCGACGCCCTGCTCGGCCTGCTCGATGACGGTGTCGCGGTAGGCCTCCCAGGTCAGCGCGACCGGGTCGCCGCCGACCTTCTCCAGCGCCTGGTAGATGGGCACGGTGCCGATCGGGACCGGCGAGTTGCGCACGATCGCCTCGCGGGTGGCGTGGATGTGCTTGCCGGTGGAGAGGTCCATGACGGTGTCGGCGCCCCAGCGGGTGGCCCAGGTGAGCTTCGCGACCTCCTCCTGCACGCTGGAGGACACCGCGCTCGTACCGATGTTGGCATTCACCTTCACCAGGAACCTCGACCCGATGATCATCGGCTCGCTCTCCGGGTGGTTGACGTTGTTGGGCAGGATGGCCCGGCCGGCGGCGATCTCGTCGCGCACGACCTCCGGCTCGACGCCCTCGCGGATCGCCACGAACTCCATCTCGGGGGTGATCACGCCGCGGCGGGCGTAGTACAGCTGCGTGCGCTCCACCGGCCCGCGCTCGGCGATCCACGGCGCGCGTAGGGCCGCCAGCCCGACCGGCGGGTCGTTGAGCGGGCCCGACGTGTCGTAGAGGCGGACCGGCGGGTTGTCGCCGGTGAGCTCGACCTCGGCGAAGGGCACCCGGAGGTCGGGTCGGGAGCCGGGCACGTACACCTTGCGTTTCATGCGCTCCTCCTGCACAGAGCTTGTCCAGCGACATGGGCACGGCGAACCAGGCCCCTCCACATCAAGGGGCCTGAAATGTCCGAAAAATCAGAGTCCCCAGGCGAGTGGCCCGTGGCCGGCCCCGAGCGTCCAGTCCGCGGAGCGGACGAGGGCCGAGTGGACATAGGACTTGGCCCCGGCCAGCGCATCCGGCAGCGACGAGCCGCCGGCGAGCAGGGAGGCGGTGGCGGCGGCGAAGGTGCAGCCCGTGCCGTGGTTGTTGGCCGTGTCGATCCACGGCGCCGTGAGCAGCGAGACCTGCCCGTCGTGCCAGACGGCGTCGACGGCCTCGGCGCTGCCCTTGAGGTGCCCGCCCTTGACCACCACGCAGCGCGGGCCGTAGGCGGCGAGGTCGGCGGCGGCCTTGGCGGCGTCGTCGGCGTCGAGCACGTCGCGGCCGAGCAGCACCGACGCCTCGCGCAGGTTCGGGGTGACGACGGCGGCGTGCGGGAAGAGCAGCTCGAGGTACGCCCGCTCGGCGTCGGCGGTGAACAGCCGGTCGCCGGAGGAGGCGACGAGGACGGGGTCGACGACGAGGTTGGGCAGGCGGGGCGCGTACCGGGCGACGAGCGCGACGGTCTCCGGCGTGGCCAGCATGCCGGTCTTCACCGCGGCGACGGGCAGGTCGTCGAGGACGGCGTCGAGCTGGGCGGCGACGAAGTCGGGGCCGACGGCCGAGATGCCCCGCACACCCGCGCTGTTCTGCGCGGTCAGCGCCGTGATCACGCTGGTGCCGAAGACCCCGTGCGCGGCGAACGTCTTGAGGTCGGCCTGGATGCCGGCCCCACCACCGGAGTCCGAGCCGGCGATGGTCAAGGCCACGGCGGGATTCATGCGACCTCCGCTTCGCTCCGGTCGCCTGAATCTTTGGTTACTGAGCCACTGATGAGTGGCCCCTACGCTCCGCTCCGGACCACTCATGCGTTCAGCAGCTCCTTCACGAGCCGGGCCGGGTCCTCGGCGCGCATGACCGCACCCATCACGGCGACGCCGGCCGCGCCCTCGTCGAGGCAGTCCCGGACGCGGCCCGGGGTGTCGACCCCGCCCAGCGCGTACACGGCGACGGGCGCGACGAGCGCCATCCGGCCCAGCGCCGCCAGGCCGAGCGGCGGGCCGTAGCCGGGCTTGCTGCGGGTCGGGTAGATGGGCGAGAGGGTGGCGTACTCCACGCCGTCCGCCCCGGCCGCCACCAGCTCGTCGAGGCCGTGGCACTTGCGCAGGGCCGGGTCCTCCTCCAGCAGCAGCCGGCCGCCGACCTGGTCCAGGGCCGTGCGGATGGTGCTGGCCAGCTTCAGCCGGCGGCGGGGCGGCAGGTCGTGCTCCCGCAGTACCACCGCCCGGGCCCCGCCGTCGATCGCCATGGCGATCACGTCCTCCAGCGGGCGTTCGGCCTGCCGGCGGTCGGTGAAGACGATGAGGCCGGGCTCTACCACGGCATACCTCCGGTCGGGCTCGATGCGGTCGCGTGCAGGCGGCGGGGGATGCGGCCGGCGCCGTGGGCCAGCCGGCCGGCCCGCACCGCGAGGCGCATCGCCTCGGCCATGCGCGCCGGGTCCTCGGCCCGGGTCACGGCCGAGGCGAGCAGCACGCCGTCGCAGCCGAGCTCCATGGCCAGCGCCGCGTCGGAGGCGGTGCCGATGCCCGCGTCGAGGATGACCGGGACGGTGACCTTCTGCCGGATCAGCGCGATGTTGTGCGGGTTGCGGATGCCCAGGCCGGAGCCGATGGGCGCGCCCAGCGGCATCACGGCGGCGCATCCGGCGTCGGCCAGGCGCTGGGCGAGGATCGGATCATCCGAGGTGTACGGCAGGACGACGAAACCCTCGTCGACCAGCTGCGCGGCGGCGGCGACCAGCTCGAGCCCGTCGGGCAGCAGGGTGTCCTCGTCGCCGATCACCTCGAGTTTCACCCACGCCGTGCCGAACGCCTCGCGGGCGAGGTGGGCGAGCTTCACCGCCTCGGTGGCCGTGTAGCACCCGGCGGTGTTGGGCAGGACGCGCACGCCGCAGCGCTCGATCACGCCGAGCAGCGAGGGCGCGGCCGGGTCGAGCCGGCGCAGCGCGACGGTGACGAGCGCGGTCCCGCTGGCCCGGATCGCCGCCTCGAGAGCGGCGTGGCTGGTCGCCCCGCCCGTACCGAGGATCAGCCGCGACGCCAGCGCCTCGCCGGCGATGGTCAGGCCGTCATCCCCGGGCAGGCCGTCATCCGCGGGCAGGCCGTCATCCCCGGGCAGGCCGGCGTCAACGGGAAGGCCGGCGTCCGCGGGCAGGCGGTCATCCACCCTGCACCGCCGTCAGCACCTCGACGTGGTCGCCGTCGGCCGGGCGGGTGTCCGCCCAGCGGGACCGCGGTACCACGTCACCGTTGAGGGCGACGGCGATCCCGCGCGGGTCGTCGCCCGCGAGGGTGTGCACGACGTCGGCGACGGTGGTGTCGTCGTCGACCGTCGACTCGACGGCGTTGACCACGAGGTGCATCGGGCTCACTCCTGCCTCCCTGCGCCGGCATGATCCGGATCAGGTTCTACGGTCGGGGGCTCACAGCCCCCCTCTCAGCCCGGTCACACCGGACTCCCGCGGGGTACGCCTCGACCATAACGCCGCGGCCGCGCTCAGGTAAAGCGGCCCGCCCCGAAGGCGGCAATGTCGACGTCCGTCGATCCCCTGGTCACCAGGTCGGCGACGACCTCACCGGTGACCGGGGCCAGCAGGACGCCGTTGCGGTGGTGGCCGGTCGCCGCCAGGACCCGCTCGCCGTCGAGAAAGCCCAGCACGGGGGCGTTGTCGGGGGTGCCGGGGCGCAGGCCGGCGAGGGTCTCGGCCAGGGCCAGCTCGGCCACGCCGGGCACGAGGTCGGCGGCCGGGCGCAGCAGGTCGAGCACGCCGCCGGCGGTGACGGTGGTGTCCGCGCCGCGCTCCTCCTCGGTGGCCCCGACGACCAGCTCGCCGTCGGCGCGCGGGACGAGGTACACGTGCCGGCCGTTCGCCACGCCCCGGATCACGTGCGTGAGCAGGGGTTCCGGGCCGCGCAGCCGCAGCAGCTGACCCTTGACCGGGCGGACGGGCAGGCCGGTCAGCGAGGCCGATGCGGCGCCGGCGGCGATGATGATCACATCGTCTCGTACCGTGGACAGCGCATCGATCTTCTGCGTCGCGAACCGCAGCGGCAACGTCCGCAGGGCGCCCAGCAGCCGGCGCGGGTCGACCTGGTGGTCGCCGGGGGCGAACGCGCCGCCGCGGACCCGCGGGGAGAGCAGCGGCTCGCGCTCGCGCAGCCCGCGGCCGGTGAGCGGCTCGATCGGCGTTCCGGCGCGGCGGTAGTACCCCACCAGCCGGTCGATCTCGGCCTGGTCGTCGCCGGTGAGCGCGACGAGGAGGGTGCCTTCGCCGCGGTATGCCAGGCTGTGCCCGGTCCGCGCCTCGACCCGCGCGGCGAAGCCCGGCCAGCGACCCATCGACTCGAGCATGAGCGCCTGCAGCGCCTCCTCGCCGTAGTTGGACTCGGCGGTCGGGGCGAGCATGCCGGCGGCGACCAGCCCGGCGCCGCGCGAGGGGTCGGGGTCGTAGACGGTGATGTCCTCGACGCCGCGTTCGAGCAGCTCGAAGGCGATGCTGAGCCCGATGATTCCGCCCCCGACGATGCCGACGCTGCGCCCGTTGTTCGCGGCTCCTTCGCAACGCTCCGGACCGCTCATCGGACGAACTCCATGGCCGCCGCGTAGGGGTCGGCGGCACCGCTGACGGCGCCGACCACCGCGACGGCGTGCGCGCCGGCCGAGTAGAGCTCCCCGGCCCGGGCGGCCGTGACGCCGCCGATGGCCACCACGGGTACCGACACGGATCCCGCCACGGCGCGGACCCCGGCCGGCCCGATCGCGTCCGGCAGCCCGGACTTCGTCGTCGTCGCGAACGCGGGCCCGACGCCCAGGTAGGAGGCGCCGTCGGCGACCGCGCGGCGGGCCGCCTGCGGGTTGCGGGCGGTCGCGCCGAGGATGGCGCCGGGGCCCAGGATGCGCCGGGCGGCGGCCACCGGCAGGTCGTCGGCGCCGACGTGCCCGCCGTCGGCGCCGGCGGCCAGCGCGATGTGCAGCCGGTCGTTGACCAGGCAGGTGCGGCCCAGCTCGCGGCACATCGCGAGGACCCGGATGGTCAGCTCGTAGGCCTCGCGGTCGGTGACGTGGTCCTCGGGGCGCACCTGGATCACGTCGAAGCCCGCCCGCAGCGCCGCCGCCACCGTGTTGAGCGCGTCGCGGCCGGGCCGGGTGTCGGTCACGAGATGCAGTCGTCCAAGGGTTGGCACCGCGATAGTTTTTCAGACATGAAGCAGGTACGACTCGGCCGGACCGGCCTCCAGGTCTCCGAAATCTGTCTCGGCATGATGAGCTACGGCGATCCCGCCCTGCGCCCGTGGGCGCTGGAGGAGGACGCCGCCGACCCGTTCGTCAAGCGCGCCGTCGAGGCCGGCATCACGTTCTTCGACACCGCCGACGTGTACTCCCTCGGCGCCAGCGAGAGGATCACCGGGCGGCTGCTGGCGAAGTACTTCGCCCGCCGCGACGACTACGTCCTGGCCACCAAGGTGCACGGCAGGATGAGCGACGCGGCCAACGACGCCGGGCTGTCCCGCAAGCACATCCTGGCCGGCATCGACGACTCGCTGCGCCGGCTCGGCACGGACCACGTCGATCTCTACCAGATCCACCGGTGGGACCCGCAGACGCCGATCGAGGAGACGATGGAGGCGCTGCACGACGTCGTGCGGTCCGGCAAGGCCCGCTACATCGGGGCATCCAGCATGTACGCCTGGCAGTTCGCGAAGGCCCAGCACGTCGCCGAGCGCCACGGCTGGACGCCGTTCGTGTCGATGCAGAACCATTACAACCTGGTGTACCGCGAGGAGGAGCGCGAGATGCTCCCGCTCTGCGCCGACCAGGGCATCGGCGTGATCCCGTGGAGCCCGCTGGCCCGCGGTCTGCTCGCCGGCAACCGCGGCCGCGGCGGCGAGCGGCGCACGACCCGCGCCAACAACGACCCGTTCGGCGAGAGCCTGTACCTCGAGGACGACTTCGCCGTCGTCGACGTCAACGCCGAGGTGGCCGCCGAGCGCGGCGTGTCACCGGCCCAGACGGCGCTGGCCTGGCTGCTGTCGAAGCCGGTCGTGACGGCCCCGATCGTCGGCGCGACGAAGCTCAACCCACCTCGAGGACGCGATCGCCGCCACGGAGCTGACCCTGGACGACAAGGAGATCGAGCGCCTCGAGGCGCCGTACGTCCCGCACGCGGTCGCCGGCCACTGACGTCCCGGCATGCAGTAAGGGCCCGGCCGATCGGCCGGGCCCTTCTGGCGACCTGGGGGTCAGTGCGAGGCGATGCCGAGGCCGGCCGCGCCGCCCTCGCCGTGGAACTCGGTGCCCTCGGCGAACGCGGAGTCGAAGCGCTGCTGCAGCGCGTCGAGCTCGCCGAACTCGGCCTGGTGGGCGTGCTCGCTGCCCTCGGCGGCGAAGACGTGGTCGTCGACGGACCCGTCGTGGCTGTAGTTGGTGTAGTCGTCCGACTCGTAGTGCACGGCCGGGCCCTGGTCGAACGCGGTGTGGTGACCCTGCGAGAAGTCGGTCGAGGTTTCGGCGTGGTGGTCCTGCTCGTACTGGCCGAACTGGTTGTTGTAGTCGGCCTCGGAGCCGTGCGCCTGGTGCAGCTGGTCGAGACCCGCGTGCTCCTGGCCGGCCTCGTAGTGGCCGTAGTCGACGTCGTGGCCGCCGTCGTAGCCGCTGTCGCCGGCGTCGAAGTCGCTCATGCTTTCCCCTTGGTCGTCGTTGCGTTGCGTTGAACGGTAAGGCCACGGTCCCGCGGAAATATCCCGGAAACGTGCCAATGGCGGGTAGCCGACAGAAGTGAACCACGCTCACGGCCCGTGACGCGTCAGCCGGGTGGCCGAGGCCCCCGAACGGCGGCCCTGAGCTGGCGCCCCGGGCCCGCCGGATACGCTGTCGGCCGTGATCGGGCCGCTGGCTGTCGCCACCCACGTGCTGTCGCTGGCGATCGCCGTCTGGGCGTTCGCCGAGTTCTTCCGCGGCCGGGAGCCCGGCCGCCCACTCTTCGCCGGCCTGTGGGCCGTCGAGGCACTGGTGCTCGTGCAGGTCGTGGTGCTCGCGGTGCTCGCGGCGAACGGCCACCATCCGGCCGGCGACGACATGATCACGCTCGTCGGGTACCTGCTCACCGCCGCCCTGCTGCCGCCGGCCGGGATCGTCCTGGCCCGCATGGAGCCGACCAAGTGGGGCTCACTGCTCATCGGCGCGGCGGCGATCATCGTGCCGGTGCTCATCCTGCGACTCGGACAGATCTGGAATGGCTGAACTCGACAAACCCATCAACCGCGGCTTCGGCCGCGTGCTCGTCTTCATCTACGGCGTCTTCGCCCTGTCGGCCAGCGCCCGGGCCGGCGTGCAGATCGGCACCAAGTTCCACGACGCGCCCCTGGCGTACTCGCTGTCGGCGCTGGCCGCCCTCGTGTACATCATCGCGACCGTCGCCCTGGCCCGCTCCAGCCCCGCCTCCCGCCGCATCGCCGTCGCCGCGGTCGCGTTCGAGCTGCTCGGCGTCCTCGCGGTCGGCACGGCGAGCCTGGTCGACGCCGACGCGTTCCCCGACGCCACCGTGTGGTCGGACTTCGGCCAGGGATACGGATACGTACCCTTGGTGCTGCCGTTCGTCGGCCTGTTCTGGCTTTGGCGTACCTCCCGACGCCAACCGGTCGCGGAGGCGACTGCGCCGAGGGATTGACGTCCCCCACCATTCGCGCCATGAACACTTCGCGCGGGGCCCAGGTGCTGTTCCTGACCGCCGCCCTCGAGTTCGTGCTGGGCGCCGGCTTCCTCATCGCGGGCACCGCCGAGCTGGTGCCCGGCACGGGCATGTCGTTCCCGTTCATCGGCGTCGCCCTCATCGTCGGCGCCGCCCTCATGATGATGATCGCCGTCCGCTGGCGCATCCGCCACGGCCAGGAGATGGCCCTGCGCACCCGCATGGTGCGCGGCACGGCCCAGGTCCTCGCCGCCCGGCAGACCGGCGTCTCCATCAACGACCAGCCGCAGGTGGCGCTCGACCTGCGGGTGACCGCCCCCGGCCACGGCGTCTACGACGCGAGCGTCAAGACGTTCGTGCCGCTCATCGCGCTCGGCATGCTCGGCAGCGGCCGCCCGCTCTCGGTCGGCGTCGACCCGGCGGACCGGCAGCGCATCCTGGTCGACTGGGAGTTCGTCCCGTCGGCCAGCGCCGAGGAGATCGAGCGGGCCGTCGCCCCCGCGATCGACCCGGCCGAGGCCGCCCGCACGAAGGCCCAGATCCTGGCCACCGGCGTGCCGGGCACCGTGCGCGTGCTGTCGGCCGAGTTCGCGGGCAGCCTGGACGAGCAGGGCCGCCCGGTGTACTCCGCCCAGCTGCACATCCAGGTCCAGGGCCGCCCCCCGGTCGCCGGCCCGGCCGTGTTCGCGGTGCCGCTGGAGCGGGTCTCGGTCATGCAGCCCGGCGGCGTGATCCCGATCAAGGCCGACCCCTACGACCCGCAGAAGTTCGCCGCGGACTGGGACCGCCTGCCCGCCTCCTGAGGATTCGGCACCACCTCCGGCCGCTCGGGACTGGCCGCCGGCTGGGACCGGCTGCCCGCCTCCCGAGGATTCGGCACCCTCCGGCCATTCGGCGCTTGCCACACGGCGCTCGCTCGCTCGCCGCCCGCCACTTGGCGCCCGCTCGCCGCCGGCCGCTCGCTCGGCGCTCGCCGCGGGGCGCTCGCTCGGCGCTCGCCGCGGGGCGCTCGCTCGGCGCTCGCCGCACGGCGGTCGGCGCTCGGCACTCGCCGCAGGGCGCTCGCTCGGCGCTCGCCGCACGGCGGTCGGCGCTCGCCGCTCGCCGCAGGGCGCTCGCCGCTCGCCGCAGGGCGCTCGGCGCTCGCCGCAGGGCGCTCGCTCGGCGCTCGGCGCGGGGGCGCTCGGCGCGGGGGCGCTCGGCGCGGGGGCGCTCGGCGCGGGGGCGCTCGGCGCGGGGGCGCTCGGCGCGGGGGCGCTCGGCGCGGGGGCGCTCGGCGCGGGGGCGCTCGGCGCGGGGGCGCTCGGCGCGGGGCGCTAACGGAAGTCGCGGGAGGACGAGCGGATCGGGAGGCTCAGCTCCGTGAGGTGATCGGCCCGCAGGTTGAGCACGCCGTCCGCCTTCTCGAGGATTCCGCGCACGACCATGGCGTTCGCCGTGCGGGCGGTTCGGCGGTGGCGCTGCCAGAGACCCGGCGTGCAGGTCACGTTGAGCATGCCGGTCTCGTCCTCAAGGTTGAGGAACGTGACGCCGCCGGCGGTGGCCGGGCGCTGCCGGTGGGTGACGATCCCGCCGACGAACACACGGCGACCGGGCTCGGTCTCCTGCAGCGCCTCGATCGACAACGCTCCGATCGTGTCCAGGTAGGGCCGGGCGAACTGGGCGGGGTGCGCGTCCGGGGCCAGGCCGGTCGCCCACACGTCGGCGACCATGCGCTCGACGGCGTCCATGCCGGGCAGCATCGGTGCCTGCGTGCCGCCGGTGGTGCCGGGCAGGCGGCCGGCCGTCTCCTGGGCCGCCGCGCCGGCCGCCCACAGCGCCTCGCGCCGGGGTAGCCCGAAGCAGGAGAACGCGTCGGCGGTGGCGAGCGCCTCCAGGTGGGTGGCGGTCAGGCCGGCCCGGCGGGCGAGGTCACTCATCGAGGTGTACGGCCCGCCGGCTCTCCGCTCCTCCTCGATGCGCTCGGCGACGCTGTCGCCCAGCGAGCGCACCGACTTGAGCCCGAGCCGCACCACCGGCCCACCGCGCCCCCAGTGACGCCAGCTTCCGGACATTTCTGATTTGTCACGCAACGCCCCGGCCGCGGCGGCACCGGCGTCGACGCGCGGTTGGCCGCCCGACGCCCCCGACGCGACCACAGCGGCGGCGTGCGGCTGGTCGCGCGGCGGTCCGGACGCGGGCGCGGCGGCGTGCGGTTCGTCGCACGGCGGCTCCAGCGTGGCCGCGGCGGCGCTGGCGTTGATGTCCGGGCGGCGCACCGTGACGCCGTGCCGGCGGGCGTCGTCGACCAGCGTCTGCGGCGAGTAGAAACCCATCGGCTGGGCGTTGAGCAGCGCCGCGCAGAACGCCGCCGGGTGGTAGCGCTTGAGCCAGGCGCTGGCGTACACCAGATAGGCGAAGCTCATCGCGTGGCTCTCCGGGAAGCCGTAGTTGGCGAACGCGGACAGCTTGTCGAACAGCTCCGCGGCCAGGGGCCCGGTGATGCCGTTGGCGGCCATGCCGGCGAAGAGCCGGTCGCGGATCGCGGTCATCCGGTCCATCGAGCGCTTCGAGCCCATGGCCCGGCGCAGCTCGTCGGACTCGGCCGGAGTGAAGCCGGCGACATCGATGGCCATCTGCATGAGCTGCTCCTGGAAGAGCGGGACGCCGAGCGTCTTCTTCAGGGACGGCTCCAGCAAAGCATGGGGGTACGACACTTTTTCCAGGCCGTTGGCCCGCCGGATGTAGGGGTGGACCGAGCCGCCCTGGATCGGGCCGGGGCGGATCAGGGCGACCTCGACGACGAGGTCGTAGAACTTGCGGGGCTTGAGGCGCGGCAGGGTGGCCATCTGGGCCCGGCTCTCGACCTGGAACACCCCGACGGAGTCGGCGCGGCAGAGCATGTCGTACACCTCGGGGTCGTCCAGCGGCATGTGGGCGATGTCCAGCTCCGAGTCGATCATCTCGAAGGCGTACCGGAGCGCGGAGAGCATGCCGAGGCCCAGCAGGTCGAACTTCACCAGGCCGACGGAGGCGCAGTCGTCCTTGTCCCACTGCAGGACGGTGCGGTTCTCCATCCGGGCGTGCTCGACCGGGCATACCTCGATCACCGGGCGGTCGCAGATGACCATGCCGCCGGAGTGGATGCCCAGGTGCCGCGGGAACGTGAGCAGCTCGTTGGCGAAGTCGATCACCGGCGCCGGGATCTCGTCCAGATCGGCCGTCGCCACTGCATTTTTCGCGTTCGCGACTGCGGGGCTCGCAAGCTCACTCCTCGCGCTCACATAGCCCCAATGCTCCACCTGCTTGCTCCACGCGTCCTGCTGGCCCGGCGAGTGGCCGAACGCCTTGGCCATGTCGCGGACCGCGGACTTCGGGCGGTACGAGATGACGTTGGCGACCTGGGCGGTGAACCTCCGCCCGTACTTCTGGTAGACGTGCTGGATGACCTCCTCGCGGCGGTCCGACTCGATGTCGATGTCGATGTCCGGCGGGCCGTCGCGCTCCGGGGACAGGAAGCGCTCGAACAGCAGCCCCCACCGCACCGCGTCCACGTTGGTGATCTTCAGGGCGTAGCAGACCGCCGAGTTGGCCGCCGAACCGCGGCCCTGGCAGTAGATGCCGTTGCGCTGGCAGAACGTGACGATGTCGTGGACCACCAGGAAGTACCCCGGAAAATCCAGCTCCTCGATCAGCGCCAGCTCGTGTTCGAGCTGTTCATGGGCCTTTTGATTGCCGGGGTACCGCTCCGCCGCGCCCTGCGCCGTCAGGTGCCGCAGCCACTGCATCTCCGTCACGCCCTCGACGGGGACCGGGTACGCGGGCAGGTTCGGCGCCACCAGCTGCAGGTCGAAGGCCAGTTCGGCGCCGAGGGCGGCGGCTCGCGGTACCGCATCCGGGAAGGCTGCGAACCGGGCGGTCATCTCCGCGCCGCTGCGCAGGTGCGCGGTGCCGGCCGCGGGCAGCCAGCCGTCGATCTCGTCGAGGCTGCGCCGGGCCCGCACGGCGGCGAGCGCCGTGGCCAGCCGCCGGCGCCCCGGCGTGGCGTAATGCACGTTGTTGGTCGCGACGAGGGGAAGCTTCAGCGGTACCGCCAAATCGGCCAACGCATCGTTGCGCTCGTCGTCGAGCGGGTCGCCGTGCGAGGTCAGCTCGACGGCCACGGACTCCGCCCCGAACAGCGCGACCAGCCGGTCCAGCTCCGTGCGCGCCGCGTCCATCCCCGCCGAGAGCAGCGCCGCCGGCACGTGCCCCTTGCGGCACCCGGTCAGCACCACGACGTGGTCGCGCAGCGCCGCCGCGGCCTCCTCCAGGTCGTACACCGGGCGGCCCTTCTCCCCGCCGCGCAGGTGCGCCTCGCTGATCGTGCGCGACAGCCGCGCGTAGCCCTCGGGCCCCCGGGCGAGCAGCAGCAGGTGCCGCCCGAGCGGGTCGGGCTCGCCGTTCTGCGGCCCCGGCAGCCCGAGCGACAGCTCCGCGCCGAACACGGTGCGCATCTCCAGCGCCCGCGCCGCCTCGGCGAAGCGCACCACGCCGTAGAAGCCGTCGTGGTCGGTGATCCCGATCGCCGACAGCCCCATCCGGGCGGCGGTCTCGACCAGCTCCTCGGGGTGGCTGGCCCCGTCGAGGAAGCTGAAGTTGCTGTGGCTGTGCAGCTCGGCGTAGGGCACGGCGTCGTCCGGCCGCTCCACCGGCGGCGCGGCGTACTCCGCGCGCTTGCGCGTCCAGGCCGGCGAGTCGCCGCCGTCGCCGTGATCGGCGGCGAGCACGTCCGGGTGGTAGTCGGGCCCGGGCGGCTCCCAGCTCCGGCCGTCGCGCGTGCGCCCGGACAGGCGCCGCTCCAGCTCCGACCACGGCACGTCGGGGTTGTTGAATCCCATCAGTCGTACAGCGCTTCCATGAACCAGGTTCCGTTCTGCAGTACCGCTAAATAGGCCCGGTCATCGGCCAGCTGGATCTGGAACCGGGCCGCCCGCCACGACTCGCCCTCCGCCCACCAGCGCTCGTCCACGGGCCAGGGCCCGGCCCATCCGACGATCGCCGTCGCTTGCTCCTCCGCCCCGATACGAGCCTTCGCCGGTACCCCACTGAGCTCCAGCCGCCCGCCGACGCGCACGATCCGCCCGTCGGCGTCGAGCACCTCGGCCGGGACGGGTTCGGGGTACACGGTGGCCGGGCTGGGCCCCGGCAGCCGCCCGGGCCAGGGCGCCTCCACCCCCTGCGCGATCCGCTCGTCCCCCCAGGCCACGAGCCGGATGCGGCTGCGGTCGGCCCGCCCGCCGTCGAGCACCGCGGTGAGCACGGCGTCGGGCCCGAGCAGCCCCTGTACGCGCGTGAACGCCCGGTGCGCCCGGTCGCGCTCCTCCCCCGCCTCTCCCCACAGCCCCGGCTGCAGCCCGAGGTGCTCGACCACCCCCTCGGGCACGAGCCGCAGCCGGACGACCGCCCCCGGCTGCTTGGTCTTGCCGCGCAGCCACCCCTCCAGCTGCCACCGGAGCCGGTCGGCGATCGCGTTCACGCTCAGCAGCCCGTCGTGGCGCCACGTCCGCAGCAGCTCCTCGCCGGTGTCGGTGACCGCCTCGATCGCCAGCCGCGTGCACGCCAGTCCGTGCGACGCCAGCCGGTCGTGCAGCCGCTCGGCCAGCCCCCGGGCCGCGAACGCCGCCGCGTCGACCCGTTCGATCGGCTCGTCGAACGTCTCGACCACGTCCAGGTCGGCCGGCGGCCGCCGCGGTGCGAAGGGCCGCTCGTCGCGCCCGCCGGCGAGCCGGTGCGCGAGCGCCGCGTCGAACCCGAACCGGTCCAGCACGTCGGCCCCCGGCAGCGCCGCGAACTCCCCGAGCGTGTGAATCCCCAGCCGCCGCAGCAGATCGACCAGCCCCGGCCGCCCGAGCGCCGTGATGCTCAGCCCGGCGAGGAACTCGGCGCTCTCCCCGTCCGGCACGATCGCTCCCGCGCGCGCCGCCAGCCCCGCCGCGAACGTCCCCTCGGCGATCCCCACCTGCGCCTCGACGTCACACTGCTGCGCGATCTGCTCGACGATCCGCTCGGCCGCCGCGGCTTCGCCCCCGTAGTACCGGGCCGGCCCGCGCGCCGCCAGCGCACAGGCCCCCGGCCGCAGCGCCTCGACCCCGGAGGCGATGGTCTCGACGGCCGCGAGCACCGGCTCGAACGCCCGCATGTCCCGCCCGGGATCGTGCTCGAGCACGATCAGATGCGGGCACCGCCCCTGCGCCTCCCGCTTGCGCAGCCCGCGCCGCACCCCTTCCTCCCGCGCCGCCGGCGAGGCCACGAGCACCCGGTTGGCGTGCATGACCGCCACCGCCTCGTGCGCCGGGTACCCGTCGATGATCTCGGCCGCCACCACCGGCCAGTCCGGGCACCACACCACGATCGTCCGCATCGCCTTCGTCACCCCACCCTGCGCAGTGCGGGCACGGCGCGTATCGCCGCCGGCGGCGAGCCGGGCGCGGCAGACGGCAGCGCCCGCGTGACCGGCGGCAGGACACCCTCCACCGCCGGCAGCCACAACGTCACCTCGCGCGGCGCGGCGGCGGCCCCGCGCCCGCGGGCCTGGATGGTCATCTCCCGGGAGCGCAGCCGCCCGCGCCCCGCGCCGAGCCCGCCCCAGCTCCCGCGCACCGCCGCCACGTTCAGGTCCGCCCCTGCCCACGCCCCCGCCGGCATGAGCACGCTCCCCCGCTGCCGCGCCCGGGCCGCCAGCCGCCCCGCCACCACCGGCGCCACGGGCCCCGGCGGCGCGGCCACGACGATGTCGACCCCGTCGAGCAGCGCCGCGACGATTGTGGTCCACTCGGTCCCCGGATGCGGCACCAGCGCCAGCCGCTCCAGCTCGATCCCCATCTCGGCCGCGGCGATCGGGCTCAACGCCGGCAGCCCGACGACCGCGCACCAGGACCCCGCCCGCGAGGCCCCCGCCAGCAGCGCGAGCAGGACCGAGGACGTGTGCACGGCAATCGTCGCCCCGCGCCGCAGCCCGCCGCCCGGCAGCAACGCCCGCAGCCCGGACAGCACCGGCAGCGCCCGGGTGCTCCCGACCTCCGCGGGCCCCTGCTCGCCGGCCGTGCGCACGACCCCGCCGAGCCCCGCGGCCCGCACCACCTGCAGCCCCGCCGCCCGCCGGGCCGCGCTCCCACCCGCCCGGTCGACCAGCGCCAGCACGGACTCCCCCGCCCCGCCGCCCCTTCGCTCGCCGCGCCGCGGGCCGCTTTCGCCGCTTTGACGAGGACGCCCTCCGACGACGGCGACCGATGCCCAGTCGTCGTCCTCGGGACGCACATCGCCGTACGCCTCGTCCTCAAACTCGGCGGCCGCCGAAGCCGACATGCCAGCCACGGCCCTTGCTCCCCCACCTATCGCGCTACTGCGTCATCCACTCCCGCTTTGCTTTTCCGCGAGAGATAAAGGCTGATAAATATGGTCAAATCGCCCAGATACGGCATCCTCCAGCCACAAAAACTCCCGACTCGACTTCAGACGCTCTTGAACGACGGACGCGGCTTCGGTCCGACCGCCGGCGCACGCAGCCGCGAGGCATCGGCACGGGGCCAGCCACCGCCGGCAACGGGATCGGTCAACGCCAACCGCCGGCCGGACCTCGACGGCCGCAACGCCAGCCGGCGCACCTCGGCCGGCGCGTCACCGACCTGGCTGATGGCCAGCGACACCGCCCGCATTAGCTGCGATGGGCCCGCCGATACCGGAGACAGCGGCAGCGGGGCCGGCGATGCGGGCGTAGGTGAGGGCCGCGCTGATGCCTGGGGCCGCGACGACGGGGCACGGCGAACGGCGACCGCGAGCGCAGGAACGGCCACAGGCGCGGCAAAAAGCTTGGCTGCAGGCGCGGCCGTGGGCGTGGCCCCGACTGCGGGCGTGGGTGAACGCCACGCCGAGGCTGGAGGCCGCGGCGACGGGGCGCGGCGGGAGGTGACCGCGAGCGTGGGAGCGGACACGACCGTGGTCCCGGCGACGGGCGCGGCTGAGGGCACGAGCGCGACCGCGGGCGTGGACGCGGCTGAGGGCGTGAGCGCGACGGCGGGCGTGAGCGCGACCGCGGCTGGGGGCGTGAGCGCGACGGCGGGCGTGAGCGCGACCGCGGCTGGGGGCGTGAGCGCGACGGCGGGCGTGAGCGCGACCGCGGCTGGGGGCGTGAGCGCGACGGCGGGCGTGAGCGCGACCGCGGCTGGGGGCGTGAGCGCGACGGCAGGGGTGGGCGCAGGAGCGGCCGCGGACGCAACCGCGGGTGCGAGTGAAGGCCGCGCCGAGGCCGAAGGCTGCGGCGACGGGGCGCGGTGGATGGTGACCGCAGGCGTGGGAGCGAACGCGACCGTGGTCCCGGAGACGGGCGCGGGCGCGATTGGGGACGTGGGCGCCGCTGGAGACGTGAGCGCAGGCGCGGGCACGGCGGGCGTGGACGTGGACGCAGCGGCGGGGGCGGACGCAGCGGCGGGCGTAGGCGCCGTTGGCGACGTTGGCGCAGGCGCGGGCGCGGCGGCCGGCGTGGGCGCGGGCGCGGCGGCCGGCGTGGACGCGGCGGCGGGCGCGGGCGTGGGCGTGGACGCGGCGGCAGGCGCGGGCGCGACGGCAGGCGTGGACGCGGCGGCGGGCGCGGGCGCGACGGGCGTGGGCGTGGGCATCGGGGCGCGGGGAATGGTGGGCACCGGCGGCGGGGAGCGGGTGGCGGGGCGGGGCGTCAGCTGGCCAGGCCCTCGATGCGCGGCTGGTACGAGTAGCCCAGGGCGACCTCGACGACCGCGATGAACTGCTCGGAGGCGCGCATCAGGTCGTCGGCCTCGCGGGGGGTGACCACGCGGGGGATGCCGGCCTCGGCGGCGGAGCGCTTGCTGGCGCCCGTGGCGAAGAACGACGCCCACTCGCTCAGCTCCGGGGCGACGAGCACGAGCAGCGACCAGACGCTGGTCACGCGGCTGCGGCGGCCGGGGGCGGCGGGGACGGCGCGGGCGGCGAGGACCGCGGCGGCGGCGCGCAGGGCGGCCAGGTGGGCCGTGGCGTAGCGCATGCCCTCGGCGCGGATCTCCGCGGCCTCCTCGAGGCCGTGGCGGGCCATGGTCAGCAGCTCGCGCGGGGTGCGGTGAGGAAGCGCGTGCGCGGGAACCGGAAGCTGGTGCCGGGACGCACCGCCGCCCGGCACGGGGGCCGGGAAACGACTGACGTTGGACGAGCTGGTCGAACGGTTCGTCGGCATCGGTGCTCTCCCTCGATGGTGCGTCGGCAAGTCTGTGCCTGTGGTGGTGCGCCCTGCCTGGTGGTGCGCCTGCCGTGGCGCCGCGGGGGGAGTCGCAGCGTCACGCTGGTCGAACGGGTGCCGGTCCGCGACGGGCGACGGCGCGCCGGCCGGGCGTGGAGCTTCCCCACACCACACCCGGCCGGCTTGGGCCGCCGCTCGCCGCCCGGGGGTCGTGGGCGGCGAGCGGCGACCCCGCCTGAGGCCAGACCCGCGAAAATCCGGCCTCCGCGGTGTCGCGGACCGCGCTCGGGTTGGACGCCGCGAATCGTCTTTCCCGAAGCAGTTCGAACACTCGTTCGATGGGTTAAGACTACACCGGGGAGGGCGGGGGGTGGCAATGGTTGGGGGAGAATTTTCGAACAAGCGTTCGCACGATCACTCCCAGGTGGTGGTCAGGGGCTGGCCGAGGAACCGGGACAGGTCGGCGACCTCGGCCTCCAGCGCCGCGCGGACCTCGGCGGGCAGCGCATGCGGGCCTTCGAACGGCTGGAGCGTCACCTTGCGGCCGGCGCGCCGCCACAGGCCGGCCACCCGGCCGTCGACCAGCAGCGTCGCCGCCACCATCCCGCCGCCGGCGTTGACCCGCTTGGCGTGCTCGGGCGGGATGACGAAGTCGCGATCCCGGTGGCCGAGCAGCACCGTGTCGAACGGTCCGAGCAGCCGCGGCGGCAGCGCGCCGCCGGGCAACGAGTCGTCGGCGGCGGGCGAGAGGTCCGCGCCCAGCAGCTCCAGAGCCCGCCGGGCGGTGCCGATCGGCAGGCCGGACCAGGCGGCCAGGTCAGCGGACCCGCCCGCCTGGGCACCCGGTCCGGCGGCCCCGCCCGCTCGGCCGCCCGGCCCGGCGGCAGCCCCGCCCGCTCGGCCGCCCGGCCCGGCGGCAGCCCCGCCCGCTCGGCCGCCCGGCCCGGCGGCAGCCCCGCCCGCTTGACCGCCCGGTCCGGCGGCCCCGCCCGCCTGGCCGCCCGGTCCAGCCGACCCGTCCCGCTGAGCACCCGGTCCAGCGGACCCGCCCGCCTGAGCACCCGGTCCAGCGGACCCGCCCGCCTGAGCACCCGGTCCAGCGGACCCGCCCGCCTGAGCACCCGGTCCAGCGAACCCGCCTGCCTGGGCGCCCAGTTCGGCGGACCCGCCCGCTCGACCGCCCGGTCCAGCGGAGCCGCCCGCCTGGGCGCCCGGTCCGGTGGACGGGTCCGCCGACCTGGCCGCGGGTCCGTCCGGGCTCAGCGGGCCGTAGCCGGCGACATAGCGGCGGGCGAGCTCGCGCAGGGCGGCGTCGCCCTCGAAGCGGCGGGGGCCGCCGGCCCGGCGGGCGGCGCGGATCTCCTCGGCGAGGATCACCGACGGGCGGCCGCCGGCGAGGTCGGGGCCGCGGCAGAGCACGCCGGCGGCGGCCGCGAACGCGACCAGGTGGGCGGGGGCCTGGCCGGCGGGGTCGATGCGGACGCCGCGGCGGGCCAGGCGAGTGATCAGCTCGGCGCGGTCCATCGGGCCCGCGCCGGCGAGGATGCCGGGGATCTCGGCCAGGGCCCGCTCGGCGACCGGGTCCGACACGCCGAGCTCGTCGCGCCGCCGCCGGCCGCCGGAGCGGTTAAGCGGGCCGAACAGGGCGGTCAGCCACTCCAGGTCGGCCGCGGCGACCAGGTGCAGGGTGCCGCGCATCAGCCAGGTGCGGGCCAGCTCACCCTCGGCCAGGGCGCGGTCGACGTCGGCGGCGGTCAGGCCGCTCGTGCGCGACCGCACCGCGAGACGGGCCGCCGGCCAGGACTGGGCCTGTATCCCGACCACACGCTCGACGGCGTCCAGCACGCTGCGGGCGGGCGGGCCGGCCAGCCGCTGGGCCCGCATCCGCCGAGCTCGCAGCTCGTCCGTCGTCATAACCGGCACAGTAACGAGGGGGTACGACAAAAAACCGGGTGAGCGTGGAGGGCAAGATAGAACGCATGCAGCCCCATCCCAATGTCCAGGCGATCCAGGACGCGCTGGATGCCGCCGGTGCGCGAAATGCCGCCGGGGAGCCGTGCCAGGTCAAGGTGCTCGCCGAGGCCGTGCACACCGCGGCCGCCGCGGCCGAGGCGCTCGACATCGTGGTCGGGCAGATCGCCAACTCGCTGATCTTCAACGCCGACGGGGAGCCGCTGCTCGTGCTCACGTCGGGCGCGCACCGGGTCGACACGGCCAAGGTCGCGGCGCTGCTCGGCGTGGCGAAGATCAAGCGCGCCGATGCCGACTTCGTACGCCAGCACACCGGCCAGGTCATCGGCGGCGTCTCGCCGCTGGGGCACCCGAAGCCGGTGCGGACGCTCGTCGACGTCGACCTTGAGCAGTACGACGAGGTCTGGGCCGCGGGCGGCATCCCGCAGGCGGTCTTTCCGATCACGTACGCCGAGCTGGTGCGCGTCACCAGCGGTACCGCCGCCGAAGTGGCGTGATCGTCCGGCTCCACGTCTGGCGGGTGCCGCGGCTCGCGGTGCCCGCCATGTTCTGGTCCATGGCCGTCGATCGGCGGAAAATCCGGAAAAATGCCGACTTCGCCAAGCTGCTGGGCACCGGGCGCGGCAGCGACTTCGGCGTCGGTGCGGCCGACCTGACCCGGTGGGCGGCCCTGATCGTTGCGGATCGAGCGGTGATACCGCCGATGCGAGGGGCGAGGGCCAGCTGCACGCTCACGCTCGAGCCGATCGCCAGCCGCGGCACCTGGTCGAGATCCGCGCCCTTTACGCCCATAAATCCGGAAAAATCGGGCATGGATGATGGCGGCGAGCGGGAAATCCGCAAGGGCGACAAGGGAGAGGAAGAGGAACAAGGCCGCCGCGGAGGCGGGGACAGTGGACCGGTAGCCGTCCTCACGCGGGCCAGGCTGCGGCCGCGGCAGGCCGTGGCGTTCTGGCGAGCCATCGATCCCGTCGCCCGCAGCCTGCGCGACGCCGAGGGCCTGTACTGCGCCTTCGGCGTCGGCGAGGCACCCGTAGGATTCCAGGGCACGGTGAGCGTCTGGCGCTCCGCGGCGGACGTCGTGCGCTTCGCGTACCGTCGTCCCGAGCATGCCGCGGTCGTGCAGCGCACCGCCGCGCAACGCTGGTATGCGGAGGAGTTGTTCGCCCGGTTCCGCGTGCTCGGCATCGACGGCGACCGAGAGGTGATCGGGTGGAGGGACGGCCAGTGAGACTGGTGCGGTGGCGCGGGGAGGACCTCCTCGACCGCCTCGACGACGTCATCGCCGTGTACGGCGAGGCCATGGGGTACTCCGTGCAACTCCTGCAGACCCGCCGCGGCTACGTCGCCGGGCACACCCGCCGCGAGTCGTTCGAGGCGGTCGCCACGCTCGACGACGACAACGGCCTGCTCGGGTTCGGGTACGGGTACCGGGGCACGTCCGGGCAGTGGTGGCACGACCAGGTCCGCAACGCGCTCAAGCGCGACGCCCGCAAGTACTGGCTGGCCGACTGCTTCGAGCTCGTCGAGCTGCACGTCCGCCCGCACGCGCAGGGGCACGGCATCGGCGCCCGCCAGCTGTACGAGCTGCTCACCCACGCCGCGCACCAGACCGTCCTGCTGTCCACGCCCGAGGCGCCCGAGGCGACGTCCAGGGCCTGGCGCCTGTACCGCCGGTTCGGCTTCGTCGACGTCCTGCGGCACTTCAACTTCCCGGGCGACGACCGCCCGTTCGCCGTCCTGGGCCGGCAGCTACCTCTGTGAGGCTCTGGGCCGGTTTCGCCGCCCTGGTCCTGGCTGAGATCGGCTATCCGCTGACCGGGGGCCGGGCGAGGGCGGCGCTGGTCGTCGCGACCGTGGTCCTGGGCTTCCTGCTGTCGGTGACCCACGCCGCCACCACCCGCGGGCCCCGCGCGGCCGGGCTGCTGGTGCTCATCACGACCGGCGGCGGGTTCGCCGTCGAGGCCGTCGGGCGCGCCACCGGCTACCCGTTCGGCGCCTATGACTACACCGGCGCGCTCGGGCCGCGGCTGCTCGGCGTACCGCTGGTGATCCCCCTCGCCTGGACCTGGATGGCCTGGCCGGCGTGGGTGGCGGCGACGCGCCTGACCGAGCGGCCGGCCGCCCGCGTCGCCGTGGCGGGGGCCGGGCTCGCCGCGTGGGACCTGTTCCTCGATCCGCAGATGGTTTCGCAGCGGTACTGGCTGTGGCGCACCGAGACGCCGGCCCTGCCCGGGGTCGGCGGCATCCCGCTCACCAACTACCTGGGCTGGCTGGCCGTGGCGCTGGCGCTGATGGCCCTGCTGCGCCGGGCGCTCGGGGACGAGCCGGCCCGACCGGGGGCGGATGCGCCGATGTACGCGATGTACCTCTGGACGTACACCTCGAGCATCCTGGCTCATGCGATCTTCCTGGATCTGCCCGCGTCGGCCGTCTGGGGCGCCGCCGGCATGGGCCTCGTCGCGATCCCGCTGGCGGTGCGGCTGTGGCGGCGCTGATCGGGTGCGCGGCCCTGCTCGCGCTGCTGGTGCACACACTCGTCAACGCGCGCGTGCTGCGCCGCCCGCCCGCGACCGCGCGGACCGGGGAGGACGTGGCGGTACTGCTGCCGCTGCGCGACGAGGCCGCGCGGGTCGAGCCGTGCCTGCGGGCGCTGCTGCAGCTGCCGCCGCGCGTGCGCATCATCGTGCTCGACGACGGCTCGACGGACGGCACCGCCGAGCTCGTGCGGCGGGTCGCGGGCGACCGGGTGGAGCTGCTGGCGGGAAAGCCCCTGCCGCCCGGGTGGCTCGGCAAGCCGCACGCCTGCCAGCAGCTGGCCGAGGCCGCCGCCGCCGCGACGGTACTCGCCTTCGTCGACGCCGACGTCATCCTGCGCCCGGACGCGATCGACCGCGCGGCCGTCCTGCTGCGACAGTCCGCAGTGGACCTGCTCAGCCCGTACCCGCGCATCGAGGGCGCCGGCGAGCGGCTCGTCCAGCCGCTGCTGCAGTGGTCGTGGCTGACGTTCCTGCCGCTGCGGGCGATGGAGCGCTCGGCCCGCCCCTCGCTGGCCGCCGCCGGTGGGCAGTTCCTGCTCGTACGCCGGGAAGCCTACGACCGCGCCGGCGGCCACGCGGCGGTGCGCGACAAGGTCCTCGAGGACATCGAGCTCGCCCGGGCGGTCAAGCGCGCCGGCGGGCGCATCGCCCTCGCGGACGGTTCGGACCTGGCGCGCTGCCGGATGTACGACTCCTGGCTCGAGCTCGTCGACGGCTATTCGAAGAGCCTCTGGGCGTCGTTCGGCTCCCCGGCCGGGGCGGCGGCGGTGCTGGTTCTGCTGCTGGCGCTGTACGTGGCGCTGCCCCTGACCGTCGTGTTCGGACAGTGGCTGGGCCTGCTCGCGTACGCGCTCGGCGTCGCCGGCCGGATCGTCAGCGCCCGCGCGACCGGCGCCCGCGCGCTCCCGGGCGCGCTGGCCCATCCCGCGGCGGTGGTGCTGTTCGCGTGGCTGGTCGCGCGCTCGTACCGCCGGCGCGCCCGCACGACCTGGAAGGGGCGACCGACATGGCGACCGTGATCGTCATCGGGGCGGGCGTCGGCGGCCTGGCCGCGGCGGCGCGCCTGGCCGCGGCCGGGCACCGGGTCACCGTGTTCGAGCAGGCCGCGACCGTCGGCGGCAAGCTCGGCCGGCACGAGCGCGAGACCGATGCCGGCACCTTCCGGTTCGACACCGGCCCGAGCCTGTTCACGCTGCCGCAGGTCGCCGCGGAGCTGTTCGCGTCGACGGGTGTGCGCCATCCCGAACAGGCACCGCTGGATCTGGTACCGCTGAACCCGATCGTGCGCCACCACTTCCCCGACGGGTCCACACTGGACTCGACGGCGGGCGAGGCGTTCGCGGAGCGGATCGCCGCCGCGTTCGGCGCCGAGGCGGCCGCGGACTGGCGGCGGCTGTGGCGGCGGGCCGGGCGCGTCTGGGCCGCGTCCTGGCGCCACGTGCTGACCGCGCCGGTCGACTCCCCGCTGCGGATGGCCGGCCTGGCGTGGCGCCTCGGCGACCTGGCCGCGATCGCGCCGGGCCGCTCGCTGCGCGCCCTGGGCCGCACGCACCTGCGCGACCCGCGGCTGCGGATGCTGCTGGACCGGTACGCGACGTACACGGGCGCCGATCCCCGCCGCGCCCCGGCCGCGCTGCTGGCCATCCCCTATGCCGAGCTCGAGTTCGGCGGCTGGTACCTGCGCGGCGGCCTCGGCACGCTCGCCGACGCCCTGCTGGCGCGCTGCGAGGCCCTGGGCGTGCGCGTGCACACCGGCGCCCCGGTCCGCTCCATAGCCGTGTCGGGCTCGCGCGCGGCCGGCGTGGTGCTCGCCGACGGCGCCCGCGTGCCCGCCGACGTGGTGGTGGCCAACGCCGATGCCCTGCACGTGTACCGCGACCTGCTGCCGTCGCCGCGCCGCGCCCGCCGCCTAAGCGCGCGCAGCCTCGGCGGCTTCGTGCTGCTGCTCGGCGTGCGGGGCCGCACTGCGGGCCTGGCCCATCACACGGTCTTCTTTCCGCGCGACTACGACGCCGAGTTCGATGCCGTCTTCGGTACCGCACCGTCGCCCGTCGCCGACCCGGCCGTCTTCGTCACCGTGGCCGACGACCCGCTGGTCCGCCCGCCGGGGCACGAGGCCTGGTTCGTGCTCGTGAACGCCGCCCCGCAGGGCGCGGTCGACTGGCGTTCGGCGGCCCCGGCGTACGCGGACCGCGTGCTCGAGGTCCTGGCGGCGCGCGGCCACGACGTCCGCGACCGGCTGCTCTTCCGCGACGTGCTGACCCCCGCGGACCTGGAGACGGCGACCCGCTCCCCCGGCGGCGCCATCTACGGCACGGCCAGTCACGGCCTCGGCGGCCTGCTGCGCCCGCCGAACCGCGCCCCGCTGCCCGGCCTGTTCCTGGTCGGCGGCTCGGTGCACCCCGGCGGCGGCCTGCCGCTGGTCATGCTGTCGGCGAAGATCGTGGCGGACCTCATCGGAGCCGGCTGAGCTCGCGCTCCTCCAGGGCGAAGTGCTCCTCGAGCTCCCGGGCGAGCTGCTCCAGGACCGCCGGATCGGGCTCCTCCTCGAGCGCGGCGATGCGCCGGGCGATGTCGGCGTGCTCGGCCCGCAGCCGCGCGATCACGTCCGCAAGCTCGGGGAAGTGGGCCTCGATGCGCGGGAACACGCCCTCCTCGGTGCGGTGGTGCGCGCCGAGGGCCGCGCAGAAGGTCAGGCAGTGCAGGAGCGGGTCCCGGCGGGCCGCGGCGAGGTCCTCCCGCAGCCCGGCGTGGATGCGCGCGAGCTGGGCCCCCGCGGCCCGCAGCCGCTCGACTTCCGGCTGGTCGACGTCGGTCATGGCTATCCTTCGGTGGGCGCCGTTCATATTTGCTTTGCTATCAAAGATAATTTGAGGAGAAAGACAGTGTCAACGTCGGTCGACGACGCGATCCGGGCCCTGCTGCTGCTCATGCCCCGCCTGGTCGGCCGCGTGAAGCGGACGCCGCCGCCGCCGGAGCTGGCGTCGTTCAACCTGGCGCCGCGGCACCTGTCGCTGCTGGCGTACCTGTTGTTCGAGGGCAAGCTGGGGGTCAACGAGCTGGCCTCGCGGCTGGAGGTGGCGCCGGCGACCGTGAGCCTGATGGTCGGCGACCTGAGCCGGAAGGGGATCCTGCGGCGGCGCGAGGACGATGCCGACCGGCGGCGGACGATCGTGTCGATCGCGGCGGAGCATCACGCGGCGATCGACGCCTGGCTGGGGCGTGGGGCGGCGGCCTGGCGGGCGGCGTTGTCGCCGCTCACGGCGCAGCAGCGGCGGATGTTCGTGGACACGCTGCTCGCGTACGAGCGCGCGATCGGCGACGCCTGAGGGCCGGTGCGGCCGGAGACGTCAGCGCAGGGCGCGGCGGACCGCGGCGATCAGCTGGGCGAAGCCGATCAGCGACACCGCCAGCGCGATCGCCAGGGTCACCGTGGCGGCGCGGGTGTCCAGCGGGGCCACCAGCAGGCCGAACATGGCGATCAGGACCCGGGTCGGGCGCTCGGCGATCGTGACGGTGCCGATGCCGGTCATGCCGGCGACGCTCGCGCGGGCCCGGACGTACTCGTGCAGCCACATCACCGCGCCGCACGACGCCGCCAGCCACGGCGGGGCGCCCAGCGCCGCGAACGCCACCAGCCAGAGCGCCTCGGTGACACGGTCGGCCGTCGCGTCGTACACGTGGCCGAGGCGGGTCGCGCGGTCGGCGACCACGGCCAGCACGCCGTCGATGGTGTCGGCGAACGCGGTCAGCAGGACCAGCAGCGCCGCGACCGGGGCGGCGCGCGGGGCGAGGAAGGCCAGTACGGGTACGACCGCGGAGGCCAGCACGCCGATCGTCGTGACGGCGTCCGGGCTGCGCACGCCGCGGCGGGCCAATGCCGCGCCTATGCGGTGGCACAGGCGCAGCCAGCCGCGGACCGGCGACGGGGACCGGCGCGGGTCGTAGCCGCCGTGGGTCGTCGACCAGCGGTCGCAGTACCCGTCCCAGGGGAGCGGGTCAGGCCGCCCGCGCACCGACGCCGAGCTGCTGCCACACCTCGCGGGTCGCCGTGGAGCGGTTGAAGGTGATGAAGTGGATGCCGGGCACGTCCTCGTCCAGGAGGCGCTGGCACATCTCGGTGGCGTGGTCGATGCCGAGGCGGCGCACGGCCTGCGGGTCGTCGGCGATGCGCTCGAAGCGCCCGGCCAGCGCCGACGGGAACGGGGCGCCGGACAGCTGCTGTGAGCGCGCGATGGTGCCGATGGCGGTCACCGGCATGATGCCGGCCACGATCGGGGTGTCGCAGCCGGCCGCCGCCACCCGGTCGCGCAGGCGCAGGTAGTCGTCGACGTCGAAGAACATCTGCGTGATCGCGAAGTCGGCGCCGGCCCGGCACTTGCGCACGAAGTTGGCGGTGTCGGACTCGACGTCGGGCGAGCGGGGGTGCTTGTACGGGAACGCGGCCACGCCGATGCTGAAGTCCCCGGCCTCGCGGACGAGCCGGACCAGGTCTTCGGCGTAGAGCACGCCCTCCGGGTGGCGGACCCACTCCCCCGCCGGGTCGCCGGGCGGGTCGCCGCGCACGAGCAGGAAGTTGCGGATCTCGGCGCCCGCGAGCTGCCCGATGACGTTGCGCAGCTCCGCGATCGAGTGGTTGACGGCGGTCAGGTGCGCCATCGGCAGCAGCGTGGTCTCGGTCGCGACCCGCTCGGTCACGGCGACGGTGGTGTCGCGCGTGGTGCCGCCCGCCCCGTAGGTGATCGACACGAACGAGGGCTGCAGCGACTCGAGCTCCCGGATCGCCTGCCACAGCTGCCGCTCGCCCTCGGGCGTCTTGGGGGGCGAGAACTCGAACGAGAACGTCGGCCCGTGGTGCGCGATCAGGTCGCCGATCGACTTGGGTCCACCGGCCATGACAGAGGGAAGTCCGAGAGCCACGCCCTGACTGTAGTGCCCAACCCGTCCCGATACGCACTCCAGTTTTGGCGGCCGGGATTCTGTCGTACCTCTGGGGTAGAACGGGGGTGGACATCGGGTGGGGCGGGGCCGCCGCGAACGGCCTCCCCGCCGATGTCCCTGGTGCCGCGCATCGACGGGGGTCGCTGGTTCCAGAGAGGTGCGAAATGTCAGGAATGCCAGGTATGCCCGGCGGGCCGGAGGAGGACCCGGCCGCCACCGAGACGTTCGGTGCCCTGCTCACCCGCCTGCGCCTGGCGCGCGGCCGGTCGCAGTTGCGCCTGGCCGAGATGCTGTGCGCGGCCGCCGACGTGCCGACAATCACACGCCACGAGGTGTCGCGGTGGGAGCGCGGCGAGCGCATTCCGGGTCCGCCGTGGCTGGCGTGGCTCTCGCTGGTACTGCAAGTGCCCCTCGACGCCCTCGAACGCGCCGCCGCCGTCTCCCGCCGGCACCGCGCCCCGGCCGCACCGCTGCCATCCACGCAATCGGCGGCCAGTTGGACGACGGCTGGACCGCCACCGCCGGCCGGCGGGCAAGCACCGCGGGACGGGGCGCGACGGCGTGCCCACGAATCGGACGCAAGGTTGGATATGGACCGCGGCGAGCGATACGTCGCCGAAGGCCCGGCCGGTCGCGACGGGCCGCCGGTCGACATCCAAGGACGAGGCTCCCGCGACGAGCGGCACGTCGCCGAAGGCCCGACCGGGCCCGACGGCCTGCCGGACGGCCTCCCACGACGAGGCTCCCGCGACGAGCGGCACGTCGCCGAAGGCCCGACCGGGCCCGACGGCCTGCCGGACGGCCTCCCACGACGAGGCTCCCGCGACGAGCGGCACGTCGCCGCGGGCCCGACCGGCCGCAACGGGCCGCCGGGCGGCATCCCACGACGAGGCTCCCGCGACGAGGACCCGGGCGACTCGGCGAGGGCCGAGGCGCGCGTCGCCGAGCTGCGGCGGATGGACGACCTGGTCTCCGGGGCGGAGCTGGTGCGGGTCGTGCGCGACGAGCTGGACACGGCGGTGCGGCGCGGCGGGGAGCGGCCCGGCCGGCGCCGTCTCGGGCTGGTCGCACAGCTGGCGCAGCTGGCGATCTGGACCGGCGTCGACGCCGGCGCGGCCGTCGGCGGCCGGGCGGTGGCGGACCTCGCCCGGCGGGGAGCCCGCGCGGCCGTCGCGGGCGGGCACCGGGCGCTCGCGGGGCACCTGCTCGGCTGCCTCGCCCAGTTGTACGCGGAGGACGGTGACGGGCCCACGGCCATGCGGCTCGCCCGGGCGGCCCGCCGGGCGGCCGCGCCCGCGGACGCCGGCACGCTCGCGATGCTCTGGCTGCGCCAGGCGGCGGCCGCGGCGGCGTGCGGCGAGCGCGGCCACTGCGACGCGGCGCTGGCGGCCGCCGAGCGGGCGCACGGGCTGCGCACCGAGGAGCACGACCCGCCCTGGCTGTACTGGCTCGACGACGCCCACCTCGCCGCCGCGGCGGGGCGTTGCCAGGCGGCGCTCGGCCGGCACCGGCTCGCGCTCCCGCTGCTGGCCACCGCGCTCACGCCGCCCGCCGGCCGCTCGGGCCGGCCGACCGGCCCGCACGCACCTGGCGGCGGCGCGGGACTTCCAGCCGGGGCCGGGACTCGCGGGTCCGGGCGGGCGGGCCCCGCGCTCACGCCGCCCGCCGACCGCTCGGGGCCGCCGGCCGGCCCGGACGCGGACGGCGGGAGCGCGGGGCCTCCGATCAGCGCCGGGGCTCCCGGCTCCGGGCGGGCGGGCCCCGCGCTCACGCCGCCCGCCGACCGCTCGGGGCCGCCGGCCGGCCCGGACGCGGGCGGCGGGGGCGCGGGAGCGCCGGCCGGGGCCGGGGCTCGCGGGCCCGGGCGGGCGTCCGCGGTGCGGGGTGCGGGCGGGGGTGGCCGCCGGACGAGCGCGCGGTCCAGTCCCGGGCCGGCCGTGCGCGCCGGCGGAGCGGGGCCCGAGCGCGCGGCTGACGGTGAGTGGCCGGGCGACCGGGGCGGGCCGTGGGGCGGGCGCGCTCCCGCGGCAGACCGGGCGGGCGGGGTGCGGCTGCGGGGCGCGGGGCTGGTGCACGCGGGGCGGGTGCGGGCGTTGCTCGCCGCCGGGGAACGAGAGGCGGCCTGTGCGGCGGCGATCGATGCGCTGGTGGACGGGGTCTCGTCCGGGTCGGCCCGCGTCATGCGGGAGCTGGCGAGCGTGCGCGGCGGGCTGTCCGGGGCGGGCAACTACCGCGACTTTTCGGAAATGTACGAATCGATCCGGCGGGAGCGACGCGGCCGGGAGGGCACCGGCGAGGCATGGCGGACGAGTTCGCGTTAGCGTCTCAGCCGTGACGCACCCCTATCTCGATCGGCTCGGGCTCCGTGAGCGGGTCCGGCTGGCGCTCGGTGAGTTCCTGCGGCGGCGGCGCGAGCGGCTGGGCGAGATCGAGGCCGTGGCCCTCGCGCCCGTCGCGGACGCGATCGAGGCGCTGGTGCTCGGCGGGGGGAAGCGGCTGCGGCCGGCGTTCGCGTACTGGGGGTATCGCGGGGCCGGCGGGGCGGACTGCGACGAGATCGTGGCGGCCGTGGCGGCGCTCGAGCTCGTGCAGGCCAGCGCGCTCATCCACGACGACGTGATGGACGGGTCGGAGACGCGGCGCGGGGAGCCGGCCGTGCACCGGCGGTTCGCCAACCTGCACCGGGCAAACCGGTGGCGCGGCGACGGCGACGGGTTCGGCACCTCGGCGGCGATCCTGCTCGGGGACCTGTGCCTGGTCTGGTCCGACGAGATGCTGCACGCCAGCGGGCTCGATCCGGTGACGCTCATGCGGGCGCGGCCGGTGTTCGACGACATGCGGACCGAGGTGACGATCGGTCAGTACCTCGACGTGCAGACGCAGGTCACCGGCGACACGTCCACGGCCCGGGCGAGCCTCGTGGCGCAGTACAAGTCGGCGAAGTACACGATCGAGCAGCCGCTGGTGTTCGGGGCCGCGCTGGCCGGCGGGGACGCGGCCGTCGCGCGGGCCTACTCCGCGTTCGGGCTGCCGCTCGGGGAGGCGTTCCAGCTGCGGGACGACGTGCTCGGGGTGTTCGGGGACCCGGCCGTGACCGGGAAGCCGGCCGGGGACGATCTGCGCGAAGGGAAGCGGACGTACCTCATCGCGGCCGCGATCGAGCGGACGGGCGCGGAGGTGTTCGACGAGCACCTCGGGGACCCGGCGCTCGACGAGCAGGGCGTGGCGCTCCTGCGCAAGACGATCGTGGAGAGCGGGGCGCTGCGGCGCACCGAGGACCGGATCGAGCAGCTGACCGGGGCCGCGCTCGACGCGCTCGACCGGGCGGAGATCACGCGAGAGGCGCGGGAGGTTCTGATCGGCCTGGCGCAGGCGGCGACGCAGCGGGCGGTTTGACCGGCGGCGACCCGAGCGCCGGGTCAGCCAAAGCCGGCGGCGCGCCGGGCGCCCGGTCGGCCGAAGCCGGCGGCGCGCCGGGCAACGGGTCGGCCGAAGCCGGCGGCGCGAGTGGCTTGAGGCGGGTCCAGAGCGAGAGCGTGGCCAGCACCAGGGCGAAGCCGAACGCCAAGTCCTCGACGGGGGCGTGCACCAGGCGTACGCCGATGATCGCCGACGGGCGGTACAGCACCACGCCGCGGCCGGTCAGGATGCCGTTGGACAGCAGCTGGAACACGAACACGATCGGGTACGCGCACCAGAAGACACGGCCGAGGATCAGCCGGGTGCGCAGGAGGAGCACATCGAGTACCACTGCCGAAGCAACGCCGATGGCGGCCGCCGCGGTGTAGGTCATCGGCGCGACCAGCGGCGCAGGGTCTGGCGGGTGGCCTCGAAGCCGAGGATCGCGCACACCGGCACGACGAGGAAGAACAGCACCTCCTCGATCGGCAGGCCACCCGGCAGGACGACGCCGGTGATCTGGCGCCGGTCGAACGTCCAGTGGCCGGCGTGGACGGCGAGCAGGTCCCACACCACGAACACGGCCGCGACCGGTGCGACGGTCAGCACGAGCCGCCGCACCTGCCGCAGGACACCCACCTTGAGCAGCGGCTCGAGCCACAGCGCGCCGGCCAGGCAGCCGGCCAGGACCAGCAGGTAGGTCCAGCGCACCGTCAGAAGCCCAGCGCCTGCGCGCGCCGCTTGACCTCGGTCGCCCGGTTGCCGCGCAGCGCCGCCGCGGGGGTGCCGGGCAGTGACTCGTCCGGGGTGTACAGCCACCGGAGGGCCTCAGCGTCGTTGTACCCAGCGTCGTACAACAACGTCAGCACGCCCGGAAGGTGCTTGACCACACCGGTCTCGGTGATGAAGTCCGCGGGGACGCGCAGGACGCCGCTCTCCCGCACGGCGATCAGGGAGCGGTCACGGACCAGCTGGTGCACCCGGTTGACGGGGATGCCGAGGCGCTCCGCGACCTCGGGCATGGTCAGCCATTCCGCCGGGCCGACAAGTTGTTCGTTCACCTCTGCAGATTAAAGCGACAAGGCCGCCGACGGCGAAAAGAAGGGAACGAGGCAGTGGGGCTCTGGCTCAAGGTCCACCGCGAGGTCGCCGGTGCCTGGCGCTCCGCGTGCTACGACATCTCCCGGCACGCGACCCGCAAGCGCAGCGTCCGGCTGCGGATGGCCGAGACGGCCGACTTCGGGCCGCGCCACCACCGCGGCCAGCACGTGATGCGCGGCCCGTACCGAAATCGGGTGGCCGCCACGACCGGCGTGGCGCTGCTCGTCGCCGGCGGCGCGGCGGGCACCTACCTCGCCGTGGCCGGCAGCCTCGCCGCGCTGCGGCCCGAGCCCTACGAGGCGCCGGTCGCCGCGCCGGCAGCACCCGCCCCGGCCGGCGGGTCGCCCTCGGCGATCCGGCCGCCGGCGCCCGCGCCGACCCAGATCCGCCCGCAGGTGCGGCGCACGACCCAGGCCCCGGTCCTGGCCGCCCCGGAAATTCCGGCTCCGGTCTCCGTACCCACGCAGCAGACCACGGCGCCGGAGAGCACCCCGACGCCGTCGGCGAGCCCGAACCCCAGCGAGACGGCCTCCCCGTCACCCTCCGTGTCGAGTTCGTCGCCGTCACCAACCGCGACAAAGTCCTCGAAATGGGGACGAAACAGCGTTGACAGCGGCGGGCGCTGAGGATTCGCCCCCTCCGGCCGTACACTCGCAGCCAATGGATACCACGGTCGCCGATCCGCTGCTCGGTGCGCTTGTAGATGGGCGCTACCGTGTTCGGTCGCGTGTCGCCAAGGGCGGCATGGCGACGGTCTACACGGCGCTCGACGAGCGCCTGGAGCGCACGGTCGCGCTCAAGATCATCCACCCGGCGCAGTCGCGTGATCCGCAGTTCGTGGACCGGTTCACCGACGAGGCGAAGACGATCGCCCGGCTCACCCACCCCAACGTCGTCGCCGTGTACGACCAGGGCACGCACCACGGGCTGCCGTATCTCGTGATGGAGTACGTGCGCGGCCGGACCCTGCGCGAGGTGCTCGCCGAGCGGCGCCGCCTGCAGCCGCAGGAGGCCCTGGCGATCATGGAGCAGATGCTCGCCGCGATCGCCGCCGCGCACCGGGCGGGGCTCGTGCACCGCGACGTCAAGCCGGAGAACGTGCTGGTCGCCGAGTCGCCGGGCGAGTCGCACAACCTCATCGACGGCGTCGTCAAGGTCGCCGACTTCGGCCTGGCCCGCGCCGTCGAGGCGAGCGCCGACGAGACCGGCTCGCACCTGATGGCCACGGTGGCGTACGTCGCGCCCGAGCTCGTCACCGACGGGCACGCCGACCCGCGCACCGACGTGTACTCCGCCGGCATCGTGCTCTTCGAGATGCTCACCGGCCGGGTGCCCTACGAGGCCGACCGCCCGGTCGAGGTCGCCTGGCAGCACGTGGACCGCGACGTGCCCTTCCCCTCGCGGTACGTGCCGGGCCTGCCGCCGCAGGTCGACGACCTCGTCGCCCGGGCCACCCGCCGCGACCCCGGTGGCCGCCCGACCGACGCCGGCGCGCTGCTGGCCGAGGTGCAGGCGGTCCGCGACGACATCGGCACCGCGATCAACGCCCGCCCGCGCCCCGTCGCGCCGCCGACCGTCGTCGTGCCGCGGGTCGAGTCGGTCCCGCAGACCTACCAGGCCACGCACCGCCCGTCGTGGGCCCGGCTGCCCAGCTCCGCGCCCGCGCAGGCGGTCAGCCGGCGGCACCGCACCGAGCCGGAGCCCGGCGGCGGGATCGCCGCGCTGCTCGAGCGGATCAACGCCAACCCGCGCACCCGGCTCGCCGTGATCGCCGCGATGCTGACCTTCGGCCTGCTCGTCGCGGTCGGGGGCTACTGGTTCGGCGTCGGGCGGTACACGGACGCGCCGGACCTCACCACGAAGACCAAGGACCAGGCCGCGCACCTGGCCACCACGGCCGGCTTCAAGGTCAAGTTCGCCGACCCGAAGTTCGACGCGAAGATCCCCCGGGACCAGGTCCTCGACCAGGACCCGCCGCCCGGCGGGCGCATCCTCGACGGCGGCACGATCACGCTGACGCTGTCGCTGGGCCCCGAGGTGTACAAGGTGCCGGACATCGCCGGCAAGGTCTGGGACCTGGCGCAGGTCGACCTGCAGGCCATGAAGCTCGTGGGCAACAAGCAGGAGAAGTTCGACGACGCCGTGCCCGCCGGCTACGTGGTCGACACCGACCCGAAGATCGGCACCCAGGTGCAGCCCGGCCAGGCGATCACGGTCTACGTCAGCAAGGGCCCCAACCCGGTCAAGGTGCCGCTCGTCATCGGCAAGCAGATCGAACAGGCCAAGAACGACCTCAGCAAGGTGAAGATCCAGGTCGGCAAGGTCGAGGAGGTCGACAGCGACAAGCCCAAGGGCGAGGTCGTCTCCCAGAGCATCGGCGACGGCAACAGCGTCACCGACGGCATGGTCATCGACCTGCAGATCTCCAAGGGCCCGGCCCAGATCCCGATGCCCGAGGTCCGCAACATGCCGCTCGACCAGGCCAAGGCCCAGCTCGAGGCGCTCGGCTTCGTCGTGGACGCGCAGGGCTTCGGCACCGTGCGCCAGCAGAACCCGCAGCCCGGCACGCCGGTGGTGCCCGGACAGCACGTCCAGCTCTTCGCGTTCTTCTAATGGGCTGTTACTGATGGACGCGGTCGTCACCCCGGTCGGCGGGCATGCACCCGCCGCCGGGGGCCTGGCCAGGGCCGCGCTGCGCTACGTCGAGCAGACGTCGGCGTCGGCGGTCCAGGTGTACGTCTCCAACCCCCGCGGCTGGGCCCTGGCCGCCGGCGACGCGAAGCAGGACGAGGCGTTCCTGAAGGGCTGCGCGGACCAGGGCGTCACGGCGTACATTCACGCGGCCCTGCTCGTGAACCTGGGCTCCCCCACCGAGGCGACGGTCGAGCGCTCGATCGCCACCCTCGAGCACGCGCTGCGCCGGGGCCGCGACATCGGCGCCCGCGGCGTCGTCTTCCACGCCGGCTCCGCCGTCGACGCGAAGCATGCCGAAACCGCCTTCTCGACGGTACGCCGGGTGCTCCTCCCCGTCCTCGACCGGGCCGAACGGGAGGGCCTGCCCCCGCTGCTGGTCGAGCCGAGCGCGGGCGGCGGGCGGTCGCTGGCGTCGCGGGTGGAGCACCTGGCCGAGTACCTGGCGGCCGTCGACCACCACCCTCACCTCGGCGTCTGCTTCGACACCTGCCACGCCTGGGCGGCCGGCCACGACCTGGCCACGCCGGGCGGCATGACGGCGACACTGGACGCGCTGGTCGCCGCGGCCGGCCCGGACCGCCTGCGCCTGATCCACGCCAACGACTCGAAGGACACCTGCGGCTCGCTTCGCGACCGTCACGAGACGCTGGGCCAGGGCACGATCGGCGCCCCGGCGTTCGCGGAGCTGCTGGCGCATCCGGCGGCGCGGGGCGTACCGCTGATCGTGGAAACCCCAGGCGGCCCGGACTCGGCGTCACACGCGGCCGACATCGCCCTGCTGCGCGGCTCGCTCCCCTAGCCCCTGCCCGATTTCGCCTGCGCGTGCCTGGCTACCGGTGTTGTAACCCGGCTTGCGCGGGCAGCGCCTGCGCTGGGCCGGCCCGGTGCAGCGCGTCGGGCCGGCCTGGGCGGGGAATCTGGGCCCGGCGCGGGCCGGCATGATCGGCAGGACGGGCCCAGGTCGGCTTTTGCGACAAGTCGGGCGCTCCGCGCCACGACTTGTCGGATTTATACCCCGACGGGGCGTAAGTCGGCACGGAGTTCCCCCGACCGCGGCGGCACGGTAGGTTGCGGCGGTGAAAGGCGACCGGCGCGACCTCAACCTGCTGGCGATCGGGCTCGCGGTGTCCACCGCCGGCGACGCGGCCGCACTCGTGGCGCTGCTGCTGCGCCTGCAGCCGCACGGCAGCGGCTGGGTGGCGGGGCTGCTCGCCGCGGAGCTCATCCCCTACGTCGTGCTGGCCCCGCTGACGGGCCGGGTCGTCGACCGGTTCGAGACCCGGTCGGTGCTCCTCGTCGCGCTGGCCGGCCAGGCCGCGCTGTGCGTGCCGCTCGCGTTCGCGAAGCCGCTGTGGGCGATCGTCGCGCTCTTCGCCGGGATCACCGCGCTGTCCGCGTTCGTCCGGCCGGCCACCTCGGCGATGGTGCCGGCGATCATGGGCGAGCGCCCGGCCGAGCAGGGGTACGCCCGGCTGGGCGCCGGCACCGGGCTCGGCTGGATCGCCGGGCCGGCCGCGGGCGGGCTGCTCACCGGGGCGTTCGGCCCGACGGTCGCGATCCTGGTCGACGCCGCCACGTTCGCGCTGCTCACGCTCGCGTGCTTCGGCCTGCGGGCCCGTCGGCGCGCGGCGCACCCGGCGTCGGTCGAGAAGCCGCGCGGCGGCCTGCGGCTGATCTTCGGCGACGCGGTCCTGCGCACGGCCCTCATCGGCAGCGCGATCGCCATCAGCAGCGGGGTGATCGACAACGTCGCGGCGCCGTTCCGGTTCGTCGGGCAGCTGGGGGCGGGCGACTCGGGGTACGGGCTCTATCTGACGCTCTGGGGGGTGGGGGCGCTCGCCGGGTCGCAGCTCGTGCCCCGCATGCGGCTGCGGCCCCAGACCGCCGTGGCCCTCGGCAACCTGCTGAGCGGGGCCGGGATCGCGGGGATCGGGCTCGCGCCCAACCTTGCGCTGGCGTTCGGGGCGTCGCTGGCCGGCGGGGTCGGCAACGGGCTCGTGAACGTTGCGCAGAGCGCGCTCATCAGCGGGCGTACGCCGGCCTCGCAGCACGGGCGGGCCTTCGCGGCGTCGGGCGCGATCGTGCAGACGGCGATCGGCGTCGGCACCGCGGCGGCCTCGCCGCTGGTGACGCTGCTGCACGCCGACGGCGCGATGATCCTCGCCGGGGCGGTGACGTGCGTCGTCGCGGGCGTTGCGCTGGCCCTGGCTGCCGCGAACCGGACATATGACCTGCCGGGGGAAATATCCGATAAATCTGGCGCGCCAGCGCCGGATTTATCGAATGAAGCGCCGCCATCGCGATGATCTTGGCTCGGACGGATCTCGGCTGCGCAAAGGGTGCGGGCAGCGTCGCCCTCCGGCGGGTTTATCGGACCAGTGTCGGCAGGACCTTCGCGGCGTGGTCGATGCCGTCGTCCGTCTGGTCCAGGTGTGTGACCAGGCGGACCAACCGGCGGCCGAGGACCGACACCAGGATGCCCTCCTCGCGCGCCGCCGCCGCGAACGCCGGGCCGTCCACCGCCGCGCCCGACAGGTCGAGCGGCACGATGTTGGTCCGGATGCGCGCCGGGTCGACCACGCCCGAAGGGGCGAGGGCGTCGGCCAGGCGGCGGGCCCGCGCGTGGTCCTCGGCGAGGCGCGGGATGTTGTTGCGCAGGGCGTAGAGGCCGGCCGCGGCCAGAATGCCCGCCTGCCGCATGCCGCCGCCCATGCGTTTGCGCAGCTTGCGCGCCGCGGCGATACGCTCGGCGGAGCCGACGACCAGCGAGCCGACCGGGGCGCCGAGGCCCTTGGAGAGGCAGACCGACAGCGAGTCGAAGAGGGCGCCGTAGGTGGCCAGGGGCACGGCGTCGGCGACGTGGGCGTGCCAGATGCGGGCGCCGTCGCAGTGCAGGTGTACACCGGCGTCGGAAGTGATCTTGCGCAGGGCCTGCAGAGCCGGCAGCGGGATGACCGCGCCGCCCTGGCGGTTGTGGGTCTGCTCGACGGCGATCGCCCGGGTCGGCACGGCGACGAAGCCGTCGGGGCGGATCATGTCGGCCACGACCGCCGGGTCGAGGTCGGCGCCGGCGGACGGCCAGGTGCGGGTCGACACGCCGCCGATCGCCGCCGCCGCGCCGATCTCGTCGGTCACGACGTGCGCGGCGGCGTCGCAGAGCAGCTCCTCGCCGCGCGGGACGGCGAGCTGCAGCGCGATCTGGTTGGCCATCGTCCCGCTCGGGGCGAACAGGGCGGCCTCGTGGCCGAAGAGCCCGGCGACGTACTCCTGCAGCTCGTGCAGCGTCGGGTCCTCGCCAAACACGTCGTCGCCCACCTCGGCCGCCGCCATCGCCTCGCGCATGGCCGGCGACGGCCGGGTGAGCGTGTCGGAGCGGAAGTCGACGACGACGTCAGCCACGCAGCATCTCCGCCACCAGGAACGCCAGCTCGAGCGACTGCTGGGTGTTGAGGCGCGGGTCGCAGGCGGTCTCGTAGCGGCCCGGCAGGTCCTCGTCGACGATGGCCTGCGCCCCGCCGAGGCACTCGGTGACGTCCTCGCCGGTCAGCTCGACGTGCAGGCCGCCCGGGTGGGTCTCGAGCTCGCGGTGGACCTCGAAGTACCCCAGCACCTCGTCGACGATCCGGTCGAAGTGGCGGGTCTTGTACCCGTTGGAGGACTCGTGCGTGTTGCCGTGCATCGGGTCGCACTGCCAGACGACCCGGCAGCCGGCCGCGGTGACCTTCTCCACGATCGGCGGGAGCGCGTCGCGGACCTTCGTGCTGCCCATGCGGGAGACGAACGTGAGGCGGCCGGGGATGTTCTGCGGGTTGAGCCGCTCGAACAGCTCGATCGCCTGCTCCGGCGAGGTGGTGGGGCCGAGCTTGACGCCGATCGGGTTCGCGATGCGCGACATGAAGTCGACGTGAGCGCCGTCGAGCTGGCGGGTGCGCTCGCCGATCCACAGGAAGTGCCCGGACAGCCCGTACGGCCGGCCGCCCGCGATGCGCACCAGCGGCCGCTCGTACTCCAGCGCGAGCGCCTCGTGCGAGCAGTACAGGGTGACGGTGCGCAGCGCCTCGTCGTCGTTGACGCCACAGGCCTGCATGAAGCGCAGCGCGCGGTCGATCTCGCGGGCGATGGCCTCGTAGCGCTGGCCGGCCGGCGACGTGACCACGAAGCCCTTGTTCCAGTCGTGCACGGCGTGCAGGTCGGCCATGCCGCCGCCGAGGTACGCCCGCAGCATGTTCATCGCGCTGGAGGAGTTGGCGTAGGCGCGGACCATGCGCTGAGGGTCGGCGACGCGGGCCTCGGGGTCCTGGTCCAGCGAGTTGATCATGTCGCCGCGGTACGCCGGGAGGCCCAGCGAGTCAAGCGGCGAGGAGCGCGGCTTGGTGAACTGGCCGGCGACCCGGCCGATCTTGATCACCGGCAAGGAGGCGCCGTAGGTGAGCACCACGGCCATCTGCAGCAGCGTGCGGGCGTTGCCCAGCACGTGGGCCTCGGTGTTGTCGGCGAAGGTCTCGGCGCAGTCGCCGCCCTGCAGCATGAACGCCTTGCCGTCGGCGACGAGGGCCAGGCGCTCGCGCAGCTGGTCGACCTCGTAGGGGGCGACGATCGGCGGTACCGAGGAAAGCAGCTGCCCGACCTCGTCCACGGCCTGCTGGTCCGGCCACGGCGGGGTCTGGGCCCGGGGCAGCGTCCGCCACCGGTCGAGGCCGAACTCGTCGTCGTCCTGGTTGCCCGGGACGGCGACGCGCGAGATCTCCGGACCGGGGTAAGTGAAGTGGTGCCACTCCTGCCGCATGAGGCAAAGCGTACCGAGGGAACCGGCGGGCGCGATGTCGCCATCCCGCCGGATCCCGCGGTCTGGACCTACATATTGATCATGTGGCCGGCCAGGCCGTGCACGGCCTCCTTGACCGCCTCGCCCAGGGTCGGGTGAGCGTGCACGTTGCGGGCCACCTCGTGCACGGTCAGGTCCCACTGCTGGGCCAGGGTCAGCTCGGGCAGCAGCTCGGTGACCTCGGGGCCGATCAGGTGGCCGCCCAGCAGCTCGCCGTACTTCGCGTCGCTGATGAGCTTCACGAACCCGGTCGGGTCGCCCAGGCCGTGCGCCTTGCCGTTGGCGGTGAACGGGAACTTCACGACCTTGACGTCGTAGCCCTTCTCGCGGGCCTGCGCCTCGGTGTAGCCGAAGCTGGCGACCTGCGGCTGGCAGTACGTCGCCCGCTGGATCATGACGTAGTCGAGCTCCATCGTCTCGGCCCCGGCGATCGTCTCGGCGGCGACGATGCCCATCGACTCGGCCGCGTGCGCGAGCATCAGCTTGGCGGTGACGTCGCCGATTGCGAAGATGTGCGGCACGTTGGTGCGCAGCCGCCCGTCGACGGCGATCGCGCCGCGATCGGTCAGCTGGACGCCGGTCTTCTCCAGGCCGTAGCCCTCCACGCGCGGCGCGAAGCCGATCGCCTGCAGGAGCTTGTCCGCCTCCAGCGTCTGCCCGCCGTCCTTGCCGGACACGGTCACCCGCACGCCGTCGCCGGTCTCCTCGACCGACTCGACGCGGGTCGAGGTCAGGACCGAAATGCCCAGTCGCTTGTACCGCTTGAACAGCTCGGCGGACACCTCCGCGTCCTCGAGCGGCACGATCCGGTCCAGGAACTCGACGATCGTGACCTTCACGCCGTAGTTGTGCAGCACGTAGGCGAACTCGACGCCGATCGCGCCCGCCCCGGCGATGATGATCGAGCCGGGCAGCTTGTCCTCGAGGATCTGCTCCTCGTAGGTCACGACCCGCTCCGAGAGCGTCGTGCCGGGCAGCAGACGCGTGGTGGCGCCGGTGGCGATGATGCAGTTGGCGAAGGTGATGGTCTCGTCGCCGACCTGCAGCGTGTGGTCGTCGAGGAACGTGCCCCGGGTGGAGTACTGCCGGATCTCGTTCTTCTTCATCAGGTAGTGCACGCCCTTGACGCGGCCGTCGGCCACCTTGCGGCTGCGCTCGAACGCGGCGCCGTAGTCGAACGTGACCTCGCCGGAGATGCCGAACGTCTTGGCCTCGGCGGTGAAGATGTGCGCCAGCTCGGCGTTGCGCAGCAGCGCCTTCGACGGGATGCACCCGACGTTGAGACAGACGCCACCCCAGTACTTCTCCTCGACGATGGCGGTGCGCAACCCCAGCTGCGCCGCGCGCACGGCGGCGGTGTAACCACCCGGGCCGGCGCCCAGGACGACGACGTCGAAGTGTTCAGTCATAGCCAGTCCTTGCGTTTGAAGGTGACGTACAGCCCTACAGACAGAATCACGATGAGCACGGCCGAGGTCAGGAACCCATAGTGCTTCTCATAACCCGGAAAGGGCAGATTCTGCCCGTAGTAACCAGTAACCGCCGTCGGCACCGCAATGATGGCCGCCCAGCTGGTGACCTTCTTCATCACGGTGTTCTGCCGGTTGCCCTGCACCGCCAGGTTGGACTCCAGGATCGTGGCGGTGAAGTCGCGCAGGTTCTCGGTGAACTCCGTCACGCGCAGCACGTGGTCGTAGAGGTCGTGGAAGTACGGCATCATGTCGTCGTTCACGAGCTGCTGGCGGGAGCGCATGAGGCCGTTGACCAGCTCGCGCATCGGCAGAACCACCTTGCGCAGCCGCCCGAGGCTCTTGCGCAGCTGGAAACTGCGCTGCTGCACCTGGCGGATCGCCTGGGGCGTCTCCTCGAACAGCCGGTCCTCCAGCTTCTCGAGCTCCTCGTCGAGCTGCTGCACGGCGTCGAACTGCCCGTCGACGACGACGTCGAGCAGCCCGTGCGCGAGGTACGCCACCCCGTTGCCGGCCAGCTCCGAGGTCGCGTCCCAGCGCTCGACCACGGCGTCGATGTCGAAGTCGGCGGCGTGCGCGGTGATCAGCGCCCGGTCGGTCACGAACGCCGAGACCTCGTGCACGCCGAGCCCGCCGTCGCCCGGCTCGAAGTCGATGGCGTACGCGTTGAAAAACACGTGCGCGGCATAGTGGCTGAGCTTCGGCCGCTCGTGCGGCGATGAGGCGTCCTCGATCGCCAGCGCGTGCAGCCCGAACTCCTCCTGCACGCGCTCGTAGTCGGCGTCGCTGGGCTCGGTGAGGTCCAGCCAGACCACCGCGTCGGGGTCCTTGAGATGCTCGGAGATATCGTCGACCGGGAAATCCTCGGCCTCGAGCTGTCCGCCCCGGTACAGCCGCGTACGCGCCATACCCAACATCAAAGCAGAAGGAGGCCGCGGTGGCCGGTTTCGCGCAGGCGACGACGGTGACGGCCGGCGAGGCCCAGCTCGATCCACAATGGACCGTAGGCGGCCGCCCGAACGGCGGCTACCTGCTCGCGCTGATGGCCCGCGCCGCCGCGACGCCGCTGCACCCGCACCCCATGAGCGCGAGCGCTGTCTACCTGTCCCCGCCCGAGCCCGGCCCGGCCGCGGTCGAGGTCGAGGCGCTGCGCGACGGCCGCTCGGCGAGCCAGGCCCGCGTACGCCTGAGCCAGAAGGAGCGCATCTGCGTCGAGGCCCTGTTCACGCTGGGCGACCTGCACACGGCGGGCGCCCCGCGCTGGAGCGACGGCGACCTTCCGGCGATCCCCCCGCGCGACGAGCTGCCCCGCACCCCGGTCGAACCCCCGGGCGCCGGCGTACGCATCGACATGCTGGAGATGGTCGACCAGCGCGTGTCGTTCGACTCCCCGGGCGACCTGCGCGGCTGGCTGGCGTTCGACGACGGCACCCCGTTCGATCCGATTTCGCTGCTGTACGCCGTGGACTCCTTTCCGCCGGCCACGTTCACGCTCGGCGGCAGCGGTTGGACGCCGACGTTGGAGCTGACCGCGTACGTTCGCGGGCTCCCGGCTCCGGGCCCGCTGCGGGTGCGCCAGCGCGCCCGGCTGGTGACGGAGTCGCTGCTGGACCAGGTGTGCGAGGTCTGGGACAGCACGGACCGGGTCGTCGCCCAGGCCACGCAGCTGGCCGCCTACCGCCGGGCCGGCGGCCGCTCCGGAGCGTAACGGGAAACTACGCTGCAGAGTCGCTCCGGAGATCAATTTCCGGGCGGGTGGTAGCGTGGTGATAGATCGGAAGCCATCGCCGAGGCCCGCATCGCAGCCGGTGATGCGTTCGCGGAAACGGCTCTGGCGCAGCGACTCGGCTCGGCTCGACGACGGCATGGCGACGCGCAGCGCGCGCCCGCGACACCGCGCGGCTCGGCGTTTTCGTGACGGTCGTTACAAGGAACGATGAAGGCTTTTGGCTCGGCGCGGGTCCTGTCCGGCGTCGCGTCCTGGACCTGTCCGCGACACCGCGCGGAGCGGCCGTCGCGGCGTTCGGCACGGGCGCCGCGCGACGCGGTGGGGCTCGGCGACGCGCTTCGCCTTGCAGGTTTCGGGGTCCGCGCGGCCTCGTAGGTTTGGGGTTCTCGCGGGTTCGGGGTCCGCCCGGCCTCGCCGGTTTCGGGTTCGCGCGTTGCGACACGGCGGCGGGCTTGGAGACATGGCGGGCGGTCGCGGCGGCCGGTCGGCCTCGCGACGGCGCCGTGTTCCGGCGGGTGCGTCGCGGCGGCGCCACCGCTCCGCCTCGCGCGTTGCGGCGCGTGAAGGCGCTAGGCGCGGGTGCGAGGCCCGAGCCGCGCCGCGCTAACGGAGGACCGCCATGGCGCCGCGCTTCGCCTCGTACATGGCGGTGTCCGCGCGGTGCAGCACGTTGCGGCTGGGCTCCCCCGCCGCGAACCGCGTCCCGCCGACGCTCGCGCGGGCCTCGACCAGCGTGCCGTCGAGCACGGCGACCGGTGGGCGGAACGCGGACTCGATGCGGGCGGCCAGGTCGGGCAGGGCGCCGGCGCCCAGGGCGCCGTGAGTGAGGACCACGAACTCGTCGCCGCCCAGGCGGGCGACCAGGTCGCCGGTGCGGACGCAGCCGCCCAGGCGGCCGGCGACCGCGGCCAGGAGTTCGTCGCCGGCGGTGTGGCCGAGGGTGTCGTTGACGGCCTTGAATGCGTCGAGGTCAATGAAGAGGACGGCGCCCTCGCCCGAGGACAGGGCGGCCTCCAGCGCGGCCAGGAAGGCGCGGCGGTTGGCCAGGCCCGTCAGGGCGTCGACGTGGGCCAGGCGCCAGTTGGTTTCCAGCAGCTCGCACGTGCGCAGCACGGTCGCGGCCTGGTCGGCGATGCCGGCCAGGCGGTGGACGACCTCGCGGGCCTTCGCGGTGCCGTGGCGGGTGTCGTACGCGGCGACCAGGATGCCGTAAGGGTTGCCGGGCAGCGCGATGTCCGCGACGACCATCATCTCGTGGCCGAACTTGTCCAGCAGGCCGCGGACGAACGGGTCCTGGCTGTCGCGGTCATACGTGCGCGGGGCGCCCTCGAGCGACCGGAACCGGTCGAACAGCTCCGTGTCGTCGCGGGAGATCTCGAGGCGGCGGGCCATGCTCAGGCGCTCGTCGACCGCGCCGGCCGTCGCCGCCATGCGCAGGCGGCCGTCCGAGTGCAGCAGGACCGACGCGGTGTCGGCGGCCATCACCGTGCGGACCGCCTCGACCGTCACCTCGGCGACCTCGGTGGCCGTGCGGGCGCGGGCCAGGCGGCGGGCCAGCTCCAGCAGGCTCTCCGCGATGCGCTGGCGCTCGGCCGCGCTCTCCAGCGCCGAGAGCGCGTCGAGGGCGACCGCGGCCAGGTTCGCGTACGCGTCGAGCATGCGGCGCTCGGCCTCGAAAAAATCACTGCAGAACGCGACAAGGTACCCGTAATAGCGGTTCGGCGAGGCGATGTCCACGACAAGGGTGCCGTCGAAGCTGGTGGGCGGGGCGGCGGCGAGGACCTCGATCTCGTCCTCGCTCAGGCCGTACCCGTGCACCTGCCGCGGCGCGCCCGGTGAGGGGCTGGCGACGAGCAGGAAGGCCTGGGCGTTCACCGCGTAGCCGGCGCGGTCGGCGACGAGGGCCAGGGCGCGGTCGGGCTGCTCGGCGGCGACGAGCTCGGCGACGGTGCGCTGCAGCAGCTCGAGCCGGCCGATCAGCACGTCGCCGGCGGTGTCGTCGGCAGCCGGCCGGCGGCGGGGCCACCAGCGGCGGCGGCGCCAGCGGACCGTGTACAGGCACGCGTCCGCGCCCGCGACCTGGCACGCCTCGTGCACGACCGTCGCCGGCGGGCGGCCGAAGAGCGCCGGCAGCTGGGTGAGCAGGCCGCGGGTGTAGTCGCAGTCGTAGCGCGACGGGGTGTAGCCCGAGCGCAGGCGGTACCGCACCGTCGCCACGCCGCCCGAGGACGACACGACGGACATGTCCGCGGCCGCGTTGAACTTGGCGCTCGTGGTCGCGATCAGGCGGATCAGCTGCGCGGGGCCGCCGAGCAGCAGCAGGCCCAGGCGCAGCGGGGTGTTCACGGAGTACGTCAGGATCGACTCGCCGACCTGCATCGCGATCGACTCGTCGCCCAGCGCCTTCGCGGCCGCGGCGAAGACGTTGATCTTCGTCTCGTAGGACCACCAGCGGCGGGGGTCGTCGTAGGCCTCCACCGGCTCGTGCTCGCCGGCCAGCTCGAGGGTGCGCAGCACCGCGGCGTCGCCGCCCCGGGCGCGCACGTACCGCACGATGGCGCGCAGGGTGATGCCCGCCGTCTCGCGCACTGGTTCCATGCTCCCTCCGAGGCAGGAAATCGGCCCGGCGGAACGGGTACTGAGGGGAATCACGTACCGCGGGGGTAAAACTTCCACATGCAACCGCTCATCATCGTCGACGGCGCGAACGTGATCGGTTCGGTCCCCGACGGCTGGTGGCGCGATCGCGCGGGCGCCGCGGCCCGGCTGCGCGACGCGCTCGCCCAACGCGACCGGTCCGCTCTTCCGGGTGACGTCACCCTGGTCGTGGAGGGCGCCGCCCGCGGGGTGGAGCCGATCGACGGCGTGCCGGTCGAGGCGGCGCCGCAATCGGGCGATGACCACATTGTGGCGCTCGTACGCGACAATGTCCGTCACCGGCCCGTCATCGTGGTGACATCGGATCGACGGCTGCGGCAGAGGGTGACGGACCTGGGTGCGAGTATTGTCACTCCGGGCCGCCTCCTCACCATGATCCCATATGGTGGACGACGCGAACATAGCTAGCTGATAGGATTTGCGGGTCATGTTCCGCCAGCATGCACGGGTAGCGATACGACCACTTCCGGCGATCTTCCAATATATGAGAAACGATTGACCGCAACGCGCGGCTCACGCAAAGTTATCGGGGCACCGGTCTCGTGAATTGCCGGTGAATGCCAGCCCAAAACGTCTGACGAATTAGTCACGATCTATTCTGTGCGGCACGTAACACGGCTGTCGCTTCGTGTGACGTTCCTGGTAAGGTCGATGCCATGTGCCCCGAGGTACAGCTAGATCCAATGTGGATATCCCGCCGCGAGCACCATTTCGACGGCCTTTGTCGAGTGACCCCCGGTTGATATCGGCGTTCATTCAGAAGGTTTTCGAGAGGATTAGAAATGGCCGTTTCGGTCGCCGGCGCGCCTGACGTCGCAAACTCCGTGGTCACCATCACCGTCCACATCACGCTCAACGGCGAGGAGCTCCCACCCGAGGCATCCCGCCTGCTCAGCGACCTTGAGGCCCTCGCCGCCAGCCAGGCCACGCAGCAGATCCAGCGCAACGTGCCCCTCCCCCGCACGCCGGGCGCCCCGGCGCCCGCCGCCCGCAACCTGCGGCTGGTCGAGCGCGCCGACGCCCCGGCCTCCGAGGCGCCCGCGACCCCGGCCGCCGCGACCGACGCCAAGGCCCGGCGCATCGGCCGCGCCACGCCCGACGCGCCCTCGCTCTACCTGTGCACCGGCTCGCGGCTCGTGCTGCAGGACGGCGCGCCCGTGCCGCTGACCCGCCGGGAGTACGACCTCTTCCTCTTCCTGTGCGAGCACCCGCGCCGCGTGTTCAGCCGCGCCCAGCTGCTGCGCCAGGTCTGGGGCTACGACATGGTGGGCACCGAGCGCACCGTCGACGTCCACGTCCGGCGCCTGCGGGTCAAGCTCGGCGACGCCGCACGCATCATCGCCACCGTCCGCGGCGTCGGCTATCGTCTCGACGATGACGCCGCCGTCCAGGTCGTGGTGCGCGAAGACTGACCTCGCGGTCGCGGCCGGCGTCCTGCTGCTGGCCGACCTCCTGCGGGTCTGGCTCCCCTCGATCATCACCATCTTCGGGCAGGCGGCATCCACGCCGGCCGAGCTCATGGGCGCCTTCGCGCTCGCCTGGTTCGTGGCCGCCGCCGCGGCGGTGCCGCTGGCCAAGCGCCTCGGGCCGGCCCGCGTGGCCCTGGCCGGCGCGCTCGGCCTCGCCGCCGCCCGGCTCGCCCTGATCTTCGTGCACGGCGGGGCGCCGCAGCTGTACACCGCCTCGGCCGGCCTGCTGCTCGGCCTGACCTGGCTGGCCGCGACCGCCGTGGCCGGCGCGTCGCCCGGCGTCGGCGTTCCGCTTGGCCTGGCCGCGGGCGCCGTGCAGCACGCCGCGCTCGGCACCGTCGACCTGTCCTGGCGCCCCTGGTGGTGGGCGGCCCCGATCGCGCTCGCCGAGGGGGCCGTGCTCGTGTACTGCGCGCGCTCCCCCGCCGCCCGCACCGCGTCCGGCGGGTGGTTGCTCGTCGGGCCGGCGCTGCTGCTCGCCGGGGTGTACGCCCTCTCGCCCGCCGTCGCCGGGGTGGCCGCGTCGTACGGCCCCGACGGGTACGCCTCGACGCCGCCCGTCGCCGTCCCGCAGCTCGCGGTCGGGCTCGCCGCGTTCGCGTTCCTGGCCGTCGCGCTCGCGCCGCGCCTGCCCGCGCCGCTCACGAGCGCGCCCGCGCGGGTCGCCGCCGCGATCCTGCTGGTCGCCTCCGCGGCGTTCTTCGCCTGGGATTTCTCCGCGGCGGTACCGCTGTGGCTCTCCCTGCTGCTCGGCGCCCCCACGCTCGGGCTCGCCCTGCGCCTGGCATCGGCCCGGGTGGGACGGCGACCCGGGTACGCCGCGGTCGGGGGCATGCTGCTGTTCGCGGTGGCGGCGATCGCGTACTACTCGGCGTACGACATCGGCTATCCCAACCAGTGGGTGCCCGCCGCCGTGGCGCTCGTGCCGGCCGCATCGCTGCTGCGGCCCGTGGTTCCCTCGGCGCCGGCGCGGCCCGCGTGGGCCTGGGTCGCGGCCGCGTGCCTGCTCGTGTCGCTGCTGGGCACGACGCCACCGCCCGAGGGGGCCGTCGCGGCGGGCGGGTCGATCAGGCTCGTGGAGTACAACATCCGGATGGGTTTCGGTCTTGACGGGACCTATCGTCCGGCCGTCGCCGCGCGGGCGATCGCCGCGCAGCACCCCGACGTCGTGGTGCTCTCCGAGGTCGACCGGGCGTGGCTGCTCAACGGCGGCCACGACGACCTCGCGGTCCTGGCCAGGATCCTCGGCATGCGGTACGTCTTCGGCCCGGCCGCCGACGCCGTGTGGGGCGACGCGATCCTGACCCGCCTGCCGGTCGGCGCCGTCGAGTCCCGCCCGCTGACGGCCGCCGGCGCGCCGACGGGCGCCCAGGTGCTCGGCGCGATCGTCCGGCACGGCTCCCGCGAGATCGCCGTGATCTCGACGCACATCCAGCCCCCGCCGGACGCCGAGCCACTGGTCCAGGCGCGCGAGATCGCCGACTTCGCGGCGCGGTTCGCCGGCCCCCGCCCGACGGTGATCGCCGGGGACCTGAACGTCACGCCGGGCAGCGGGTCGCTCGGGGTGCTGGTGGCGGCCGGGTACGCGGACGGGTTCGCCTCCTTCCGCCCGGTGCGGACGTTTCCGGCCGACCGCCCGGTGGAGGAGATCGACCACATGCTGGTGAGCGGCCTGACCTGCTCGTCGGTGACGGTCGGCACGGCGGTGACGTCGGACCACGCGCTGGTCGCCGCGACCCTCACGTAACGCCGGCGCGGCGCGGGCCTTTACGCCACGCGGGCGCGGCCCCTTACGTGACGCGGACGCGTCGCGCCGCGGACCTTTACGCGACGCGGGCGTGGTTCACCGCGGACATGTCCGATATTTCGTCATATCGCGGTATCTCGCTGATGAGCGTGATTGGGCCACGTGGCTATTGGGCATTCACCAGGCTAGAGAGAAAGGGGCAGCGATGAGCGTGACACATGCGAACGGCAACGTGACCGAGGCCCGCAAGGACCTCGGCGACACCATCGGCGACCTCACGAGCCAGACCAAGGAGCGCGCGACCGCGTTGGTCGAGCAAACCAAGGGCACGGCCCGCCGCCGACCCGTTCCGCTGGTGACCGCCGCCGCTGCCGGGGTGGCCACCGCCGTTGCGGCGGTGATCACGGTCGTGCGGCGCCGCAAGGCCAAGCAGACCCCTCGGCAGCGCGCCGTGAACGCGTGGCGGCGTACCAGCAAGAGCGTGAGGAAACGAGTCAAGCGGTAACCTCCTCTCCGCAAGGCCGCGCCCCGCACCCCTCGGTGCGGGGCGCGGCTCGTCTCATCCACGCCGCCCATCCACAGCTGCGCGCCACGGTCGGCCGCCGCCCACCACGCCCGCCACCCGGGCACAGCTGCGCGCCGTTGATCCACCGCTGGCCGCCCTCGACTGCCCGGGCGCGGCCGCCCAGCCTCAGTCAGGCAGCGCGCAGCGCCCGTATGCAACCGCGTCTCGGTGGTCGGTGCGAGGCGGCGCTCGTGGGGCCTCGCTGACCCGGCGGTGCGCAGGCAGGAGATTGCGGCATATAGGAAATGTCCGATAAATCTGGCGCGCCAGCGCCGGATTTATCGGACCGGGACAACACGTCAGGCGACCGTCGACAAATGGGCCAGCATGGCCTGGTTGGCCTCCCAGCCGTCCGGGAAGCGGACCGGGACGTTCAGGTGGACCGGCTCCGCCGACGGGTGGGTGTCCAGCAGTTCCGCGATGCCGGCGCGGGCGACGACCACGCACGCGTGGCGGTGGCGCGACGCGAGCACGCACAGGCGGCCGGCCTCCAGGTGGAAGGCGCTCGCGTCGCGGCGGCCGGAGAGTGGGTGCAGGATCACCGTCACGTCGTACTCGCGGCCCTGCAGGCGGTTTGCCGTGTCCACCGTGACCTCCGAGGCCACCGTGTCGGCCAGGGCCTGGCGGATCGCGGCGACCTGGTCGCGGTGGGCGGCGCCGACCGCGACCCGGTCCGAGGTGACCGGGCGGCCCTCGGGGGCGTGCTCGGAGTACGCCACCGGGCCCCGGCGCAGCAGGTTCACGACGATGGTCGCGATCGCCGCGACCGCCTCGCGGTCCGTGCGCACGGTGTGGCGGGGCGGGAGCTCGTGCAGGGCCCAGCCGGTGCGCCGCGCCGTCTCGAGGGTCGCGTCGACCTGCGGGTCGCCGCCGATCGCGCGGACCGAGAACTCCAGGCGGCGGTCCTCGGGGCGGGTGCCGGCGGCGAACGGGGTGAACGGGTAGAACGCCTCCGAGACGACCGACGCGGCCGACGGGGGGAGGCGCCAGGAGACCGGCAGGCGGTGGACCGGCAGATCGGGGTTGTGCCGCAGCAGTACCGCGACCGCGCTCTGCATCGGGTCCCAGGACAGGCCGGCCCAGCGCTCGACGGCGACGACCGAGAACGGGTCGAGCTGGCCGGGGTCGCCGACGAACAGGCCCCGGGTGAAGCGGCCGGCGACTCGCAGGAGCATGTCGGAGCGCATCTGGTACGCCTCGTCGACGATCGCCCGCTCCCAGGTTCCCTCGGTGACCGTCGCCCATTTCGCGGCCGTGCCGATGACGACCGCGCTCGTCTGCACGTCGGAGACCGCGCCGCTGACCGTGACCGAGCCGTGCTTGATGACGCGCTGGGCCGGCACGTACGTCGAGGCCGACAGGCGGCCGATCTCCAGGCCGGGGGCCGCGGTGGCGAGGCGGTCGATGAGGTCGTCGACCTGCTCGTTGGTCTGGGCGACGACCATGAGGCGCTCGCCGGCCTCGGCCATGGTGCGTGCGGCCCGCACGACCAGCGTGGACTTGCCGGCGCCGGGCGGGGAGTCGACGACGACGCCGCGGCCGGCCGCCGATGCGAAGTCGGCGAGGATGTCGTCGATGACGGTCATGACCAGTCCTCGGCGGCGTCGGAGTCGTTGGGCTGGTAGTCCGGCGGCGGGCCGCCGTGCGTCCAGGGTGTGTCCTCGCGGCTCGGGAACCGGCCGGGGGGCTGGTAGGCGTCGCTGACCGGGCCGTACGTCACGAGCTCCCCCACCTCCGGGACCGAGCCCGGCGCCGGCTGCTTCGTCGAGCGGCCCATGCCCTTGCTGAGCTCGAGCACCACGTCCACCGAGGACACCGACACCACCATCGCCTGCTGGGCCAGGCGGGCCGGCGACACGAGCAGGGCGCCGGGCTCCAGGCGCACCGGGTCGTCGGTCTGCACGGTGATGTGCGGGCGCAGCGCGGCCTTCTTGCCCGACGTGTCGACGCGGTTGGGCGAGGCCGACACGACGGTGCCGGTGAACGCCTCGCCGGACAGGCGGAACTCGGCCATGATCAGCGGGTCGTCGAGGGCGCGCTGCGCCTCGTAGCGGGCCTGCTCACGCTCGAGCCGGTCGAGGCGGCCGGCGGCGGCGACCGCGCTGTCGCGCCGCGGCTGGGGCAGCGCGGTCCCTTCGGCCAGCGACATGTGGTACATCGTGAAAACGTCGCGGTCGACGGACCATCGCGCCTCCACGGAGGCGCCCGCCGGGCGGGCCCGCAGCAGGTCGACCGCCCGCCACATGAGCCCCCACGTCGGCTCCACCTGCTCGCGCAGCGCGGCGGCCAGCGCGGCCTCGGCGCGGCTCTGCCCCTGCGGGTCGCCCGCGCGCGCATACGCGGCCAGCGCCGGCGCGAGCACCTCGTTGTCGAACGTCGGATCGGTGCTCGGGCCGGCCGGCGGCCAGCGCAGCGGATCCTCGGCGACCTCGGCCGCGGCCGCGCCGTCGAGGCCGGCCGGGGGGTCGATCCAGCCGAGCAGCGCCGCCAGGTTGGCGTCCTCGAGGCCGCTCTGGCCGGTCGCCCAGTGCTCGCCGAGCACCTCGGTCAGCGCCAGCAGCATGGCCGAGCCGGGGTGGTCGGCCCGCTCGCGCAGGAACGTCAGCCACTGGCCGAGCAGCGGCACGGTGCGGTGCACGGGGTGGGGGCCGTAGGCGCGGCGGAAGCGGGTCGAGCGGCCGAGCAGGCGGATGAACTCGATGCCGCCCCGGTTCGGCACCAGCACCTGCGGGGCCTCGGCGTAGCGGACCTTGGACGTATGGGCGGTGTCGACGGTGCGGGAGCAGCCTTCGACGTACGCCAGGATGACCTTCGCCAGCCTCGCCACGAACTGGAACCGCTGGGTGCGGTCCCTCGGGTTGGCCACCACGAGCAGCTGGCCGGCGTCGCGGCGGGTGCCGATCATCGCCGCCAGGGGCGCCGCGGCCTCGCCGGCGAGGGCCAGGGGTACCAACACCAATGGCGTGTCCGCGATGTGCGTGTGCCGGACCGTGGTCAGCGGCTGGGCCCGCCCCGACTCGACGGCCTCCGCGCGCGCGAGCGCCGTCAGGATGCTCACACAGCTCCCTGCAGGCACTCGGTGCGCAGCCGGTGCGCGAGGCGCAGCAGGCCCGCGATCTCCTCCTGGCCGGCGCCGGGCGTGAGGGTCCCCCGGGCCAGCCCGAGCACCGTCGAGACGCTCTCGACGCCGCCGAGGTCGTCGCGGATCGAGCGGCCGAGCGCTGCCGTCGAGCCGGCCGACTCGTCGCGGCAGAAGAACGCCATCTCGCAGGAGCCGAGGCAGTCCGGGGTGTACCGCGCGTCGATCGCGCTGACGGCCTTGTGCAGCTCGTCCGGCGGCCGGGTGGCGTTGTGGTCGGCGTCGTAGGCCAGGTCGAAGGACAGCCCGGCCGGCAGCGCGTCGAGGATCTTGTCGAGCCGGGTGAGCCGGGACAGCTGCCGCTGCAGCACGGTCAGCTGCTTGCGCACGTCGACGAGGGTGGCGGTCGGCCGGTTGGCAAAGTTCTCGGGGCAGACCAGCACCACGTCGTGCGACACGCTCTCCGGCCCGTAGCCGAGCTCGCCGAGCAGCTCCCGCATCGCCAGCACGTAGACGGCCGACTGCTTGGCCGCCGCGGCCGCCTTGCCCGGGTCGGCCTGCCCGTCGATCACCGCGAACGACTTGATCTCGACGACGTGGAACCGGCCGCCGACCCGGAAGGCGATGAGGTCGGGCTCGAGGTACGCGTAGTACCCGGCGATGTCGAGCCGGAGCATCGGGTGGTCGAACAGCGTGCCGGCGTCGTCGCGCTGCGCCGCGGCCCGGGCCAGCAGGCTGCGGGTGCGGGCGTAGCGCACCTCGCGGCTGGCGTTGCCGCCGACGTTGGACAGGTCGTCGTACGCCACCTCGGGAATCGCCAGCCCGAGCCGCTCGCGCAGCAGCTGCAGCAGCTCGGCCGCGCCGTCGGCCTTGACCTGCGCCTCGAACGCGTTGCCGCGGGCGATCGCGAACCGCGACTGGCCGAACGCGGCCGGGAAGCCCAGCTGCCCGGCGACGGCGCCCTTGTTGACCCCGGCGGCGTCCATCAGGCCCCGCCGGCCGCAGCCGGGATTGTTGGTGAGCGCGGCGATGGTACGGGCGTTGTGGTTGCGCGGCGCGACGGTGCCGCGGATGCGGTCCAGCCGGTCTACCAGTGCGTCCATGGGGCTCGTCATCTCTGGGGAAGTTTTTTCGGGGAAGGGTTTCTAGTTCGCGGTCTTGCGCAATCGCTGCAGCCGGGCGCCGAAGAGCGCCTCGGCGCCGTCGAGCCGTTCGCGCGCGCGGGCGGCCGCCGCGGCGCGGTCCGCGGTGTCGGCGTCGGTGTGCACGTCAAGCTCGGCCTGGGCCTGCTTGGCGACGGTCTCGGGATCGACCCCCACCCCGCCGGCCGCCGCGGCCCCCGGGATGCCGGTGGCGAAGCGCCACAGCAGCCGGCGGGCGTCGTGCGCGTCGTCGGGCAGCTGCGCCACCCGCTGGGCCACGTTGATCGCGCCGATGAGGAAGTCGACCCGGGCGCTGAGCGGCCCGACCACGCGGGTCGACAGCGGCCAGGTCGAGATGGCCAGCAGTCCCCGGGCCGGGGCCAGCAGGTCGGCGGTGAGCGCGGGGCAGAGGTAGTACGGCCGGCCGTACGGCGCGACCTTGAACGATCGCTCCTCGTCCCGGCGCAGGCTGGTCAGGCGCGCGGCCACGAGCTCGCCCGGGAAGAAGGCGTCGTGGACGGCGATGATCAGCTTCGGCGCCGCCGGGACCGTCAGCAGGGTCAGGGCGTGATGGACCTGCTCCCGGATGGAGAGGATCGGTGGCGCGGGATTCTGCCGCGGTACGGCGGGAGCCCGCTCCTCCAGGTCCGCGAGCGCGGTGTCCCAGGCGTGCTCGGCGCGGCGCAGCTCCGCGCGCAGCGTCCTGGCCTGTGCCCGATCCCCCGTCGTGGCCGCGCGGCGCAGCTCGCCGCGCAGCCGGTCGATCCGGCGCTCGAGCAGCTCAATGTGCTCGTTGGGGGCCGAGATCGATTCGGACACGAACGGCACGGTAACTGGTTCCAGCAAGTTCCAGCAAAGACCAGTGTCGGCGTGTCGCGCTTGCTTATTTTTTGACAGGCTTTATGCGGGTACCGGCTGAGGCTGCTCTTCCAGTCTGGGGACGGGCGCTCGCTTCGGCAGTGGGAAGAGCTGCGGCCTGCGCTTGGCGGCGAGATCCTCGACCCAGCCGAGGCCCAGCACCAGCAGCGCGACCAGGGCGGCGACCAGGGCGAGCTGGACGAAGTCGTGGTACCCGCCGACCAGCGTGATGCCGAGCCAGACGCCCACCATCCGCACGAACGTGATGGCGGCCTCGTGCCACAGGTAGATCGTCAGGGCCCGCCGGTTGATCGCCTCGACGGCCGGCTCGGCCACGCCCAGCGACATCGCCGCCGGGGCCGCGTTGAGCATGATCAGCAGGAACGCCGTCGACCACAGGGTGTCGGCGATCGGGACGTCGTTCATGTCGTACCCGCGGGGGCCCGGCGTGTAGAAGAGGATCGCGAGCCCGATGCCACCCATCACCAGGCACACCGGCCAGAGGACCTTCTTCGAGATGCGCTGCAGCGTGCCGTCGTGGTGCGCGAAGCCGAGCATCCAGGCCGGGGCGTACATGAAGAAGTCGCGGACGGTGCCCCCGGTGCCGTAGCCGGTTTCCCACAGGACGACCAGCACCGTGAACGGCACCACGACGCTCGGGATCGGCCAGCGGCGGAAGAGCCAGAGCAGGGCCGGCGAGGCGATGATGAACCAGAGGTACGAGCGGACGTACCAGATCTGGCTGAACCAGAACCCGCCGCGTTCGCTGGTCGGCGGGTCGTCGAGCGGTACGAACCACAGCAGCGTGCGCCAGCTGTGCTCCATGCCGCCCCACAGCGACATGAGCACGACGGCGAACGCGCCGAGGACCCAGAACGGAATGACGATGCGGCGTATCCGCCGGCCGATCGCCTTCGGGCCCGAGCGGTCGAGCGAGGCGGCCATGAGGGAGCCACCGAGCGCGAACATGAGGCCCATAGCGGGGAAGACGACGGTCAGCCACGCGAACCCGAGCGTGTGGTAAGTGACCACGCGGAGGATCGCGACGGCTCGCAGGAGGTCTACGTACCGGTTCCGCATCCCCTATAGGTTGCCCAAAGACCCTTACGGGCAACCCCGGTTCCGCTCAAAATTGGCTGTGTTTATTCTCAAAGATCCTAGGGGTGGCAAGCCGTAACCAAATGGACTATTGAAGCAGTTCACCTCTTTCTCACCCGTTACCCGCGCTGTCCAGCGCGTCACTGAGCACGTCGAAGCCGAACCCGTGCTCGTGGCGTACGCCGTTGATGAAGAACGCCGGGGTGCCCTCGACCCCGACCGCGCGCCCGCTGTCCATGTCCCGTTCCACCCGTTCGTGGTGTGAACGCCGGCCGCCCGTGTCGGGCAGGCCGAACTGGTCGGCGTACCGGGCGAGGTCCACGTCCTCGAGGCTGTCCTGGTGGGACAGCAGCAGCGCATGCATGCCCCAGAACGCCCCGGCGTCGGCGGCCGCCTCGGCCAGCAGCGCGGCCGGCATCGCCCGCGGGAACACGTCCACGAGCGGGAAGTGCCGGTAGGCGAAGCGCAACCGGTCGCCGAAGTGCAGCTGGAGCCGCTCGATAACGCCGAACGCGCGGCCCGTGTCGGGGCAGGCGTAGTCGCCGTACTCCACGAGGGTGATCGGCGCGCCGGGCACTCCCTGCACGTGGTCCTCGCTGGTGAGACTGGGAAGGGCGCTCATCAAGGCACCCTTCCCAGTCTCCCGGGGATTTCCCCTAAGGTTTCTGCCTAGTCCAGCAGCTCGGTCACCGTGCCGGCGCCGACGGTCCGGCCACCCTCGCGGATGGCGAAGCCGAGGCCGACGTCCATGGCGATCGGCTTGCCCAGCTCGACGGTCACGTCGACCGTGTCGCCCGGCATCACCATCGTCACGTCGCCGAGGTCCACCGAGCCCATCACGTCCGTGGTCCGGAAGTAGAACTGCGGCCGGTAGTTGGCGAAGAACGGCGTGTGCCGGCCGCCCTCCTTGGTCGTCAGCGCGTACACGTGCGCCTTGAACCGCCGGTGCGGCGCGACCGACCCGGGCAGCGCGACGACCTGGCCCCGCTGCACGTCGCCACGCCGGACGCCGCGCAGGAGCAGGGCCGCGTTGTCGCCGGCCTGGGCGCTGTCGAGCTGCTTGCCGAACATCTCCATGCCGGTGACCACGCTGGACTGGGTGGGTCCCAGCCCGACCACCTCGACGGGGGTGTTGAGCACGAGCGCGCCGCGCTCGACCGACCCCGTGACGACGGTCCCGCGCCCGGTGATGGTGAGCACGCTCTCGATCGGCATCAGGAACGGCTCGCCGGTCACCCGCTCGGGCAGCGGCACGTACGCGTCGACGGCCTCGAGCAGGTCGACCACCGACTGCACCCACGCCGGGTCGCCGGCGAGGGCCTTGAGCGCGCTGGTCCGGATCACCGGGATCTCGTCCCCGGGGAACCCGTACTCGCTCAGCAGCTCCCGCACCTCGAGCTCGACGAGGTCCAGCAGCTCGGCGTCGTCGACCGCGTCGGCCTTGTTCATGGCCACGACGAGGTACGGCACCCCGATCCGCCGCGCGAGCAGCACGTGCTCGCGGGTCTGCGGCATGACCCCGTCGACGGCGCTGACGACGAGGATCGCCCCGTCGACCTGCGCCGCACCCGTGATCATGTTCTTGACGTAGTCCGCGTGCCCCGGCATGTCGACGTGCGCGTAGTGCCGCGTCGCCGTCTCGTACTCGACGTGCGCGATGTTGATGGTGATCCCGCGCGTGATCTCCTCCGGCGCCCGGTCGATCCCCTCGAAGGAGGTGTACCGGTTGACGCTCGGGTACCGCTCGGCGAGCACCTTGGTGATGGCGGCCGTCAGGGTCGTCTTCCCGTGGTCGACGTGACCCATCGTGCCGATGTTGAGATGAGGCTTGTTCCTCGTGAACGCCTGCTTGGCCATCTGACACTCCACAGTGGATTTGTGGCTGGATGCGCAGAACCCTCGGGCGAGCCTTGGTTTGGATGCGTTGGTGGGCGTCCGGCTCGCCGGCTCACCCTCCTCCGTCGGTTCCGCAGGATGCTGCGGGAGGAGGGTCAGCGTCGCAGGCCGGCCTCTAGCGCCGCGTCTAGCGCTGAGGGCGCCCAGGCGACCGCCGAGCCGGCCAGGTGGCCGTGCTCCAGAAGGGCGGTCGTCGCGATCACGTTGGGAAAGGTAGCTCGCACGGCCGGCGGCGGCAATGCATTTACGAGTGGCGTTGCACACATACCCCGGGCGGGTATGGAAAGCGGATAAATACGGCGCTGGCGCGCCGCATTTATCCGACATTTCGTATATGTCCCGGCGACGGTCGCCGCGGCGCAATGGACCCGGCACACCGCGGCAGGCGCGACCGGACCGGGCCGGGCGCGGCCCAACCCCGCCCGACAAGGCGCGGCACGATCCAGCCTGCACGACAGGACGCGACACGGCACGACGGGGCGACACGGCACGGCGCGATGACGCACGGCGCGACACGGCACGCGCGACTGGGGGGCGAAGCGACGGGGCGCGGCCGCCATGACTCAGCCCGCCATGATTAGGCGCGGCCTAATCGGACGAACGGTGCGACCGAAAAAATGATGATAAGCCGGATAAGTCGTGGCGCGTCAGCGCCCGACTTATCCGGGCAAACCGCAACGAAGGCGGCGAGCGGTCAGCGCGGTGGCTGAAGGCGCATGGCGATCGTCGGGGCGTCGGCCATGACCGAGTTCGGCGCGCTGCCCGTCGGGGCGTCCGCCGGTGGGCGGTCCGCGCGGCCGACCGTGATCTCCGGGTAGAGCTCGACCTCGTCCCACTCCCCCAGCGCCTTGGGCTCGCCGCGGCTCAGGTCCACCTCGCGGGGCGGGGTCGTCGGGCCGGTGCGGGCCAGGATCGCGGCGCCGTTGGTGCTTACGTCGGTGACCAGCAGCATGCCGTCGCGCAGTTCGAAGCGGAGGTGGTTGCGGCTCACCCGGCGGCTCGACTCGTCGTCGAGCCAGGTGCCGATCGTCACGCCGGACTGGTCGTCGGGGGCGCGGCCGACGGTCACGGGGCGTGCCGCCGTCACCGGGAAGCGGGTGCGGACCGTGCCGTTGATGCGGACCGCCAGCATCATGGCCGGCGGTCGGGGGCCGGAGTCGATCAGGCGGTCGCCGTGGCGGGGGCAGATGGGTGCGCCGCTGGGCAGGGCCGGCGGGGCCTGGCCCGCGCCGTTGGCCGGAGGGCGGCCGAGGACCGGGCAGTCGTTCGCGGGGCAGCGCCAGTACCGCTGCAGCACCGGATGCAGCCGCGTCGCGCCGGTCGCGGGGGCCAGCGTCAGCTCCAGGCCGCCCGGGGCGCCCGTCGTGAGGTAGACCGGGCCGGGGTGGCCGGGCAGCGGGGAGCGGCTGATCACCGGTACGCCCGTCAGGTGCGCCACCTCGCGCACGCGCGCGTTGACCCTCGCGCCCGGCGGCAGCATCTCGATCAGGCCGTCGTCGGACCAGCGGCGCAGCACCATGCGCTCGTTGGACGTGAAGTCGGTGTCGGACATCGCGCCGCGCTCGGTGATGGCGTACAGGCCCGTGTTGCCGTCGCCCAGGCGGCGGCTGAGCGCGTCGATGTACTGGCCGAGGCGCACGAGCGCGGCCGGGCGGCCGCCGTCGAGGTCGACGCTGCGGGCGGCGTCCACGAGGTCGATGACGCCGCCGGCCGCCAATGGGTCGACCGTCAGTCGCCGCTCGATCGCGTCCAGTGTCCGGCTTGTTTCGAATCGCACCCGAACATTCTGCATCAGCTTCGCCAACCCGCGGCAAAGCCGCTCACGGTGGCGCGGGCGACGCAGGCGGGACGCGCGGCAAAGCCGCTCACAGCGGCGCGGGCGACGCAGGCGGGACGCGCGGCAAAGCCGCCCACGGCGGCGCGGGCGACGCAGGCCGACGGGCGGCAAAGCCGCCCACAGCGGCGCGGGCGACGCAGGCGGGACGCGCGGCAAAGCCGCCCACGGCGGCGCGGGCGACGCAGGCCGACGCGCGGCAAAGCCGCCCACCGCGGCGCGGGCGACGCAGGCCGACGCGCGGCAAAGCCGCTCGCGGACGCGCGGGCGACGGAGGCGGGACGCGCGGCAATCTGGAAACACAGCCGCAAAGCCGCCGCCGACCACCTCTGCGGTCGACGGCGGGCCTTGCGCCGCGCTCTCGGCGAACCTTGGGGGAAGGTTGGGGAAACCGCCGGGCGCGGTACGCACGACGCGGAGGCACGGGGGGTTGCCGATAACGTCGTGGGTACACATCAGCTAACTGTTGGTAATGACGGTAGATCATCACCGAAGACGTCAACAGTGGTGAATGCCTGAATGAACGCGGGCTTCACCCGCCGCACACCTTCGCCACCTCCGCGAGGCGGTGCGCGTCGATGCCGTCGCGCTGCTCGACGGCCAGGGGATGGTCGGTCGGCTCGAGCTCGACGAGCGGGCGCAGGCCCGGCTCCCGAGTATGCACTCTGGTCTTGAGCTGCAGCGTTTCGGGGTACCCCGGAATGTTGTTGGAAAGCCAGCCGAAATAGGGCTTCTCGTCCACGCGGGCGGGGTCGTCCCAGAGCTCGACCGCGCGCTCGAAATTCGCCGGGCTCAGGCTGACCCAGACGTTGTACGTCAGGTGCTCATCCGCGCCGCGAACCGGGATCTCGATGAGCCCCCGGATGAAGAAGTGCAGTTCTTGCAACTCGGGCGCGTCGATGCAGCACAGCTCGTCCTCGAGGAACGACTCGCCGCTCGCCTCCGGGGCGCCCCAGTAGTCGGGTGCGGAGAACGCCCACACGGTCGGGACGTCGCCGATCTCCGCGTCGCAGCAGGCACAGACGAAAGTCACCGCGGCACGGTACACCCAAACGTCAGCTCTGCGCGGCGATCTCCCGCGCGCGGTCGCGGGCGGCCTCGAGCGCGGCCAGGAAGGCGGCGCGCACGCCGTGATTTTCCAGCTCACGGATGGCGTTGATCGTGGTGCCGGCCGGCGAGGTGACCGCCTCGCGCAGCTTGACCGGGTGCTCGCCGGACTCGCGCAGCATGATCGCCGAGCCGATCGCCGTCTGCACGATGAGGTCGTGGGCCACCTGCCGGGGCAGGCCGAGCAGGATGCCGGCGTCGGTCATGGCCTCGACGAGGTAGTAGAAGTACGCGGGGCCGGAGCCGGACAGCGCGGTCACCGCGTCCTGCTGCGACTCCGGCAGCCGGATGGTGCGCCCGAGCGGCCGGAACATCTCCTCGGCGACCGCCAGGTGCTCGGCGGTGGCGTGCGGGCCGGCCGAGATCGCGGTCATCGCCTCGTCGACGAGCGCCGGGGTGTTGGTCATGACGCGGACCACGGGCGTGCCCTCGGGCAGGTACTTGGCGAAGAACGCCGTGGGCAGGCCGGCGCACAGCGACACGACGAGCTTGCCGTCGGGCATCTTCGGGCCGAGGTCGGCCAGCAGGGTGCCGGCGTCCTGCGGCTTCACGGCGACGGTGACGACGTCGGCCTCGAGCAGGGCGGTTTCGTTGTCGACGACCCTGATGCCGTACCGCTGGGAAAGCTCCTCGGCCCGCTCCGGGCGCCTCGCCGTGGCGATGAGCCGGTCGGCGGACCAGCCGGCCCGCAGCAGGCCGGAGAGCAGGACCTCGCCGAGCTTGCCGGCGCCGAAGACCGCGATGGTGCGCAAGGAGAACTCCCCCGACGACGAGCCTGGGGCCACCGAGCGGCGGCCCCAGGACTTCCGATTGACGACGACGTGCGAGTGACGATCAGGAACCGAAGAAGACCTCGGCCTCGGTGTACCGCTCGACCGGGACGGTCTTGAGCTCGCGGGTGGCGTCGGCCAGCGGGACGCGCACGATGTCGGTCGACTTGAGCGCGACCATCTTGCCGAAGTCGCCCTCGTGCACGGCGTCGATCGCCTGCAGGCCGAAGCGGGTGGCCAGCACGCGGTCGAACGCGGTCGGCGTGCCACCGCGCTGGATGTGGCCGAGCACGACGGTGCGGGCCTCCTTGCCGGTCTTCGCCTCCAGCTGCTCGGCGAGCCACTGGCCGATGCCGCCGAGGCGGACGTGGCCGAAGGAGTCGAGCTCCTGGTTGTGCAGCACCATCTGGCCGTCGAGCGGCTGGGCGCCCTCGGCGACGACGACGATCGGGCTGTACTGCGTCTGGAAGCGCTTCTCGACGTACCCGGCGACCTGGTCGACGTCGAACTGCCGCTCCGGCAGCAGGATCACGTTGGCGCCACCGGCCAGGCCGGCGTGCAGGGCGATCCAGCCGGCGTGGCGGCCCATGACCTCGACGACGAGGGTGCGGTGGTGCGACTCGGCGGTGGTGTGCAGCCGGTCGATCGCCTCCATCGCGATGTTGACGGCGGTGTCGAAGCCGAACGTGTAGTCGGTCGCGCCGAGGTCGTTGTCGATCGTCTTCGGCACGCCGACGACGTTGACGCCCAGCTCGGTCAGCTTGGTGGCCACGCCGAGGGTGTCCTCGCCGCCGATGGCGACGAGCGCGTCGACGCCCAGGTCGGCCAGGTTCGACTTGATCTTCTCGACGCCGCCCTCGATCTTGAACGGGTTGGTGCGGGACGACCCGAGGATCGTGCCGCCGCGCGGCAGGATGCCGCGGACCTGGGCGATGCCCAGCTCGCGCGTGATGCCCTCGAGGGGACCGCGCCAACCGTCACGGAAGCCCACGAACTCGTGGCCGTAGGTGGAGATCCCCTTGCGGACCACGGCACGGATGACCGCGTTGAGGCCGGGGCAGTCGCCGCCCCCGGTCAGTACGCCGATACGCATGCTTGATCTTGCCTTCCTGGTTGCGTGCCCGAACCGCATCACGGGCGCGGTCGAGCCGGAGGTACCCGCTCATGGCGACGCTGCCGATTCACAGCGCACTGTAGTCGCTCCAGCTGAACCCTCAGCAGTCGTCCCCGCGAATCCCGAACTTCTTCGCCGACTCGTGTTCCTGCGTCATGCGGCGCAGCGCGGCCAGCAACGTGTCGCCGAGGATGCTGCCGACGACGGCCGCATAGAGCATGCCCTCGGCGTCCCTGGCCCGCCCGACGAATTTCAGGTCGTACACCGCGATGCTCTCGGCGACGTCGGCGTACTGCTCAAGAAGCTCCCCGACATCGGCCCCGACCTGCTCGAACGCGGCCAGGACCTCGGCCGCGGCCTGCCGCGCCGGCGCGGCAGGGCCGACCATCCACATGCGCTCGGCGACGAGCTTGTCGATGCGGTCGCGGGCCGACTGCACGGCCTGCGGGTCGACGGAGTCCTTGCCGCCGACGGTCATCGGCAGCGCCTGCCCGAGCACGTTGTGCACGTCGGGATCGGGCTCGTCGAGCGCCACGAGCAGGTGACGGATCGTGGCGATCGGCAGGCGGCCGATGTCCAGCAGCACCCGGACGAGGCGCAGCCGCTGGACGTGTCGTTCGTCATAACGGGCCTGGTTCGGGCTCGTCAGCTCGCCGGCCGGCAGCAAGCCTTCGCGCAGGTAGTACTTGATCGTCGGCACGGGAACCCCGGTCTGCCGGCTCAACTCCGCGATGCGCATGCAACTCCTTCCGACCTTGGTATGGATAGTGTACCTTCCCAATAGCAGACAGCACCGCTATCCATTCGCGTTCGCACTGGGAGCATCCGATGCATGTCGCACGTCTTCACCGACCCCTCATCCTGGTCGCCGGCCTCACGGCGGCCCTGGCCCTCTTCACCGCCGTCGGCATCTTCGCCGACGACCGCACCCTCCTCGGCGTGCCGGTCTGGCTCAAGCCGTTCAAGTTCTCGGTGTCGATCGCGATCTACGGCACCACGATCGCCTGGATGCTGAGCCTGCTCGCCGAGCGCCGCCGCCGCTTCGGCTGGTGGCTCGGCACGATCATCGCCGGCGCGATGCTGCTCGAGATCTCGATCATCGCGGGCCAGGCCGCCCGCGGCCACCAGAGCCACTTCAACGGCCGGACGGCGCTGGACGGCCTGCTGTACAACATCATGGGCGCCACCATCGCGATCGCCTGGGTGGCGACGCTGATCCTCGCGATCCTGCTGCTCATGCAGCGCATGCCGGACCGCGCCGACGCGCTGGCCGTGCGCCTGGGCATCATCGTCGCCCTCGGCGGCATGGCGGTGGGCTTCCTGATGACCCTGCCGACGAAGGCCCAGCTCGCCCAGGACAACCCGACCGTCATCGGCGCCCACAGCGTCGGCGTCCCCGACGGCGGCCCCGGCCTGCCGCTGGTCAACTGGAGCACCACGGGCGGCGACCTGCGCGCCGGCCACTTCATCGGCATGCACGCGCTGCAGGCCCTGCCGCTGTTCGCCTTCGCCCTGACGCTGCTGGCCCGCCGCTCGCCCCGCCTGCGCTCGGACCGCCTGCGCACCCGCCTGATCGCGGTCGCCGGCTTCTTCTACGCCGGCCTCACGGTCCTCATCACCTGGCAGGCCCTGCGCGGCCAGTCGCTCATCCACCCCGACACGCCGACCTGGACGGCGGCCGGCGCCCTGCTGCTGCTCACCGCGGCCGGCGCCGCCTGGGCGGCCTCGACGCGCGTCTCGCCCGCTGCGGCGCAGCCGGCCCCCGCCCCGATCCCGGCCGAGGCGGCCTGATGTCGCAGACGCTGTTTCAGCTGGCATTTCTTGTCGCGGTACCGTTCTGGGCCCTCATGATCCTGACGCCCACGTGGCGCTGGTCGCACCGGATCGTCTCCTCGCCGCTGATCGTCCTGCCGACGCTGGTGGTGTGGGCGTTCGCGATCGCACCGGCGTTCGGCGACTTCGCCCGCGAGATGCTCAACCCCGACCTGGCCGGCGTGCGGGCCCTGCTGTCCCGCGACGAGGTGGTGGCGGCGGTGTGGGCCCAGGTGATCGCGTGGGACCTGTTCATCGGCCGCTTCGTCTACCTGGACAGCCGCCGCCGGGGTCTGCACCCCTTGCTCATGGCCCCGGTGCTGGTCCTGACGATCCTGTTGTCGCCGATCGGGTTTCCGCTCTACCTGGCGCTGCGCCAGTTGAAGCCCCTCCCCCACGCCTCCTCGTCGGCTGAGCCCGCCTCGACCCCGTTACCGGCCGACACGCACTGAACCGGGCCGCGCACCTCGCGGCCGCGCATCGCAGCATCTGCGTCCGCAGGGGCCGCCTCGACCCCATTGCCGGCCAACACGCTCTGTCCCGGGCCGCGGACGCCAGCTGCCCACCTCGCGGCCGCGCATCGCAGCATCCGCGTCCCCGGGGCCGCCTCGACCCCGTGGCCGGCCGACACGCACTGAGCCGGGCCGCGCACCGCAGCATCCGCGTTCCCGCAGGCCGCCTCGACCCCGCCGCCGACCGACACGCACTGACCCGGGCCGCGCACGCCGGCTGCGCACCTCGCGGCCGCGCACCGCAGGACCGCAGCACCGCAGGACCGGCCAGTTTTTCCGCCGTTTTCGGATTTATCGCCCGACAGGCGAAAAGTCCGAAAAGTCGTGGCGCGCCAGCGCCCGACTTTTCGATCAACGCCCCCGCGGGACAAGGGCGGCGGACGCGGAGCTCCCCCGGCGCGAGCGGCAGCGAACCGGAAATACAGCTCAGCCGTGCATGACGTGCCAGCGGGCCAGGTTGTGGCGGGCGTCCACCAGGGCGTCGTGGCGGCCCTCCACGACCGGCAGCGGAGGGCGACCGGCGTCGTCCCACAGCTGGCGCAGGTCTTTCGTGAAGCGCGGGATCTCGCGGGGCAGCGCCGGCATCGAGCCCCACAGCTGGGCCAGCGCGACGTGGTCGTAGGCGGCGTACCAGGCCCAGAGCTCGATCTCGTCCGCCTCGCCCGAGCGCAGCGGCTCCGTCAGGAAGTTCAGCAGCTCCTCGCGGATGCGCTCGCGCGAGCGCCAGGCCTTGTCGGCCGGGGACGGGAGCTTGTCCAGGACGTTGCGGCGCACCCACGGGACGGCGCGGGAGTCGTCGAACTCGGTCGAGACCGCGTAGTACTCGCGGCCGTGCTCGTCGACCACGCCGATCGAGACGAGGTCGATCTGCCGGCCGTCCTCGATGAACTCGCAGTCATAGAAGTACCGATATGCCGCCACCGGCAACATCCTGCCCTACGGCGGGGGCGCGGAGATCACAGGGCGGTGGACAGCTCCGCGTAGAGAACCGCCAGGATGCGCGGCGCCACCGTTGCGCAGGGTCAGGCGCCGTCGCCGGCGGCGTGGACGTGCTCGGCGGCGCACAGGCGGGCCTCGAACCCGGATCCGCGGCGCGCGGGCACCATTTGGCGGCGAATTGGCCATCGTTGATCTGGACCCGCCTAGCGCCGGGGTCCGGCGGAATGCACGGGCCGGGATTGCACTGCCGGCTTCTGCGCAGCGTCGCGTGAACCAGCCGGCGGCGGGGGCGGCCACGGAGGAATTATGTCGCCGTCACGCTGCGCGTGCCCGGAGAACGACGAATCCGCGGCCGGGGTCCCGGATGCTCGCACCATCCGGGGCCCCGGCCGCGGCCCTGCCATGCCCCCCGCCCCCCAGCGGTTTGCGTGGTGGCACTAGCCTGCCTGCGGACTCATGAACGGCGCTGTCGGTGAGCCGATGCGGGGGATGTACAGACTCCGACACGCCAGTCATGATCTGGTAGAAGTTCCGTACTGTCATCGTGATCACCTAACGTGATCAACGAGTCCGATCAACGCTGAACCGGGAGGGGTTTGACCGTGGAGGGTCGGCTGCCAGATCCCGGCGACGCACTGACCGGTGTGGAAATGTTCAGTGGTCTGGAGCCCGATGTGCGTCAGCGGGTCATCCAGGCGGCGGTCCCACGGACATACCGCAAAGGCCAGCTGCTGTTCGTCGAAAACGATCCGGGCGAGTCGCTCATCGTGCTCAAGCGCGGTGCGGTGATGGTGTTCCGGACCGCCCCCACCGGCGAGCGCGCGGTGCTGTCCGTCATCCGGCCGCCCGACACGATCGGCGAGGTCTCGCTCCTGGACGGGGCGGCCCGCTCGGCGTCGGCCGAGGCCATCGAGGACTGCCAGGCCCTGGCGCTGTCCCGGCACGCGTTCATCGAGCTGGTTCACGCCAACCCGCGGATCCTCGACGCCGTCATGCGCTCGCTGGGGCTGCTGATCCGGCGGCTCACCGAGCAGAACGCCGACCACGTCTTCCTCGACCTGCCCGGGCGGGTCGCCAAGACGCTGGTCCGCCTCGCCGGCGAGACGACCGCGCCGATGGTCACCATCGAGCTCAACCAGAGCCAGCTCGCCGAGATGGCCGGCGGCTCGCGGCAGAGCGTCAATCAGGCGATCGGGTCGTTCGCCAGCCGCGGCTGGCTGCGCACCGAGGGCCGGCGCATCGTGGTGACCGACCTGAGCGCGCTGCGCCGCCGGGCGGGCATGCCCGACCGGTAAAAAACGTCCTTTAGGACAACTTTAAATCGGCTGGACGGCCGGGGTGCGGGGTGCCATTTCGGACACCTGGCCGCCCCGGCCGCCGACGTGTGAGGATGGGTCTCAAAGAGGCCCAAGGGAGAGTCGGCGATTTCCAGTCAGTGCGCACGCTGCGGCCGCCAGTCGGGCGACGGTGACCGTTTCTGCGGCGGTTGCGGCGCCGAGCTGAGCCCGCCGTGCCCGACGTGCGGCCGCACGCTCGCGCCCGACGCCGTCTTCTGCACCGGCTGCGGCACGCCGCGCGCCGACACGACGGCCGTGCGCAACCTCATCCGGGCCGAGCGGGCGACCGGCCGGGCGCCGGTGCCGGCCATCCCGGCGGCCCGCAGCGAGGACCGGCGCCGCATCAGCGTGCTGTTCGTCGACCTGATCGACTTCACGCCGTACGTCGAGCGCGCCGACCCGGAGCTGGTGCGCGAGCTGCAGAAGAGCTTCTTCTCCACCGCCCGCGAGGTCATCGGGCAGTACGGCGGGGTCGTCGAGAAGTACATCGGCGACGCCGTCATGGCGCTCTTCGGCGCGCCCGTGGCCACGGAGACCGACGCGGTGCGCTGCGTGCGCGCCGGCCTGGAGCTGCAGCGGGTGCTGGCCCGCTACGCGAGCACCGGCGAGGGCGAGCGCGAGCTGCGCTTCCGCGTCGGCGTCGCGACCGGCGAGGCGCTCGTGGACGTGGCCGCGGCCCGCGACGGCGGCCAGGCGATCGTCGCCGGCGACGTGGTCAACACCGCCTCCCGGCTGCAGTCGCTCGCCCCGCCCGGCGGCGTGCTGGTCTGCGGCACCACGTACGCGCTGACCAAGTCCTCCATCCGCTACGAGGCCCAGCCGCCGGCCACGCTGCGCGGGCGCTCCACGCCGACCGAGGTCTGGCTGGCCCTGGCCCCGCTGCGGCGCAACCATCCGGACCGCGAGGCCGGCTCGACCCCGCTGGTCAACCGCACCCACGAGCTGAGCCTGCTGGTCAACGCGCTGCACCGGGGTCTGCGGGACAGCACCCCGCAGCTGGTGACCGTGCTCGGCCACGCCGGCATCGGCAAGAGCCGGCTGGTCCACGAGCTGTTCCTGCACGCCGAGCGGCTGTTCGACGCGCCGGTGGCGTGGCGGACCGGGCGGTGCCCGCCGTTCGGGGAGAACGTCACGTACGCCGCGCTCGCCGACATCGTCAAGGCGCAGTCCGGCATCCTCGACACCGACAGCGCCGAGACGACCCGCGAGCGGCTGAACGCCGCCCTCGACGCGATCGTCGGGCCGTCGGAGGCCGAGCGGCTGGCCGAGGCGCTCAGCCCGCTCGTCGGCCTGCCCGGGCCCAAGCTGGCCCCGGACGAGACCGAGTCGGCGTGGCGGCGCTTCGTCGTGGCGCTGGCCGCGCACCGCCCGACCGTCCTGGTCTTCGAAGACCTGCACTGGGCCGACGAGTCGATGGTCCGGTTCGTGGAGCGGCTGGGCGCCTCGGTGCGCGACGTGCCGCTGCTGCTGCTGTGCACGGCCCGCCCGGAGCTGCTGGAGCGCAACCCGAGCTGGGCCGGCGCGGTCGCCGGTGCGGTGTCGATCACGCTGCCGCCGCTGCGCGACACCGAGATCGCCACGATGTACACCCACCTGCTGGGCGCCGTCACGTTCCCGTCGCAGTCGCTGAGCTCCCTGGTCGAGCTCGCGGACGGCAACCCGCTCTACGCGCTCGAGTACACCCGGATGCTCGCCGAGCAGGGCAACCTCCCCGCCTCCGACGCGCTCGGGCGCCGGCTGCCGATGCCCGACAGCGTCCACGCCGTCATCGCCAACCGCGTCGACCTGCTCGACGCCGCCGACCGGGCCGTGCTGCAGGCGGCCGCCGTGGTCGGCATGAACTTCTGGCCGGGCGCGGTCGGCGCGGCCATGAGCCGGCCCGCCGACGGCATCGAGCGCTCGCTGCGCCGGCTCGAGCAGCGCGACCTCATCCACGAGCAGGCCGCCTCCACGATGGAGGGGCAGACGGAGTACCGCTTCGGCCACGTCCTGGTGCGCGACGTCTGCTATCAGCGGCTGCCCCGCACGGAGCGGGTCGCGCGGCACGAGCTGACCGCCGCGTGGCTCGACAGCGTGGCCGCCGACCGGGACACCGATCTGGCCGAGGTGGTCGCGAACCACCGCTTCACGGCGTACGAGATCGCCCGCTCCCTGGGCCTGGACGCGGCGCGCTACAGCGTCCCCGCCCGCGACGCGATGCACCGCGCGGCCCGGCGCGCCTATGCGCTGCACGCGCTGGAGGCCGCCGCGGCGCACGCCGGCAAGGCGCTCGCGCTGTGCGACGACTCCACCGACCCGCTCGAGCGGCTGCGGATCGAGCAGCTGAGCACCGAGATCGCGTTCTACGCCAACCCGGAGGCCTTCCTCGGCTCGGGCGGCGCCGACCGGCTCGTCGGGCTGGCCGAGCGGCTCTACGCGGCCGGCGACCAGGCCGGCGCGGCCCGCGCGTGGACCGTCCGGGGCCAGGCGGCGTGGCTGCGCGCCGACCGCCTCGACGCGCTGTCGTGCCTCGACCGCGCGGTGGAGCTCTTCGACGAGCTGCCGGACGGGCCGCAGAAGGCCGACGCGTACGCCGAGCTGGGCCGCCTGCACATGCTGAACTTCGAGGTCGACCCGGCGGTCGCGGCGGCCAGCGCGGCCGCGGAGATAGCCGACCGGCTGGGCCTGATCGAGGTGGCCACCGGCGCCCGGATCACGATCGGCACCGCGCTGTTCCAGGCCGGCGACCGCTCCGGCCTGGTCGAGCTGCAGTCCGCGCTGGAGGTCAGCCGCGAGCGCCGCCTGCTGTCGGAGCACCGGGCCCTGCGTAACGTCTCGTGGGCGCTGCTGGAGGACGGCGACTGGACCGCCGCGCGGGCGCTGCTGGACGACAGCCGCAACGCCGTCCCGGGCAGCCACACGCTCGCCACCGGGTACTCCGACGTCGCCCAGTCGGCGTACTTCACCGGCGACTGGCCGGCCTACGTCGCCGCGGCCGAGCCCGGCGCCGAGTGGGACCTGCAGGTCCGCGGCGTGAGCGCCTGGATCCGCACGCTGCGCGGCGAGGCGGTCGACCCCGACGAGGTCGAGGACCTGGTCGCGGCCGCCCGCCGCAGCGGCTTCTACCGGCTGCAGTGGGTCGCGCTGGGCCACGGCGCCCTGTGCCACGCCCTGGAGGGCCGCGACCGCGACGCCGAGGCGCTCATCGTGGAGCTGGCCAAGACGTGGCGGGAGGTCCGGGCGATCGCCAGCGGCGAGTGGATCGACGCCACCGCGCACGCGGCCGTGCTGTCGGGCCGGGTCGCCATGATGGCGATCCGCGACATGCTCGCCGACGTGCCGCACCGCACGCCGTGGGTGGAGGCGTCGCTGCGCACGATCACCGGGGCGATCGCGTTCGTCGACGGCGACTACGCGCGGGCGGCGGACATGCACCTGGCGGCGGCCGAGATCTACGGCGAGATCCCGAACAACTCCGCGCGCATCCTGTCGGTGGCGTGGGCCGTGCAGGCGCTCGGGCGCAGCGGCGACGAGCGCATCGAGCCCTGGCGGGCCGAGCTGGTCGCGTTCGCCGAGGAGGCAGGCACTCCCCGCCTCCTCGAACTTGCGGAACTCACGCCGCCTCCGCTTCGCTCCGGCGGCGCGAGCCCCTCTGACTGAGCCTATTGATCGCGGCCCCAACGCCCAGTCTGGCTCGACAAGGCTTCGCGCCGGTCGACCCAGACCGGGCGCCGCTTCGCTCCGGACCGCTCATGCCGCCACCGGGTGCTGAGCCTGCCCGCTCTTGACCTTCTGGGCGTACATGTCGATGTACTCCCGCCCGGAGAGCGTCATCAGCTCGTACATGATCTCGTCGGTGACGGCGCGCTCGATGAACCGGTCCCCGGCCATCCCGGCATACCGGGAGAAATCGAGCGCCGGTCCGAACTTGATGTGCACCCGGCGGAGGTTCGGCAGCTTCTGCCCGATCGGCTGGACTTTGTCCATGTTCATCATGGCGACCGGTACCACGGGCGCACCGGACTCCAGGGCCAGGCGGGCGACGCCGGTCTTGCCGCGGTACAGCCGCCCGTCCGGCGACCGGGTGCCCTCCGGGTAGATGCCGAAGATGCCGCCCGCCCGCAGGATGTTGAGGCCGACCTCGAGCGCGGCCCGGGCCGCCTTGCCGCCGGAGCGGTCGATCGGGACCTGGCCGGTGCCCGCGAAGAACAGCTTCGTGAGCCAGCCCTTGATGCCCTTTCCGGTGAAATATTCCGCTTTAGCCGGGAAGGTGACTCGTCGTTTGACGCTGAGGGGCATGAAGATCGAGTCGGCGAAGGAGAGATGGTTGCTGGCGATGATCACCGGTCCCTCGGTGGGGACGTGCTCAAGCCCCTCCACCTTCGGTCGGAAGACCAGCTTCAGCCAAGGTCCGAGGACGATGTACTTGAGGAGCCAGTAGAGCACGGCCGGCCTTTCGGGATCGCGCGACAATCGGTGATGACCGTCGCAAAGAGCCTACGAAGCAGTACGGCACACCACAACGCACTCCCGGAACGACGGCCGGGCATGTCAGGATTTCGGTCAGCGGTTTGTTCGCGGCGCACCCCGTCGTCGCGATGGCGGCCGCGGGGAGGGGCGAGCTGTGCCAGGGGGTGGGGCGCGGCGCGGCCGGCGGGACAACGGCCTGGTGGCGCAGGAATACGCGGTGGTGGGCGACGTCGACCCACGCATCGGGGAGCATCTGCTTGACATGCTGGCCGAGGGCGGCATCGCGGCATACCTCCAGCCTGCCTCGGATCTGCATCCGCTGACGCGCACCACGACGCTGCCCGCCCGGCCCACCGACCGGCTCTACGCCGACCGCGACCACCTGGCCACGGCCCAGGACTACCTGGCCCAGCTCACGGCGTCCGTGCCCGAGCAGCCAACGCCGGCCGAGGCGCCGGCCGAGCAGCACCCCGGGCGCGAGCAGTCCGACGAGGAGGCGTTCGCCGCGATCGTGGCCGGGTTCCACACCACGGTCGACCCCACCGTCGCCACGCCATGGCCGGCCGCCGAGGACCTGGACTCCTCCAGCACCGCCGCGCCCGACATGGACACCGAGCCGGCCCCGCGCACGTCGCTGCGCCGCCCGTCGGACGTGGTCGACCGGTCGCTGCTGGACAGCCTCGACACGTTCGGGGACAACCTGCCGGACGACGAGGAGGACGAAGAGGGGTACACGCCCCCGCCCCCGCCGCCGCTGCCCAGGATCGCCCCGGTCACGATCGTCGCCGTCCTCGCCCTGGCCGCGGGCCTGGTCCTGCTCTTCTGGCCCGATCTGCTCCCCCTGGGCTCGCAGACGACGCTGTTCCTCGGCTTCGCCGGCGTGCTGGGCGGGTTCGTCACGCTCGTGCTGCGGCTGCGCCCCGGCGACGAGGACGATGACGACCCGGACAACGGCGCCCGCGTCTAGCGCCTGTTTCATTACTGAGGCGGGGCTGCGGCCGGCCCAGATTCCGCCTGGCGGCGTCCCGCGAAAGCCGGGTTACAACACCGGTAGCCAGGCTTCCGCGGGCCACCGCCAGACGAAATCTGGACTCGGCCTCGCTCCCACCCCAGTAATGAAACAGGCGCTAGCGCACCTTCTCCAGCCAGTCGGCGATCGCGTCGATCGGCTCCTGCCAGCGCGCGTCCAGCATCAGGTCGTGCCCCATGCCCGGGAAGAGCAGCGGCGAGCCGCCGTAGCGCCGCGCCACCCAGTCCAGCGTCGCGCCGGACACCACGCGGTCGTCCGGGCTGCCGACGACCAGCACCGGCGGGGCGCCGACCGGCTCCTCGGGCTGGCGGCGGCGCAGGAGCTCGCGCTGGGCGCCGGCCGGGACCCGCTGGAGGCGCTGGGCGTACGCCTGGCCCTGGTTGCCCGGCAGCGCGCGGCTGAACAGCTGCTCGCGCTTGAGCGACACCCGCCCGCCGAACAGGCCCAGCAGCGTGCCCACCGGGTTGCGCGCGAACAGCCCGAACGCGGTGCCCAGGCCGCCGAAGACGGGAGCCACGAGCACGCCGGCCCGCACCGGGTAGCGGGCCATGGCCATCGCCACCACCAGCGCGCCGGCGCCGTGTCCGACCAGCACCGCCTGCTTGGGCAGGGAGGCCGCCACCTGCGTCACGTCGTGGACGTAGTCGCGCAGCCGGGCCGTGGGCGCCGGCCCGCTTCCGCCGTGGCCGCGCAGGCTCATGGCGTACGCCGGGAAGCCCCGCTCCGCCGTGCGCTCCAGCCAGTACTGCGCGAACGCCCACGCGCCGTGGCCGTAGCCCGGGACGAACAGCACCGGGGTGGACGTACCGGCGGAGGAAGGCTGAGCGTCGAGCACCTCGCGCCGCACGGGCTTGGGCGGGTCCGCCCACTCCTGCGAACGCATCACGCGCGTCGTCAACAGACCGCCTCCAGCTCGTGCAGGGTCTTCTCGAGCTCCTGCAGGTACACGAAATGGCTCACTTCGAACCAGTGGCGGGTCGAGTCGGTGACCTTCCGGGCGGTGTAGCGCCGGTCGCCCTCGACCCGCAGCTTCGCCCAGATGGCCTGCGCCCGGTCCGGCGACGCGTCGAGCACCCGCAGCCACTGCGCGATGAGCACTGTCTGCCAGTGCGACAGCGTGAACAGCGCCGAGTCGGGCTGCAGCAGGCCGGCCACGGCGAGCGTCGGGTGCGTGCGGGACAGCATCTGCAGCGCCAGCCGCGGCCGCCCGCCCGAGTCGGTCGAGAGCAGCTCCGGCGCGAGGAACTCGAACTTCGGCAGGTACCCGGTGGCCATCACGACCAGGTCCGGGTCGATGACCCGCCCGTCGGCGAGCATCACCTCGTGCGCCTCGAAGTGCTTCACGTCCGGTACGGCGACGATGTCGCCGTGCCCGAGGTAGTACGGCAGCTGGCTGTTGACCAGCGGGTGCATCTCGAGGATGCCGTGCTCGGGCCGCGGCAGCCCGAACCGGGTCAGGTCCCCTACCGTCATGTTGATCGTGCGGTGCAGCAGCCACTGGCGCACCTTCGTCGGCAGCCGCATCGCCAGGATCTTGTCGTTGACCTGGTCCGACGGTCGCCCGAGCGCGAACTTCGGCGCGTACCAGTACCCCCGCCGCGTCGAGTGCCAGCACTTGGCGGCCTGCTGCGCGGCCTCGACCGCGATGTCGCACCCGGAGTTGCCGGCCCCGATCACCAACACGCGCCGCCCCCGCAGCTGCGCCGCGTCCTTGTACTGGCTCGCGTGGATCACTTTGCCGCGGTACTCCGCCAGCCCCTCGTACTCGGGCATCTTCGGCGACCAGTTGTGCCCGTTGGCGGCGACGACGGCCGCGTAGCGCATGGTCCGCGGCGCGCCACCGCGGGAGCCCTTGACGGTCACGTCCCACCGCGGCGGCCCGCCCCCGGGGTCCTCGGCGGGCTCGACCCGCGCGACCTCGGTGCCGAACCAGATGTGGTCCCGCAGGCCGAAGTGGTCGGCGTACCGCTCGAAGTACGCGAGCATCTGCGTGTGGTGCGGGTAGTCCGGCCAGTCGTCGGGCATCGGGAAGTCCGGAAACTGCGTGAACGGCTTCGACGAGATCAGGTGCGTGCTCGCGTACACCGGGCTGCGGTCGTGCCGCCAGTTCCACCCGCCGCCGACGCCCGTCTCGCGCTCGTAGCAGTCGACCCCGAACCCGGCCTCGCGAAGGTTCTTGATCGCGGCGAGCCCGGTCCCGCCGGCCCCGATGACGCAAACGGTGTCACCTCGGTCGTAGACCGGCTCCCCATCCCTCCAGTGCGTGGCGTTCCCGGCAAGATCATCAAACCGACCGTCAGCACTCACCGCGGCATCCTCTTCCGACAGTCCCCGTTTTGTCCAGTACCGAACTCGTCCCGGAGACGCATCGACGGATCCGCCCAGGCGATCCGCCCGGCGGGCGGCGAGCCGGGTCAGGCGTCCAGCGCCAGGTCGGCGACGACCGGGAAGTGGTCGCTGGCCGCGCGGGTCTGCGGGGTGTCGATCACGTCGTACTGCAGGACCGTGAAGCGGGGGTCGGCGAAGATCGCGTCCAGGCGGTCGCGGGCGGCCGTGGCCGGGAACGTCGGGCGCTCGTCCTCGCCCGCGGCGTCGGTCAGGCCGTCGGCGATCATGCGCCAGGCGCCGCCGCCGGAGTTCTCGTTCAGGTCGCCGGCGAACAGCAGGGGGTCGGTGACCTCGTCCATGTGCTGCTTGAGCAGGGCGGCCTGGGCCGGGCGCTCGGCGGTGTCCGTGGACAGGTGCGAACCGGCGGCCACGAAGGTCGCGCGCCCGACGCGGCACCGCACGAAGGCGGCGCCGCGCATGTGCCGGCCGGGGGTCAGCGGGTACCGGATGTTCCATTCCGAAAGCGCCCGCACCCGCAGGTTGGTGAGGATCAGGTTGCCCAGCGCCGGCAGCCCGCCGCCGGCGATCACGAGCTCGAACTCGCGCGCGATGTCCGCCGACTTCTGGCGCCAGCGGAAGCGCCGCGGCGCCTCCTGCAGGATCGCGATGTCGGGCGCGGCCTCGCGCACGGCCGACGCGAGCGCGCGCCGGTCGTCGCGGAGGCCGTGCAGGTTGTACGACAGCACCCTGATCTTCGTCATGCACGCCTCACATACGGGCCAGATCCGCCGCTCCCACGACGCCGGCCAGGTTACCCATGAGCGCCGGGCGCACCTCGGCGACGGGCAGCCGGCCGCGCTGGGCGAGCTGCTCCTCGTAGCTGGCGCGGGCCGGCTTGAGCAGCAGGTCGCCGGCGTCGATCACGCCGCCGCCGACCACGATCACCTGCGGGTCGAGGGTCTGCACCATGTCGGCGAAGGCGACGCCCAGCCAGTGGCCGACCTGCTCGAAGGCGCCGGTCGCGACCGGGTCGCCGAGCCGGGCCGCCTCGGTGACCGCGGGACCCTTGATCGCGTCCGGGTCGCCGCCGGCCAGCTCGAGCAGGCGCTCGGCGGCCTCGGGGCGGGTGCGGGCGTCGGCGCGGGCGAAACGGACGAGGGCGTTGCCGCTGGTGTACTGCTCCAGGCACCCGTGCCGGCCGCACCCGCACGGGTGGCCGTCGGGGACCATCATCGTGTGGCCGAGCTCGCCGGCCGTGCCGTGGGAGCCGCGGATCAGGCGACCGCCCAGGATGATGCCGCCGCCGATGCCGGTGCCCACGGTGTACAGCACCATGGAGTCGTCCGCGTCGTGCGCCGCGCCGAAGCGGAACTCGGCCCACGCCGCGGTGTTGCCGTCGTTCTCCACGACGCAGGGCAGGCCGACGGCCTCCTGGATCTTGTCGCGCAGCGGCTCGTTGCGCCAGGCGAGGTTGGGCGCGAACTGCACGATCGAGCGCGTCTCGTCGACCCAGCCGGCCGCGCCGATGCCGACGGCCTCGACCGTGTGCCCGGCGCTCAGCTCCCTGATCACGTCGATGATCCGGTCCGCGGTCTGGCCGGTGTCCTGCGCCGGCGTGTCGCGGCGCGTCTGCGCCAGCACGTCGCCCGCGGAGTCGACGACACCGCCGAGCACCTTGGTTCCGCCGATGTCGACGCCGATGGTCAGCCCCACTGCGGCAAGCTCCTCTCGTACCGGCTTACGCCGTTGCTGGGGTCAATCCTGTTCGACGTCGCTGTCGGCGGATGATGATTCCCGGGTGGCCGACTGCCAGCCGTCCGGAGTCTTGGCGAAGTTGCGCAGGAACGAGGCGACCCCGGCGGCGATGTCGCCGGCCCCGGTGGCCAGCCGCTCGGCGAACTCCGGGTCGGGATCCCGGGCGGCGGCGATGGCCTTGCACAGCGGGCACACGCAGCACTCGGCCGAGCCGGTGGCGAATCCGGTGGTACTGCGAGCCGCCATCGACGCCGCCGCCAGCGCGGCGGCGACCAGGCGCTCGGCCTCCTCGCGGGGGTCCCTCATGCGCCCGCCTCGACGCGGCGCTTGAGCTCCTTCAGCGCGGTGTCCATGATCATCTTCTCGGCCTTGCGCTTGAACATGCCCAGCATGCCGATCGCCAGCTCCACCGACAGCGAATAGGTCACCGTGGAAGTGTCGTCAGCATTGGCGGTAATGTCATACGAGCCGTCCTGCTGCTTCTGCATCTTCGACGGCGCGACCAGGCTCCACTCGATGCGGCTCAGGTCCTCGGCATATTCGTACTGCAAAGTGTACTCGTCCGACACCGGGCCCGAGTCCAGCACGAAGCGGACCTGGCTGGCGTACCCGTCCTCGTACTCCTCGACCACCTCGACCGACTTCACCGCCGCGACCCACTCCGGGTAGCGGGCGAAGTCGGCGATGACCGCGGCGACCCGGTCCGGGGTCGCGTCAATGACGATCGACTGCGTCGAAGTGTCGGCCATGCGTGGCAGGCTACCTCTGCCGCCGTAACCGCGGAGCGTCGGCTCGCCGCCTGGCGGGCGCCATGCGAAGCCGATACACCTACAGGTAGGTTCCCGGTACGGAAACGAAGTGGAAATGAGGAGTCGGACGTGCGCGAGTTCTCCGTCCCCGCCGCGGTGACCATCGCCGAGACGGCCACGCTGACCGACCCCGTCTGGGACAACGCCGCCGTTGCCCCGGACACGGTGCAGTTCGAGCGCCTGGTGGACGGCGCGTGGCAGGCCGTCACCTGCGCGCAGTTCCTCGACCAGGTCGTGGCGCTGGCCCGGGGCCTGCTGGCGGCCGGCATCGAGCCGGGCGAGCGGGTCGCGCTGATGAGCAAGACCCGCTACGAGTGGACCCTCGCCGACTACGCGATCTGGACCTGCGGCGCCGTCACCGTGCCGATCTACGAGACCTCCAGCCCCGAGCAGGTGGCATGGATCCTGCAGGACTCCGGCGCGGTGGCCTGCTTCGTGGAGACCGACGCCCACCACGACGCCGTGACGCAGGTGCGCGAGCGCATCCCGGCGCTGGCCCACGTGTGGCAGATCGACGGCCCGCGCGGCGCGCTCGAGCAGCTGGTCGCCGAGGGCGCCGCGGTCCCCCGCGAGGACGTGGACCGGCGGCGCACCGCGACGAAGGCGGACGATCTCGCGACGATCATCTACACCAGCGGTACCACGGGACGCCCCAAGGGCTGCATGATCACCCACCGCAACATGCTCTCCGACATCGTCAACGCCATCCCGGAGCTGCGCTCGCTGTTCAACGAGGGCGCCCGCACGCTGCTGTTCCTGCCCCTCGCCCACTCCTTCGCCCGCCTGATCCAGATCGGCGTCGTGCAGGCCCGGGCGACGATGGGGCACACGGCCGGCACGAAGAACCTGGCGGACGTGCTGAAGAGCTTCCGGCCCACGTTCGTACTCTCCGTGCCCCGCGTCTTCGAGAAGGTCTACAACACCGCCAAGCAGCGTGCGCAGGCCGACGGCAAGGGCGCGATCTTCGAGCGGGCCGAGCGCGTGGCCATCGACTACAGCGCCAACCCCTCCCCGGGGCTGCTGCTCAAGGCCCAGCACGCGCTGTTCGACCGGCTCGTCTACGGCAAGCTGCGCGCCGCGCTCGGCGGCCAGTGCACCCGCGCCATCTCCGGCGGCGCCCCGCTCGGCGAGCGCCTGGCCCACTTCTACCGGGGCATCGGCATCACGATCTACGAGGGGTACGGGCTCACCGAGACGTCCCCGGCCACCAACGCCAACCGCGACAACGGCGTGAAGATCGGCACCGTCGGCCGGCCCCTGCCCGGCGTGACCATCCGCATCGACGACGACGGCGAGATCCTGGTCCAGGGCGACATCGTCTTCAAGGGGTACTGGAACAATCCCGAGGCCACCGCGGAGGCCGTCGACGAGGACGGCTGGTTCCACACCGGCGACCTGGGTGAGCTCGACGAGGACGGCTTCCTGCGCATCACCGGGCGCAAGAAGGAGATCATCGTCACCGCCGGCGGCAAGAACGTCGCCCCGGCCGTGCTCGAGGACCGGGTGCGGGCCCACGCCCTGGTCAGCCAGTGCATGGTCATCGGCGACCGGCAGCCGTTCATCGCCGCGCTGGTCACCATCGACCCCGACGCCCTGCCCGCCTGGCTGCGCGACAACGGCAAGCCCGAGGGCACGACGGTGGAGGACCTCGTCGACGACGAGCAGCTGCGCGCCGAGATCCAGAAGGCGGTCGACGAGGCCAACCAGGCCGTGTCGAAGGCCGAGGCGATCAAGGTCTTCCGCATCCTGCCCCGCGACTTCACCGAAGCGACCGGCGAACTGACTCCCTCGTTGAAGGTGAAGAGGAACGTCGTGATGAAGGAGTACGCGGGCGACATCGCCGCGATCTACGAGCGCTGACCACTTGAAGGGATCGCTGTTGACGGACCTGGCGAGCACCCCCACGCGCGCCGAGGACCGCACCGCCACCGCGGCCACCCGCCCCCGCACCGGGGTGGTCGCCGTGCGCGTGCTGCTCCTCGCGCTCGTCGCCATCCTGCTGCTCACCGATGACGTGCGCCCGTCCGAGCTGCTCTGGCTCGCGCTGCTGCTGGCCGCCGCGGTCGTCGCGACGGTCGCGCCGCAGGGGCACGAGGTGGCCCGGCTGGGGCGCACGGCGGAGGTGCTCATCACCGCCTTCGCCGCCTCGACGCTCAACGGAGACGCCAAGTTCCTGCTGGTGTACCTCCCCGTGCCGATCGTCGCCGCCGCGCTCACCGAGGGCCGGCGCATGGCCGGCGCGTACGTGGTCGCCGCGGCCGCGCTGCTGGTCGTCGGCGGCGGCGTCGAGGGCCGCCTCGACGACCGCAGCTACCTGACCGCGGCCGGGCAGTGGCTCGTCATCGCCGGCGTCGCGGCGTTCCAGGCGACGATCCTGCAGCGGGTACTGCTGGCCCGCCGCCCCGACGACGCCCCGCAGCCCTACGCCGAGGCCACCCGCCTGCTCACCCAGCTGCGCAGCGTCGCCCGGCAGCTGCCCGGCGCCACGCTCGACCCCGGCGGCCTGGCCGAGCACCTGCTCGACGAGGTACGCGCGATCGTGCCCGCCACCCGCGGCGCCGTGCTGTCCGGCAGCGGCGGCGGCCGCCTGGTCGTGCTGGCCCAGGCCGGCGTCGAGCGGCTGGACTGGGAGACGGCGCTGGACACCGAGAGCGCCGTGGCCGACTCGTGGGCCACCCAGCAGCCGGTCGTGTCGGGCCGCTCGCAGGCCCGCTCGGTCGCCCGCGGCCAGAGCATCTCCTCGATGGTCGTGCCGCTCATCGCCGGGGTGCGCACGGTCGGGCTGATGGTGCTCGAGAGCGACACCTCCGGCGCGTACCCGCCGGCCCTGGTCGCCAGGGTCCAGTCGCTCACCGGCCCCGCCGCCCTGCGGCTGGAGGCGGCGCTGCTCTTCGACGAGGTACGGTCCCTGGCCACCACCGAGGAGCGGCAGCGGCTGGCCCGCGAGATCCACGACGGCGTGGCCCAGGAGCTCGTCATGGTCGGCTACGGCATCGACAACGCCGTCGCCGCGCTGCCCAACGCCGAGGCCGCCGAGGAGGAGCTGCGCGTCCTGCGCGCCGAGGTCACCCGGGTCATCACCGAGCTGCGGCTGTCGCTGTTCGAGCTGCGCAGCGAGGTCGACCGCTACGGCGGGCTCACCGCCGCCATCGCCGACTACGCGCGCACGGTCGGCGCGTCCGCGGGCCTGCGGGTGCACCTGTCGCTGGACGAGACGACCGCCCGCCTGCCCGCCGCCGTCGAGGCCGAATTGCTGCGCATTGCCCAAGAAGCCATCACCAACGCGCGGAAACATGCCGGAGCGGAGAATCTTTGGGTAACGTGCGCGGTCGATCCACCGTTCGCACAGGTAGAAATCTCCGACGATGGCAGCGGCATCGGTGAGAACCGCCCGGACGGGCGCTATGGTCTTGCGATCATGGCCGAGAGGGCGGAACGTATCCGGGGCCGGTTGGAGATCACGCCACGCGTGCCGAATGGGACCACAGTGGCGGTTGTGCTCGGAACCGCACCGCGTGCGCGGTAGCGTGAAGGCACCCAGAGGGAGAGAGCACCGGGAATGTCTACTACCGCGACGCCGACGACTCGCACCAAAGTGCTGCTCGTCGACGACCACGATCTGATCCGCCGCGGCTTGCGGCACGCTTTCGAGCGCGACCGCCAGTTCGAGGTGGTGGGCGAGGCGGCCACCGCCGCCGAGGCCATCCGCCAGGCCGGCGCTTTGCAGCCCGACGTCGTCATCATGGACCTCCGCCTGCCCGACGGCAGCGGCCTGGAGGCCACCCGCGCCCTGCGCAAGACCAGCAACAGCATGGGCATCGTCGTGCTGACCATGTACGCCGGCGATGACCAGCTCTTCGGCGCCCTCGAGGCCGGCGCCTCGGCCTTCGTGCCGAAGACGGCCCCCGCCGACGAGGTCGTCGCGGCCGCCCGCCACGCGGCGTCCGCCCCGAGCGCCTTCACCGCCGCCGACCTGGCCGAGGCGATGAAGCGCCGCCTGGCCCCCAGCGGCCCGCAGCTGTCCCCGCGCGAGGGCCAGGTCCTGCGCCTGCTCGCCGACGGCATGAGCGTCGCCGGCATCGCCAAGCAGCTGTTCGTCTCGGAGTCCACCGCGAAGACCCACATCTCGAAGCTCTACGAGAAGCTCGGCGCGGCCAACCGCGCCCAGGCCCTCATGACGGCCCTGCGCCTGGGCCTGCTCGAGGCGCCGGACGCCCCCAGCTTCTGAGTTCGGTTCTACCCCCGGATCAGCGCCGACGGCCGGCTTTCCGACCCATACCCCCGGCAAGCCGGCCGCGCCATTCCCTTTCCCGGAATGCCCTGGCCCGTTTCGGCATTGTCATCCGCCGATCGCACTATTCCCGTGCAAGAAGCGCATGCAGCCGAGCCGCCTGCGTTTCCCATCGCCACTCGGATTCGACCCAGGCCCGCCCGGCCGCCCCCATTCGAGCGGCCAGTTCGCGATCGACCAGCAGTCGAATCACCCGCTCGGCCACTTGCCCGACGTCGCGCCCCGCAACGACGAACCCGGTCTCCCCTTCTTGCACCGCGTCGGGCGCCCCACCCGAGTCACCGGCGATTACCGGCAGTCCGGTGGCGGAGGCTTCGAGGTACACAATGCCAAGCCCTTCGACGTCCAACCCGCGCCGCCGCGTCCGGCAGGGCATGGCGAACACGTCCCCCGCTGCGTAGTGCGCCGGCAGCTCCCCCCAGGACACCGACCCGGTGAACACGACGTCCCGCTCAACCTGGTTCTCGCGCGCGAGCCGCTCCAGCATCTTGCGGTACGGCCCCCCGCTCACCACGAGCAACGCCGCCCCCGGCACCGCCGCCTTGACCGCGGGCCACGCCCGGATGAGCACGTCCTGCCCCTTGCGCGGCACCAGCCGCGACACGCACACCACGACGGGCCGCTCCAGCAGCCCGTACCGCCGCCTGACGTCGCTCCCGTCCACTTTCGGCGAGTAGGCGTCCACGTCCACCCCCGGCGCCAGCCGCTGCAAATCGGTGAGCCCCCCGACGGCCTTCTCCAGCCGCACCCGCGTGTACTCCCCCAGGTACGTCACGACATCGGCCCCCCGCGCAATGCGCCGCAGCAGCCCGCGCGCCCCCGGCAGCGCCGCCCACCCGACTTCGTGCCCATGCGTCAGCGCAACGACCCGCGCAACCCCCGCCCGCCGCCGAAGCCCGTCGGCAAGCAACCCCAGCGGCGCCGCCGCCCCGAACCAAACCCGGTCACACCCACGCGCACGCGCGATCTCCGCCGCCCGCCGCGCCACCCCCGGCGTCGGCAACAACATCCCGGTGTCTTCGCGCACCACTTCGAACGGCTGCCCCCCGTCAAACTCCCGCGCCCCTCGCCAGGTGGAGGCGTACACGACAAGATCGCGCGCCTCCCGCACGGCCAGGTTGTGCACGAACTGCTGAATCCCCCCGGGCCGGGGCGGAAAGTCATTGGTGATCAGCAGCGTGGCACCCATTCCGAGCACGTTAGCGGCCCCCACCTTCCCCCGCCGCGCCAGCACGCCCCCGGGCACTCGCGACGGCGCAGCAGCCCACGCCCGGTCGCCGCGCCGACTCGTGCTTGTGCGTCGTGGCTGGCGGCTCCCGCTGTGCCGTGCTGTCGGTCCCGCGTCGCGCCATGGCTCCTGAACGATGCCGCGCCCTCGCCTCGCGTCCCGCGTCGCGCCGTGGCTCCTGAACGATGCCGCGCCCCCGCTTCGCGTCCCGCTGTGTCTCGGCTGCGCCGCGTGAACCTGAGGCGGCGCAGCTGTCCGCACCGGAGCGCCTTCGTGGGCAGCCGTCCAACCCCTGGCGGGCATCGTGACGCGAGAGGGGGCCCGGCGCCGCAAGCGGTCGAGCACGGGCACGGAGTCGGCGCGACCAGGCACAGCGACGGAGCGTCGCGGAACGGTGGGCATGGTCCGGCACGGTCACGCAGCCCCGCACGGCAAGAGCCAGACCGGCCAGGCACGGGGACGGAGGGCGGCGCGGGGCGGACCGGGGCACGGTGGGGCGGGCGGGGGCACGGCACGGGGCACGGCGCCGGCGCGGCCCAGGGCACACCGTCGAGCGCGGCGCGGGGCCGCGGTGCGCGGGGCGGGGCCGCGGTGCGCGGGGCGGGGCCGCGGTGCGCGGGGCGGCGCAGCGCGCGGCCGGGCCGTCGGCATGGCGCGCGGGCCAGCGCGGGCGGCGCAGCGCACGGCCGGGCCGTCGGCATGGCGCGCGGGCCAGCGCGGGCGCCGCAGCGCGTGGCCGGGCCGTCGGCATAGCGCAGGGCAGCTCAGAGGGCTGCCGGGGTCATACGCACGAAGCAGCACGGCTCACCAGACGGGACAAGGCGCGGCGACGCGCGGCGACACGCGGCCGGCCGGGACACGTGGCGTCGCGCGCGGCCCTCGGTGAGCGGACGGCCCGGGCCGGCGCGGCGGGCGGCCACCTGGGCGTGCGGGAGTGGCACGGCGTACAAGACAGGGCAAGACGCGAGACCGGTGGGTCACCTGGCATCGCACGGCCCCATAGCGGACGGGCCGCGCGGGGCGGCGCATCGGGCGTCCAACGGGGCACATCGAGACGGCGCTGCGCACGAGGCGAGGCACGACGCGGCTGACGGGCAGCGCACGGCCAGCGACATGGGATCGCTGGTCCCGGCTGCCGCGCGGGACCGGGGCGGGGCACGTGGCATCGCATCGCCCGTCCCGCGGCGACCGGCGCCCGCGGAGCAGCGCAGCGGACGTCCAACGGAGCGCGCGGAGGCAGCACGGCGCACGAGGCGAGGCACGGCACGACCGACGGGGCGGAGCACGCGGCATCGCATCGCCCGTCCCGCGGCCGACCGGCCGGCCGCGCTAAGCGGTGCGGCACAGCGGGCGGCGGGCGGGACGTAGGCCAGGGTACGGCGCACGGGCGGCGCGGCGCACGGGCGGCCGGCCGGGCGGGCTGGAGCGGGCCAGGCGGGGCCGGAGCAGTCACGGGCGGGGCCAGACCGGGCCGGGCCAGGCGGGGCCGGGCCAGGCGGGGCCGGGCCAGGCGGGGCCGGGCCAGGCGGGGCCGGCGGGGCCGGGCCAGGCGAGGCAGGCAGGACAGGCGGGCCAGGCGGGGCCGGAGCAGGCACGGGCGGGACCCGGCGGGGCGGAGCAGGCCGGGGCGGGGCGGCGCAGAGGCAGCGGGCGGGTGGGCGGCGGTGTGGTCAGGGATGGGGATGGGCGCGAGCCCAGGCGCGGGCCGCGGCCATGCGTTCGACGGCCGTCGGGTGGGAGCCGAACAGGAACTGTTCGAGTGGGTTGGGGTCTGGGTCGCCCAGGTTGACCAGGGACAGGCGGCCCTGCATGGCCTCGAACTCGGTTGGGTCGTGGGTCAGGTTCAGGGCGTGCTGGTCGGCCCTGGCCTCGACGCGGCGTGAGATCAGGGCCTGGGCCGGGCCGGCGAACAGGCCGGCGACGGTGGCTATCGCGAGCAGCAGGGCGATCGCGCGGGGCTCGGCTATCGAGTCGACGCGGGCCAGGCGGAGCAGGGCGGACCAGGAGCCGAGCAGGTACAGCGCGCAGACGGCGGCGGCCGCGCCCAGCGCGCCGAGCAGGGTGCCGGTCAGGACGTCGCTCTGCTTGGCGTGGCCGAGCTCGTGGGCGACGACCGACTCGACCTCGGCCGGTGGGGCCTTCTCGAGCAGCGTGTCGTACACGACGATGCGGCGGGTCGGGCCCAGGCCCGACACGTAGGCGTTGACGGCGCGGGTGCGGCGGGAGGCGTCGGCGATCAGGACGTCGCGGACCGGGACGCCGTCGCGGGCGGCCATTTCCATCAGGCGGGTGCGCTGCTCGCCCGCGGGCATGGGGGTGAACTTGTTGAAGACCGGCTCGACGAGGACCGGGAACACGAAGCTGAGCAGGATCGCGAGCGCCGCCGCGCCGGCCGCGGCCCAGGCCCACCACCAGCGCGGGGCGAAGTGGGTGATGGTGAAGAAGCCGACGAGGACGATGGCGCCGATGACCGCGCCGACGGCGTAGCCCTTCAGCAGGTCGACGGTCCAGCCGCCCCAGCCCTGCGTGGACAGGCCGTAGCGGCGCAGGATCGACTGGCGCCAGGCGGCCAGCGGCAGGGCGAAGACCTCGCCGACCAGGGTCACGGCGAAGCCGCCGAGCAGGGCCCGGGCCAGCCAGTGGCCGCCGAACGGCCGGCCGGCCTGCTCGACGATCCACGAGCCGGCCGGGGTCAGGCCCAGCGCCAGCGCGACGAGCAGGCCGACGACGAGCGACAGATACATGTCGGGGCGCAGCGCGGCGTGGAATGCCCGGCCCTGGGCGACCGCGTCGTGCGGCAGCGTGTCGAGCGCGGCCAGCTGGTCGGCCCGGGGCGCGGGCGCCGCCGTCCACGGCACCCGCAGCATCGCTACGACGGCTGCCGCCGCGATCAGCGCGACGAGCGAGATCATGGCCCAGACGCGAGGGGTCATCGCGACAGCCTATGCGGCGTGCCCGCGGCGGCGCCGGGGTGACGGGACGGGTTTGACGGGCAGGGTCTCGAAGTGGGTGGGCTCGAGCACGGTGACCTCGAAGCCGGCCAGCTCGAACACCTCGATGGCGCGGACCTCCTCGGCGCCGAGCTGGTGGAACGCGGGCGGTGTGTCGAGCAGCAGGGTGACCACGCAGGTGGTGCAGGCGTTGCCCCGCACCGAACAGCTTTCGCAGTCGACGAGCATCGCTCCTCCATTACCGACGTGCCGGTGTTGCGGCCTGCGGCCACGAGCACCGATAGGCGGCGTGAACCGGATAGCACGAACGGTAACGGTGGGGTACGACAAAAATGGGAAAGCCCAGGTCAGGAGCGTGAGAGGCGGCGCAGCAGGGTGTCCGACGACAGCGGATAGGCCCCATGCCGGCGTACCCCGTCGATGACCTCCTTGTCCGAGGAGATCACCACGATCGGCCGGCCGGGCGGCTCGGCCCGCACCAGGCGCCGGATGAGCTCGTCGGCGGTCTCGCCCTTGCGCGAGAACAGCACGCGGACCCCGCGCGGCGCCGGCGGCAGGCCGTGGACCCGCTCGGCGCCGTCGAAGACGACCGTGACCTCGGCGCGGGTCTGGGCGACCAGGCCGCCGACGCCCGCGATCAGCCGGTTGCGCTGCTGCTCGAGGGAGATTTCGGCGTACCCCTTCTTGGTCACGTTGTACCCGTCGACCACCATGTGCGCCTTGGGCAGGCTGAGCAGCTGATCGAGGCGGGCGGGATCGTCGGCGTCGAGCGCGCGCGCCGACCCCGCGCCGGCGTTCTCGGGCCGGTCGGCCGAGGTGTCGGCGACGAAGTCGGCGGGCAGCTTGTCGGTCGGGTCGAGGGCCAGCTCGCGCCGCAGGCCGACGGCCGCCTGGCCGATGGTCTCCAGCAGCAGCCACAGCCGCGCGTCGTCCACGGCGCGGGCGTCCTTGGCGCTCTGCCGCTGCGCACCCGCCGCGGTCTCGGCCTCGGCCAGCTTGGCCCGCAGGCGGCGCAGCTCGGCGTCGTGGTCGGCGGTGGCGCGGTTGGCCCGGCCCTTCTCGGCGGCGAGCATGTCGGTGGCCTTGCGCTCCTTGGCCTGCGACTCGCGCAGCGACTTGCTCAGCGAGCGGACCTCCTCGCGCAGGCCGGCCGCCTCGTCGCGCAGCCGCGCGAGCTCGTCGCGCAGCTTGTCGGCCTCGACGCGGGCCACGGCGCGGTCGTGCTCGGCGCGGGAGAGGCGCTGCTCGACGTCGCGCACCCGTTCCGCGGCCAGGGCGTCCTCGGCATCGGCGCGTACAGCTTCCGTGGCGTCTGTAACCAGCGTGCGCCAGCCCTCGGGGCGGGCCAGGTACGCCAGCGCCGCCACCTCGACCGGGTCCGCGGCCGCCGGCGCGACGCCCTCCAGGATGGAAGCGCCCAGCTCACCGGCGTCGCCGACCACCCTCGTGGCGAGCCGCTGGCGCAGCAGCGGGTCACCGGCGAGCTGCATGGCGATCATCGGGCCGCCCAGGCGGGCGCGGCGGTTGGGCGCGAACTTGGCCACCCGCCGCAGCGGCATGGGCAGCTCGTCCAGCGGCAGGCCGGTCATCGCGCCCGCGGCCAGGGCGATCACGCGCTGGCGGACGGGCTCGGGCAGCACCGGCTCGAGCTGGTCGTCCTCCGTCTGCGCAGCCTCGACAGCGGCCTCGAGGTCGAGGCCATCCGGAACGTCGTGCGCAGACATCACTCCAGTGTCGCATTCTCGACCACATTCGCCCGGGATGGAGTCCAGGACCGGCGCCTTAGCTCGAAAGGCTAAAAGCTGACATATCCTTATTTCACCCGATTAGGTGGACGGCTTGGGAGGCGGTCATGGCGGCACCGGTACCCCAAAACGAGGCGGATCGGCTGGCAACGCTGCACGCCATGGCCGTTCTGGATACACCCCCCGAGACCGATTTCGACGACATAGTCCGGATCGCCAGCGAGATCTGCGGCGCGCCGATCTCACTGGTCACGCTGGTCGACGCTGAGCGGCAGTGGTTCAAGGCCAAGGTCGGCGACATCGACGTCGCCGAGACGCCGCGCGAGGTGGCCTTCTGCGCCCACGCGATCATGGGCCGCGACCTCATGGTGGTGCCCGACGCGACCGCCGACGCCCGCTTCGCCGACAACCCGTACGTCCAGGCCGCCGACGGCATCCGCTTCTACGCCGGCGCACCCCTGCTGACCAGCGGCGGCGCCGCGCTCGGCACGCTCTGCGTGGTCGACCACTCGCCACACCGGCTCAACCTCGACCAGATGCGCGCGCTGCGGGCCCTCGCCAAGCAGGTCACCGAGCTGCTCGAACTGCGCCGGCTGGTGGTCACCGCCGAGTTGCAGGCCCGGCCGGAGCCGCGGGCGGTCGACCTGGCGTACCTCACCGAGGCCCGCATCCGCGAACTGCGCGGCATCGCCGACGCCCGCAACATCGCGATCACGCTGGGCCTCACCGACGCGACCACGGTGCACGCCGACCCGGCCAAGCTGTCCCGGGCGCTCGACTACGTGATCTTCAGCGCGCTCAAGCTGGCACCGGCCGGCGGGCGCGTGGCGGTACGCGTCCTCGGCACGCCCGTGCCCACGATCGAGATCGGGCACGCCGGCGGCAGCATCCGCCCCGAGTGGCACACCGACCTGGCCGGCATCCGCGAGGCCGACGAGCCGGTCCCGCGGGTCGTCGCCGACATCCTGCGCGCGCACGGCGCCACGGCCATGGACACCTCGGCGATCGTCGGATCCCCGGACGTCCGCTTCGAGCTCCGGTTCCCGCCACACTGATTTTCGCGGCGGTACCCCCAGATAAGTGCAGGTCGCGGCCTCCCCGCCGGTTTTTGTCACACCCTGGCCGTAGTGTGCGCCCCGTGCCCGACTACTACCAGGAATCACTCGACGCCCTGTTCGACGACCCTCGTGCCGCGACGCTGTTCGCCACGACGTTCGTCGTGGTCGACCTGGAGACGACCGGCGGCGCGCCGGACGGCGGGGGCATCACCGAGATCGGCGCCGTGAAGGTGCGCGGCGGCGAGGTGCTGGGCGAGTTCGGCACGCTGGTCAACCCCGAGGAGCGGCTGCCGTCCTTCATCACCGTGCTCACCGGCATCACCGAGATGATGCTGCTCGAGGCACCCAAGCTGGACACGGTGCTGCCGAGCTTCCTGGAGTTCGCCAAGGGCAGCGTCTGGGTCGCGCACAACGCGCCCTATGACACCGGGTTCCTGAAGGCCGCCTGCGCCAAGCACGGCTACCCGTGGCCCAAGCCGATCGTGCTCGACACCGCCGCCATCGCCCGGCGCGCGATGATCGCCGACGAGGTGCCCAACCACAAGCTGTCGACCCTGGCCCGGCACTTCCGCGCGGCGACCCAGCCGATCCACCGCGCCCTCGACGACGCGCGGGCGACCGTGGACGTGCTGCACGGGCTGTTCGCCCGGCTCGGCAGCCTCAAGGTGCACACCGTCGGCGACGTGATCGAGTTCGTCAAGGCGGTCAGCCCGGCCCAGCGGCGCAAGCGGCACCTCGCCGAGGGCCTGCCCGACGCGCCCGGGGTCTATGTGTTCCGCGGGCACAAGGACCGCCCGCTGTATATCGGGACGAGCTCGTCGATCGCCACCCGCGTGCGCAGCTACTTTACGGCGGCGGAGAAGCGCGCCCGCATCGACGAGATGCTCAACGCGGCCGAGCGCGTCGAGGCGATCCCGTGCGCGCACTCGCTGGAGGCCGAGGTCCGCGAGCTGCGATTGATCGCCGCGCACAAGCCGCCGTACAACCGCCGGTCGAAGTTCCCGGAGCGCGTCATGTGGCTCAAGCTCACCGCCGAGGCCTATCCGCGGCTGTCGGTGGTGCGCGACGTGCACGCCGACGGCGCCGCCTATCTCGGGCCGTTCGGCTCCCGGCGCGGGGCCGAGCTCGCCGCCGCCGGCATCTACGACGCACTGCCGCTGCGCCAGTGCACGCACAAGCTCTCCCCGCGCACGCCCACCCCGGCCTGCGCGCTCGCCGAGCTCGGCCGCTGCCCGGCGCCGTGCGAGCACCGGATCTCCGTGGAGGACTACGAGGCACACGCCGCCGCCCCGTTCCGCACGGCAACGGTCGGCGACCCGAGCCCGATCGTGCGCGGGCTCATGGCGCGGATCGAGACGCTGTCGGCCGCCCAGCGCTACGAGGACGCGGCGGCGATCCGGGGCCGGCTCATCGTGTTCCTGCGCACCGCAATCCGGATGCAGCGCCTCGCCGCCCTGAGCGCCCTGCCCGAGATCGTCGCCGCGCGGCCGTCCGCGGCCGGCGGCTGGGAGATCGCCGTCGTGCGCCACGGGCGACTCGCGGCCGCGGGCGCCTCACCCCCGCGGGTGCATCCACAGCCGACGCTGGATGTGGTCTTGGCCACAGCGGAGACCGTCTCGCCCGGCGCCGGCCCGACCCCGCGCGCCTCCCCCGAGGAGACCGAGCGCATCCTCGCCTGGCTCGAGCGACCGGAAACACGGCTGGTCAAGACCGATATAGGCTGGTCGTCACCGGCCGACGGCGCCGGCCGATGGCGACCGTTTCTCGCCCGTGCGGAGGCCGCCGCCACGGTTCAGACTGATTTGGATGGGTAGGCACATCGGACGAACGCACATACTCAAATGACCGATCGGATGCCCGATCGGTAACTAGGCTGGAACCTACCCAAACCCAGGCCCGCCCGGCCCGTCGGTGAGGAGGTGCCGCATGGAGCCCGGTCTGGAGTCCGGCGCGCCCTTCGGCGCGGCCCCCTCCCGGGTGTTCAGTCCGCCGGGCTCGGTATCGAACGCGCCGGGTAGCAGTCCCCCGACAGCCGCACCGCCAGACACACCCGTCGAAAACAGCGCCCAATCGAGCGGCAACGCCGGCGGTCATGCGAGCCCGAGCAGCGCCCAGCCGAGGCCCGGCACCAGCCACAGCAGCGCCCGTGCGAGCGACGCCGGCGGCCACACGAGCGACAACAACGCCCACGCAACCGACGCCGGTGGACACGCAAGCCCGAACGGCGCCCAGCCAAGGCCCGGCACCAGCCACAGCAGCGCCCGTGCGAGCGACGCCGGCGGCCACACGAGCGACAACAACGCCCACGCAACCGACGCCGGTGGACACGCAAGCCCGAACGGCGCCCAGCCAAGGCCCGGCACCAGCCACAGCAGCGCCCGTGCGAGCGACGCCGGCGGCCACGCGAGCCCGAACGGCGGGCCGCCGAGGGCTAGCTCTGGGCAGACCGGGCCGGGCGCCGGGCACGATGCCATTGCGGCGGCTGGGCCCGATCCCGGGCGGGCGGGCTTAGGCGCGGCGCGAACCGGGGCGGGCAGCGCCCATGCGGGCAACGGCGCCAACCGGGCGGCGGGCGGCCATGGCGGTGCAACAAGCATTCACGCTGGTCAGGGTTCTGCGGTGGGCACGTACGGGGTGGCGGCGCGCGGTGCGTCCACTGTCGACGGTGGGTCCGCGACAAGCGGGGGCTCCGCGGGCGATGCAACCGCAACGGCCCGGTCCGATGGCGGTGCTGGTGCTGAAGCTGCGACTGGGTCCGACGATGGGGCGGCTGGTTCAGACGACGGTCATAGTCCCGACGCGCAGCACGGTCCCGGTGCGCTGAGCGATCCGGTCCAGGTTGGCGAGTCCGACGTACCCGGTCTGCAGGGCGAACCTGGTCAACCGGGTGTAGCTGATCGATCGGTGTTGTTTGCGGGATCGGGCATTGCGTCCGGTCCCGATGTGCACGTCGCGGCGCTGGGCATCGGTGGCGGTCTCACTCCGGGTCCGAGTGCGACGCACAGCGAGTACATGTTGGACCCAGCGGCGTCGGACGGCAACCCCATGGAGTCGTCGATTTTCCGTGTCGGGCGGGTCGTTGCGTTCGGATCCGCGATGACCAGCCACGATGCCCGGCTGCTCGACGATGAGACCATCACGGCCGTCGAGACGATCCGGGTTGAGCCGCTCGGCGGCGGCGGGGGGTTTGCGACCAGCCCGCCGGGGACCGTGAAGCCGCCGGGGGTGTTCGGGGCGGCCGCCGGTACGGGCGGGAGCGGGGGTGATCGGCTCCACGCCGGTGAGATGTTCCTCGGGCCGAAGGGGCTGCCGACCGCGGCGATCAACACGCCCGAGGCGCCCGCCAGGCGGCGGCCGGCCCCGGTGGCGGTGGGGAGCGCGGACCGGGCGACCGGCGAGCGGGTACCGGCCGACCGGGCCCAGCACGAGCGCGTCCAGCCCGACCGTGCGCCGCAGGACCAGGCCCAGCCCGACCGCAGTCCGCAAGACCGCACGGCGCAGGACCGGGAACAGCAGGACCGGGAACAGCACGACCGGGAAAAGGCGGCACAGGACCAGGGAACGCAGGACCGCGGAAAGCACGACCGGGACGCGCAGGACCGGGGGAAGCACGAGCGCGACCAGCAGGAGCGCGTCCGGCACGAGCCGGTGGAACGCGACCGGGGCGCGGACGAGCGGGTTGTCAACGAGCGCGGTACGCAGCAGCACGAGCGGGGCGAGCATCCGCAGAGCGGTGGGGACTGGCCGGCCAACGAGACCCGGCAGTGGCAGCAGAACGGCGAGAGCGCCGAGCAGGACGCGCTGGAGCGCCAGCGATCGAGCAAGCCCCGCAACACGCACGACCAGACGCACGAACGGCGCGAACCGAACCCCCGCAACGAAGCCCCCGCCGAGCCGGCGCAGAGCGGCATCGAAGCGGCAGCCGAGACGGAGACGCCGCAGACCGAGGAGCCGAAGGCCGCGGAGCCCGGCGGCGCGGCAAAGGACGGCGCGGCAAAGGACGGCGCGGCAAAGGGCGGCGCGGCGAAGGGCGGCGCGGCGGGCAAGAAGGCGGGCAAACCGGCGCCGCGGGCGAAGGTTCGTGAGGCGCGGCCGGACGACCGGTACGCGGCGCCGCGGCAGAAGCTGGTCGCGCCGCCGACCGATGACTCGCCCGAGGTGCCGCGGCCGCCGAGCTACTCGGCGCTCGTGGGTGGGGCGGTGCCCGGGGATCCGACGTCGACGTACACGGCGATCATCGGGTCGCGGCTGCGGGCGATTCTGCCGTGGCAGTCCAGCGATGATCCGATGGCGCCCATCATCCGGGCACACCGGCAGATTCACACGACCGCGGACGTTGCGCTGCTGCGGCGGGCGTACGGGACCGCGGAGCAGATGCACCGCGGGCAGATGCGCAAGAGTGGCGAGCCGTTCATCACGCACCCGCTCGAGGTGACCGAGATCCTCGCCGATCTCGGGATGGACACGACGACGCTGGTCGCGGCGCTGCTGCACGACACGGTCGAGGACACCGACTACACGCTCGGGGCGCTGGAGCGGGACTTCGGCGGCGAGGTCGCGCTGCTGGTCGACGGGGTCACGAAGTTCGACAAGATGTTCTACGGCGCCGACGCCGAGGCCGAGACGATCCGCAAGATGATCGTCGCCGCCGGGCGGGACGTGCGGGTGCTGGTCATCAAGCTGGCCGACCGGCTGCACAACATGCGCACGATCGACGCGCGGTCGGTGAAGAGCCGGGTGCGGATCGCCACGGCGACGCGGGAGGTGCTGATTCCGCTGTGCGAGCGGCTCGGCATCCAGGCGCTGAAGCGGGAGCTCGAGGACTGGGTGCTGCGCGCGGTGTCCCCGAGCGGGTACGCGGTCGTCGCCGACTACGTGAACCAGCGGGTGGGCTGGGACGGGTACCTGGAGAAGGTCACCTCGGCCGTCGGCACCGACCTGAAGAAGTTCGGGATCGACGCGACCGTGGCGCCGCGGCCCCGGCACCTGTACTCCATCTGGAAGGACACGGTCGACGGCAACTACGCCGAGCCGCACGACCTGCCGCGGGTGGTGATCGTCGTCGACGGGCCCGAGACCGACTGCTACGCGGCGCTGGGCGCGGTGCACGGCAAGTGGCGGCCGGTGCCGGGGCGGTTCAAGGACTTCATCGCCACGCCCAAGAACAACAACTACAAGTCGCTGCACACGACCGTGCTCGGGCCGGAGGGGCGCTCGCTCGAGGTGCTCATCCGGACCGTCGAGATGCACCAGGCGGCCGAGTACGGCATCGTCGCCAACTTCCGGTACCCGATGACGGCCGCGCGGTTCGGGCCGGCGTCGAAGGCCGAGCAGCTGGACTGGCTGCGGCGGCTGCTGGACTGGGAGGCGGCGGCGTCGGACCCGGCGCAGTTCATCGCCTCGCTGCGCTGTGACCTCGCCGAGGACCAGATCCTCGTGCTGACGGCCGGCGGCGGGCGGCCGGTGCTGCTGCCCAGCGACGCGACGCCGGTCGACCTGGCGTACATCCTCGGGGCCGACGTTGGCAACCGATGTATCGGCGCCCGGGTCAACGGCCGCCTGACCGCCGTCAGCTCGCCGCTCGCCGACGGGGACACCGTCGAGATCATCACGCGGGCCGGGCAGCGCGACGAGTTCGACCTCGACGCCGACGCGCCCGCGCGCGGGCCGTCGCCGGAGTGGCTCGAGTTCGTGAAGACGCCGCACGCCCGGCTGCACATCAGCCGCTGGTTCGAGGCGCACGAGGCGCCGTCGATCACGGTGGCCAACAAGGTGCGCCTCGGGCGGCTGGCGATCGGGCTGGCGCTGCGGCAGCAGGGGCGCGGCCTGGCCAGTGACCTGCCGCTGGTGCGCCTGGCGCCGCGGCTGGGCTACCCCGACCTGGAGACGCTGCTCGTCGCCGTCGCCGACCACGCGCGCACGGCGGATGACGTCGTGGCCGAGTTGATCGCCCTAGTCGACCACTCGCCCCGATAGCTCACTAGCCTTACCCGGATGACGGACTTCCGTGCCCTCGCGCGCGCGTGGACGTACAAGACGTTCTACCGCCTGCCGGGCCGCTGGCGGCGGCGGATCGTGCGGACGTTCCAGCCGACGTACACGATCGGCGCCGTGGCGATCGTGCGCGACCCGCAGCTCAGCCGGATCCTGCTGCTGCGCCAGCCCCCGGGCGCCGGCTGGTCCCTGCCGGCCGGGCTGATGGACCGCGGCGAGACGCCGGCGCAGTGCGCCGCCCGGGAGCTCGGCGAGGAGACCGGGATCAAGCTGCCGGCCGAGCGGATGCGCCCGGCCACGCCGAACGCGGTCGTGCACACCCGCGGGCAGTGGGTCGACATGGTGTTCGAGGCCGAGGTCGAGCCGGACGTCGAGCTCGTCGTCGACGCCGCCGAGGTCATCGAGGCGGCCTGGCACCGGCTGGACAACCTGCCGCCGCTGACCGTCTCCACGTCGGCGCTGCTGGCGCACTACGACATCGGGCCGTACCGCGACTACCCCGAGGTCCGCGAGGCATGAGCACCGAGATCTGCGCGGTCGTGCTGGCCGCCGGCGAGGGGCGGCGGCTGCGGCCGCTGACCGAGCACCTTCCCAAGGCGCTGTGCCCGGTCGGGAACGTGGCGCTGCTGGACCGGGCGCTGGAGCGCGTGCAGAAGCTGGGCCTCGACACCGCCGTGAACGCCTGCTACCTCGGGCACATGGTGGTCGAGCACGTCGGCGACCGGGCCCACCTGTCCGTCGAGCCGGGGCAGCCGCTCGGCACCGCCGGCGGGCTGAGCCGGCTGCGGGACTGGATCGGCGGCCGGGGCGTGCTGGCGGCCAACGCCGACGCGTACCTGGCCACGGAGGGCGCGCCGCCCGGCGAGGACATCGCGGCGCTGCTGGCCGGCTGGGACGGGCACACGGCACGCCTGCTGGGCGTCCCCGGGCCGCCGCACGAGTTCGGCACCCACCGCTTCGCCGGGTTCTCGCTGCTGCCGTGGGACCTGGTGGCGCAGCTGAAGCCGGAACCATCGGATCTGGTACGCGAGGCGTGGCGCCCGGCCGAGCGCCAGGGCCGCCTGCAGGTGGTCGAGTATCCGGGCACCTACCTGGACACCGGCACCCCGGCCGCCTATCTCGAGGCGAACCTTCATGCCGTACACCATGGAAATCTCGTCGCCGCGGACGCCACCGTCACCGGAACGCTGGACCGGGCCGTCATCGGCTCGGGGGCGGTCGTCGCCGGGCGGGTCACGCGCGGGGTGGTGTGGCCGGGCGGCGAGGTCGGGCCGGGCGAGACCGTCACCGACGCGATCCGGGTCGGGCGAGGGCTGACGGTGCCCGCGCACTAGCATGACGGTGTCCACATGCTGGAAGGAGCACCGCAGGTGATCACCGCGATCGTTCTCATCGACTGCGCCACCGACTCGATCCCGGAGGTGGCCGAGAACATCGCCAACCTCGACGGAGTCAGCGAGGTGTACTCCGTCGCCGGCAACACCGACCTCATCGCCATGGTCCGGGTCCGGCAGTTCGAGGACATCGCCGAGGTGATCGCCAACAAGATCTCGAAGGTGCCCGGCGTCGTCGACACCGACACGCACATCGCCTTCCGGGCCTACTCCAAACATGATTTGGAGGAGGCGTTCGCGATCGGGCTGCCGGACGCCGACTGATTTGCGGCACCCGCCGCCCGGCGCCGGAAGAAGCGCCCGTTTGCCCTGGTTACGGCGTCGGGAGTGCGGCAAATCGCATCGAATGAGCGCCGTGCACCGGGTACCCTCGCGGCCATGAGGATCGGCATCGTAGGGGCCACCGGTCAGGTCGGCAGCGTCATGCGCCACATCCTGGCCGAGCGGCAGTTCCCGGTAGACGAGTTGCGACTGTTCGCCTCCGCCCGCTCCGCCGGGCGGCCCATCGACTGGCAGGACACGCAGGTCACGGTGGAGGACGCGGCGACCGCGGACTACGCCGGGCTCGACATCGTGCTGTTCTCGGCCGGCAAGGGCACGTCGAAGGAGCTCGCCCCGAAGGTGGCCGCCGCCGGCGCCGTCGTGATCGACAACTCCTCGGCCTGGCGGATGGACCCCGACGTGCCGCTGGTCGTCGCCGAGGTCAACCCGCACGCCGCCGCCGCGCGGCCGAAGGGCATCATCGCCAACCCCAACTGCACCACGATGGCCGCCATGCCGGTCCTGCGCCCGCTGCACGACGAGGCCGGGCTGGTCGCCATGGTGGCCGCCACCTACCAGGCCGTCTCCGGCGCGGGCCTGGCCGGCGTCGCCGAGCTCGACGAGCAGGTGCGCAAGGTCGCCGACGGCGCCGCGGCGCTCGCGTTCGACGGCTCGGCGGTGGAGTTCCCGGAGCCGAAGAAGTTCGCCCGCCCGATCGCGTTCAACGTGCTCCCGCTGGCCGGCGCGATCGTCGACGACGGCTCGTTCGAGACCGACGAGGAGCAGAAGCTGCGCAACGAGAGCCGGAAGATCCTCGAGATCCCCGGCCTCAAGGTCTCCGGCACGTGTGTGCGCGTCCCGGTGTACACGGGCCACTCCCTCCAGCTGAACCTGCGCTTCGAGCGCCCGATCTCCGTCGAGCGGGCCACCGAGCTGCTCTCGGCCGCCCCCGGCGTGCAGCTGAGCGAGATTCCCACCCCGCTGCAGGCCGCGGGCGCCGACCCGTCGTACGTCGGGCGCATCCGCGTCGACGAGACCGTCGACAACGGCCTGGCGCTGTTCATCTCCAACGACAACCTGCGCAAGGGCGCCGCCCTCAACGCCGTGCAGGTCGCGGAGCTGCTCGCCAGGTAAGTCAGACAGGTCAGATAAAGCGCCCGAACCACTCGAGGATCGCCTCGAACCGCTGGATGCGGTGCGACGGGCGACCACTGCGCGACAGTTCGTGGCCCTCACCCGGGAAGAGCAGCAGCTCGACCGGGGCGCCCCGGCGCTTGAGGGCCACGAACAGCCGGTATGCCTGCTCGACCGGGCACCGCCAGTCCTGCTCCGAGTGGATGATGAGCATCGGCGTCGTGATCCGGTCGGCGTATGTGAGCGGGCTCTGCCGCTCGAAGTCGCGCACGTACAGCGAGTCGGCGAAGTACCAGCCGATGTCCGACGAGCTGGCGAAGCTGTCGATGCCGTTGACCGCCCGCTCCGACACCGCCGCGCGGAACCGGTCGCCGTGGTGCCCGGCCAGCCACGTGGTCATGAACCCGCCGTGCGAGCCGCCCAGCACGCCGACGCGCCCCGCGTCGAGGTCCGGGGACTTCAGGGCGGCGTCGAGCAGCGCCAGGAGGTCCACGGCGCTCACCTCGCCGACGTTGCCCCGGATCGGCCGTCCGTGCGCGGCGCCGTACCCCGACGAGCCGCGCGGGTTGCCGAGCACGACCGCGTAGCCCGCGCCGGCATAGACCTGGGCCTCGTCGAAGAGCCGCCAGCCGTACTGCGTGTAGGGCCCGCCGTGGATCATCAGCAGGACGGGGTGCGGGCCGTCGCCGGCGGGCCGCACGACCCAGCCGTGCACCGGATACCCGTCGGGCGCGGTCGCGGTGACCTCGACCGGCTCGAGCGCCTCGAAGCCGTCGGAGAAGCCGGTGAGCCGGGTCTCGCCGGCCCTGATCGCGTAGACCTCGCCCCAGTCGGCCGGCCCGGCGATCGTCGCGGCGAGCACCCCGCCCGCCCACGCGAAGCCCGCCACGTGACGTTCGCCCTCGACCACCGCGGTGGGCGGTGCGCCGTCAAAGGGCACCAGCAGCAGTTGTACGGCACCCCGCCGCTCGTTCGCGAACAGCACCCCGTCCGGGATGACGTCCAGGTCGCCGCCCGGCATCGCCAGCTGGTACTCCTCGGGGTCGAGCAGCGGCCGGACCGCACCGCCCTCGGCGCTCACCGACCACAGCGAGTCGTTGCGCAGCACCGGGTCGACCCGCCCCTCCCCGGCCGGGGCGGCGGCGAAGACGACGGCCGTGCCGTCGGGGGTGAACCGGGGCAGGCTCGGCTGGTACTCGGCGCCGGTCAGCGCCCGCAGCCCCGAGCCGTCCGCGCGGACCACGCAGACGTCGGCCGCGCAGTCGTTGCCCCACTCCTCGTGCCGCGCCGACACGAACGTGAGCCACTCGCCGTCCGGGCTCCACCGCGGGTCGTCGTGGTCGCGCTCCCCCGAGGTGATCCGGGTGACCTCGCCGTCCAGCCCGGCCACGAACAGGTGCGCCGGGCGGTCGCGCAGGAACCCGACGCCGTCGATGCGGTTGGCCAGCTGCGTGATGCGCCGGGGCGGCTCGCCGTCGGCCCCGATGACCTCCCCGTCGGCGGTGCGGCCGGTGCCGTAGCGGGCTTCCTGCGGTACACGAGCGGAAAATGCCAGCCGGGTGGAGTCGGGTGACCAGGCGGGCGTGCCCACGCCGAGCGGCTCGCCGGTCAGCCGCCGCGCCTCTCCCCCGCCGACCGGCATCACCCACAGCTGCGGCTTCGCGCTCTTGTCCACGCGCCGCAGGAACGCGACCCACCGCCCGTCGGGCGAGAACCGCGGCGCGCTGTCGTGCCACCCCTGCGTGAACTGTCGTGGCGCCGCCCCGCCGTCGGCGGGCACGATCCACAGCTGCGAGGTGTACGCATCGGTGGCGAGGTCGGCCCGCGAGACCCCGACGACGACGGTCGCGCCGTCCGGGCTGATCGCGGGCGGCCCGGGCGTGCGGATTTGCGGCAGATCGGCTGGTTTCACGTCCAGCACAGTATCGGCGGACCCCCTCCTTACCCACCGGTAACCTCCTACCCCTACCCTCGAAGCATGGAGCCGACGGTGGAGACGGTGGAGCGCGGCGTCGATCGGATCGCGCTGCACATATATCCGGCGCCCTCGACGGCGCCCGTGCTGGCCGTGCTGTGGCCGGCGATGGGCGTGCCGGCGCGCTACTACCGCGCGTTCGCCACCGCCCTGGCCTCGGCCGGCGTCGCCGTGGTGGTGGCCGACCTGCGCGGCACGGGCGCCTCGACGCCGCCGCCGTCGCGGGCGTCCCGGTACGACCTGGCCGATCTCACCGAGGACGTGGACGCGGTCCTGCAGTTCCTGAAGCCGCGCCGGGCCGGTCGGCGCACGGTCCTCATCGGACACTCGCTGGGCGGGCAGGCGTGCGCGCTCCATCTGGCCGCCGAGCCCGCCTCCGACGTCGCCGGGCTGGCGTTGCTGGCGGTCGGGGTGCCGTACTGGCGCCGCTACCCCGCCGGGCAGCGCCTCCGGGTGCTGCTGCAGACGCAGACGCTCGGCGTCGCCTCCACGCTGCTGCGGGTGTGGCCGGGGTGGGGGTTCGGCGGGCGGCAGGCGCGCGGGGTGATCCGGGACTGGGCGCGTACGGCCCGCACGGGGCGCTATCCGGCCCTGCGGGGCTTGGACATGGAGGCGGCACTGGCCCGCGTGACGACGCCCGTGCTGGCGGTCGACATGGCCGGGGACCTGTTCACGCCGCCCGGTACGGTTTCGCATCTGCTGGAGAAGCTCTCCTCCGCCTCCGTTACGCGGGAGCACTACGAGCCGGGGCCGCCGATCGACCACTTCAAGTGGGCGAAGCACGGCGGCGCCCTGGCCTCTCGCGTGGCGGAGTGGGCCGCGGCGCTCCCCTAACGCGCCGCTGGCGGCCCTTCCACGGTCGTTGCGTCAGCTGGCCGCCTCCGCCGGCCGGCGTCACGCGCCTCCGGAGGCGAGCCCGCAGCCGCCTCCGTTTCCCGCGGCCTCGCTGTCGCGCCGAGCCGGACAATGCCGTGATTTCGGGCCCGCGGGCGCCGTCGCCGGATGGCGCCATCGGTGCGGCGCCATCGTCGCGGCAGCGTCGTCGCGCCGAGCCGGACAATGCCGTCATTTCGGGCCCGCGGCCGCCGTCACCGGATGGCGCCATCGCTGCGGCGCCATCGTCGCGGCAGCGTCGTCGCGGCAGCGTCGTCGCGCCGAACCAAACAGTTCGGCGGCCGCCGACCACTGGCGACGGCGTCGCGCCCAGCCAAACAGCCCGGCCCGCACCGCCAACCACTCGACGACGGCGTCGCGCCAAACCGTCACGCCTGCCTGCCTGCCGCCGCCCGACGCGAGTGCCACCACGTCTGAAGCAGCAGCACCGGCGCCGAGCTGCCGAAAAGTTCCACAAAGGAGCGATTCAGCCGGATTTTTCGCCTGACGAGGTATAAATCCGACAAGTCGTGGCACGGAGTGCCCGACTTGTCGGATCGACCAGCGCGAGCGTGCATGGGAGAGACAAGACGGCCCCCGGCGGAGTGCCGGGGGCCGTCTCAGAAGAGCTGTATCGGTGGGTCAGTGGCCCGAGTTGATTTCCTCGCGCTCCGACTCGCCGAGCTTGCGCGCCTGCTTGGGCGCCGGGGCCGCCTTCTCGATCGGGTAGAAGAAGCCCTTCACCGTCGGGGCCAGGGCGCCGATGCGGTTCATCTTCTTCGGGACGACCCAGCCCGCGTACTCCAGGCCGTGGCCGGCCTCCTCGCCGTGGCCGTTGGAGGACGGCAGCGGCTGGTGGACCTCGACGAAGCGGCCGTCCGGGAGGCGGCGGATGATGCCCGTCTCCACGCCGTGGGCCAGGACCTCGCGGTCGTGCTGCTGCAGGCCCAGGGCGATGCGGTACGCGACGTAGTACGCCAGCGGGGGCACCACCAGGATGCCGATGCGGCCGGCCCAGGTCATCGCGTTAAGGCTGATGTGGAACTTGTCGGCCAGCACGTCATTGCCGCCCGAGATGAGCAGCACGACGTAGAACGAGATTGCCATGGCGCCGAGCGCGGTGCGGAACGGGTTGTCCCGCGGGCGCTGGAGCAGGTTGTGCACGGCCCGGTCCTTGGTGAACCGCGCCTCGATGAACGGATAGAAGATCGGCAGCATCGTCAGGATGCCCGGTAGCACCACCGTCGGCCAGAAGATCGGCGGGATGGTGTAGCCGTCGCCCCAGCCGAAGAGGTCGAAGCGGATCTCCCACGCGGGGAAGAGGCGGGTCGAGCCGTCGAGGAACATGACGTACCAGTCGGGCTGGCTCGCCGCCGAGACGACCGCGGCCTTGTAGGGGCCGAACAGCCAGATCGGGTTGATCTGGAAGAGGCCGGCGAGGACGGCGATCATGGCGAAGACGACCATGAAGAAGCCGCCGGCCTTGGCCGCGAAGCCGGGGAACATCCGGACGCCGACCACGTTCTCGTTGGTCCGGCCGGGGCCGGGCCACTGGGTGTGCTTCTGCTTCACCAGCAGGCCCATGTGCACGCTGATCAGTGCCAGCAGGGCGCCCGGGATGAGCAGCACGTGGACGATGTACAGCCGATCGAGGATGACCTCACCCGGGAATTCACCGCCGAAGAGTGACGTGGTCACCCAGGTGCCGACGATCGGGATCGACAGCATGATGGCGCTCGCGATGCGCAGGCCGGTGCCGGACAGCGCGTCGTCGGGCAGCGAGTAGCCGGCGAAGCCCTCGAGGAAGCCCATCCAGAACAGCAGCACGCCGACGATCCAGTTGGCCTCGCGCGGCTTGCGGAACGCGCCCGTGAAGAAGACGCGGAACATGTGCACCACGATCGCGGCCATGAACAGCAGCGCCGCCCAGTGGTGCATCTGGCGCATGAACAGGCCGCCGCGGATGTCGAACGAGAGGTTCAGCGCGGTGTTGTACGCCTGCGACATCTCCACGCCGCGCAGCGGGGTGTAGCTGCCGTTGTACACCGTCTCGCGCATCGACGGGTCGAAGAACAGCGCGAGGAAGATGCCGCTGAGCAGCAGCACGATGAACGAGTAGAGGGCGATCTCACCCAGCAGGAAGGACCAGTGGTCGGGGAAGACCTTGTTCAGCAGGCGCCGCAGCGGCGTCGCCGCCTGAAAGCGCTCGTCGAGCGCCCCGGCGGACTTGGCCGGAAGGGCCCGGACATCGATCTTGCGCCGTTTCATGGCCGCTCCCAGAAGGCCGGTCCGATGGCAACCCGGTAATCGGACGTCGCTACGAAGTATCCCTCATCGTCCACCGTGATCGGCAGCTGCGGCAGCGCGCGGCTCGCGGGGCCGAAGACCGGCCGCGCGTTGTCCGTGATCTGGAACTGCGACTGGTGGCAGGGGCACAGCAGGCGGTTGGTCTGCTGCTCGTACAGGCTGGCCGGGCAGCCGGCGTGGGTGCAGATCTTGGAGTACGCCACGAAGTTCTGCCACTGCGAACCCTTGTTCGTCTCCTTCACGTTGCGCAGCGTCTCCTGCGCGTCGCTCTCACGAAGGTGGATGAGCAGGGTCGGCGAGTCGCCGTACTTGTTCGTCGCGCCGCCGGGGATGCCGGGGAAGACGGTGATCTGGCCGCCGACGCTGACGTCGGCCGGGCGGATCGGGGTGCCGTCCTCGTGGGTGAGGCGCACCGGCTTGCCACCGTTGTTCTTCGGGTCCCAGCCCGTGGTGAAGAAGATGTTCTCGCCGTTCTGCGTCGGCGCCTTGATGAGCGAGCCGACCAGCACCGCGCCGGCGACCGCGCCCAGCGGGGCGGCACCAGCCAGGAACGCCAGGCCGACGAACTTGCGGCGCTTGAGGCCGAGTTCGTCACCCATGTTGAGGATGGTCGCCGCGGTGAGCCGCTGCTCGACCGAGTCCGACGGGCCGTCGTGGCGCTCCTGGATCGAGACCTCCTCGGGCAGGAGCTTCTTCGACCAGGTGATGATGCCCAGGCCCAGGGTCAGCAGGGCGAGGCCGAGCGTCGCGCCGAGCACCGGGTTGTAGTACGGGTACAGCTTCTGGTAGGTCTCGTCGCCGTGCCCGTAGCGCCAGGGCCACGCGATGTAGGCGACCACGAACGCCGTGCCCATGAGGCCGGTGAGCAGGAACAGCAGGCCGAGCGCGCGCTCGATGCGCTTCTCCGCCTTCGTTCCCGGCACCGGGAAGCGCGGCGCGTAGTGCACGATCTCGACGCCGTCGCGGCGCGCGCCCTCCTTGACGAGGTCGAAGCGCGTGAGGCTCGAGTCGCTCGCGTCGAACTGCTCCTGCTCCGGAGCGGTGTGGGTGGTCATGACTTCCCTGCAATCCACAGCGTGGCGAACACGAGCGCCGCGATACCGATGAGGAAGATGACGATTCCCTCGGGAACCGGGCCGTAGCGGCCGATGTTCCAGCCACCGGGGTCTGTCTGGTTGTTCTTGTTCAGGTTCTGGATGTACGCGATGATCGCGGCCTTGTCGTCCGGCGACAGCTGGTTGTTGCCGAACACCGGCATGTTCTGCGGGCCGGTCAGCATGGCGCCGTAGATGTCGCGGTTGGTCGAGTGCTCCAGCGACGGGGCGAACTTGCCGGAGGACAGCGCGCCGCCGCCGGTGGAGAACGCGTGGCACGAGGAGCAGTTGACCCGGTACAGCTCGCCGCCGTGGGCGAGGGTCTTCGGGTCGGACTGGGCCTTCTTGACGTCCTCGTTGAGGCTGGCCGCGCTCGGCAGCTGCGGTCCGCCGCCCAACTCCTGGATGTAGGCGCCGATGTCGGCGGCCTGCTCCGGGGTGAACTGCGGCTGCTTGCGCTCGGCCTGGGCCTCCTGGCGGGCCAGGGGCATGCGGCCGGTGTTCACCTGGAACTCGACGGCCGCGGAGCCGACGCCGATCAGGCTCGGGCCGCGGTCCTGCACGCCCTGCGCGTTGGTGCCGTGGCAGGTGATACAGCTGGTCTGGTAGAGCTCCTTGCCGCGCTGCGCCTGTTCGGACAGGACGGGCGTCTCCTCGGCGCGGCCGACGCCGGGTGCGTATGCACTGTAGAGACCGCCGACAATCGTGAGCGCGGCGATCAGACGCACGGCCGCCTCAAGCCGCCGGCGCAGCTTGCCCCGGGCCGCTCGCCGGCTCGGCGGCACCAGCCGGGCAAGCGGCCGCTTGCTCTGCTCTGAAGTCATGGCCTCACCTTTGTCGTCATCACCTATTGAGTTTCAGTAAGTGGCCCTGGATCGACCACGGTTTGTCCTGGGGGGAACAGTCCGGAGCGTGACGCGGCCGGAGACCGTCTACTGCAAGAAGTAGATCATCGCGAACAGCGCGATCCAGACGACGTCGACGAAGTGCCAGTAGTAGGACACGACGATCGCCGCGGTCGCCTGCGCCGGGGTGAACCGGCCCATCGTCGTGCGGATGAGGTAGATGACAAAGGCGATGAGGCCGCCGGTGACGTGCAGGCCGTGGAACCCGGTGGTCAGGTAGAACATCGAGCCGTACCCGTCGCCGTTGATCTTGATGCCCTCGCGGACCAGGTTGGTGTACTCGTTCACCTGCCCCAGCACGAAGGTCAGGCCCATGATGAACGTCAGCGCGAACCAGCGCCGCAGCCCGTGCACGTCACCGCGCTCGGCGCGGAACACGCCGATCTGGCAGGTGATGGACGACAGCACGAGGATGATCGTGAATGTCAGGGCGTAGGGGATCTTCAGCGCCTCGGTGTGCTCCGTCCAGAGCTCCGGCGCGGCGGCGCGGATGGAGAAGTACATCGCGAACAGCGCCGCGAAGAACATCAGTTCGCTGGAGAGCCACACGATCGTCCCGACACTGACCATGTTGGGCCTGGTCAGTGAGTGGATCTGGCTCTTGGCAATCGCTGGGGCCGCAGTCACAGCGTCATTATTGCCCCCGATCATCACCAGCTTTGCGCGGGGTCCACCAGACACGGACGATTCGTGCGGCGGCATAGTCTGGGGACGTGTTCCACGCACTCGTTCTCGCAGGTGAAGGTGAACCCGGTCCCGTCTCGGCCTCGACGCTGCTGGGCTCGTTCCACGTCTCGTGGCTGACGCTGGTGCTGCTCGCCGCGGCCGGGCTCTACCTCGCCGGCGTGGTGAAACTGCGCCGGCGCGGCGACCGCTGGCCGGTCGCGCGCACGGTGTTGTTCCTGGTCCCGGGCCTGGGCTCGATCGCCGCGGTCACGATGAGCGGCATCGAGGAGTACGACACCGCGCTCCTGTCGGTGCACATGATCCAGCACATGATCCTGTCGATGATCGCGCCGATCTTCCTGGCCCTGGGCGCGCCGGTCACGCTCGCGCTGCGCACGCTGCCGGTCCGCGGGCGCAGGTGGCTGTTGGCCGTGGTGCACTCGCGCGCGGCCCGGATCCTCGCATTCCCGCTCGTGGCGTTCGGCTTTTTCGTCGTCACGCCGTTCGTGCTCTATTTCACTGGCCTCTACGGCCTCACGATGCGCCACGAGTGGGTCCACGAGCTCACGCACGCGCACTTCATCGCCGTGGGCTGCCTGTTCTTCTGGCCGCTCGTCGGCCTGGACCCGCTGCCGGGGCGGTGGCCCTACCCGGCCCGCGCGCTGCTGATGTTCCTGTCCACGCCGTTCCACACCGTGCTCGGGCTCACCATCATGCAGAGCAAGACGCTGCTGGGCGGCGACTGGTACCCGTCGCTGCACCTGAGCTGGGCCGACCCGGTCGCCGACCAGGTGACCGCGGGCGGCATCCTGTGGGCCGGCGGCGAGTTCGTCTCGGTGACGATGCTCGCGGTGCTGGTCGTGCAGTGGATGCGACAGTCCGACCGCGAGGCCAAGCGGGTCGACCGCCAGCTGGACCGCGAGGAGCGGCAGCGCCAGGAGGAGGCCGAGTGGTCGGCCCGCACAGGTATAGCGATTACCCCTGACGGTACGATCCCCGAGGCAGACGCCACACGAGGAGCAGCGCGCACATGAGCGAGCACATTGTCCTGCTGTACAGCGACGATTCCGAGGTCCGCGACCGGATGCGGCTGGCCATCGGCACCCGCCCGGCGGCCGACCTGACGGTGAAGTTCGTCGACGCCTCGACGTACGCCGAGGTCGTGAAGCTCGTCGACGACACCGACGTCGACCTGCTGGTCCTCGACGGGGAGGCCACCCCGGGCGGCGGCCTGGGCATCGCGCGGCAGCTCAAGGACGAGATCGTCGACGCGCCCCCCGTCGTGCTGGCGATCGCCCGCGCCGCGGACCGCTGGCTCGCCTCCTACGCGAAGGTCGAGGGCACGATCATGTACCCGCTCGACCCCGTCACCACCGGCGAGACCGTCTCCGCCCTGCTCCGCGCATACCCCGCCATCCGCCGGTAAGTAGGACACCTCTGGAGGCCGCCATGGGCGACCGCACCTGGCCGACGCTGCTCACCGCCCTGCTGCGCGGGGAGGACCTCTCCGCCGAGGACACCGGCTGGGCGATGAGCGAGATCTTCTCCGGCTCGGCCACCCCCGTGCAGACGGCCGCCTTCGTCATCGCGCTGCGCGCGAAGGGCGAGACGCCGGCCGAGGTCGCCGCGTGCGCGGAGACGATGCTCACGCTCGCCACCCGGGTGCCGATCTCCGACGAGGTGCGCAACAGCGCCGTCGACATCGTCGGCACCGGCGGCGACCGGGCCAACACCGTGAACATCTCGACGATGGCCGCGGTGGTGACCGCCGCCGCCGGCGTGCCCGTGGTCAAGCACGGCAACCGCGCCGCGTCCTCGTCGACCGGCGCGGCCGACCTGCTCGAGCGGCTCGGGGTCACCATCGACATGGGCCCGGAGGACGTCGCCCGCTGCGTCGCCGAGGTCGGCATCGGCTTCTGCTTCGCCGCGCGGTTCCACTCGGCCATGCGCCACGCCGGCGTGCCACGCCGCGAGATGGGCGTGCCGACGGTGTTCAACTTCCTCGGCCCGCTGACCAACCCGGCCCAGCCCACGGCGGCCACCATCGGCTGCTTCGACCCGCGCATGGCGCCGGTCGTGGCCGACGTCATGGCCGGGCGCGGCTACTCGGTGCTGGTCGTGCGCGGCGAGGACGGCCTGGACGAGTTCACCACCGCCGCCCCCACGCGGGTCTGGCTGGCCGGCGGCGGCCGGGTCACCGAGGCCGTCATCGACAGCGTCGACCTCGGCCTGCCCCGCTCGGCGCCGGGCGACCTGCGCGGCGGCGAGCCCGAGCACAACGCCGACGTCGCCCGGCGGATGTTCGCCGGCGAAGGCGGCCCGGTGCGCGACGCGGTGCTGCTCAACGCGGCCGCCGCGCTGGCCGCCCGCGAGGGGCTCAGCACCCCGCAGGACCTGCCCGGGCAGCTGCGGGCCGGGCTCGTGCGCGCGGCCGCGGCCGTCGACTCGGGCGCCGCGACCGACCTGCTGGAGCGCTGGACGGCGTTCAAGCCGTCCTGAGGCCGCCAAAACCCCGCATAACCGACAGGGGTACCGCGGCGTTGTTTGGGGCATGGCCGAACTGCCGCGCAACAACCCCAAGAAGGCGCTGGTCTCCGCCCTCGTGGCCGGGGCGCTGACCGTCGGCTTCGCCGGCATGATGGCGAAGTCCTGCGGCGCGCCGGCCAAGCCGCAGGCGGCGCCGGCCAACGAGGCCCTGGAGATGGTCGACGCGCTCGCGTCCCGGCTGGTCCTGGGCCTGGACTCGGACGCGACGCTGCAGTATGCGACCCCCTCCGGCACGATCGTGACCGTCTCGCAGTCCTCGCCGCGCCGGGCGTACCGCAGCGGCACCGTGACGTACATCGCAACCCCCGACGGCACGTACCTCTGCGTCGCCGGTCCGGTCCCCTCGCCCGCGAAGGGGCAGAAGAAGCCCTCCACCGTCCCCGTGACGTGCCGGACGGGCCCGGGGGCGGACACGATGTCCCCCACCGAGGCCAAGAGCATCAGCGAGGCGTTCGGGGGCGAGTTCATGGCCCCGGAGGCGGCGGTGGGGCGCCTGGCCACCATCGCGCAGGGCGACGCCCCGCACGCCGGGGCCTCCAAGCGCGGCGACGCGCAGTGCGTGTCGGTCACCGCGAACGGCATCCGCACCGAGACGGCGTGCGTGAACCCGGCCGGGATGCTCGCCTACTTCCAGGGCACGTCCGACGCGGGCAAGCAGACCGAGCTGATCCTGCAGTACACCACCCCCAGCGTCAGCGACGAGGCCTTCCAGCCCCCGAGGCCGGCCGGCGCCTCGCCGGCGCCGTCGGCGTCCAAGGCCAGGACCGCCACCAAAAAGTGATCTGACACGCGGGCGCACATCCACCGGCGGGCGGGGCGGCGATGGCACGGTGGCGGCATGGAGCTGCACTGCGACACCTGCAAACGGGTGCGGATCTTCGAACAGCCGGCCTGCGCCGACCATCCCCGCGCGACCTGCCCCGACCGGGCCTGCACGGGCTGCGGCGCGGCGATCGTGGTCGCGCCGGTGATCCTGCTCATGGACCGGCGCCCGCGGGTGCTGCTGCGCCGAGCGGCCCGCCGCGCCGCCTGAACCTCCGTTCAGCTACCGGCAAGTACCGCTTGGCGCAGGAAACCGCCGGGCTTCATATAGACGCGAAACAATCCCGCCCATGAAGCTCCGGCGCCTCGTCATTCCCGTCACCGCCCTGCTGATCGCGTTCGGCATCGAAGCGAGCATCGCCACCGACGCCCACGCCGCCGTGCCCACCGACAAGCCGGCCGTCATGGCCACCTGGTCGCAGCCCACCGCGACCAGCTTCAATGCCTGGAACACCGCCCGCCAGCACCAGTCGGCCTGGGCCGCGTACGGCTTCGACTGGACCACCGACTACTGCTCGGACAGCCCGGACCAGCCCCTCGGGTTCGACTTCCGGCTGCCGTGCGAGCGCCACGACTTCGGCTACCGCAACTACAAGGCCATCGGCGCGTTCCCGGCCAACAAGAGCCGCATCGACGACTCGTTCTACTACGACCTGAAGGCCAAGTGCGCGACGTACAACGCCTTCGTGCGCCCAGCCTGCGTCAGCCTGGCGTGGACGTACTACCAGGCCGTGAAGGCCTTCGGCAGCGTCGCGCTGAGCGATGCCGCCCTCGACCACGCGGTGGACCTGCTGGCCAAGGGGCAGGCCGCTCAGGCGCAGGCCCAGCGGGCATGAAAAAGGGGCCCCTTCGCGGGGGCCCCTCCTTCTGGAACGCTTGCTCAGTGCTCGGCGCCGCGCCGGCTGCCGGTGTAGTACTCGAACATCAGCCCGCAGGTCGCGAACAGCACCGAGATCAGGCCGGCCGCCACGAGCCACCACTGGTCGAACGCCAGGCCCAGGCTCGCGATCCCCGCCGAGAGCGCCAGGCCGAAGGGCCAGTAGCTGCCCGGGCTGAAGAAGCCCAGGTCGCCCGCGCCGTCGGCGATCTCGGCGTCCTTGCGGTCCTCCGGGCGCGGCTCGATGCGCCGCGAGATCAGCCACAGCGCGCCGCCGATCATCGACAGCAGCAGGCCGGACAGGATCAGCGCAACGACGCCGATCCACTCGGTGCCGTGGTGGCCGCTCTGCTCGGGCGAGGCGACGCTGGTCCACCAGCCATACAGGCCGGCCATCGCGAACACGAACAGCGCCAGCACGAAAAAGAGACGGTTCTCAGACTTCATCGCCGTTCGCCTCTCAGCTCGCGGACCGCTTGGTGCGGTCGGTGTCGAACGGGTGCGTGGTGGTCGCGTAGCCGCCGTTCGGGAAGCCCATCGAGGCCAGCGCCTCGGGCGTGCTCTTGCCCCCGTTCCGCAGGTCCAGGTACTGCGTGTACTGCTCCGGCGAGACGACGCGCAGCTCGAAGTTCATCATCGAGTGGTACGTCCCGCAGAGCTCGGCGCAGCGACCGACGTATGCACCCTGGGCGTTGTCCTTGAGCTTGATCTCGAAGCGGTTCTCCACGCCGGGGATGACGTCACGCTTGAACAGCACGTCGGGCACCCAGAACGAGTGGATGACGTCCCGCGAGGTCTCCTTGAACTGCACGGTCTTGCCCGCCGGCAGCACCAGGACCGGGATGTAGTCGTCCGAGCCGACCGTCGTGATCGGCTTGCCGTCCGGGCCGGTCTTGTCGCTGTAGACGAACTGCCAGTTCCACTTGGAGGCGATCACCTCGACGCGGACGTCCGGGTTCTTCGAGAGCCGGTCGACGTCGGTCTGGATGATCGCGGTGTAGAAGAACAGCACGGCGATGACCACGAACGGCGCCACCGTGTAAAGAATCTCGAACGGCATGTTGTAGCGCGTCTGCAGCGGCAGCTCCTCGCCCCGCTTCCGGTAGCGCACCACGCACCAGAAGATCAGGCCCCAGACGAACACACCGACGGCGAGCGCCGCGACGACGGACCCGATCCACAGGTCGTACATCCGGTCACCCTGCTCGGTGATGCCCTTCGGCCAGCCGAAGCCGTTGAACGTGTCCCCGACGGAGCAACCGGCGAGCAGGGTCGTCACCCCGACGGCCGAGACGGCGAGCCCGATGGCGCGCGCGGGGCTCAAACCTCTTGAGACCACCTGCTCCTGCCTCCTTAGCAGCGCCGCGTAAGCAATCTTGAAGTAGCTTCGCACGGCAAGCCTCACCAACGCTGGCGAGCGTACTCGACCATGTGCGGTCCGCCCGGCTTGGGGTCGCCGTGTCCGGGTCGCGATACCGTTGCCCGGGTGGGCGTCTACTTGGACTCGGCCACCGCCGCTCCCCCGCATCCCGTTGCCCGGCAAGCGTTTCTGGCCGCCGCCGACGACGGCTGGGCCGACCCCGGCCGCCTCTACACCCCCTCCCGCCGGGCCCGCCACCTGCTCGACGCCGCCCGCGAGTCCACCGCCGGGGTGCTCGGCGTGCGCCCCGACGAGCTGCACTTCACCGCCGGCGGCGGCGACGCGGTCCGCCGGGCCGTGGCCGGCGTGCGCCGCTCCCGCGACCGGCGCCCGGTGGTGCACACCGCGGTGGAGCACTCCAGCGTCATCAAGGCGGCCGGCGCCGACGCGGTGGCCGTGCCGGTCTCCCGCACCGGGGTCGTGGACCTGGAGGCCCTGGACAGGGCGCTGAATTCTCCGGAAGTGGCCCTGGCCGCGGTACAGAGCGCGAATCATGAGGTGGGAAGCCTGCAGCCGGTCGCCGCGGCGGCCGAGGCCTGCGCCGCGGCCGGCGTGCCGCTGCTGGTCGACGCCGCGCAGTCGATCGGCCGCGTGCCCGTGCCCGCCGGCTGGTCGCTGCTGGCCGGCAGCGCCCGCAAGTGGGGCGGCCCGGCCGGCGTCGGCGTGCTCGCGGTCCGCAAGGGCACCCGGTGGGAGTCGCCCTGGGACGAGGCCACCCCGGACGTGCCCGCGGTGGTCGCGGCCGCGGCGGCGCTGCGGGCCGTGGCGGCGGACGCTGCCGCGGAGTCGGTACGCCAGTCCGCGCTCGTCGCCGAGATCCGCCGCACGGTGGCGGCGACCGTGCCCGACGTCGAGGTCGTCGGCGAGCCGGACGAGCGCCTGCCGCACATCGTCACGTTCTCGTGCCTCTACGTCGACGGGGAGGTGCTGCTGCAGGCGCTGGACCGGGCCGGCTTCGCGGTCTCGTCGGGCTCCGCCTGCACGTCGGACACCCTGCGCCCCTCGCACGTCCTGGCCGCGATGGGCGTGCTCACCCACGGCAACGTGCGCGTCTCGCTCCATAGTGGAGTGACCACCGAGGACGTGCAGCGCTTCCTGGCGGTCCTGCCGGGCCTCGTCGCCGACGCGCGCGCGGAGGCCGGACTGTGACAATCGTCATCGACGCGCTCGGCCGGCGCTGCCCGCTGCCGGTGATCATGCTGGCCCGGAAGGCGGCCGAGGAGCCGGCCGGCACCGAGATCGCCGTGCTGGCCGACGACCCGGCGGCCGCCATCGACATCCCGGCCTGGTGCCGCCTGAAGGGCCACACGTTCGTCTCCACCGAGGGCAACCGCCACACCGTGCGCCTTTAGGCGCCCCTGGCCCTGCGCCTTGAGGCGGCCCTGGCCCTGCGCCTTGAGGCGGCCCTGGCCCTGCGCCTTGAGGCGGCCCTGGCCCTGCGCCTTGAGGCGGCCCTGGCCGTGCGGCTTTAGGCGGCCCTGGCCCTGATGCGTTGGATGAGCAGGTAGGCCTCGCAGCCGAGGCAGAGCCCGAAGAACCCGTTGAGGAACGCCGCCACCAGTGCGAACGCGGCGAAGACGACGCCCAGCACGGTGGCGCCGGACAGGTAGCCGGCGACCGTGACGAGCGTGAAGACGAGCCCGACGGCCTGCGCGAAGCGCACCGGCGCCGGGTCCTCCCGCTCGGCCGGCGGCGCCAGGCGGGGCGCCACGAGATAGCGGTAGAGCAGCCCGTACGGCGTCCGGCGCGGGTCATAGGCGCCGATGGCGAAGATCACGCCCTGGGCCAGCGCGAGCCAGCCGCTCCCGGTCAGCAGTACGACCACGAAGACCGCGGTGGTGATGACCGCGGCGAACCGCGGCCCGCGCGGGTCCAGCCCGTTTACGCTGGTCATGAGGCCAGGACCTCCGTCACGGTGCGGCGCAGCTCGGCGCGGTCGGGCACGCCGACGGTGCGGCGGGCGACCCGCCCCCGCCGGTCGACGACGAGCAGGGTGGGCAGACGCCAGATGTCGAGCCTCCGCACGGCGTCGAGGTGGGCGTCGGCGTCGACCTCGACGTGCCGCACCCCCGGCACGTCGCCGGCCAGGTCGGCGCAGACGGCCCGGACCTGCTTGCAGGGCGCGCAGGTGGCGGAGGTGAAGTGCAGCAGGACGACACCGTCCGGCTCGTCGGCGGGCAGCAGGCCGGCCGGCAGCTCCCCTTCGGATGCGCGGAGGCGCCCGTAGCGGGCTCGGTAGATGAGCCCGGCCACCGTCGCCAGGCCCAACACCGCCACGACCACGTATGTCACGGCGGCCACGATACTCCCAACCCTATTAACTCGATAGGGATTGTGATCCGGCTCGGCTCGTCAAACGTTCGGATCCGGAAATGTCCGCCACTTCGTGACGGACATTTCGGATTTTTCGGTTATGCGCGGGTTAGCGATGCGGCGGGGCGCGACCAGCGACCGCCGTCACGCGACCCCGACCGGCGCTGGACGCGGCCGGCCACGGCGCGCGATGCGGGTTTGCGGCGGCGGCCCGATCCCGGCCGCGGCCGCCGTCAGCCGCGGCGCTCGCCATCACGCCACTCTCTGAGCCAGCCAGCCAGGCCGCCGCCCACCGGGGCCGCCGTCAGCCGCGGCGCCCACCATCACGCCGCGGACACGGCCCGACCTGCGCCGACCTCAGCGCGGCGGCCACGATCACGCCGCGGCACGGCCCGGCCGGGCCGCCGGGGCTGCCGTCAGCCGCGGCGCCCACCGTCACGCCACGGACAGGGCCCGACCTGGGCCGATGCAGCGCGGCGATCACGATCACGCCGCGGCAGGGCCCGGCCAGGGACGCCGTCACCGTCACGGCGCGGCCTGAGGACGGCCAAGGCGCTGGCGGCCGCGGCGCAGACCATCGCGCCGCGGCGGTCAGTGTGGAGCCGGGGCGACCGGCGTCAGGCGGGGAGGTAGGCGCGGATCTCGTCGGCCGCGGTGTCGCCGTAGGTGTCGGCGAAGCGCTTGGTGAACTCGTCGCGCTGGATGGAGTACTCCTGCGGGCCGACCGTCTCGAGCACCAGCGCGGCGACCGTGCAGCCGACCTGGGCGGCCCGCTCCAGGCTGAGGCCCCACGACAGGGCGGCGAAGAAGCCGGAGCGGAAGCCGTCGCCGACGCCGGTCGGGTCGACCGTCTGCACGCCGCGGATCGCCGGGACGCGGATCTCGGCGTCGAGCGAGCGGCTGCGGATGAGCACGCCGTCCTTGCCGAGCGTGGTGATCACGATGCCGACCTTGTCCAGCAGGTCCTCGGTGGTGAGGCCCGTCTTGGACTCGAGCAGTTCCTTCTCGTACTCGTTGGTGAGCAGGTACGCGGCGTCGTCGACGAGCTTGCGGATCTCCGCGCCGGGCATGATGGCCAGCTGCTGGGAGATGTCGGCGGCGAAGGCGATGCCCAGCTCGCGGCACTCCTCGGTGTGCCGGAGCATGCCCACCGGGTCGTTGGCGCCGATGATGACGAGGTCGAGGCCGTCGACGCGCTTGCCGACCGGGGAGAGCTCGATGTTGCGCGCCTCGGACATCGCGCCGGCGTAGAACGACGCGATCTGGTTCATGTCGTCGTCGGTGGTGCACACGAAGCGGGCGGTGTGGGCGACCTCGCTGACGTAGATCGAGTCGCAGTCCACGCCGTGGCGCACGAGCCAGCTGCGGTAGTCCTCGAAGTCCGCGCCGACCGCGCCGACGAGGATCGGGCGCAGGCCGAGCAGGCCCATCCCGAACGCGATGTTGGCGGCGATCCCGCCGCGCCGGACCGTGAGGTCGTCGACGAGGAACGACAGCGACACCTTGTGCAACTGATCGGCCAGGAACTGCTCCGCGAAGCGGCCCGGGAAGTGCATCAGATGGTCGGTCGCGATCGAGCCGGTAACGGCGATCTTCATAGGAGAACCTCGATGGATCGGGCGGTCGGTGGATTCGAGCCTGGACAGCCTACCGCCCGCGTCTCGATCCGTCCTCAAACGCGAACCGGCCGCCCAACTGCAGGTTTGGGCGGCCGGTTCGTTTGGATCGGGACGATCAGACGATCGAATGGATCAGTGGAAGGAGTCGCCGCAGGCGCAGGAGCCCTGGGCGTTGGGGTTGTCGATGGTGAACCCCTGGGCGTCGATACGGTCGGCGAAGTCGATCGTCGCGCCGGTGAGGTAGGGCACGCTCATGCGGTCCACGACGACCTCGAAGCCGTCATAGGTGCTGACCTTGTCCCCGTCGAGCGAGCGCTCGTCGAAGAAGAGCTGGTAGCGCAGGCCCGAGCAGCCGCCGGGCTGCACCGCGACGCGAAGCCGCAGGTCGTCCCGGCCCTCCTGCTCGAGCAGGCCCTTCACCTTGAGAGCGGCATCCGCGGTGAGGCCGATGCCGGCCGGGTTATCCGTCTGAACGGGCTCGGCAAGCTGCGAAGCGGTCACGATCAAAGCTCCCTGCGGTGATGTCTACGGTTCCTCGGATTGCAACGCCGCAGCGCCCGAGGCCATTCCCTCTCATAGTGACACGGTTTCTGCTAGCGGCTCCACTGGCGGGCCAGCCGTTGTCCGAGTTCACGCAGGCCGTCGGCCGGGCGCGCCATCGCCGTGGCGACGCTGCCGAAGTGCTCGACCAGGGAATGTGCCTCGGTCACGCCGATAGAAGCGGCCTCGCGCCGGCCCGCGTCGACCCGGCCGGCGAGCACCACGCAGGGCACGCCCAGATCACGTGCGGCGTTCGCCACACCCGCCACGACCTTCCCCCGCAGCGACTGCTCGTCGAAGGAGCCCTCGCCGGTCACGACCAGGGCGGCCCGGTCCAGCTCGTCGTCGAGGCGGGTGAGCCGCCGGACGAGGCCGATGCCCGACTCGACCCGGCCGCCGAGCGCCAGGATCGCCGCGCCCAGGCCGCCGGCCGCGCCCGCGCCGGGCAGTGCAGCGAGGTTGGCGGGGGCCGTCGGGAGCGTCTGCAGTACCTCGGCGAAGCGGGACAGTGCCCCGTCGAGCAGGAACACGTCTTCCCTGGTCGCGCCCTTCTGCGGGCCGAAGACGGCGCTCGCGCCGTGTATGCCGAGCAGCGGGCTGTCGACGTCGGTGGCCGCGACCAGGGCCGCCTCGCGCAGGCGGGGCTCGCCGCCGAGCGCGGCACAGCCGGAGAGGGCCGCTCCCCCGTACGGCAGCGCGTACCCGCCCTCGGACAGCGGCGCGGCGCCGAGCGCGGCGAGCAGCCCGGCGCCGCCGTCGTTCGTGGCGCTGCCGCCGAGGCCGATGACGACCTCCCGGGCGCCGGCCTCGAGCGCGGCGAGCACCAGCGGGCCGAGCCCGAAGGTCGTGGTGTGCTTCGGATCACGTTCGGCCTCGGCCAGCAGGTGCAGGCCGCACGCCTCGGCGCTCTCGACGTACGCGGTCCGGCCGTCGAGCAGCACGTGCCCCTCGACCGGCCGGCCCAGCGGGCCGGTGGTCGGCACCGCGAAGCGCTCGGCCCCCGGCAGCGCCGCGGCCAGCACCTCGACGAAGCCGGGCCCGCCGTCGGACAGCGGCCGCAGGACGAGCTCGTCGGCGGGCTTTTCGGCCAGCCAGCCGGCGGCGAACGCCTCGGCCGCGGCGACCGCCGGGATCGTGCCGGCGAACTTGTCCGGGCACACGAGCACGCGCATCCGGCCATTGTGCACGTCACAGTTCCGGGGGTGACGTGGCGTGGGACGATCGCTGTGTGACCTGGGCTGAACCTTCGTCGACCGCCACCGCGCTGCTGCTGCTGGGCCGCGGCACCGACCCCGACACCGAAAAGGGCGTCGAGTGCCCCGGCGATCTGCCCGCCCCGAGCGACCCCGACCTGGTCGAGCGCGCCCGCGCCGCCAAGGCCGCGCTCGGCGACCGCGTCTTCGTGCTGGGCCACCACTACCAGCGCGACGAGGTGATCCAGTTCGCCGACGTGACCGGCGACTCCTTCAAGCTCGCCCGCGAGGCCGCCGCCCGGCCCGAGGCCGAGTTCATCGTCTTCTGCGGCGTGCACTTCATGGCCGAGAGCGCCGACATCCTCACCTCCGACGCGCAGCGGGTCGTGCTGCCCGACCTCGCCGCCGGCTGCTCGATGGCCGACATGGCCGTCCTCTCGCAGGTCGAGAAGGCCTGGGAGCGCTTCACCGAGCTCGGCATCGCCGGCGACGTCGTCCCGGTGACCTACATGAACTCCTCCGCCGACATCAAGGGGTTCGTGGGGCGCAACGAGGGCGTGGTGTGCACCTCGTCCAACGCCGAGACGGCACTGCGGTGGTCCTACGAGCAGGGCAGCAAGGTGTTCTTCCTGCCCGACCAGCACCTCGGGCGCAACACCGCCGTGCTCAAGCTCGGCATGCAGCTGTCCGACTGCGTGCTGTACGACCCCCACAAGCCCGGCGGCGGGCTGACCGACGAGCAGCTGCGCGACGCCCGGATGATCCTCTGGCGGGGCCACTGCTCGGTGCACGGCCGCTTCTCGCTCGACGCGGTGGAGGACGTGCGCGCCCGGGTGCCCGGGGTCAACGTGCTGGTCCACCCGGAATGCCGCCACGAGGTGGTCACCGCCGCCGATCATGTGGGCTCCACGGAGTACATCATCCGCATGATCGAAGCGGCGCCGGCCGGCTCGGCCTGGGCGGTCGGCACGGAGCTCAACCTGGTCCGCCGGCTGGCTCTCGCGCATCCCGACAAGCAGATCATGTTCCTGGAGCGCAACGTCTGCTACTGCTCGACGATGAACCGCATCGACCTGCCCCACCTGGTGTGGGCGCTCGAGGAGCTCGTCGCCGGCCGCGTGCCCAACCAGATCACGGTCGATCCGGACACCGCGCACTACGCGCGGGTCGCGCTCGACCGGATGCTCGCGCTGCCGTAACCCGCGCCGTTTGACGGAGGCGCCCGCACACCGTGCGGGCGCCTCCGTTGCGCATAGGCCGCGGTCACCCTCTGTGGTGATCTCTGTCCAAGTCCCGTCTTCGTGCCAGGGCTGACGTGCGGCCGACTTTTGCATGCAGTAGATGTGGATATGCTGCGCGGGCGACGCGGTACGGATTTCGCGATCTCGTCACCCTGTGTCAGCGACATGCTTCTTTACGATCCTGCCTGCAGGAGGGGTTCCGTGACCAACTACGACGCCGGTGACGTCCTCACCGTGCACGGCGGCACGCCGCTCAACGGCGAGCTCCGTGTGCGCGGTGCCAAGAACCTCGTCTCCAAGGCGATGGTGGCCGCCGTGCTCGGTGAGACCCCGAGCCGGCTGTACGACGTCCCCGCGATCCGCGACGTCGAGGTGGTCACCGGCCTGCTTGAGCTGCACGGCGTGAAGGTCACGCGGGGCGAGCTCGACGGCGAGCTCATCTTCGACCCGTCCAACGTCGAGTCGGCCAACGTCGACGAGATCAACGTCCACGCCGGCTCCAGCCGCATCCCGATCCTCTTCTGCGGCCCGCTGCTGCACCGCCTCGGCCACGCGTTCATTCCGGACCTCGGCGGCTGCAACATCGGCGGCCGGCCCATCGACTTCCACATCCAGGCCCTGCGCGAGTTCGGCGCCGTGGTGGACAAGTCCGAGAAGGGCATGGACATCACCGCGCCCGACGGGCTGCACGGCGCGAAGCTCGAGCTGCCGTACCCGTCGGTGGGTGCCACCGAGCAGATCCTGCTGACCGCGGTGCGCGCCGAGGGCGTCACCGAGCTGCGCAACGCGGCCGTCGAGCCCGAGATCATCGACCTCATCTGCGTGCTGCAGAAGATGGGCGCGATCATCAAGGTCCACACCGACCGCGTGATCGAGATCCAGGGCGTGCCGCGGCTGACCGGGTACAACCACCGCCCGATCCCGGACCGCATCGAGGCGGCCAGCTGGGGCGCGGCGGCGCTGGCGACCCGCGGCGACGTGTTCGTGCGCGGCGCCCGCCAGGCCGACATGATGACCTTCCTCAACCTGTTCACCTCGGTCGGCGGCGCCTTCGAGATCGACGACGCGCCCGGCACCGGCGGCATCCGCTTCTGGCACCCGGGCGGCGAGCTCAAGGCCGTGGCCATGGAGACCGACGTGCACCCCGGCTTCATGACCGACTGGCAGCAGCCGATGGTCGTGGCGCTGACCCAGGCCCGGGGGCTGTCGATCGTGCACGAGACGGTGTACGAGCGGCGGCTGGGCTACACGGCGGCGCTGAACCAGATGGGCGCGACGATCCAGACCTACCGCGAGTGCCTGGGCGGGACGCCGTGCCGCTTCGGCCGGCGCAACTTCATGCACTCGGCGGTCATCGCCGGCCCGTCGAAGCTGCACGCGGCCGACCTGGTGATCCCCGACCTGCGGGCCGGCTTCAGCCACCTGATCGCCGCGCTGGCGGCGGAGGGAACCTCCCGGGTGTACGGCGTGAAGCTCATCCAGCGCGGCTACGAGGACTTCGAGGGCAAGCTCAACGCCCTCGGCGCCCACGTCGAGCTGGGCTGAAACTCCTGAGGGGCCGCCGGGTGGTTCGAGCGGCCCCGGGGGTGGTTTTGAGGAAAAGCGGCTGAGAGGTGGCCGACGCTGCTGTTAACACGCGGCGTCGGCTAACCTTCGTGTCGTGCCGTCGCTGTTTCGTCGTAAGTCAGAAGAGCCCGCCGCCTCGGTCGAGGCCCCCGAGCCCGAGCCCGCGGCCGCCACGAAGGGCTACACGCCCAGCAAGCGCGACCTCGGCCAGACGACCCCGAAGCGGGTCATCGCGGGCCGCCGGATCGCCGAGCCGCCCGCGGCCGACCGCCGCGAGGCCGCCAAGCGCCTGCGCGAGAAGCAGCGGCAGGAGCGCCTCGAGGCGCGCGAGGGCATGGCCAACGGCGAGGAGCGCTTCCTGCTCGCCCGCGACAAGGGCCCCGTGCGCAAGCTCGTGCGCGACATCGTGGACTCCCGCCGGACCATCGGCACGTGGTTTTTCGGCACCACGTTCCTGATCATGATCCTGGGCCTCTTCGGCGGCAACCGGGCCCTCAACACGGCCGTCTACCAGGCCGCCAACGCCCTGTTCCTGCTCATGGTCGTGGCGACGCTGATCGACAGCTACATGATCTCCCGGACGGTCAAGCGCCTGGTCAAGGAGCGGTTCCCCAACGCGCCGGACAAGATGAGCTCGCTGTACCTGTACGCGACCATGCGCGCGATCTCGTTCCGCTTCATCCGCAACCCGAAACCGCAGGTGAAGCCGGGTCAGAAGATCTGATCCCCGACTCCGCCGCCGCGACGGGTCCCCGGCCGCCCGAGACGGGCCTTCCGGACACGTTTCGGCGGCGGCGGTGGCGGTGGAGGGGCTCCAAGCCTTACCCTCCCTTCGCGACCGGACCACGATGTTTCACCGGTAGGCGCGTGGCGGGCGCCGGTGCGTGATTTGGTGCCGGAGTGTGGCGAGGAGAGCGAAGCTGTGAGCGACGAGTACCCGGGAGAAGAGCCGGGAACCGCCGCGCCCACCTGGGCGGCCGTGCCGACCGTGCCGTGGGGCCGAGTACCGGAACAGCGACGCGACGAGGCCGACCGGCGCCCCCGGCCCCAGCGCGGCCAGGGCCCTGACCAGGGCGGATACGACCAGCCCGGCTACGAGGGCCACCCCGGCCCCGACCGCGGCGGCTACGACCAGCCGCCTGGCCGTCCGCCACAACCCGGCCGCCCCGACCAGGGCCCGCGACCCGGCCCGCAGGCCCGCGGGCGCGACTACGCTGAGCAACCGGATCGCCGCGGATACGACGACCGACGCGGATACGACGACCGCGGACGGGACGACCGGCGTGGATACGACGACCGCGGCTACGACGAGCGACGCGGATACGACGACCGGCGCGGATACGACGACCGTGGGCGCGACGACCGGCGCGGCTATGACGACCGTGGGCGGGACGACCGGCGCGGGTACGACGAGCGCGGGTATGACGACCGGCGCGGATACGACGACCGCGGGCGGGACGACCGGCGCGGGTACGACGACCGCCGTGGCCACGACGGGCCCCGCGGGTACGACGACCGGCGGGGTTACGGGCATGACGACCGGGCCGGCTACGGCGACCGCCGGGGGCCCGAGCAGGGCGGTCAGGGGCGGCCGCAGGGCAACGCGTACGGGCGGCCGCGCAGCCGGGCCCTGGACGAGCCGACGGACGAGGTGCCGCGGGTCCGGCGCAGCAGCCCGGACCATCCGCGCGGCAACCCACAGGGCGGTCCCCCGCGGCCGGTCCGCTCGTCGGGCCGGGCCGCCGTCGGATCGCGGCCGGACCAGGATGCCGGACATCCCGGACAGCCGGGACGGCCGGGACAAAACGCGCAGCCGGGCCAGCACGGGCCGGGCGACCGCGCGGGCGGTGGCGTCTACGGCGCCCCGCGCAACGCGCCGGTCAGCGGCGCCCCGGTCAGCTCGGCCCCTCTGAGCAACGCACCCGTCAGCAGCGGCCCGTTGAGCAACGCGCCCGTCAGTTCCGGCCCACTGAGCAACGCCCCGGTGAGCAGCGGGCCGATCGGTGGGGGGAACGAGGAGTTCGAGCTGCTCGGCAACGCGCCGGTGAGCTCGGTCCCGGTGAGTTCCGCACCGGTCAGTTCCGGGCCGCTGGGGGCCGCGCCGATCGCACAACAGCCGGTTCCAGCCGAGCCGGTCCACCATCGCGCGGCCGAGCCGCCCCGCCACCACGCCGCCGAGCCAGCCCACCACCACGCGGTCGAGACGCCGCGCAACGCGCCGGTGAGTGCGGCGCCCGTGAGCGGCGTGCCGGTGTCCGGCGTGCCCGTCTCCGGCGCGGCCGCGCCCGGCGGCCCGGGGCCGAGCGGGCCCGACGAGGCGGGCGCCGGTGCGGCGCCGGCCGGGTCCGAGCCGGGGCCCGCCGGGCCGGGGATCCGGGTCGAGTTCGTCGAGGTGGCCGACGCGCCCCCGCCGCCGGCCGTGGCGTCCGGGAACACCATGGGGGCCTACCGGTCGGCGCAGCTGACCGGGGCCGGGGTGGACGGGCTGCAGGCGACCGGGTACCTGCCGATCGTGCGGCCGGGGGCCGAAGGGTTCCCGCCCGAGCTCGCCGCCATCGCGCCGACCTCGCCGCCGGGGCCGCGCGCCGAGCCGGCCGCGCCGGGGCCGGACCCCGAGCAGGTGCTGGCGTCGTTCGTGTGGCGCTTCGACCCCGAGACGCTGCGCGAGCAGATCGAGGGCGACGAGGTCACGCAGCTCACCGACATCCGCGACCAGCTGACCGGGAAGCTCAACGGGGTCGCCGACAACCCGACGCGGGCGCGGCTGCTCAGCCTGCGGGCCGTGGTGTCGCGCATCCTCGGGGACCTGCCGAAGGCGTTCGCCGACGCGAAGCTCGCGCTCGCCCACGCCGAGGCGACCGGGGAGCTGCGGCGCATCTCGATCGCGCAGGCGCGGCTGGCGCACGTGCTGCAGTGGCGGGAGGAGTTCGAGGAGGCCGACCGGCTGTTCACGCTGGCCAACTCCTCCGAGCTGCCGGACCGGCTGCGGGCCACGATGCACCAGCACGCCGGCAAGTGCGCCTACGACCAGGGCCGCTACATGGAGGCCTGCAACCACTTCGAGCGGGCCCTCGACCTGCGCAAGGAGGAGGACCCGGAGCTCATCGCGCAGACCGAGCTCGCGCTCGACGCGGTGTTCCGGCGGGTCGCCGAGAAGGGGTGGGGGCCCTACCCGCGGTCGCGGGAGGAGATCCTCAAGATCCGCAAGGCGCCGGCGCCGGCCTTCGACGAGCAGACCTCCAGGTGGGGGTACATCGAGTCCGACGGCAACTTCGTCATCGGGCCCGGGTACCTCGACGTGCAGCCGTTCCGCGACGGCGTCGCCTGGGTGCACCGGCAGGGCGCGCAGAACTGGGAGCTCATCGACGACACCGGGCGGGTCCTCATCGAGCCGGCGCAGGGGTACATCGGCGTCGGCAGCTTCTCCGACGGCGTGGCGTGGGTCTCGCGCGACGGCACCACCCGCTGGATCGCGATCGACAAGAACAACACCGTGCTCATCTCGACCGGCTACGACGACGTCCGGCCGTTCCGCCGGGGCGTGGCCGCGGTGCGCCGCGGGCCGCACTGGGGCGCGGTCGACGGGGTCGGGCGGGTCGTGGTCCAGTTCCAGTACGACGGCTTCGCCACCTCGCTGCTCGACGGCCGCTACATCGACGGCTTCAGCGACGAGGGCCTCGCCGTGGTGTCGCTGGACGGGCGCAAGGGCGTCGTGGACCGCTCGGGGCGCGTGGTCGTGCCCCCGATCCACCACACGATCATGATCCACCCGGTCGCGTTCCTGTTCGTCGACGACGCCCAGCGGTGGGGCGCGCTCGACCGGCGCGGCCGCACGATCATCCAGCCGGCCTTCTCCAGCCGGACGGGCGTCACGGACGAGATCGACCGGCTGCTGGCCGACACCCGCCCGGTGATGTAGCAAGCGCCCGGCATAGGGTCGTGACATGGAGTTTCGACACCTCGGCCGTTCCGGCTTGCTCGTCAGCGAGATCTCGTACGGCAACTGGATCACTCACGGCTCCCAGGTCGAGGCGGAGCAGGCCACCGCTTGTGTGCACGCCGCGCTCGACCTCGGCATCACAACCTTCGACACCGCCGACGTCTACGCGGGCACGCGCGCCGAGGTGGTGCTCGGCGACGCGCTGAAGGGCCAGAACCGCGACGGCCTGGAGATCTTCACGAAGGTCTTCTGGCGCACCGGTCCCGGCCGCAACGACAGCGGCCTGTCGCGCAAGCACATCATGAAGTCGATCGACGGGTCGCTGCGCCGGCTGCAGACCGACCACGTCGACCTGTACCAGGCCCACCGCTACGACCACCACACGCCGCTCGAGGAGACCATGCAGGCGTTCGCCGACGTGGTGCGGGCCGGCAAGGCGCTGTACATCGGCGTCTCGGAGTGGCGCGCCGAGGAGCTGCGCGCGGCCGCGAAGCTCGCCAAGGAGCTGCACATCCAGCTGGTGTCCAACCAGCCGCAGTACTCGGCGCTGTACCGCGTGATCGAGGCCGAGGTCGTGCCGGCCAGCGAGGAGCTCGGCATCGGCCAGATCGTGTGGTCGCCGCTGGCCCAGGGCGTGCTCACCGGGAAGTACAAGCCGGGTCAGCCGCCGCCGGCGGGCTCCCGGGCGACGGATCAGAAGTCGGGCGCCAACTTCATCGCCCGGCTGATGGGCAATGACGTGCTTGAGGCGGTACAACAGCTGCGTCCGCTGGCCGAGCAGGCCGGGCTGTCGATGGCGCAGCTCGGGGTGGCCTGGGTGCTGCAGAACCCGAACGTCTCGTCGGCGATCGTCGGGGCGACCCGGCCCGAGCAGCTCGAGGACAACGTCAAGGCGTCCGGGATCACGCTGGACGCGGAGCTGCTCAAGCGGATCGACGAGGTGCTCGAGCCGGTCGTCCAGCGGGACCCCGCGCTCACGCAGAGCCCCGCCGACCGCCCGTAGGCTAGAAGCCTGACGTGCGCCAGAACTGGAAGTAGCTGAACCCGTCGGAGGCCTGGCCGGTCGGCAGGCCGATCAGGTCTCCGATGGTGTACACCACGGAGAAGAACCAGCCGTTGATCCGCGGCGAGAAGAGCAGCGCGATGAGGATCAGCATGCCGAACGGCGCCACGTGGTTGAAGCCGCGCTTCCACTCCGGCGACAGCCACGGGTAGACGAGGTTGCCGCCGTCGACGCCCGGCATCGGCACGAAGTTGAGCACGCTGGCCGTGAGCTGCAGGAACGCCATGAAGGCCAGGGCCGCCCAGAACGGGTAGTTGCCGCCGCTGTCCAGGCCCAGCGTGAACGGCAGCGTCAGCAGGATCGCCAGCGCCAGGTTGGCCGCCGGCCCGGCGAAGCTCACCAGGCTGTCCATGAACCGGCTGCGGATCGCGGCGTGGTTGACCCAGACCGCGCCGCCGGGCAGGCCGATGCCGCCGATGAGGACGAACAGCAGCGGCAGGACGATCGACAGCAGCGGGTGCGTGTACTTGAGCGGGTTGAGCGTCAGGTACCCGCGGTGTGCGACGTCGTCGTCGCCGCCCTTGAAGGCGGTCAGCGCGTGCGAGTACTCGTGCAGGCAGAGCGAGACCGTCCAGCCCGCGGCGACGAACAGGAACACGTTGAACCGGTCGCTGCCGTACCCCAGATAGAGCATCGCGCCGCTGACGACCAGCAGCGCGAGGAGCCCCAGGAAGAGCATGCTGGGGCGGAACGCCTCCCGCGGCAGCCGGCCGACCCGGCTGCCGTAGCGCCCGTAGGACATCGTCAGCCCCCGGCCGGCAACAGGCTCATCTTGTACTCCGTGCGGTCGTCCTCGGTGAGGACCGCCGTCGCCGCGCCCTTGGCCACCAGCTCACGCCAGGTCTGGCCGAGCCACGACTCCGCGTCGGACTGGCTGGAAAACGCCTCGTTCGGGCCATCGACGGGCCTGCGCTCAGCGTCTTCGAACTGCCACGTCCACGCCATGGTCACACTCCTGTCCCGGTTGAAGACTTCGAGCGTATCGGCCGCGTGGCCCTGTGCCGACTCCGGCCACCGGTGTCCCTCTAAAGTACGGGGCATGCGGTTGCTGGTGCTCGGAGGAATCCGGTCCGGGAAGTCTGAAGTTGCGGAGGCGCTCGTCGCCGGCGCGGGCGCGGTGCGGTACTTCGCCACCGCGCAGGAAAGCACGTCGGACGACGGCTGGGCGGCGCGCATCGCCGCGCACCGGGCCCGGCGGCCGGACACGTGGCTGACCGAGGAGCTGGGTGGCTCGCCGGAGCGGCTCGCCGAGCTGCTCACGGCGGCCAAGCCCGAGGACACGATCCTGCTGGACGACCTCGGGGGGTGGCTCGGGTCGGTGTACGACATCATCGGCGACTGGTCGAATCCCGCCGCCGCCGACGAGCGGATCGGCGTCCTCGCCGACGCGGTGCGCTCGTGCGCGGCCGGGCTGCTGGTGCTGGTGGGGCCGGAGGTGGGCCTGGGCGTGCTGCCGGCCACCGAGGCCGGCCGGACGTTCGCCGACGCCAACGGCCTGCTCAACCAGCGGATCGCCGCCGCCTGCGACGGCGTGGCCCTCGTCGTGGCCGGCGAGGTGACCTGGCTGCGCGGCGGCGAGCTGGTCGGGCAGGCGGGCAAGCGCGAGCCCTCGGCCGGACCGCTGGTCCGCCCCGCGCAGGCCCCGGCCGAGCCGTTCGTGTTCGAGGCGGCCGGCGCCGGCTCGGTGCTCTCCACCGCCGACGGCGGCGAGACCCTGTCGTTCTCGCCCGGCATGGAGCTGCCGCTGCCCGACGAGTCGACCGCGCACGAGGCCGGCGAGCGGCTGCTGACCCTGCGGCTCAACGGCGCCGGCATGGGCGGCCTCACGCCGGTCGTGCGCTTCGCCGGCGGGGTGCAGGGCCGCCCGGACCCGCGCCCGTTCCAGCAGCCCCGCGTGCTCGTCCTGCGCGGCGACCGCGCCGGCGGCTTCTCGGCCGGCGACTCCGCCGAGGCCGCCGACCGCCGCCTCGAGCAGGTCGTCGAGGGCGACGCGACGATCGCGATGCTCGCCGCCACCGCCGGGGCGAGCGTCCAGGCCATCGACTGCCCCGACGCCGGCCCCGCCGAGGTGCACGACGCCCTCGACGACTCCGCCGTCGACGCCGCGCTGACGCTGGGCTGGCGCCTCGCCGACGCGGCCGCCAACGAGGGCGTGGACATCCTCGTGCTCGCCTCCTGCGGCGCCGGCTCCGACGCCGCCGCGGCCGCGATTGTGGCGGTACTCACGGGCGCCGAGCCGACCGCGCTGCTCGGCCGGGTCGTGGACGCCTCCGGCTTCGTCGACGACGCCGCCTGGATCCGCAAGGTCGGCGCCATCCGCGACGCCCGCCACCGCATCCGCAACCGCAGCCGCGAGCCCCACGTCATCCTCTCGATGCTCGGCGGCGGCGACATCGCGGTGGCCACCGGCATCGTCCTCGGCGCCGCGTCCCGCCGCCTGCCGATCATGGTCGACGGCCCCGTCGCGATCGCCGCCGCGCTGGTGGCCCGCGACTACGGCGCCCAGACCCGCCACTGGCTGCTCATGCCCGACCACGGCGACAACCCGACGGTCAAGCTCGCCGCCGACGTCCTCGGCGCCGCGCCGTTCCTGTCGCTGCACCTCGACCTGGGCGAGGGCGCGACCGCGCTGACGGCGCTGCCGCTGGTCAACACGGCCCTGACGATCGCCGCCGCGACGCCGCCGCGTGCCGAGGAGCCGCAGCCCGACCAGGCGGACATCGAGGCCGAGATCCAGCGCGTCGTGGCGGACTCGCCGACGGCCGAGATGCCGTACGTGAAACCGTCGTGGGAGGACTGAGCCTCGCCCTGAGCCTGTTCACCGTCGCGCCGATCCGGGCGATCCGCTTCGACCGGCCGACGGTACGCCTGGCCATGCTCCTGGCCCCGCTGGCCGGCGCCCTGCTCGGCCTGGTGCTGGCCCTCCTGGCGCGCCTGCTGGTCCTGCTCGGCGCCTCGCCGTTCGTGGGCGCCGCGGCGCTCGTGGCGCTGTCGCTGGTCCTGACCCGCGGGCTGCACGCCGACGGCCTGGCGGACACGGCGGACGGCCTCGGCTCGTATGCCCCGGCGCCGCGTGCCCTGGAAATTATGAAAAAGTCTGATATCGGGCCGTTCGGGGTGGCGGCCATTGCTTCGGTACTGCTGCTCAATGCCGCGGCCGCCACCACGCTCCTGGCCGCTCCCTTTGTGACTTCGCTCGCTTCCTTGACCGCCGCTTTTGCGGCGGGGCGGCTCGGTGCGACGGTCGCCTGCCGGCGGGGGGTGCCGGCCGCGCGGCCCGAGGGGATGGGGGTGCTGGTCGCGGGGACGGTGCCCTTGACCCTGCTGGGCGTGGTGGCTGTCGTGGTGGCGTTGGCGGCGGGGCTGGTTGACGTTTGGCGAGGGCCTTTGGCGGTTGTGGCCGCGGTGGCGATTTCGTGGGGGTTGACGGCGCACGCTCGGCGGCGGCTCGGCGGGGTGACGGGGGACGTGATCGGGGCGGCGGTCGAGCTGTCGACGGCGGCGGCGCTGGTGGTGCTGGCGACGGCCTGAGGGCCCGCTCGGCACTGTCCCGGGCCGCCGCGGCCATCAGCGCGGCACGGAACCACGTGCGCGACGCGGCCATCGGCGCAGGCGAACTAGCACGGCACGCCTCCCGGCGCCGACTCGTCGTCGACGACGGCCCACAGGCGCGACCCGATCGCCGCCGTGTGCGTGCCAGCACCCGCGGCCCGGTCTCCGATATGTCCGCCACTCCGTGACGGACATATCGGAAATTTCGGTTATGTGCGCGGCATCCGATGGCAATTGCCCCTCCCCCGTCTCGCGACCGCTGGCGAGTGCGGTCCGCGGCGCAGCTTCAGGTGCGACGACCGTCCACCGAGTGCTTTCGCTCCACAATCACGCGATTCCGCGCGAACACATGATCAGGGAGCGTTCATGCAGTTTTCGCTCCCAGCATGGAGAACCGGGTCTATAACGTGGCAAACGCGCCCGGTTGGCCGCCCGGTGCGCAGCACGATAAGTCGGGCACTTCGTGCCGCGACTTATCGCATTTATCTCCTGAAGGGGTATAAATCCGACAAGTCGTGGCACGGAGTGCCCGACTTGTCGGAAAGCGCAGCCGGCGTGGCCAATTACGCGCCGCCAAGAGCCGCTGCCGTATGCGCGCGAACGGACATAACCGAAAAATCCGTAAATGTCCGTCACGGAGTGGCGGACATTTACGGATCCCAACGCCGGGCCGCCCGGCGCGCGTCCCCAGGAGACGGCGCCGGGGGTCAGCTTCAGCGGACCGAGGACTTCACGAAGGGGGGCTTCACCACGCGTACCGCCGAACGACGGCCGCGGACGTCCAGCGAAACCTCGTCGCCCTCGCCCACGCCCGACTCGGTGTCGATCAGCGCCAGGCCGATGCCCACCTTGCGGGTCGGGGAGAATGTGCCGCTCGTCACCTCGCCGATCGGGGCGTCGCCCGAGGCGGGCAGGACCGACATGTGGGCGCGCGGGATGCCCCGGTCGAGCGCCTCGATGCCCCACAGCAGCCGGCGCGGGCCGGCCGCCTTCTCGGCCACGAGCGCCTCGCGGCCCCAGAAGGCCGGCTTGTTCCAGCCGACGGCCCAGCCCGCGCGGGCCTGGACGGGAGTGATGTCGAGGGAGAGGTCCTGGCCGTGCAGCGGGTAGCCCATCTCGGTGCGCAGCGTGTCGCGGGCCGCGAGGCCGCACGGGCGGGCGCCGGTCTCGACGATCGCGTCCCACAGAGTGTGCGCGTCGTGCGACGGGATGACGAGCTCGTAGCCGTGCTCGCCGGTGTACCCGGTGCGGCACACGACGACGTCGGTGCCGTTGTAGGCGGAGACCGTGAACCTCATGTAGTCGTGGTCGGTGGGCAGGCCCAGGCCGGCCAGCACCTCCGTGGAGCGGGGGCCCTGGACCGCGAGCACGGCGAACAGCTCGTGCTGGTCGACCACGCTGATGCCGTTGGGGGCCACGGCGCAGAGGCGGCGGACCACCTCGGCCGTGTTGGCCGCGTTGGGGATGAGGAACACGTCGTCGTCGCCGAATCGGTACGCGATGAGGTCGTCCACCACGCCACCGTTGTCGGCCAGGCACAGGGTGTACTGCGCCTGGCCGGCGCCGATGCGGTCGAGGTCGTTGCTGAGGCAGGCGTTGACGAAGGCGGCCGCGCCACGGCCGCGGACCCGGGCCTTGCCCAGGTGGGACACGTCGAACACGCCGACGTCCTCGCGGACGGCCGTGTGCTCCTTGAGCACGCCGCCGCCGGCGTATTCGAGGGGCATCTCCCAGCCGCCGAACGCCGCGAACTTGGCACCGAGCGCCGCATGACGGTGATACAACGCGGGGTGCCGCAAGGGTTGCGTCATGCCCGCAACCTATCGCGTTGGTTATCGTGTCCTGCACCCGATTCGGCGGCATGCTGAAGCTGCGGATAAGCCGCAGTGAAAATCGGCCGCACCCGAAGCGCACACAACCATGAGTAATGTGGAGCCGTAGTGACCTCCCTGACCCTGGTCGACACCGACCCAGCCGGACTCGCCGCCGACGCCATCGTCATCGGCGTCTACGCGCCTGCGGGGGGTGACGCGAAGCTGCTGCTCGCCCCCGGCGCGGAAAGCGTGGCCGCCGCCTTCGGCGACCGGCCCGGGGGCGGGCTCGCCGAGACGCTCTGGGCGCTCGGCGCGACCGGCGCGCTCGGCGAGGTGACGAAGCTCGCCGCGTTCGGGGCGGTGAAGGCGCCGATCGTCGTGGCGGTCGGGCTCGGCGCGCCGGTCGACGGCGACGAGGGCCGGACGCCGCCGGCGGAGTCGCTGCGCCGGGCGGCCGGGGCCGCCGCGCGGGCGCTGGCCGGGTCGGCCTCGATGGCGCTCGTGCTGCCGCTGGACGAGGCCGAGCCGAGCGCGGGCGTGCGGGCCGTGGCCGAGGGGGCGCTGCTGGGCGCCTACCGGTTCGCCGGGTACAAGTCCAAGCCCTCGGCGAGCCGCCGCGACCCCGTGCGCAAGGTGCTGGTGCACGTCCCCGACGCCGGCTCGAAGGCCGCGAAGGCGGCGCTCAAGCGCTCCGGCGTGCTCGGCGCGGTCGTCGGCCGGACCCGCGACTGGATCAACACCGCGCCGAACGAGCTGCGGCCGCCGCAGTTCGCCGAGCAGGTCGCCGCGGCCGCGCGCGACGCGGCGCTGGACGTGACCGTGCTCGACGAGAAGGCGCTCGCCCGTCAGGGGTACGGCGGCATCCTCGCCGTCGGCCTGGGCTCGGCGGCGGCCCCGCGGCTGGTGCGCATCGCGTACGAGCCGGCCGGCGCCACCCGGCGGGTCGCGCTCGTGGGCAAGGGCATCACGTTCGACACCGGCGGCGTGTCCATCAAGCCGGGCGCGGGCATGTGGGAGATGAAGTCGGACATGTCCGGCGCCGCCGCGGTGGCCGCGACCATGCTCGCGATCGCGCAGCTCAAGCCGAAGGTGGCCGTGGTGGCGTACGCGCCGATGGCCGAGAACATGGTCTCCGGCAGCGCGTACCGGCCGGGTGACGTCGTGAAGATGTACAGCGGCGCCCAGGTCGAGGTCCTCAACACCGACGCCGAGGGCCGGATGATCCTGGGCGACGCGATCGCCCGGGCCTGCGAGGACGAGCCCGACTACCTGTTCGAGGTCTCGACGCTCACCGGCGGGCAGGTCATCGCGCTGGGCAAGCGCATCGCCGGCGTCATGGGCACCCCGGAGCTGTGCGAGCGGGTGCGCGACGCGGGCGAGCGGGCCGGCGAGCCCGCGTGGCCGATGCCGCTGCCCGAGGACGTGCGCAAGGGCATGGACTCCGAGGTGGCGGACATCTCACAGGTCAACTCGGGGATGGACCGGGCCGGGCACATGCTGCAGGGCGGCGTGTTCCTGTCGGAGTTCGTCGCCGAGGGCGTGCAGTGGGCCCACATCGACATCGCCGGCCCCAGCTACCACTCGGGCGAGCCGTTCGGGTACTGGTCCAAGGGCGGCACGGGCGTACCGGTCCGGACCCTGGTCGAGCTGATCGAGGAGATCGCGGCGGAGTAGTGCCGCCCGGCTCAGCTCTTCTTGTTGCGCGCGTTGTAGTCGCGCCAGCGCTGCGGATATCCCACCAGCGCGATGTCGTAGATGGGCATGCTCAGGCGGTGCGCGAACTGGCGCGCCGCCTGGGGGCTCTCCATGCGCCGGCGGGTCCACTCGCCGTCGTGCGCGATGAGCAGGAGTGTTGTCTCGGTCACGGTCGTGCGAGGCTCGATGAAGCCCTCCACGCCGCGCCTCGAGCGCACGAACTCCTCGAGATAGGCCAGGTCCTCGCGGCTCGCGCTGCGGCCACCGGCTGCCGGCTTCCGTCGGAACCACGCCACCTGTCCAGCCTCCTCCCGTCGATGCCGTGCACAGGGTACGACGCAAAGGCCACGCGCAGGACCCCACTAAGGGCACCTACCGTCGCAGGCGGGCAGCGCAAGTGACAAGATGGCCGAGGATCGTCATTTGCGAAGGGCGAACCCCGCATTCGCACAGTCACGAGCCGGCTGGCCCGTGCATTACCTGGGAGAATTCGTGAGCGACCCACACGCCAACTCCTTCGACGTCCTGATCCTGGGCGGAGGCAGCGGCGGCTACGCGGCCGCGTTCCGCGCGGCACAGCTCGGCCTGTCCGTCGCGCTGGTCGAGAAGGACAAGCTCGGCGGCACATGCCTGCACCGCGGCTGCATCCCGACCAAGGCGCTGCTGCACGCCGGCGAGGTGGCCGACGCGGCGCGCGAGGCCGACCAGTTCGGCGTCCAAGCGTCGTTCAACGGCGTCGACATGAAGGCCGTCAACGCGTACAAGGACGGTGTGGTCACCAAGCTGTACAAGGGGCTGCAGGGCCTGGCCAAGGCGCGCAAGGTGCAGCTGATCGAGGGCGAGGGGCGCCTGGTCGCGCCGGACGCCGTCGAGGTCGCCGGTTCGCGGTACACCGCGAAAAACATCGTGCTGGCCACCGGCTCCTACTCCAAGACGCTCCCCGGCCTGGTCGTCGACGGCGAGCGGGTCATCACCAGCGAGCACGCGCTCGGCCTCGACCACGTGCCGGCCTCGGCGATCGTCCTCGGCGGCGGCGTCATCGGCTGCGAGTTCGCCAGCGCCTGGAAGTCCTTCGGCGTCGACGTGACCATCGTCGAGGCGCTCCCCCGGCTGCTCGCGGTCGAGGACGAGGCCAGCTCCAAGGCGCTCGAGCGGGCGTTTCGCAAGCGGGGCATCAAGTTCAAGGTCGGCAAGCCGTTCGAGGGCGTCGAGCGCACCGACGCCGGCGTGAAGGTGACGATCCAGGGCGGCGAGACGATCGAGGCCGAGCTGCTGCTCGTGGCCGTCGGGCGCGGGCCGACCACGGCCAACCTCGGGTACGAGGAGCAGGGCATCAAGATGGAGCGCGGCTTCGTCCTCACGGACGAGCGGCTGCGCACCTCGGTGCCGGGCGTCTATGCGGTGGGCGACATCGTGCCCGGGGTACAGCTGGCGCACCGAGGCTTCCAGCAGGGCATCTTCGTGGCCGAGGAGATCGCCGGCCAGCACCCGCAGGTGTTCGACGAGTCCGGCATCCCGCGCGTGACCTACTCCGAGCCGGAGGTCGCCTCGGTGGGGCTCAACGAGTCCAAGGCCCGCGAGGTGTACGGCGACGACAAGATCGAGACTTTGCAGTACGACCTCACCGGCAACGGCAAGAGCCAGATCCTGCGGACCGCGGGCTTCGTGAAGCTCGTCCGCGTCAAGGACGGCCCGGTCGTCGGCGTCCACATGGTGGGCGCCCGGGTGAGCGAGCTCATCGGAGAGGCCCAACTGATCTACAACTGGGAGGCGTTCCCGGGCGACGTCGCCCCGCTGGTGCACATGCACCCCACGCAGAACGAGGCTCTCGGCGAGGCGCACCTGGCGCTGGCCGGCAAGCCGCTGCACGTCCACTGAGTCAACTGGCAACCGTACAAGGAGTAGTTTCATATGCCGGTATCGGTCACCATGCCACGGCTGGGCGAGAGCGTCACCGAGGGCACCGTCACGCGCTGGTTGAAGCAGGAGGGCGACCAGGTCGAGGCCGACGAGCCGCTGCTCGAGGTCTCCACCGACAAGGTCGACACCGAGATCCCGTCCCCCGCGGCCGGCGTGCTGACGCGCATCGTCGTGCAGGAGGACGAGACCGCCGAGGTCGGCGCCGAGCTGGCCGTCATCGGCGACGGCTCGGAGGCTCAGCCCGCGGCTGCCGAGGAGCCCGCACAAGCAGAGGAGCCGGCTGCGGTACAGCCCGAGGCCGCTCCTTCCGAGGAAGTCCAGGAGGAGGAGCCGGCCGCTGCCGCGCCCGCCGCCGCGGCTCCGTCGGGTCCGGCCGAGGGCACGGCGGTGAAGATGCCCGCGCTCGGCGAGAGTGTCACCGAGGGCACCGTCACCCGCTGGCTCAAGCAGGTCGGCGACAGCATCGAGGCCGACGAGCCGCTGCTCGAGGTCTCCACCGACAAGGTCGACACCGAGATCCCGTCGCCGGTCTCCGGCACGCTGCTGGAGATCAAGGTCCCCGAGGACGAGGTGGCCGAGGTCGGCGCCGATCTCGCCATCATCGGCGCGGCCGGTGCTGCTCCCGCTCCCGCTCCTAAGGCTGAGCCCGCCCCCGCCCCCAAGGCGGAGCCCGCGCCGGCGCCGCAGCCCAAGGCCGAGCCCAAGGCGGAGCCCGAGCCGCAGCCCGCGGCCGCCGCTCCGGTCCACGCCGGCCCCGCGACCAACGTCACCGCGACGGCGGGCGGCAACGGCAAGGTCGAGGAGGAGGCCGGGTACGTCACGCCGCTGGTCCGCAAGCTCGCCGCCGAGCACGGGGTGAGCCTGTCGTCCCTGAGCGGTACCGGCGTCGGCGGCCGGATCCGCAAGCAGGACGTGCTCGACGCGGCCGCCAAGGCGAAGGAGGCCGCCGCGCAGCCGGCGCCCGCCGCCGCCCCGGCCGCCGCGCCCGCCCAGGCCCCGGCCCCGAAGGCGGCGCCGAGCCCGCTGCGCGGCCAGACCCAGAAGCTGACCCGCATGCGCGCGCTGATCGCGCGCCGCATGGTCGAGTCGCTGCAGATCTCGGCGCAGCTCACCACGGTCGTCGAGGTCGACGTCACCAAGGTGGCGAAGCTGCGGGACAAGGCGAAGGCGCAGTTCCAGGCCACGCACGGCGTGAAGCTGTCGTTCCTGCCGTTCTTCGCTCTCGCCGCGGTCGAGGCGCTGCGGGTGCACCCCGCGGTGAACTCGTCGATCGACCTGGAGGCGGGCACCGTCACGTACCACGACGCCGAGCACCTGGGCATGGCCGTGGACAGCGACAAGGGCCTGATCGTCCCGGTCATCAAGAACGCCGGCGACCTCAACCTGGCCGGCCTGGCCAAGCGCATCGCTGACGTGGCCGACCGGACCCGCAACAACAAGCTCAGCCCGGACGACATCGCCGGCGGCACGTTCACGCTGACCAACACCGGCAGCCGCGGCGCGCTGTTCGACACGCCGATCATCAACCAGCCCCAGGTGGCGATCCTGGGCACCGGCGCCGTGGTGAAGCGCGCCGTCGTGGTCAGCGACCCGGAGCTGGGCGAGATCATCGCCCCGCGGTCGATGGTGTACCTGGCGCTGTCGTACGACCACCGCATCGTCGACGGCGCGGACGCCGCGCGCTTCCTCACCACGGTGAAGGAGCGCCTGGAGGCCGGCAACTTCGAGGCCGACCTGGGCCTGTAGCCGTTTTCGGCACCGCACGTTGAGGGGCGCCCCGCGGCTTCGCGGGGCGCCCCTCGCCGTCTCACCGCCCGCCGCCGCCCGCGCGACTCGGATCACCGCGACGGCCGTGAGGGGATCGCCTCACGCGAGCCCGCCTCCGGGGTCAACGCGACGACGACCGTCACGGCGAGCGGCGTTTCGTGATCACCGTCAGCGCCACGGCCGGCGTAGGCGTCGCGGGTCTCGGGCGGCTCGGCGCCCAGCCCGTTGGCCGGCACTCCCCCGCCGCCCCGCGCGGCTCGGCCCGCAGCCTGTTGGCCGGCACTCCCCGCGCGACTCGGCCCGCAGCCTGTTGGCCGGCACTCCCCGCCGCCCCGCGCGACTCGGCCCGCAGCCTGTTGGCCGGCACTCCCCGCCGCCCCGCGCGACTCGGCCCGCAGCCTGTTGGCCGGCACTCCCCGCCGCCCCGCGCGACTCGGCGCACCGCGACGGCCGTGACCAGCGCCAGCACGCCCCCGGCCGCGGCGACCCATCACCGCAGGTCAACGCGACGACGACGCGTGACCGCGATCAGCGCGACGACGACCGTCGCGGCGAGCGGCGTTTCGTGATCACCGTCAGCGCCACGGCCGCCGCGGCGGCGACCAGCAGCAGGCCGGCGTAGGCGTCGCGGGCCTCGGGCGGCTCGGCCCCCAGCCCGTTGGCCGGCACTCCCCCGCCGCCCCACAGCGGGCTCAGGTCCAGCGCCGCGAACGCGGCGACCGGCAGCAGCAGCGCAACGCCGCCCGCCGCCCACAGCGCCGCGCCCACCCGCTGCCGACCTTGCCCCGCAACAGCCGGCCGCGCCCCCATCGGTCCGGAACCCCCAGCCATCGCAACGAAAGCCCCAGCCTGCCGCGCGACCGCCGAACGGGGCTCACCCGCGGCGGAATCGCCAGCTTCTCGCGCGCCCATCGGCCGTGTCTCGCCCGCGACAGGATCTCCGGCGTCGCGTGCGGCCGCGAGGCGGGGCTCGCCGGCAGCAAGCGCGGCCGCATCGCCGCGACCCCGGCAGGCCACGTGGCGTTGCTCGCGGACGGCGAACGAGGCGGCCACGAGCGCCGCCACCGCCGCGACCGCAACCGGAAACTCCCAGCTCGACGCCGGCGCGAGCAGCGTCATCGCCAGCGCGGCCGCCGTCGTGGCCAAGGCCGTCGCGCCGCCCGTCGCCACTGTGCGGCGGGTCAGGGGCGAGCGGCGGGCGGTGCCGGCCAGCAGGAGGCCGACGTACCAGACCAGCAGCGGCGTGCAGAGCCACGCGGCCGGGCCGTCGCGGTTCACCTGCCAGTCGAAGACCATGGCGGCGGAAGCCGTGGCGAAGACCAGCAGGCCGACCCGGCGCGGGCCCGAGAGTGCGTAGCGCAGCGGCAGGGGCCAGCAGCCGCGCGCGAAAGACCAGCGGGCGCGAGGGTCGTCCAAGCCGGCCAGCTCGGCGCGCAGTGCGGACTTCCAGGTTTCGCGCGTGGCGGGGACTGGGCGTAGCAGCAGCTCAAGCAGGCGTTCCGGGGTCATCGCCAGGCCACGGGGCGAGCCGGTGGCCGCCGGCGATTTTCCCAACCTCAGCTTAGCCCCACCGAAAAAACCCGATCTCCCCATCACGCCTCCCGACTCCGGAGGGTTGCCCCAGCACTCCATGGCGTAGCCACGGGCAGGGCGCGCGCAAGGGCCAGGCCGTCGGGGGTCAGGCGGTACAGGTGGCGTGGGGGGCGGCCGTGCGGAGGGTCCGGCTCCCACTCGGCGGTCAGCAGGCCCGCGTCGGACAGGCGGATCAGGATCGGATACAAGGTGCCGGCCTTCAGGCCGACCTCGCGGGACAGGTCGTAGCCGTGGCGCCACACGTCGGGGGCGGCGGCCAGGGCGCGCAGGACGGCGGAGGTCTGTGGCGAAGGGCGGCGAGCGCGCGGCACACCGCAAAGTCTACCTAGATAGATTTGATTTCGCAGTACCCAAAACAGGCAAGATGACCATATGCAGATCCTCATCGCGGGGGCGTCCGGCTTTCTTGGCCGGCACCTGGTGTCGCACCTGCGCAATGCCGGGCATCACGTCACGCCGCTGGTTCGGCGGCCGCCGCGGCCGGGTGAGGTGCGGTGGGACCCGACGGCCGGCGTGCTTGACGCCTCCGTCGTGGCGAAGGCGGACGCCGTGATCAACCTGGCGGGGGCCGGGGTCGGGGACAAGCGGTGGACGGCGGAGTACAAGAAGGTCCTGCTCGACAGCCGGGTCGATACCACGCGGACCATTGCGCTCGCCGTCGCCGCGGCCGAGCGTAAGCCTCGGGTGCTGCTCAACGCGTCCGCGGTCGGGTACTACGGCGACACCGGCGATCGGGCCGTCGACGAGTCGTCGCCCGCGGGTGAGGGGTTCCTCGCCGACCTGTGCAAGGTGTGGGAGGCGGCGACGCACCCGGCCGAGGATGCCGGGACCCGCGTCGTGCTGATGCGGACCGGGTTTCCGCTCGACAAGGAAGCGGGGCTGCTCAAGCCGCTGTACCTGCAGTTCCGGCTGTTCGCGGGCGGGCGCATGGGCGACGGGCGGCAGTACATGCCGTGGATCTCGGTGCCGGACTGGCTGGGCGCCGTGTCGTTCCTGCTCGATCGCGAGATCTCCGGGCCGGTCAACCTCACCGGGCCCGAGCCGGTCACCAACGCCGAGTTCTCCGCGGCGCTCGGGCGCGTGCTGAACCGGCCCGACCTGCTGCCGGTGCCGGGGTTCGCGCTGCGCATGGCGGTCGGCGAGTTCGGGCGGGAGGCCCTGGCCAGCCAGCGGGTGATGCCGGCGGTGCTGGTGCGCGCGGGGTTCACCTTCGCGCACCAGACCGTCGACGAGGCCCTTCAGCAGGCCGTGTCGTCGATCACCCAGTAGTTCGCGCCGGTCTGGCGCAGGCCGTGGGTGGTGAACACGTTGTAGAGGCCCATGTTCTGGTTGGAGCCGTTGGCGTACACGTACCCGAGGCTCTGGTGCGCCCGGCCCGCGGAGACGTGGGCGTAGTTCGTCGCCCGGACGCATTGGCCGCCGCCGCCCTGCGACGGGGTGGGAGACGGAGAAGCGGAAGCCGAGGGGGTGGGGGAGGGCGCGGTGCCGTTGTCCAGGCCCCAGTCCACCGCCTGGTAGTACGACGAGCAGATCGTGTCCTTGTAGTACGTCCCGGCGGTGCCGCACTGGTCGGTCGCCGAGCCGGGGTGGACGGGCGTGGCGTGCGGCATGCCCGACACGAGGTACACCTTCACCTGGTCGCCGTAGTTCGACAGCGACGTGCCGCCGGGCAGGGACGCGGTCGAGGTCGGCGTCTGGGACACCCCGAGCACGTTGGTCCACTGGTCACGCAGCTCGGTGGCGTTGGCGGGGGCGACCGTCGTGTCCGAGGTGCCGTGCCAGATCGCGACGCGAGGGCGGGCGCCGCTGTACCCCGAATACGCCGCCCGGACCAGGTCGCCCCACGCCGCCGGGGTCTTGTCGACGCCCGGGTTCATGCAGCTGTACGCGCTCGTCGTCGAGGTCGCGCAGCGGTACGGCAGCCCGGCCATGATCGCGCCCCCGGCGAAGACGTCGGGATACGTGGCGAGCATCACGGCGGTCATCGCGCCGCCGGCGGACAGGCCGGTGACGTAGACGCGGGCGGCGTTCGTGCCGTAGTTCGCGACGGCGTAGTCGACCATCTGCTTGATCGACAGCGCCTCTCCCCCGCCGCGGGCGGTGTCGCCGGTCTCGAACCAGTTGAAGCAGCTCGTGCTGTTGTTCGCCGACTTCTGCTCGGGCAGGACCAGCGCGAAGTGCCACAGGTCGGCGTACTTGCGCCAGCCGGAGTTGGTGAAGTAGTCGTTCGCGTTCTGGGTGCAGCCGTGCATCGCCACCACGAGCGGGGCGCCCGAGGGCAGGCCGTCGGGGCGGTACGAGTACATGGTCAGGTTTCCGGGGTTCGACCCGAAGCCGGCGACGCTGGTCAGCGTGGCGGCGTAGGCCGGCGTGGAGACGGTGGTGAGCGCTATGGCGGCGGCGAGCGCCGCGAAGGCGGGCAGGACGAGGCGCAGGATGCGGGGCATGGCGGTGCCCTCCTCTCGGATGGAGCACCACGGTAGGTGTGAGCTTCGACGCACCACTATGTCCGAATCCCACATAATCCGGGGCGGGATAGTCTGGCCTCGTGCGAATCATCCAGGCCGGGCTGGTCGACTACGAGACGGCGCTCGCCGAGCAGCGGCGCATCCATGCCGAGGTGGCCGAGGGCGCGGCGCCGGACACGGTGCTGCTGCTGGAGCACCCGAGCGTCTACACGGCCGGCAAGCGCACCGAGCCCGCCGACCGGCCGTTCGACGGGACGCCGGTGATCGACGTCGACCGCGGCGGCAAGATCACCTGGCACGGGCCGGGGCAGCTGGTCGGCTACCCGATCGTGCGGCTGGCCGATCCCGTGGACGTGGTGGCGTACGTGCGGCGCATGGAGCAGATGCTCATGGACGTCTGCGCGGAGCTGGGCGTGGCCACGATGCGGGTCGAGGGGCGCAGCGGCGTCTGGGTGGCGGCGGACGAGCGCGGGCCCGAGCGCAAGGTCGCGGCCATCGGCATCCGGGTCGCCCGCGGGGTCACGCTGCACGGGTTCGCGTTGAACGCTGACTGCGACCTTTCGCGGTACGACATCTTCGTGCCCTGCGGCATCCGCGACGCGGGGGTCACGTCACTGTCGGCCGAGCTGGGCCGGGACGTGACCGTCGAGGAGGTCCTGCCGATCGTGGAGCGGCACCTCAAGACGCTGTACTGAGCACCCGGTAGGCGACGACGGGAATGAGCTCCGGGTCGACGTCGTCGAGGCGATCCTGGTCGTCGCACGCGAACCCGAACAGCGCCTGCATCGAGACGCAGCCCAGCTCGACCGGGTCCACGTCGGCGGGCTCGAAGCCGAGCGGGTCGCCCTCGTCCTCGAGCACGCCCGGGTCGGCGGAGACGCTCAGCGCGCGCACCCGGTCGCCGTCCCGCCAGACGCCGTAGCTGCACCAGGCGGCGTCGCTGTGTGCGGCGTGGAGATACACGTTGCGCCGCTCGGTGGCGGCGAGCACCGCCGGGTCGAGCTCCGACGGGCGGCGCGGGGTGAGGCCCCAGCTGCACACCAGGTCGAGGCCGGCGAAACAGCCGACCACGGCGACGTCGGCGGGCGGGTTGAGCGCGTCGACGAGCAGCTCGTCGCCGATCTCCTCCACGGTCGCGCCGGGGAAGAGCCGTTCGACGAGTGTGCGCGTGGCCGGCTTGTCGAGGATGGGGTAGGAGCGAAGCACGTCGACGGGGTTGCCGTCGGAAAAGATCATGATCGTGTTGCTGAGCGCCACGAATGCCTCATTGCCGTACCACCCGTTCGGGAAACCTCGCCAACGTGACGTCAATCGCGTTCCCATGGATCGAGCAGCCCCCGGGCGTAGTCTTCGAACCGTGACCGCCGTTGTTCCCGAAGGCCGTCGTCTGCTGCGCATCGAAGCGCGAAACGCGGAGACGCCGATTGAGCGCAAACCGCCGTGGATCAAGGTCTCGGCCAAGATGGGTCCCGAGTACACGCACCTGCGGGGGCTCGTCCAGCGCGAGGGCCTCCACACGGTCTGCCAGGAAGCCGGCTGTCCCAACATCTACGAATGCTGGGAGGATCGCGAGGCGACCTTCCTCATCGGCGGCGATCAGTGCACGCGCCGCTGCGACTTCTGCCAGATCGACACCGGAAAGCCGGCCGAGTTCGACGCGGACGAGCCGCGGCGGGTCGCCGAGTCCGTGGCGACGATGGGGCTGAAGTACGCCACCGTGACCGGCGTGGCCCGCGACGACCTGCCCGACGGCGGCGCCTGGCTCTACGCCGAGACCGTCCGGCAGATCCACGCCCTCGTCGAGGGCTGCGGCGTCGAGCTGCTCATCCCCGACTTCAACGGCGAGCCGGAGCTGCTGGCCGAGGTGTTCGCGGCCGAGCCCGAGGTGCTCGCGCACAACGTCGAGACCGTGCCGCGGATCTTCAAGCGCATCCGCCCGGCGTTCCGCTACGAGCGCTCGCTCGCCGTGCTGACCAGCGCCCGCGAGGCCGGGCTGGTCACCAAGTCCAACCTGATCCTCGGCATGGGCGAGGAGCGGTCCGAGGTGTCGCAGGCGCTGAAGGATCTGCACGCGGCCGGCTGCGAGCTGGTGACGATCACGCAGTACCTGCGGCCGTCGCCCCGCCACCACCCCGTCGAGCGCTGGGTGAAGCCGGAGGAGTTCGTCGAGCTGCGCGAGGAGGCCGAGCAGATCGGCTTCGCGGGCGTGCTGAGCGGGCCGCTGGTGCGCTCCTCCTACCGGGCGGGCCGACTGTACCGCCAGGCGCTGGAGAACCGGGCTCTCAACGCGTGATGTCATCCCTCTAGACTCGGAGGCATGGCAAAGGCCCAGGAGCCGGAGAAGGTTTCCTTCTTCACTCGGCTCAAGCAGATCGGCATGGTGTTCTCGTTCACCGCGAAGCGCGACAAGGCGTTCGTCCCGCTCGTCGTGACGGTTGTCCTCGTGCCGCTGATCGCGGTGGGCATCGCTATCGCGCTGGGCGTGTCGTGGATCTGGTCCCCGCTGGGCATCCTGCTGGCCCTGCTCGGCACCGTCATCGTGCTCAACCTGCGCTCGCAGAAGGCCATGATGAAGGAGGCCGAGGGGCAGCCGGGCGCGGCGGCGTCGATCATCGAGAACATGCGCGGCGACTGGCGGGTGAGCCCGGCGATCGCGTCCACGACGCAGTTCGACATGGTGCACCTGGTCATCGGCCGCCCCGGCGTGATCCTGATCGGCGAGGGCAACACGAGCCGGGTCAAGGGGCTGCTCGGCCAGGAGCGGCGCCGCCTGGTGAAGGTGATCGGCAACGCCGAGCTGCGCGACTACATCGTCGGCAACGAGGAGGGCCAGATCCCCCTCGCCAAGCTGCGCACGACGCTGGTCAAGCTGCCCCGCTCGATCACCGCCAAGGACGTCAACTCCCTGGACAAGCGGCTGACCGCGCTCTCGGCGCGCCCGCAGATGCCCCGGGGCGCCCTGCCCAAGAACATGAAGCCCCCGAAGGGCCAGTTCAAGGCGATGCGCGGGCGCTGAACAACCGTCAGACGGCCTGCACGACCGAGCCGGCCGCTCGATCGTGCAGGCCGCGCTGGTGCTCGTCCATGATCAGCGCGGTGATGAGCGGGAGCATGACGACGGCCCGCAGGAGCGCCCGCGGTACACCCAGCGGCTGCCCTGTGTTCATGGACACACAGCGGATGCGCATGAGCCGCATGCCCAGCGTCTGGCCGAAAAAGCCCAGGAACAGGGCGTACACAACGACGAAGATGCCCGGCGCGAGCCACGGCTCATCGGTAGGCTTCGCGAAGGCACCCGCGATGAGCAGGCACGAGATCCAGTCGATCAGCAGCGCGCCGAAACGGCGGGCCAGCGGTGCGGGTTCCACGGCGGGTCAGACTACCGAACCGCGCACCTCGTCTGATCGGGCGACTCACGACCGGCGAAACACAGCGGAAACAATCGAGACACGCCGGGGCAATCGCACGGTTCTACGGTCGCGACCAACCAGCCACCTTCACACTGAAGTGATCACCAGACTGGTCATGCCTGCGATCTGGAGGACGAGGACGAGTGTTCGCCAATTCTGAAGAGCTGTTGCGATACGTGAAGGATGAGGGTGTCCGCTTCGTCGACGTTCGCTTCTGCGACCTGCCGGGCGTGATGCAGCACTTCAACGTCCCGGTCGAGTCATTCGACGAAAAGGTCTTCAGCGAGGGCCTGGCCTTCGACGGCTCGTCCATCCGTGGCTTCCAGGCGATCCACGAGTCGGACATGCTGCTCCTGCCCGACGCCACGTCGGCGTTCATCGACCCGTTCCGGGTCGAGAAGACGCTGGCCCTGAACTTCTTCATCCACGACCCGTTCACCCGCGAGGCCTACTCGCGTGACCCGCGCAACGTGGCGAAGAAGGCGGAGGCGTACCTCAAGTCGAGCGGCATCGCCGACACGGCGTACTTCGGCCCCGAGGCGGAGTTCTACATCTTCGACTCGATCCGCCACGAGACGTCGGCGAACCAGGCGTACTACTACATCGACTCCATCGAGGGCTGGTGGAACTCCGGCAAGGAAGAGCCGGGCGGCAACCGCGGGTACAAGACCGCCTACAAGGGTGGCTACTTCCCGGTCCCGCCGGTCGACCACTACGCCGACCTGCGTGACCAGATCGTGCAGCGGCTGCTGGGCGCCGGCTTCGTCGTCGAGCGCTCGCACCACGAGGTGGGCACCGCCGGCCAGGCCGAGATCAACTACAAGTTCTCGACGCTGCTGCACGCGGGCGACCAGCTCCAGCTGTTCAAGTACATCGTGAAGAACACCGCGTGGGCGGCCGGCAAGACCGCGACGTTCATGCCGAAGCCGCTCTTCGGCGACAACGGCTCGGGCATGCACACCCACCAGTCGCTCTGGCTGGGCGGCGAGCCGCTGTTCTACGACGAGGCCGGCTACGGCGGCCTGTCGGACACGGCCCGCTGGTACATCGGCGGCCTGCTGCACCACGCCCCGTCGCTGCTGGCCTTCACCAACCCGACCGTGAACTCCTACCGGCGCCTGGTGCCCGGCTACGAGGCGCCGGTCAACCTGGTGTACTCGCAGCGCAACCGCTCGGCCTGCACGCGCATCCCGGTGACGGGCACCAACGCGAAGGCCAAGCGCGTCGAGTTCCGCGTGCCGGACCCGTCGGCCAACGTCTACCTGGCCTTCTCGGCCATGCTGATGGCCGGCCTGGACGGCATCAAGAACAAGATCGAGCCGCCGGCCCCGATCGACAAGGACCTCTACGACCTCCCGCCGGAGGAGGTCGCGAACGTCAAGCAGGTCCCGGGCTCGCTCGACGAGGTGCTCAACACCCTGGAGGCCGACCACGGCTTCCTGCTCGAGGGCGGCGTGTTCACCCAGGACCTGGTGGACACCTGGATCTCGTACAAGCGGGCCAACGAGGTGGACCCGGTCCGCCTGCGCCCGACCCCGCACGAGTTCGCCATGTACTACGACGTCTGATCGTCGCCTCGCGAACGGCCCGCTCCCTCCGGGGGGCGGGCCGTTTCGCTCCCCGGCCCTGACCGTCGGCCCGGTCGCCCCGATGTGATAAGCCGGGGCGATGGAAGCATCCACCGGCATCGGCCCGTCGGCCCCGGGCGGGCGCGCGCTCGCCGCCGGCCGCGTCGACGGCGTGGCCGTGACCGGCGACGGCGCCACGATCGACGCGCGGGCGCAGCCCGGCAACCACATGACGGTGTACCTCCAGGGCGCCCCCGCCGACCCGGTGGTCCCCGCCCCGCGCCAGCCCGGGGTGTGGCCCGAGATCTGGAACCTCGAGCACCGCAACGCCGGCTTCACCGGCCGCGAGCGCGAGCTGGCCACGCTGCGCGAGCGCCTCACCGCCGGCGGCCCCGACGCCGTGCAGGCGCTGTGCGGCATGGGCGGCATCGGCAAGACCCAGCTCGCCGCCGAGTACGCGCACCGCAACAAGGACGCCTACGACATCGTGTGGTCGATCTCGGCCGAGCAGGCAGGATTGATCGGCGAGCAGTACACCGCCCTCGGCGTCGCCCTGGGCGTCGTCGACCCGCAGGCCGACAGCACGATCGCCGAGCACGCGGTGAAGGCCCGCCTGCGCGCCACCGACCGCTGGCTGCTCATCTTCGACAACGCCGAGGCCGAGGAGGACCTGACCCGCTGGCTCCCGGGCGGCATCGGCCACGTGATCATCACCTCACGCAGCCGCCACTGGACCCACCTGGCCCGCGTCCTCGACGTCGACGTGCTGACCCGCGCGGAGTCGGTCGAGCTGCTCACCACCCACCTCCCGCTCATGGCCGCCGCCGACGCCGCCCGGATCGCCGAGGCCCTGGGCGACCTCCCCCTGGCCCTGGCCCAGGCCGCCGGCTTCCTGGCCGAGACCGCGATGTCGGTGGACGAGTACCTGGCCGCGCTGCACGACGAGGCCCAGGTGGTCCTGGACGAGGGCCGCCCGATCGACTACCCGCGCTCCCTGGCCACGGTCATCGCCCTGAGCAGCGAGAAGCTGGCCGCCCTCGACCCCGCCGCCCTCGCGATGCTGCAGGTCTGCGCCCTGCTCGCGCCGGAGCCGGTCCACCCGGAGCTCATCGCCGCCATCGCCGCCGATCTGCCTCTGCTCGGCCCGCTGTCGGCCGTCATGGCCAAGCCGATGGCCCGGGCCCGCAGCGAGCGCCGCATCGGCACCTACTGCCTCGCCCGGGTCACCCCCGACGGCCTGGTCCTGCACCGCCTCGTCCAGGCCGTCCTCCGCGACCAACTCCCCCCGGTGGACGCGGCCGTGTTGCGCGCCCGCATCGAGACGGTCCTCGGCGCGGCCGAGCCAGGCGACCCGCGCGACACTGCCAACTGGCCCGCCTGGGGCCGCCTATTGCCGCACCTGCTGGCCGCCGACCCTGCCCAAACGACCAACCCCGCGCTGCGCCTCCTCGCTCGCGATGCCATCGTCCATCTGCTCGTGCGGGGCGAGCCACGACCGGCCCATGATCTGGCGGCGCGCCTGGTCGCGGCGTGGCGCGAGACGCTGGGCGAGGACCACCCGGACACGCTGCTCGCCGCGACGGAACTGGTATGGACCTATCGGGACATCGGCCGGTACGACCGGATGCGTCCGCTCGCGGAGGACACCCTTGATCGCAAGCGGGCAGTGTTCGGCGAGGACCACCCTGACACCTTGCGCTCGGCCAGCAATCTCGCCGTGGTCGTGGCGGCGCTCGGCCTGGACCGTGAGGCGCGCGAGATGGACGAGGACACCCTGGTCCGGCGGCGCCGCGTGCTCGGAGAAGACGATCCGGACACGCTCACCACCAGGAGCAATCTCGCCGCCACGCTGAACCCAGCCACCCGACAACACGCCGGGCGCGCCTAGCGCGGGACGAGATCGCCGAGGCGATGGGTGGGTCGCGGAGGCGGAAGAAGCGTTAGGCGTCGTCGAAGATGCGCTCGACGGCGGCCCTCGCGCGGCGGGCCACGCGCAGGTAGTCGTCGAGGAACTCCTGGGGTTCGGACGACGGGGACAGGACCGAGGCGGCCGCGGCCAGGTCGGGGCCCTGGCGTGGGAGCTGGTCGGTGGGGCGGCCGCGGACCAGCGTCAGCAGGTTGCGCACGCGCGAGGCCTGGCGCCAGGCGGCCTCCAGAGCCGTGGCGTCGGACCGGTCGAGCAGGCCGGCGGCCGTGGCGGCGGTCAGGGCCTCCAGCGTCCGCGGGGTTCGCAGCGACGGTACGGCGTGGCCGTGCTGCAACTGCAGCAGCTGCACGGTCCACTCGACGTCGGCGAGGCCGCCGCGGCCCAGCTTGGTGTGGGTGGCGGGGTCGGCGCCGCGCGGGAGGCGTTCGCTGTCCACGCGGGCCTTCAGGCGGCGGATCTCGTGGATCTGGTCGCGGGTCAGGCCGCCCGCCGGGTAGCGGGTGGCGTCGGCCAAGGACAGGAAGCGGGCGCCCAGGGACTCGGAGCCGGCGACCGCGCGGGCGCGCAGCAGCGCCTGGGCCTCCCACACCTTCGACCAGCGGGCGTAGTACTGCTTGTAGGCGCCCAGGCTGCGCACCAGCGGGCCCTGGCGGCCCTCCGGGCGCAGGTCGGCGTCGACGCCCAGCGGCGGGTCGTGGGCCGGGCGGGCCAGCAGGCGGCGCAGCTCCTCGGCGATGGTCAGGGCCACGCCGCTCGCGGTGTCCTCGGCCATGCCGGCGGGGGTCTCGTAGACGAACAGGACGTCGGCGTCCGAAGGGTAGCTGGTCTCGGCGCCGCCCAGGCGGCCCATGCCGATGATGGCGAACTCCAGCGGGGCCGAGGCGCCGGTGACGCCGAGCGTCGCGCGCAGGGTGGCGTCGATGACCGCCGACAGGGCGTCGCCGACCTCCGTCACGTCGAGCAGGCCGAGCAGGTCGGCGCAGGCGATGCGGAAGAGCTCGCGGCGGCGCAGGGCGCGCACCGCGTTGATGGCGGCCTCGGGGTCGTCGTGGCGGGCGGCCGCGGCGGCGAAGCCCTCGGTGAGCACCTCGGCGCTGCGCGGGACGAGCTCGGCGTCGTCGGCCAGCAGGCGCAGGGCCTCCGGGTCGTGGACGAGGAGCTCGGTGACGTACCGCGACAGGGCGAGCAGCCGCGCCAGGCGCAGGGCGACCGGGCCCTCGTCGCGCAGCAGGCGCAGGTACCACGGGGTATTGCCGACCTTCTCCGACACCTGACGGTAGGCCAGCAGGCCGCGGTCGGGCTCGGGGGCGTCGGCGAACTCGCTGAGCATCGCCGGCAGCAGCTGGCGCTGGATCGCCGCCGTTCGCGACAGGCCGCCGGTGAGGGCCTCGATGTGCCGCAGCGCGCCGGCCGGGTCGGCGAAGCCGAGCAGGTCGAGGCGGGCGCGGGCCTTGTCGGGGGTGAGGCGCAGCTGCTCGGAGGGGACCCGCGCGACGGCCTCGAGCAGCGGGCGGTAGAAGAGCTTCGCGTGCAGGCGGCGGACCTCGCCGGCGTGGCGTACCCATTCGGCTCGGAACGACTCGACGGCGTCGCGGGCGGCGTTCGGGCGGTAGCCGAGGGCGTGGGCGAGCCAGCGCAGGCCGGCCGGGTCGTCGGGGACGGTGTGGGTGCGGCGCAGGCGCTGCAGCTGCAGGCGGTGCTCGACGACGCGCAGGAACCGGTAGGCGCGCAGCAGCGCCTCGCCGTCGGCCAGGCCGACGTAGCCGCCCTCGATCAGCGCCCGCAGGCCGGCCAGGGTGGTCGGGGTGCGCAGCGACTCGTCGGCGCGGCCGTGAACGAGCTGCAGCAGCTGTACCGCGAACTCGATGTCCCGAAGGCCGCCCGGGCCCCGCTTGATCTCGCGGTCGACCTCGGCGCGCGGGATGGCCTCGATGATGCGCCGGCGCATGCCGCGGACCTCGTCGACGGCCTCGGGGCGCTCGGCGGCCGACCAGATGAGCGGCTGCAGCTCGGCCAGCCACACCTGACCCAGCGCGATGTCGCCGGCGGCCGGGCGGGCCTTGAGCAGGGCCTGGAACTCCCAGGTCTTGGCCCACTTCTTGTAGTACGCCAGGTGCGAGGCGACGGTGCGCACCAGCGCGCCGCGGCTGCCCTCGGGGCGCAGCTGGGCGTCGACGGGCCAGGCGACGTGGCCGCAGATCTCCATCATGCGCGCGGCGAGCGCGCTGCCGGCCCGCATCGCGGTCTCGGTGTCGGCGCCGTGATCGGGCTCGGCGACGAAGACGACGTCGACGTCGCTGACGTAGTTGAGCTCGCGGCCGCCGCACTTGCCCATCGCGATCACGGCGAGCCGGCAGGCGTCGGAGCCCCGCTCGGCGACGGCGATCGCGAGGGCCGCCTCCAGGGTGGCGTCGGCGAGCTCGGTCAGGCGGCGCATGGTGATCTCGACGTCGGCGGCGCCCGTCAGGTCGGCGGCCACGATGCGCAGCAGTTCCCGGCGGTACCCACTGCGCAGCAACGGCACGGTGGACACGTCGCGCGTGGAGTATCCGGCCGCGCGCCGGTTCTGCTCGCCGACCAGCTCGCGCCACTCGTCGGGGTTGGCCACCAGCAGGTCGCCGAGGGTCGCCGAGACGCCGAGGACGCCGATGAGGCGGCGGCGCAGGGCCTTGTCCTCGCGGACCGCGACGGTGACCTCCTCCCCCGCCGCCTCGACGAGCCGGTGCAGCTGGAACAGCGCGAGGTCGGGGTCGGCGGCGAAGTACAGCGTGTCGAGCACGGCCGCGGCTTCGTCGTCGACCGGGCGGCGGCCCTCCGGGTCCCACAGCCCCAGCCCGTCGGGGCCGGCCATCGCCTCGGTGCGCTCGCTGGCCGTGAAGCCGAAGCGCGCGAGATGGCCGGGGCCGGTCTTGGCGGTCGGGTCCATCAGCGCGGCCCGATCAGCGGCAGGGAGCGCAGCCCGCCCTCGCCGGCGCGCGGCACCCGGCCCAGGGCGACCGCCGCGAACCGCTCGACGAACGGCTTCCAGATCTCCTCGACGTCGCCGAGCGCGGCATCGACCCGCTCGAGCAGCTCCACGGCGTCGATGCCGAGCTCGCCGAGCGTGCCGACGCCCTCCATCGCCCACTGCGCGAACATCTCGATGTCGCACTCGATGTGGAACTGCAGGCCCCAGGCGGCGGAGCCGATGCGGTACGCCTGGACGGGGTAGTTCGTCGACGCGGCCAGCAGGGTGGCGTTGGCCGGCAGCTCGACGATCTCGTCGAGGTGCCACTGCAGGACGTCGGGCGCGAACGGCACCGCGGCGAAGATCGGGTCGTTGTCGGCGACGTCGCGGCGCGCGACCAGGCGCACGCCGATCTCGGGCCCGGCGGCGCTGCGCTCGACGGTGCCGCCGTGGGCCTGGGCGAGCAGCTGCGCGCCGAGGCAGATCGCCAGGGTCGGCACCTTGTGCCGGACCGCCTTGCGCAGCAGCCCGTCGAGCTGGTCGAACCAGGGCGCGCCGCGCTCGCCGCCGGCGTCGGGGAAGGCGTCCTGCTCGCCGCCGAGCACGACCAGCGCGGCGTACTCGTCGAGGTTCTCCGGCAGCGCATCCCCGGCGTGCGGGCGCAGCACGTGCGGCCGCAGCCCGCCGGACACGAGCCAGTCCCCCAGCCGGCCGGGACCGTCCGACGGATCGTTCTCGACCACAAGTGCTGTAGAACCCCGGGGGAAGCTCTCGATCGTCACGTCCCGACAATAACGACCGTGCGGCCTCTGGAACCCGGCGACGTCGTCCGGCTCGTGTCCCCGTCCGGCCCCGCGGCGCCCGAGCGCGTCGCCCGGGGCGTGGAGCTGCTCGAGTCGTGGGGGCTGCGGGCCGAGCCGGCGCCGCACGTCCTGGATCGTCGTGGCTATTTCGGCGGTACGGATGATGCCCGCCTCGACGACCTGAACGCCGCCCTGGCCGATCCGCGGGTGCGCGCGGTGATCTGCACGCGCGGCGGCTACGGCGCGCAGCGCATCGTCGAGCGCGTCCGCTTCGGCGAGCCCAAGCCGATCGTCGGCTTCTCCGACATCACCGCGCTGCAGCTGGCGGCGTGGCGGCACGGGCGCTGGCCGGCCGTGCACGGCCCGGGCGGCGCCTGGCTGGACGCGCGCACCCCGGCGTCGTCGGCGCAGTCGCTGCGCCGGGCGCTGATGACGGACGGGCCGTTGACGGTCCGCGGTACACCCGGGCCGGGCTCGGGAAGGGCGAGTGGCGTGCTGCTGGGCGGCAACCTGGCGATGCTGGTGAGCACGCTCGGCACCGTCGACATGCCGGACCTCGCCGGGGCCGTCGTGCTGCTGGAGGACGTCGGCGAGGCGCCGTACCGGATCGATCGGATGCTGACGCAGCTGCTGCGGGCGGGTGCGCTGGCCGGGGTGCGCGGGATCGCGCTCGGGCAGTTCACCGAGTGCGAGGGGACGGGCTCGGTCGCCGACGTGCTCGCGGAGCGGCTCGGCGGGCTCGGGGTGCCGGTGCTGGCCGGGCTGCCGATCGGGCACGGCGAGGGGCAGGAGACGGTCGTCGTCGGCGCGCCGGCCGTGCTCGACGCCGACGCCGGGACCCTGGTGAGCCGGGCCTGAGCGAGGATGGACGCATGAGCACTCTGACGCCGGGCTTCGGCGGGACCCGCCGCCGACAGCAGCCGGACCTCCCGCCGGGCCAGTACCTCGCGCACGACTTCCCGGTGCTCTCGGCCGGGCCGACGCCGCGGCTGCGCACCGACCGGTGGGAGTTCGTCATCACCACCGAGACGGGCGAGCAGAAGAAGTGGACGTGGGGCGAGTTCACCGCCCTGCCGTACGAGGACGTCACCGTCGACATCCACTGCGTGACGAAGTGGTCGAAGCTGCAGACCGGCTGGCGGGGCGTGCCGGTCGACACGCTCATGGAGGACGTCGAGACGGCCGCCGACTACGTCATGGCACACTCCTACGACGGCTACACCACCAACCTCCCCCTGGAGGACCTGCTCGACGGCCAGGCGTGGGTGGCGTACCGGTACGAGGGCGAGGCCCTGGAGGCCGAGCACGGCGGACCGGCGCGACTGCTGGTGCCGCACCTGTACCTCTGGAAGTCCGCGAAGTGGATCCACGGGCTGCGGATGATGCTGGAGGACGAGCCGGGCTTCTGGGAGGAGGCCGGCTACCACAACTACGGAGACCCATGGCGCGAGCAGCGGTACCAGGGCGACTGAGCGGTCCGAAGCGAAGCAGAGGGCGACTGAGCGGTCCGAAGCGAAGCGGAGGGGCCGCTCAGCAATGAACACAGCTTCGAAGCTCGGGCGCCCGGAGCGAAGCGGAGGGCGACTGAGCTGGCGTAAGGCCACGTTGGTTTCGGCCCGGCAGGAGACGCGCACCGCGCGGACACTGGTCTTCGACGTCCCGGACTGGCCTGGGCACCTCCCGGGCCAGCACGTGGATCTGCGCTTGACGGCGCCCGACGGCTACACGGCGCAGCGCAGCTACTCGATCGCGTCGGCGTCCGGCGTCGAGGTCACCGTCCAGCGGGTCGACGACGGCGAGGTTTCGCCGTACTTGACCGATATCTACGACATTTCGCAGTCGATCGAGCTTCGCGGGCCGATCGGCGGCTGGTTCGTGTGGCGGCCCACCGACCCCGCGCCCGTCCAGCTCATCGCGGGCGGTTCGGGGATCGTGCCGCTCATGGCGATGATCCGGTCGCGGGCCGAGAGCGGCGCGAAAACGCCGTTCAAGCTGATGTACTCGGTCCGCACGCCCGAGGACGTCATCTACGCCGACGAGTTGCGGCGGCGGGCACGCGACGACGGCGGGCTCGACGTGCAGTACGTCTACACCCGCGTGCGCGGAAGCCGGGTCGGCGTCGCGGACATCAACACGCACGCGTGGCCGAAGGACTTCGAGCCCAGCGTGTACGTGTGCGGGCCGACCGGCTTCGTGGAGACCGTGGCGGACGTCATGGTGGCGCTCGGCCACGACGCCAGGAGCATCAAGACCGAGCGCTACGGATGAAGCGTCACATCATCCCGAGGTAGCGCTCCCGCTCGAACGGGGTCACCACCCGGCGGTACTCCTCCCACTCCGTCCGCTTGTTCTTCAGGAAGAAGTCGAAGACGTGCTCGCCGAGGACCTCGGCGACCAGCTCGGAGCCGGCCATGACGTCGATCGCCTCGGCCAGGTTCTCCGGCAGCGACTCGTAGCCGGCGGCGCGCCGCTCGCCGTCGGTCAGCGCCCACACGTCGTCCTCGGCGCCCGGCGGCAGCTCGTAGCCCTGCTCGATGCCGCGCAGGCCGGCGCCGAGCATGACCGCGTAGGCGAGGTACGGGTTGCAGGCCGAGTCGAGCGAGCGGACCTCGACCCGGGCGGAGTTGGGCTTGCCGTAGGCCGGGACGCGCACCAGCGCCGAGCGGTTGCGGTGGCCCCAGCAGACGTACGCCGGCGACTCGGTGATCCGGTTGGGCAGGGTCTGCGGGAACAGCCGCTTGTAGGAGTTCACCCACTGGTTGGTGATGGCGGTGTACTCCCGGGCGTGCACCAGCAGGCCGGCGATGAACGCCTGGCCGACCTTCGACAGCTTCATCGGGTCGCTGGCATCGTGGAACGCGTTGCGCTCGCCCTCGAACAGCGACAGGTGCGTGTGCATGCCGCTGCCCGGCTGCTCGGTGAACGGCTTCGGCATGAAGGTCGCGTGCACGCCGTGCGACAGCGCGACCTCCTTGATGACGTGCCGGAACGTCATGATGTTGTCGGCCGTGGTGAGCGCGTCGGCGTAGCGCAGGTCGATCTCCTGCTGCCCGGGCGCGACCTCGTGGTGGCTGAACTCGACCGAGATGCCGATCCGCTCCAGCGCGAGGACCGCCTGGCGGCGGAAGTCGCGGGCGACGGCGTGGGTGGTGTGGTCGAAGTAACCGCCGGTGTCGACCGGCTGCGGGACGTTGCCGCCCTCGCCGAGGCTCTCGAGCAGGAAGAACTCGATCTCGGGGTGGGTGTAGAAGGTGAAGCCCTTCTCGGCCGCCTTCGACAGAGCCCGGCGCAGCACGTGGCGCGGGTCGGCCCAGGACGGCGAGCCGTCCGGCAGCGTGATGTCGCAGAACATGCGGGCGCTCTCGCCGGACATGCCGCCCTCGAACGGGAACACCTGGAACGTCGTCGGGTCGGGCATGGCGACCATGTCCGACTCGTAGACCCGGGCGAAGCCCTCGATGGCCGAGCCGTCGAAGCCGATGCCCTCCTCGAACGCCGACTCGAGCTCGGCGGGCGCGACGGAGACGCTCTTCAGCGTGCCCAGCACGTCGGTGAACCACAGCCGCACGAAGCGGATGTCGCGCTCTTCGAGCGTCCGGAGCACGAACTCCTGCTGACGGTCCACGGTTTTGCCCCCACGAGCTGCGATCTGTACACGGCCAATTCGGGCAAGTCTCGCCCGACGGTATTACACACAAGTTACCGGACCGAGGTATCTCCCCCCGCGCCGGAGTGAACGGTCCGGCTCCTGGGAAACACTGGGGGCATGCCCCGGTTGCGACTCGCGCTCGCCCAGGCCGACCTCACCGTCGGGGACGCGTCCCAGGTGCTGGCCTGGACGGCCCGCGCGGTGGCCGAGGGCGCCCACGTGGTGGCGTTCCCACCGCTCGCGCTCGACGGCGGCGAGCTGGCCCGCCGCCTGGCGGCGCGCGGCCTGGGCGACATCGTGGTGCTGGCCGGCCTGCCCGGCCTGCGCGCCCTGTACCGCGGCACGATGCACGACGGCGGCGCCTACCGGATCGGCGGCGTCGACGTCGCGGCCGAGGGCCCGGGCGCCGGGCTCGTCGTGCACGGCTGCGCGCTGCCCTACGAGCCGGACGCGGACGACTCGCGCCTGGCCGGGCTGGCCGCGCGGGCGGCGGCGGAGGACGCCGTCGTGGCCTGCGTGAACCTCGTCGGCGCGCTGCACGAGCTGGTCTTCGACGGGGATTCAATGGTGGTACGCCCGGACGGCGCCCTGATCGCCCGCGCGCCCCAGTTCGTGGAGAAGCTGCTGGTCCTCGACCTGGACCTGCCCGCCGGCACCCGCGCGGACGCCCTCGTGCTGTCGGACGCCGTGCGCGAGCCCGCGCGGCCGGCGCCGCCGCCCGAGATCGCGGCGCGGCTCACCGGCGAGGCCGAGGCCTGGCAGGCCCTCGTCCTGGGGCTGCGCGACCACGCGCGCCAGAGCGGCTTCCGCAGCGCGGCGCTGGACCTGTCGGACGGCATCGAGTCGGCCGTGGCCGCCGCGATCGCCTGCGACGCGCTCGGCCCGGCGGCGGTCGTCGGGGTGTCGATGCCCGCTCTCACGGACTCGCGGGAGGGCGCGCAGGAGTTGGCCCGGCGCACCGGCCTGGACTTCCGGGTCGAGCCGATCCAGCCGATGCTGGACGGCTTCCTGGCCAACCTGGCGCTCGACGGCGTCGCCCTGAAGAACCTGCACGAGCGGGTGCGCGGGGTGGTGCTCATGGCGCTGGCCGACCAGGAGGGGCACCTCGCGCTGTACGGCGACCTCCACCCCCTCAGGCACGTGCCCGGGCCTCGGGTGCGCAGCCTCGCCCGGTGGCGCAACGAGGAGGCGGAGCGCCGAGGCCAACCGGCCCCCATTCCCGGTTCCGGTCTGTGAAAAACCGCATCCGAACGGGCGCAATCGGCGCCGGCGGTGCGACCATCGGGGGGTAGCCCGGGGACCCCGCATGGGGCCTCGAGGATTGAACAGGAGGACGCTGATGTCCGAAGTCCCGTCCCTCTACGGCGGAGCCGTCAACCGCCGCGTTCGCACCAGGGACCTGATCGCCGCCAAGGAGCGCGGCGAGCGCTGGCCGATGCTCACCTCGTACGACCAGTACACCGCCGGCATCTTCGACGAGGCCGGCATTCCCGTCCTGCTGGTCGGGGACTCGGCGGCCAACAACGTGTACGGGTACGAGTCCACGGTCTCGGTGAGCGAGGACGAGCTGCTGCCGCTGGTGCGCGCCGTGGTCCGCTCGACCAGGCGCGCCCTCGTCGTCGGTGACCTGCCCTTCGGCTCCTACGAGGAGGGCCCCGCCCAGGCGCTGCGCACCGCCGTACGGTTCATGAAGGAGGGCGGCTGCCACGCCGTCAAGCTCGAGGGCGGCCGCCGCGTGGCCCCGCAGATCGCGGCCCTGACCAGCGCCGGCATCCCGGTCATGGCGCACATCGGCTTCACGCCGCAGAGCGAGCACACCATCGGCGGCTACCGCGTCCAGGGCCGCGGCGACGCCGCCGAGGACGTCGTCGACGACGCCCACGCGGTCGCCGAGGCCGGCGCCTTCGCCGTGGTCCTCGAAATGGTCCCCGGCGAGGTGGCGAAGCGCATCACGCACGAGCTGCACATCCCGACGATCGGCATCGGCGCGGGCGCGGACACCGACGCCCAGGTGCTGGTCTGGCAGGACATGGCGGGGCTGCGCACGGGCCGCACGCCGCGCTTCGTGAAGCGCTACGCGGACCTGGCGGGCGCCCTCTCGGAGGCGACGCGCGCTTATGCGGACGAGGTCCGCTCGGGCGTCTTCCCGGCCCAGGAACACACCTTCGACTGACCTGCCTTGCTCTCTCCCCCGGCTCGGCGCGCTGGCTGGCGCCGGGCCGGTTTTTCGACAAGTCGGGCGCTCCGCGCCGCGACTTGTCGGATTTATACCCCGACAGGCGATAAATCCGGCCAGTGGTGGTGAAACGGTCCGCGCCGCGACTCACAGCGTGCTTGGTTGCGATGCGCGGACAAGATGGCGGGCCGCCGGCACGGCATCGCGCAGCGGCACGCGACCCGCAACTTAGGGGCCCCGCAGCGCCGCTCGGGCGCTCGCAGACAAGGGCTGGCCGGTTGCGCACCGGTGGAGTGCAGCGGCGTGGTGCGATGCACTCCACGAGCGTCGACGACATTTCGCTCCACGATCATGAAAACGCGGCGGACAAATTGGACGTCGCCATCTCTCCCAGATATGGCCTGTCCGATTTGTCCCCGCCAAATCGCATGATCGTGGAGCGAAACATGCGGCTCAGACGGCGACGAGCAGGCGCTCCAGGCCGCGGATGACGTAGTTGGGCTTGTAGACGGGGTCCTCCACCAGGTGCAGATCCGGCGCCTTGGAGAGCAGCGCGCCGAACGACGCGGCCAGCTCGATGCGCGCCAGCGGGGCGCCGAGGCAGTAGTGGATGCCGGCGCCGAAGGAGATGTGCGGGTTGTCGCGGCGGGTGAGGTCCAGCCGCGACGGGTCGGCGAAGGCGGCCGGGTCGTGGTTGGCCGAGCCGAACAGCAGCGCGACCTCGCTGCCGCGCGGGATCGCCACCCCGCGGACCTCGATGTCCTCGAGGACCCACCGCTCGAACATCTGCAGCGGGGTGTCGTAGCGCATGAGCTCCTCCACCGCGGTACCGATGAGCTCGGGATCGGCTTTGAGCAGAGCGTGCTGGTCGGGGTTGAGCAGCAGGGCGCGCCAGCCGTTGCCGGTGACGTTGACCGTCGCCTCGTGGCCCGCGTTGAGCAGCAGCACGCAGGTGCCGATGAGCTCGTCCTCGCTGAGGCCCTCGACCGCCGCGAGCGCGCTCACGAGGTCGTCGCGCGGGTCCTGCTTGCGGCGGCGGGCGAGGCCGCGCAGGTACTCCGAGAACTCCTCCGACGCCCGCACCGCCGCCTCGGCCGTCTCCCGGGAGGGATTCAGCTCGTACATCCCGCAGATCGCCGCCGACCAGGGACGCAACGCGTGCCGGTCGGCCTCGGGGATGCCGAGCAGCTCGGCGATGACGGTCACCGGCAGCGGCTCGGCCACCTGCGCGATGAGGTCGCCGCCGCCCTCGGCCACGAACGCGTCGACGAGCTCGCCGGCGAGGCGCTGCACGACCGGGCGCAGCGCCTCGACCCGGCGCGGGGTGAACGCCTGCGACACGAGCCGGCGCAGCCGCGTGTGGTCCGGCGGCTCGCGGTCGAGCATGCCGTTGTTGTTGAGGGTCCAGAACGGCTCCTGGTACTGCGGCGGCGCCGCCCGCCCCATCTCCTCGTGCGTGGCCACGTGCAGGTAGCTGCGCCCGAGCCGGCGATCGCGCAGCAGCGCGTTGACGTCCTCGTGGCGCGAGATGAGGTACTGCCGGCTCGGCTCGAACCAGACGACCGGGGACTGCTCGCGCAGCCGCGCGTAGGCCGGGTAGGGCGCCGACCGGAACTCGGGCGACCAGGGGTCGAAAACGTCGGTCACAGGTCGGTCACCCGGATGCCGGCGTGGGCCTTGTACCGCTTGTTGATGGCGATCAGGTTGGCCGTGAGCGCCTCGATCTGCCCCGCGTTGCGCAGCCGCCCCGCGAACACGCCCCGCATCCCGTCGATCCGCGCCGCGAGCGCCTGCACCTGCAGCGTGGCGTCGCGGTCGTCGCCGAGCACGAGCACGTCGAGGTCCATGGCCTCGACGTCGGGGTCGGTCAGCAGTACCGCGCTGACGTGATGGAACGCCGCACACACCCGGGCGTCGGGCAGGAGGGTGGCGGCCTGCTCGGCGGCGCTGCCCTCCTCGACGCGCAGCGGATACGGCCCCTGCTTGTCGAACCCGAGCGGGTTCACGCAGTCCACCACGATCTTGCCGCCGATCAGCAGCGGCGCCAGCTCCGACACGATCCCCGCGTGGCCCTCCCACGGCACCGCGATGATGACGACGTCGGCGCCGGCGGCGTGCGCGTTGTCGCCGCCCGACACGACACCGGGCCGGACGCCGGGCATCTCGGCGAGCTCGCGCGCCGCCTGCTCGCCGCGCTCGGTCGAGCGGGATCCGACGAGGATCCGCTGGCCGGCGCGGGCGAAACGGTACGCGAGGCCGCGCCCCTGCGGCCCGGTGCCGCCGATGATGCCGACGGACAGGCCCGAGACGTCGGGCAGGGCGCTCTGGTCGTAGGTCATGTCTTCTGTTGTACCCCTTGGAAGACCACCTTCCGCTTGGCCGGGTCCGCTTCCGTGAGCCGGACCGCGATGCGCTCCCCCACCGGCAGGTCGGTCCCCTCGCAGCGCGCCCGCACCGGCGGGTCGTCGAGCGCGATGTCCGCGCGGTGCTTGTGCGGGTCGACGTCGAGCACGGCGGCCTCGAACGTCTCACCCACCCGGCCCTGCAGCAGTACCGCCTCGACGAGGTCGACCGCCCCCCGCTCGGCCGCGCCCGCCACCCGGTCGGTGCGGGTCATCACCTCGGGCAGCTTCGGCAGCGCCGCGCGCGCCCACGACGGCACCTCCGCCCCCGCGTGCAGCGCCAGGCACACCTCGGTGACATAGCGGTCGGCCAGCCGGCGCAGCGGCGCGGTCACGTGCGCGTAGGCCGCGGCCACGGCGGCGTGCAGCGGCTGCTCGGGCGGCGCCCCGTCGAACGCCGTGTAGCCGGCCCCGCGCATCATCTCGGCCGACTGATCCAGGAACGCGGCCGCCCGCGGCTGAGCGGGGTCGATCCGGGCGATCACCTGCCCGGGCGTCGCATTTTCCGGCCACGGTACCCCTAGTGCCCCCGCGGCCACCCGAAGCGCCGCGACGGTCTCGACGGGCGGCGGCGGCATCGTGCGCAGCAGCCCGACGTTGCCCTGGAGCATGATGTGCGCCGCCGCCATCCCGGTGAGCAGCGAGATCTGCGCGTTGTACTCCTCGACGGCCACCGGCGCCCGCAGCGTCAGCCGCCACCCGTCCCCGTCCGGCTCGACCTCCTGCTCGGGCATCGGCAGGTTCACGGCCCCGCGCGCCAGCCCGAGCTCGACGAGCAGCTTCCCGATCTCGGGCAGCAGCGCGATGGACGGGTGCAGCCGCCCCGCGTCCACGTCCGCCTGCACCCCGTCGTAGCTGAGCTTGGCCCGGCTCTTCACGAGCGCGCGCCGGACGTCGGTCGCCGTGGTGTTCCCGGCGCCGTCGAGGTCGATCGTCCACAGCACGGCCGGCCGCGCCTGGTCCGGCAGCAGGCTGGCCGCCCCCTCGCTCAGCACGGGCGGGTGCAGCGGCACCTTCCCGTCCGGCAGGTACACGGTCTGCCCCCGCTCCCACGTCTCTTTCTCCAGCGCCCCACCCGGCTCGACGAACGCCGCGACGTCGGCGATGGCGTAGTGCACGCGGTACCCGCCGTCGCGCCGCAGCAGGAGCAGCGCCTGGTCGAGGTCCTTGGAGGTGGGCGGGTCGATGGTCACGAACTCGAGCTCGGTGCGATCCTCCCGATCGCCGAACTGCCGCCCGGCGGCTTGTTCGGCCTCGCGCTCGGCCTCGTCGGAGAACCCCTCGGGCAACTGAAGCTCACTGCGCAGCCCACTGAAGTCGATGCGCGGAGCGACGACACGACGTACGGTCACGGCTCAGTCATACCAGCCCGCCTCACCCCCGCCCTCCGGCGAACGGCCATCCCTCACCCCACCGCCGCGTCCTCCCTCGGCTCGGAGGCCCCGGACAGGACGTATAGCCCGCTTCGGCACGGCCCTCGGGTCATCGGCGCATTGGCCAGGCGATGCCGGGCCGGACGACGTAGGACTGTGCAATGTAGGACCGAACGACACAGGGTTAGTCGGCGCCGGGCTAGTCAGCGCCGGGCGACGGCGAGCGTGGGCGAGCCTTGGCCGGGCCTGTTCCCGGGCGCCTCAGGCGCCTCAGGCGCGTCGCGGCGGCGCGGACAGCACAACGGCCGGCCTGCCCTCCGATGAGGGCGGACCGGCCGTTGTGGGTGCCGTTACGGGCGGGCCAGGCTGGCCCAGTCCTCGGGCGTCATGGTGGCGGCTTCCTCGGCGTTGTTGCCGTTCTCGCGGCCCGGGATGGCCTCGGTCGCGGGGCCCGACGCGGCGGTGGACGCGGAGTCCTCCACGGCGGTACCGGCGTCCAGGCCGCCCTCGGAGACGACCGCGGGGGGCGTCACCGGCTCGGCGACCGCGGGGGTCAGCGACTCGGGGTTGGCCTCCACGGTCTCCGGCGACGTGGCGGGGGCCGAGGTGGCCTTGCTCGCCGCCGACTTGCGGGCCGTCGTCGACTTCGCCGCCGCCTTCGCCGGAGCGGACGCGGTCTTCGCCGGGGCCGTCTTCTTCGCGGCCGTGGACTTCGCCGCCGTGGCCTTGGTCGCGGCGGACTTCGCCGGAGCCTGGGCCGCCGCCTTCGTCGCGGTGGAACTCGCCGCCGTCGACTTCGCCGGCGTCGACTTCGCCGCCGTCGACTTCGCCGCGGTGGACTTCGCCGCGGTGGACTTCGCCGCGGTGGACTTTGCGGCCGTCGACTTCGCCGCCGTCGGCTTCGCCGCGGTGGACTTCGCCGCCGTGGACTTGGCCGCGGTGGTCTTGGTGGCCGCCGCCTTCGCGGGGGCCTTCGTCGCCGTGGCCTTGGTCGCGGTCGACTTCGCCGGGGTGGCCTTCGCGGCGGCCTTGGCCGGGGCCGCGGTCTTCGCCGCGGTGGCCTTCGCCGTCGTCTTTGCCGGGGCCGACTTCGCCGCCGCCTTGGTCGCCGTCGCCTTCGTCGCCGCCTTGGTGGCCGTGGCCTTCGTCGCGGCCTTCGTCGCCGTCGCCTTGGTCGCGGTGGACTTGGCCGCCGTCGACTTCGCCGCCGCCTTCGTCGCCGTCGTCTTGGCCGGGGCTGCCTTCGCCGCCGCCTTCGTGGCCGCCGACTTGGCCGGGGTGGCCTTCGCCGTGGTCTTGGCCGGCGCGGCCTTCGTGGCCGCCTTGGTCGCCGCGGCCTTGGTCGCCGTCGCCTTGGTCGCCGACTTCGCCGGGGCCGCCTTCGCGGCCGCCTTCGTCGCCGTGGCCTTGGCGGCCGTGGACTTGGCGGCCGCCTTCGTGGCCGTCGCCTTGGTCGCGGTCGCCTTCGTGGCCGACTTGGCGGGGGTCGCCTTGGTCGCGGCCTTGGTCGCGGTGGCCTTGGTCGCCGACTTCGCCGGGGTGGCCTTCGTCGCCGTGGTCTTCTTCGCCGCCGTCGACTTCGCCGCGGCCTTGGCGGGGGCCGCCTTCGACGCCGCCGTCTTCTTCGCGGCCGTCGCCGACTTGGCCGGGGCCGTGGCCTTCGTAGCCGCCGTCGTCTTCTTCGCGGCCGTGGCCGACTTCGCCGGGGCCGTGGCCTTCGACGCCGCCGTCTTCTTCGCCGGGGTCGCCTTCGACGCCGCGGTCTTCTTGGCCGCCGCCGTCGCCGTGGTCTTCTTCGCCGCCGTCGACTTCGAAGCAGCCGCCGTCGACTTCGAAGCGGCCGCGGTCGGCTTGGAAGCCGCCGTGGTCTTCGTGGCCGCCGTCGTCGCCTTCGACGCCGCGGTCTTCTTCGCCGCCGCCGGGGTGGCCGACTTCGCCGCCGCCGTGGTCTTGCGGGCCGCCGGGGTGGCCGACGTGGCCGCCGCCGTGGTCTTGCGGGCCGCCGGGGTGGCGGACTTCGCCGCCGCCGTCTTCTTGGCCGCCGGGGTCGCCGACTTCGCAGCCGTCGACTTGGCGGGCGTGGACTTCGACGCCGCCGGGGTCGCCGCCTTGGAGGCCGCCGCGGTCCTGCGGGCCGCCGGGGTCGCCGACTTCGGCGCCGCGGTCTTGCCGGCCGCGGGGGTTGCCGTCTTCGACGCCGCGGTCTTGCCGGCCGCCGGGGTCGCCGACTTCGGCGCCGCGGTCTTGCCGGCCGCGGGGGTTGCCGTCTTCGACGCCGCGGTCTTGCGGGCCGCCGGGGTGGCCGTCTTCGACGCAGCCGAAGCCGAGGCCGCCGGGGTGGCCGCCTTGGAAGCCGTCTTCGACGAAGCCGAAGCCGCCGGGGTCGCCGACTTGGCGGCCGTCCTGGACGAAGAAGCCTTGACGGTCGTCGACGAAGCGGCCGGGGTTGCCGTCTTCGTCGCCGTCGACTTCGACGCGCGGGGCTTGGTGGCCGTCGCCGAGGCGGCCGAGGGCTCGGCGGTGGCGGCGGGAGTCACCGCCGCGGTCGTCGAGCGACGGGTGGAGCTTGCCGCGACCGTCCTGCGGGCCCTGGCGGGGGCCGAGTCGGTCGTAGCGGGGGCCGAGGCCGCCGCGGTCGTCGCGGCCGCGCGCGCTGCGGCCGATCTCGTGGTGGCCTTCTTAGCTGCGGCCATCGTGGTCCTCCTGGAGGAGTTCTCCCGCGTCCTGCGGGATGTTCGCGGTTGGGTTGTGCGGTTGGTCGGGTTGTGCGGCCGGGTGGCCCGGGCGGTTCGCGGTCGCCCCGTGCGCCGGCGTCTTGCTAGTGCTTGCCTTCCCACCGTTCGTCTTCTGCGTCCCACGCCTCGTTGCGCTCGTGGACTTTGTCGAGGGCCCGTTCGGCTTCTGACGCCGAATCATAGGGGCCGAGGCGATCCATCCCCGGACACATGTTGGCCTCGGACTCGACCCTGTGGTGAGAAAGGCACCAGTAGTACCGCTCAGCACCGCTGCTGCTCATGACATCACTGTGCACCGCAAATGAAACACGCGCCACCGAAACCGGCAAATAGCTGGTTCAGATTCCACAGTAGACGCAACCGGCCGACACCGGTCGCCGACACGCGCGCGGTGGGAAAAGGGCCGCCTATGGCCGCCAATGCCGATGCCGAATCCCTTGCGGTACAAGCGATCGGCGATCATGGCGGGGCGTGCAATTCCCACCGCGGACCGGGAGTTCGACGGCCGGCGTGTGGCCACGATCACCCGAGGGTGAGCCGAACGGAGGAAACACATTCGGGTCATCCGGTCGACCCGCCCGACCTCGTTTGGAGGCGAACCAAGGCATCGTCCATGGTGGACAGCTCCCCCCGGCGTCCGCGACGATGCGGCCCATGCCCCCCGTCCTGCTCTGCATCGCCGGCTCCGCCGACCCCGCCGGCGTGGGCCCGGCACCTGACCGGCGGGCGCGCCGAGCGCACCGCCGGCGGGGGCCCGCTGCTGGTGTACGACACCCCGGAAACGGCGATCGGGGACGCCACCGCCTATCTGCGCGCCCGCGCGCTGACCTTCGTGAAGTTCGGCCTGCACGTCGGCGGACCGCCCGATGCCGCCGTCGCGCAGCGGCTGGCCGACAGCGCGGCGCCCCGCACGCTGTGGCTGTCGGAGGCGGTCCGCGAGCGGCTGGCCGAGGGTGCCGTCTCACTCGAGGCCGTCGACCTGGGGTACCAAATCAGACCCTGACGGCGCTGCGGGACAATCGGCGGGTGAGCCTACATGCCGATGACCTGCCGGACGTCCTCGCCGTCACGCCGCCGACCACGCCGCCGGACGCCTCGCTGCGCCCGCCCGGCTCGAAGAGCATCACCAACCGCGCGCTGATCTGCGCGGCGCTCGCGCCCGGGCGCAGCACGCTGACGGGGATGCTGTTCGCCGACGACACCCGCGCGATGCTGGGCGCGGTCGAGGCGCTGGGCGCGGGCGTGACCGTGGACGAGGACGCGCTCACGGTCCTCGTCGACGGCATCGACCCGCGGACCGCGACCGGCGAGGTCAGCCTCGACGCGCGCCAGTCCGGCACCACCGGCCGGTTCGTGCTGCCGGCCGCGGCGCTGCGGCCGGCGCGCGGCATCGTCGACGGCAGCCCGCAGCTGCGCGCCCGGCCGTTCGCCGCGCTCGTGGACGCGCTGCGCGAGCTCGGCGCGACGGTCGAGGACCTGGGCCAGCCCGGGTACCTCCCCGTCGCCGTGACCGGTCCGGTGGCCGGCGGCAAGGTGGCGCTGCCCGGGCACATCTCCAGCCAGTACCTCTCCGGCCTGCTCATGGCCGGCCCGCTCATGTCCGAAGGGCTCACGGTCGAGCTCACCTCGCCGCTGGTGTCGGTCCCCTACGTCGAGTCCACGACGGCGGTCATGGCCGCGTTCGGCGTGACCGTGGAGGGGCTGACGGTGCAGCCAGGGGCGTACCGGCCGACGGCGTACGACATCGAGCCCGACGCCAGCGCCGCCTCCTACCCGCTCGCGGCCGCGGCCATCACCGGCGGCCGGGTCACCGTCGAGGGGCTGGGCACCCGCAGCCTGCAGGGCGACGTGCGCTTCGCCGACCTGCTCGAGCGCATGGGCGCGCGGGTCGAGCGGACCACCGACCACATCACCGTGACCGGCACCGGCGAGCTGCACGGCATCGACGTCGACATGGCCGACATCTCCGACACCGCGCAGACCCTCGCCGCGGTGGCCGTCTTCGCCGACTCCCCGACGCGGGTCACCGGCATCGGGTTCATCCGCCGCAAGGAGACCGACCGCGTCGCCGCGGTCGTGACCGAGCTGCGCCGGGCCGGCATCGACGCCGTCGAGGACGAGGACGGGTTCACCATCAACCCCGGCCGCCCGGCGCCGACGGTCTTCGAGACGTACGACGACCACCGCATGGCGATGAGCATGGCGCTGCTCGGCCTGCGGGCGCCGGGCGTGCAGATCCGCAACCCGCGCTGCGTGGCGAAGACCTACCCGGCGTACTTCGCCGACCTGGCCCGCCTGGCGCGGCAGGGATAGCACACCACGAGGGCACGCCGGGCGGACCGTCCACCGGGCCCGCCCGACGTGCGCCCGACGACCGAGGATGTGACCGCATGGCACCCCGCCCGCACGACGAGCGCGTGGCCGACACGCTGCGCCGGCTCCGCGAGGACGTCGACGCGTGGGTCGCGACGGCGGCGCCGGGCGGGTCGCCGTACCTGGTGCCGCTGTCGTTCCTGTGGGACGGCGAGACGCTGCTGCTGTCGACGGCGGCGCGCACGCCCACCGCGCGCAACCTCGTCGCGGCGCCGGAGGTGCGCATCGGCGTCGGGCCGACCCGCGACGTGGTGCTCATCCACGGCTCGGTCACGGTGCTCAGACCGGACGAGCTGTCGGCGGCCGAGGGCGACGCCTTCGCCGAGAAGACCGGGTTCGATCCGCGGACGTTGCGGGACTACCTGTACTTCCGCGTCCGCCCGCTCCGGGTCCAGGCCTGGCGCGAGGTGGACGAGCTGCCGGGCCGCGACATCGTGATTTAGACGGGGTCGAAGCGCAGGGCCTCCCAGCTGCCCGCGGCGGTGCCGGTGGCCTTCATCATGCGGTACGACAGGCCGGTGTAGTCGACGCGGCAGGTGAAGTACGTGCCCTTGGACGGGTTGCGCAGGTAGTACCGGCCGTTGTCGGTCCACACGTCGAAGGTCTCCCACACGTCGACCCACTGCCCGCGCCCGCGCAGCATGCCGCGGGCGTTGCCGGTGAAGTTGTACTCGGCGGTGACGAGGTAGCCGGAGGGGGCGGTGAGGTACACGGTGTGCCCGCTGTCGGCGGAGCACAGCTCGAACACCTCCCAGGAGCCGACCTGAGCGGCCGGCGTCCGGGCGCGGAGCATGTTCTGCTGGTCGCCGTCGAAGCCCTGCTCCTCGGCCACGTAGCGGCCGGCGGCGTAGCTCCAGATGCGGTACTTGCGGCAGTAGAACAGCCCGGGGACGGAGGTCGGGCTGGACGCCAGCGCCGCGTCGCGCACCGGCGCCGGCGTCGCGCCCGTCATGTCGATGTGGCCGGGCTCCGGCTGCCCGCCGCCGGCCACGGCGTGTACCACATCGAACTCCCCGGCCCGGGCCGCGGCGAACGGTGTGATGACGACGGCCGCGACCACGGCGGCGGCCATGACGACGAGACTCCTGCGCACGGCCGAAATGCTCCGGCCACGCATCGAGGCCGGTCAAGCCGCCAAAGCGGATCTTAAACCTGCCTTGAGCCCCGCTTCGCCACCTGTCCGGCGCGCGGCCGGGCCGGGTCGTCACGTGGACCAGCTGTAGACCCACAGCCCGATCGCCAGCACGGCGCAGGAGCCAACGAGGGCCAGGAGGAAGGCGAGCAGCAGCACCGGAACGCCGATGCTCATGATCGAGCTGAGCCGCGGAGTGCTCCACAGCGGCAACGGTGGCCGGTCCTGCCCACCCGCCGGGTCCCAGGCACCCTCGGCTTGCGCGCCGGTCTCGTCGTCCTCTGGTGGCTGCCGCACGCTGTGCACCGTACGCAGAGCCGATCTCCGAACGGACTCGCTCACGACGCAAGTCGGCGTGATCAGGGGGCGACGGACGAGTCGACCTGTACGCCGGGTTTTGTCCCGGCCTTGCGGGCCGGGGGCGGCCATCCATCTCGGCCTGACGTTGCCGCCAGGCTCTAGCGGTCTACCCGCAGGCTCGGGCGGGCCGCCCTCGAACGCCTGCGCAGGCCGGGCCTGTGGGCGCCGGCCCTTTTGACCTTGCTCCGGGTGGGGTTTACCGAGCCGCCCCGGTCGCCCGGGGCGCTGGTGGGCTCTTACCCCACCGTTTCACCCTTACCAGCTCGCGCTGGCGGTCTGCTTTCTGTGGCACTGTCCCGCGGGTCGCCCCGGGTTGCCGTTAGCAACCACCCTGCCCTGTGGAGCCCGGACGTTCCTCGGCGGCACCCGAAGGTGCCGACGCGGCCGCCCGGTCGACTCGTCCGTCGCGATGACTATGGTAGTCAGACCATGAACCTCGCCAACATCGCATTGCTCTCCGTTGCCGGGCTGACGGCGGGGACCGTCAACGCGATTGCGGGGGGCGGATCGCTCATCACGTTTCCGGCACTGATCGCGACCGGGTTGCCGCCCGTCGCCGCCAATGTCACGAACACAACCGCGGTGTTTCCGGGGTACGTCGCATCCGTCTACGGCAGCCGCACGGACCTCGGCGAGCTGGCGCATGAAGGGCAGCGGCGGCGGCTGCTGTGGAGCCTGGCGCCGACGTCCGTCGTCGCGGCCGCGCTCGGGTGCGCGCTGCTGCTGCTCACGCCGGCGGAGGCGTTCGAGATGGTGGTGCCGTTCCTGGTGCTGGGGGCCGCGGCGGTACTCGCGCTGCAGGACCGGCTGCGCCGGATCGTGGGGCATCCGCGGGCGATGTCGCGGCGGCGCCAGGCGCTGAGCCTGCACGGCATGGTGTTCGTCGGGTCGCTTTACGGCGGGTACTTCGGCGCCGCCCTCGGCGTCATGCTCGTCGCGGCGCTCGGGCTCGTGCTCGACGAGTCGATGGCCCGCGTCAGCGCGCTCAAGAACGTCATCTCGGCGATCGGCGGGCTGGTCGGCGTGCTCGCGTTCGGGTTGTTCGGGCCGGTCGACTGGGCCGATGTGGCGGTCGTGGCGCCGGCCGCGCTCGTCGGGGGGTACGCCGGCGCCCGGCTCGCCCGCAGGCTGCCGAGCGCCGTGCTCAAGGCCGTCATCGTGGTGTTCGGCACCGGGGTGGGGCTGGTGCTGCTGTACCGCGCCTTCTTCTAGGACAGGTGCGCCGTCTCGTTGACCGAGCGCACCGCCACTCCCCCGTCGGGCCAGGAGTCCACGACCGAGAGGCCGGCGGGGTCGAGGTACAGCCGGAAGAGGAACGAGTCGCTCGCGGCCAGGGCGTCGCGCAGCAGCAGCTTGATCGGCGTCACGTGGCTGACGACGACGATCTGCTTGCCCTCGTACCGCTCCTGCAGGGCCCGCACCGCCCGGCGCACCCGCATCGCCACCTGCTGGAACGACTCGCCGCCGGGCGGGGCGACCGCGGTCGAGGCGAGCCAGCGGTCCTGCTCGGGGCCGTAGCGGGAGCGGACCTCGCCGTACGTGAGGCCCTCCCACTCCCCGAAGTCGCACTCGATGAGGTCGTCCTCGATGTGGATCGGCAGGTCGCCGAGCGCGGCGGCGGTCTCCAGGCAGCGCTTCAGGGGCGAGCTGACGACGGCGGCGAGGTCCGGGGCGAGCTCGCGGACCCGGGCGGCGGCCCGTGCGGCCTGCGCGCGGCCGACGTCGGAGAGCGGGATGTCGCCGCGGCCGGAGTAGCGCTTCTCGGCCGTGTAGGGGGTCTCGCCGTGGCGCAGGACCACCATCCGCAGCGGCGAACCCGTGGACGGCGGCGACCAGGAGCGCTTTTCAGCACCCGTTCCGGACAAATCGGAAATGTCCGAAAGTTCGGAAACCTCCGAAGCAGCGGCGGCGCCGCGGGCAGCCGACACAGCGGAAGACGTCGCGCCGGAACGCGCCGCGGCAGAGGGCGCCGCACCAGAGGACGTCGCGCCGGAGGGCGCTGCGGTGGAGGACGGTGCGCCGGAAGGCGCCGCGCCGGAGGGCGCTGCGGTGGAGGACGGTGCGCCGGAAGGCGCCGCGGCGGAGGACGGTGCGCCGGAAGGCGCTACGGCAGAGGACGCTGAGCCGGAACGCGCTGCGGCGGAGGACGGTGCGGCGAGCGGACCGGACGCGGAAGGCGAAATGTCCGAAGTGGTCGAAGTGGCCGTCTTGCCGTCCATCGCGGCGTTGGCCAGGCGGTCCGCGTGCTTGTTCTGCTCGCGCGGGATCCACGAGAACCGCACCAGCGCGAACTCCGCCACCAGGCCCCGAGCCTCCTCGGCCAGCGGCCGCAGGCCGGGGTGCTTGACCTGCCAGCGGCCGGCCATCTGCTCGATGACCAGCTTCGAGTCCATGCGGACGTCGACCTCGTCGGCGCCCAGCTCCCGGGCCGCCCGCAGCCCGGCGATCAGGCCCGAGTACTCCGCGACGTTGTTCGTCGTCACGCCCAGCGCGCCGAGGCGCTCGGCCAGGACCGCGCCCGACTCGTCGCGGACGACGGCGCCGTAGCCGGCGGGGCCCGGGTTGCCCCGCGACCCGCCGTCGGCCTCGACGGACACCTTCATGCGGCTACAGCCCCGACTCGGCGGTGCGCACCAGGATGCGGCGGCACTCCTCGCAGCGCACGACCTCGTCCGGGGCCGCCGCCTTGACGCGGGCCCGGTCGCCCCCGGCGAGCTCGATGCGGCAGCCCTCGCAGCGGCCCTGGCGCAGCATCGCGGCGCCGATGCCGCCGCTGCTCTCGCGGATCTTGTCGTAGAGGCCGACGAGGTCGGCGGGCAGGTCGGCGGCGAGCGGGCGGCGGCCGGCCCGGCGGAACTCCTCGTCCTTGGCGATGCCGGCGAGGGCGTCGTCGCGGCGGCGCTCCGCCTCGGCGCGGGTGGCGCGGCGCGACTCCAGGGACGCGACGACCTCGTCGAGGGCGGCCTGCGCGGTCTCGCGCTGCTCCATGAGCTCGAGCTCGGCGTCCTCGAGCTCGGACTGGCGCCGGTTGAGCGTGGCGATCTCGTGCTGGAGGGCCTCGAGCTCGCGGGCCGGGCCGGTGCCGGCGTCGAGGCGGGCCTGGTCCTTGTCCTTGCGCGCCCGGACCTGCTCGGCGTCGCGCTCGAGCCGCTCGATGTCGCGGTCGAGGTCGTCGACGGCCACCTGCGCGCGGACCCGGTTGTCCTCCAGCGCGGACAGCTCGCGGGCCAGCTTGTCGAGCTCGGCGTGCTCGGGCAGGGCCTTGCGCTTGTGCGCGAGCTGCGTCAGCGCGATGTCGATCGCCTGCAGGTCGAGCAGCCGGCGCTGCGCTTCCGGATCGGCCTTCACGAGTGGTTACCCTCCAACAGCACCCAGGGTGAGGTGTCCACATCGGACACCAAGGTCTTCACGCCCGCCTCGGCGCGCAGGAACGCCGCGACGTCGTCCAGCCACGGCCGCTCCGACGCCCAGTGCGAGACGTCGACGAGGGCCGGGCCGCCGCCGGCGAGATGCTCCTGCGCCGGGTGGTGGCGCAGATCCGCGGTCAAGTATGCGTCAACGGCCGCCCGCGCCGCGTCGGTCAGGAACGCGTCGCCGGCGCCGCCCGAAACCGCGACCGTGGCCACGGTGGCGGCCGGGTCGCCGGCCGCCCGCACGGCGGTCTTCGGCAGGCGCGCGGCGGCGTGCGCGGCGAACGCGGCGAGGCTCATCGGCTCCGGCAGGCTCCCGATGCGGCCGTGCCCGCGCTCGGGGGCGCGCGGGTCGGGCCGCAGTGGGCGGACGCCGGTCAGGCCGAGGGCCGCCGCCAGGGCGTCGGACACGCCCGGGTTGGCGACGTCGCCGTTGGTGTGCGCGGTGTACAGCGCGATGCCGGACCGGATCATGCGGTGCACGATCCGGCCCTTGTACGTCGTCGGCGCGACGCTCGACACCCCGCGCAGCAGCAGCGGGTGGTGGGTGAAGACGAACTGGGCGCCGGCCGCCTCGGCCTCGTCGACGACCGCGGGGTCGCAGTCGACGGCGAGCAGCACCGTGTCGACCTCCGCGCCCGGCTCACCGAGGACCCAGCCGACGCGGTCCCAGTCCTCGGCCCACTCGGTGGGGTACCGCTGCTGCAACAGCTCTATGAGGTCGGCGACGCGCACGGCGTAACGTTAGTCCACCGCGCCTCCGTCGGCGATGCGTTGGGCCTGCAGGGAAGGGTGCTGGTCGAGGGCGTCCAGCGGCAGGTGCCACGGGAACTCCGTGCGGGTCTCGCCCACGCCGGGCTGGTGCAGCTCGAGGACGTCGTCGCCGTAGAGGACGGTGACGCCCCAGGACCGCAGCCGCTCGATCGACTCGCCGAAGGCGGGATGGGCGGCCATGGCGCGGTTGGTGTACGGCAGGGCGACGATCGGCAGGCCCAGGCCGAGCCCCTCGACGATGAGGCCGAGGGCCAGCGTGTCGGCGATGCCGGCCGACCACTTGTTGACGGTGTTGACGGTTGCCGGTGCCACGATCATCGCGTCGGCGGTCGGCAGGATGTCGGGCTCGCCGGGGTACTTGAAGTGGTGCCGCACCGGGTGGCCCGTCTGGTTGACGAGCGTGGGAATGTCGAGCCACTTGAGGGCGTCCGGCGTGGCGACCACGCAGACGTCCCAGCCCCGCTGCTGCGCGAGCGAGACCAGTTTGCCAACGCCCTGGGTGGCCGGTGAGCCGCACACGATGGCGTACAGGACAGGTCCGGACATGCCGGCATTGTGCCTTGTCGCTAAACGCCCACGCTCATGTGTTCGGCGAGTTCCGCCACCGGGGCCGGCGGGGCGCCTCGCGTGCGGCGCAGGACGTCGCTGAGCACCTCCCGCGCGAGCGGGCGGCAGCGGATCTCCGAGGGCGCCAGCCGGTCGCCCTCGAGCAGCATGTCGCTGGCGGTCTCGATGTCGCCGATGAGCGCCCGGGCGCGCGCCTGGTCCAGGTAGTGGTGCGCGCGACGCTCCGGCAGCAGGGCGTGAAAACCTTCAAGATCCAGATTTTCGTGTACCTCCACCGCCATCCGCCCCTCGCCCAGCTCGACGGCGGCGGCGGCCCGGTGCAGCGCGACGTTCGTCGGGCCGAAGCACGACCAGTAGTAGTTGGCGTCGCCGTCCAGGCCGTTGGCCGCCTCCTCGGCGCCGGCCAGCAGGTCGCGCACGGTTGCGCTGTCCCCGATCCGCGCGGCGGCCATGGCGCCCTGCAGCAGCAGCTGCCCGTAGACGGAGAGGCGCTCGGGGGTGGTGTCGTTGCCGTTGGTACCCGGGGCGAGCCGGTTGGCGATGTTGACGTTGATCTCCAGGGCCGGCCGGGCGCGCCCGAGCGCCAGCAGCGCGCAGGCCACCCGCACGGTGGCGGAGCCGGCCAGCAGCTGGTCGTTGGCGCGCTGGGACACGGCGATGGAGCGGTCCGCGGCCAGCCACGACAGCTCGTGCTCGCCGAGCTTGCGCAGGGCGGACGAGGCGATCTGGTACACCTGCCCGAGCAGGTGCGCGGCCTCCTGCGCCTGCGGGCCGTCGCTGTAGGCGGTGTCGGCGGCCTGCGCCTCGCGCAGCAGGCGGGGCAGCGTGCGGGCCAGCATGCCGTACTTCGCGTGCTGGTAGCTCATCCACGCGTGGGTGACAGCCTTGCGCATCTCCGGCAGCGGCGGCGGCTCGGGCGGGGCGTAGAAGAACGCGCTGATCTGGTCGTAGCGCTCCAGCGCCGCGCGGATCTCCTCGACCTCGACCTGGTCGACGCAGTTGACGCTGTCCGGGCGCCGCTCGGGGTCGCGACCGAGCAGGATCTGCACGTCCAGTTGCAGTACGTCGGCGATCTCGTACACCACCGAGAACTTGTCCAGCCGGCGTACGCCGCGCTCGACCTTGTCGACCCAGCTCTTCGACTTGCCGAGCCGGTCCGCGAAGACCTGCTGCGACATCTTGCGCCGGTTCCGCCAGTACGCAACCCGGCGGCCGATGGGCAACTCATCCACGTCGCTCACCTCCGGAGGTCACCCGGGTGGTCGACATCGCACGATTTGTGCGGTTCATCCCGGACACCTGCTCATACGTTCCAATGTGCAAGTTGCAGCCCCCGTCGCTAAGGCAAACGACGCACATGGCGTGCGGTAACGCGACGTGGTCCTGTGCGCACTTTCGAGTGATCACACCTGGCAGGAGACGGTCATGCTCTCGTGGGAACGGTCGCGACTCCGCAAGGCCGCCGTCCGGTACGCCGCGCACGGCTGGCCGGTGCGCCCGGGCGCCTTCCCGGTCGGCCGCCACGCGGGCCGGCACTCGCAGCAGCGGCGCTTCGACTGCGGTACGCCGGGCTGCCCCACCGTCGCGTGCCACCCGACGGGCCTTCCGGTCACCTTCGGCGAGGCCGCGGTGGCCGCCCTGTGGCAGGAGCACCCGTACACGGTCCTGCTCCCCACCGGCTACGCCTTCGACGTGCTGGAGGTCCCCGCCGCCCTGGGCCGGGCCGCGCTGCTCGGCGACGGCTTCGTGGCCGCCCGGGGCCCGGTCGCGGTGGCCCCCGGCGAGCGCTGGCTGTTCCTGGTGCAGCCCGGTCATGGCGTACTCCCGGAGCTCGCCAACCATCCCGGCGTCCTCCTGCACGGCCAGGACTCGTGGGTCGCGGCCCCGCCCAGCTCCCAGCTCGGCGGCCGGGTGCGCTGGGAGCTCCCGCCGGAGCTGCACGCCTGGAAGCCGGCCGAGCCGTATGCTGTGCAGGCCCTCATGCTGGACGCCATCGGCGCCGGACCACTGGTCACGGCGGGCCGGCGCACAGCCTGGCGCACAGCGGCCTGATAGCGTCGAGATCACAGGTACTGGCTCCCCACGGAAACATTCACGTGCAGAATTCGTGCCGGTGCCCAAAGTAGCGAGCTGCTAGCCCTACGTCGACCCTCGCAATCTGAACGAAGTACTCAAGGATGACATGGGTACCTACTCATCGTTCGAATTTGATCTACTCCATTGATCACGCTGAACCCAAACGGGTGATAAAGCCAGCCCGTAGGGGTCCTTGACTCCGGAACGTTCGCGACCCACTTTCCGTCGCGACCCTCCGGACAAATTTCCGGGCGGCTCGACCGCGCCCACCAGGTCCAGGGCATCTCAACCCACCACGCTCCGGGACCAGGCCGGGTCACCAGCTTTTGGCCCGGGCTCACCGTCACCCCATTGACCCCGCGGCGCACTTCTGACACAAAAGCCCCAGGCCGCGACATGATCATCTCCGCATATCGCACGAGCGCCGGCATATTCGCCAAGATCACAGCGATCGCCGAGCCTGTCGCTGATCTCGTCGAAACGGATTTATGGCCCGTCGGGAGAAAAGTCCGAAAAGTCGTGGCGCGCCAGCGCCCGACTTTTCGTGTTCACAGCGGGCTGGCACGACGAAGGGGGCCGCGAAACGCGGCCCCCTTCGTTGTTGACTGTCGCGCTGCGGGCTACGAGTCGCCGCCGGTCTCGCCGACCGGGGCGGCGTTCACGTCGTCGATCGCGTACTTCTTCGCGGCGTCCGCCGGGGCCGACGCCGGGACCTCGCCGCGGCGGGCCAGCTGGCGCAGCGTCGCCACCACGATCGACTCGGCGTCGACGTGGAAGTGGCGGCGCAGGGCGTGGCGGGTGTCCGAGAGGCCGAAGCCGTCCGTGCCCAGCGACGTGTAGTCGTTCGGCACCCAGCGGGCGATCAGGTCCGGCACCGCGCGCATGAAGTCGCTGACCGCGATGACCGGGCCCGTGGTGTCCTGCAGGACGCGGGTCACGTACGGGATCTCGGGCTCGTCGGCCGGGTGGAGCAGGTTGTGCTCCTCGGCGCGGACCGCGTCGCGGCGCAGCTCCGTCCACGAGGTCGCCGACCACACGTCGGCGGCCACGCCCCACTCCTCGGCCAACAGCTTCTGGGCCTTCAGGGCCCACTGCATGCCCGTGCCCGACGCCAGCAGCTGCGCCTTCGGGCCCTCCGCGATCGGGGCCGGGAGGTAGCGGTACAGGCCGCGGAGCAGGCCCTCGACGTCGACGTTCTCGGGCTCGGCCGGCTGGTAGATCGGCTCGTTGTAGACCGTCATGTAGTAGATGAGATCCTCGGGGGTCTCGCCGTACATGCGGTTGACCGCGTTCTCGGTGATGTGCGCGATCTCGAACGCGAACGCGGGGTCGTACGCCACGACGGCCGGGTTGGTCGCCGCGATGAGCAGCGAGTGGCCGTCCTCGTGCTGCAGGCCCTCGCCGTTGAGCGTGGTGCGGCCGGCCGTGGCGCCCAGCAGGAAGCCGCGGGACATCTGGTCGGCGGCCGCCCAGATCCCGTCGGCGGTGCGCTGGAAGCCGAACATCGAGTAGAAGATGTACACCGGGATGATCGGCTGCCCGTGCGTCGCGTAGCTGGTCGCGGCCGCGGTGAACGAGGCGACCGAGCCGGCCTCGTTGATGCCCTCGTGCAGGATCTGGCCCGAGGTCGACTCGCGGTAGGACAGGAACAGCTCGCGGTCGACCGGCGTGTAGTTCTGGCCGTGCGGCGAGTAGATCTTCGCCGTCGGGAACAGCGAGTCCATGCCGAACGTGCGGGCCTCGTCGGGGATGACCGGCACCCAGCGCTTGCCCATGCCCTTGTCGCGCATCAGGTCCTTGAGCATGCGCACGAAGGCCATCGTGGTGGCGACCTTCTGCTTGCCCGAGCCGCGCTTGATGTCGCCGTAGACCGAGCTCTCCGGCAGCTGCAGCGGGATGTGCGTGGTGCGCCGCTCGGGCACCGCGCCGCCGAGCGCGCGCCGGCGCTCGAACATGTACTGCATCTCCTCGGACTTCTCGTCCGGGCGGTAGTACGGCACCGCGTACGGGTTGTCGCCGATCGCGCTGTCGGGGATGTCGAGGTACAGCCGGTCCCGGAAGTCCTTGACGTCCTGCAGGGTCAGCTTCTTCATCTGGTGGGTGGCGTTGCGGCCCTCGAAGTGGGAGCCCAGCGTCCAGCCCTTGATGGTCTTGGCCAGGATGACCGTCGGCTGCCCGGTGTGCTCGGTGGCCGCCTTGTACGCCGCGTAGAGCTTGCGGTAGTCGTGCCCGCCCCGCTTGAGGTTCCAGATCTCGTCGTCGGAGAGGTGCTCGACCATCTTGCGGGTGCGCGGGTCGCGGCCGAAGAAGTGCTCGCGGACGTAGGCGCCGGACTCGGCCTTGTACGTCTGGTAGTCGCCGTCGGGCGTGACGTTCATCAGGTTGACCAGCGCGCCGTCCGTGTCGGCGGCCAGCAGCGGGTCCCACTCGCGGCCCCAGACCACCTTGATGACGTTCCAGCCGGCGCCGCGGAAGAACGCCTCGAGCTCCTGCATGACCTTGCCGTTGCCGCGGACCGGGCCGTCGAGGCGCTGCAGGTTGCAGTTGATCACGAAGGTGAGGTTGTCGAGCTCCTCGCGGGCCGCGACGCCGATCGCGCCGATCGACTCGGGCTCGTCCATCTCGCCGTCGCCGAGGAACGCCCATACGTGCTGGTCGCTGGTGTCCTTGAAGCCCCGGTTGTGCAAGTACCGGTTGAAGCGGGCCTGGTAGATGGCGTTGATGCCGCCGAGGCCCATCGAGACCGTCGGGAACTCCCAGAAGCCCGGCATGAGCCGCGGGTGCGGGTAGCTGGGCAGGCCGCCGCCGAGGCCGCGGTGCGACAGCTCCTGACGGAAGCCGTCGAGCTGCTGCTCGCTGAGCCGGCCCTCCATGAAGGCGCGCGCGTACATGCCCGGGGAGGCGTGGCCCTGGAAGAAGACCTGGTCGCCGCCGCCGGCGTGGTCCTTGCCCCGGAAGAAGTGGTTGAAGCCGACCTCGTAGAGGCTCGCGGCGCTCGCGAACGTCGAGATGTGGCCGCCGACGCCCACGTCGGGGCGCTGCGCGCGCTGCACGAGCATGGCCGCGTTCCAGCGGATGTACGCCCGGATGCGCCGCTCGATGTGCTCATTGCCGGGGAACCACGGCTCCCGCTCCGGCGGAATGGTGTTGATGTAGTCGGTCGTGGTGAGCGGCGGGACGCCGACCTGTCGCTCCCGCGCGCGCTCCAGCAGCCGCAGCATCACGTAACGGGCGCGCTTCGTGCCGCGCTCGTCGATGACGCCGTCCAGCGACTCGACCCACTCGGTGGTCTCCTCAGGGTCGATGTCCGGCAACTGGCTCGGTAGGCCGTCGCTGATCACCGGGCGCTTGCGTTCGGTGGACACAGGCGTTCCTTCTGGGTACTAGCGACCGGCTGGTTGCTCGGCGGGACGCGTCGGGCGCTACGACCGGTCTGGGTGGCCTCGGGGTGTGGCTCGATGGTTCATTGGCACAGCTGTTTGAGGCGCTGCTTGAGCCCATGTCCATCCTGCCTGGCTTCGGTGCCGTCCGTCACGCCTACGGGACGCCAAGTGCGACGCTCGACACGATACCCGCGGGTAACTTCTGTGGCGTTTCGCTATTGACGCAGACGTGACTCTCCGAGTATCCCAGGCGCCGAACTGGGCTACGGTGCGGCCCGTGGCCGACAACTCTTCCTGGTGGCTGCTGCTGCCCTGCGGCATCGTCACACTGTCCCTGACCATCGTGATCACCGCGATCGTGACGGTCTTCCGCCGGGCCGTCCGCCCGGCCATGAACATTCGCCGCAATCCGGGACAATTCGGTACAACAACATCGTACAGCGGCAGCCCGCTGGACCCGAACTGGACCCCGGACCAGAACCCGGCGGCCCCGCCGCCGCACGATTCGGGCCACTCCTCGCACCACCACTGGGAGAGCCACGGCCACACGATCCACCACCACGACTCCGGTTCGTCGTCCTCCAGCGACTCCGGTTCGTCGTCGTGGGGCGATTCGGGGTCGTCGCATCACCACCATTCGGACTGAAACTGCAAGACTGTGGCGATGCGCACCGAGGTGATCACGGTCCGGACCGGCTCGCGGCCGGTCGTGCGGGACATCACGGACGAGGCCGCGCGGTTCGTCGCCGGCCAGGGCGACGGGCTGCTGCACGTCTTCGTCCCGCACGCCACGGCCGGCGTCGCCATCATCGAGACCGGCGCCGGCAGCGACGACGACCTGCTGCGCGCCCTCGACGACGTCCTGCCGGCCGACGGTCGCTGGACCCACCGGCACGGTTCGCCGGGGCACGGGCGGGACCACGTGATGCCGGCCTTCGTCGCGCCGTACGCCACCCTGCCCGTCGTCGACGGCCGCATCGCGCTGGGCACGTGGCAGTCGGTGTGCCTGGTGGACCCGAACGGCGACAACGCCACACGCCAGGTCCGCTTCAGTTTCATATCGGGATGACAAGGTCGTACCGGGATTGACAAGCTTGATGTCCGTGAGGATGAGTTGTGATTGAGCGCCGCGTCGCCGTCGTGTTCCTCGTCGACCCCGAGGGACGCCTGCTCATGCAGCACCGCGACCAGCACGCCAAGGTGTCGCCCAACCAGTGGGCGCTGCCCGGCGGCAAGATCGAGGACGGCGAGTCGCCGGAGGAGGCGGCCCGCCGCGAGGTCCGCGAGGAGACCGGGCTGGACGCGGGGCCCATCTCGGCGTACCTCGTCAGCACCCGGCCGTCGGTGACCACCGTCGACGGCGAGGTCGAGATGCACGTCTTCTACGGGCCGACCGAGGCCACCCAGGACGAGGTGGTGCTCGGCGAGGGCCAGGCCATGGTGTTCCTCACACCCGAGGAGGCGCTCGCGCGCGACCTCGGCGTCACCGCGGCCCTGCTGCTGCCGAAGTTCCTCGCCTCCGAGGAGTACCGAAACCTGGCCGGGCGGGCCCGGAACTAGCCGGCGGGTGCCCTCGGGTGGCATCCGATGACCGTTTTCGGCCATGCTGTCGAGCGTGACCACCCCTCAGGATCTCGACGAGCGGTTCCGTGCCGAGCTCGCCGGGCTCGTCGCCGCCGCGGCCAAGCGGGACCTCGACGAGCCCGTCCGCGAGGACACCGCGCTGACCGGGGAGCAGGCGCGCGCGCTCTACGACGCCCAGTCGACCAGCCGCCACCTCGACCTGGCCGCCCGCTGGCTGCGCGGATTCGACGCCGGGTTCTACACGATCGGCTCGTCCGGCCACGAGGGGAACGCCGCGGTCGCGGCGGCGCTGCGCCCGACCGACCCGGCCCTGCTGCACTACCGCTCCGGCGGCTTCTACTGCATGCGCGGCGCCCAGGTGGCCGGCAGCGACCCGATCCGAGACGTGCTGCGCGGCGTGGTCGCCTCGGCCAAGGAGCCGATCGCCGGCGGCCGGCACAAGGTCTTCGGCCACGCCGACCTGCACGTGATCCCGACCACGTCGACGATCGCGTCGCACCTGCCCCGGGCCGTCGGCGTCGCCTACGCCCTGGGCCGCGGCAAGCGGCTCACCCCGCCCGGCGGCGGGCACGGCTGGCCGCCGGACGCGCTCGTCGTGTGCACGTTCGGCGACGCCTCGATCAACCATGCCGCCGCCACCGCCGCGTTCAACACCGCCGGCTGGTGCGACCACATCGGGCTCAAGCTGCCGCTGCTGTTCGTCTGCGAGGACAACGGCCTGGGCATCAGCGTCCGCTCCCCCGAGGGCTGGGTCGCCGCCGCCCTGTCGAGCCGGCCCGGCCTGCGCTACTACGCCGCCGACGGCTGCGACGCGGCGGCCACCTACGACCGGGCCGCGGAGGCGGCGGCCTGGGTCCGGCGGTACCGGCGGCCGGCCGTGCTGCACCTGAGCACCGTCCGGCTGATGGGCCACGCCGGGGCCGACGCCGAGATGGCGTACCGCTCACCGGTCGAGATCGCCGCCGAGCTGGCCCGCGACCCGCTCGTGCGCACGGCCCGGCTGCTGGCCGGGGCCGGCGTGGCGAGCCCGGCCGAGCTCATGACCCGCTACGACGAGATCGGCTGGGAGGTGCGCCGCATCGCCGAGGAGGTCCTCGCCGAGCCGAAGCTGGGCAGCGCCTCCGAGGTCACCGCGCCCCTGGCCCCGCGCCGGCCGGTGCGGGTCTCCCGGGCCGTCGCCGACGCCGCCGCGCACCTGGCCGTCGACGAGCCCGCCGAGGACCTCGACGGCGAGCTGGACGACGACCTGGAGTTCACCCCGGCCGTGCCCTCCGGGCCGCCCGTCACCGCCGGAGCGCCGCTGTGGGCCCCCTCCGGGGCCGCGTCCCCGGCCGCGCTCGCCCCGGCCGGCGTGGACGAAGACGAGGACGAGGACGACTGGCCCGAGCCGGCCGCCGTCGAGCCGGACCCGGAGCCCGAGCCGGAGCCGGTGTCGGCGCCCGAGCCCGCGCCGGTCGAACGGCCCGTCTCCGGCACGCCGCGCAGCACCGGCAACGCCCACCTGGTGACCCGGGCTGAGGCGTTCGCCGGGAAGTTACCCGAGCGGGCCGGCCCGCTCACCCTCGCCCAGACGATCAACGCCACCCTGACGGACGCGATGCTGGCGTACCCCCAGATGCTCGTCTTCGGCGAGGACGTCGCGGCGAAGGGCGGCGTCTACGGGGTCACCAAGGGCCTGCGGGACCGTTTCGGCGGCACCCGCGTGTTCGACACCCTTCTCGACGAGACCAGCATCCTGGGCCTCGGGCTCGGCGCGGGCCTGGCCGGGATGCTGCCGGTCCCCGAGATCCAGTACCTCGCCTACCTGCACAACGCCGAGGACCAGCTGCGCGGCGAGGCCGCCACCATGCAGTTCTTCTCGCAGGGGGCGTTCCACAACCCGATGGTGGTGCGCGTCGCCGGCCTGGCCTACCAGCTCGGCTTCGGCGGGCACTTCCACAACGACAACGGCCTGGCCGTGCTGCGCGACATCCCGGGCCTGGTCGTGGCCGCCCCGAGCCGGGCCGAGGACGCCGCGCCGATGCTGCGCACGTGCCTGGCCAGCGCCATCGTCGACGGCAGCGTCTGCGTCTTCCTCGAGCCGATCGCGCTGTACCACACCCGGGACCTGCACACCGAGAACGACAACTGGTGGGTGTCGGACTACGCGCCGCCCAGCGAGTGGCCGGCCATCCATGTGCCGATCGGGCGCGCCCGGGCGTACAGCAACGGCCCGAACGACGACCTCACCATCATCACGTTCGGCAACGGGGTCCGGCTCTCGCTGCGCGCGGCCGCCCGCCTGACCGCCGAGGGCGTGCACTGCCGGGTGGTCGACCTGCGCTGGCTGTCGCCCCTTCCGGTGGGTGACATCATCAAGAACGCCTCCGACACCGGCCGGGTGCTCATCGTCGACGAGACCCGCCGCTCCGGCGGCGTCGGCGAGGGGGTGATCGCCGCCCTGGTCGACGCCGGATACGTCGGCGTCGCCCGCCGGGTGGCGGCGGTGGACTCGTTCGTGCCGCTCGGGCCGGCCGCCAACCACGTCCTCGTCTCGGAGGAACAGGTCATCCAGGGCGCGAGATCACTGCTCGCCCGGTAGCTTTGACCGATAGTTTTTCGATCGCATCGGTGCGCCACTTGCGTTGACGGCCCGTACTGTGTGGACTACGCGCTTAGAGGTTGGAACACGCGCTTAACAAGTGGTTGTTGCGACAGGAGGCAGTGGACAGTGAACGCGACCGCGGGTCAGGCCGAGGTGAAGAGCCTGGCGGACCGGTTCGGCGTCGAACCGGGCATGGTCGTTATGGAGATGGGGTACGACGACGACGTCGACCAGGATCTCCGCGACGTCCTGATCGACCGGTGCGGGGACCTGGTTGACGAAGAGACCGACGAGGTCGTCGACGTGGTGCTGCTCTGGTGGCGCGACGAGGACGGCGACCTGGTCGAGACGCTCATCGACGCGCTCGGCCCGCTGGCGGACAACGGCGTGGTGTGGTTGCTGACGCCCAAGGCCGGCCGTCCCGGGCACGTCGAGCCGAGCGAGATCAACGAGTCGGCTCCCACTGCGGGGTTGCAGCAGACCTCCACGGTCAACGCGGGCAAGGACTGGACCGCGGCGCGCCTGGTGGCGCCGCGCGCCGCTCGCTCCCGCCGCTAGCCAGCTCCGTGGCCTTTCGCCGGCCGCGCCCCTGACTCAGGCGCGGCCCGCATCCTCCTGTGCCCGCTCAGGCCGTCGGCTGGGGCGTGACCTTCTTCGAGGGCGTCGTCGACGGGCTGCCGGACCACCAGCCCGAGGTCGAGGTCGACGGATTGGGCTTCTTCGTGGTCTGCGCCGACCCCGGCTGCCAGTCGCCCGGCATGAACACGCGCACCTGCGAGAAGCTCGCGTCCGCCGTCTGGTCGGCCAGCGCGAACGCGCCCAGGTCCACCTTGCCGTTGTGGATCACCGAGTCGGTGACCGGGCCGAACTGCATGCCGTTGACGTACGCCGTGAGCTGGTCGCCCTGGATCTTGAACGCCACGTAGGGGTCGCCGGTGGCCCGGATCGACCACTCCTTGAGCAGCGAGTCCGGCCCCGGCGCCTTGTTGCCCAGGCGGTACATCCGCAGGTAGCCGTCGGCGCAGTACCCGAGCGTGTAGCCCCGGTCCCCCGTACGCAGCCACATGCCCGCACAGCCGGCGGCCGCGTGCACCTTGGCCTCGATGCTGCCGTCGCCCATCGGCACGTCCAGCGGCGCCTTGAGCGTGCACCCGGTCAGGGCCGGGGCGGCGTCGGTGCTGACCCGCAGGCGGTCCTTGTTGGCGTCGCAGCGGCCGCCCTCGGACTCGGCCTGCGACTTCCACAGCTGGTCGACCCCGCCGAGCTCCGGATCGCGCCAGCCGTTGGGCACCCACGCGGGCTCGGTCTCCCGGCCGTACGTGGGGATGACCTGCGGCTGGCCGCTCGCCGCGGTGTCCTGCGAGGTCGTCGACCCGGCGCCGGCCTGGTTGCCGTCGCCCTTGTCGCGGTTGGAGAACACCACGTAACCGGCCAGCGCGAGCGCCAGCACCAGGATGCCCACCAGCAGCGGCACGGCGACGTTGCCCCGGCGCCGCGCGGGCGCCGGGGGCGCCTCCTCCCGCGGCGGGGGCGCGTACACCGTCCGCTGGGCCGCCGGCGACACGTACACCTGCGGCGGGGGTGCCGTCGGCATCGTCCGGGGCGGCGGGTTGCTGGGAGGCACGGGGCGGATCGGCTGGGTGGCCTGCGCGTCCGTACCGCGGGGCGGGCCGCCGGCCGGATAGTTGCCCGGCGGCACGGGGCTGACCGGCACGGCGCTGACCGGGCGCTGGGCGCCGGGCGGCGAGCTCACGGGCGGCGAGCTGACCGGGTAGGCGCCCTGGTTGAAGCCGGCCGGGCTGACCGGAACCCCGCTGGCGGGCGCACCGGAGACCGGCGCCTGCGGCTGCGCTCGCTGCGGCTGCTGCTGTTGCTGGAACGCCGCGGGGTTCTGCTGCTGGAACGCGGCCGGATTTTGCTGCTGCTGGAACGCCGCCGGGTTCTGCTGCTGCGGCCGCTGGAACGCTGCGGGGGGCTGGGCGGCCGCCGCGGCGACCCCTGGAGAGTTTTGCGGCTGCTGACCGTTTGCGGCGTTCTGCGGCCCGGGCGGTGTCGGGCTTGCGGCGTTCTGGGGCTGGTTGAGGCCGACCCAGGCGCGCAGGCTGCCCTCGGCGACCACGAGCTCGGGCTGCTCGATGATGGTCGGCGCGATGCCCAGCTCGCGCTGCAGCAGGGTGGCCACGAGCGGCACGCGGCTGGAGCCGCCCACCAGGAACAGCCCGGCGAGCTTCTCCTTGTCGATGTTGGCCCAGCGCATGACCGCGGACGTGGTGCGCACGGTCTGCTCGAGCAGCGACCGGGCCTTGTCCTCGAACTGGTCGCGCGTGACGCTGACGTCGGCGGCCGCGATCGGCACGTGCAGCGCCGCGACCGTGGTGCGCGACAGCATCTCCTTGGCGATGCGCGCGTCGTCCCACAGCATCCGGCGGTGCCGGCGGTCCTCGGTGCTCTGCGGCCCGTCCAGCCGGGCCCACACGGCCGGGTCCTCGATCTGCGTGCGCGCGTGCTCCACGATCAGCGCGTCGAGGTCGAGCCCGCCGAGGTCGTCGATCCCGTCGACGGCCCGCACGTCGAACCCGTCCCCCGACCGGCTGACCAGGCTGGCGTCGAAGGTGCCGCCCCCGAAGTCGTAGACGAGGAGGCCCTGGTCGGCGGCGAGCGGCTTTTGCAGTACACCCGCGAAATAGTGCGCGGCGGCGACCGGCTCGGGCATGAGCGCCGGCTGCGGCAACCCGGCGAGCTTCGCCCCCTCCACCAGCGCGAGCCGCCGGGACACGCCCCACGCGGCCGGGTGGGTCAGCGTGAGCTCCGCCACCGGCCCGCCCGCGACCCGGGTCGCCTCCTGCGCGACGTGCGTGAGCACCGCCCCGATCAGCACGGGAACGGTGACCTCACGATCGCCGAGCAGCACGGTCCCGTCGTCGATGCGCCGCTTCGGGCTGCCTTCGAACCGCGCCGGGTCGACCCGCGCGGCATGCACGGCATCCCGCCCGACCAGCAACGATCCGTCTGTCTGGGCGAACACGGCGGACGGCAGCAGCGGCGATCCGTCGAACAACAACGGCCGGACCCTCCCGTCCGGCCACGCGAGAAGCGCCACGGTGTGGGAGGTCCCGAAGTCGATGCCGAGACGAGGCCCTGCTGCCATGCGGGCGAGTGTAGGCCCCCGGTACGACATCAGGCATATTCGAGGTATGACAGTGGATGTCGGAGATCCGGCACCGGATTTCCTCTTGCGCAACCAGAACAACCAAGAGGTGTCCCTCGCGTCGTACCGCGGCCGCCGGGCGGTGCTGCTGGTCTTCTACCCCCTCGCGTTCACCGGCACCTGCCAGGGCGAGCTCACCGGCCTGGAACGCGACCTCGCGTCCTTCCAGAACGACGAGGTCCAGGTCCTGACGGTGAGCGTCGACAGCCCGTACGCCCACAAGGTCTGGGCCGACCGCGAGGGCTACACGTTCCCGCTCCTGTCCGACTTCTGGCCCCACGGCGAGGTCGCCCGCGCGTACGGCGTCCTGAACGAGACCAAGGGCTATGCGAACCGCGGCACGTTCCTCATCGACCGGGCGGGCATCGTCCGCTTCGCCGAGCAGGTCCCCGCCAGCCAGCCACGCGACCAGTCCCGCTGGCTCGGTGCGATCGCGTCCCTTTAATGCCGGGCACCGGCGGCCGGCTGCCGGTATGGTCGTTCACCAGCGCGTTCCTGCCCGACTGGGTCGTTGGGACGCGGTTCGGTACCATCTGGTTACCCGTTCCTCGGTTGTCGAGGGACAGGGGCGCGTAGCTCAGCGGAAGAGCACCCGCCTTACAAGCGGGGGGTCGTTGGTTCGAACCCAACCGTGCCCACCAGCAAGGAACAGGCCGTTTGCCGTCAACCCGAGGCTGACAACGGCCACGTGTAGCAGCGCCTGTAGCAACTCAGTCCAGCCGGTCATCAAGCCGCTTCATCCCCTCGCGCATCGCGTCGAGGTTGGTGTGCGCGTAGATCTTCAGCGTGATGTCCACGTCCGCGTGCCGGGCGATGGCCTGCACCAGGTGCGGCGGGACCCCCAGCTCCAGCAGCAGCGTGACCATCGTGTGCCGCAGGTCGTGCAGCCGGACGCCCGGCAGGCCGGCGCGGGCCCGCACACCCTCGAAGTGCCGGTTGAGGTTGCGCGGCTCCATCGGGGTGCCGACCTCGGAGGGGAAGACGAGGTCGTGGTCCTGCCAGCGCTCCCCCATCCGCTCTCGTTCGGCCTGCTGCCTCTGCTGGTGGTCGAGCAGCGTGAGCCAGGTGAGTTCCGGCAGTGGTAGGAGCCCGTCGGAGCCCTCGGTCTTGGTGTCCTGCAGGACCAGGCCGCCGGCCACCCGTTGCGCTGTCTTGTCCGGCAGCCACGTACCCCGGTTCAGGTCCAGGTCGGCCCAGCGCAGGCCGAGCAGCTCGCCGCGGCGCAGGCCCATCGTTGCCGCCACCACGTAGAGCGGATACAGGCGGTGGCCCTCTACGGTCTTGAGCAGCGTCCGCACCTGGTCGACGGACAGGCCGCGGCCGACCTTGTACCGCGGTGCCTTCACCTTGACCAGCATTGCCACATTGCGCGGCACCAGCTCGTCCCGGACCGCATGGGCGAGGGCGTTGCGCAGGACCGCGTGCACGAATTGCACCTGACGAACGCTGGGCATCCGCCGACAGCACTTCCCGCGTGAGCAGCACTGCTTATCCGGGCCGCGCCGCTTGTCCAGTCCGGCGGCGCAGCACTGGCACTTCTCGCGGAACGCGGCAAGAAATGCGCGAATGTCATGGGCAGAGAGTTTGTCGAGCCGCTTGGACCCGAGGCCGGGCATCAGGTGGAGCCGGACGACGCTTTCGTAGCCCTCCATCGTCTTGGCCCGCAATTCCCGGGCATGCACCTGCAACCAGTACGGCAGATAGTCACGCATCGGCCAGGACCGGTCCGGCACCGGAATCCCCTTGTGCGAGTTGGCGACGAGCTGCACGAGCTGCTCGTGGGCCTCTTCCCACGAGTCGCCGTAGACAACCTTGCGCCGACGCACGCCGGAGGTGGTCAGCACGTACGCGGCACCGACCCAGCGACCGTCGGACTTGCGCTGATACACGCTGCCCTCGCCGTTTCGCCGCCGCGGCTTTGCATTGTCAGCCATGCTGCTTCTCCCATCCGTCCGGCATTTCGAGAAGCCGGGCCACCAGTTCCTGGCACGCGACTGCCGGAATGCGGCGCGAACGACCGAGCTTTACCGACTTGAGCAACTGCAGCCGAATGAGGTCATATACGGTCGAGCGACCCACGTTCAAGACCTCGGCCGCCTCGGCGGCGGTCAACAACAGCTTTTCCACGTTTCCTTTCCTCCGGATATCCGGTGTCCGATACGAATTACGCGGCGTTGGGCATGCCGGATGCGTAGGTTGAGCCAATCTCGTGGGCCTGCTCTTCGCGGGCGGCATCGCGGCGGGCGCGGGCCATCGCGGCGGCGGTGTTGGCCAGTGCGGCGTCGCCGATGGTGCGCCAGCCGACGCCGGCGAAGGTGAGCAGACCGACGACGAGGGTCGTTTCCTCGTCGAGGTGGTCGGCGAGGCGGATCGGCTGGTCGGGGCCGGTGGCGTCGGCGGCGCGGCGGAAGATGACCCGGTTGGCGCGTAGCAGGCCGAAGGTGACCGGGTGGCGGCGGGCCTTGGTCAGGAAGTGCCCGGCGAAGCCGAGTTTGTGGGCGGCGCGGCGCAGGCCCTCGTAGGGGTTGGGTTTGCCGTCGCGGGCCGGTCCGGTGTCAACCGTTGGTTGACGTTCGCGGTCGCAGTGTGGGCAGGCGGCGAGTCGGGTCCAGGTGCGGCAGTCCGGGCACTTCCAGGCCGCGTCGGGGCGCGGGATGTGGCGGCCGAGGTGCCAGCAGGCGTGGATGAGCCGGGCGTTGTGGTCGCCGGTGGGGTCGGCGTAGTGCTCGACGGTGGCCGGGGTGATCCGGGTGGAGAGATGGCCGGTGGCCTCGGTGGCTTTGGTGGCGTACTTGGCCAGGTATCCGGCGACCATGCCGTCGGTGACGGCGCCGGTGCCGGCCAGGGCGATCTGGCGGATGTCGATGCCCTGCTCGCCCCAGGTGACGGGCCAGCCTTCCGGCCGGTCCGGGTGGGCCGGGGTGACGAACGCGGCGCGGGTCGCGGCGGCGATGGCGTCGTGCAGGTCGCTGTAGGTCAGCGGTGCGGGCGGCGGCAGCGCCTCGGCGGGGTCGGCGGCCGGGTCGTGGCCGTCGAGGCGGATGAGCAGGTGGTAGTGCACGACGCCGCGGGCCTGGTATTCGGCGACCTTGCCGTAGGTGACCTTGACCGGGGCGACGCGCTTGACCCGGCCGCCGCCGTCGGTGACGAGGTGGGACGGGATGCCGAGCTCGCGGCAGCGGCGGGCCAGGGCCCGGCCGAGGGCGATGGAGGTGCGCCGCCACAGTTCGGTGGAGAACAGGTTCCACACGACCTGGTGTCTGTGGTCGTAGCAGTCCAGGCACAGCGGGCGGCCCAGGACGGTGTCGCCGGGTTCGTGGCGGGCCCAGCACACGGCGGGCTGGCCGTGCTCGCAGCGGCCGGGGCCGTTGGAGCGGGCGTGGCAGGGGTCCGGGCGGCAGGTGCAGCGGCGGCGGTTGGGGCAGGTGTGGTGCCGCACGGCGCGGGTGTGGACGGCGCCGAACGACGGGGCGGTGAGGGTGACGAACGCGGCCGGGTGCTTGGCGACGCTGCCGGGGACGCCCTTGCCGCCGACGAGCATGGTGTGCAGCACCTGGTAGGCGTCGCGCTGGTAGGTGCGGGCGCAGGCCGGGCAGAAGGAGGCGCGGCGGTTGCCGCAGGCTTTGTAGATGACGCCGTCGGGCAGGTGCTCGGTCGGGGTGTGCCGGATGATCTGGGCGCCGCCGGTGCTGGTGCCGCGGACGGTGAACAGGTCACCGGCGAGCCGGACGGGGCGGGTGCAGGCGGCGGCCGGGCTGATGTGGTCGAGCCAGTCGGCGTAGTCGGGTTGCACGACCCGGACGGCGACGTGGTCGCGCAGGGTGACCGGGTTGGACGCGTGGGCCTGGGCGAGCAGGCCGGCGGGGGTGTCGCTCATCCGGTCACCGCCCGGGTTCCGGCGACGGGGTTTGACACGTACGTGTCAGGGGTGGTGGGGGTCGGCTCGGCGACGGCGCCCACCCCCGGGGCTGTGGTAGCTCCGGGGGTGAGGGTCAGCGTCGAGACGGTCACGCGATGTGCTCCACGGCGGTGCCGTTGGCGGCCATGGCGGGCTGTCGCAGCCGGTTCGGGTCGAGGTCGAGCAGCGCGAGGACCTGCTTCGCGGTGTCGGAGTCGACCTGCAGCCGGGCGGCGAGCTGTCCGGGGCGGATCAGTACCTGGTTGGCCTCCAGGTGCGCTTCGGCGATGTGCCGGGCGCGGGTGAGCAGTGCGGCCGGGACCGGGAGCTTCGGCGGCTGGGCGGCGTCGGCAACGGTGACAGAGAAGTCGTGTGCGGACGCGGCCGGTGCCTGCTCCGGGGCTGGCGGCACGATGTCGTGCCGGGGCGCGGTGGAGTCGGCCTGCTCGGTGGATGCGGTGTTGGTGGTGGCCGGTACGGATCGGGCCGGGGGCTCGTCGAGGCTGGGGTCGGCGCCGGGCACCGCAGCCGATTCGGGCGCGGCGGCCTGGACCAGGCCGGGGGCGATGGCCGGTCGCGGCGCGGCGACGGCGGTCGTCGTGGGTGCGTGGACCGTGGCGGCGAGCGGTGCGCTCGCCGGTTGGGTGCTCGTGTCGGCCGGCGTGGTGTCGGCGGCCGGGGTGGTCATGTGTCGGGTGGCGATGATGGCGCCGGTGGCCATCAGCATGAGTCCGTCGATGGCGATCGGGCCGAGGCGCTGGACGATGGGCTCTTCGCCGTAGTAGGCGAGCAGGCCGGACAGGTGCCGGTAGGACACCAGGGCGGCCACGAACGCGACCGGGGGCAGCCCGGCCCAGCGCAGCAGGTGGTAGCTGACCTTGTTCGGCCAGGGGGTGCGGGCGAGGATCTCGACCGCGACGAACAGCACGACGGGCCAGGCCATCGCGCTGATGACGGCGCCGGGCTCGGGGCTCCAGGTGTCCGGGGCGGTCGCCGGCCGGATGAAGGAGTGCGCGATGTTGGCCGCGACGGAGATGGCTCCGCCGAGGATGGCGCCGGTGTAGGCCCATCCGCGGCCGGTGGCGGGTGCGGTGCGGTTCATTGGTGGCCCTCCTCGCTGAGGTGGTAGGGCGAGCGACACGCCAGTTTGTTGATCATGGAGAGGTCGCCGGGCAGGAGCTGGATGCGCCCGGCGGTGTAGAGGAAGTCGGCCCAGACGGGTTCGAGGCCGGGGGCGGCGGCGAACTCGGCGTCGGACATCAGGCCGTAGGCGTAGGAGACGGTGCGGTAGGCGAGGTCCTGCAACTCGTCGCGGGTGTACCAGCGGGGGTTGCGGGTCTCGTCGGGCTGCGCGGTGAGCGTGCCGGTGGCCTGTGCGGTGTAGACGGTCCAGTCGTGGCCGGGGCCGGAGGCCAGGTGACGGCGGCGGCAGACGTTGCTGCGGCGCCAGCGGCCGAGCAGGTCCAGCGAGGTGATGGTGAGGCCGGTCTCTTCGCAGACCTCCGCGCGGGCGGTGTCCTCGGCGGTGCCGTGCTCGTCGATGTGTCCGGCGGGCGGTGCGATGCCGGCCGGGGCGTTGACCCGCTCGATCATCAGGATGCGGTCCTGCGGGTCGGTGATGATGACGCCGACGCTGTAGCCGTCGCAGTCCTTGTCGACGTCCGGCTGCGGCAGCGTCTGGGTGCGGTAGGCGTCGGGGTGCCAGGTCTCGAGGTTGGGGGCGCGGTTGCGACCGAACGCGGTGGCCGCGTGGGCGAGGTCTTCGGTGATGGCGTCGAGGTGGTCGGTCAGGTCGTATCCGGTGTCACGGACGCTGCTCGTGACGGCGATGACGGCGCTGATGGCCAGGTTGAGTGCCTCCCGCGGGCTGAGGTCGAGCGAGACGGACCTGCCGAGGTCCAGCGGGACACGGACGTTGCCGAGGGTGTACGGGTCGGTGGTCATCGTGCTGCTCCTGCCGTGAGGATGAGGGCGGCGGCGTCCGGGTCGTGGGCGCCGAGGGTGTCGAGCCGGGTGGCGATGGCGAGGGCTTCGGCCTGGATGGCGCGGAGCCGGGCGTGGATTTCCGGGCTGCCGGTCGTCAGGCCGTACTCGACGAGGGTTCGGTTGGCGGCGGTGATGTGCCGCTGCTCGGCGCGCAGCCGGGCCAGGGCGACGGTGAGCCTGTGCGCCGTCGGGTTGGTGATGCAGAAGGAGTCGACGTCGGTGAGGGGGCAGCGGTCGGCGACGGTGTCGCCGACGGGCTGCCGCAGGGCGTCATGGGTCGGGGTCATCGCCGGTCAGCTGTTCTGCCGGTCGTGGGAGGCTTCCAGGTCGTCTGCGGCGTTGCGCAGGGTCGTGGTCACCTCGGACAAGGTCCGCTCGGGCTGCTCGTTCCACAGCGGGGCGCCGTGGTCGTAGCCGTGCTGGCTGCGCAGGTATTGGTCGAAGTACTCGGCCGTCGCCGTGAAGACGGCGAGGTCCTTGGGGTCCATGAAGGGGTTGAGGTCGTCGAAGGGGTCGTAGACGGCGCGGCCGTACACGGCGACCGAGATCGCACCAACGACGTCAGCGGACGGGAACCGGTCCGGGCAGAGGTAGAAGTAGTCCAGCGGGAACCAGCCGAACAGTTCGAGGTAGGTGGCGGCGTTGCGCAGAGCGGCCGCCGAGGCCAGCGGGTTCGGAGTCATGTCAGGGGTCATGTCGGGTCTCCGTTCACGTGGTGAAGCCGGTGCAGGGGCAGTCGGGCCAGAGGCAGGCGCCGGCGAGGTTGCGGCCGGTGCAGGTGCCGTTGGGTGTGTGGATCGCCGCATGGGTCGCGGCGGTGTGCCGGCCGCGCACGTGGCGGCAGCGGCAGCGGTCGGACCAGGTCGTCCCGGTCGTGGGTCGCGTGCAGACCCGCTCGTGGGTCGCGCGGTCGGCGCGCGTGAGCGTGCTGGTGGTCATCGGGTGCCGTCCGGGATGCAGTCGAGGCATTCGCCGTAGCGGCGGGGGATGTAGTAGGGCCTCTCCTGGCCGCAGCTGGTGCAGGTGCGGCGGGCTTGCAGCGCTTTGCCGACCGCGGCGAGCTGGGCCGGGGTGGCGGTGCGCTTGGCCTTGGTGTGGGCGATGTCGTAGAGGTAGGCCACGCGGCGGCGGCCCTTGTGCCGCCACAGGATCTGCGCGGCGATGTCCTGCCCGCCAGGGCGCAGGTTGCTGTTGCGCAGCTGGCGGCGGGTGACGAGGTGGGTCGGGGCCCACCGGTACGGGTAGGTCGGCAGGCCGTAGCGGGCGCCGTCCGGGTCGTAGAACTCGACCTTCATGCCGAGCGCGACCTGGGTGTCCAGGACCGGAATGCGCATCGGGTCAGTCGCCGGTGCCGTCACGACGCTCACCGCCCCACCGCTTGTGCGCGGCCTGCCGGGTAATCCCGAGCCGGGCGGCGATCTCCTCCCACGAGTAGCGGCGACGGTGGTTGCGCAGTCCGGTGACCGCTTCGCCAATCGCGGCGTCGAGGTTCTCGGACAGGGCGACCATGTCGGCCAGGGCCTCGATGTCGCCAGCGGCGACACGACGGGCGTAGGCGCGGATGATGCGCCTGGTGAACGCGGCGAACTCGTCGTTCTCCACCACGGCGCGGCGGCGCGGACGCGGGCTCATCGGACGTCACCAGCCGATGAGGCGTACTCGTCGGCGGCGGCCCGCAGGGCGGCGACAACGTCGGCGGCGGTGCGGTCCGGGTGGTCGTTCCAGCCCGAGACCGTGTTGCCGTGGCGGTCATCGACGTACTGCTCGAACCACAGCACCGCGTCGGAGAACGCGTTGGTCGGTGTCGAGGTCAGGGCGACGTAGCTGCCCCACGGGTCCCGGCGGACCCGGCCGTAGGCGCCGTACGAGATCGCGCCGATCGCGCAGGCCGCCGGCAGTGTGCCGGACTGCTGGTCGGTGCGGCGGGTGCCGCAGGCGAAGTAGTCGGCCTTGTGCAGGCCGTGGCGGTCGATGTAGTCGGCGGCGCGGCGCAGCGTCTCGGCCACGCCGGGCGTCAACTTCGGGTTGACGGTGTTCTTGGGCATCAGGACTCCTCGGTGTCGTCGGTGTCCTCGGCGTCGCACGCGTCGGTGGCGGCGCTGCCGGTGGTGTCGATGGGGTCCTCGGCGTCGGGGTCGAGGAACGGCGTGCCGCAGACGCCGCAGAGGATCGGGCCCTCGGTGAAGACCGAGGTCGAGACGCGGATGCGGCGTGGGCAGGCGCATTCGGCGCTGACGCCGTTGTTGTTGTTCGCGCGGCCGGTAGCCCCGGTGGGGTCGGGGTGCCGGTAGGCGGACATGACCGCGGCGAGGTGCCGCAGCGTGACCGCGTAGCGCTGCGCGGTGGTGTCGGGCAGGGTGGACACGGACCAGCCGATCCGGTCGTCCTTGGTGACGGTGATGCCGACCTCGTCGGCGAGCTGCTTGAACTTGGCGTTGTGCCAGCGGCCCTGGCGGCTGGTGTCCTGGATGCCGCGGGCGGTGGCGAGGCCGTGCGCGGCCTCGTGCAGCAGGGTGCACAGCACCTCGGCCGGCGTCCGGGACAGTCCCTCGCCGGAGACCATGACCTCCGGCAGCTGGGTGTCGCCGTGCTGCCACCGCGAGGTGGCGAAGTGGCCGAGGGTCAGCGCACTGCCGGACTTCGCTGCCGAGCCCGAGGCGACCACGAGCACGGCGGCCGGGACCTCGGGGTGGAAACCGCGGATGACGGTCCACGCCGCTTCGAGTTCTCGCACGAGCGCGGCGGTGGTGAACGGGCTGGCGGTCATCGGGGGCCGCCGGTGTAGGTGATGTCGTAGGCGTCGGCCGCGGCCCGCATGGCGGTGATGGCCTCGGTGGCGGTGCGGCCGGTCTCGTCGTTCCAGCAGGTGACGGCGTGGCTGCTGTAAGCCAGCCAGCCGAGTAGATGCATGTCGGTGTCGGTGAGGCCGAGGTGGTCGGCCAGGGCGGCGATCGCCATGTCGACGTGCCAGCCGAGGACGCCGTCGAGGACGTCGCCGGGCATGGGCTTGCCGTAGACGGCGGCCCGGACGGCGCCGGTGATGTCGGCGGCCGGGAAGAGTGCGGACGGGTCGCGGTAGCGCTCGCCCTGGATCCAGCCATGGTGGTCGAGGTAGACGGCGGCGCAGCGCAGCGTGTCGGCCGGCGTCCCGTACAGGTCGACCGCGACGAGCTCGGCGGCCTGGTCCTGCGCGGCGAGGGCGAGGTAGCGCTCGATCTGCTCCTGCTCGTACGCCGCGACCTCCTCCGACCAGGCGGAGAAGTAGTCGCCGGGCAGGTCGACCGGGGCCGGTTTTTGGGTAGGGTGCACGGCAGCCACGTCCTTTCGTGAAGGGCTGTTGGTGTGGTTGGGGCGGCGGCGCCAGGTCTGCCGGGAAGCTGGGCTGGTGTCGCCGCTGGAACGCCGTTACTGCTGCTGCGTGGTGGCGTGTGCGATGAAGTGGTCGAGCAGTCGCAGCAGGCGCGCCAGATGGGCGCGGGCCCCCCGACCGGGGGCGAGCCGGATACTGAGCCGGACCTCGGCGTACTCGCCGCGGTCGGCGTGCTGTACCCGGGTCAGGGTGAAGGTGCCGACGCTTGGCGTCGTGCGGGTGATCGGTTGTGCGCGGTGCTCGCCCAGGCCGCAGGTGTGGTCCTGCGCGCACCAGTCGGTGTGTCCGCCGCGGCGGAGCAGGAAGTGGTTCATGCCGCCCTCACCAGGTCGGGCCGGTACGGCAGTTTCGCCGGTGTGACGCCACCGGCGCGGAGCCGTTCGGCGTGGTTGCGGATGCGCTTGATCTCGGCATCGGTCAGGTAGGCCGACTTCGCCAGCTTCGGCACGCCGCCCTCGGCGATGAGGAACCCGGCGCCCTGGTTGTTCGGGTCGATGGTGTTGGAGCTGTAGCCCTGCGCGGCCCAGCCGTGCCCGAGCACGATGTCGGACGACGAGTCGGTGGTGCACCGACCGGCGAACCGCCACGCGAACAGGTCCCGCAGGCTGGTCGGGATGATGTCCGACGAGGGACGCTGCGTTGCGGCGACGACCATGATGCCGACCGCGCGGCCACGGGCGACGACGTCCCGCAGCAGGGTCGAGAACTTCTCTTGGCTGGTCTTGTCCCCGGCCGTGGCCGAGAAGTAGGCGATCTCGTCGACCGCCACGAAATAGGCGTCGAACGTGTCGCCAGGATCGATCTTCCGGCGTTCGCACCAGTCGAGGTACTCGTAGCGGTTGTCCATCATCCGCTGCACTCGCCGCAGCAGCCGGATCGCCAGTTCCGGGTCGGGACCGACGAACGCGTCGGCGACCCGCTTCCACAGGCCCAGCTCGACCCGCTTGCCGTCGAGGAGAATCAGCCGGCAGTCCAGGCTGAGTGCCGCATGCGCGACGAAATTGTTCAGCAGGGACGACTTACCCGCGCCGGGCTCGCCGCCGATGATGAAGTTGCGGAAGATGATCGGGACGTAGATCGGGTGGCCGTACTCGTCGATGCCGAGGTAGACCGGGTCGAAAATGGACAGGGAGAAGCTCGGCGGCGCGTCGTCGGAGCGCTGGCCGAGCGGCGAAACAGGCGCGGCCATAACAGGTGCTCCAAGGTCCGGAGTGGGGCGCGGGACATGGCGTCGAAGAGGACTGGCCCCGCGCCGACACGACAGGGTTGGGGGTCCCGCGTTGACACGTACGTGTCAGCAGCGGGTTGTGGGATCAGATGAAGGCGTCGAGTTCGTCGTCGAGGCTCAGCGTCGGCGACTCGTCGTCGGTCTTCGGTTCGCGGGCCTTCCGGCCGCGGGGCTTCGGCTCGTCCGCCGGAGCAGTCATGAGGTCGTCCAGGTCGAGGTTGAGGTCCACCGCGGGAGCCGGACCGGGCGACACCGGCGTCGGGTCATCCGGGCCGACCATGCCGACCAGCGGCGAGGCGACCGTGTGGCGCAGCGGATCACGCCGGGCGATGTCGACACGGATCAGCGCCGCGTACGGCGAGTCCGACCGGGTCACCCGGACGCTGGTCGCCCAGCACGTCACCGCCATCTTGTCGATCCGGCCCTCCAGGTCGCTCAGCGCGAGCCCCGGACGAAGCCAGATCCAGGCCCGCTCCCCCGCAGGAGTCGGCCGGGCCCACAGGATCAGCGGCGGGTTGCCCGCCTGGACCGAACCGGCAGCATGGATGAACGCGGTGAAGCACACGCGCAGCCGATGCCGCACGATGACACACCACACCACCGCCACCAGGCGACGCCGCACCGGCTCCAGCAGGCCCAGCACCGCGGCCAACGCCAGCACCACAGGCAGCGTCACGTACAGCGGAGCGGCGTCCATCAACGCCGTCCAGCCGGACACCAACAGCACCGCGGTACCGATCTCGACCGACCAGTGCCAGAAGATCCGCAGCACCGGCCAGAGCAGCACCAGCAGCCCGACCACCGCGCCGGCGGCCAGACCCAGCCCGATACCGCCGAACAGGCCGACGATCGGGTGATGGTCCTGCGACAGCACCACCGCGGTCAGCACGCCGACCACACCAGCGGTCACCATGAACGCGATCAGCGCACGACGCGCCCACGACCGGCGCACATTCGCGTCGATCACCGTGACCTGCGGGCCACGGAACATCTTCGACACCAGACCCGACTTGCCCGGGCCGCTAGACTTGAACATGACACGTCCTCCCTACACGGGAATCAAGGACTGTTGATGCAGGACCGGACCCGGGGTCGCAGCGACGCCAATCACTGAGCGACCCCGTGTCCGAACACCCCGAACGCAGGGGTTGTGGTGGTGGAACAGGTTCAGGCGACGGACTGCAGGCGCGCCACGTCGACCGGGACGATCTCCTTCGCGCGGAAGCTGATCCCCTGGCGGATCGGGTCGCGGTCGTTGCGGCCCTTCGACGCCCACGGGATCATCTCCAGCCCGACCATCTGGACCGGCTGACGCCACCGCAGATCCGGCTTCACCGGCGACGCGATCGACACGTCGACCTGGTTCGCACCCTGGTCCTCGCCCATGAACGCCATCACCTCGACCACCCACACCGGGTGCCCCGACACCGGGTCGTGCTTCTGCACACCCTTCTCGTCGACCTTCGGCACGGCCGTCTTCGCGACCTCGAACTCGTAGCCCGACGTGTCCAACAGGTACTTCATCCGCTGAGCCACTTGCGGCCCTCCTCCATGACGGAGCGCATCTGCGCTCTCCACAGCGAGGCACATCGCCCCGCCAGTTCGTGAGTTTGTATGCAAACTCACAAGCAGCAAGGTACGACATCGAAGCGGGTCACGCAAGAGTTTGCGTACAAACCTGCGAGGATGGGGGCATGGAACCCCGTCCCACAGCCGTCCAGCCGCCGATCAGCCTGCGGATCGCTGACGACATCCGTATGCAGATCGAGGCCGGCGACCTGGCCCCGGGCGACTCCCTGCCGACGTTGGCAGACCTCTGCGATCGCTGGGATTGCTCGATGAGCGCAGCACGCGGAGCAATTAACCTGCTCAAAGCACAGGGGCTGATCTCAGCCGGCAGAGGCAAAGCGCCTACAGTACGCATCCCACCGCGAAGGGTGGTGCGCTCGTCCGAGCGGCATCAAGTCGAAAAGGATCTCGCACTACTCAGCGAGTCCGAACGAGCGAGCCTCGGCGAGGCCGAGACCAACCTCAACATGTCCATCGCCGAGCAGCGATTCAGCTCCCACTACGACGTGATTCCGGCCAGCAGAGAGCTGGCAGACGTCTTCCGCATCAACGTGGGCGACGAGCTGCTACGCCGTCGCTACGAAGCCGTCGATCGCAAGACCGGTCATCACCTGTCCTACAGCGTGGCGTACATACCTACGGCGCTCATCGCCAGCAACCCGGCCCTGCTGGACGAGCGAAACGAGCCGTGGCCGGGTGGCACTCAGCACCAACTCTCCACCGTGGGCATTGAGATCATGTCGATGGTCGACGAGGTCACGGCGCGGATGCCGACGACCGTCGAGGTACAGATGTGGGGCCTGCCCGACGGCGTGCCACTCATCTTCTGCCGACGGATTTCGCTCGACGCCGAAGGCCGTGTGGTCGAGGTGTCAGACGCCGACTATCCAGCCGACCGCACCGAACTCCACTTCGTGACGCCACTAAGGCCTTGGCCGCGTAAACCGTGGGAGACGCAGTCGAAACCTCAGGCCACGGCACGCCGCGGAAAGGAGTCAACGAATGGTTGACGAAATCAGCTCAGTTGACCGCATGTTCCTCGAACGGGCCATCGACATCTCCCGCCACGCGCTGGAGGACGAAGGCAAGACCCCGTTCGGTGCGGTCGTCGTAGTCGCCGGACAGATCGTCGGCGAGGGTACGAGCAGCGTGGTCGCCCTACATGACCCAACCGCCCACGCGGAGGTGATGGCACTACGGGACGCTGGCACGAAGCTGCAGCGCCACCTGATGCCAGATGGCGTGATGTACGCCAGTAGCGAGCCTTGCCCCATGTGTTTGGTGGCTTGCTATTGGGCACGAATTCCACGCCTAATCTTCGGCGCCAGCAGCTTCGACGTAGCCACCTACGGTTTCGAAGATCTTCAGCTCTACCGCGAGCTTACTCTCCCGGTTGAACAGCGATTCCTGATCGAACAAGCCGCGGACGAAGACCTGAGGAGCCGCGCGAGCCAGGCGCTCCGCGACTGGGCCGAAAAACTTCCCGTGCCCGTTGAACCGAAGTACTAGCCGGACGCGTCGGGCCTAACTTTCAGAATACCTCTGGCCTAACGGTTGTACGGCGGACCTCAATCCCCTCGCCTGCCGAAGTCAACTGACGAACAAGCGCCGCCCGGCCCGTTACCCCGAACTTACGAAGAAGACTCCGCAAAAGATAATTTACCGTATGCGGACTCAAGCTCATCCGTCTAGCGATTTGCGCGTTGGTAAGCCCCGAAATCAGGTGCCGAGCTAATAGACGCTCCTTCTCCGTCAACGTTCGCTTTACACTATTTGGTCGGGGATCCGGGGGTTGCGCAACATCTGGTAGAGGTATCGCTCGCAAATAGGACGCCACTGCACGCCGCAAATCATCTGGCAGCGGCGTAATCGCACGCTCCAATTCACTTCCCCAGCGAGCCCGACGCGCCTCATCGATTAGGGATGCCGCCGCACGCCGCGAGTAGTCTTGTTGAGGCACCACACTCGGCAAATCAAATAGCAGAGGATCTCCCGCGCGCCATACCAAACGACTCACGCGCCCAGGCGCAATGGGAACCTCCGGGCCGGGCAACAGCAAGAATTCGCGCGAACTAAAACGCCGAAATACACCACGAACTCCCCTCGTTAGTCCGGCGGCAAAATCAACTAGCCGCTTCGCATCAACGTCGCTGACTTCCGATAAGTCTAGGATAACCGGCACATTTTGTAGGACGACGTTCGCGACTTCCGCCGCATCGCCGTAGCCAACTGGCTTCAGCCGACGAGGAAAGTCGTGCTCTTGTTCCAGCACCCGACTAACTTCAGCAGGCAGAAACTCTTCAGGCAAACTCGCCTCATGTCTCGACGCGGTGGAATCACGACGATGCCCGCCTGTACCCGAGTCGGAGTCGGCTTCGTGACTCTTCACATAGACATCAGGCGAATCTCCAACCCAATCACCGGCCACAACATCTACTACACGCCGGAGAAATGGGTACCTACCGATCACAATCTTCGGTCCTACATCCGGCACATCATCCGAAGCCCAATCGCCAGCAACAACGCCAGCCACACGGCCGGCAAAACTCTTTGCGTTGATTCCACCGCTTGCGATGCGCACCTCAGTCACCCCCAGCCCCAGAGTACTCCGCCATAATAGCTTTCAGCACTGCCCGCCCAAGGCGAGTGCCGTGCTGAACAAGCGTCGGCGCCGAGAGGCCAACCAAGAACAAGGCGAGTGGCTGATCCGACCATCCCACAATGGGCTGGGTAGCAACAACCGAAGAAAGCGCCGCCGCGCATGCTATGCGAATTAATAGACCAACGAAGAACGGCGCACGCTGCCGGTCCTTCGTCCATGGCCAGCGTTTGAAGGTCAGCATGAAAGCGCTGATCTTGGTACCGTCGGCGACTGCTGCGCCAACGGCGCCCAGCAGCAGGCCGAGCCACCACGAGGTCACAAGACATACCCCAGCTTCACCCGTTAACCATCCCACCGTCGGAAGGCGGAAGTCGATAGCCAAAAGTATCGACCAGTAGACCAATGCCGTTCTAGCTCCCTGGCCCGCCGCGATGTCGGGCGATGGCCGCCGGACCGCGTCTGACCGCGTCACCTGTGAGAACTTTCTATACAGGTTCAAGGCGGCCCGAAGCGGGCCGCTCGCCCGCGCCGCAACGGGGCCGGCGCAAGCGCCGCGCCGCTCGCCCTCTGCCTTCGGCGCCGGGCGGCGGCGTTCCAGCCCCCGGCGCGGGCGAACAGCACAACAGCTCGGGCCGCTAGGACACAGGCGAGACCCGAGCTGTGAAGCTCGCGAGGCTGGAGGTCCGCAGCCGAATGACGACGAGGACCAGGGCGTGAGGGCCGAGCAGACTGCGCTTTGACTCGGACTTGCGGTGCGGCAACACCCTCCCCGCCGCCATCTTCCCTTGCGTGATGGCCCAGCTTGTCAAGGTCGTTCGTCCAGCCGGGCGCTCCACCTTGACAAGCTGGGCCATCACGAGAACCTGGCACCGGTGAGGGCGCCGCCGCTGTGAGTGGTTGCAGCTCGGACATGCCGGCTCCGCGCGCCGCCCGAGCTTCGGGCGTCAACCTGCGGTTGACGCTCACCCGCTGGGTGGCTGGCCGCATAGGTCAATTGCATCCGACCGTCGTTGAGTTTCTTACTACTCGGTCCGCGCGTAGTTACGTTGGTGGCGCACTATCGCTTATCTCCAACGCTTCGAGCTGGCCGTCTTGAGCCGTGCACGCAGTCAAGTGTGGTGCCGTGGCTTTCGTCTTCCGCGTCGACGGCAGGCCAGCTAGAGTTATTGTCCTTCGGCGATTGTCGACTTCCATTTCAAATGTTCCGCTTCTTATAACTCGAACCCGGGGGAGCAATCTTCGACCCCGAGTTTCCGCCGCCTCGTATAGCATCGACATGAGTTTCCCGATTGTGATAGCTTCCGCGCGCTCGTTGGCCACAGTTCGGCGCACCATGACAACATAGCTATTAAACCGCTCTTTCCTTATGCGCTCGGCGGCAACCGGGTAGAAGACCGCCAGAACGGTGTCCCAAGCCTTGATGGCCGGCCAGGCATAGACATTCCGGTTAGCGCTGAAGTTCACAACTGGAACCAGGCGGACCACAATACTGCACGCCTTAACTAGCTTCGTAAGTTTCCCCGGGACATCTTCGATTCCAGCAAGCCACTCCTCTCTATAGCGTTCCGCCTTATGCGGATTTCCTACCTGCTTTGCTCCCCACTCCAACAGGCGTCGAGCAAGCCATGGTGAAACCTCGCCAATCTCAGCCAAAATCACCGGCACAACCACTGCAGACAAGACTGCCCAAATCATCGGTCACGCGCCCTGAAGTCCGGTGAAACCAGGAATTTCACCAACAGACAAGCGTGCTTGCCGCGGTCGTCGCTCTTCGAGAACTTTGCGAGCTGCGCTGGCGCCGTCTGGACTCAGTTTGTAGAACCTTCGACGGGGTCGACCCTCGTTCTGAGCATTGACGTCCTCCCAATAGCTCTCCACCCACCCAGCATCTTCCAGCCGGCCCAGGATGATGTAGACACTCCCAGTTGGCCGCCCGGCAGCCTTAGCCAACGTAAAGCCGTGGAGATCATCTCGTGATGACAGAAGCACGGACAAAACATCCAAGATGGCGGGCGTAATGCGACTCAGCCTCTCCATGAGACTATCTTTACATATGAAGAGATGGCTCGCAAGTAACGAGAGCTTCGCCTCACGCCCGCCACCCTCGCACGAGAACGTGATCTCCCCCGGGCCGTCCCTGGGCTGTCGAAGTGCGGCCAGTTCCGATGCGGTCGCATACAGCGTGAGCAGGGTTGGACAGACGAGGCGACCTGTACGCCGAGAGCAGTGCCCCCGCTGTAGCGCCACCTGTAGCAACGTCTGTGGCAGTCCAGCGATCCCTGAACGTCGATCAAACGGTGCCGCCGACGTCGCGGATCGCCAAAGGTCGGCCGGCCAGCGGCGCTCGGACCTTACAAGCGGGGGGTCGTTGGTTCGAACCCAACCGTGCCCACAGTGTTTTCTGCGCCTTCGGCGCGGCGGGGGTTCCCACCCGCACCCCCATGGCCGCTGCGCGGCCACTGACCAGCGCTGCGCGCGGTCAGCGCAGCCACTCCCCCGGCGGCATCACTGCGCTCTGCACCTTCGCTGGACGGACCACCACCTCGGCGTCCGCACGGGTCCGCGCCAGGTTCGCTGTCACCCACCCAATCGCCGCGTCCCGTCCGGGTTGGACTGAGCGTGATGCGTTGTGAGGCTGGCCCAGCGCGCCACTTCTGAAGTAGTGTTGAAATGTGTCCGCTGCACCGTTGGAATCAGTCCCCTTCTCCGAGCTGCTGCGTCAGCCGGCCGAGACAACGGATCGCCTGACGCGCGCGCGGGCGGTACGCCTCCGGCGACGTGACGCGGCGGACCTTGTGTTGATGTCGGCCGAGCGCGCCGACGCCGAGGCGGAGGTCATCGACGTGACCTCGCGGCTGCTCGCCGGCGTCGCGCGTCGCGACCCGCAACTGCTGCGGGAGGTCTTGCCCAACGCGTTGCCGTGGGTCCGATTCCTGCCCGTGGCCGACATCGACGTCATGGCGGCCGAGTTCGTGTCCACCACGGAGGCCGCGGCGGCGATCGGCAACACCGCGGCGGTCTCGCAGCTGCTCGTGGAATGGCGGCACACCGCCGAAGTGCACGCCGACCCGGACCTGTACAGGACGCTGACCGCCCAACCGCTCGACGACTTCGGACCCGTAATGCGGCCGGAGGGGCAGTGAGCGCCAAGCGCGGCGACCGGGCGGCCCCGCCGCCTCGGCCCGGCGGCTATGCGCTGCGTTTCGCGTCCAACGACGCCGCCAAGGGCTGGGAAGAGCTGTGCCGGCAGGCCGGCGCGAACACTCGTGCGGCGTTCGACGCGATCGAAGCGGACCCCTGTCCCGCCGTCCCCACCAGCCGGCAGCACCCGCTCAAAGGCAGCCTGTCCACAGACACGCACGGCGGACGAGCCCTGGCCCAGTGGCAGTACGAGGTCACCGCAGGCGGCCGGGTCTGGTATCTCGTCGATCACGACACCCGCACCTGCTGGATCAAGCACGCTGGCACAGGCCATCCGAAAGCGACGGACTGACCCGCGCCGGATCGCTCCTGGTAACAACGTCGGACGCGGCCTACTGCGGCCAGGGACGCATGAGGCGGCTGCCGTACGGCAACGCTTACGACAACCGCCGCGAACTCCCCCGGTCGCCGGCGATCCGCGCCGGACGGTTCCTGCACATCAAGAACATGCATGAATCTCGCCGGACGGAGCGGGCAGAACTTACAAGCGGGGGGTCGTTGGTTCGAACCCAACCGTGCCCACAGTGTTTTCGGCGGCTTCGCCGCGGCGGGGGGTTCCCACCCCGCACCCCCCATGGCCGCTGCGCGGCCACTGACCAGCGCTACGCGCGGTCAGCGCAGTCGCTCCCTCGACAGCGATCGCCGCGCTCTGCCCCGAGGCTGGACGGACCACCGCCTCGGCGTCTGGGCGGGCCCGCGCCGGGTCCGCCGCCACCCCGCCCGATCGCCGCAGCCGGCAGCGGTATGGCCGCCACTCGAGCGGGCCGATGGAGGCGGACTCCGGGGATGCCGCTGGCCTGACTGCTGAACACGGCACCGGTGGATCACCTGGGCTGAGCCGCCTCGCGTGACGGCGACCAAGTCCGTCCGACACCGACACCGCGTCGACGGCCCACATCCTCCGGTAGGCCGTGCCTTCTTACGGCAACGCTGACGGCAACCGCCGCGAACTTCCGAGGACAGCCCGGATCACCGGCGAATCGTCTCGGCACGTGACGGGCCCGAGCGAAGCGCGACGGACGGATTGCCGCGCACCGCGAAGCAGTGTTCGCGCCGGTATGAGCCGTAGGTGACGTCCGGCAGGTGAGCAGACGGCAACAGCAATACCGCCTTACCGGCCGGACGCGACACCGGCCCCTGGGCATTTCCTGTGGAGTAGCTTGTCCCTGAGCCCGTCCGCAAGGCAATGAGGGCGCCCGGCCTTTCGGCCGGTCAGTCGGCTGCCGGGCCGTACTTCAGTACACACGTGAGCGCGCTTTGTTGCGCGCAAGTGCGTGCTGCTCTCGTTTCCTACGTCCCCCGCCACGAAGGCGGGTCGATCCCGCCTGCTCAGTTTGTCCGCATGTCTCGAAAAAGACCGACACAGAAGATCGACACAGGGAGGCCAACATGAAGCAACACATCAAACGCGCCGCCATCATCCTCGGCGTCGCAGGAATGATCGTCGCGGGCGTCGGGGCAACGGCCATGGCCACCGGCGCCAAGCACACCAGGATCCACTTCCAAATGGTCCGGTCCGCGGCCTCGGAGGCGGCGGGCGACAATTGCCTGCCCAAGGCCAAGGCCGAGGTCACCGTGCAGTCGAAGGGGTCGGTCGAGGTGATGACGATCATTGCGAGCGGCCTGCCGAAGAACACGGACTTCGATCTGTTCGTCATCCAGGTGCCGAACGCGCCGTTCGGCATGTCCTGGTACCAGGGCGACCTGAACTCCAACAAGTGGGGCGTGGCCACCGGCACGTTCGTCGGCCGGTTCAGCATCGAGACGTTCAGCGTGGCGCCCGGCACCGCGCCGGCGCCGGTGGTACACCCCTCGGACGCCTCGTCGAACCCGGCGACGGCCCCGGTCCACCAGTATCACCTCGGGCTGTGGTTCAACTCGCCGGCGGATGCTGTGGCGGCCCACTGCACGGGCTCGACCACACCTTTCAACGGCGACCACACCGCGGGCGTGCAGGCGCTGAGCACGAAGAACTTCCCGAACGACCACGGTCCGCTGCGCGACCTGCAGCCGTGACCCAGGGCAGACGGTGACATGCGGCCAGGCGCGGCGACACGGTCCCCGCCTGGCCGCCGTCGCAGCGGGCCGAGCCCACCAGCGTCGGCGCCCCCGGCGAGCCGCGGTGCACCGACCACCGCCGCGACGAGCACGGCCGGCCCGGCGATGAGCAAACCGGCGGCCCACGCGGCACGCCGACGAGTCTGGGAGCGGGCCCGTCGGTGGGTATGTCACGGGGCTATGACCGTTGATGCCGGAGGGCGATCAACGCCCGTTGCGGTGTCGGCGCGGAGGTGGCCGGGGCACGCTGGCGATATGTCGGACGAGGCCCGGAAGGCGGCTTACGAGCAGCTGCGCGCGGCGCACCTGCATGCGGTGCGGGCCTCGCTCGAGGACCATGTGGCCCGGCTCGACTGGCCGCGGCCTCGCCTCGAGCGCTACCGGACGCAGCGACTGCGCTCGCTGCTCTCGTACGCTCGCGCGCGCTCGCCGTTTCACGCGGCCCGGATGGCCGGCATCGACCCGGCCACGGCGACCGTCGAGGACCTCGCGCGGCTGCCGCCCATGGTCAAGCAGGAGGCGCAGGACGAGTGGGACGCGATCGTCACCACGCCCGGCATCGATCGCGCCGGCGCCGAACGGGTGCTGGCTCAGCAGCGTTGGTACTCCTACACGCCCACCGGACTCCAGGTGTTCAGCTCGGGCGGTTCGAGTGGCGTGCGCGGGGTGTACGTATGGGATTGGGAGCAGTTCGTGACGCTCGCCTGTCTCGCGTGGCGGTGGCAGGCTCGCGCCGAGCGGGCCGGCGGGGCGGGCGTGCGGGAGGCGCGGCTGGCGGTACTGGAGGCCGGTGAGCCGCCGCACGCCAGCACGCCGTTGTTCGACATCGCGACCGAGCCGTCGACGGCGACCGTCGTGGTCCCGGCGGCGGCGCCGTTCGACCGGATCGTGCGGGCGATGTCGGACGCCCGGCCGACGCATCTCGTGGGCTACGCCTCGGTGATCGGCCGCCTTGCCCGGGCCGCGATCGCGGGTGAGCTGGACATCCGGCCGGTCCGGGTGAGCACGAACTCCGAGCCGCTCAGCGAGGAGGACCGCGACGCGATCGGCGCCGCGTGGGGCGCGCCGGTCCACAACCTCTGGGGGTCGACCGAGATCGGCGTCCAGGCGGTCGGCTGCGGGCAGGGCGATGGCCTTCACATCTGCGAGGACGAGGTGATCCTCGAGCGTGTCGATCCGGCCGGGCGCCCGGTGCGTCCCGATGAGCCGGCCGCGCGCACGCTCGCGACCGGGCTGGCCGGGCGCACGTTTCCGTTCATCCGCTACGACCTCGGCGACGAGGTGACGCTGCTGCCCGCAGCGTGCCCGTGCGGCAGCCCGATGCTGCGCGTCGCCGACGTTGCCGGACGGCGCGACGACGACTTCCGCTACGGCGGGCGAGTGGTCCCGGCGAGCGCGTTCCGGCACGTGCTGGGCACCGATCCGCTGATCTCGGAGTACCAGGTGCGCCAGACCGCGGGCGGGGCGGACGTGCTGGTGGTCGGGTCGCCCGATGCGGCCGCGGTGGCGGCGGCGCTGGTCTCCTCGCTGTCGCCGTACGGACTGTCCGAACCCGAGATCAGCGTCAGCAACGTCGAGCAGATCCCGCGGCACGCCTCGACGGGCAAGCTCAAGCGGTTCATCGCGCTGTGACGGGAGCGGGTGCAACCGGCCCGGGGAAAGTTCCGCGGCAAAACCCGGCGCGACAATGGGTGCGTTCGGCAGGCATTGACCGGCCACTATCAGATTCGTAGCGTACATCGACATGAATCGAGGTCTTTGGCGGGTCCTCCTGGGGCTCGCCGTCGCCGTGGCCGGGGTCGCCGCCGTCGCCGAGCCCGCACCCGCCGCCGGGGTGGCCACCGCCAGCTTCGTCAAGTCGAGCGCATGGGACACCGGGTACGTCGGGGTGTTCACGATGGCCAACGGGACCGCCGGGCCGCTGACCTGGCAGGTCGAGTTCGACCTGCCGGCGGGGACCGTCGCCGGCAACTTCTGGGGGGCGCGGATCACGCGCACCGGGGACCACTACCTCGCCGTCGGCGAGAGCTGGAACGCCACCGTCGCGGCGGGGGGCAGCACCAACTTCGGGTACGTCGCCGGCGGTACCGGGGGGCCGCTGAACTGCCGGCTCAACGGCGGGTCCTGCACGGGCACCGGCGGCGGCGCGGACATCCGGCCGCCGACGACGCCGGGCAACCTGCGCGGGGTGGTCGCGACGAACACGTTCACGTTGCGCTGGGACGCGTCGAGCGACGACGCCGGGGTGAGCGGCTACGAGGTGTACGTGGGCGCGAACCTCGCGGCGACGGTGACCGGCACGGAGTACTCCATGCCGACGCCGCCGCCGATGGTCATCACCTATCGGGTGCGGGCGCTCGACGCGGCCGGGAACGCCTCGGCGTTCGCAGTCATCACGCCGGGCGGGCCGGCCGACACCGTCGCGCCGAGTGCGCCGCCGAGCCTGTCGTTCGGCGGCGGTACGAACGGGTTCACGCTCACCTGGGGGGCGGCCACGGACAACGTCGCCGTGGCCGGCTACGACGTGTACATCAACGGCGAGCACTACGGGCCGACCAGCCGGACCAGCCTCACCGTGCCGCCGGTCGGCTTCGGGGGGTTCACCTTCAGCGTCGTCGCGTTCGACGGGGCGGGGCTGCGCTCGGCGGCGATCACCCGCATGGTCGCCATCGACCCCGGGCCGAACTCCGACGCGCGGTCGCCGACGGTGCCGGCCGACCTGCGCGTCTCGATCAGCGCCACGACGGTGACCTGGACGTGGACCGCCTCCACGGACAACGTCAGCGTCTCGGGGTACCAAATCTTCCATGGCGCCGACTGGGGCGGCAACGTTGCCGGCACCACCTACAGCGAGCCGCGACCGGCCGGGCAGACCACGTTCGGCATCCGCGTCCGCGCGTTCGACGCGGCCGGCAACAAGTCGTCGTTCGCGACGCTGACGGTGGTGCTCGACCCGCCGCCGCCTACGCCCGTGCCGGGCGCGGCGCCAATCGGCTGATCGGCTGGACTGCCCGCCCGCGGCGTGCGCGAAGATTGGCGCCGTGGAGAGGTGGGTGCCGTTCCGGCGGTCGCGGCCGGACCGGGTCGTCGACCTGGTCCGGCGCGTCGCCGAGGCCCGTGACGCCGGCGAGCACGGCCACGGCGTCGAGGTCGTCGTCGAGGCGCCGCGCACCAGGTGGTGGCGGGCGCTGTTCAACCGCGACGACACGCTGGCGCAGGCCCGGATCGTGGTGACCCGCGAGGGCGGCGAGGTGCGGTACCCGTTCGACATCCAACTCGTCACGGCGTACGGCGCCAACGCCGCCCATCGCGTGGGCACCCGGCCGGGATGGGCGGTGAGCAACTCGGCCGGGATGGCCTTCGTGATCCAGAAGGGCACGCACCGCGCCGGCTTCGACTTCGAGGAGCTCACCGCCGGCGCGGTGGCGGCCCTGGCCAGGCTGCGCCGCAAGCCGCAGGAGCGCGGCTGGCGGGCGCGGATCGACCGGTCGGTGCGGCGCTCCTAGAAGCCCGTGTCGATCGTCGCAATCTCCTCGGCGGTCAGCTCGAAGCCCAGCACCGAGAGGTTCTCGCGCATACGGGCCTCGCGGGTGGACTTCGGGATGATGACGATGTCGTGGTGGAGCTGCCACCGCAGTACCACCTGGGGAACCGTCGCGTCGTGCGCCTTGGCGATCGCGACCAGCCGCGGGTCGTCCAGCGGCATGTTCTTCAGCGAGCTGTAGCCCTCCACGACGATCCGGCGCTGCCGCATGTCGTCGAGGAACTTCTCGTCGTGCTGGGCCGGGCTCCAGGCGACCTGGTTGACGACCGGCGTCTCGCCCGTCTCGCGGATGAGCTCGTCGATGAGGTCGCTGTCGTAGTTGCTCACCCCGGCCGTACGGATGCGTCCGGCGTCGCGCTGCTCGAGCAGCGAGATCCAGGTCGGCAGCGACTTGCCGCGGGCTGGCGGCCAGTGGATGAGCCACAGGTCGACGAAGTCCACGCCGAGCGCCTTGAGGCTCGCCTCGATCGTCTGGCGCTCCCGGCCCGCCTGGGAGGGCGGCAGCTTGGTGGTGATGAAGACCTCGGAGCGGTCCAGGCCGCTGTCGCGCAGGGCCCGGCCGATCTCCTCCTCGTTGCCGTACATGGTGGCCGTGTCGATGTGCCGGTAGCCGGCGTCCAGCGCGGCCCGGGTCGACTCGTACGCGGCCCGGCCCTGGATCTGCCACGTGCCGAAGCCGATGGTCGGCAGGCTGACGCCGGGGGCCAGCTCGACCGCTGGGATTTCATGTGCCATGTCCCCATCTTGCCCTCAGGAGGTAGCGTGCGCCGTATGCCGGATCTCCCTGAGTTTCCGCCGGGCTTCCGCTTCGGCGTGTCCACCGCCGCGTACCAGATCGAGGGCGCCGTCGCCGAGGACGGGCGCGGACCGTCCATCTGGGACACGTTCGCCCACACGCCGGGCCGGACCCTGAACGGCGACACCGGCGACGTGGCCTGCGACCACTACCACCGGTGGGAGTCCGACCTCGATCTGATGTCGCGGCTGGGGGTCGGGGCGTACCGGTTCTCGATCGCGTGGCCGCGCGTCCAGCCGACCGGCAGCGGGCCGGCCAACGCCGCCGGCCTCGACTTCTACGACCGGCTCGTGGACGGGCTGGCGGAGCGCGGCATCGACCCGCTCGTCACGCTCTTCCACTGGGACCTGCCGCAGGCGCTGCAGGACGAGGGCGGCTGGGCCAACCGGGACACGGCGATGCGGTTCGGGGAGTACGCCGAGCTCGTCGGCGAGCGCCTCGGCGACCGCGTGAAGCTGTGGATCACCCTGAACGAGCCGTACATCCACTTCGCGCTCGGCCACGTCCAGGGCATCCACGCGCCGGGCCTGACGATGATGACCGACCAGCTGCCGGTCGTGCACCACCTGCTGCTCGGCCACGGCCTCGCCGTGTCGGCGCTGCGGCGCACGTCGTCGGCGCCGGTCACGCTCGCCAACAACCACTCCCCCGTCTGGCCGTCCAGCGATTCGGACGAGGACCGGCTCGCCGCGGCCGTCTACGACCTGGTGCAGAACCACCTGTTCACGGACCCGATCCTGCTCGGCGAGTACCCGCCCGGCTACGAGTTCCTGACCAGCGCCGACGTCGACTCGATCATCATGGAGGGCGACCTCGAGGTGATCTCGCAGCCGCTCGAGGCCCTCGGCGTGAACTACTACAACCCGAGCCTCATCTCCGCGCCGCCGGCCGGCGATCCGCTGCCGTTCGCGCGGCTGGAGATCGAGGGGTACCCCAAGACGGCGTTCGGCTGGCCAGTCGTCCCCGACGGCCTGCGCGAGCTGCTGGTGGGCCTGCGCGACCGGTACGGCGACAAGCTCCCGCCGATCTGGATCACCGAGAGCGGCTGCTCCTGGCCCGCCTTCGACGACCAGTTCCGCATCGACTACATCGCGGGCGACCTGCGCGCGATCCGCGCCGCGATGGACGCCGGCGTCGACGTGCGCGGCTACTGCACGTGGTCGCTGCTGGACAACTTCGAGTGGGCCGAGGGGTACGAGCAGCGCTTCGGTCTGGTGCACGTCGACTTCGCCACGCAGGAGCGCACGCCGCGGAGGTCGTTCGAGTGGTACCGCGGGGTTTGCACCGCAGCTGCACCTCGCCCGGACTTGCAGGGCGACCCAACCGGATGACACGGTGAGTGCGGCGGGATCCGTAGCGTTGCGCAGGTCAGTCGTGCGCAGCCGTTGGGAGTCGTCGTGGCCGAGCAATACGCCGGAGCCCTCCTCTACCTGGTTCCCGTCGTCGTGGCGGCGGTGGTCGCGTTCATCGTGACGCGGCCGGAGAAGGACGCGGTCGAGCCGTCCGCGGCGGCCCCGGCAATTGCTGGGCCGCCGCCCGGGATGGCGGAGCGCCGCCGGGTTGCGCGGGCCGTGGGGCCGCGGCCGGTTGTGCCGCAGCAGCGGACGTACCAGCCGCTGAACCGCCGGGCGAACCCGTCCACGGTGGCGCCGCAGCCGTCGCCGACGCTGTTGCATGCGGCGCTGTCCTCGCACCTCGCGGCGGTCGCCCGGTCGGCTGGGACCTCGGGCGCGCCGGCCTCGGCGAAGGCGCCGGCGCTGCGGCCGGGTCGGCTGGTCTCGATCCGGCGGCCGGCTCGCATCCCGCGGCGGCCGATACACCGCTGCCCGCACAAGCCCTGACGCTGTTCGGCCTATCGAGAACGGAAGACTCCGCTCCTACGGTTCGAATTGGCTCTCGGGAACGAAAGGCTCCGCTCCTACGCTTCGAAGTCGGCTCTCGGGAACGGAAGGCTCCGCTCCTACGCTTCGAAACGAAACGCTCCGCTCCAGCCAGGACTTTGGTCCGGGCCGGAACGGAGCGTTCCGCTTTTCGTCCAGAACGGAGTGATCCGTTCTGCCCCGTTGCCCCGTGGTCTGGAATGGAGCGGTCCGCTCCAGCGCGGGGCGCGTCGCTGGAACAGAGCGGTCCGCTCCGAGCTGGGGCGCGTGGTTGCAGGAACGGAGCGGTCGTTCCAGGGTGCCGGGCGGTCAGTTGAAGCGGGCGCCCTCGTCGCGGCGGAAGGCCCAGGCGGCCAAGGCGGCCATCGCGACCGTCCATGCCGCCAGCGAGATCATCGACGTCGTCGAGACGTGGAAGTCGCCGACCGCGGCCCAGACGAGTTCGACGGCGCCGCGTGTCGGGAGGTACGGGGCGATGGTCTCGACGAAGGCGGGGGCCTGACTGGGGGCCGACAGCAGGCCGCCGCCGAAGGCCAGGGGGAAGAAGATGATCTGGGCGACGGCCAGCGCGGCCTTCATCGGCAGGGCGTAGCCGATCGCCAGGCCCATGAACGTGAACGGGAGGGCGCCGGCCACGACCGCGGCCAGTGCCAGGAGCAGGCCCGCCGGGGTTGCGGTGGCGGCGGTGAAGAGCCAGCCGATGATGACGACCGGCAGCAGGGAGATGGCCATGAAGGTCAGGCCCGACAAGATGCGGCCGGCGAAGGCGGCGGCGGGGCCCGCGGGGAGGGTGCGGGTGTACGGGTCCCAGGGCTGGGAGCGGTCCTCCGAGACGCCGACGCCGTAGGTGAAGAGCGAGCTCGTCATGACGGCGAACATGACCATCGAGGCCGTCGCGAACGTGGCGCCGGACGGGTCGTCGCCGGCGAAGGGGACGACGAAGAAGAGCATCGACGCGGCCGGGAAGAAGGCGCCGCCGACCACGGCGATGGGGATGCGGATCGTCTCGAGGATGCGGAAGCGGGCGTGGGTCAGGGCCAGGGACGACATGGCGTTACCTTCCGGTCAGCGTGAGGAACGCCTCTTCCAGCGTGGTGGGCTGCACCTGGAGGCCGCGGAACGGTACGCCCGCGTGCACGAGGTCTCGCACCAGCTGGTCGGCGTCGGGGGTGAGCAGGGAGGTGCGGCCGTCGGCGTGCTCGACGCCGACGACGCCGGGCAGCTCGGGCAGGGCGGCTTCGGCGGCGTCGAGGCTGACGCGGTGGATGCCGACCATGGCGCGGATCGCCTCGACGGTGTCGTCGGCCAGGACGCGGCCGTGGCCGATGACCACGACCCGGTCCGCCAGCGCCTCGATCTCCTCGAGGTAGTGGCTGGTGAGCACGACCGTGCCGCCCTCGTCGGCGAAGGCGCGCACCGCGTCCCACAGGGCGCGGCGGGCCTGCACGTCCAGGCCGGTGGTGGGCTCGTCGAGGAAGACCAGGCGCGGGCGGCCGGCGAAGGCGAGCGCCACGGCCAGGCGGCGCTTCTGGCCGCCCGACAGGCCCCCGGTCTGGCGGCGCGCGACGTCCGTCAGGCCGAAGCGGTCGAGGAGCTCCTCTTGCGGTACCGCATCCGGGAAATGCCTCGCGACGAACTCCACGCACTCGCGGACGCGCAGGGTGGACGGCAGGCCGGTCTCCTGCGGCGTGACGCCGATCTGGCGGCGGCGGGCCGGGTCGCGCGGGTCGCCGCCGAAGAGCTCGACGGTGCCGCTCGTCGGGCGGCGCAGGCCGACCAGCAGGTTGATCAGCGTCGACTTGCCGGCGCCGTTGGGGCCGAGCATCCCGACGACGCCGCCGGGCGGGATGTCCAGGGACACGCGGTCCAGGGCGAGATTGTCGCCGTAGCGACGGCTGACCTCGACGGTGCGGGCGAGCATGTCACGGCTCCTTGGGTGGGTCGATGAGGGCTCGGAGCTGGGTGGTGTAGTCGTCGAACGCGACCCGGCCGCGGCGCGTGAGGCCGGCCGAGGTCGTCGGGGTGCGGCCGCGGAAGGACTTCACGACCTCGACGTAGCCGGCCTGTTCGAGCTTGGTCAGGTGTACCGAGAGATTGCCGGCGGTCATGTCGAGCAGCTGTTGCAGCCTCGGGAACGTCATCCGGTCGCCGTCGCCGAGGCTCGACAGCGCGGCCATGATGCGCAGGCGGGCCTGCACGTGGATCACCGGATCGAGATCGGTCATCGACGGCCGCGCAGCCGCAGCAGTACGCCGAGCAGGCACAGCCCGCCGCCGCCTCCGATCGAGATGATGAGCGAGTGCCAGCCGGCGCCGGCCAGGACGCCCGCGATGTTGATCACGGTGAGCCAGGCGCCGAAGATGAACATGTCGCGGGACATCCAGATGGCGGCGCCGGCCATATAGAGGGCGCTGACGACGCCGACCGAGACGCACGCCCACAGCAGGCCGCGCTCGGACTCGGGCAGCAGCGGGGCGAAGTGGCTCATCGTGGTGCCGACGCCGGCGAACGAGAAGAACCACGTGAAGCCGTATGCGGTGCCCTGCCACGACGAGCGGCCCTGCACGGCGCGGCCGCGGGTCGCCGTCAGGACCGTGGTGGTGGCCATGGCCAGCGCCATCAGCGCGAACAGGCTGACCAGCGGCAGCCAGTCCGGCAGGTCGACGAAGACGCGGCCGTCGGGGCCGTAGCGCAGGAACAGCAGGCCGAAGCCGATGAGCCAGGCCGCGCCCCAGGGGACGTAGTAGAGCAGCGGGTTGAGCTCGAGCGTGCGCGCCGCGGCGGCCTGCTCCCTGCGGATGAGCTCCAGCGACTCGGCGGCCGAGGCCGGTGGCGCATCGTCATCGACGGGGGTCATGTAAACCACTTTACGCGGCAAACCTCTTTACGCAACCCTGAGTCGCGCCGGTCACAGACCCTTAGGGGTCGCCGCGAATGGCTTCACATAGGCGAAATTTTGGATATGTCCGGCGAAGAGGATTCGAGGCGCAAGGAACGCGCGGAGGGAGGTGCAGAGACCCGGAGATGGATGGACCCGCGCAAGGGAAAGCGCGCAGAGATGGACGGGCGCGGGCGCGGAGATGGAGGGGTGTGCCGCCTGCGACCTGCGGGGAGGAGGCGGTGAAAAAACACAAGCGGCCGGCCGCCCCGAAGGAGCGGCCGGCCGGTTGGTGGTGCGGGTCAGTGCGACGGCGCCGGCTCGAGAGGGTCGACGCGGTGGCGGCCGTCGGACTCGCCGCCGTCCGCCTCGATGGCCGTCAGAGGCGACGCGTGCTTGCCTTCGCGGCGGGCGCGGCGCTTCGCCTTCGTGGTCTCGACCATCGTGTAGAGGGTCGGGACCAGGACCAGGGTGAGCAGGGTCGAGGTGACCAGGCCGCCGATCACCACGATCGCGAGCGGCTGCGAGATGAAGCCGCCCTCGCCCGTGAGGCCGATCGCCATGGGCAGCAGCGCGCAGATCGTCGCCACCGCGGTCATGAGGATCGGGCGCAGGCGGCGCCGGCCGCCCTCGATGACGGCCTCGCGGACCGGCATGCCGGATTCCTGGTACTGGTTGATGAGGTCCATCAGCACGATCGCGTTGGTGACGACGATGCCGATGAGCATCAGCACGCCGATCATCGCGGGCAGGCCGAGGGCCGTGCCGGAGATCAGCAGGAGCGCGATCGCGCCGGTCGCGGCGAACGGGATCGAGATCAGCAGGATCAGCGGCTGCAGCACGCTGCGGAACGTCGCCACCATGATGATGAAGACGATCGCGATCGCGGCGAGCATGGCCAGGCCGAGCTGGCCGAACGCCTCCGACTGCTGCTGGCTGACGCCGCCCAGCTCGACCGTCGCGCCGGCCGGGAGGGCCAGCTTGTCGAGCTTCGTCTTCAGGTTGGCCGAGACCGTGCTGAGGCTCTCGCCCGTGGAGCGGCCGGTGACCGAGGCGCTGCGGTTGCCGTCGATGCGCGTGATGGCGACCGGGCCGCTGCCCTGCTGGACGTCGGCGATCTGGTCGAGGCGCACGAACGGCGGGGTGCCGGGCACCGGGATCGTCAGCGCCTTGAGCTGGTCCAGCGACGCGGGCGCGGGGCCCATGCGCAGCACCAGGTCGCGCTGCGAGCCGTCGACGTTGAGCTGCGTGAGCGTCTGGCCGCGGTACGCCGCGGAGACGATCCCGCCGACCGCCGCGTCCGACAGGCCGTACTTCGCCGCCGCCTCCCGCTTGACGTGCACGTCGATGCGCGGGTTGCTGGCCGCGAGGTTGCTCTCCACGTCGGCGATGTCGTCGGGCATGTCCTTCATGACCTGCTCGACCTGCCCGGCCGCCTTGGCCAGGTCGTCGGGGTTGTTGGCCTTGACGATGACCTCGAGCTGGTCGTTGCCGCCGCCCCCGCCGCCAGCGGTGAGCTTCACGGTGCCGAGGCCGGTGCCGGCCGCGGCGACCTGGGCGCGCAGCTGGTCCATGACCTTCTCGACGTCGGTGCCCTGCTTGGCGGTGACGTTGAAGTTGGCCGTGTTGCCCGACTGGGCGCCGGCGAAGCCGAAGCCGGCCGAGGCGCCGATGGTCGCCTGGTACGCCTCGATGTCGCTGCGGCCGGCCAGCATGTCCTCGATCTTCTTGGCCGCGGCGTCGGTCGTGGCCAGGCTCGAGCCCAGCGGCAGCTGCTGCGAGATGGAGAACTGCGTCTGGCCGGACTGGTCGATGAAGTTGGTCTTCAGCTGCGTGGCCAGGACCATCGTGCCGAAGAACACGAAGATCGCGACGGCGACGGTGACCCAGCGGGTCGCCCGGCTGCGCGTCACCAGGCTGATGAGCGGCACGTAGGTGCGCTGCAGCGGGCTGCGGCGCTCCTTCTCCAGCGCCTTGGCCTCGATCGCCTCGCGCTCCTCGTCCGAGAGGGCCCGCGGCGGCTTCAGGAACCAGTACGCCAGGACCGGCACCACGGTCAGCGCGACGAACAGCGAGGCGAGCAGCGCCACCGCGATGGTGACCGCGAAGGGCCGGAACAGCTCGCCGGCGAGGCCGCCGACGAGGCCGATCGGGAGGAAGACGGCGACCGTGGTCAGCGTCGAGGCGACGACGGCGCCGGTCACCTCCTTGACGCCGGTGAGGATGGCGTGGACCTTGGCCTCGCCGTACTCCAGATGTCGTTTGATGTTCTCGAGCACCACGATCGAGTCGTCGACGACGCGGCCGACGGCGATGGTGAGCGCGCCGAGCGTGAGCAGGTTGAGCGAGTAGTCGCCGACCCACAGCCCGATCAGCGCGACGATCACCGACAGCGGGATCGACACCGCGGTGACCAGCGTCGAGCGGATCGACAGCAGGAACACCAGGATCACGATCACGGCGAAGAGCAGGCCGAGCGCGCCCTCGGTGGACAGGCTCTTGATGGCCTTCTCGACGTCCGGCGCCTGGTCGAAGATCGTCGTGATCCGCGTGTCGCCGCCGAGGGACTTCTGCAGGTCGGCGAGCTTGTCCTGGACCGCGTGGCTGATCTTCACGGCGTTGCCGTCGGGCGCGGCGGTGACCGAGATGCCGAGGCTGGGCTTGCCGTCGGTGCGGGTGATCGAGGTCGCCTCGACCGCCTTGAGCTCGACCGTGGCCACGTCGGAGAGCTTCGCGGTCGGCGTGACGTTGAGGTTCTTGAGCTCGTCAAGCGTGTTCAGCGTGCCGCCGACCTGGACCGCCAGGGACTTGTCGCCCTCGGTCAGGGTGCCGGCGGGGAACGAGACGCCGTTGGACTTGAGCGCGGTGGTCAGCGACTGGGCGTTGACGCCGGCCGGGCCGGCCTTCGCCGGGTTGAGCGTGATGACCACGTTCTGCGTCTCGGCGCCGGTCACCTCGACCTGGCGTACACCCTCGATCCCCTGCAGCGCGGGCACCACGATCTGGTTGAGCTGCTGCGCGAAGGCGATCTGGTCGCCGGAGCGGGAGGCGGCGAGCACCACGGCCGGCAGGTCGTCCGTGGAGCCGGCGATGACCTGCGGCTCGACGGTGGCCGGCAGCTGCGACTTGATGCGCGTGATGGCCGTGTTCATCTTGTTGGTGATGTCGTCGATCGAGGATCCGAACTCGAACGACACCTGCACCGTGGCCGCCCCCTCGCGGCTGGTGGAGTGGATGTCGGTCAGGCCGGGCACGCCCTGCAGCGCGCTCTCGATCGGCTTGGTGACCTGCTCCTCCACGAGTTCCGGCGAGACGCCCGGGTAGGGCGCGACCACGAAGGCGGCCGGAAAGTCGATCGAGGGGATCAACTGTTGTTTCAGTTTCGGGATGGCAATGGCGCCGAAGCCCAGGACGACGATCGCGATGATCGCGACCAGCCCCCGGTTCGCCAAACTGAGCCGGGCGAGGAACGACATGTCTGGAGTCTCTTCCGATCGGCTTAAGACAGACGTTAGTTCGTGCGATGCTAACCGTTCGCCTCGCGCAAAGTTTATCCAGGGGGTAAAACATTCCTGTGAACACTCACAGGGAAGCGCTCCTGCACCGCGTCGCGAAGGCCGAGGAGCGGATGCGCGTCCTGCTCGCCTACGACCGCTCCAATCCGCTGTTCTCAGTAAACCTCACAATGCAGCAGCTCAAGGTGCTGTTACTGCTCTCCCGGCACGACGGGATCTCCTCCCAGGAGCTCACCCGGCACCTGGGTGTGAGCCTGGCCACGGTGTCCGGCATCGTTGATCGGCTCGTCGCGCAGGGTTATGTGACGCGCACGGAGGATCAGCACGACCGCCGCATCCGTCGCATCCACCTCTCCCCCACCGGCCGCGAGACATTGGCCGAGATCACCGACGGCGGCACCCGGGCCCAGCGCCGCGTGCTCGACCGCCTCGACGACGACACCCTCGTCATGCTCGCCGCCGTCCTCGAGCGCATCGCCGAGGCGGCCGTCGAGGAGGCGCTCGACCAGGGCGTCCAAGTGCCGTCTCCCGCCCCGATGCCCCTGTCGTAGGCGGTTCGCCGGCCCGGCGGTTCACCCCGGCCGCCGGGTACGCTCCGGCCGCCCCGGGTAGCCGCCCCAGCCATGAGGAGCGTGCTGGCGCTGGCCCTGACCGCCGCGGCCGTGGTGCTGCTGTCACCCGCCCCGGCGGCCGCGGAGGCGGCGCCGGCCGCATCGGCGCCGGCCATCCGGGTCCGCGACGGGCGGCTGGTCGAGGCCAACGGCAGCGACCTGGTGCTGCGCGGGGTCAACCACGACTTCATCTGGTACCCCGACAAGAACGGCACGTTCGCGCAGATCAAGGCGGCCGGGGCCAACGCGGTGCGGGTGCCGCTGGGCATGGGGCACCAGTTCCGCCGGACCAGGCCGGAGGAGGTCGCCACGATCGTCGCGCTCTGCCGGCAGAACCGCCTCATCTGCATCCTCGACGCGCACGACACCACCGGCTGGGGCCAGGACAAGAAGGCGACCACCGTCGCCGAGGCGGTGCGCTTCTGGATCGGGCTGCTGCCGCAGCTGCGCGGCCAGGAGGACCACATCATCGTCAACATCGCCAACGAGCCGTTCGGGGTGGGCGGGGACTGGCCGTGGGTACAGCAGACGAGCGACGCCGTCCGCGAGCTGCGCGCCGCCGGGTTCCGCCACACGCTCATGGTCGACGCGCCCGGGTGGGGCCAGGACGAGGCGTTCGTCATGCGCGACAACGCCGAGAAGGTCCACGCGGCGGACCCGACCGGCAACACGATCTTCGACATCCACATGTACGGCGAGTTCGACAACGCCGCGAAGGTCAACTCGTACCTGACGTCGTTCACCAGCCGGAGGCTGGGCATCCTCATCGGCGAGTTCTCCGGCGAGCACCAGTGGGGCGACCCCGACGAGGACGCCATCATGGGCTACGCCGAGGCCCACGACGTGGGCTACATGGGCTGGTCGTGGAGCGGGAACCAGTCGCAGTACAGCTATCTGGACCTGGTACACGACTTCGACCCGGCCAGCCGCACGGCCTGGGGCAACCGGTTCCTGACCGGCCCCAACGGCATCTCGACGGACACGAGAGAAGCCACGATCTATCGCAACGGTACGGCGGGTGCCCCGACGGCCCCGCGGGGCGCCCCGGCACAGGTCAAAGTCGTGGAGGTGACCCCGGGCACCGTGCGGCTGACCTGGAAGCGGGGCCCCAGCGGTACCACGTATCAGGTCGTGGCCGTTCACGGCGCGTCCGAGACCCGGCTCCTGTCGACCGCCTCGGCCGGCGTGACCCTGCGGGGCCTGCGGGGCTCGACCGAGTACGCGTTCGCGGTCTACTCCCGCGGCCTGATCGGCATCCGCTCGCCGCGCTCGGCGCCGGTCTACGCGGTCACGCCGCCGGCGGCCTGAACCGGACCCGGCGCGCGACGAGCACGCCGAGGAATCCGGCCAGGGCCAGCCAGAGCCCGCCCAGCACGTACAGCGGGACGAGGTCGTCGCGCCAGCCGCCGGGCGCGCCGTCGAACATGGCCAGGGGCCGGGGGCCGCTCACCCAGCCGTCCATCGTGGACCCCGGGTCGGTGTCCGGCCACGCGCTGACCCGTTCGACGGTGAACGACTCGTCGTCGGCGCGGAAGGTGCCGGTGCACTCGAAGCCGTACTCCTGGGCCGTGCACGAGTCGACGGCGAGCGTGCCGTGCACACCGCCGCGCCCGGGGGCGGCGCGGTAGTGGTCGGCGGCGAGGCGGCCGCCGTCGTACGCGAACGCGACCAGCGCCGCGAGCAGCGTGGCGACGGCGGCGATCGCCCAGCCCGACCGCAGCGGCGGGCGCCCGTGGCGCAGCGCCGACACCGCCCAGCCGGCGAGGACGACCGCGAGGGCCAGGCCGGCCACGGCATACAGCACCTGGATCAGGATGCGGTCGTCGTTGCCGTACCGTTGCCGCAGATTCTGGCTCTTGATCAGGGCATAGAGCGCATATCCGGCGCAGGCCAGCGCGGCCGCCCCGATCCCCGCGGCGGTCCGGCGCCGGTCGCTCATCCCGGGCTCAGCCCGCCTTCGACTTGGACTTCTCGGCGGCGAGCGCCTGCTCGACCGCCTCCTTCACCCGGGCGTCCTCGCGCGCCCGGCCCCGCGCGCGGTTGCGCCGCAGCAGCAGGAACCCGCCGGCGACGAGCGCGATCACCACGACGAGAAGGATCAGCGCGGTCCACGGCACGACCCAGGTGTCCGCGGAGGCCGTGACGTCCGGCAGCGACGTCGTGGAGCCCGACTCGTCGGTCAGGCGGGGCGTGAGCGTCACGGTCGCGGTCAGCAGGAGCGCCCGGTCGACGCCGTGCACGGTCGCCTTCACCGGCCACGACTCGCCCGGCAGCAGCTCCGGGGGCGCCGAGATCGCGCCCGCGTCGCGGCGCCACCAGCCGAACGGGCCGGCCACCGACGCCGACTGCTGCGCGGAGAGGATGGCGTTGCCGGTGTTGTGGATGGTGTACGTCACGGTGGCGTCGCCGCCGGCGTAGGTCACCGTCAGGCCCTCCACGGCGAGCGCGGGGTGCAGGTCGCCGCCGACGCGCAGCTTGACGCGGATGCCGAGGCGCCGCTCGACGTTGATGCTCTGCGCCGCGTCGGGCTGGACCAGCGAGGTGACGATGCCGCCAGCATAGTCGCCGGGCGTGGCGTTGGCGGGGACGGAAAGCGTGAACGGCACCTCGGCGGTCTGTCCCGGCTGGATCGCGACCGTGGCGGCGTCGGCCTTGAGCCAGGCGCCGACGGCGACGGACTTCTTGTCGCGGGTGACCAGGTCGAGGTGGCCGCCGCCGGTGGTGTAGCCGTCGCCGGCGTACACGGTCAGGTTCAGCGGGGCCTTGCCGCGGTTGGCCACGACCATGGCGTCCTTGACCTGGCCGCCGGGGTTCACGGCGTAGCTGTAGCTCGACCGGTCGGCGCCGTAGGTGTTGGAGGCGGTCCGGACGGTCCAGGCCACGTCGTCCTCGGCGAGCGCGGGGGCGGCGCCCGGGCCGGCGATCGCGACGGCGGCGAGCAGCGCCGCGACGGCGGTGCGAAGGGTGGTCTTCCGCAGCTGCATCTGGAGTCCTCGGGGTGGGTGGGACGGAAGAGGCCGGCGGGGAGGGCCGGGCCCGCCCCGCCGGATGGTGCATCAGCCGATCAGCTGCTCAGCGCGGTGATCGTGAGGGTGGCGCGGTAGTCGCCCTTGTCGGAGCTGGCCGGGATCTTCAGGTCGAGGTCGGCCCCGACCTCGGCCGTGCCCCGCGGGTGGCCCTGGTCGGCCCAGGCGAGCGGGCGGGACACGTCCAGCCCACCGCCCTGGACGTCGTACCCGGACGGCACCGCGGCGCTGGCCTGGGCGCCGACGCCGGCGACGAGGACCTTCGGCGTCCAGCCCAGGTACGAGCCCGGGAACGACTTCGCGCCGTCGCGGAAATCGCTCACGCTGGCCGAGATCGACCACGGCGCCAGCGAGCGCCGGCTGTCGGTCACCACGATCGGGTTCAGGTGGCCGCTGGCCTGGAAGTAGTCGCCGTTGTGCTCCTCGGCGGTGCCGAGGTCGACGAGGCCGTTGTAGCCGCCGATCGACCAGCCGAACTCGCCGGGGGCGGCGTTGGGCACGTTGACCTGCAGCTGCTGGCCGTCGCCGTGGTACGGGTGGACGGTCACGTTGTCCACGATGGACCCGACCGGCTGGGCCGCGTCGGTGTTGTTGCACCACTTGACATTGCCGCGCTCGACGGCCGCGTTCGGCGCCGCGCAGGTGCCGGAGCGGATGTTCTGCACGACGAGCTTGTCGCCCCGGACCTGGACCTTCACGTAGGAGCGGACGTGCTCCTGGTTCTGGACCGAGTTGTACCAGTAGTTGTTCGGGTTCAGCGGGTCGGCACCGTTGCCGGCGCCGCTGGTGCCGCTGTTGTCGGGCGCGGTGATGTCGTAGTACTTCGAGCCCGAGGCCGAGTTGCCGGTCACGTAGAGCACGCCGCCCGGGCCGGGGTACACGTCGGCGGCGCCGGGCTGCTCGTCCGGGTTCGCCTTCGCGCCGTTCTTGATCAGGTAGCTGCGGGAGTAGCTGTGGTCGTGGCCCTGCAGCACCAGGTCGACGCCGAGGTTGGAGAACGCGGTCGGGAAGTCGACCCGGCGCGCCTTGTTGTCCCCGTCCTTGGCGTGGTCGGCCGGCGAGTAGATGGCGTGGTGGTACACCAGGACCTTCCACTTCGCCTCGCCGCCGTGCTGCTGGATGACGTCGGAGACGTAGGCCAGGTGCGCCGCGTCGCCGCCGCCGCCGGACGTGGTGGTGTAGCTGTTGCTGTTCAGGTCGATGAACAGCACGTCCTTGTAGATGTACCAGTAGTCGCCGCCGGACGTGTTCGACGCCGGGTTGCCGTTGGCGTACAGCGGGCCCGACCGGTCGGTGTTCGGGGTGAACAGGTGCTGCTCGTAGGCCTTGCCGCCGACGTCGTGGTTGCCGATCGTCGCCGCCCACGGGTACTGCCGCAGCTTGTCGGGGGCGAGGAAGGCGTTCCACTGCGTCTCGGTGTTCGCCGTCTCGACCTGGTCACCGCCGGACACCAGCAGCTCGGCGTTCGGGTTGGCCGCCAGCGACACGTCGAGCGTGTCCTGCCAGCCCGCCTGGTCCTTGGCGACATCGCCGGAGGAGCCGATCTGCGGGTCGCCGTAGAACAGGAAGTCGTAGTCGCCTTCGAAGTCCTGCGTCTTGAACGCGTACGCCGGCGACCAGTTGCCGTCGGTGCCGACCCGGTAGGAGTACGCGGTGTGCTCCTGCAGGCCGGTCAGGGTCGCGTGGCGGTTGAAGCCGCCGCTCGTGGCGATGTTGGCCCCGCCGATGGCGGCGAAGGTGGCCGCCGACGCCGGGAAGTCGCCGTTGACCAGCGCCGAGGTCGGGGCGAGCTGGACCTTCTGGGTGGTGTCGGCCGAGGAGTACCAGGTGACGATCCGCTGGGACTCGTTCGCGCCGACCCCGAGGATGATGCCGGTAAGCGTGGCCGGGTCATCGGCTAAGACCGGGTTGCCCAGTCCGGAGCCGACAGCCACGACGAGGCCCAGGAGGGCCGCGCCGGCCACGCGGGGCGTGGTGCGCTTCATGTTCTCCCTTTTCCCGATGGGGATACGGTTGGAGCGGGCTCACGCTTCCGCCGCCCGGTGACGCGCTCGTGAACCGCGGCTGGCGGCCGGCTGCACGTCTGCGGGCCTGATCACGTACCGGCGAGGCGCTGGACGAACCAAATCAGCCCCATCACGGACACACCGGCGGCGATCGCACCCGTCGCCCACCGCCCGGCCCGCGGCGCGCGACGGCGCAGCACGACGAGCAGCGGGAAGGCGACGGCGATCAGGCCCAGCTGCACGGCCTCGATGCCGACGTTGAACACCAGCAGCGACCACAGCAGCGTCCACGACCACGGCTCGTCGATCCCGAGCGCGCCGGCGAAGCCCAGGCCGTGCACGAGGCCGAAGCAGAAGACGACGCCGAGGCGGGCCCAGCCGGCGCGGTCGAGGCTGAAGTGGCCGCCGCCGGTCGTCTCCAGGTCGCCGGCGTGCTCGCCGCGGCGGGCGAGCCGCCACAGGTGCCAGCCCGCGACCACGGCGATGGACAGCGCGATGGCCGGCTCCACCACGCGGGCCGGCGGGTCGACGGCGCCGAGCGCGGCCAGCATGAACGTCACGGAGTGGGCCAGCGTGAAGCTCGTGGCGGCCAGCACGATCTCGCGCAGCCGGCGGGAGCCGGCGATCAGCGCGAGCAGGAACAGGATGTGGTCGATGCCGGTCAGCAGGTGCTCCGCGCCGAGCCGGAAGAACTCCCAGAACCGCTCGTACCACGCCTGGCCGGTCGAGAAGCCCGGGTGCGCGGCGTCGAGCGCGGCGCTGCCGGAGCGGCCGTCGATGTCGTACGTGACGATCGTCTTGACGCCCTTGACGTAGCCCTCGGCGTCGGGGAACAGGCCGCTGCGCACCTCGTGGGCGCCGTCGTCCTCCGGGCACGTCCAGTCGAGCAGCAGGCGGGTGTACGGCACGCCCTCCTGCTCCCCCATCGTGAAGCCGCCGACCGGCGCCGGCGCGCAGGCCCGGCCCCCGGCGGTCACCGCGAAGCGCGCGGTCACGTAGCGCACGGCCGCCTCGGCGTGCTCCTGCAGGGCCGCCGCCTGCCCGACCGCGTCGCCGGACTCGAACGCCGCGGTGCCCGCGCGGAACAGCGGGTCGTCGCGCTCGGCGTCGGCCGTGGACACCACGAAGAGGTCGTACTCGAGCTCGAGCGCGGTGCGCACGTGCCCGGGCTCGCCGGCGGTGACGCGGGCGTAGACGGTCGAGGAGAACCCGTGCGCGGACGCCGTCGCCGGCACGAGGAGGACGATCGCCGCGGCGACGACCGTGACAACGATGCGGTACAGCATGCGGCTCCCTCTGCTCGGGAGAGCACGTTGCACCCCACGCGTGAACGCCGGCCCCCGCGGCGGCGAACCGATCACGAACAACTCGCCCGCGCAATTGTCGGCGGCCGCGCCGGGCCGCAAGATGAGCGCCGTGCGCACCCCCCTCTGGGCCGCCGTCGTGCTCGCACTGGCCGCCGGCTGCGGCTCCGCCCCGGGCGACGACTGGTCGCGGCCGCGCCCCGCGCCCACCGCCGCCGGCAGCCTCGCCCCCGGGTTCGTCGACCCGTCCTCGCCGCCGACCCCGGAGGGGACCATCACGCCGCGCCCCGGCTCCTGGGACGGCGTCCACCCGGCCCGGGACTACCGGGTGGTGCTGCTGAGCGCCGGCGACGACGCGCCGACGCGCGCCCTCGTGGCCGCGGTCCAGGCCTGGGCCGGCGCGGAGCACCTCGAGCTGCGCACGGTGACCGCGGCCGGCGACGCCGACCTGATGCCGGCCATCACCCGGGCCGTCGACCTGCACCCGGACCTCATCGTCAGCGCCGGCGACGCGCTCGTCGACCCGCTCGCCGTGGTCACCGCGAGCCACCTCTCGCAGCAGTTCCTGGTCGTCGGCGCGGAGCTGGCCGAGCCGACCCACAACGTCACCGCCGCCGACTGGTCCGGCGCCTCGTACCGCGGCGAGGGCCTCGGCGCCTCGTCGGACTACGACGCGGCGACCTTCACCCCGCAGCGCTGCGACGCCGCGATCCGCGCCGGCGCCGCCGCCGTGCTCACCGGCCTGACCGGCATCGTGGTCTGGCTAACCTGAGCGGCTGTCCCGCAGCGGCAGCAGGGTGCGGCTGCGCCCCGGCCGCGGATGCTCCTGGGCCGCGGCGGCAAGCTGCGCGGCGTGCTCGCGCTGCTTCTGCCAGTGCCCGTAGAGCGCGCCCCGCTGGGCCAGCCGCGACACCGCCCGGATCGTCTCGGGATCGACGTCACCGGGCGGCGCGTCGCGCCACGGCGTCCCCGGCAGCGGCATGAACACGTGCGAGTGGATGCGCGCCCCGAGCGCCGCGAGCTCCTCCGCCAGCCGCAGCGACGCCTCCGCGTCGGCCGGCTCCTCCCCCGGCATCCCGAAGATCATGTCAACGTTGATCCGGAACCCCTCGGCGATCCCGAGCCGCACCGCCCGCCGCACCGACTCGACGTCGTGCCCGCGCTTGGCCGCGTCGAGCACCCGCTCCGACCCGGACTGCGCCCCCACGATGAGGTTGTCGTTGGCGCAGTACTTCCGGACGAGCCGCAGCGCCTCGACGCTCATGTGCTCGGGCCGGATCTCGCTCGGGAACGACCCGAAGAACACCCGCCCGTCCGCCCCGATCCCCTCCTTGCAGCTGGCCAGGAGCTCCTCGACGGCGGCGAGGTTGGGCTCCTCGTCGTCGGCCCCGTAGGACAGCGAGGTCGGCGTGATGAACCGGACGTCGCGCTTGCCGAGCTCGCGCATCCGGTCGACGTGCCACCGGACGTTCTCGACGCTGCGGTGCCGGAACCGCGCGGAGAACATGAACGGCGTCTGACAGAACCGGCACGCGTACACGCACCCGCGCGTGATTTCGATGGGGTTCATGCGCTTGTACGTCAGCGGGAACGCCCGGTACCGCCCCAGCGGCTCGCGGTGTGGCTTGCCGCTGCGGATCAGGTTGCCGTGCTCGTCGCGGTACACCAGGCCCTCGATGCCTTTCGGGTCGCCGGCCTGGTCGACCAGGCGCAGTAGGGTGCTCTCCCCCTCCCCCACCGCGGCGATGTCCCAGCCCGCGTCGAGCGTGCGCACCGGCTCCGCGGTGGCGTGCACACCGCCGGCCACGTGGACGGCGCCCGATGCCTGCTCCTTGATGGTGGCCAGTTCCTCGGCCAGGGCCACCGCGTCGGGCGAGTAGAACGACCACAGGACCAGGGTTTTCGTGTCGCGCGCGGCCGTGATCGCCTCGACCGTGGCCGCCGCGGATTCGGCGAAGACCACCTCATAGCGGGTCGTGGTCTCGTGCTCCTCCAGGGCGGCGAGGAGCACGTGATGGCCGTAGGTCACCGCCTTGCGGTACCGCAGGATCAGGACGAGGTCGAGGCCGCTCACACGCCCATCCTGTCAGCCCCGGTCAGGTGTAGGTAATGGCCGGGGGGCGGCCGCCGCGCAGCGCCTGCCCGATGTACGCGAAGAACCGGTCGGCCTCGGAGCCGAAGGGGTTGTCGGCGACCATGTACGTCCAGGTGGACGACGGGCGCCGCAGTCCGAGGTCGGCGAGGGTGGTGGCGTCCTCGGAGGCGGCGTCGAGGGTGTGGCGGGTGGCTGCGGCCGCCTCTTCGGCAACGGCGCGGAAGTCGTCGGTGGCGATGAGGTTGAACTCTTCGAGCGGGTCCTGTCGCCCGAGCACCCGCAGGTGGATGCCCTCGCGGACCTCGGCGAGCAGGTTCAGGTGGCGCGTCCAGGCGCGGTCGAGGTGGTAGAGCGCCACGTCGAGCGCCAGCCGGCGCCGGTCCGGCCGGGTCCACTTCTGTGCGTTGCCGGAGCCGGCGGGCCAGATGCGGGCCAGGTACTCGTCGAGCGCGGCCGGGTCGGTGAGGAGCCTTTCGCGGGTGTCGAGGACGACCCGGCGGTGCTGGTCGGTGGCGGTGTGGTAGCGGCGGGTGGTGCGATGCAGCTGCAGGAGCTTGCCCTCGGCGACGCGCTGGGCGTGCGCGTAGATCCGGCGGAACCGGGTGTCGCGGACGCGCCCGTCCGGGTCCACCGATCGCGGGTCGTACCCGATGACCAGGTGCTCGGTCACCACGTCGTCGTCGAGGCTGGTGTAGAACACCGAACGGCCCGGGTCACCCTGCCGGCCGGCCCGGCCGCGGAGCTGGTGGTCGAGCCGGGCGCTGTCGTACCGCCCGAGTCCGAGCACCAGCAGGCCGCCCGCCTCGGCGGATTGTGGTCCGAGCCGGATGTCGACGCCACGGCCGGCCATCTGCGTGGAGACGGTGACCGCCGCGTGCTCGCCGGCGCGGGCGATGATCCCGGCTTCGGCGGCGTCGTTCTTGGCGTTGAGCACGACCGCATCGACGCCGCGGTCGGCCAGGAGTCCGGCGAAGCGTTCGGAGTCCGCCACGCTCGCGGTGCCGATCAGCACGGGCTGACCGGCCGCATGGGCGGCCCGCACCCGGTCGGCCGCGGCCGCGTCGCGCTCCTCGGCGGTCAGGTACAGCCGGTCGGGCTCGTCGACGCGGATGCCGGGCCGGTTGGTCGGGATCGCCCCGGTGCGCAGGTTCAGGTCCTCGGCCAGGCGCTCGGACGCGTCCAGCGCGGTGCCGCTCATCCCGGTGATGACGCGGTAGCCGCGGGCCACGGTCTCGACCAGCATCTGGTCGAGCACCTCGGCCTGTGCGGTCACCTCGATGCCTTCCTTGCGCTCGATCGCGGCGTGCAGGCCGTCGGGCCACCGCTGCCGGTCGGCGACCCTTCCGCGGGCGTCGTTGATCAGTCGCACCTGACCGTCGGCCACGATGTAATGCACGTCGCGCTCCACGAGGGCGTGCGCGTGCAACGCCACGTGCGCTGCCGTCAGCAGGCCCACGTGGTCCTCGGCGTACAGGTCGTCGACGCCGAGGTGCTCCTCCAGCGCCGCGATCCCCGCCTCGTTGAACGACACGTTGCGCCGCTCGCCGTCGACCTCGTACTCCACGCCGGCGGTCATCGCCGCGACCACCTCGGCCAGTGAGGCGTCTTCCGGCCGTGGCTCGGCGTCCCCGGCGATCACCAGCGGGACCATCGCATCGTCGAGCAGCACCGCGTCGATCTCGTCGATCACCGCCGCGTCCAGCTCCGGCACCAGCCGCTGCGCGTCGTCCGGCCGCTGCCGGTCCCGGAGCAGGTCGAACCCCACCTGGTGCACGGTCGCATAGACCACATCGCTGCGGTACGCCGCGCGCCGCTCGGCATGGTCCATGCCGTCGACCACCGCCGCACACGACAGACCGAAGGCCGCGAACAACGTCGCCCCCGCGCGTGCGTCCCGGCCGGCTAGATAGTCGTTGGCCGAGAGCACATGCACCCGCCGGCCCGTCGCGGCCAGCCCGGCCGCGACGAGGAACCCCACGAGCGTCTTGCCCTCGCCGGTCTCCATGTCCACCACGCGACCGCGGAGCATGCTCACCGCCGCCAGCAGCTGCACGCCGAACGGCTCCAGCCCCAGCCGGTGCCGCGCGACCTCGCTCGCCACCGCGAGAAAGTTCACCAGGTCACCGTCGCGGGCAAGATCCGCCTTTGCCGTGAGCCTGGCGCGCTCGGACAACGCCTCGTCGCCGAGGCCATGCAGCGCGGCCCGTTCGCGCAGGACAGCCTCGACCAACGGGGCGAAACGGCGCAGGTTCGCCGTGCCCGGCTCCTCCCGGAACCGTCGGACCAGCACGAAGGCACGCCGCCACGAGGACGGATCGCGCAACTGCTCCAATCGCCCCATCACCCCAGGCTAGCCAGACAATCGAGTGCGTGCGGCCGCTCGACCGGGCCGTCGATTCCGGTCGGCTTCGCCGCCCGAGGCGCGCCCTGGTGGTGTTGCAGCGGTCTCGTGGGCGCTGGGGCCTGCTTCGGGGCACGGCCAGCGCCCGGGGCACGGCCGGCGCCCGGGCGGCGTTTCCGGCTTCAGCGGGGCGACATCGTGGTGTTCACCGGCGACATGGGCGAGCCGCGCGAGGTCTGGGAGGCGCGGGCCGCCGCGGCGGGGCTGGCGGTCGGCGCCGGCGTCACGCGCCGGACGCGGCTGCTGGTCGCGGCCGACCCGGACAGCATGTCGGGCAAGGCGCGCAAGGCCGCCGACTACGGCATCCCGGTGGTCCACCCGGCGGCCTTCGCGCAGATGCTCGCCGACTGAGCGCAGAGGCTCAACCGCCGAGCACGGAAGCTCGCCGGCCGAGCCGGGGCCCGGCCGGTCAGAACGGGCTCATCTGGTCCAGGACGCGGACGGCCAGCTCGATGATCTGCTCCACCTTCGGTACGTCGCGCTCGACCTCTTCCGGGCTGATGCCGGGCACCGCCGCCGACGGGTACTCGAGCTGGTTGCGGCGCCGGCGAAGGCGGTCGAACGGGCGCAGGACGGCGCCGAGCGGCGGGTCGAGCTGGGCCGTCACCGCGTCGCGGACCGCGATGTGGCCGCCGCGGCTCGTGACGCGCAGGCCCTCGTTCTCCAGTACCGCGGCGAGCGACTTGCGCGCGGCGTCGTACAGCAGCTGGTAGGCGCCGGCGGGGTCGGAGGCGGCGATGGCGTCCGCCGACGCGAGGTGCTTGCGCGCCTGTGCCAGCAGGAGCTCGGCGTGGTCCCGGCTGGGGGGCACGCGCTCCAGCTCGGCCCGGTCGAGCATGCCTTCCAGTGCCTCGCGGCCCTGCTGCCATCTCACGGGCGCTCTCCCGGCTGCGCGATGCGGTACGACGGGCGTTCGCGCACCGCCGTCAGGAACGGGTCGCCGCCGGGCGAGCGCCAGGCGGCGGCGGAGACTCGGTGGACGTTGACCTCGCGGCCCAGTTGGCGCTCGGCCTTGCGAGCCGCCTCGGCCAGGTCGTCGTCGTCGGCCTCGCCCACCACCAGCACGTCGACGTCGCGCGGCGGCGGGCCGGCGACACCGGTATAGCGGGCCGCCCAGGAGCCGTAGATGTAGGCCTCATCGACGCCGGGCACCGACGGGATCAGGTCGGCCAGGACGGCGGCCGGGCCGTACGTCAGCGTCAGCAGTTCCGTGAGCGGGCGGGCGAGCGGGTTGCCCACGTCGGCCTGGACCAGACGCATGTTGCCGCGCCGTTCCTCGGTCACCAGGCCGGCCGCGGCGAGGTGGCTGACCTCGCGGCTGATGGTCGACTGCGAAACCCCGAACTGGCGGGCCAGCTCGGTCACGGAGCTGCTCTGCTCGGGATGCAGGAAGAGCCACGCCAGCAGTTCGCCGAGCAGCGGCGAACGCAGCAGCGGCAGCAGCGAGGACCGAGCTTGCACATCCTGCAGCATAGCTTGCAGGATGTGCAAGGATCCAAGGGGCTACAGCGGGATGTTGCCGTGGGCGCCGTGGGCCGAAGGGGCGTCGGCCAGGGCGGCGGCGATCCGGCGGCGGGTGGCCGAGGGCTCCACCAGCTCGTCCACCACGCCGATCTCCAGGGCGCGGTGCACGCCGCCGGCCGTTTCGGTCTGCTCGGCCACGAGTCTGGCGCGGAGGTCCTCGCGCTCGTCCGGGGCCGCGGCGGCCAGGCGGCGGCGGTGCAGGACGTTCACCGCGGCGCTCGCGCCCATCACCGCCACCTCGGCGCCGGGCCACGCGAAGACGGCCGTGGCGCCCAGGGAGCGCGAGTTCATCGCGATGTACGCGCCGCCGTAGGCCTTGCGGGTCACGAGCGTCACCCGGGGTACCACCGCCTCGGCGAACGCGTGCAGGAGCTTTGCGCCGCGGCGGACCACGCCGTCCCACTCCTGGCCCAGGCCGGGCAGGTAGCCGGGGACGTCCACCACGACGATCAGCGGTACGCCCAGCGCGTCGCACATGCGCACGAAGCGGGCCGCCTTCTCGGCGCTCGCGGCGTCCAGGCAGCCGCCCAGGCGCAGCGGGTTGTTCGCGATGACGCCGACCGTGCGGCCGCCGAAGCGGCCCAAGGTGGTGACGACGTTCGGGGCCCACTTCGCGTGCAGCTCCACGCCCGGCGCGTCCAGCATGGCGCGGACGAGGGGCTTCACGTCGTACGCCCGGTTGGGCTCCGGGGGCAGCAGCCGGCCCAGGTCGGTGTCCGTGACGTCGTCCGGGGCCAGGCGGCCGCGGCGGCCCAGCAGCGCGGCCACCTCGCGGGCGGCCGACACGGCCGACTCGTCGTCCTTCGTCGTGACGTGGACGACGCCGGAGCGGCGGCCGTGGGGCTCGGGGCCGCCCAGGCGGGCCATGTCGACCTGCTCGCCGGTGACGCTGCGGACGACCTCGGGGCCGGTGACGAAGATGCGGCCGTGCTCGCTCATGATCACGACGTCGGTGAGCGCGGGGCCGTAGGCGGCGCCGCCGGCCGCCGGGCCCAGCACCACCGAGATCTGCGGTACGCGGCCCGACGCGCGGACCATGGCCGCGAAGACCTGGCCCACGCCGTCGAGCGCGACCACGCCCTCGGCGAGGCGGGCGCCGCCCGAGTGCCACAGGCCGAGGACCGGCCGCCGTTCGCGGACGGCCAGGTCGATGGCGTCCACGATCCGGCGGCAGCCCTCGGCGCCCAGGGCGCCACCCATCCGCGTGGCGTCCGTGGCGAACGCGACGGCGAGGGTGCCGTCGATCTCGCCGCGGGCGGCGACCACGCCGCAGTCGTCGCGCGGGTCCAGCAGGCGCAGCGTGCCCCGGTCGAAGAGGGCACGCAGGCGTACCTCGGGATCCCGGAAATCGTCGGCGACAGGTGCGGGCGCGGACGTCATTGTCACGGTGGCTCCAGAAGGAACGGTGGCTCCCGGAGGAGCCGGCAGAACTCAGGCGCGGGCGAAGACCAGCGCGGCGTTGTGGCCGCCGAAGCCGAACGAGTTGTTCAGCGCGGCGGGGATCTCCAGGTGGCGGGGCTTGTGCGCGGCCACGTCCAGGTCGAGCTCGTCGTCGGGCTCGTCGAGGTTGATGGTCGGGGGCACCACGCCGTGGTAGACGGCGAGGATCGTCGCGATCGACTCGACCGCGCCGGCCGCGCCGAGCAGGTGGCCGGTCATCGACTTGGTCGAGGTGAGCACCGCGTGGTCGCCCAGGGCCCGGTGCAGGGCCTTGATCTCGGCCAGGTCGCCGACCGGCGTCGAGGTCGCGTGGGCGTTGACGTGCACGATGTCGGCCTTGGCGATGCCGGAGTCGCGCAGCGCGAAGCCGATGGCGCGCACCGCGCCGTCGCCCTCCGGGTGGGGCTGGACGATGTCGTACCCGTCCGAGGTGATGCCGGCGCCGGCGAGCCGGGCGTAGATGCGGGCGCCGCGGGCGCGGGCGTGGTCGGCGCGCTCGAGGACGATGACGCCGGCGCCCTCGCCGAGGACGAAGCCGTCGCGGCCCTTGTCCCACGGGCGGGAGGCGCGCTCGGGATCGTCGTTGCGCACGGACATGGCGCGCATCGCGGCGAAGCCGGCGATCGGCAGCGGGTGCACGACGGCCTCCGTGCCGCCGGCGACGACGACGTCGGCGCGGCCGAGGCGGATCAGGTCGAGGGCGTGCGCGATCGCCTCGGCGCCGGTGGCGCAGGCGCTGGCCACGCAGTGCACGCCGGCCTGGGCGCCGAGCTCGAGGCCGACCCAGGCGGCGGGGCCGTTGGGCATGAGCATCGGCACGGTGTGCGGCGAGACCTTGCGGGGACCGCTGGCCTCCAGGATGTCGTCCTGGTTGAGCAGGGTCTGCGCGCCGCCGATGCCGCTGCCGATGCTGACGGCGAGCCGCTCCTTGTCCACCTCCGGCGAGCCGGCGTCGGCCCAGGCCTCGCGGGCGGCCAGGATGGCGGTCATCTCGCTGCGGTCCAGGCGGCGGGCCTGGATGCGGTCGAGCTTCTCGCTCGGCTCGACGGCGAGCTGGGCGGCGATGCGGACGGTGAGCGGCGCGGCCCAGTCGGGCAGCGGTGACACCCCCGACTTGCCGGCGAGCATGGCGTCCCAGGTGGACGGGGCATCCCCGCCGAGCGGGGTGGTGGCCCCGATGCCGGTGACGACGACCTCAACACTCACTGCACAACTCTCCTCACAGCGCAACTGACGACGGGGCCCCGGGCCGGGTCCCGGGGTGACCGGGCCGGCCTCAGGACCCCGTCGGCGGATTTCAGGCCTGCGACTTCTCGATGTACGAGACGGCGTCGCCGACGGTCTTGAGGTTCGGCACCTCGTCATCCGGGATCTTCACGCCGAACTTCTCCTCGGCCGCCACCACGACCTCGACCATCGACAGCGAGTCGACGTCCAGGTCGTCGGTGAAGGACTTCTCCTCGGCGACGTCGTCCGGGTTGACACCGGCGACCTCTTCGAGGATCTCGGCAAGACCTTCGGCGATCTCTTCACGGGTGGACATAGAGCTTTCCTTCCTAGGGTTGACGTTCTTGTCGATCGAAGATGAACAGACCGCTACGGGCAATGGATGACTTGGCCCGCGTACGTCAGGCCGCCGCCGAAGCCGAAGAGCAGCACGGGCGCGCCGGAGGGGACCTCGCGCCGCTCGATCGCCTTGGACAGGGCAAGCGGGATGCTCGCCGCCGACGTGTTGCCCGACTCGACCAGGTCCTTGAGGATGATCGCGTTGGGCAGGTCGAGGCGCTTGACGATCCCGTCGATGATGCGCGTGTTCGCCTGGTGGGCGACGAAGGCCGCAATGTCCTTGCCCTGCACGCCGGCCCGGTCGAGGGCCTCCTGGGCGTACGGGGCGATGGCGGTGGTGGCCCAGCGGAAGACCGCCTGGCCCTCCTGCTTGATGTACGGCCGCCAGCCCTCGATCGTGAGCACGTCGCCCCGCTCGGGGGCGGAGCCCCACACCACGGGGCCGATGCCGGGGCGCTCGCCCTCGGCCACGCCGGTCACCACGGCCGCGCCCGCGCCGTCGCCGAAGAGCACGGCGGTGGTGCGGTCGGTCCAGTCGACGACGTCGGAGAGCTTCTCGGCCCCGATGACCAGCGCGTTGCGGGCCGCGCCGGCCCGGATCGCGTGGTCGACGCCGGCGAGGCCGTAGCAGAAGCCCGAGCAGGCGGTGTTGAGGTCGTAGGCGGCGGGGGCGTTGATGCCGAGCTTGGCCGCGACGCGGGTGGCGACGTTCGGGCACCGGTCGACGGAGCTGCACGTGGCCACGACGACGGTGTCGATGTCGGAGGCGGTGAGCCCGGAGGCGGCGAGGGCCTTGCCGGCCGCGGCGATCGCCATGTCGGCGACCGTTTCGGCCCCCGCGATGCGCCGCTGGGCGATGCCGACGCGGTCGCGGATCCACTCGTCGTTGGTCTCGATCACCTTGGACAGGTCGTCGTTGGTGACCACCTGCGACGGCTGGTAGTGGCCGAACGCGAGGATCCTCGATCCTGCAGCCGGGCTCATATCTGGCCTCCAATGCGGGCAAGGGGCTGGCCCGGGGCGACCGGGTCGTCGAGATGCGCGAGCCACTCGGTGAGCACGCCGGCGTTGTGCGCGGCGACCTCGACGGGGCCCTGCCGGGTCTGGATCGCGCCGATCGCCTGACCGGCGCGGACCTCGTCGCCCTCGGCCAGGTCCGCGGCGGGCGCGAAGGTGCCCGCGGCGGCGGCGACCACGACGCTGAACTCGGGGTGCGGCTCGTGGGTCGGCGCGGCGCCGTGGCGGGCGATCGCGTCGCGGGCGGCCGCCAGGTCGTCGGGCGTGTTGACCTGGACGATCTCGAGACCCTTGATGTCGCGCTTGATCAGCCCGGCCAGGGTGCCCGCGGGGGCCAGCTCGACGACCGCGGTCACGCCGAGGTCGGCCAGCGTGCGCATGCACAGGTCCCAGCGCACGGGGGCGGTGACCTGACGCACAAGGCGCTGCAGCATGGTCGGGCCGTGGTCGACCGCGGTGCCGTCGAGGTTGGACAGCAGGATCTTCGTCGGCGCGGCCGGGCTGATGCCGGCGGCGACGGCGCCGAGGGCCTCCTCGGCCGGGGCCATGTAGGGCGTGTGGAAGGCGCCGGCCACCTTGAGCGTGATGATCCGGGACCTGGCCGGCGGCTCGGCGGCGAGCTTCTCCAGCCCGGGGAGCGAGCCGGCGGCGACGACCTGGCCGGCGCCGTTGCGGTTGGCGGGGTACAGCCGGGCGGCCTCGATGGCGGCGAGCACCTCGTCCGGGTCACCCCCCAGCACGGCGGCCATGCCGGTCGGCTCGAGCGCGCAGGCGGCGGCCATCTCGCGGCCGCGGATCCCGGCGAGCGTGACGGCGGCCTCGGGGGTGAGCACCCCGCCGAGCGCCGCCGCGGCGAGCTCGCCGACGCTGTGGCCGGCCACGACGCCGGCGTCGTGCATCGGCAGGTGCTCGGCGGTCAGCAGGGCGGCCGCGACGAGCAGCGGCTGCGTCTTGGCGGTGTCCTTGATCTCCTCGGCGTCGGCCTCGGTGCCAAGGTGCACGAGGTCGACCCCGGCGAGCGCGGACCACCAGCGCAGGCGCGCCTCGGCGCCGGGCAGCGCGAGCCACGGGGTCAGGAAGCCGGGCTTCTGTGAGCCTTGGCCTGGGGCGAGTACGGCGAGCACGTCTATGACTGTTCCGGATTCGCGACGGTCACGCGGGTAGCGCTATGCACCAAAGTGAACCACCTCGTTTGTGGGGAATCTACAAAAGATCGCGTGGCGTTGTGCCAACAGATCCGCGCTGTTACGCACGGCACACAAGGCGGCGTCAGCAGAATAATGGGCAAACCGGTCTAAATCCCCAGAACAGCGAATCATCCCGGGGGGATCGGCGGGGCGGTGGGGGCGAGTGGATCGAGCCGGCCGATCGTAAGGGCTATGCGCAGCGCGAACGCGTCGCGGGGCACCAGCGGCGTGAAACCGGTCACCTCGCCGATGCGCCGCAGGCGGTACCGCACCGTGTTCGGGTGCACGAAGAGCCCTCGCGCGGCGCTCTCCAGCACCCCGCCACCGGTGAAGAACGCGTCGAGCGTCTCGAGCAGCTCCCCGCCGGCCCGCACGAGCGCGCCGTACACCTCCTGGCGCAGGATCCGCCGCGCCTCCGCGTCCCCGGCCAGGGCCCGCTCGGGCAGCAGGTCGGCGGCGGCCACCGGGCGGGGCGCGGCCGGCCAGGCGGGCGCGGCCCGGTAACCCGCCAGCGCGGCGCGGGCCGACTCGGTCGCCTCGTCCAGCGACGGCACCGCCGGACCGACCACGACCGGGCCGTCGCCGAAGCCGACCAGGAGCCGCTCGGTCGCGGCCATCGGGTCGGCCGCGCCACCGAGCACCACCACCAGGCGGTCGCCGTGCACGCCGCCGAGGATCTCCACGCCGATGCGCCGGGCCGCGCGGTAGACGGTGTGCAGTACCGCCGCCGCCTCCCCACCCGGCGAACGCCCCACCGCCACCGCCACCGGCGGGGCGTCGGCCCAGCCCAGCGCGGCCGCCCGGCTGGCCAGCACGTCGGAGGAGTCGCCGCGCAGCAGCGCATCGACCAGCAGGGCCTGCAGGCGGGCGTCCCAGGCGCCGCGGGTCTCGGCCGCCCGGGCGTAGACGCGGGCCGCGCCGAAGGCGACCTCGCGGCTGTAGTACAGCACCGCCTCCCGGATGCCGTTCTCCTGCCCGTCGGCGGCCAGGTGCGGCAGCTGCTCCTCGACGACCTCGATGGTGACCCGGATGAGCTGCACCGTCTGGAACAGGTTGATCGAGCGGGCCAGGGCGCGCGGCGCCGCGTCGAAGAACTCGTCGGAGTTGTCCGGCGGCAGCGGCCCGCCCTTGTCCCGGTTGCGCAGCCACTCGACCAGCGAGCGCACGCCCGCCTGGGCGACCAGCATGACCCACGCCCGCTGGTCGGCCGGCAGCTCCCGGAACCAGGGCAGGGTCTCGTCCATCCGCGCGACGCTGGCGGTGGCCAGCGCGCCCGCGGCGCGCTCGATCGCGCGGACGCTCGCCTCCAGCGACGACGGTGGCGGCTGATCGGTCACCCGCACAGCTTGTCATGGCCTCACCGTTCGTCATCACCTCACCGTTCGTCATCACCACGCCGGCCCGGCCGCCAGCCACAGGCGCCCGTAGACGCTCGCCGGGTGCGAGGTGGCCCGCAGGCCGTTGGGCCCGTCGATCAGCCGGCGGCCCCACTGGGTGAGCCGGCCCGGGCGGTAGTCGCTCACGATGTCCAGATAGTCGTACTGCGGGCTGTTGCCGCTCCACGACCAGCCGAGGTACCCCAGCCCGTGCTCCTGGCAGTAGGCCATGATCGCGTCCTCGTCCGGGTCGCCGTACTCGTGGATCTGCGAGAACTCCCCGACGACGATCGGCAGCCGCTGCGCCACGAAGGTGTCGAGGTAGCCGGAGACCTTGTCCGCGGTGTCGAACGGCCCGTACATGTGCACGTCGAAGACCACGTTGCGGCGCGGGTCGGCGGCGAACACCTCGGCCGCGTGGTCGTACATGACCCGGAACGCGTCGTTGCCCCAGTTCGGCGCGTCGACCATGAGCGCGTGCGGCAGCCCGGCCGCGCGCAGCCGGGCGATCGCCGCCTTCGTGTTGTCGAGCCAGTCGGCGTCGACCGCGTGCCCGGACGGCTCGTTGGCGATGTCGAGCACCACGTAGGCCTCCTGGTGGCGCAGCACGTCGCGCAGCGTCATCCAGTAGTCGACGGCCTGGGCGATGCTCGCGGCGCCCGGCTGGGTGCCGTACCCCATCGTGTCGTGCACGTCGAGAACGCAGATGAGCCGGGCGTCCTTGCACCGCTGCACGATCGAGGCGACCTCGGACGGCCGGGTGGCCGGCCACTCGTGCCCGCTGGACAGCGCCACCCGCACCGCGTTGGCCCCGCTGGCCTGGATGTCGTCGAAGACCGACGCCGGACCGTGGCCGAACGCGTACCCGTGGTTGACGCCCCGCAGCACCAGCGGCTCCCCGCCGGCCTCGACCAGGCGGCCGTCCGCCACATGGATGCCCTCGGCCTCACCCGCCCGCGCCGGTGTGACGTACGCCGCCCCCAGCAGCGACAGCAGGAGCGCGGGAAACGCCATCTTGACGACCGCCCTTTTGACCACGGGTGAGGCGCTACCCGGGCCCTCGCCATTCACCCGTTGTCCGAGGGTGATTCGGCCGCGCGGGGATCGACCACCCTCCCTGGCGCAAGGTAGCGTTGGGAAGCACGCAGTGTAAGTGCGCGGTGCGAAAAGGGAGTTCCGTGGAGTCCAAGGCAGCCGAAATCGCTGCTGAGCAGCAACACTTCGACCTCGCCCACAAGCACCGTGAACGGTTGCGCGCCGAGCTCGGCGAGACGCCCGACGCCGCGGCCAACCCCGGCGCCGGTCGGTGGCTGGCCGGCTTCCGGCGCAACCGCCGCGACAACCTCGCCCCCGCCGATCACGAGGTCGCCGTCGGCCGGATCGACCTCGACGCCGAGGAGCGGTACTACATCGGCCGCGAGACGATCCTCGACGACCAGCGCCAGGTCCTCGTCGTCAACTGGCAGACCGAGATGGGCCGGCGGTACTACGAGGCATCCCCCGACGACCCGCAGGGCCTCGCCCTCAAGCGCACCTTCACCTGCGACGGCAACCGGATCGTCGACTTCGCCGACCTCGTCTTCGCGCAGCTCGCCGAGGCGATCGAGGCCCTCGACGGCCCCGACGGCGCCCTGCTCGCCGAGCTCGACCGCGGCCGCACCGGCGCGATGGCGGACATCGTGGCGACGATCCAGGCGGCGCAGTACCGGCTCATGCGCTTCCCGCTGGAACACGTCCTCGTCATCGAGGGCGGGCCCGGCACCGGCAAGACCGCGGTCGCCCTGCACCGGGTGTCGTGGCTGCTGTACAACCACGCGGACGCGCTGCGCCCCCGCGACGTGCTGATCGTCGGGCCGCACCCGGCGTTCACCCGGTACATCCGCGGCGTGCTGCCCGGCCTCGGCGACGAGGGCGTCGAGCAGGTCGACGTCGACCAGCTCGGCCCGCCGGTGCAGCGCGGCCGGCCGGAGGACGCCGCGGCCCGCCGCCTCAAGGGCGAGGCCCGCATGGCCGGCCTGCTCGCCCGGGCGCTCGAGGCCCGCATCGGCGCGCCCGAGCCCGCCGAGCGGATGCTCTTCGACGGCCGCTTCCTCACCCTCACCGGCGCCGAGGTGACCGCCGCGGTCGCCGCCGCCCGCCAGTCCACCGGCCCCTACGCGGTGCGCCGCCAGCGGCTGCGGGCGGCGCTGGCCCAGCTCGTGCGGGACCGCGGCGGCCCGGTGGAGGCCGAGCGCCTCCCGCCGGTGGAGAACCTGCTGGAGCGGCTGTGGCCGCTGCAGAGCGCCGCGGCGTTCCTGCGCGGCCTGTTCGGCTCGCGCCGCCGGCTGCTCGCCGCGGCCGCCGGGGAGCTGAGCGAGCAGGAGGCGGCGCTGCTGTACCGCCGCGGCGCCGACCGCCTCTCCGAGCAGGTCTGGAGCGCGGCCGACATCCCGCTGCTCGACGAGCTGGAGGCGCTGCTCAACGGCGCCACCGGGCGGTATCGCCACATCGTCGTCGACGAGGCCCAGGACCTCTCCCCGATGCAGCTGCGCGCCATCGCCCGCCGCTCGGCCAACGGCTCGCTCACCATCGTCGGCGACCTGGCCCAGTCCACCGGCGCGTGGGCCCGCGACGGCTGGGAGGAGGTCACCGCCCACCTGCCGCAGACCCAGCAGGTCGTCGTGGCCAAGCTGCGCTACGGCTACCGGGTTCCCCGCCAGGTGTACGAGCTGGCGGCCAACCTGCTGCCGATCGCCGCGCCCGGCGCCGAGCCCGTCCAGGTGGTCCGCGACGGCCCGGCCGACCCCGGCATCCACGTCGTGGAGCCCGGCGAGCGGGCCGGCCGCGTCGCCCAGATCGCCCGCGACCACCTGCAGGCGCAGCGCTTCGTCGGCATCGTGGTCCCGGCCGCCTGCCGCGCCGAGATCGAGTTCGCGCTGGCCGCCAACGAGCTGCCGTGGGGCCGCGCCGACCAGGGCGAGCTGGACCGGGCCATCAACCTGGTCTCGCCGCAGGAGGCGAAGGGCCTCGAGTTCGACGCCGTGATCGTGGTCGAGCCGGAGGAGATCGTCGCGGAGGACCCGCGCGGCCACCGGCTGCTGTTCGTCGCGCTGACCCGCACCATCCGGTACCTCGACGTGGTCTCCAGCGGCGACACGCTGCCGCTGGAGTCGCCGCAGACCGTCACGGGCCGCATCCCGCGCCAGCGCACCGTCGAGCCCGACCCGGACCCGACGATCGAGCTGCCGGTCCTCGACCGGCTCGCCGAGGACCTGGCCGCGATGATCGCCGGCGGCGCCCCGCCGGCCCTGTGGGACGAGATCCTGCAGCGCGCGGCGGCCCTGCTCGACGAGCGCTCCGGGCGGGAGCGGCCGCAGGGCCGCCATCACCGCGCCTGACTAGCCGGCCGTCTCCTCGGTGCGCAGCTCGTGGGCGCCGTCGGCGCGGGTCCCCTCGTAGTAGATGCGGCCGGGGACGGCGGTGAGGTACCGCAAACCGTGCGGCGCGTGCGGCGAGCCCGTCGGGGGCGCGCCGGCGGCCGTCATCGGGCCGTAGGAGCCGTCCGGCCGCTGCGCCGCGGTCGCGGTGCCGGTGCGCTCCTCCCAGTTCTCCCCGGCCGTGGCCCTCCCGTCGTACGCCACGCTCAGGCCGCCCTCGGTGGGCCAGACGGCGCTGACCCGCACCCCGCGGGCGTCCCACTCCCCCGCGCGGGGCGCCAGGGCCACGCCGCGCCACTGCCAGGCTCTGCCGTCGGGGCTGGTCGCGTACTTCGTCGTCATGCGGTCGGCGTGCTCGTCGGTCTCCAGCGGGTGCACCGAGGCCCACAGGTGCCAGGTCCGCCCGTCGTGGAGCAGGACCGGGTCCTTGACGCCCTCGTCCGCGCTGCCGGGCAGCACCGTCTCGGCCGGCGCGCCGGCCAGCGCCTCGGGCTCGTCGGCCTCGAGCAGGTCGACGCGCCAGTGCTTGGTCCGTGGGGTGGCGACGCTGACGTACAGGCGCCAGCGGCCCTCCGGCGTCACCGTGAGCGCCGGGCGTTCGAGCGAGGCCCCGCCGAAGCGCTCCTTGCCGATGACGGCGACGGTGGTGAACTCGACGCCGTCGCTCGAGCGGGCCACCACGTTGGCGTAGCCGCGCTCGCCGGCGGTCCGCATCCGGTACGCCAGGTAGATGTCCCCGCCGGCCCGCAGCGCGCTCGGCGCCCCGGCCCACGTCCCCGGCACCTCCCCCGGCGGCTCGACGACGACGCGGGCACCGTCCCAGCGCGGCAGCGTGAGCAAGAGAAACCTCCGTCAGTGGTAGTTGCTGGCGTGTTCGAGGCTGAGCCAGTCGGCGTAGGACTCGCCCGAGACCTCCTGCAGCAGCTCGATCTCCTCGGCGAACGCGGGCAGCAGCGCCGCCCGCTGCTGCGGCGTGACTCTCGGCCGGCGCCCGTGCTCGCGGTGCAGCAGCGCCAGCAGCGGCCGGCTGAAGACCCGCCGCACCGGCACCGGGAACCGGTGCCCGATCCTGCCACCGGTGCGCAGCAGCAGCCGCAGCCCGCTGTTCACCGGCGTGTCGGCGACGTAGCGGCGCACGTTCTCGGGCGGGATCTCGCCGACGTGCCCGGTCGCGACGCCGAGGAAGGCGCAGACGCGGTCCACGGTACCGCGGGGATCGTCGCGCAGGTCCCGGTAGCGCAGCAGCAGGATCTGCTCGCGCGGGAAGTACTGGAGCAGGTGACGCAGCTGGGTGCCGTACCGGCCGAGGTCGGTGTAGTGCCAGAACGCCGCCCAGCCCCTGCTTCGGCGTTCGGGCTCGCGCTCGACGGCCCGCAGGAAGTCGGCCTCGGGCTCCAGCCCGGCGCCCCACAGGTGCGACCAGTTCGAGTGCGCCCGGTCGACGGGGTCGCGCAGCAGCAGCACGAGCCGGGCCTCGGGGATCAGCCGCGCGATCCGCGCGTGCGCCGCGAGGTCGTGCAAATAGAACGGCGTGGCCTCGCCGCGCAGGGCCCCGGGCGGCGCCGGTTCGAACAGCGCCTCGTAGTCGGCGCGCCGCCAGACGTGCGCCTGGTACGTCTGCACGTCCCCCGGCCCGCCCTTCCGCGGCGGGGGCCCGTCGCTGAGGAAGAACTTGGGCTCCTTGACCGCGGGCAGGAACAGCTGCGGGTGGCGCACGAGCGCGGCGTGCAGCGCCGACGTGCCGGCCTTCGGCACCCCGGCGATCAGGAAGTCGGGCAGCATCGGATGTACCCCTTATCCTGTCGGCAAGATAGGAAATCACCTTAGCGGCGCCGGGTTTTCGCGACAACCCGGACGGCTCGCGCGGCTCCTCCGGCGGTCACGCTCCGCGGTCGCGGCATTGTCCGGTGCTACGTCTTTGCGGTGCACGGGACCTCGGGCAGCCGGACATTCCGCGCGGCGACGGCGGCGGTAGTCGCGCTCCATGGTCGCGGGGCGCCGGCCGGTTGTCGGTGCTGGTCGGACGCTGCCACGGACCGCGCGTATCACGGCGCTTGCGGCGCGCGGGGCGCGGCAGGCAGGGCATAGCGCGGGGCGACCGCGCGGGCGCAGGGCAGCGCGGCCGGCCGGCGCGGCTCGGGCGCGGACGGGACGCCGGACGGGGAGGCGGGGGTGCGCGGCGCGAGGTGCGGGCGGCCGGCGCGGCGACGCGGGCACGCGGGACGCCGGGCGACGCAAGGCGCGGACACGGAGACGGCGCGGGCGCGGGGCGCGGGCGCGGGGCGCGGGCACGGGGCGCGGGCGCGGGGCGGCCGGGGCGGCGCGAGCGGGGCGGCGCGAGCGGGACGGCGCGGGCGCGAGCGGGACGGCGCGGGCGCGAGCGGGACGGCGCGAGCGCGAGCGGGACGGCGCGGGCGCGAGCGGGACGGCGCGGGCGCGAGCGGGACGGCGCGGGCGCGAGCGGGACGGCGCGAGCGCGAGCGGGACGGCGCGGGCGCGAGCGGGACGGCGCGGGCGCGAGCGGGACGGCGCGGGCGCGAGCGGGACGGCCCGGGCGCGGGACGGCGCGGGCGCGGGACGGCGCGGGCGCGGGACGGCGCGGGCGCGAGCGGGACGGCGCGGGCGCGGGCCCGGAGCGGGCGGGGCGGGAGCGGGCGCGGAGCGGGCGGGGCGGCGCGGGTGCGGGACGGCGCAGGCGGCCCGGGCACGGGGCGGTGCAGGCACGGGCGCGGGGTGGGCGCGGAACGGGCGCGGAGCGGGCGGGGCGGCGCGGGTGCGGGGCAGCGCAGGCGGCGCGGGTGCAGGGCAGCGCAGGCGGCGCGGGGCGGCGGGCGCGGGCGCGGACCGGGCGGGGCGGCGCGGAGCGGGGGCGGCCGCGGAGCGGGAGCGGGGGCGGGCGCGGAGCCGGCGCGCGCGGGGGCGGGCGCGGAGCGGGGGCGGACGCGGGCGGGCGCGGGCGCGGGCGGCGCGGGCGCGGGCGGCGCGGGCGCGGGCGGCGCGGGCGCGGGCGGCGCGGGCGCGGGCGATTGGAGTGCGACAACCAGACAGTCCGCGCGGCGACCTCAGCGGCAGTTGCGCTTCACGATCATGGCCGTGGCCGGTCTGGCCACGCCGCTCAGGCACTGCCGCACCCGGGGATGCCGCGCTTTTGCAGTGCGCGGCGCACCAGCCCCCAACTACGACAAGTCCGGCGCTCGGCGCCGCGGAATCGACAAGCCGGGCACTCCGCGCCGCGGGAAGCGACAAGCCGGGCACTCCGCGCCGCGGAGAGCGGCAAGCCCGGCACTCCGCGCTGCGACTTGTCGGATTTATACCCCGGCGCCAGATATATGACTTCGAGGGCTCGGAGTCGGGCTGTGGCATGCTGCAGCTATGAGCGTCGTCTCGGTGATCAACTACAAGGGCGGCGTCGGCAAGACCACCGTGACCGCGAACGTGGGTGCCGAGCTCGCCGCGCGCGGGCGCAAGGTGCTGCTCATCGACCTCGATCCGCAGGCCAGCCTGACGTACTCGTTCTACCGGCCGTCCGACTTCGACGAGCAGCCGACGATCCGTGAGTGGTTCGAGGGCTTCGTCGCCACCCGCACGCCGGAGTCGCTGTTCAAGTACGTCCTGGCGCCGCACGCGGTCAACGGGGTCGTCCAGCCGCTCGGCGGGCACCTGCACCTTGTCGCGTCGCAGCTGGGGCTGGTCGACGTCGACCTCGATCTGGCCGCGGGGCTGGGCGGGTCGCGGTTCCAGCGCAGCAGCCCGAGGTTTCTGCAGGTGTACCGCCTGCTGGCCGACGCACTCGCGGAGCCCTCGTTCGGCGGCTACGACACGGTGCTGATCGACTGCCCGCCCAACTTCAACCTCGTCACCCGCACGGCGCTGGTCGCCAGCGACTACGTGGTCGTCCCGGCCCGGCCCGACTATCTGTCCACGCTCGGCATCGACCTGCTGCGCACGCGGCTGTCGCAGCTGGTGGAGGAGTACAACGAGGTGGCGGGGGCGCCGATCAACCCGGAGGTCGCGGGCGTGGTGTACACGATGGTGCAGTACACCTCGACGGGTCCCCTGGTCAGCCAGCGCAACTCGGTCGAGGAGACCACCCGCATCGAGATGCCGGTGTTCCGCCAGACGATCCGCGACAACAAGACCGCGATCACCGAGGCCGGTCAGCGGGCCGTGCCCGCGGTGCTGGCGCCGCAGGGCAGCACCGCGATCGAGACCCTACGATACGAGCTGCAGCAGCTCACGAGCGAGCTGTTGGCGCGCACCCGGACCTGAGCTTGGAGCCCCGCATGACCGACCCGGCCGACCTCGCCCACGAGGTGCTCCTGCGCGTGGCCGCGTTCGTGAAGACCCTCCCCGCCGACCAGCTGGCCGACCTGGCCTCGGGCGCGGCGAAGCTGGAGCTGGTCCCGAAGGGCGGCCGCCCGGCCCGGCCCGCCGCGGCGCCGAAGGCCGCCCCCGCGCTGTCCCGCCCCGTGAGCGAGATCGAGTCGATGCTGGCGGAGCTGGGCACCCGTCAGGCCGCGACGCAGTACCTCAACGACCTGAAGCTCACGGTCGCCCAGCTCCGCGAGCTGGCGAAGGTCCTGAACGTGGCGGCCCCGGCGAAAGCCACGAAGGCGGCCCTGACGACGACGATCGTCGACGCCACCACGGGCCGCCGCCTGGACAGCGCCGCCCTCAGCATGCGGTAGGCGGCAGGCCCTGGACCGCGACCGGTGTGCGGCCCGGGGCCTTCGCCTTGCCCAGCAGGACGTCGGCCAGCGCGGACATCGACGCCCGCGACGAGGAGTAGGTGGCCACGAGGGTGCCGCGGGCCGAGGCCAGCACGTACGGCGTGTCCAGGGCGACCGTGACGGCCGCGGTCGAGGACAGGTCGGCCGAGCCGCGGCTGTAGCCGACCAGCCGGACCTCCGACCCGCCCTGTGCCACCGAACCGCCCTGTGCGACGACCTCGGCGCCGGCCTGGCGCAGGGCCTCCTCGAGGGCGGCGCGGGCCGTGTCGGCGCCGGCGGCCGTGACGCGGACCGGGCCGGTGACCAGCGGGCCGTCGCACTTGCCGCGCAGGACGGTGATGGCCGCGGCGGCGGCCGCGCGGGCGGCGGTGCGGCCGGGGTCGGCGTCGACGACGCTCATGTCCGGCTTCGGTACCGCGGCCAGGCGCAGCTTCAGCGTCAGGATCCGGGTCACCGATTCGACCAGGCGCTGCTTCGTGAGGCGGCCGGAGCGCGCCGCGTCGAGGAGGCCCTTGTACGCCGCCGACAGGTTCGGCGGCATCAGCAGGATGTCGTTGCCGGCCAGGATCGCGCGCACGGCGGCCTCGCCCGGGGACCACTGCTGCGCGGGGGCCATGTTCAGGGCGTCCGTGACGACGACGCCGGTGTACCCGAGCTTCGTGCGCAGCAGGTCGGTGAGAACCTTCGACGAGAACGACGCGGGGACGCCGGGGTCGATCGACTTCACGTCCAGGTGGCCGGACATGATCAGGCCCACGTCCGCGTCCCGGGCGGCCAGGAACGGCGGGAGGTCGGACGCCTGCAGGGCGTCGAGGTTCTGGTTCAGGACCGGGAGGCTGCTGTGGCTGTCGGCCGTGGTGTGGCCGTGTCCCGGGAAGTGCTTCACCGTCGCCGCCACGCCCGAGGCCTGCAGGCCCTTCACCGCGGCGGCCACCTGGAGCGCGACCTTCGCCGGGTCGCTGCCGAACGAGCGGGAGCCGATCGGGCCGCCGGGCTGGGCGCCCAGGACGTCGGCGTCGGGGGCGAAGTCGACGTTCAGGCCGATGGCCGCCAGCTCCGCGCCCGCCGCCTTCCAGGCGGCCTCGGTCAGCGCCGGGTCGCCCGCGGCGCCGAACGCCAGCGCGGCGGGGAGCTGGACCATGCCGTCGCGGATGCGGGTGACCTGGCCGTACTCCTGGTCCGTGCCGATCAGCAGCGGCAGCCGCGCGGGCTGGCTCAGGGCCGCCTGCTGCAGGCCCGACGTGAGCTTCGCCACCTGGGCCGGGGACTCGACGTTCGTGGTCTTGTTGGTGCCGGCGGTGGGGTCGTCGGCGCTGGAGGAGACGAGGATGATGCCGCCCAGGTGGTACTTCTTGACGATCTCGGCCGGCGTCGCCGCGCCCGCGTACGTCCGGTTGGCCGAGGCCGAGCCCGAGGAGACCTTGTCGGCGGCGTTGCCGTACGCGTACGGCATCAGCAGCTGGCCGACGAGCTCCTCGTCCGAGAGGGTTCCGGCGATCCGAGCGGCCTGCGCCGCCGGGTCGGGGCCGGGGACCAGCGCCGACGTCGGCTGGCTCGCGCGCGGGTCGGCGGCGCCGCCGGCGCCGTCGGTGCAGGCGGCCAGGAGCAGGGCGAGCGCGGGCAGGGCGGGCAGGAAACGGCGGATGGGCGACGGCACGCCCGCCACTCAACCATGCTGGCGCAACCACCCCACGCGGGCGAGGGCAACTACCCCACGCGGGTGAGGGCAACTACCCCACGCGGGTGAGCAGGGTGAGGGGCACGCCGTCGGCGGCGTGGCGGTACGGCTCGAGCTCCGCGTCCCACGGCGCGCCCAGGGCCTTCTCCAGGGTGTGCGCGAGCGTCTCGTAGCCGCGGGCGCTCGCCACGAGGGCGCGCAGGCGGTCCTCGGACAGCACGATGTCGCCGTTGGCGCTCGTCGAACCGCGGAACAGGCCGCGGCCGGGCACGTGCATGAAGCGCTCGCCGTCGACGCCGGAGCTCGGCTCCTCGGTGACCTCGAAGCGGATCATGGGCCACTGCCGGAGCGCGGCCGCGAGCTCTCCGCCCGTGCCGGACGCGCCGGTCCACGAGCACTGAGCCCGGCGGGCCGAGGGCTCGACAGGCTGCACCGACCACTCGAGGCGGACCGGCGTGCCGAGGACGCGCGCGATCGCCCACTCGACGTGCGAGGACACGGCGAGCGGAGTCGAGTGCACATATATGACGCCACGCGTGGGCACGTAAGACCTCCTGGAGACCGAGGTGCGTCTTCCCCTACGACCTCGTGCTCCGCGGGCCATGCCGTTGCGTCGGCAACTGTTGCGACCAATGATGACGATGTTGCGCCCGGGGCGCCAGACGAACCGGCACACCGGTCTTGCAAATTGTCCAACGATACGAGCATCACGCAGGTAACTGCCTTTTTTGGCCCTCGCCGGCGGGTGTTACAGTTCCTTGTCTTCCGTACGTAGCCTCGACAAGGAGTTCCCGCCGTGGCAGGCAACACCTCAAAGACCGCGCGGGCCTCAGTCCGCGCTGGTCAGGCCGGTGCGTCCGGCGCTCTTAGCGTGCTGGGTGAGTTCAAGTACCTCATCCCGCTCAACAAGGGCAAGCACGTGTACGTGCGCAACCTGACCAACGGCAAGACCGTCCACCTCAGCACCACCTCCGACGCGTTCGTCGAGGAGATCCGGGTTCTGGCCGGGGCCGGTCACGCCGCCAAGATCCGCGCGGAGCTGCAGGCGCTCGCCGCCGCCACGCCGGCGGACGGCTGGGACGCCACCGAGAAGCGCCTGGTCGACGCGGGTGTGTTCGAAGCCGCCTAGACCGCTGTCGCTGGGGCCGGCCTGAGCCGGCCGTAGTCATACGTACGGCCGCCGGGAGATCATCCCGGCGGCTGTTTCGTGTTCACCCGAGGGGTAATTCGACGTACTTCCGGGTAACAATTGTTCATGGGTTCCGTCGTCGTTTCCCCCGTGCGGCTCAAGGACGGCGCCCGCCTGTACAGCGTGCTCCACCCCGCCGGCCCGGCCGTCCGCGGCCGGCCCCCCGTCACGGTGGTCCTCCTGCACGGATGGACGCTCGACAACCGCCTCTGGCGGCAGCAGATCGCCGACCTGCCCGCGCGGCTCGGGGCCCCGGTCCAGCTGCTCGCCTTCGACCTGCGCGGCCACGGCCGCTCGTCGGCCACCCACGGTGCCGACGCCACCCTCGAACAGCTCGCCGACGACCTCGCCGAGGTCCTCGAGCAGCTGGTGCCGCGCGGCCCCATCGTCCTGGCCGGGCACTCGCTCGGCGGGATGGCGATCATGGAGTACGCCCACCGCCACGCGGCCACCTTCGAGCGCCGGGTCGTCGGGATCGTGCTCGTCGCCACCTCCGCCGAGGGCTCCTCCCGCACCAGCTACGGGCTCAGCCCCCGCCTGGCCCGGGTCATGCGCGTCCTGGAGGTGCAGGGCGCCGGCCTGCTGGCCCGCTCCGGCGCCTGGCGGCCGCACCGGCGCCTCATGCCCCTGCTCGCCCCCGGCGTGCGCTGGCTCGTGTTCGGCCACCGCGTCGACACCAGCTGGGTGGCGCTGACCGCCTCGATGGTCGGCAACGCGCCGCTGTGCGCCATCGGTGGCTTCCGGCCGTCGGTCGACCTGCACCATCGCGTCGAGACCCTCGCCGCGATGCGCGGGCTGCCGGTCGCGGTGCTCGTCGGGTCGCTGGACCGGCTCACCCCGCCGGCCTGCGCCGAGACGATCGCCCGGGAGCTGCCCGACGCCGAGCTCGTGGTCTGCGACGATGCCGGGCACATGCTGCCGATCGAGCGGCCGGACGCGGTCACCGGCGCGATCGTGTCGGTCATCCGGCGCGCAGCGCGGCGCCGGGGCTCAGCCGCCGCCCGTCGCGACCGTGACCCCGTCGAGCGAGCGCACGAAGTCAGCGCCTAGCGCCTGCGACGGGGTGTGCACGCCCGGCGGTACGTCGCCGGCCCGCACCCGCTGCATCGCGCGCAGCGACGCGTCGGCCGTCAGCGCGTACGCGTTCGGGCCGCTCAGCGTGGCCCAGCGGGTCGCCCCGAGGCGTCGCGGACCTCGGCCCACGCCTCGCAGCCGGTCCCCTCGCGCCGGGCCGCCGACGGGCCGCCGCGGCGCACCAGCGCCTGTGCGGCGCGCCGCAGCGGGCCGAACCGGAACGCCGGGGCGAGCGCGGCGCCGGGCGGCAGCGGCATGTACACCGTGATGTCGGCAATGCCGGTCGAGCGGTACGCCGTGACGAGGTCGCCCCAGCGTGTCGCTCCGACGCGCCGGGGGCCGGACGGGAACGGCACCACCCGGGACGGTGAGCCGTAGCGCGTGGGCACCAGCGCACCGCCGACCCGCCGGGCCGCCCCGGCGCCCATCTCCCCGAACGCCGTGCGGGCGGTGCCGCGCGACAGCCCGCCGGGCGCGGAGAAGGCCAGCTCCAGCGCGACCGCGCCGGGCAGCTCGGCGGCCAGCAGCGCGGCGAGGCAGTCGGTGGGCACCACGTCGAAGCCGGCCCCGGTGATCATCGCGACGCCGGCGGCCCGGGCGGCGGCGTCGTGGCCGAACATCCGCTCGAACACGTCCAGCTCGCCGGTGATGTCGAGGTAGTGCACGCCGGCGGCCAGGCACGCGGCCACCGCCGCCGGGGCCGTCTCGGCGAACGGGCCGGCGCAGTTGAGCAGGACCTCGGCGCCGTCGAGCAGCTCGGGCGAGGGCGGGCCGATGCGGTACGGCAGGCCCAGCTCGGTGGCGAGGGCGCAGACCGGCCCGGCGGAGCGCCCGGCGAGGATCGGCCGCTCGCCCCGGCTCACCGCGAGCCGGGCCAAAAGTGACCCACTGTAACCGTTGGCGCCGTAGACGATACAGCTCACCCTCAGGACGGTATGAGAGGCTGGTTCCGCACGGAAGAGTCGTCGCCGGGGAGGGTCGCGGTGCACCAGATCGAAGAGTGGATGGCCACGCTCCCCGCCGTCTGGGTGTACGTGCTGGTCGGCATCGTGATCGGCGTCGAGAGCATGGGCGTGCCGCTGCCGGGTGAAATCGCCCTGGTCACCGCCTCACTACTGTCCGTGACCACGTCGGTGAGCCCGTGGCTGGTCGCCGGGGCCGCCTCGGCCGGCGCGATCATCGGCGACAGTGTCGGATACCTGATCGGCCGCCGCGGCGGGCGGGCGCTGCTCGAGCGCTTCGGCCGGCGCTTCCCCAAGCACTTCGGCCCGCCGCACCTGGCCAAGGCGGAGCGGGCGTTTCACCGCTGGGGCGTCTGGGCGGTCTTCTTCGGCCGCTTCATCGCGCTGCTGCGCATCCTGGCCGGGCCGCTGGCCGGCGCCCTGCGGGTGCCGTACGGCAAGTTCCTCATCGCCAACGCGCTGGGCGGGATAACCTGGGCGTTCGGCACCGTGTTCGCCATCTACACGATCGGCCAGGCCGCCGAGAAGTGGCTCAAGGACTTCTCGTGGGTCGCGCTGGCGGTGGCCGTCGTCGCCGGCGTGGTCACCACCCTCTACGTGCGCCGCAAGGCCGCCGCGGAGGCCCGCGCGCTGCAGGCCGAGGCCGACAAGGAGCCCGCGGCCACGCCGTGAACAGGCCCGCCCCGGAGCACGAGTAAGATTTCGGGGTTGTTTTTCGCCGGGCGGCAGGAGTAATGCGTTGAGCGACGCGGTTCGCGACTCGGAGATCGCCGCCGAGCAGGTGTATCTCGACCGGGTGTACGTGCGGCTGGACCAGTTGCGAGTCTCCGCCGCCGAGGTGGAGAAGGCCGGGTACAGCCTTGCCCGGGTCGGCAACTTCGGCGCCCTCGTCGAGCGCGACGCGATGGTCTACCACGCGGCGCGGCGCCGCCGGGCCCTGGAGAGCGAGCACGACGGGCTCGTCTTCGGCCGGCTCGACCTCGGCCCCGACGGGGTGTCCGGCGCGGACGCGGCCGCCGTGTCGCCCGCGGTGCCGGGCGGCGAGGTGCGCTACATCGGGCGGCTGGGGCTGCGCGACGAGCAGTACGAGTCGCTGGTCGTGGACTGGCGGGCGCCCGCCGCGGCGCCGTTCTACCGGGCCACGCCCGCCGACCGGATGGGCGTGGTGCGGCGGCGGAGCATCCGCAGTACCGGCGAAAAGATCGTCGGCATCGAGGACGACCTGCTGGATCCGGCGGCCGCGCCCCCGAGCATGGCCGTGGTCGGCGACGGCGCGCTGCTGGCCAACCTCTCGCGCGCCACCGGCCGCGGCATGAAGGACATCGTCGCCACCATCCAGCGCGAGCAGGACGACGCGATCCGCTCCCCCGCCTCGGGCATCACGATCGTGCGCGGCGGCCCCGGCACCGGCAAGACCGCGGTGGCGCTGCACCGCGCCGCGTACCTGCTCTACGCCGACCGCAACCGCTACGAGTCCGGCGGCGTGCTGGTCGTCGGCCCGTCCGACGTCTTCGTCGGCTACGTCTCGCGCGTCCTGCCCTCGCTCGGCGAGGACACCGCCACGCTGCGCTCGCTGGGCCAGCTCGTCGAGGGCGTCCAGGCGACCCGCCACGAGCCGCCCGAGGTCGCCGCGATCAAGGGCTCGCTGCGCATGCAGCGGGTGCTGGGCCGCGCGGCCCGCAGCCCGGTGCCGGGTTCGCCGGACCGGATCCGGATTCTGTACCGCGGGGAGTTGCTCAGCCTCGACCGCCCGGCGCTCGACGAGCTGCGCCGCACGGTGCTCGGCCTGGGCGTGAAGCGCAACGCCGCGCGGGCGAAGGCGGCCGGCTACGTCCTGGACGCACTGTGGCGCCAGAGCGTGCAGCTGCTGCCGTCGGGCCGCCAGCAGAAGCGCGAGGAGTTCGCCCCGGACATCGCCGAGCGCCCCGAGTTCATCCAGTTCATGCGCGGCTGGTGGCCGGTGCTGCGCCCGGTCGAGGCGCTCGGCTTCCTCGCCGACCGCCAGCGCCTGTCGCGCTGGGCCAACGGCATCCTGAGCAACCGGGAGATCGCCACGCTGGCCGCGTCGATCGCGGTGGACGACCTGTCGGTCGAGGACATCGCCCTGCTCGACGAGCTGCACGAGCTGCTCGGCGACCCGCCGGTGCGCAAGCGCGCGCCGCGCGACCCGTTCCAGGTCGCCGAGGGCGTCCGGGAGGTCACGACGTACGCCGACCGCATGGCCGCGGCGCGCTCCCAGGCCGTGGAGCGCCCGGACGACTACCGCGACTACGCGCACATCATCGTGGACGAGTCGCAGGACGTCTCCCCCATGCAGTGGCGCATGGTCGGCCGCCGCGGCCCACACGCCACGTGGACGATCGTCGGCGACCCGGCCCAGGCCGCCTGGGCCGACGCCACCGAGGCGGAGCGCGCGATGGAGGCGGCGGTCGGCACCCGGCGCCGCTCGGCGTTCACGCTGACCACCAACTACCGCAACTCGGCCGAGATCTTCGCCGTCGCCGCCCGCGTCATCCGCGCGGCGCAGCCGGACATCGAGCTGCCCATGGCCGTGCGCTCCTCGGGCGTCGACCCGGTCGAGACGGTGACGGACGAGCTCGAGGGTGCGGTCGTGTCGGCCGCGAAGGCGCTGCTCGACCAGGTCGAGGGCACGGTCGGCGTGATCACCCCGACCGCCCGGCGGGCCGAGGTCGCCGGGTGGCTGGACGGTCTGGATCCGCAGCGGCTGCAGACGGTGGGGGCGCTGGACTCGAAGGGCATGGAGTACGACGGGGTGCTCGTGGTGGAGCCCGCCGACATCCGCGACGAGGCCGCGACCGGGTTCCGGACGCTGTACGTGGCGCTGTCCCGGGCCACGCAGCGCCTGACCACGGTCGGCACCCGCCCCTTCTGACGGATTTCCGCCTCGGTCACGCAGCTCGTCGGCGCCCGGCCCTTCCGGTCCACGGCGGTCCGGCCGGCGCGCGCGCTGTCGAACGTTGCACCCCCTTCCGGGTGCGAGACGTTCATCGCACGCTCCTCACCAAGGCACAGAACCCAACGAGAACCGCCAGGCGGCCACCGGCCACCAGGAACGACACCCATGGTCGAACGAAAATCCGGCATGACCAGCAAAGATCTGTAACTTTCGAGGGCAGTACCGCCGGAAGGCCGCCGATGTGTGCCGGAGGCGGCAGGGGCGGGCTGAGAGCGCTTCCCCAGAGATGTCTGTTCGAGTTTGTTGACTTCTGGTCGGCTAGGTTCGAAGCTGTACGCCATGCGAGCGCACCCACGCACCCCCCTCGGGGGTGACCGCCCGGCGGCAGACTTCGTCCGGGCCAGCGAGGTGCACCTGCGTGCGGGAGACGTAACGTCTGCGTTGGAACCCGTTGTGGGTTCGGACACCCGCGCAGCCGTGCTGACCCCCGCTGCGCCTGCGAAGGGAACGGCGTGATGCTCGCACAGCAACGTCAGGCGGCCATCCTCGACCTGGTCCGCCGCCACGGTGGCGTGCGCGTGAGCCAACTGGTCCGCCAGTTCGGCGTCTCCGACATGACCATCCGGCGCGACCTGGAGGCCCTCGCGGACCGCGGCCTGGTCGACAAGGTGCACGGCGGGGCCACCATCGCCGGGCCCGGCTCCACGGAGGAGCCCGGATTCGACGCCAAGTCCGTGCGCCAGCGCAACGAGAAGGCGGCCATCGCCGAGCGGGCGGCCAAGCTCATCGAGCCGCACACCGCGGTCGCCCTGTCGGCCGGCACCACCACGGCGGCGCTGGCCGCCCACCTCGTCGACGTCCCGGGGCTGACCATCGTGACCAACTCGATCCCGGTCGCCGACACCCTGTACCACGCCGGGCGGCCCGACCAGACGGTCGTGCTCACCGGCGGGATCCGTACCCCCTCCGACGCCCTCGCCGGCCCCGTGGCCGAGGCGGCGATCGGTTCCCTCAACGTCGACGTGCTGTTCCTCGGCGTACACGGCATGAGCCCGCGCACCGGCTTCACCACGCCCAACCTCATGGAGGCGGGCACGAACCGGCTGCTGGTCGCGGCCGCGCGTCGGCTCGTGGTGCTGGCCGACCACACCAAGTGGGAAATGGTCGGCATCGCCACGATCACGCCGCTGGACGAGGCGGACATCCTCATCACCGACGTCGGGCTGGCCGCGGAGGCGCGTGTGCAGCTGGCCGAGCGCGTCGGGGAGCTCATCGTCGTCGATCCGAACGGCTAGCCCCCGAAGGACCCCTGGAGAACGAGTGAAGCGCACGGTCACCCACCTCGCCGACGGCCGGGAGCTCATCTACTTCGATGAGCGAGACGACGCGTCCCGGGACGCCGTCGACCAACGGGAGCTGCCCCCGCCGCCTCCGGCGTCGGAGATGCGGCACGACCCGATCCTCGACGAATGGGTGGCGATCGCCGCGCACCGCCAGTCGCGGACGTTCCTGCCCCCGTCGGACCAGTGCCCGCTGTGCCCGTCGACGCCGGAGTGGCAGAGCGAGATCCCGGCGGCGGAGTACGACGTCGTGGTCTTCGAGAACCGCTTCCCCAGCTTCAGCCACCGCGTCGGGCCCGCGCAGGGCGACATCCTGCCGGGGCTCGTGCCGACCCGTCCGGCCACCGGCCGCTGCGAGGTCGTCTGCTTCACCTCCGACCACAACGCCTCGTTCGCGTCGCTGTCGCCCGCCCGCGTGCGCACCGTGATGGAGGCCTGGGCCGACCGCACCGCCGACCTGTCCACCCGCGACGACATCGAGCAGGTCTTCTGCTTCGAGAACCGCGGCGAGGAGATCGGCGTGACGCTGTTCCACCCGCACGGGCAGATCTACGCGTACCCCTTCGTCACCCCCCGCACCCGGCGCATGCTGCAGTCCGCGCGCGAGCACCGGGGGCCCGGCAACCTCTTCGCCGACGTGCTGGCCGCCGAGCGCGCCGACGGCACCCGGATCGTGGGCGGCAACGCGCACTGGACCGCCTTCGTGCCGGCCACCGCGCGCTGGCCGTTCGAGATCCACCTGTACCCCAACCGCCAGGTCCCCGACATCCCGGCCCTGAGCACCGAGGAGCGCGACGCGTTCGGCCCGCTGTACCTGGAGGTCCTGCGCCGCCTCGACGGCATGTTCGGCCTCGCCATGCCCTACATCGCGGCCTGGCACCAGGCGCCGGTGCGGGTCGGGCGCGACCTGGCGTACCTGCACCTGCAGCTGTTCAGCACCCGGCGCGCGCCGGGCAAGCTCAAGGCCCTGGCCGGCTCCGAGTCGGGCATGGGCGTGTTCGTCAACGACGTGCGGCCCGAGCAGGCCGCCTCGATGCTGCGGGAGGTGGTCCTGTGAGCGGTGCCGCCGAGCGGCTCCCGGGAGGTCCGTTCGACGTGGTCTGGGCCAGCCCGGGGCGCGTCAACCTGATCGGTGAACACACCGACTACAACGACGGGTACGTGCTGCCCTTCGCGCTGCCGCACCGCACGGTCGTCGGCGCCCGCCGCCTCGACGGCCCACAGTGGACCGTCACGTCGGAGCAGACCGGCGAGACCGTCACGTTCGGCCCGGACGAGCGGATCGAGGGCTGGGCCGCCTACGTGGCCGCGATCGTGTGGGTGCTGCGCGAGGCCGGCCACGACGTGCCGGGCGCGGCGCTGACCATCGCCTCCGACGTGCCGTGGGGCGCCGGGCTGTCCAGCTCCGCGGCGCTGGAGTGCGCGGCGATGGCCGCCCTGCTCGACCTGGCCGGCCAGGCCGGCCTGCCGATGGCGCTGCGGCCGCGGCTGGCCCAGCGGGCCGAGAACGAGTACGTGGGCGCGCCGACCGGCATCATGGACCAGTCCGCCTCCACGCTGTGCCGGGCCGGGCACGCGCTGTTCCTGGACTGCCGCTCGCTGGCCACCGAGCAGGTGCCGTTCGACCTGGCCGAGCAGGGCCTGGCCATCCTGGTCGTGGACAGCAAGGCGCCGCACGCGCACGTCAGCGGGGAGTACGCGGCCCGCCGGCGCACCTGCGAGGAGGCGGCGAAGATCCTCGACGTGGCCGCGCTGCGCGACGTGGACGAGGCCGGCCTGCCCGCCGCCCTGGCCCGCCTCGACGACGAGGTGATGCGCAAGCGGGTCCGGCACGTGGTCACCGAGGACCAGCGGGTGCTCGACACCGTCGAGGCGCTGCGGGCCGGTGACGCGCGGGCGATCGGGCCGCTCATGACGGCCTCGCACGCCTCGATGCGCGACGACTACGAGATCACCGTGCCGCAGGTCGACACGGTCGTCGAGGCGGCCCTGGCGGCCGGCGCCCACGGGTCGCGGATGACCGGCGGCGGCTTCGGCGGCTGCGTGCTGTCCCTCGTCGACGCCGATCGCTGCGACGCGGTCGAGGCGGCGGTGCGGGGGGCGTTCGCCGATGCCGGCTTCGCGCCCCCCGACGCCTTCGTGGTCACTCCCGCGGAAGGGACCGAGAAACTCAGCAGGTGAGGCGCGCGTCGGCCCAGTCCGCGTGGTCGTAGTCGATGCTGCCCGCTCCCCCGACGACCAGCCGGAGGTTCGTGCGGCCCGAGACGCTCACGTCGATGGCGACCGGCGCGCCCGCCGTCACCGTCGGGCTCGTGTACAGCGACACCCCGTCGCCGAGCACGCTGAACGTCACGCCCGTCGACTGGCTGCCGACCTCGGCGTCCAGCCCGGCCACGGCGGTGAACCGGCTGCACGCGCCGCCGAGCGGCACCGTGATGTCGCTCGCGGCGTGCGCGCCGACGCCCTTCGGGTAGTACACCCCGCCGACGGTGAGCACGCTGCCGTCGGCGGCGGCCTGCTCGCCGTTGGACATGTCGCGCTCGGCCGGGCCCCAGCCGTTGCTCGCCGTGCCCCAGGAGCGGTCGCTGACGGCCGAACCGGCCCCGGTGGTACCGCAGACCAGGGTCGGGGCGCCCCAGTCGGCGTGGTCGTACTGGATGCCGTTCGTGCGCCCGTCGGTCACCCGCAGCTCCAGGTCGAGGTAGCCGGCGGTGGAGACCGTCAGCCGCGTGGGTGCCTGGCCGCCGGTCTTCACCCCGGTGTACGCCAGCAGCCGGCCGTCGCCGTAGACCGCGAAGCGCACGGATCCGTTGGTGCCGGCCTCGGCGTCGACGCCGACCTGCGCGGTGAACGTCCGGCAGGCCCGGCCGAGGTAGACGTGGACCGCGGAGTCGGCGTGCGCCCCGATGCCCTTGGCGAACGTGGTGCCGCCGACGTTGAGGGTGCCGCCGTCGCCGGCCGCCTGCTCGCCGTTGCTGCGGTCCCGCTCGGCCGGGCCCCAGCCGTTGCTGCTGGCCGTCCAGGCCAGGTCGCTGACCTGGAGCGAGCCCGACGCCGGCGCGGCGGAGAGGCCGCCGGCCCGGGTCACGCGGAACATGGCCACGCCGTGCGAGGGCACGGAGGCGCTCAGCGCGCCCGCCGTGCTGCCGGTCGCGCCCGTCCACAGGTTCTTCGTCGTGTACGAGCTGGAGCCGCCCAGGCCGAGCTCGGCGGCGGTGGTGGACACGGTTGCGGTACCGCCGCCGCGGTTGAGCAGGACGACGGCCACCGACCCGTCGCTCATCGGCTTGGCCCACACCTCCTGGTCGCCCGCGTCGGCGATCCGGCGGCCCTGTGAGCCGGCCCAGTCGCGGTTGACCGCGATGACGTCGGGGTTGCGCAGCACGTTCAGCGTGGCGGCGCTGACCGAGCGCAGGTCGTTGCCGAGCAGCAGCGGCGCCGACAGCAGCGACCACAGCGAGAAGTGGGCGACGTTCTCGTCCTGGGTCAGCGAGCCGTTGCCGACCTCGAGCATGTCGGGGTCGTTGAAGTACCCCTTGCGCGCGAACGGCTCGAGGCCCGCCTGCTGGTCCAGGATCGACGTGACGCTCCCCCAGTTCGCGCTGATGTCGCCGGTGGTACGCCAGGAGCTCCCGCCGACGTTCGGCCCGAAGATCCACGGCTCGTCGTCGCCCCAGTTGCACAGGCTGTAGACGATCTGACGGCCGGTGGCCTTGAGCGCGTCGCCCATCGCCTTGTAGCGGTCGTAGGCGGGGCGGCCCTGGTTGTTGCAGTTGTCGTACTTGAGCAGGTCCACGCCCCAGGACGCCCACGTCTGCGCGTCGGTGGTTTCGTGGTCGAGGCTGGCCGGCAGCCCCTGGCAGGTGGCGGTGCCCGCCGAGGAGTAGATGCCGAGCTTGAGGCCGCGGGCGTGCACGTAGTCGGCGATCGCGGCGATGCCGCCGGGGAAACGTGTGGGATCGGGGCGCAGGCGGCCCTGCGCGTCGCGGGTGCTCGCCATCCAGCAGTCGTCGATGTCGACGTACGTGTAGCCGGCGTCGCGCAGTCCGGTGCTGACCATGGCGTCGGCGGTCGCCTTGATCAGATTCTCGTCGATGTTGCAGCCGAAGCGGTTCCAGCTGTTCCACCCCATCACGGGGGCGGTGAGCGGTCCCGGCTGCGGCGTGGCGGCGGCCGCGGCCGGCGAGGTCGCCGTCACAACGATGAGGATGGATGTCGGGACGGCCAGCACGGCCGCCGCCAGGGCGCGCAGCAGCGCCCCAGGAGGTCGGATCATCGCAGCTCCCAGGTGGGTTTCGATCGAACCTGTTGAATATTGTTGTACTCGGCTCGACACGGTCACACAAGGTCGTTCATGCGATGACCCTCGATGTCGCTCCGGCATCGCCCAGGTCTCGTTCATGTGACAGTTGGTGTTTGGTTTTGGGCGGGTGGGTGGAAAGTCTTGACAGAAAAAGTTGGAGGATGAGTGAATGCGATACGCCTCGATGAGGTGGCGCACAGACACCCCAAGTCCACCCCTCGCTCAAGGGAGTGACACACCATGATCGATATGCGTGGCCGTTGGCGGCCCGCTCTGGCCGTGCTCAGCGCCGCGGCGCTGCTGATGTCCGGCTGCGCGAAGTCCGAGGACGACAACACCGGCGCCTCGTCCACGGCCAACGCCTCCGCCGCGGCGCAGGCCACGAAGTCGGCCGACACCGCCGGTGCGAGCTGCACGCTGGCGCAGTACGGCGGCTCGAAGGTCGACCTCAAGACGGCGGTCGTCGGCTTCTCCCAGTCGGAGAAGGAGGCCAACCCGTTCCGCATCGCCGAGACCCAGTCGATCAAGGACGAGGCGGCGAAGCTCGGCATCCCGGCCGCCAACCTCAAGACCACCAACGCCGACTCGAAGTTCGACAAGCAGATCACCGACGTCAGCACCCTGATCGACCAGGGCGTGCAGCTGCTGGTGATCGCCCCGCTGAACTCCGACGGCTGGGACTCGGTGTTCGCCAAGGCCAACGCCAAGCACATCCCGATCGTCACCATCGACCGGAAGATCAACGCGAAGAGCTGCACCAACTACCTGACCTTCATCGGGTCGGACTTCGCGGAGCAGGGCAAGCGCGCCGCCGACAAGATGGCCAAGGCCCTCAACAACACCGGCACCGTGTCGATCCTGCTGGGCGCGCCGGGCAACAACGTGACCACGCTGCGGACCAGCGGCTTCAAGGACGAGATCGCGAAGGTCGCCCCGAACATCAAGATCGTGTTCGAGCAGACCGGCAACTTCTCCCGCGAGGACGGCCAGAAGACGGCCGAGCAGATGCTGCAGGCCAACCCGAACGTCAACGGCATCTACGCCGAGAACGACGAGATGGCCCTCGGCGCCATCACGGCCCTCAAGGGCGCCAGCAAGAAGGCGGGCGACGTCAAGATCGTGACGATCGACGGCACCAAGGGCGCCGTGCAGGGCATCGTCGACGGCTGGATCTACTCGGTCATCGAGTCGAACCCGCGCTTCGGCCCGCTGGCCTTCTCGACCGCCCAGAAGTTCTTCGACGGCGAGGCGATCCCGGAGAACATCATCATCCAGGACCGCGAGTACGACTCGACGAACGCGCAGTCGGACCTGGGCCTGGCCTACTGACCTTTACAGGGGATGGCCCAGGCCGGACACTTCCCGGCCTGGGCCATCCGTGGTTTGGAGAGAGGCAACATGTCCGAACCCCTGCTCGAAGTGACCGGGGTCAGCAAGCAGTTCCCGGGCGTGCGCGCGCTCGACGACGTCTCGTTCACGCTGCGCACCGGCGAGGTGCACGCCCTCGTCGGCGAGAACGGCGCCGGGAAGTCGACCCTGATCAAGGTCCTCACCGGTGTGTACCGCCCGGACGCCGGCGAGGTCCGCTACCTGGGCGCGCCGGTCTCCTTCGGCGGCCCGCTGGACGCCCAGGCCGCCGGCATCTCGACCATCTACCAGGAGGTCAACCTCGTCCCGCTGATGAGCGTGGCGCGCAACCTCTTCCTCGGCCGGGAGCCCCGCAACCGCCTCGGGCTGGTCGACATCGGCCGGATGAACCGCGAGGCGGCCGAGATCCTCGCCGGCTACGGCATCACCTCCGACGTGCGCCGCCCCCTGGGGCTGATGCCGCTCGGTGCGCAGCAGATGGTGGCGCTGGCCCGGGCCGTCATGGTCGACGCCAAGGTCGTCGTCATGGACGAGCCGACCTCGTCGCTGGAGCCGCGCGAGGTGGAGACCCTCTTCGGCGTCATCCACCGGCTGCACGAGCGCGGCGTCGGGATCATCTACGTCAGCCACCGCCTCGACGAGCTGTACCGCATCTGCGACCGCGTGACGATCCTGCGCGACGGCAGGCTGGTGCACGCCGGCGCCCTCGCCGGCCTGGAGCGGGTCCAGCTCGTCTCGCACATGCTGGGCCGGCCCGTCTCGGCGGAGCGCTCCTTCACCAGCTTCGCCGGCGAGCACGACGCCGCCACCGGCACCCCGGTGCTGAAGGCGACCGGCCTCAACAGCCGGCACCGCCTCGCGGGCGTCACCTTCGAGGTCCAGCCCGGCGAGGTCGTCGGGCTCGGCGGCCTGCTCGGCGCCGGGCGCAGCGAGACCATCAAGGCCGTCGCCGGCGCGCTGCCGCTGGACAGCGGCCGGGTCGAGGTCGAGGGCCGCCCGCTGCGCCGGCCGACCCCGGTCAGCGCGCTGCGGGCCGGCATCGCCGTGCAGCCCGAGGACCGCAAGGCCGAGGGCATCGCGCTCGGGCTGTCGGTGCGGGAGAACATCGCGCTCGCGGTGCTGCCGCGGCTGTCCCGGGGCGGGGTGGTCTCGGAGCGGCGCATCGACGCGATCGTCCAGACCTTCATGACCCGGCTGCGGATCAAGGCGTCCGGCCCCGACCAGCGGGTCGGCGACCTGTCCGGCGGCAACCAGCAGAAGGTGCTGCTGGCCCGGCTGCTGGCCACCGAGCCCAAGGTGCTGCTGCTGGACGAGCCGACGCGGGGCATCGACGTCGGCGCGAAGGCGGAGGTCCAGGCGCTCATCGACGAGCTCGCCGCCGAGGGCCTCGGGGTGGTGCTGGTGTCCTCCGACGCCGAGGAGCTCATCGAGGGCTCCGACCGCGTGGTGGTACTGCGAGATGGCGCCGTGGTGGGCATGCTCCGCGGCGACGAGGTGACGACGGAGCACTTGATGAACGTGATCGCGACGGCGGCGTCATGAGCGCGCCTGCAGTGGAGAAGGCCGGCGGCCTCGACACGGGGCGGCTGCGGCGGCTGCTGCCGGCCTACGGCGTGTACGTGGCGCTGCTGGTGCTGGTGCTGTTCAACATCGTCTACACGGACAACTTCCTCGAGTGGTCGAACCTGCGCATCCAGCTGGTGCAGGTCACCCCGGTCGTCATCGTGGCGCTGGGCATGGCCCTGGTCATCGGCACCGAGGGCATCGACCTGTCGGTCGGCTCGGTGATGGCGCTCGGGGCGGCGATCATCCCGCTGTACCTCGGCTACGGCCCCGTCGCCGCGATCGTCCTGGCGATCGTCGGCGGCCTCGTCATCGGCCTCATCAACGGCGGGCTGGTCGCCTTCGTGGGCCTGCAGCCGATCGTGGCGACCCTCGCCATGCTGGTCGCCGGGCGGGGCATCGCCCTGGTCGTCTCCAGCGGCCGGTACAAGGACATCCGCGACAAGGACTTCCTGGCCATCGGCACCGACACGTTCCTGCACGTGCCCTACACGGTCTGGATCGCCGCGGTGCTGTCGCTCATCGTCGGCTTCGTCGTGCGCCGGACCGTCTTCGGCCGCCGGCTGCTGGCCATCGGCGACAACCGGCCGGCCGCGGTGCTGGCCGGCGTGCCGGTGCGGCGGGTCCTGGTGACCGTGTACGTCATCTCGGGCATGCTCGCCGCGGTCGCCGGCATCATCCAGGTCTCGCGGATCGGCTCGGCCGACGCGTCCCGGATCGGGCTGCTCATCGAGCTGTCCGCGATCACCGCGGTCGTCGTCGGCGGCACCCCGCTCACCGGCGGCAAGGTGCGGGTCCTCGGCACCGTCGCCGGGGCGCTGCTCATGCAGCTGCTGACCGCCACGATGATCGCCAACAACCTGCGGGACTCGACGGCCCAGATGGTGCAGGCCGTCATCATCCTCGTCGCGGTCTACGCGGCGCGCGAACGGAGGACCCGGTGAGTCAGGTTGTGACCACGGCCCCGGAGACCGTGGAAAGGGCCGAGGCCGCCTCGATGCGCACCGAGCGCATCGTCGAGCTGGTGCAGCGGCAGGGCGCGCTCGCCGTGCTGGCGCTCGTCATCATCGTCGGGGTCGTCTCGTTCGACAGCTTCCGCACCTACGACAACGTCGGCACCGTGCTCATCTCGGCGGCGCCGCCGGCCCTCATCGCGCTCGGCATGACGTTCGTGATCGTCAGCGGCGGGATCGACCTGTCCGTCGGGTCGCTGTACGTGCTCGGCGGGGTGCTCGCGGCGTGGGCGTCGCAGTACGGCACCTGGGCGGCGTTCGCGCTGCCGCTGGCCGTGTGCGGGGTCTTCGGTCTCGTGCAGGGGGCGATCATCGCGTACGCCCGGCTGGCGCCCTTCATTGTCACGCTCGCCGGGCTGCTCGGGGCGCGGGGCCTGATGCTCGCGCTGTCCGGCGAGGGCGCGGACACGTACCTGGTCAAGACCGACGCCTTCAAGCACTTCGGGACCGGTGAGCTGGCCGGGATCGGCTATCCGGTGTACCTCGTCGTGGTGCTGTTCGGGGTGGGGATGCTGCTGCTGTACCGCAGCCGCTTCGGCCAGTCCGTCTACGCCATCGGCGGCAGCGAGGACGCCGCCCGCCTCATGGGTGTGCGGATCCGTTCGACGCAGATCCGCGTGTACGTCCTCTCGGGGCTGCTCGCGGGCCTGGCCGGGACGATCAACGCGGCCCGCCTCGGCTCCGGCGTCACGGTGCTCGGCACCGGCATGGAGCTCGACGCGATCGCCGCGGTGGTCATCGGCGGCACGCTGCTGACGGGCGGCGCCGGCACGCTCGGCGGCACCATCGCCGGTGTGCTGCTGCTGCAGGTGATCCAGAACCTGATCAACCAGATCGGCACGGTCACGTCGGCCTGGCAGACGGTGATCAGCGGGACGTTCATCGCGCTCGTCGTGGTCGCCCAGACGTACCTGGCCCGGCTGCGGAGGGTGGCCTCGGGCTGAGCCCGTGCCGCTGCGAAGGGCGCCGGACCTCGGTCCGGCGCCCTTTTCCGATGCTTTCTTCCGATGCCTTTGGCCGATGCTTCGGTGATGCGCACACGTTGTGCGATCTGACGGTTACCGCTCCCCACACGATGGGTGCTCCTTGACCTCGTGCGTTGGGAGGATCCGCGTGAGCGTGCCCGGATACCGCGACATGCCAGGGCCGCAGTGGGATGCCCACGCGCCCGTGGACCCGGCGGAGGCGGAGGACTTCCTGGCCCTCTACCACGCCGAACAGGGCGGGGGCGACGGCCGGGAGCGGGTGGCCCGCGTCCGCGACGAGATCGCCGAGACCGGCACGTACGCCCACACGTACGCCGAGCTCGTCTTCGGCGCCCGGATCGCGTGGCGCAACGCGAGCCGGTGCATCGGCCGGCTGTACTGGCGCAGCCTGGTGGTGCGGGACCTGCGCAAGGTGACGGCGCCCGGCGAGATCTTCGACGAGCTGGTGCGGCACCTGCGGCTGGCCGGCCAGCGGGAGCGGCACGTGATCCGCCCGGTGATCTCGGTGTTCGCCCCGCACGTGCCGGGCCGCCCGGCGCCGAGGCTGTGGAACGACCAGCTGGTGCGCTACGCGGGTCACCGCAGCCCGGACGGCTCGGTGGTCGGCGATCCGCGGTACGTGCAGTTCACGGAGACGCTGCAGCAGTACGGCTGGCGCGGCAAGCCGGACAACGCGTTCGACGTGCTGCCGCTGGCGATCGAGGCCCCGGACGGCTCGGTGTCGCTGCACGAGCTGCCGGAGGACGCGGTCTGGGAGGTGCCGATCGAGCACCCGGAGCTACGGTGGTTCGCGGAGCTGGGCCTGCGCTGGCACGCGATCCCCGCGATCTCCAACATGCGCCTGACGATCGGCGGCGTGGACTATCCGCTGGCGCCGTTCAACGGCTGGTACATGGGCACGGAGATCGGCGCCCGCAACTTCGCCGACCCGGACCGCTACAACCTGCTGCCGCTCGTCGCCTCGCGCCTCGGCCTGGACACGAGCACGGAGCGCTCGCTGTGGAAGGACCGCGCGCTGGTCGAGCTGAACCGCGCGGTGCTGCACTCGTTCGACCAGGCCGGCGCGCGGATCAGCGATCATCACACGGAGTCGGAGCGGTTCCTGGCCCACGTGTCGAGCGAGGAGCGCTGCGGCCGCCCCACGCCGGCCGACTGGTCGTGGATCGTCCCGCCGATGAGCGGCGCGGCGACGGGCGTGTTCCACCGGTACTACGCCGAGGCGGACCAGCGGCCGAACTTCTACCTCGATCCGGAGGCGCGCGAGCTCGCCCGGCGCGGGCGTTCGCCCATCACGCCGCAGGGCCGGTGCCCGGTCGCGCACGGGGCCCCGCCGGCCGGTCACGGCGCCGCGGTCGCTGCCGGTGTCCCGCTGGTGACCCACAACGGCCCGTCGGTCCCTCACGGTGGCCCGGTCGTTGGGCATGCCGCGCTGGTGGCCGATGGCGCACCGCCGGCCGCTCACGGTGGTCCGGTGCCTTACGACGCCTCGGTGGCTGACGGTGCCCGCGTGGCTCACGGTGTCCCGCCAGTGGCCCACGCCGGTCCGCCGGTGGCCCATGGCACCCCGCCGGTTGTCCATTCTGCCCCGCCGGCGCGCCCGCCGCTGCCCCGGCCGCGAGCCGTGCCCGCTGCGGTGCCGCCGTTGCCCGCGCCGGCGGTCGCTGTTCCGCACGCGTCGGTCGCGAGGACGCAAGCGCTGCCGGTCGCAGTTCCGCCCGTGCGGCCGGCCACGCCCGACCGCGTGGTGATGGAGGTCCCGCGCGTGCCCGAACAGCGGCCGAGCTGGCTCAGCCGGCTCCGGCGCCGGTCGTCAACCTAAGGCGTTCTCGCAGGTCACGTACCTCGGGGCCGGTGCCGTTCCGCTCATCACACCGTACCACGCGCCCGGAAATTGACCTTGTGGGCGATTACGCTGCGCGACATCCGGTCACGCTCCGAGTACCTCCGCCAGGGCGTCCACGGCGGCGTCGATCTCCTCGCGGGTGACGACCAGGGGCGGGGCCAGGCGCAGGGTTGAGCCGTGGGTGTCCTTGGCCAGCACGCCGCGGGCCATCAGGCGCTCGCTCGCCTCGCGGCCGGTCATCAGCGCCGGGTCGATGTCGATGCCGGCCCACAGGCCGCGGCCGCGCACGGCGGTCAGGCCGTGGCCGACCAGCTCGCCGAGGCGGCGGTGCAGGTGCTCGCCGACCTCGCGGGCGCGCCGCTGCGGCTCGCCCGTCTCGAGCAGGGCGATGACCGAGCGGGCGACCGCGCACGCGAGCGGGTTGCCGCCGAACGTCGAGCCGTGCTCGCCGGGGCGCAGCACGCCGAGGATGTCGCGGTTCGCGGCGACCGCGGAGACGGGGACGATGCCGCCGCCGAGGGCCTTGCCCAGGATGTACATGTCGGGGACCACGCCCTCGTCGTCGCACGCGAACGTGGCGCCGGTGCGGCCGAGGCCGGACTGGATCTCGTCGGCGACGAACAGGACGCCCCGGGCCGTGCACAGGTCGCGGACGGCCTGCAGGTAGCCGCGCGGGGGGACGAGCACGCCGGCTTCGCCCTGGATCGGCTCCAGGAGTACCGCCACCGTGGTCTCGTCGATCGCACCGGCGAGCGCGTCGGCGTCGCCGTAGGGCACGACCACGAAGCCGGGGGTGTAGGGGCCGTAGTCGGCGCGGGCCTCCGGGTCGGTGGAGAAGCTGACGATGGTCGTGGTGCGCCCGTGGAAGTTGCCGTCCGCGACGATGATCGTGGCCCGTCCGTCCGGGACGCCCTTGACCTGGTACCCCCACTTGCGCGACACCTTGATCGCCGTCTCGACGGCCTCGGCGCCGCTGTTCATCGGCAGGACCATGTCCTTGCCGGTGAGGCGGGCCAGGTCGGCGCAGAACGGGCCGAACTGGTCGTGCAGGAAGGCCCGGCTGGTCAGCGTGACGCGGTCGAGCTGCTCGCGGGCGGCGGCGATCAGGTCGGGGTGGCGGTGTCCGAAGTTCAGCGCGGAGTAGCCGGCGAGGCAGTCGAGGTACCGGCGGCCGTCCACGTCGGTGACCCAGGCGCCCTCGGCCTCGGCGATGACGACCGGCAACGGGTGGTAGTTGTGCGCCGTGTGCCGCTCGGCCTCCTCGACCGCCGGTGCCGTACGGTTCGCGATGCTCGTCATGCCCGGACCTCCAACGTGCAGCACTTCGGCCCGCCGCCGGCCTTGTGCAGTTCGGACACGTCGACCGGGACCGGCTGGAACCCGTTCGACGCTAGCGCGGCCGCCAGACGGGTGGCAGCGGCGGGCAGGACGACCCGGTGGCCGTCGCTGACGGCGTTGAGGCCCAGGACGGCGGCGTCGTCGGCGGTGGCGATCACGGCGTCGGGGTACAGGCGCCGGAGCACTTCCCGGCTCCCCGGCGAGAACGCCCCGGGGTAGTAGGCGACGTTGTCGGGCGACAGGACCGTCAGCGCGGTGTCGAGGTGGTAGTAGCGCGGGTCGACCAGCTGCAGCGTGATCACGGGCCGGCCGAAGAGCTCCTGGACCTCGGCGTGCGCGGCGTGCTCGGTGCGCAGCCCGGTGCCGGCGAGGATGAACCGGCCGGCCAGCAGCAGGTCGCCCTCGCCCTCGTTGACGTTCTTCGCGGCGTGCACGTCGAAGCCGGCGCGCGCGAACCACTCCAGGTAGGCCGGGCCCTCGTCGGCCCGCTCGGGGTGGCGGAACTGGGCGCCGTACACCTTGCCGTCCACGACCGTGGCGCCGTTGGCGGCGAAGACCATGTCGGGCAGGCCGGGCACCGGGTCGATGAGCTCGACGGTGTGGCCGAGCTCGCGGTACAGCTCGTAGAGGGTCGTCCACTGCGCGACGGCCCGCTCGGTGTCGACCGGCGCGGTCGGGTCCATCCACGGGTTGATCGCATAGTCCACCGCGAAGTACGTCGGGCGGCACATGAGGTAGCGACGACTCATGCGTCACAACCTACGGCCGCCCGTGGCGGCGAACCATTGCGATTCACTGCTTGTTCGCGGTTGTTCGTTGTTCGTTGCTGCTTGATTGCGGCGAATCGTTGCGTCCGGCGCGCCGGACAACCTCGCCGTCAGGGCAGCTCGCGCCAGACGCCCGGCTGGGCGAGCAGGCCGGAGACGCAGTTCATGGCGCTGTCCTCGTCGCCGAACTCGTAGCGGCGGCTGCGCCCGTCGGCGCCGCCCTCGCGCGACTCGACCCACCAGATGCCGGCGTCCTCGAAGAGGTACACGTCGCGGCGGGCCAGCCGGCCCCAGGTGCCGTTCCACCAGTGCTTTCTGCGCTCCATGAACGGTAATTCGAACACATGTGCCAAGCCCCGCGGAAGGCCGACCCGCCCATATCGACGAGGTTGGTTAGTGGGGCGCCCAGTTTGGGTACGGCATGCTCCATGCCGGCGGATCTCATCGACGTCCTGGTGGCCGAGCACCGCCGGCTCGAGTCACTGTTCGCCGACGCCGAGACGGCCCCGACGCCCGAGCGGCGGCGCGCGGCGCTGGCGGTGGCCCTGGACGCGCTGGCCCGCCACGCCGCGGCCGAGGAGCGGTTCCTGCACCCGGCGCTGCGCGAGTGGCTGCCGGCCGGGCCGGAGATCGTCGAATACGAGCAGGCCGAGCACGACTCGATCGCCCGCGACGCGGCCGGCTGCCGGGGCGGGGACGTGCCGGCGGCGCTGTTCGACGCGGTACGCCAGCACATGCAGGAGGAGGAGACCGAGATCTTCCCCCGGCTGAGCCAGGCGTGCCCGCCGCCGCGGCTGCTCGAGCTCGGCGCGCTGCTGAAATCGGCGCGTGTGACGGAATGACCGCGCGGGTAAGCCGCTATTCATGGCAGTTTCCGAGGACCGGCAGCCGCTGATCGCCACGCTCAAGAAGGCCGCGTACCACCTCAAGGACGCGGGCATTCCCTTCTGCCTGGCGGGCAGCTTCGCTGTGTACGCGCGCGGCGGCGAGTCCGTCGATCACGACATCGACTTCCTCATCAAGGCCGAGGACGCCGAGCGGGTCATCGCGACGCTCACCGAGGCCGGGTTCCGCGGCGAGGTGCCGCCCGAGGGCTGGCTGGTGAAGGTGTGGGACGTCACCGAGCACGGCGACCTGCTCATCGACCTCATCTTCTGCCCGGTACAGCGACCGGTCACCGACGCGACGCTGCACGACACGGACGTCATCGCCGTCAACGCCTGCCACATGCCGGTGCTCTCGGCAACCGAGCTCATGATCCACAAGGTCCTGACGTGGTCGGCCCACTACTGCGACTACGCCCGGGGGCTGCCGGTGGCGCGCTCGTTGCGGGAGCAGATCGACTGGCCGCGGGTGTACCGGGAAACGGCCCACTCGCCGTACGCCCATGCTTTCCTGTTCTTGATCGACCGGCTCGGCGTCATGTCGCTGGCGGAGGCCAGCGCCCTGTCCGCGGCCGTCTAGGGGGGATCACGATGGTCGTCGACCAGCACATCGAGGGCGAGCTGCAGCATCTGCTCGCCGAGGACGAGCGCATCACCGAGCAGGGGATCCGCTTCGTCCGCACCGAGTCCGGGATCGCGCTCGTCGGCGAGGTGGAGAGCGCCGAGCGCCGCGACCTGATCTGCCAGGTCGTCGCGGAGGCGTTCCCGGGCCTGCCGGTGAACTGCAACATCGGGCTGACGCGGGTGCACGAGCCCGAGGAGGTGGAGGAACTGTGACGGGCGTCCGCGTGGCGGCCGTCGGGGACGTGCACCTCGACGCCGATGTCCTCGGGCGGTACCGCCCGGCGCTGGAGCATCTGGGCGGCAAGGCCGACCTGCTGCTGCTGGCCGGCGACCTGACCCGGCACGGTACCCCCGAGGAGGCCCGCTGCGTGGCCCGCGAGTTCGGCGGCCTGGCCGTGCCCGTGGTGGCGATCCTGGGCAACCACGACTACCACAGCGATCAGCAGGATGAGGTTTCGGCGGTACTGCGCGACGCCGGCCTCACCGTCCTGGAGTGCACCGGCACCGTGCTGGACTGCGCGGGCGTGCGCGTCGGCGTCGCGGGCACGAAGGGCTTCGGCGGCGGCTTCGCGGGCGCGTGCGCCAGCGAGTTCGGCGAGCCGGAGATGAAGGCCTTCACCCGCCACGGCCGCGAGCTGGCCGGCAGCTTCGGCGAGACCCTGGCCGCATTGGACTGCGACGTGCGGATCGCGCTGACGCACTACTCCCCCGTGCCGGAGACGCTGCTGGGCGAGCCGCTGGAGATCTACCCCTTTCTCGGCTCGTACCATCTGGCCCAGGCCATCGACACCGTTCCCGGCGTCGGCCTGGCGGTGCACGGGCACGCGCATGCGGGCTCGGAGCGCGGCACGACCCCGGGCGGCGTGCCGGTCCGCAACGTGGCGCACCCGGTGATCAAGCAGGCGTACAACGTGTACCAGCTGTCGATGTCCCCGATGCTGGCGCCGGCCTGATTCGCGGGTCGCCTCCGGTCTTTGCCGCGCGGGCGCGCCCGCCTCGATCGCGGGTATGCCGAGCGTTTCCATGTCCCTTCGCCGCGGTCGCGCGCCCGGCCTGCTCGCGCGTTTCGCCGATGCCCTGTGGTCGCGCACGGCCGCCGCGTGTCCCGCCTCTCGCGGGGTTCGCGCCCGTCCCGGCGCGTCCTTGGCCTGATCGTTGCCGCGCGCATCCCGGTCGTGGCCGAGGCGCCGTATTTATCGCCTGTCAGGGTATAAATCCGACAAGTCGCGGCGCGGAGCGCCCGACTTGTCGAACAAGCCGACAACGGTGCCGGCCGAACCGCGGTGGACCAAGGCGGTTCGGCCGGCGAACGGCTACAGCGGGCGGCCGGACAGTTCGCCGCGCAGGAAGGTCAGGGCGCGGGCCAGCAGGCGGGAGACGTGCATCTGGGAGATGCCGAGGCGTTCGGCGATCTGGCTCTGGGTCAGGTTGCCGAAGAAGCGCATCGCGATGATCTTCTGCTCGCGGGCCGGCAGCCGGGCGATCAGCGGGCGCAGGGACTCGCGGTCGTCGACCGCCTCCAGCGAGCGGTCCTCGCCGCCGAGCAGGTCGGCGAGCTCGGCACCGGACTCCTCGCCGCCCGTGGGGGCGTTGATGGACAGGGCGCGGTACGCGTGGCCCGACTCCAGGCCCTCGATGATCTCCTCCTCGGAGACGTCGAGGCGGGCGGCCAGGTCGGCGACCGTCGGGGAGCGGCCCAGCTCCTGGGCCAGGGGGCCGGCGACCTTGCCGATCTCCAGGCGCAGCTCCTGCAGGCGGCGCGGGACGCGGACGTCCCAGCCCTTGTCGCGGAAGTGGCGCTTGAGCTCGCCGACGATCATCGGGATGGCGTAGCTGGTGAAGGCCGCGCCGCGGGAGCGGTCGTAGCCGTCGACGGACTTGATCAGGCCGACGCCGGCGACCTGGGTGAGGTCGTCGAGGGGCTCGCCGCGGTTGCGGAAGCGGCGGGCCAGGTACTCGGCCAGCGGGAGGTACAGCTCGATGAGGCGGGCGCGGACGCGGGCGTGGTCGGGGCTGCCGGCGGGAAGGTCGGCCAGCAGCGTGAGCAGCGCCTCGGCGGCGGCCTCGGTCTCCTTGCCGCCCGCGCGGGCGGACGGGACGCGGGAGCCGGTGCGGGAGTGGGCGGTGACGGTCATGAGGGGATCCCCCTGCCTGCCGGCCACGGGTCCATCCGGCGCGGTCGCACGATCGGGTGCGGGCGCGGCGGGGCCCGGGGCGAGAGTCGGCCGGTCGGCGCCCTGGTCTCGAGCGCCCGGCCCGTGGCCACGGCGGGGATCGCGGCTGTTTGACGATCCGCCGGGGCCGTCCGGATGGCATCCGGATTCGCCGGCATCGGCCGGTGGACGACCGGCTGAGTAGCCATCGGCCGTTCGGCTGATACGGTCAGACCAACGTACCGCGGCGCATACGCCACGGGCAAGGTGTGCACACGAAGGTGGGGACTCTCCCGGGGTACCGTGGCCGCGGCTCTTCGGGGTTCAGGAAACCTCGGAGAGGGCCTCTTCGTCCTCGTCGGCCTCGTCGGGGGCCGGTGCGGAATCGTCGCCGCCGCTGACCGCCCGGTAGACGCGCTCGAGCTCGGTGGCCGTGCGGTCCCAGGTGTAGCGGGAGCGGACGCGGTCGATGGCGGCGCTCGCGAAGCTCATCCGGCGCACCTCGTCGCCGAGCAGGCCGCGCAGGGCGCCGGCCATGGCGAGGGTGTCGCGCGGCGGGACGAGCACGCCGGTGACGTTGTCGATGACGCTCTCGGCGATGCCGCCGGTCGCGTACGCGACGACGGGGACGCCGCAGGCCATCGCCTCCAGGGGCGTGAGGCCGAACGGCTCGTACCACGGGGCGCAGGCCAGGACGTCGGCGGAGCGGTACCAGCCGGCGAGCTCGTCCTGGGTCACCGCGCCGACGATGCGCAGCCGGTCGGCGACGCCGAAGCGGTCGGCGGCCTGCAGCAGGCGGCGGGCGCCGGGGTCGCGGTCGACCTCCGCCGGGTCGGGGCCGCCGACGATGACCAGCTCGGCGCCGGGCACGCGGCGCAGCGCCTCGATGAGGTCGGTGAAGCCCTTGCGCTCCTCGAGCGGGCCGACGCTGAGGATGCGGCGCAGGCCGGGGCGGCGGTGGTCGGCGGTGGGGCCACCCGGCGTGAACCGGTCCACGTCGACGCCGGAGGGCACGATGACGGTGCCGGCGCGCCGCACGCCCATGCGGCCGAGGTCGGCGACCTCGTCCTCGCTCTGCGCGACGACCCGGTCGGCGAGCGAGCCCAGCTGGCGCTCGAGGCCGGCCCGCGGGCCGGGGCCGGCGTTGCGGTCGACGGGCAGGTGGCGGCGCTCGACGGCGGCCAGGCCGTGGTACGTGACGACGACCGGGCGGCGGGCCTCGGCGGTGGCGGTGAGCGCGGCGAGACCGGAGAGCCAGTAGTGGGCGTGCACGACGTCGGGGCCGTCCCCGGCGGCCCAGCGGGCGGCGAGCGCGCGGCCGAACTCGCCCATCAGGGGAAGCTGGTCGTCGGCGGGCACCGGGCGTTCGGGGCCGGCCGGCACTCGCTCGACGGTGACGCCGGGGGCGAACGGCGCCTCGGCCGGGACGTCCGGCTCCTCGCGCCGCACGTAGACCACGACCTCGTGCCCCAGACCGCCCAGCGCCCCGGACAGGGCCGCCACGTGGGTGTGCCGCCCTCGCGTGCCCGGGCCGCCCAGCACGAGCGGGTTCGCCTGCGCGGAGACCAGGGCGATCCTCAAGACACTGACCTCCACCGCGCCGACTGCACTTACCTGCCACCGCACCTACCCGGCCCGGTTGGTGGTAAACATCAACGGGCGACACCGCACGCCGGACGGAAAGGCAGGATGCATGGTCGACAGGGCCCCCGCAGAGGGCAGCAGCGCCGAGCCGGCCGAGGCGCTTGCCGCGCTGGTCGCGAAGCTGCGCGCCGAGCTGACCGGGGTGCGCACCGCCATGCGGAACCGCGCCGTGATCGAGCAGGCCAAGGGCGTGCTCGTCGAGCGGCTCGGCATCACCCCGGACCAGGGCTTCGACCAGCTCGTGCGGCTCTCGCAGCGCACCAACATCAAGCTCATCGAGGTCGCGGCCGCGATCGTCGGCACCACGTCGCCGGACCCCAACGCCCCCGATGTGGTGAACCTCATCGACGACGAGCTACGCCAGCACGTGGCGTCCGTCAAAAAACCGCCAAAGCCGGATTTGGTACCGCAAACCGCCCGCAAACGCGCGAGTCGCACTCCCGAAGTGGAGGCGCTGCAGTCCCAGCACCAGCTGCTGACCGCCCGGATCGCGGCGGCGCGCAGCTACGACGAGCTCTGCGACGTCCTCGGCACCGCGCCGACCGCCTGGCCGGCCCCGACGACGGTGCTGCTGACCCTGCTCGACCCCGACGGCGCCCAGCGCGGCGTCGGCACCTACGGGGTGCCCGGCGAGGTGCGCAGCCGCTGGTCGCGCATCCCGCCCGACCCCGGGCTGCCGCTCGTCGTCGCCGTGCAGGACGCCGAGACGCTGTGGCTGACGGCGCGGACCGGCCTGGACCGCTTCCCCGTGGTCGGGCACCCGCCGTTCAGCGGGGACACGCTGCTGGCCTCGCCGCTGATCTCCGGCGAGCGGGTCATCGGCGGCATCCTCATGACCTGGGCCGAGGGGCTGCCGGCGGGCGAGGAGCTGCGGCGGTACGTCAGCGCCCTGCTCGAGCCGGTCGCCCGGCAGGTCGACACGCTCATCGGCGACGAGATCGCCAGCGCCTGGTTCCACGTCCAGGGCGAGGAGAGCGGGCAGGCCGCCCCCGCGCAGGTGTGGTTGCCGACGGTCGTGGACGCACTGCACAACCCCGGGGCGCTGTTGTCGCCGGTGTACGAGGAGGGGCAGCTGGTCGACTTCCGGGTGGAGTACGGCAACGCCCTGGCCCGGCAGATCTTCTCCGCCGCCCGGGTGGACCCGGACGAGGCGACGCTGCTGGCCGCGTACCCGGCGCTGGGCAGCGCGACGCTGCTGCCGGAGTTCGCGCGGGTACTGCAGGACGGCCGCCCGCGCCGCCTCGAGGGGCTGCGCGCCGATCCGCGCACCGACGGGGTGCCCGGCCCGCAGACGCTCTCCGTGCACGCCGTGCGACTGTGGGACCGGGTGTTCGCGGTGTGGCGGGTCGCGACCGAGGCGGACCTGCAGTACGACCAGCTGCTGCAGGCCGAGCGGATCGCCGGCATCGGCTCCTTCAGCTGGGAGCTGCGGGACCCGGAGCCGCGCTGCTCCCCGGAGCTGATCCGCCTCTTCCACGGCGGCCGCGACGCCGCCGCGGTGCCGGTCGACGAGCTCGCCACGTCCGTGCACCCCGACGACCTGCTCGGCGTGCAGGACGCCGTGCGCCGCACGATCGTCGAGGGCAAGCAGCTGCTCGCCGAGGTCCGCGGCGCCGGCCGGGTCAACGGCCGCCGGCTGCGCATCACCGCCGAGCCGCTGCTGGACGACACGGGCAACGTCACCGCGGTCCGCGGCACGGTGCAGGACGTCACCGAGGAGCGCGCGATCGAGGCCCGCCTGCGCCGCGCCGAGGAGGCCCTGGCCGCGCAGCGGCACCGCCTGGCCGACGAGCGCCGCGCCGCCGAGGCGCTGCAGAAGGCCCTCCTGCCCACCGACCCCGAGCTGGGCCGGATGGAGGGCATCGAGCTGTGCGGCCGGTGCCGCTCCCCCGAGCGCGTCGGCACCGTGGACGGCGACTGGTACGACGCCGCCCCGATCCCCGGCGGCACGATCCTGGTCCTCGGCGACGTCGACGACCGGGGCCTGTCCTCGATGACGACCGCCGCCCGCCTGCGCTACGCCGTCCGGGCGTACGCCTCCCTGGACATGGCTCCCGGCGACATCCTGACCGCCGTCAACGCCATGCTGTGCGCGATGGAGGTCGAGCACACCGCGTGCCTGGTCGTGGCGCGGTACTCGCCGGCCACCCGCGAGCTGCGGTGGGCGGCGGCCGGCCAGGTCGCCCCGGTCCGCTACGACGCCGCCGGCCAGGGCACGGTCCTGTCGGGCCCGCTCGGCCTGCCGCTGGGCGAGGTGGCCGAGATGCGCTACACCGACACGGCCGTCACGCTGGAGCCCGGCGATCGCGTGCTGTTCTACACCGGCGGGCAGTACGCGGGCGGCCGGAGCCGCGGCGACCGGCGCCGCGGCGGCGGGCTGGACCTGGTCCGGCGGGCCGGCGAGACGATCGACCTGACCGACTTCGAGGCCGTGGTGACGCACCTGGTGACGTCGTTGAACGTGCCGGAGGACGAGGACGTCTGCGCGATGCTGATCCACGTACCCTGACGCCCTGTACGCCCCTGTTCGCCCTGTTCGTTCCGCAGGGCGCCGCTGCCTGCAGCGTCGCTTGCGCCAGGTGTCGCTCGCGTGAGGTCGTTTCTACGCGGCGGCGCCTGCGCGCGGGACGTCGTCCGCGCGACGCCGCACTCACACGACGCTACGCGGGACGTCGTCCGCGCGGTGTCGCTTGAATGCGGCGCCGTTCCGCCCGGTGTCGTTTTCTGCGCGGCGTCGTCGTTTTTCGGGGCGGCGTCTTGCGGTGCCGGTGTTGTTCCTTTTAGGTGCATCAGACGGTGCGGGTGTCCCAGTCCCAGGCAATGGCGAGCCCGTCGAACCGGCCGAGGGCGTCCCGGTGGCGCCCCGCGATCACGATCCGGTCGGCGCCGAGGTGCGCGAGCAGGTCATCGTCGCCGTAGTAGCGCACGTCGGGATCGGGCCACTCCCACAGCCCGTCGTCGAGCGGCCGCAGCCGGACCTTGACCTCCCGCACCTGCTCGGCGGTCGGGTTCATGCGCACGAGGCCGTGCAGGGGGGCGTAGGTCGCCTCGTAGACCGCCGCGTACACGAGGAACCGCGACAGGGGGAGCCCGGTCGGCAGCTCGTCGTTCTCGACCACCTCGGGATCGAGCGCACCGGAACGGAATGCTCCGTTGTCGTACGAGTACCAGTCGTCGGTACCCTGCCAGAAACGGACCATTCCGTTCCCGTCGCCCGCGGCCGGCGCGAGCATGACGTGATCGCGGCTCAGCGGATAGCTGTAGCGGCCCGCGATCCGATGCCACTCGCGCAGCGCCTCCGGCACGCTGTCCGGCCGCCCGGGCATGGCGGTTTCGGCGGGGTCCGCGGCGGCCGGCCGATCGGGCGGGCCGTACCAGCGGTAGACGAACCGGCCGAGGCTGTCCGGCGATACGACGTCCAACTCGTACACGGGCACCATGATGCCGTGGCCGCCCGCGGTCCCGGGCAGCCCGCCCGCCGAGTGCCGTCCGGCGCCGTTGCACACCCGCAATCAGGTGCAACACGTAGAAGTTTACGAATATTGATGAGGACGCGTATTCTGCGGCGCATGCCGCCGGGGAGATGGGCAACGGACCATCGGGCGGCGGCGAAGAGACGACCAGTGAGGGTGGGGCCAGGCGGCCCGGTCCTCGGCGGGGGCCCGACCGCCGGGGACCGGGTCCTGGCTGCTGCCGCGCCGTCGATCCACCACCCGGGCCTTCCGACCCCGCTCGGGGCGCGGGAGGGGCGCGGGCTATCGGCCCGCGGAACAGGTTCGAGCCACCGAACAGAACTCCGGACTCGCGGAGCAAGGCTTGATCTAGTGAATCGCGAACAGGCGGGCCGAGACTCCCCGCCATAGACGGGCACGCCGGACCACCGGGCCGTGTGCGGGCCGGCCTAGACCAGGAATAGCGGGCGCAGGCTTTTACGAAGGCGTGGACTACGGCACTGGCTGTCGGTGCAGCAGGGCGAGCAGGTGGGCGTGGACGGCTCGGGCGGCGGACTGGGCGGCGCGGATCGCGGCGACGTCTGCCGGGTCGTGCGGGAAGAACGTGAGGCGGCCGTCGTCGCGTAGGACGGTGGGGACCTCGATGCGCTCCAGGATCGCGGCCAGGGCGCGCTGGGCGTCCGGCGCGGCGCGGCCGGCCCGGCGGGCCACCGGGACCGGCACGTGCCACAGGTCGTCGACGGTGAACGCCGACGGCATTACCACATCGACCGTCATGCAATCGACGATAGGAACAGCTCTGGCGGTACCACCACCAAGATTTTGTTCCTGTGGATAACCCGGCGTCAGGCGGCCAGGCAGATCTCGGTGCGCAGGGCGGGGGCGCCGTCGACCGGGGCCGGGTCGTCGGGGGTGGGTGCGACGCCGCCGGCGGCGATGCGGTCCAGCGTGTGCAGGCCGAGCGGGCGGACGCTGCCGAAGACCGTGTAGTTGGGGCGCAGCGCGGAGTCGGCGAAGACCAGGAAGAACTGGCTGCCGTTGGTGTCCGGGCCGGCGTTGGCCATGGCGAGCACACCGCGGGCGTAGAGGCGGCGCACGCCGGTCGGGTCGGTCGGGGCCGGCGGGAGGTTGGTGGGCAGTTCGTCCTTGTAGCGGTAGCCGGGGCCGCCCTCGCCGGTGCCGGTCGGGTCGCCGCACTGCAGGACCTTGAGCGTGGGGTACGTGGTGAGGCGGTGACACACGGTGCGGTTGTAGAAGCCGTGGCGGGTCAGGTGCAGGAAGCTCTGCACGGTGCAGGGCGCGGCGGCGCGGTCGAGGGCGAGCGGGATCAGGCCCAGGTTGGTGAACAGCGTGACGGTGACCGTGCCGCGGTCGGGGGTGTGCCGCGGGTCGGGCGGGAGCGACACGGGGCGGGCCGGCGGGTCGTCGGGGGTCTGGGTGTACTGGCACGGGCCGTTGGTCACGACCGGGGCGCCGTCGCCGGCCGCGGCGGCGGGCGGGGCGGCCACGGTCACTGCGGCTATGCCCGCGGCGACGGCGATGGTGACGGCGGCGAGACGGGATCGGACCACGCTGTCCTCCATAGACAATTGACGATGTACTCTCCTGCCGTCTGAGTACCGGATGTCGATGCGTCCGTCAAGGGCGCCAACGTGGACCGTTGAGCCGATCGCCGGGTGGTGAACGGCCCGTATTCTGGCCAAATGGACGCGCGAGGGTACCGGCTCGGGGTGGACTTCGGTACCTCGAACACCGTGGCGATGCTGGCCTGGCCGGACGGGCACGTCCGGCCGCTGCTGTTCGACGGCTCGCCGACGCTGCCGTCCTCGGTGTTCGCCGACGCTGCCTCCGGGCTGCTCGTGGGGCGCGACGCGATGCATGCGGCGCGGATCAACCCCGAGCGGTACGAGCCGAATCCCAAGCGGCGTATCGACGAGGCCGCGGTCCTGCTCGGCGAGCAGGAGGTGGCCACCGTGGACCTCATCGCGGCGGTGCTCGCGCGGGTCGCCGGCGAGGCCCGGCGGGTCTCCGGGGTGGCGCTCGGGCCGGTCACCGTCACGTGCCCGGCGGCCTGGGCGCAGACCCGGCGCGGGGTGCTGCTGGCCGCCGCCGAGCGGGCCGGCCTCGGGGCCGTGACCCTGCTGCCCGAGCCCGTCGCGGCCGCGCAGGTCTTCCGCACGCTCACCGGGGCCGACGCGCCGCGGGCGCTGCCGGGGTCGGCGTTCGTGGTGTACGACCTGGGGGCGGGCACGTTCGACGCGTCCGTGGTCCGGACCGGTAGCGGGGCGTTCGAGGTGCTCGCGTCGGAGGGGCTGAGCACCAGCGGCGGGCTGGACATCGACGCGGCGATCGTCGGGTTCCTCGGGGCGACCCACGGCGCGCGCGATCCCGAGGCGTGGCGGCGGCTCACGCACCCGGGCACCAGCGGCGAGCGGCGGGCCAACCGGATGCTCTGGGACGACGTGCGGTCGGCCAAGGAGATGCTGTCGCGGACCGCCTCGACGATGATCCACATTCCGGCGCTCGAGACCGACGTGCCGCTCGGGCGGGATCAGTTCGAGCAGCTGGCGCGGCCGATCCTGAGCGCCACGGTGACGACCACGCGGGCGGCGATCGCGGCCGCGGGGCTCGGGCTGGGCGATGTCGAAGGCGTGTTCCTGGTCGGTGGCGGAAGCCGGATCCCGCTGGTGGCGACGCTGCTGCATCAGGCGCTCGGGAAGGCGCCGACCGTGGTGGAGCAGCCGGAGCTCGTGGTGGCGCAGGGGGCCGTGGGGGCGTCCGTGCAGTTCACGCTGCCCGGGGCGGCGGCATCCGTCTCGGCGCCACCCGGGCTGCCGACCTCTTCGGTGCCTGCGTCCGGGGTTCCCTCCGCTCCGGTTTCCCCCGCCTTCATGGCGGCACCGGTCACCGGCTATCCGGTTTCGCCGGCTGCCGCTGCGGGGTATGGCGGGGCGCCGGCGGCCCGGAGTTCGGCGGGGCCGGCGTCGCCGCCGAGCTCCGGGCCACCGGCCGTCGTTGCGCCTGGGCCCGGGAGCGGAGTTCCGGGCGCCGGGGTTTCCGGCCGCGCCGTCGCGGGCGGTGGGGTGCCGGGTGGTGGGGTGCCGGGCGGCCGTGGTCCGGGTGGTGGAGGTGCGGGCGGGGCGCCGGGTGGCAAGGGGCGGCGCGGTGGGGTGCCGGTCGCCGCGGCCGTGGCGGTGCTGCTGGTGCTCGGGCTCGGCACGTACGGCGCGATCCGGTTGTTCGGCGGCAAGTCCGGCGACGGCGGGTCGGGGGACGGCAACACGGCGAACGTGGCCGCCGATCTCGAGCACAGCGACGTGGACTGGTCGAGCACGGCGGAGGCGTACGACGGGCAGCCCGACAAGACCGTCGGCTACAACTGCCCGTCGGGCGGGTTCATCGGGACCGTTTGGGGGTCCGGGCCGTACACGACGGACTCGTCCGTGTGCACGGCCGCGGTCCACGCCGGCAAGATCACGCTGGAGTCCGGCGGCCGGGTGGTCATCAAGATCCGGACCGGCGCCGACTCGTACGAGGGCACGACGCAGCACGAGATCTCGACGACCTCGTACGACGCCTTCCCGTGGGCGTTCGACGTCGTCAGCTGAGCCTTCTCGCCCTCCCGGGGGGCGCGGCGGTCACAGGGTCTGCGTCGCGGCCACCGCCAGGAGTTCGCTCGAGTGGCTGCCGAACACCCCGACGGCCGGCGGGCGCGGGGTGAAGCCCGGCAGGTCACTCAGGCCGTCGCTGCCGTCGACGATCCGGAGCTTGAACGGGCCGGCGCCGGTGAGCACCAGCGTGACGTCGAGACCCTCGGCCGGCGGGCCGTGGAAGACGATGCCGAACCGGTCGAGCTCGTCGACGTAGGTGGTGGCGCTGCGACCCTCGACGGTGGCCGACACGACGCGGTGGTCGCCGACCTCGCCGTAGAAGGACAGGAAGCGGACCGGGCGCCGTGACGCGATGCGCAGGTGCAGGGTGCGCCGGTCGCCGGAGGTCTCGTCCGACACGATCGTCGCCGCGGGGGCGGGCAGGTTGGCCGCCTGGGCCGGGCCGACGGAGAGCGTCCGGTCGGGCAGGACCGGGAACTGGCGGCTGAGCGACTGGTGGTTGCGCACGTACCGTGAGGTCCACTCCCCCGGCGACTGCTCCAGGCTGACCCACTCGGCGGTGCCGGTGTCGCCGTCCAGCGCGTACATGAGGTGGGTCGGCTCCGGGTGGCCGGCGTCCCAGTCGTCGACGACCATGCCGACGGTGGTGCAGACCAGCGCGGCCACCAGCACCGTGGCGGCGGGCGCGGCGCCGAGCCGGCGGTGGCGCTCGGCCAGCGGCGGGCGGTACAGCGGCTCGAGCACCGGCAGCACCGCCAGGCCCAGCAGCGTCGTGAACATCGCCGCGGCGGCGCCGGTGGCGAGGCCGAGCGCGGGGAAGAACAGCGCGATCGTCGGGGCCAGGATGAGCGTGGCCACCGCCGCGCCGACGGTGAGCACGGCGACCCGGCCGAGCGCGGGGCGCACGAGGAGGGCGCCGATGCCGGCGAGCGCGCCGGCCAGCGCCGGGATGGCGACCAGGTACGAGCCGCCGGGGATGACGGCGGCGAACAGCAGGCCGAGCACGGCCAGCAGGGCCAGTCCGCCGGTGGCCAGCGGGACCGGGCCGAGGCGGCGGCGGCTCAGCGCGTACCAGCACAGGAGGATCGCCGCGGTGAGGGCGACGGCGCCGAAGCGGAACCACGTCGGGCGGGCCGGGTCGAGCAGCACGCCGTAGCCGGGGCGGATCGCGACGAGCAGCGCCCACAGCGCCTGCGCGGCGACGGCGGCCACGATGAGCGGGACCAGCGCGAGGCCGAGGCCGGCCAGGGTGCGCGGGAGCGTGGTCAGGCCGCGGCGGCGGGCCAGGAACACCAGCGCGGCGACGGCGAGCAGGGCAAGGACGGCGATCGGCCACGTCAGCGCGGCCGGGTAGCGCACGAGCAGGCCGGCGAACGGGAAGTACACGGCGTCGCCGGAGGCCGGCGTGAGCAGCGGCGGCAGGTCGGCCTTGCCGAACTCGCGGGCCAGGGCGAGGGCGTTGTCGCCGTGGTGCTGCAGGCTCGCGCGGTTCATCGTCGAGGGCCGGTCGAACGGGCTGTGGTACACCGACGAGCCGTCGATGTAGGCGGTGTTGAGGCCGGTGAAGCGGGTCTGGGCGAGGAACGGCGTGAAGTCGGTGTCGTTGGACAGCAGCCGGTAGACCTCGACGGCGAGGCTGGTGCCGACCGGGTGCGGGGTGCGGGCGTAGACGTCGATGAGGTCGGCGTTGCCGGTGGACGTCTGGAACATCACGGCCGGGCCGCTGCTGCCGCGGGCCTCGAAGTTGAGCACGACCGACGGCTTCTGGCCGAGCGGGTGCCGGCTGACGAACGCCTCGGCGCCGCAGAGGCAGGCCTCCTCGGCGTCGGTGAACAGGAACACGATGTCGTTGCGGGGCCGCGCGGCGCCGCCCGCGGTGAGGGCGCGGGCGACCTCGAGCAGCGTGCTGGTGCCGGCGCCGTCGTCGTTGGCGCCGTAGCTGACCTGCACGGAGTCGTAGTGGGCCATGAGGACGACCTGACCGGTGGAGGCCGTGCCGGGCAGCACCGCGACGACGTTGCGCACGTGGGCCATGCCGCCGTCGCCGAACTTGCCCGCGTTGACGCCGACCGCGTCCTGGACCTCCGGGTGCAGGCCGTAGCCGGTGAGGGTGTCGATCACGTACTGCCGGACGCGGTCGGCGGCCGGGCTGCCGGTGACGTGGACCTCCTGGCCGATGTGCTGGACGTGCTCGAAGGCCCGGCCGGCGGAGAACTCGCCGGCGGGCGCCGTGGCGGGGCGCGGGGAGGGCGGCTGGACGTCGGCGATGCCGAGCGTGGCGAGCAGGGCCAGGACGACGAGGGCCACCGCGGCGACGACCGGGCGGCGCGGCGGGGCGGCGAAACTGCGGTCGGGGCGGTGCCCGGTCGGGGCACCAGTCACCGCTGCTTTCACCTCGGGCTCGGTCACAGCTGCCGTTTCCGGCACGCTCACCGGCTCGGGCGTGGTGGCCGTTGGCTCGCCGGAGCGGCCGTCTGAGGTGTCGTCGGACACGTTTCGTCCTCCTGAACAGCGGGTGCCGGCGGGGTGTTCCGGCGGTGCGGTGAGGCCATTCTGCACGCCGCGTACGACAGTTTCGGGGCGGGTCGGCGGCCGGCTGCGCAGCGTAGTGTCCTCCGAACGGAGTGCTCCGGGTCATGAACGGGTGCCGGTCGGTTGTTGGCGACCAATTCCGGCCGCGGACTGCCTAGCGTCATCGTCCATGAACAACGAACTCACCCCCGCCGCCTCCGTGGAATTCGACGCCGGGTACCTGGCGACCGCCGAACTCGACGCCCGGTTCTACCTCGACCAGGTCATGGCCATGGTCGGCGTCGACGGGCTGGTCGAGGCCCTGGCGCAGCCGTTCCTGCTCGCGCGGGTCGACCAGCACGCCGCGGCGGTACGGGAGAGCCTGACCGCGGCCGGGAAGGGTATCGACTCGATCTCGCTGGCCGCGTACGCCCGGTCGGTCATCGCCGTGCACCAGCGCCACGGGCGGCTGCTGCCGACGCCGGACAGCGTGGACTGGTCGGACGCGGACTGGACCGTGCTGCGGCTGGTCGCGGTGTGCCACCTCGCGGACGCCGTCGACGCGTTCTGAACCCTGTCGGGGACGCGCCGGGCAATGCCGCCGTCAGGGCGCGGGGTGCCGCCGGGGCCGGCACATGAAGTACAACTGCGAAATCAACGCCGCCGGCCCGGCGATTCGTTCCAGCGGAAGTGCACGAACAGGCGGCCGAAGTTGTCCGAGTCCTTCTCCACCCGGTGATACAGCGCCTTGATCTCGCGCTGGTCGAGGAAGCGCAGCACGCGCTTCTTGAGGGCGCCCGACCCCTTGCCGGGGATGATCTCGACGAGGGTGGCACGCTTGGCCACCGCCTCGTCGATGATCCCGCGCAGCGCGCGGTCGATGTCGCCGCTGCGGTTGAAGATGTCGTGGAGGTCGAGCTTGAGCTTCACCCTCCCAGCGTAGTCACTCCCCCGCTCACGGGGTGCCCCGCCGCCTTCCAGGCGTGGAAGCCGCCGTCCAGGTCCGTCGCCCGGTGCAGGCCGAGGTCCTGCAGCGCGGCCGCGGCGAGCGACGAGGTGTACCCCTCGGAGCAGAACACCACCACCGGCAGGTCGTAGCGGTCGGCGATGTCCAGCCGCGCGTCGCTGCGGGGGTCGAACCGCCACTCCAGGACGTTGCGCTCGATGACGAGCGCGCCCGGGATCTCGCCCTCGGCGGCGCGCTGCGCGGCGGGGCGGATGTCGACGAGCACGGCGCCCTCCGCGGCGGCCAGGCGGGCCTGGTCCGCGTCGAGGCGGTGCAGGCGGGCGCGGGCCTCGGCCAGGATGACGTCGATGCCCCGGCCCGGATAGGTCACGGTGGTCACCAGTCCGCCCCCGCCTTCGTGATCGACTCGACGCTGAGGCGGCCGTCGTGCAGGCGGTAGCGGGTCATCGCGGTCAGCGCCGGGCCGTAGACGTGCACGGTCACGGCCGGGCGGGCGCCGGCGTTGACGATGCGGTGCACGTGGTGGGCGCCGAACCGGCGGCCGCCGCCGGCGGCGTAGGCGGTGGCGGCCAGCTCGCCGCCGCGGACGGTCTGCTCGACGACCTCGCCGCTGACGACGGTGAACGCGCCGGCCGAGCCGCCGTGGTCGTGCAGGTCGGTGGCCTGGCCGGGCAGCCAGGTCAGCAGCCAGACCTCGTGGTCGTCGGCGACGGCGAGGCGGCCGTACCAGCGCCGCTGGGGGTCGTAGCGGGGCGCGAACGGCCAGTCGTCGGGCTCCGCGGCGTGTGCGCGGGCGATCGAGAGCAGGTCGGTCACGCGAGTGACGGTGGTGGCGACAGACATGGTGATATCTCCAGTAATCTCACGTACTAGATAGGAATTAAAGCAGAGAAAGGGCCCAGGGTGGCGTAGCCGGGAAGGACTGCCGCGAGCGTCGGCTCTAGCGGGTACAGCGCGCGCTGGCGTGTCGAACGAGGTCGACCACCAGTCGTTGGGTCAGCAGCGCGCCTTCGGGCCCCATGGAATCGATGTTGCCGAGCCGCTCACGCGGGCGTCAACTTTCGTCCACAATGCGGGATGAAAGACGGCATCGGAGTGTCGCGACGGGCTGTCAGCGGATGACAGGACGATGTGCGCGGTTTGACAGCGGGGCCCGGCATGCTGCATAGCGTTGCAAGAGTCATCCACAGGGGGATACACGCCATGAGCTTCGCTTTCCAGGCAACCGGCCTGGTCAAGCGCTTCGGCAAGACCACCGCGCTGGCCGGGGTGGATCTGGCCGCCGAGCCCGGGACGGTGCTCGGCGTCCTCGGCCCGAATGGCGCCGGCAAGACCACCGCCGTGCGCATCCTGGCGACGCTGCTGCGCCCCGACGCGGGGCAGGCCGTCGTCGGCGGCTACGACGTGGTGCGCCAGCCGGCCGCGGTCCGCCGCATCAGCGGGCTGACCGGGCAGTTCGCGTCGGTCGACGAGGACCTCACGGGCACCGAGAACCTGGTGCTCATCGGGCAGCTGCTCGACCTGCGGGCCAAGGAGGCCAAGTCGCGGGCCGCGCAGCTGCTCGCCGAGTTTGACCTGACCGAGGCCGCGAACCGGCCCGCGAAGACGTACTCGGGCGGCATGCGGCGCCGCCTCGACCTGGCCGCGAGCCTGGTCGGGCGGCCGGCCGTGGTCTACCTCGACGAGCCCACCACCGGGCTGGACCCGGCCAAGCGCGAGGACGTGTGGAACATGGTCCGGGCGCAGGTGCGGGAGGGCACGACGGTGCTGCTGACGACGCAGTACCTCGAGGAGGCCGACGCGCTCGCCGACAACATCTCGGTGATCAACCACGGCAAAGTCATCGCGCACGGCACGCCGGCGCAGCTCAAGCACATCGTCGGCGGGCAGACCATCAGCGTGCGGCCGACCGATCCGGCGCACCTGGAGATGGTGTCGACGATCCTCGCCACGGTGTCCGGCAACGAGCCGGAGTCGCACGGGCGCGGGGTGCTGTCGGTGCCGGTGAGCGACGACAGCGCCATGACGGCCGTCGTGCGGCGGCTGGACGAGGCGGGCATCGGCGTCATCGAGCTGTCGCTGCACCTGCCGAGCCTGGACGAGGTGTTCTTCACGCTGACCCGCGAACGGCAGGAGGTGGCGGCATGACGACCACGACCACGCGCGAGGCCTCGGCCGACGGCACGCAGTTCATCGCCGCCGTCCCGGCGCGCCCGTTCGGGCTGGTGCGGCACAGCCTGGTCATGGCCCGGCGCAGCCTCATCAAGACGATGCGCACGCCGGAGCAGCTGCTGGACGTGACGCTGCAGCCGATCATCTTCATCGTCCTGTTCGTGTACCTGCTGGGCGGGGCCATCGCCGGGTCACGGCACGATTACATGCAGTTCCTGCTGCCGGCGCTGATGGTGCAGAACGTGCTGTTCGCGTCGGCGCCGACCGGCGTGAGCCTGAACACCGACATCAAGACGGGCGTCTTCGACCGGTTCCGCAGCCTGCCGATCGGGCGGTCCGCGCCGCTGATCGGCGGGGTGCTCGGCGACATGATCCGATTCGTGGTGTCGATCGTCGTCATGATCGGCTTCGGGTACATCCTGGGCTTCCGCATCGGCACCTCGGTCCCCGAGACGATCGCGGCGTGCCTGCTGGTCATGTTCATGGCGTTCTGCTTCAGCTGGATGTTCGTGCTGCTCGGCATGGTCGTGCGGGAGCCGGGCGCGGTGCAGGGCCTCGGCTTCGTGATCATGTTTCCGCTGACGTTCGGCACCAACGTGCTGGTGCCGACGAACACGCTGCCGGGCTGGCTGCAGGCGTGGGTGAAGGTCAACCCCGTCGCCGATGCGATGCAGGCGGCGCGCGGGCTCATGGTGGGCGGCGGGCCGGTGGCCGAGCCGGTCATCAAGACGCTGGTCTGGTCCGTGGCGATCCTGCTGGTGTTCGCGCCGCTGGCGGTGCGCGCGTACCGTCGCAAGGCCTGACGGCGTTCTTTCCGGCCCGCCGGCACGGACCGCGCCGATCAGGGTTGCAGCAGTTCCAGGGCGTCGGCCCGCGGCAGATTCAGGCCGCGGGCCGTCGCCGTTTCGAATGCCTGCGCGCCGAGCTCGGCGCGCAGCGCGGCCATGCGGTCCGTCCAGTCGGCGTTGGCGGCGTCGCGGGCGCCGGCCACCTGCTCAGCGGCGCCGAGGATCTCCGCGGCGCGCTCCGGCTCGCCGTGGGCCGCCGTCAGGCCGGCGTAGGTGACCGCGACCTTGCCCAGGACCGGCATGTCACGCACCGACAGGGCCAGCTCCGTCGCCTCGGCCAGCCGGGCGTGGGCCAGGTCGTGGTCGCCGCGGGCCACGTCGACCTCGGCCCGGGCCGACAGCACGATCGCCTTGTACTGCGGGGCGACCATCGGTGACTCCTGCTGCAGCCGCCACGCCTCGCAGTAGAGCCGCTCGGCCTCGTCGAGCTCGCCCGCGGCGCGCGCCAGGTGACCGAGCTCCAGCATCGCGTGGGACACGTCCCGCGACGTCTGGGTGGCGTCCTCGACGAACTCGCGCAGCAGCGCCCGGGCCGCCTCCGGCCCATCGGTGTGCCGGCGCAGCGCCGCCAGGCTCACCCGCAGGTATGCCTCGCTGGAGCGGATGCCGAGCCGGCTGTGCAGCTCGGTCGACTCCTCGTAGTAGGCGATGGCGCGGGCGAAGTCGCCGCGGCGGGTGTAGGCGTCGGCGACCGAGGCGAGCGTCATCGCCAGGCCCCAGCGCTCGCCGATGCGGCGGAACTCCTCCGCGGACTCGGTGAGGTAGCGCAGCATGCCGTCGATGTCGCCGTCGTTCTCATGGAGGTGACCGAGGATCGACAGCAGCATGGCCCGCGTCCACGTGTCCTTCGTGCCCTGCAGCCGTTCCCGGATGAGCGCGCCGCCCCGTTCGCTGTCGTCGCGGAACAGCAGCACCACCGGCTCGATGAGGGCCACGAACGGATGCCCGTCGGCCGGCGCGACGTCGGCGAGCTCAATCAGCTCCCCCAGCTTGGCCGGGTCGTACTGGAAGTCACCGGCGAACCCGCTGTTGACGACGTACATCGAGCGGACCACGAGCCGCAGGTCCGGCGGGACGGGCTCGGGGCCGCGGTGCTCGACGGCGAGGATGCGCCTGAGCCACAGCGCCGCCTCGGCGTGGTTGTCCTCGAACGTCCAGAACCAGCCGCTGGCCGCTCCGAGCCGATACGCGCTCAGCCCGTCGCCGACGTCGCAGACGTGGGCGACCGCCGCATACAGGTTGTCCTGCTCGAGTCGCAGCCGCTCCAGCCATTCCAGCTGGGCCCAGGTGCGAAGGTGCGGCTCCGCCTGCTCCATCAGCTCCAGGAAATGCGCGGCGTGGGCGGCGCGGGCCGGGCCCGCTCCCCCGCGGCGGCCGAGCTCCTCGAGCGCGAACTCGCGGATCGTCTCGAGCATCCGATATCGCACGCGGTCGCCGCCGCCGGCCACCTGCAGCAGCGAGCGGTCGACGAGGGCGTCGAGCAGCGTCTCGGCGTCGGCGGCTCCGGTCACCGCGTCGGTGGCCCCGGTCACCGCGGCGGCGGCTTCGGCGTCGAACGTGCCGGGGAACACGGCCAGCGCCTCGGCGAACTCCCGCTCCTGCGGGCCGAGCAGGTCCCAGCTCCAGGCCACGACCGCGTGCAGCGTGCGGTGCCTCGGCAGGGCGGTGCGGCTGCCGCCGGTCAGCAGCCGGAACCGGTCACCGAGGCGCGCGGCGAGTTGCTCCGGCGTGAACGAACGCAGCCGGGCCGCGGCGAGCTCAATGGCCAGCGGCAGGCCGTCGAGGCGGCGGCAGATCTCCACGATCGCCCCGACGTTGTCGTCGGTCACGGTGAATCCGGGCCGCACGGCCGCCGCCCGATCTCGCAGCAGCTGTACCGCGGGGGACGCGCTCGCCCGGTCCAGGACCGTCATCGCCGATGCGGTCCCGTCCCGGGGCGCGGCTCCCGGTCTGCGCGGGATGAACGGCGGCGGCTCCTGCGCCGGCCGCTCGGCGGTGACGGGCTCGGGCAGCGGCAGCGGGCCGACCGGGAACAGCGTCTCGCCGAGGATGCCCAGCGGCTCGCGGCTGGTCGCGAGGATGCGCAGCTTCGGGCAGCGGCCGAGCAGCTCCTCGCTCAGGTTGGCGGCCGCGTCCACGACGTGCTCGCAGTTGTCGAGCACGAGCAGGATCCCGGCCAGCGTCAGGATGTCGGCCAGCTGGTCGAGGATGTCGCCGCGGCGCGGGCGCCTCGTCGTCTCCAGCTGGGCGAGGCCGCCCGTGGTCAGCGTTCGCAGCACCACCGCGGGGACCTCGGCGGCCTCGGCCACCGGGGCCAGCTCGACCAGCCAGGCCCCGTCGGCCAGGTGCCGGCCGGCCGTCGCGGCGACCGTGGTGGCGAGCCGCGTCTTGCCGGCGCCGCCCGGCCCGACGAGCGTGACGAGCCGGCTGTCGGCGACCTGGGTGGCGAGCCGCTCGACGTCGTCGTCGCGCCCGACGAAGGTGGTCAGCGGCGCGCGCAGGTTGCCGGCGCGCGGTGTGCGGGCGCCGGCGCGCAGGACGGCCACGTGCGCGTCGCGCAGCTCCGGGGACGGGTCGGCGCCGAGCTCGTCGGCGAGGCGCCGCCGGCACTCCTCGAACGCGGCGAGGGCCTCCGCCTGCCGCCCGTCGGCGTGCAGGGCCCGGATGAGCAGCGCGACGAGGCGCTCGCGCAGCGGATTGGCGACGATGAGCTCCTGCAGGTCGGCGATCGCCCCGGCGCGGGTCTCGGGTGCGAAGCCGGACGCCTCGATGAGGTCCTCGGTCGCGGACAGGCGCAGCTCGTCCCAGCGGGCGACGATCGCGTCGTGCTCGCCGCCGTCGGCCAGCGCGGGGCCCCGCCACAGGTCGAGCGCCGCGCGCAGCAGCCGCGTGGCCTCCTGCGGATCGTCCGCGCGCAGGGCACGGCGACCGTCGGCCACGAGGCGCTCGAAGCGGCAGGCGTCGACGTCGGCGGGCTCGATGTCCAGCCGGTAGCCGCGCGGGCCCGACTCCAGGGCGGGGTGCCCGCCGAGGGCCTTGCGCAGCCGCGACACCAGCGACTGAACCGCGTTGGCGGGGTCGGCGGGCGCCGGGGCTCCGGGTCTGGCACCGCGCGTCGTGCCGCCGGCCGACGCCTCCGGCCAGAGCGCGTCGACGAGCTGGTCGAGCGGCACGAAGCGGCCCGGTTCGATGGCCAGGCGGACGAGGAGCGTGCGCAGCCTGGCCCCGCCGACCTCGACCGGCCGGCCGTCGATGTCGACCGTGAGCGGTCCGAGCAGCCCGACTTGCATGCCTCAACTCTGCCACCCGGGTACGACAAAAACGGGGACCGGGCGGCGCACCGCCCGATCCCCGGCATTGAGCCGGCGCTGTCAGTAGACGCTCACGCCGTACACGCTGAGGGCTTCGGTCACGGGCTGGAAGTATGTGACGCCGCCGCTGCTGCAGTTGCCGCTGCCGCCGGAGGTCAGGCCGATCGCCTTCGCACCGTCGAACAGGGAGCCGCCGCTGTCGCCGGGCTCGGCGCAGACCGTGGTGCGGATCAGGCCGCTGACCTGGCCCTCGGCGTACGTCACGGTGGCGTTGAGCTGCGTGACCGTGCCGCTGTGGACGCCGGTGGTGCTGCCGCTGCGGCGCACCGTCTCGCCGACGAACGCGTTGGCGGCGCTGGTGATGTCCTGCGTGGAGCTGCCGCCGAGGGACACGTTGCCGGGGTGGGTGACGCCGCTGGCGTAGCGCACGATGCCGTAGTCGTTGCCGGGGAAGCTGGTGCCGGCGCGGGTGCCGAGCACGGAGCCGCTGCTGGTCGTCCACGTCGCGCCGATGTTCGTGCAGTGCCCGGCGGTGAGGAAGTAGTAGGTGCTGCCGCTGACCACGTTGAAGCCGAGCGAGCAGCGCGCGCCGCCGGTGTAGATGGCTTGGCCGCCGGAGATCGTCGGGCGCAGGGCGCCGGCCAGGCGCTCGATGCGGGCGCCGCTGCCGAGGCCCGCCACGAGGGCCTCGAGCGTCTTGACGTGCGCGGCCGGCACGGTGCTGTCGATGGACAGGATGACCTGGTTGGCCACCGGGTCGACGGCCCAGGCCGTGCCGGGGATGGCGGCCTTGGCGCCGAGCGTCGCGGTGATCCGGGCGAGCTCGGCGCCGCTGTGCTCGACCTTGCGGGCGACCGCGCCGGTCGCCTCGACGCTCGCCGCGGTGGCCGCATCGGTGACGGTGACGACCATCTTGCCCAGCGCCGCGTCGTAGTACGCCCCGGCGGTGCGGGTGCCGAGCTGCGCGACGAGGGCGTCTGTCGTGCGCGCGGCAAGCGCCGGCTCGTCCTGGGCCGCGAGCGCGGCCGACGGGGTCAGCGCAGCGCCGGTGGCCAGGCCGGCGGCGATCACCGCGAGCAGCCTGAATGAGGACTTGGTGGGTCTCACGTGAGCCTCCCATGCATCGGTGCCGATAGATATCGGCCGCGCCCGATGCTTTCATTCGGAAGGAACTCACACAAGAATCAGGGGCGAATTCGCCCATAGCACCCGTGTCATATCATTCGGGCGATGTCGGCGATCAGGCCGCAGTGACCCCCTCCAGCAGGAAGTCGCTGATGGGGCCGTACAGATGCGGCTGGACGTTGTCGTCGATCGGGACCGTCACCGACACGCGGCCCTCAGCCTCACCGACAAACAGCGCCGGGTCGTTGCTGTCCGCGAACGACACCACGTCGAGGCCGGCCGCGGCGGCCGCGCCGGCGAAACCGTGGTCCGCGACGACGAGGTCGGGCGGCGCCTCGCCCTGCCGGCCCAGCTCGGCGAGCATCGCCCGCATGCCGCCCGGCGAGTGGGTGTGCCACAGGGCGATGCCGCGCTCCGCGGCCACGGCGACGCCGCCGACGTATCGCACGGCGAGCGGGAACTCGCGCCCGTCGTAGCGACCGGGCGAGTCGAACACGGCACCCGGCGCCGGCTGCAGCAGCTCGCATCCGGCCGCGCGCAGTGCGGCGGCGATCGCCAGGTGCACCTCGATGATGCCGGCCGGATGGCCGGTGGCCACGATTACCCGCTCCCGGCGCCGCGCGGCGACGCGTAGGCGGTCGCGCATGCGCTCCAGTGCGCGGACCGTCTTGTCGGGGTCGATGACGTCGGTACCGGTCGAGCGGTCCGGGTCGGGATCGATGCCGACGCGCTCGGCCATGACCGCCAGCACCTGCGGCAGCGTCCACGTCTTGAGCGGGACCAGGCCGAACACGTAGCCCTCGCGGCCCTCGGCGAAGGAGGCGGCGTTGCCATGGTTGGAGTCCCGCGTGGTCTCGACATCGCCGGCGAGCAGGGCCTCGCGAAGATAACTCACAAGCTCAGGCATATGAACCATGGTAGGTACCAGGCCCGGCGTCGCCGAGGAATGCGGCTTAAGGTCACAGTATGGCCGACATCTACCTCGAGACGGGCAAGAAGAAGGTCTTCGCGGGCAGCCTCGACTGGCCGGGCTGGGGCCGGTTCGGCAAGAGCGAGGAGGAGGCGATCGAGGCGCTCGCCGCCTACGGGGCGCGCTACGCGTCGATCGCCACCGCGGCCGGCTATTCCTTCCCGGCCTCGCCCCGCCTCAACGTCGTCGAACGGGTGCCCGGCACGGCGACGACCGAGTTCGGCGCGCCGGACGGCCGCCCGGACGCGGACTCGGCGCCGGTCACCGCCGCCGTCGCGGCTCGCCACACCAAGCTGCTGCGGGCCGCATGGGCGGCCTTCGACGCGTACTCCGCGACGGCGCCCGAGTCGCTGCGCAAGGGGCCTCGGGGTGGTGGGCGCGACCGCGACAAGATGATCGGTCACGTGCTCGAGTCCGAGGCCGCGTACGCCCGGAAGATCGGCGTCAAGCACCGGCCGCCGGCGCTCGATGACCGCGCGGCCGTGGAAGCCTTGCGCGACGACGTGATCGCCGTGTTCGGGCGGACCGGCGACGGGGGGCCGCTGACGGACAACGGCTGGACCGCGCGGTACGCGGCGCGGCGGTTCGTGTGGCACGTGCTCGACCACTTATGGGAGATGGAGGATCGCTCAGAGTGAGATAGGAGATCGGGGATCCTGGGTTCGGGGCGCCGGCGGTTACGGTCGGGGCGTGGACGCGGCGGGGGTGGTTGGGCCACTCACTGAGGCGCTCGAATCGATGGCCAAGCTCGATGTCGAGGCGCTCGACGATGCCGCCGTTCGTGACTCGCTCCTGGAGCTGCTGCGCTGCCAGCACCGGCTGGACGCGGTCATCAGCGGGTTCGTCGGCGCGTTCGACGACCGGCGGCTGAGCCACCGCGACGGGTTCGGCTCGACGAAGCAGTGGTTGGTCGGGTTCGGGCGGCTGTCCGGGCCGGCGGCCGGCGGGCGGATGCGTGCGACCGAGGTCACCCGGCTGCTTCCCGAGCTCGCGCAGGCGTTCCAGGCCGGCGAGGTGAGCGCGGAGCAGGTGAACCGGATCGCGATCACCGCCGAGGAGGTCGGCGACGAGGTCATCGAGCAGGCCGAGCACACCCTGGTCGAGCTCGCGCAGAACGCCGGGCCGGAGCATCTCCAGGAGGCGTGCGGCCATCTGCGGGACCTTGCGCTGGCGGACAAGAGCACACCACCGGAGGAGCAGTACCGGCGGCGGGGCGTGACGCTCACGCGGCTCGGCGACATGTGGCGGCTGCGGGGCGTGCTCGACACGGAGACCGGGGCGCTGTTCGGCACCGCGCTGGACGCGTTCACCAAGCCGCCGGGGCAGGGCGACGATCGCAGCCCGGCGCAGCGACGGCATGACGCGGCGGCGGACATGCTCAACGCGGTGCTGCGCTCGGGGCAGGCGCCCGAAGTCGCCGGGGGGCGGCTCTGTATCGGACTGCTGATGCCGGTTCGGCGGTATCTGCAGTTGCACGATCACGGCGGTACCGACGCGGAGGAGACGCCGGCTGACGACGGCGGCGACGTTGTCGCGGGCGACGAGGGCGGCGGCGCCGTTGCTGCAGACGATGACGGCGACGGGGCCGCGGTGATGGCCGGGTTCGGGCCGGTGAGCGACGCGCTGGCCGCGCGGCTCAGCTGCGATGCGACCCTGCAGCAGCTGTGGCTGCATCCGGAGAACGGTGTGCCGCTGAAGCTCGGGCGGGCGTACCGCAACACGCCGTGGCCGTTGCGGCGGGCGCTCGCGGCGCGCGATCCGTACTGCCGATGGCCGGGCTGCCGGATTCCGGCGAACTGGTGCGACAGCCATCACCTGCGGGAGTGGATCCGCGATCACGGCGAGACGGATGCCGACAACCTGGTGCTGCTGTGCCGGTACCACCACGTGTGCATGCACGAGCGGGGCTGGCGGATGTTCCGCGAGCCGCTCAGCGGCTGGATCTGGATCATGCGGCCCGACGGGCGGCGCTACGAGCTCGGGCCCAGCCGGCCGCGGGTCGATGCGAAACCGCCGGACGGCCGGGGCGGGGATCCGCCGCCGGGGCGGCAGCCGGATTCGCGGCGGCACACGCCGTCGGTGACGGCGGCGCTCCCGGCTGGGCCGGCGGCTTCCTCGGCGGCCGGGTCCTCTGCTGCCTCGCCAACGCGGGCCGGCGGGGCTTCGCCGGCGGCGGACGATCTTGGTGATGCGGCGGCCGGGCCTGAGGGGTCGGGGACCGCGCGGCCGAGCGGGCCGCCGGCCGCGGCCACTGGGCCGCCGGCGGTGCCGACGGATCGCGCGGGGCCGGGCCGCGGCACCCGGGAGGGCCGGGCGCGGGGCGGGCCGCCGCCGGGGCGGGTCAGGCGTGGAACGACGTGAGGCGATCCGCTTCCGCGGCGACCTGGCGCCGAACCCGTGCCGGTAGCGGGGCGAACGGCTCCCACTCGACGCCGTTCGCCTTCGGTGCCCACGTGCCGGCCACCTGACCGTCGACGAGGAAAGTGCCGATCGACTGCGGCATGCGAACGTGGAACACCTTCGATCGGTGCTCCTCGGGGAGGATGAGCGTCCGGCGGGCGTGGGCGAGCAGGGTTGCGTCGTACGTCGGCAGGAAGCGGACGGGGGCGGGGGTGTCCGGGTCCGGCAGCGGGCCGTCGGGCAGGTCGACCAGCTCCCGGCCGCGCTCGTCGCGGAACGTGCGCAGGTCGTGCCGGGCGAGCACCTTGGCCACGGTGGACACCGGCAGGCCCGCCCAGTCCGCGATCTCCGTGCGGTGGGCCGGCCCGAACGCGCCGAGGTACCGCCGGACCAGCAGGTCCTGCGCCTCGTCCTCGGTCACGTCGGGCCGGACCACCCAGTCCTCGGCGGCGCCGAACAGGTCGGCCCGGCGCCGCGCCCACGTGCCCGATGGCGGGACGCGGACCATGTCGAGGAACATGCCGATGCCGTGGCGGATCTGCGGGCCGAACAGCTGGTCGATTTCCGTGCGGCGCACGGGGCGCTCGGCGAGCAGCGCCCTGAGGCTGCGGACGGCCTCCTCCATCGCGGCCGGGTCCGGCTTGTCGCGGACCGCGCGCAGGTAGGCGTCGCGGCGCGCGTTGCGCACGCCGACCGTGAGCGGCCAGTAGTCGGCCGTCGACACAAGGTGGATCGTGGAGCGGAGCAGGGTCGCCTGGACAACTTCGCGGCGCTCCAGCATGCCGGTCAGCTCGTCACGCTCGAAGCCCTCGATGCGGGTCCACAGCCCGATGTACATCGACGGCGCGTACTGCGCCTGCAGGCCGCCCATCCGCTGCAGGACCTCGGGAACGTCCAGCGTCACGCGTTCCAGCAGCATCTGGCGGGCCAGCATCGCCCGGTTCAGGTCACGCCAGGTGAGGGTCCGCTCCATACCGGAACGCTAGACGATTGCTCGCCGGCTCACGGAGCCCGGCGGGGCGTCCCGATCAAGGAACGCCCGGGGCGCAGGAAGGCCGCCCTCAGGCGGCGTTCTTCAGCGCGGTCAGCACGAGATCGAGGGTGCGGTCGTAGCTCAGGCCCTGCTCGCGCAGGAGCCGTCCGCCGGTACCGCGCTCCTCCTTCAGCACCGCGAGCAGGATGTGCTCCGTGCCGATGTAGTTGTGCTTCAGCGACAGCGCGATCCGCAGCGACAGTTCCAGGCTCTTCTTGGCCCCGTTGTTGAACCGCGTCGGCAGCTTCGAGCGGCGGAACAGGAAGCCGCCCCGCTCGGCCGGTTCGGCGCGCTCCAGCGCACCGGCACCGAACGTCTGCTCCACGCTCGCCCGCACCGCGTCAAGGTCGATGCCGATGGAGCGCAGCGCGGCCGCGTCGTCGCCGGCTGCAACGGCCTCGTGGATGTCGTCGTACTCGACACCGCAGGCGCGGAGCACGCCGCTGCCGATGCCGCCGTCATCGCGCAGCAGCGCCAGCACCATGTGCTCGGTGCCGATCGCGCGATGGCCGAGGTCGTCAGCCTCGCTCTTGGCGACCCGGACGACGGTCCGGGCCCGGTCGGTGAATCGCTCGAACATCAATGCTCCCCTTTCGTCGTACGCGCCAGCGCAGGGCGCATCAGTTGTCGCCGGTCTCGGTCGCGGTCACCTCGCGCTGCCCGGCCTTGCCCTTCGACGGCGCCGCCGCCGACGCATCGGACGACCGCGACGCAGGCGCGGCCGGTGCCGCCGCACCGGCCGGTGCCGCCGGTGCCGCCGCACCGGCCGGTGCGGCCGGCGTACGACCGGCGTGCTTCTTGTGCACCGCCTGCCTTGTCACGTCGAGGGCGTCGGCGATCTCCTGCCACGACCAGCCCTGCAGCCGCGCATTGTCGACCTGGAGCACCTCGAGCGCGTCGGCCAGCCGCCGCAGCGCGACGGCCGCCCGCAGCCCGATGCGCGGGTCCGGGCTGGCCGCCGCGGCCGCGAGGTCATTTGCCTCCGTCATGCGTCAACCATAGTTGACAATCACGCACTACGTCAACCACGGTTGACAGGAATCGCCACCTGCCGTCCCGGCGCGGCGACGCCTACGCTTCGGGGCGTGAGCTCCTATCAGGCCGATCTGCCCGTGGTCGACGTCGCCAACCTGGTCCGCGATGGCGAGGACGCACACGCCGCCCGCCAGATCGAATCAGCGTGCCGCGCCAGCGGGTTCTTCTACGTGTCGGGCCACGGCGTCGACCCGGGGCTCATCACGCGGCTCGACCGCACCGCCCGCGAGTTCTTCGCGCTGCCCGAGCCCGAGAAGCTCGAGATCGCCATGGCCCGCGGCGGCCGCGCCTGGCGGGGCTTCTTCCCCGTCGGCGCCGAGCTCACCTCCGGGGTACCGGACCAGAAGGAAGGCCTCTACTTCGGCACCGAACTCGGCCCGGACTCCCCCGAGGTACGCGCCGGCCTGCCACTGCACGGCGCCAACCTGTTCCCGCGCCAGATCCCGGAACTGCGCGACACAGTGCTGGAGTACCTCGACGCGATGACGGCCACGGCCCAGGCCGTCATGCGCGGCATCGCCCAGAGCCTCGACCTGCCACCCGACTACTTCGCATCCGGCTACACGGCGAACCCGACGGTCTTGTTCCGCATCTTCCACTACCCGCCGTCACCTCCGGACAGCACCGCGTGGGGCGTCGGCGAGCACACCGACTACGGCCTGCTGACGCTCCTGCTGCAGGACGACAACGGCGGCCTGCAGGTCCGCATGCCGGACGACGAGGCCGACACACGGACCGGCACCGCCGCCGCATCGAACGCCCCCGACGACGGCAACCCCGAGGGCAGGCACGGCGACCACCCCGGGAAGTGGCTCGACGCCCCGCCGATCCCCGGCACGTTCGTGTGCAACATCGGCGACATGCTCGACCGGATGACCGGCGGGTGGTACCGCTCGACGCCGCACCGGGTCCGAAACCTCAGCGGCAACGAACGCCTGTCGTTCCCGTTCTTCTTCGACCCCGGCTTCACGGCCGAGGTACCACCGCTGCCCGGACGGGCCGCCTCCGGCGGGACCGGCGCCCCGAGGCGCTGGGACGGCCAGGATCTGCGGGCATTCACCGGCACCTACGGTGAATATCTCGTGCGAAAGGTGGGCAAGGTGTTCCCGGAGTTGAGCGCGGACGTCGGGGCGGGCACCACAACCGACATCGGGCCGGCGACCTGACACCAGAACACCGCACCTGAATCACCCGCACGACCGCCTGACGGCGGGAGCGCCAGGGCCTCCGGACACAGGGGGCGGGACACCCACGGGTGGCGCCGGAGACACCGGCCGCCCGGGCAACCCGTTACCCACCGGCGGTGCGGATCGTAGAACCCCACGAAGGGGTTCGACGAGACGTTCAGGCAGGTCGGGCACGTGGCACGACGACGGGATCAAACCTGTCCGCGGTGTTCGTAGCGTAAGAGTCACCACACCGCAACAGGAGGCGACAATGGCCACCCCGACCACCACCACGACCCGCAAGCTGACCCCGCTCGACAGCGAGCAGGGCATGCTGATCTTCCTGGCGGCGGTCGTCCTGCTCAGCGTGATCGCCGTCATCCTCGTCGGCGGCTGATTCGCGACCAGTCGCGAAGCGCCACCGAACGCGAAACGTCACCGAAGGCCTGCGCCGAGGCGACGACGCCGACCACGAGCCGCAGACGTCCCGCCAGGCCGGACCCGACATACGACAAGGACCGCAGAAACCCCTCCGACAGCAATGAAGGCAGCACACCTCGAACGGGAGCCCACGAGACGTGATCCGACGCCACGAGCCCCTGGACGAGGATGCCGATCGGCCGGCCGACGACCACACGTCGCGCCGGCCGATTCCGTTGCTGACGACGACCGCCCGCACCGACTTGGATGACGCCGCGGCAAGGCCACCACGCCGCCGCCGCGACCCGAGGTGGGCGCACACCCTTGTGACCATCGGCGCGGTCATGATGATGCTCTCCGGCAGCGCGTTCGTCGCAAAGAACCTGCTCGTCGGCTACGTCACGAGCAACGTCCGCCAGGACGACCTCATCGTCCCCGCCGCGGAGCAGCAGGGCCGGCACGTGACGATCAGCGGCGCGAAGACGATCCTGCTCGTCGGCATCGACCCGCGCCCCGACCAGGACCCATCGGAGGCGATCCGGTCGGACTCGATCATCATCGTCCACATTCCCCAGGACCATCAGTCCGCGTACCTGGTCTCGATCCCCCGCGACACCTGGGTCCGGATCCCGCCGTTCAGCAACGGCCGGACCCGCTACCAGGGCGGCCACGACAAGATCAACGCCGCGTTCGCCGAGGGCGGCCTCAAGCTGACCGGCAAGGACCAGCGCCGCTACGGCATGTCGCTGCTCGCCGACACCATCGAGGAGAACTGGGGCATCACCTTCGACGCCGCCGCCATCGTCGACTTCGCCGGCTTCACCAAGGTCGTCGACGTGCTGGGCGGCGTCGACATGTACGTCGACCAGGAGACCCGGTCCGTCCACATCGGCCACGACGCCAAGGGCCAGACCAAGGTGCCGTACATCCAGCGCTTCAACGACTCCGGCGGCACCGACCTGATCCCGGTCCCCGGGGTGACCCCGCAGACGTATCACGTCGGCTACCAGCACCTCGAGCCCTGGCAGGCCCTCGACTACGTGCGCCAGCGCGACACGCTGCCCAACAGCGACTACGACCGTCAGCGCCACCAGCAGCAGTTCATCAAGGCGCTGTTCAAGGAGATCGCCAGCCGCGACGTCATGACCGACCCGGCGAAGCTCAAGAAGGTGCTCGACGTGGTCGGCCAGTCGATGACGATCGACTCCGGCGGCATCGACCTGCAGGACTGGATCTTCGCCCTGAAGGACATCGGCGGCGACAACCTGCTGACGGTCAAGTCCAACAACGGCACGTTCCACGAGTCGCCGGAGCAGCCCGGCGCCGAGGCCCTCGACGACAACACGCTCGCCCTGCTCGCGGCCGTGCGCGCCGACTCCGTCGAGTCGTTCATGTCGTCACACGTCGACCTGGTGAGCAAGAGCTGACCCCCGCAGCGGTACCGCGGGAAGCGCCCACCAACCGCCTGACAGTGGCCCGCCGCTAGTCCACGTGCCGCCGCAGGTGCTCGAGCACCGCCTCGGTGACGTCGCCCAGCACCCGCACCTGCTCCTCGGTCAGGAGGTCGATGAAGTGCGCGCGCACCGCCGCCACGTGCCCGGGCGCGGCGGCCCGCAGCGTCTCCATGCCCTGGTCCGTCAGCACGATGAACGCCCCGCGCCCGTCGGACGGGCACTCCTGGCGCGTGACGAGCCCGCGCTGCTGCATTCGCGTCACGTGGTGCGAGAGCCGGCTCTTCGACCACAGCATGCGGTCGGCCATCTCGCTGAGCCGGATCCGCCGGTCCTCGGCGTCGGACAGGCTGGTGAGCACGTCGTAGTCGGGCTCGGACAGCCCCTGGTCCGCGGCCAGCTCGCGGGCCAGCTGCAGGTCGAGCAGCGCCCGCATACGGCGGTACCCGATCCAGGCGCGGAACTCCTGCTCGTTGAGCCAGCGCGGCGGTTCCTCCGGTCGCGACCCGGAAGCGTCCGGCGCCGGCAGCAGCTGTGTGTCGTCCACGTCTCAAGCATAGATGTTGACGTGTCACCAATCCAGTGTCACGATGATGACATGTCAACAATCGGCTCCGAGCCCACCAGCACCCAACAACTCCAAGCGAGCAGCAGCGCGCGGCCAAGGCTCGAGGTCGTCGTCGCGAGCACCCGCCCCGGCCGCGTGGGCCGCGTCGTCGCCGACTGGTTCATCGAGCAGGCCGAGCAGCACGGCGGCTTCGACGTCCACGTCTCCGACCTCGCCGAGCTCAACCTCCCCCTGCTCGACGAACCCCACCACCCGTCGCTGCGCCAGTACACCAAGCAGCACACCCGCGACTGGAGCGCCACCATCGACGCGGCCGACGCGATCGTGTTCGTCACGCCGGAGTACAACCACAGCTTCACCGCCCCGCTGAAGAACGCGCTGGACTTCCTCTCCCAGGAGTGGCGCGACAAGCCCGCGGCCTTCGTCAGCTACGGCGGCATCTCCTCCGGCACCCGCGCCGTCTACGCGCTTCGCCCCGTCGTCAGCATGCTCGGCATGATGCCGGTCAACGCCGCCGTCGCCGTCCCGACGCGCACCCACGTCACGGCCGACAAGCAGTTCCGGTCCGACAGCGCCCTGGACGCGTCCGCGAAGGCCGTCCTCGACGACCTGGCCCGCCTGGCCCCGGCCTTCGCCGCCCTCCGCGCGGTCAAATAGCCGGCGAGGCGCGATCAAACAGCCGGCAAGGTGCGGTCAAAAGCCAGCAAGCCGAGCCCACGGGCCCGGCGAGACCACGAGAGGCCTGCCGACCGGCGGACCAGAGCCCCGTGACAGGATCGGCCCATGTCGCGGATCGTCGTCACCGGAGCGAACGGCAAGACCGGGCGGGTCGTCGTGGCCGACCTGCTCGCCCACGGCCACGAGGTCGTCGCCACCGACGCCGCCGGCCGGGCCGGCCACCTCAGCCTCGCCGACCTCGGCACGACCCTGCTCATCGCCGACCTCACCCACTACGGTCAGGCGTTCGAGGTCCTGCAGGGCGCCGACGCCGTCGTGCACCTGGCCAACATTCCCGCGCCCGGGATGTACACCCCGGCGGTGACGTTCAACCGCAACACCGCCATGAACGCCAACGTCTTCCTCGCCGCCCAGGCCGCCGGCGCCGGCCGGGTGGTGTGGTCCTCGAGCGAGACGACGCTGGGCCTGCCGTTCGACACGCCGCCGCGGTACGCCCCGGTCGACGAGGACCACTTCCCGTACCCGACGACGACGTACGCGCTGTCGAAGGTCGTCGGTGAGACGCTGGCGCGGGAGATCTCCGGCTGGAGCGGCATCCCGTTCGTGGGCCTGCGCCTGTCCAACGTCCACACCGCCGGCGCCGACGGGCCGGGCGACTACGCCGCCGTGCCCGGCTACTGGTCCGACCCGCACAGCCGCAAGTGGAACCTGTGGGGCTACGTCGACGCCCGCGACGTCGCCGCCGCCTGCCGGCTCTCGCTGGACGCCCCGGTCGAGGGCGCCCAGTCGTTCGTCATCGCCGCCGCCGACACGATCATGAACCGCTCGTCCGCGGGCCTCATGGCCGAGGTCTTCCCGGACGTACCCGTCCGCGGCGAGCTCGGCGAGTTCGAGACCCTGCTGTCGATCGACCGCGCCCGCGACGTCCTCGGCTACTCCCCGCTCCACTCGTGGCGCGACCACGTGACCCCGTAACCGGCCTCACGGCTCCCGGGACAGCAGCTCCAGCAGCACCGCCATGGCCGCCGGCGAGTCGATCGCCGCCCGCGCCAGCAGCGTCAGGTTGTGCTGCTCCCCGTCCGGGCTCACCAGCACCCCCGCGGCCGCCGGATGCACGCGCCGCCACCCGCGGACGGTCAGCGCCGACTCGGCGACCACCACCACCGACGGCGTGCCGTCCAGTTCCTCGGGCTCGGCCGGCGGCTCCGGCTGCGCCGGCCAGTTCGCCGCCACCAGCTCGTCCAGCCGGGTCAGCAGCACCTCGACCACCTCGGCCGGCCCGATCGGCGGCCGCCGCAGCAGCGTGGCCACCTGATCCGTCACGACCCGGGCCTGCCGGGCCAGCCACGACGGCCACTCCTCCTCCGGCACCGCCGCGAACGTGATCCACTGCCCGCTGTCGCGCTTGAGCACGTGCCGCGCCAACTCCCGCTCCACGTCCGGCGGCAGCGGCACCAGCGGTACCGAATCCACGGCTCGTAACGCGACGTGCGTCGCGGACAGCGACGCGATCGCCCCCGCCAGGCTCGGGTGGCGCGCCATCAGGGCGGTCCGCGTGTCGTCGTCCAGCGACGCGATCACCGCGCCCGCCCGCACCGCCTCCCGCCAGCCGGCGTGCAGGTCCTGGACCCCGGCGCTGGTGCGCTGCCACACCTGCTCCTCCACGTCGAAGGCGAGGTCGGCGAACTCGAACGCGGCCAGGTCCGCCTTCACCACCGCCCGCGCCGCGGTCTGCAGCCCCGACGCGCTGCTCGCCGCCTGGTCCGCCTTGCGCTCCAGCGCCATCGCGAACTCCCGCGTCGCCCGCGCGATCGTCTCGGCGCGCGTCGACGGCGTCATCGACAGCGGATCGACCGCCTCCTCGTACAGCGCCCGCAGCCGCACCACCAGATGCGCCCGCCGGTGGTCGACGACGGCGAGCTCGTGGGCCACCAGCGCCCGCACCTCGTCCACCGTGAGGCACTGCAGCAGCGGCAGCCCCACCAGCAGCAGCCGCCGGCGCCGGCTCGCCCAGGAACGGATCGTTCCGTACCCGGTCAGCAGCACGGCGTCCGGCCGCGCCACCCCCACCCGGGTCGCCACCTCGGCGACCAGGTTCAGCAGCTCGGCCTGCGCGGCGGCCGGCACACCGGGGTACGAGGGCTCGCCGGGCGCCCGCCCCCAGTACCGCATCAGCAGCCAGCGCGCCCGCCAAATGCTGATATTGCCGGGCAATCCGCTTCGGGGTTCTTCCACAACGGCAACCGACACAGCGATCGATCCTCACGACGCGGCCGCGACCCGTCAACGAGTGCGCCGCACGCGCCCGGGGTGAAACCCGAAAGTCACCCGGATAGCCGCCGATAAGTCCTCCAGCGACACGGGGGTGAGATGTACCAGACGTTCAGGCCGTTACTGGACGCGCTGAAACAACGCGGGGCAGACGCGCAGGCCGTCGACCGGGCGGCCGAGGAAGCGGAGCGGACCGGCCGGTCGATCCGCGCCGTGCTCATCAACGACCACATCGTCACCGAGGAGCAGCTGACCGAGGCGTCCGCCGACGCGTACGGCATCGCCACGCTCGACCTCGTCGGTTACCCGATCGACCCGGCCGCGGTGACCAAGATCCCGATGGCCCTCGTGCTCAAGCACCGGGTCCTGGGCATCGCCCTCAACGACCACGAGATCACCGTCGGCATCACCGACCCGGGTGACGTCCTCGCCCTGGATGACGTGCGCGCCGCCACGGGTCTCACGGTCCGCCCGGTGGTCGTCGCCCGGTCCGAGCTGCGCAAGATCATCGACCGGCTCAAGCGCGAGGAGAACGACCTCGGCGAGGTCGCCGAGAGCCTCCGCGCCGAGGCGACGCCGGCCGTGTCCAGCCTCACGGCCGTGAGCGAGGACGCGCCCATCGTCCGGTACGTCAACTCGCTGCTCGAGCAGGCCATCGTCAACCGCGCCTCCGACCTGCACCTGGAGCCCGGCGAGCACAGCATGCGCGTGCGCTACCGCATCGACGGCGTGCTGCACGAGGTCGACACGGTGCCCAAGCACGTCCAGTCCGCGCTGATCTCCCGCCTCAAGATCATGTCGAACGTCGACATCACCGAGCGCCGCGTACCGCAGAACGGCCGCATCACGGTGGAGATCAACCAGCGGGTGGTCGACCTGCGCACCGCGACCCTGCCGACGGTGTGGGGCGAGAAGATCGTCCTGCGCGTGCTCGACACCAGCGGCATGGACCTGAAGCTGACCAAGCTCGGCTTCAGCAGGACCAACTACGAGCGCTTCGCCAACTCGTTCAACAAGCCGCACGGCATGCTGCTCGTCACCGGCCCCACCGGCTCGGGCAAGTCCACGACGCTGTACGCGACCCTCGCCGAGATCAGCAAGCCCACGGTCAACATCATCACCGTCGAGGACCCGGTCGAGTACCGGCTGCCGGGCGTCAACCAGGTCCAGGTCGACATGAAGGCGGGCCTGACGTTCGCCGCGGTCCTGCCGGCGATCCTGCGCTCCGACCCCGACGTGGTGCTCATCGGCGAGGTCCGCGACCGCACCACCGCGCAGCTGGCGGTCGAGGCCGCGCTCACCGGCCACCTGGTCCTGTCCACGCTGCACACGAACGACGCCCCCAGCGCCGTCACGCGCCTCGTCGAGATGGGCATCGAGCCCTTCCTCGTCGGCTCGTCGGTCGACTGCGTGCTCGCCCAGCGGCTGGCCCGCCGCCTGTGCGACTGGTGCAAGACGGAGTACCAGCCGACGGAGGCCGAGCTGGCCGGCGCCCGCTGGCCCTTCGACCTGCTCGGCGCCCCGCCGACGCTGTGGCGCCCGGTCGGCTGCCGCTCGTGCGCCAACACCGGCTACCGCGGCCGCATCGCGCTGCACGAGGTCATGCCGGTCTCCCCCGACATCGAGAAGCTCGCGATCGACCGCGCCTCCGCGCACGAGATCCAGGCGGTCGCCCACCGCGAGGGCCTGCTCGACCTGCGCATCGACGGCCTCGCCAAGGCCGCCGAGGGCCAGACGTCGATCCCCGAGGTCGTGCGCGTCGCGGTCTAGCGGCGGCGAAATGCCTCAGATCCGGCGCACGGCCGCCGATGCCGCTCATGAGGTCTTTGTCCGCCGCATCGGTACCGCAAGGAGCCCGCGTGACCACTCAGAGAACCCAGGGCGGCCGGCCGGCCCGGGCCGGTGCCCAGGAGGCGATGGCCGGCACGCTCGCGACCCGGATCACCACCAGCGACGAACGCGCCTCGCTGGACGCGATGCTCGTCTCCCTGGTCCGCGTCGGCGGCTCCGACCTGCACCTGACCGTCGGCGCGCCGCCGACCGTGCGCATCAACGGCGGCCTGCGCTACCTGCCCGGCTACGACGACCTCACGCCCGGCGACACGGAGATGCTGGTGCGCGCCGCGGTGCTCAACGAGGCCCAGTGGCGGCAGTTCATGGAGGTCCAGGAGCTCGACTTCGCCTACGCCATCGAGGGCGTGTCGCGCTTCCGGGTCAACCTCTACAACCAGCGCGGCTCGTACGGCGCCGCCTTCCGCGCCATCCCCCACAACATCAAGCCGCTCGACCAGCTCGGCGTCCCCGAGCAGGTGACCCGCTTCGCCCATCTGCACCGCGGCCTCGTCCTCGTCACCGGCCCGACCGGCTCCGGCAAGACCACGACCCTGGCCGCGATCCTGGACCTGGCCAATCGCACCCGCTCCTCGCACATCGTGACGATCGAGGACCCGATCGAGTTCCTCCACGAGCACAAGCGCTGCCTGGTCAACCAGCGGGAGGTCGGCGCCGACACGCAGTCGTTCGCGCTCGCGCTCAAGCACGCGCTGCGCCAGGACCCCGACATCATCCTCGTCGGCGAGCTGCGCGACCTGGAGACCACGTCGACGGCGCTCACCGCGGCCGAGACCGGCCACCTGGTGCTGGCCACGCTGCACACGCAGAGCGCCGCCCAGACCGTCGACCGGGTCATCGACATCTTCCCGCCGCACCAGCAGCAGCAGATCCGGGCGCAGCTGTCCAACGCGCTGCAGGGCGTGGTCACGCAGGCGCTCGCCCCGCGCGCCGACGGGCAGGGCCGCACGATCATCACCGAGATCATGTTCGCCACGCCGGCGATCCGGAACCTCATCCGCGAGGGCAAGAACCACCAGATCCCGTCGTTCATGCAGTCCAGCGGCAACGACGGGATGCTCTCGTTCGACCAGCACCTCGCCGAGCGCGTCCGCCAGCAGCTCATCACGTACGACGCGGCCCTCGAGCTGTGCCACTCGGCCGAGGAGTTCCGCCGCCTCGCCGGCCGTGTGTAAGCGGGCCGTACGCAAGCCCGCCGCTGGACCAGACCCAGGAGCAGAAGGCGCGAAGGGGTGCCGTGCATGGTTGCCACCAAGACGTACGACTACCGAACGATCGACCACGACGGTAAGCGCACCAAGGGCAAGATCGAGGCGTCGAACGAGCTCGCCGCCGCGCAGCTGCTGCGCCAGCAGGGCCTGACGCCGCTCGCCATCACCAGCGCCGACACGCTGATGCGGCGCGACATCCACGTGCCGGGCCTCGGCCAGCGCACGTCGCTCAAGGACCTGTCGGTGCTGGCCCGGCAGTTCGCCACGATGACGCAGTCGGGCATGTCGCTGCTGCGCTCGCTGGCGGTGCTGGAGGACCAGGCCCCGAAGCCGTCGCTGAAGAAGGCGCTCGGCGAGGTACGGCTGGACATCGAGGGCGGCATGTCGCTCTCCGGCGCCATGGGCAAGCACCCGAAGGTCTTCCCGACCATCATGGTGGCGATGATCCGCGCCGGCGAGACCGGCGGTTTCCTCGACAGCGCGCTGGACCGCATCGCGACGAACTTCGAGAAGGACGCGGCGCTTCGCGGAAAAATCAAGAGCGCGCTCACGTACCCCGTGATCGTCCTCGTCTTCACCCTGGTGATGATCAGCGCCGTCCTGATCTTCATCGTGCCAATCTTCGAGAAGATGTTCAAGCAGCTCGGCGGCGAGCTCCCGCTGCCGACGCGGATCATCGTCACCGCCAGCCACACGCTCTTCTGGCTCGGGCCGGTGCTCATCGTCGCCGGGACCGCCGCCACCGTGGCGTTCCGCCAGATCATGGCGAGCAACCCGCCGGTGCGGCTGTGGTTCGACAAGGTGAAGCTGCGCCTGCCGGTGTTCGGCCCGCTGTTCACGAAGATCGCCCTGAGCCGGTTCTCGCGCAACCTCGGCACGCTGCTCGGCGTCGGCGTGCCGGTGCTGCAGGCCCTCGACGTCGTCGGCGCCACCACCGGCAACACGGTCATCACCAACGCGATGGCCGAACTGCAGCAGGCGGTGCGCGAGGGCCGGCCGATGTCGTCACAACTCGGTCAGCACAAGGTTTTCCCGCCCATGGTGGTGCAGATGGTCGAGGTCGGCGAAGAGAGCGGCCAAATCAGTCAGATGCTCGAAAAGATTGCCGATTTCTACGACCGAGAGGTCGACAGTGCGGCCGAGGCGCTGACCGCGTCCATCGAGCCGATCATGGTGCTCGTCATGGGCGGCGTGGTCGGCGGAATGATCGTCTGCCTGTATCTGCCGATGTTCTCGATCTACCAGAACATTCAAAGCAATTGATGCGAAAAGCAGCCGCAAGCAAGGCAACCGGCCGGCAACGCGGCGGGCAACACGGCCGCTCCGAACGGGCCGGTTACTGAGAACACCACCGCAACACCCACTACCGCAACACCCACCACCGCGAACAACACTGGCGACAGGCAGCGGAGCCTCGCCAATCACACACCCCAGGCAGAGGAGCAGGAGGCTCACCCATGCAAGAGACGCTGCGCAGGATGCAGAAGAAGCGTGCTGCCGGAGACGGCGGTTTCACGCTCGTCGAGCTGCTCGTCGTCGTCGTGATCATCGGCGTGCTCGTCGCGATCGCGGTCCCAATGTACCTGAACTACCGCAAGGGCGCGGCCAACAAGTCGGCGGAGTCCGACGTGCGCGCCGCGGTCAGCGCGATCGAGCAGTTCTACACCGAGAACGACAACACGTACCCGGCGAGCACGACCGCCGACGTCGGCACCAAGCTGGTCTTCGGGACTACGACGAGCGGCACGTCGGGCACGGGCGGTACGCAGCAGACGGCCACCTTGTCGCCGCAGAACACAATGCAGTACAAGAAGTCGGCGACCGGCGACAGCTACAAGGTCTGCGGCTACAACGCCGACGGCAAGGTCTACTACCTCTACGACAGCGCGGCCGGCGGCTCCGTCAAGAAGGCGACGGCGACCGACCTCGCCAACTGCGTCAGCTGATCTGACCGGCATCGCCGCACTGACGGCATCGGGCGGCCCCACCTGATCCGGGGCCGCCCGACACCCCTCCTGGAAAGGACCCCACCATGGCGTTCGTGCTCGTCGTCGTCGGCGTGCTCGGGCTGGCGGTGGGGTCCTTCCTCAACGTGGTCATCCACCGTGTCCCCCGCGGCGAGTCGCTGCTGCGCCCGGCCTCGCACTGTCCACAGTGCACGTCCCCGGTGCGCCCGTGGCACAACGTGCCCGTCGTCGGCTGGCTCGTCCTGCGCGGCCGCTGCGCCGACTGCGCCGCGCCGATCGGCCTCCGGTACCCCCTCGTCGAGCTCGGCACCGCGGCGCTGTTCGCCGCCGTCGCCGCCCGCCTGATCGCCCCCGCGCCCGCCGCGGGCACCGGCGGGTCCGCCTGGCTCTATCTGCCGGCCTGGCTGTACCTCGCCGCGATCGCGGTCGCGCTGGCCCTCATCGACCTCGACGTGCTGCGCCTGCCCGACGCGATCGTCCTGCCCTCCTACGTCGTCGCACCGTTGCTGCTGCTGCCCGGCGTCATCGTCGAGCGGGACTGGCCGGCGGCCCTGCGCGGCGTGCTCGCGATGGCCGCGCTGTGGACCCTCTACTTCCTGTTGTCGCTGTACCGCGGGGGCATGGGCGCGGGCGACGTCAAGCTGGCCGGCGTCCTGGGCCTGTACCTCGGCTGGCTCGGCTGGCCCTCGGTCGCCGTCGGCACGCTCGCCGCCTTCGTCATCGGCGGGGCCGCCGGCCTGGTGCTGATCGCGGCCGGCCGCGCCGGGCGCAGGACGGCGCTGCCGTTCGGCCCGTCGATGCTCGCCGGCGCCCTGATCGCGCTGTTCGCCGCGGCGCCCATCACCGCCTGGTACACCACCCTGCTGGTCCCCGCGTAAAGCCGCGCCCGCCCGCCGCGCGGGCGGCATCTGTTGAAGGAGCACGATGGCCGCTGTCAACCTGATCGGCCTGGACATCGGGACGGTGTCCATCCGCGCGGCGGAGACCAGCAACGGCAAGGACGGCCCGGCCATCAGCAACTTCGGCCACATCCTGCTGCCGCCGGGGGTCGTGCAGAACGGCGCCGTCCAGGACGAGGCCGCCGTCACCGGTGCGCTCAAGCAGCTGTGGTCCACGTTCAAGTTCCGCAGCCGCAAGGTCGCGCTCGGCGTCACCCACCAGCAGGTCGTCGTCCGCGAGACGACCGTGGCCAACCTGCCGGCGAAGGAGATGCGCAAGGCGCTGCCGTTCCAGGTCCGCGACGCGCTGCCGCTGCCGCCGGAGCGCTCGCTCATCGACTTCTACCCGCTGGAGGAGCCCGGCTCGGCCGACACGGTCCGCGGTCTGCTCATCGCCGCCCCGAAGGAGCCGGTGATCGCCGCGATCCGCGCGGTCGAGGCGGCCAAGCTGCACGTGGTCCGCGTCGACCTGGCGTCCTTCGCCCTGCTGCGCGCCGCCTCCCGCCTCGACGAGCACGTCGAGGCCCTCGTCGACATCGGCGCGCACGCCACCAGCGTGGTCGTGCACCACGACGGCGAGCCGCTCATCGTGCGCACCATCCCCCGCGGCGGCAACGAGATCACCAAGACGGTCGCCGACCGCCTGGACATCGCGCTGCAGCAGGCCGAGGACCTCAAGTGCCGCGTCGGCCTGCGCCCCGACGCCGACCCGGCCAGCGCCTCCGCGCTCAAGGACGCGGTGCGCCCGCTGATCAACGAGATCGGCAGCTCGTTCGCGTACCTCACCGCCGGCGGCCGCCAGGCCCGCGTGAGCCGCCTGGCCGTCTCCGGCGGCGGCTCGATGCTGCCCGGCCTGCTCGAGGCGCTGCACAGCCAGCTCGGCGTCGAGGTCATCGCCGTCGACCCGGTGATGCGCGTGCGCGGCCTGCGCCGCGTCCGCGAGGGCAGCCTCGACCAGGTCCGCGCCTCCGCCGCGATCTCGGTGGGCCTGACCCTCGGAGCCGGCGCATGAGCACCCCACAGGACCGCGACGACCAGACCCCGGTGTGGCAGCAGGAGTCCGGCTGGAACGAGCCCGGCTGGAACGAACCCGGCTGGAAGGAACCGGAGCGCCGCCTGACCGGCATCGTCCTGCCGTCCTTCGACGCCCCCGGGACCGACGACCTGGACGAGTTCGAACGCGACCGCCGATCCCGCACGCCCGCCGCGCCCCAGAGCGAGCCCACCCGCGGCACCACAGAGCCCGCCCCCTACAGCACCACACACCCCGACCCCTACATCGACCCACGGTCCGTGGGCTACGACGACCTGAGATACAGCAACCTCGGATACGGCGACGCATACGGTGCCTCCGACCCCCTCGAGCCGGCCGGTCCGCCCGTGCGCGTCGTCCCGTCCGGCCCTCCCCCGGCCTGGCCGCCCCCGGAACCGGATCCCGCCCTCGAGGCCGAGGCCGACGCCCAGCCCCGCCGCGAGTTCCCCCGCTACGTCCACGGCGAGTTCGTCCTGCCCGCCGACGAGTTCCCGTCCCTGCCCGAGCCGTCGACGCACCGCCGATCGCAGGACGACGACTTCGACCCGCTCACCGCGCCGGTCGAGGTCCTCGCCGCGCGGCTGCACGCCCCGCTGCCGGCGACCGCCGAGCTGCGCACGGCCCTGCCGTCCTGGGCGATGCCCCCTTCCGCACCCCCGGAACCGGATCAGTGGCAACGCACCCCGTACGTCGACCTCCCCGCCGACGCGCCCCCTCCCCCGCTCCCCTCCGCGGCCGCCCGCACCCAGACCGCCCAACCGTCCACATCGGACACCTCGCGGCCACTCGACCAGGTCTCCCTGGCGGCACCCGAGGCGGCGCGCATGACCCCAGCGCCCGCTCCGCCGACCGGCCCCAGTCCGACCGGCCCCAGTCCGGCCATCCCCGGTCCGGCCGTCCACGGCCCGGCGGCTCCCGGCCCGGCCACCTGGGCGCCCCAGCCGAGCACCGGACCCGCCACCACCCCGCCGCCGCGCACCTCGCAGCACACGCTGACCGCACCGACGCCCGCGGCTCAATCGTCGAGGGCGGCCGTCGAGGGCGACACCGCCCAACTGCCGGCCGTCCGCCCGGCACCGCCCGCGCACGCGCCGGCCGAGATGTCGACCGCCGAGCTCCTCATGGCCCAGACCAACGCCCAGCCCGCACCGGGCCACCCGGCACTGCCCGACGGCGGGCATCCGGGAGTACCACATCCGGATGATGCCGGCGAGCAGCATGATGCGCGCCGGGCGGGCGGCCGGGAGGGCGCGCCGCACCCGGCGTTCCCGGACGCGACCGCGCGCACCTTCCGCATCCTGCCGATCGCGGCCGACCTCCTCCCGCTCGAGATCGCCGAGACCCGCCACGCCCGGCGGCTGCGCCGGCTCGTCATCTCCGGCGTCGTGGTCGTGGCCGCGCTCGTCGGCGGCTGGTACGGCTACGAGGTCCACCGGCACACCGTCGCCCAGAACGACCTGCAGAGCGTCGTGGACACCCAGCAGGACCTGATCCGCCAGCGGCACCGCAAGTACGACGACCTCATCAGGATCCAGGGCGACTCCGCGAAGATCGACAAGCGGCTCGCGAAGGTCATGGGCCGCGACCTGTCGTGGTCCAGGGTGCTCGCCGACCTGCGCGGCACCGCGGGCAACCACAACGTCAAGATCAACGGGATCACCGCCGCGCTGCTCGAGGAGACCGGCGCGCAGAAGGCGACCGGCGACAACATCGGCACGATCACGGTGACCGGCACGGCGGCGTCGAAGTCGGTCGTGGCCGACTACGTCATCGCGCTGGCGACGCTCAACGGGATCGCCAACCCCTTCCCGAGCGACGTGACGGAGGAGAACAACGGCGTGTCGTTCACGATCCGGATGGACATCACCAGGGCCGCCCTCGGCGGCCGCTTCACCGGCCCGTCGGCGAGCCCGGCCGTGACCGTGAGCCCGAACGGAGGCAAGTGATGCGCAACGACCGCCTCTGGCTGCTCGGCGGCGCCCTGTGCGCGCTCGTCATCGTCGCGTTCGGCTACTACTTCTTCATCCGGCCCGAGCAGAGCGACACCAGGTCGACCACCGAGTCCGCCGACCGGACCCGCGTCGAGATCGCGGCCAAGCGCAAGGAGCTGCAGGATCTCGCCAAGCAGTACGAGCACATCGACGAGTACAGGGCGCAGCTGGCCAAGGACCAGGCCGCGCTGCCGGTCGACGACGCCGCCTCGGCGCTGCTGCGCGAGCTGCAGAACGCGGGCGAGCAGGCCGGCGTCTCGGTCAGCGGCGTCAGCGTCGGCACCGCCGTGGACCTCAACGCGCTGGTCGGCTTCCAGGTGTACGCGATGCCGGTCAGCCTCAGCGTCGTCGGCCCGACGGAGAAGATGAACCCGTTCCTGGACCAGCTGCAGCAGCTGCAGCCCCGCGCCGTGCTCATCAGCAGCGTCAACTTCGCCCCGAGCAGCACGGCGAACCTGGCCCGCTCCAACGTCACCATCAACCTCAACGCGTTCTACGCCCCGCTGACGTGACCCGATGACCAGACCCCTCCCCCCGCAGCCGCAGCCGGCGCCGGACGGCGGCTTCAGCCTCGTCGAGACGCTCACCGCCATCGCCATCATGGGCGTGGTCATGACCGCGCTCACCACCTTCTTCGTGTCGGCCACGAACACGATCAACAAGGAGCGCGGCCTGCAGATGGCCATCCGCCTCGCCCACGACGGCGTCGAGATGGTCCGCTCGATGAACGGCCCGAGCCTCGTCGTCGGCCGCAGCACCATCGACGTCGCCCGCCAGTTCGTCACCGACCACGTGCCCAACCTCGACCTCACCGCGCTGAAGAACACGATGACGCCGGCCGCCGACCCGAAGCTCGGCCTCAACGCGGCCAGCGACAACCCGGTGCTGCCGGTGGTGCCCGAGGTGCTGACCGTCAACGACGCCACGTTCAGGCGGCACTGGTACGTCGGGACCTGCGTCATGGACCCGTCCCTGCGCAACGCCCCGTGCGTGCTGTCGGCGGCGGTCGCCAACCCGCTGTCCTTCTACCGCGTCGTCGTCGCCGTCACGTGGCAGAACTCCCGCGCGTGCACCGGCGGCGAGTGCTCCTACGTCACCGACACGCTCGTCGCCGGGGCCACCACCGACCCGGTCTTCAACCCGAGCGTGACGGTCACCCCGCCGCTGCCGGACAACCCCGGCAACCAGGTCACCGACGTCGGCGTCCCGATCTCGCCACTCACCCTGACCGCGTCCAGCGCCTACCCGCCGATCACGTGGCAGGCCGAGAGCCTGCCGCCGGGCCTGGCCGTCAGCGACGCCGGCGTCATCAGCGGTACCCCGACCGTCGCCAGCACCTACGTCGTGCGCGTCATCGTCAAGGACAACGCCAGCACCAACGACGCCTCGTTCAACTGGGTCGTCAACCCGCTGCCGGCGATCGCCCAGCCCCCGAACCAGACGTGGGACGCCGGCTCCGCGGTGTCGTACACGGTGCCCCTGGCCGGCGGCACCGCCCCGTACACCTGGACCGCGACCGGGCTGCCGTCCGGCCTGACGATCTCGCCGACGACCGGCGTCATCACCGGCACCACGACCGCCACCGGCGCGGCCGCGGCGGCGAACGTCACGGTCAAGGTGACCGACAAGTTCGCCAAGAGCGCGAGCGCGACCTTCAAGTGGTACACCAAGGTCGCCGTGCAGTTCCCGAACGACTCGACCCCGGTCGCGCTGACCAAGGGCTCGGCGTACAGCGGCTCGATCGTCGCGGCCGGCGGCACCGGCTCCTACACGTTCTCCTCGCCCAACCTGCCACCCGGCCTGTCGATGACCGCGGCCGGGCTGGTGACGGGCACGGTGACCGGCGGCACGCGGTACCTCGTGACCCTCGGCGTCACCGACAGCGCCGGCGTCACCAACTCGACGGTCGTGCCGGTCAACGTGACCGTGCCCACCGGCCTGAAGGTCACCGCGCCGACCACCGCGGCGCCGGACAAGACCGGCACGAAGGGCACCGCCATCGCCGCGCAGACGGCGACGGCCGCCAGCGGCAGCCCGCCGTACACGTGGTCGGCGACGAACCTGCCGCCGGGCATCTCGATCGCCACGACCGGCAACAACGGCGTGATGACCGGCACCCCGACGGCGACCGGCTCCTACGTGGTGACGCTGACCGTCACCGACAAGACCGGCGCCATCTCGACGTTCGCGTTCGTCTGGAAGATCTCATGAGCGTCCTCACCTGGATCCGGGCCCGGCTGCGCGGCGACGACCGCGGCGTCACCCTCGCCGAGCTCGCCGTCACCACCGGCATCATGTCGATGGTCATGGCCATCTTCACCACCGGCGTGGTGCAGCTGTTCAAGGCCGGCAACAAGAACGAGCTGGTCGCGATGACCCAGTCGCAGCTCAACAACGCGTTCCTGCGCCTGGACCGCGAGCTGCGCTACGCCGCCGGCTTCGGCCCGATCCACACCGACGTCGCCGGCAACGTGTTCGTGGAGTACATCAACACCGGCACCGCCGACGGCACGCCGCAGTGCGCCCAGCTGGAGCTGTACAAGGCCGGCCAGACGCTGCGCCGGCAGGTGTGGCCGCAGCAGACCGGCGTGAAGCCGGTGAACACGTGGGCCACCCTCGCCTCCCAGGTCAACGTGGCCAAGAGCAGCTTCGAGCTGGTCAAGTCCAGCCGCAGCACGTTCCAGCGGCTGCACGTGGTGCTGGTCGTGCTGACCAACCCGGGCAGCGGCCAGACCGAGGCCACCACCGACCTCACGTTCACCGCGCTGAACAGCAAGTCCGACACGGACCCGAACACCGTCTGCCCGGAGGGAAGGCTGTGAAGAACCTCCTGCGCCGTTTGACCGGCCGGGGCCGCGACGAGGGATCCCTGCCGCTGGCCATGATGCTGACCCTCGTCGGTACCTCCCTGAGCACCCTGATGGTCCCCGTCGTCATCGCGCAGGTGCGCAACACGGCGCAGACCGTCGACCGGGCCCAGGCGCTGCACGCCGCGCAGGCCGGGATCGACGTGGTCCTGGGCAGCCTGCGCTCCTCGGCCGGCTCGATCGCCAACCTGCTGTGCCTGCCGGTCGCCGACCCGCTGCTCGGCGCGGTCGGCGGCGGCCTGCCCGGGCGGTACAGGGTCTCGGTGCAGTACCAGGACGCGACCCGGACCGACCTCGCCTGCCCGACGAAGAACGCGCACCTGGTGTCGGTGCCCGCCTACGCGGTCATCACGGCGACGGGCTCGGACAAGGGCACCGGCGCCCAGCCGTTCGACCCGATCGCCTCGCGCACGCTGACCGCCACGTACGTCTTCCGGTTCACCAACGAGAACATCGAGGGCGGCCTGCTGAAGTTCTACGGAGGCACCTACTGCCTCGACGCGGGCTCCGGCTCGCCGGCGGTCGGCACCAACGTGACCACCCAGCCGTGCAACTCCGGCAGCTCGCGGCAGACGTTCGCGTACACCAAGAACCTGACGCTGCAGCTGGTCTCCTCCAAGACCGCGGCCAACCCGCTGGGCATGTGCCTGGACTCCGGCGCCAACCCGGTGACCGGCACGCTGGTGCAGTTCCAGGTGTGCGCGTCGCCGACGATCCCGTACAACCAGCGCTGGAGCATCAACGACAGCTCCAACTTCCAGAGCACCGCCACCAACGGCACCAGCCTCGGCAGCTTCTGCCTGCACGCCAGGGCCGGCAGCACCACCGGCGCGTTCGTCGAGCTCAACTCCTGCGCCGGCGCCGCGGACAACACGCGCACGTTCGCGCCGGAGGCCTCGGTCGGCGCGGGCGCGGCCGGCCCGCCGTACCAGCTGGTCAACTTCAAGCAGTTCGGCCGCTGCGTCGACGTGACGAACTTCGACACGACGATCGGCTTCCTCATCGTGTGGCCCTGCAAGCAGGCGCCGAACCCGCTCAACGTCGGCTGGAACCAGCGGTACTCGATCCCGGCCACCGTCGACGGCACGGGCCACGCCAGGGGCGTCATCAGCACGTACGACAGCACGAAGACGAACAAGAACTACTGCCTGACCACGGTCGACCCCAACGCGACCCCGCACTTCGTGACGGTCACCCAGTGCCCGGCCGTACCGACCGACGCGACCACGTGGACGGTGGCATACCAGGAGGACACGTACGGCCTCAGCTACGTGATCATGGACTACAAGGGCCGCTGCCTGACCCCGGCGAACCTCGACGACCCCAAGACACCGGCGGCCGACATCTTCAAGGGCAGCACCACGGTCAGCAAGCTGCTGATGGCCGACTGCGACGGCTCGAAGCTGCAGAAGTGGAACGCCCCGGCCAACATCGACAATCCGTCGCCGCTGAAGAACATCGGCGAGAAATAGCGTTCCCGTAAGGGGTCCCCTCGGACGGCCCGCCCGGAAATCAGGGTCGGGCTCGGTGCATCGCCTGGATGGCATCGAGCCCGACGCGGACGAGGCTGAGTCGCATGACCGTCACCGCCGCGAGCGGGGACCCGTCGCTCACGGCGGGCCAGCCCGTGTCGAAGCCACCCACATCGACGCCGTCCGTATCGACGCCGTCCATGTTGACTCCGTCAATGTCGACGCCGTCCACGTCGACGCGGTCGACGCCGTCCACGTCGACGCGGTCGACGCCGTCCACGTCGATGCCACCCGTATCGACGCCGCCGGTGTCGACGCGGTCGACGCCACCCGTGTCGACACCGTCCATGTCGACGCGGTCGACGTCGTCCGTGTCGACGCCACCCGTGTCAACGCCGCCCGTGCCGACGCGGTCGACGCCGTCCGTGCCGACGCCACCCGTGCCGACGCGGTCGACGCCGTCCGTGCCGACGCCACCCGTGTCGACGTCGTCCGTGTCGACGCCGTCCGTGTCGATGCCTCGGCAGGCTGCGATCGGCGTCGCCGCCCTGACCGCCTTCCTGCTCGTACGCGGCGCCGTGGCCACCGACGGCCGGGCGCTCGGCAACGCCCACGCCGTCGAGGACCTTGAGCGCTCCACCGGCCTGCTGCGCGAGGACTGGCTGCGCGAGCACGCCACGACGAACGCCTTCGTGGCCGATGCGCTCGAGTGGGTGTACGCCTACGGACCCTGGATCGCCGCGGGCACCGTGCTCGTCTGGCTCGCCCGCCGCCACCCCGCCCTGTACTACCGGGCCCGCGACGCGATGCTGCTCACCGCCGCGGCCGCACTGTTCGTCTTCGTGCTGTTCCCGGTCGCCCCGCCCGACGGAGCCGAGGCGTTCGCCGCCCTGCCCAGCCTGCAGGCCGGCTGGGCGGTGGTCGCCGGACTCGGGATCGCCGCCGCGGGCCGCCGCGCCCGGGCCCGCGTCGCCGGCGCCGCCCTCGCCCTGACGCTGGCCGCCCCGGTGGTGCTGACCGGGCACCACTACGTGGCCGACGCGCTCGCCGGCGCCGCCCTGACCGCCGGCGCCTGGCTGTTCATCCGCGCCCGCCGCCCCGCCGTCCTGCGCGGCTATGCGGGCTGGGACGGCCTCGAGCTGCACTGAGCGGCGCGAGCCGCCCTGAGCAACGCGGACTGCCCAGCGCAACGCGGCCCGCACCAAGCAACACGGACCGCCCAGCACAACGCGGCCCCAACCAAGCAACACGGACCGCCCAGCACAACGCGGCCCGCACCGAACAACACGGACCGCCCAACACAACGCGGCCCGCACCAAGCAACACGGACCGCCCAACACAACGCGGCCCGCACCGAACAACACGGACCGCCCAACACAACGCGGCCCGCACCGAACAACACGGACCGCCCAACACAACGCGGGCCGACACCGAGCAACGCGGGTCGCATTGAGCAACGTGGGCGGCGACGAGCGACGCGGGGTGCACCGAGAAGATGGAAACCATGCACGCTGCGCGACGAGACGACTACCCTTTGCCGCATGGACCGCATCGACGCGGAGCACACGGGGTTCCCGGCCGACGTGATCCCGCTGCAGTACCAGGCGCTGCTGCTCGCCGACGACCGGCGGATGAGCGCGTTCGCCGAGGCCGTCGCGCAGGTCGTGACGCCGGGGATGCGGGTGCTCGACCTCGGCGCCGGCACCGGGGTGCTGAGCTTCTTCGCGGCCCGCCAGGGCGGCATCGTGACGGCGATCGAGCGCGAGCCGCGAGTGTTCGCCACCGCCCGCGACGCGCTGCGGGCGGCGACCGGCGACGCGGTGCGCATCCTGCACGCCGACGCCCGCGACTACCTGCCCGAGGAGCCGGTCGACGTCGTGATGTGCGAGATGCTGCACGTCGGGATGCTGCGCGAGCGGCAGGTCGAGGTGATCAACGCCTTCAAGCGCCGCTACCTGCGCCACATCGGCGGGCCGCTGCCCCGGTTCCTGCCGGAGGCGTGCGTGCAGGCCGCGCAGCCGGTCGAGCAGGACTTCACCTACTTCGGCTACACGGTCCCGGCGCCGGTGTTCCAGTTGCCCGAGAGCATCCAGCCGCGCACCGTCGAGGCCGCGCCGCCGCAGGTCTTCCAGCAGTTCTTCTACTCCGAACCGCTGCCGCCGCGGTGCACCGCCGACCTGACGTTCGTGGCGGAGCGGCCGGCGCTGGTCAACGCGGTGCGGCTGGTGACGAAGAACCTCCTCGCGCTCACCTACGACCCGCCCGGCAGCGTCGACTGGACGATGAACTACCTGGTGGTGCCGCTGGCCGAGCCGGTCGAGGTGCTCACCGGCGCCGAGGTGCGCATCCGCTTCGACTACGTCCCCGGCGACGAGATCACGGTGCTGAGCGACCACCTGCGCGCCAACGTTCCGGCCCACGCGCACTGAGACCGTCCGCTACGGTCGCGGGATGGCGATCGACCGGCGGCGGCTGGGGCTGTACGGCACCATCGCCGGCACGGCACCGTGGGTCGTGCTGATCCTCATTCCGACGTCGGCGCCGCGGCGGATCAACCTCAACCCGGTCCGCGGCCTTGAGGGCGTGCTGCTCAACGACCCGCGCGACGCGGTCATCCAGATGGGCGGCAACCTGGCGGTGTTCGCCGCGTTCGGGGTCTTCGCCCCGATGCGCTGGCGGCTCGGCGTCTGGGCGGTGACCGGCCTGGCCGCACTCTCCTCGGCCGTGCTGGAGACGCTGCAGTACGTCCTGGACCTCGGCCGCGTCACCGCCCTCGACGACGTCATCGTCAACGCCGCGGGCGCCCTGATCGCTACGCTGCTGGCCCGCCGCTGGCACCTGGCCCGGCCGGCGGCACCGCAACCGCCGCCGGAGCAGGCGGCCGGACCGCGGCCCAGCCGGTCGCGATGAGCGCGGCGGGCGCCCTGATCGCTACGCTGCTGGCCCACCGCTGGCACCTGGCCCGGCCGGCCGCACCGCAACCGCCGCCGGAGCAGGCGGCCGGACCGCGGCCCAGCCGGTCGCGATGAGCGCGAGCGCCGCGGCGTAGGTGGCCATCACCACCACGTCCCGGCCGGGGAAGTCCATCCCCGCCGCGCCCGCCCCGATGAGCAGGTCGGAGCCGAGGAACAGCGCCCCGCCGAGCCCGACCCGCGCGGACACGCCGGTCGCCGCGCACGCCATCGCCGCCAACGCCATGCTGTACCCCAGGATCGGCCCGCGCAGCGCCCCGAGGTGCCCCCAGAGCAGCGCGTTCAGCCCGGCCCACAGCACCGCGTAGCCGGCGACCGCGGCCACCCTGGGCCGGCCGGCCCGCACGAACGCGATCAGCAGGCACACCTGCGTGCCGAGGAAGCAGGCCATGCCGGCGAGGAACGGCAACCGGCCGGGAATGAGCAGCACCACGTCGCCCGCGGTCGCGAACACCAGCCCGGCCGTGACCAGGTCGCGCCGCCCCGCGAGGTACCAGATGAGCAGCGGGGCGAGCAGCGGCTTGGCGGCCCACTGCAGCGGCGTGACGCCGGCCGCCACGGCGGCCAGTTCGGCGACGGCGGCGACGCCGAACAGGGCCAGGGCCGCGCGCCTCATGCGGCGGCCGGTGCCGGTCCGGGCGACGGCCGCCAGCCGGGCCGGCCGAACACGAAGCGCAGGGCGTCGCGCCGGCGGGTCGCGCCGCGCACGTCGGACCAGATCGCCGCGTACTCGTGGGTGGCCACCCGCAGCGGGTTGTAGGTGGCGATGTTCTTCGTCAGGCCGTAGCGCACCCGGGCCCGCTCCGGCTCGAACGAGCCGAAGATCCGGTCCCAGATGATCAGGATGCCGCCGTAGTTGCGGTCCAGGTACTCCTCGTTCGCCCCGTGGTGCACGCGGTGGTGCGACGGGGTGTTGAAGAACCACTCGATCGGCCGCCACAGCCGCCCGACCCGCTCGCTGTGCAGGAAGAACTGGTACGCCAGGCTGATCGACTGCTGCAGGAACACCATCCACGGCGGGATGCCCAGCAGCGGCAGGAACAGCCAGAACGGCGTGCCGGTCATCGGCGTCCAGCTCTGGCGCAGGGCCGTGGACAGGTTGAAGAACACGCTGGAGTGGTGGACCACGTGCCCGGCCCACAGCAGGCGCACCTCGTGGTGCAGGCGGTGGAACCAGTAGTACGCCAGGTCGTCGGCGAAGAACAGCACGAGCCACGTCCACGGGCTGTGCGGGTCCATCCGCAGCGGCGTGAGCACGTACAGGCCGGCGAACGCGACGGCGACGAGGATCTTCCAGGGCACGCCGATGATCTGGCTGCCCAGGCCCATCGACAGGCTGGTGGCGGTGTCGCGGACCTCGTAGCCGCGCTCCTCGTCGTCGGGCAGGAAGCGGTACGACACCGACTCCAGCACGATCAGCAGCAGGAACGCCGGCACGGCGTACAGGACGGCGGGGATCATGCGTCGATCTGCCTCTCACGGGGGTGTGTGATGGGGGCGTTGAGCAGGGCCCGGGCCTGGGCCTCGGCGGCGGCGGGGTCACCGGCCGCGATGTGCTCGCCGAGGCGGCGGTGCCCGGCGACGTCGACGAGTTCGGCGGTGCGCCGCCCGGCCGGCACCCGCCCGACGGCGAGCGCGCCGCCGACGAGGCTGTTGAAGGCGAGCAGGTACGCCACGTTGCCGGCGCCGAGGATGATCTCCCGCCACAGCGCCAGGTTTGCCTCGCCGAGGCGGTCCAGGTCGGGGCCGGCGGCGGCATAGTGCTCGACGGCGGCGAGGACGGCCGCGCGGGCCTCGGGGGTGGCCCGTTCGGCGCACCGCCGGGCGGCGTCGGCGCCGAGGCAGGCCCGCATCTCGAGCATGTCCCGCACCAGGGTGGCCAGGGGCAGCACGTCGGCGTCGGCGGTGAGGGCCATCGCGAGGTCCAGGCCGGCGTGGCGGCGCCAGTCGAGCACCCGGGTGGCGCCGCCCTGGGCGACCCGGACCAGGCCGAGCTGCTGCAGGCGGCGCAGTGCCTCGCGGACCGCGTGCCGGTTGACCTCGAACACGGCGGCGAGCTCGCGCTCGCTGGGCAGCGCCGATTCCGGCGCGTACGCCCCCGCCAGGATCGCGTCGCGGACCTGCGCGAACACGTGGTCGGACACCGAACTGCGGCTCGCCGGCACGAACTCCATGCCGGCAGTGTGCCACTCATCAACTGGTTGGACCAGTCCCGCAAAGCGCCGAGGCGCGGGGTGCTGGGCGAGGGGTCAGCCGCCGGCGGCGGTCAGCGCGTCGACGATCTTCTGGGCGTTGGTGGCGTGTTTGGCGTACGCGCTGGCGAACGCGCTGCGCTGGACGGCCTGGGCGGCGTTGGTGACGCTCATGTTCTGCCACCCGCTGACCTTGGTCAGCTTGGTGTAGAACTTCGCCGACGCGAACGCCGGGTCCATAAGCTGCTCCGGTGTGCCCCAGATGCTGACCCGCTGCTGGAAGATCCCGACCGAGTCGTAGTTGGTGCCGGTGCCCTCGTGGGGCAGCTTCATCGACGCCGGCACCTTCGGGTTGGCCAGGTTCTTGAGGTACGTCTCCTGCAGCGCGGTGGCGATCGCGACGACCATCGCCCGCTCCGGCAGGTTCATCTGCCGGGCCACCTCGACCACGATGAACGCGTTGTTGGTCTGCGCCTGGGTCAGCCCGGCGACCGGCTTGGGCGCCAGCGCGGCGCCCGGCAGCGCGGCCTGCGCGGCGCCGCGCGCGGCGTTGGCCCGGGCGTTGGTCTCGTAGAACTTGGCCGCGTCGAAGTTCGTGTCGTCGGCGACCGCCTCGGGCTGCTCCGGGAAGATCGCCCACGACACACCGACACTGATCAACGAGGCGACCAGGCTGACCACCGCGAGCAGCGCCATTCTGCCGATGTGCAGACGGCGTGCAGCGGCGCGCCTGCGCCTCGGTTTTTCCTGGGGGGTGGCGCCACGCACCGCGACAGCTTACGAACGTGGCGCCCGTACCGAAAGGCGGGATCCCCGGGTAAATCCGGGCTTTAACAAAAACTAAGGAATGTTACGGACGGTCACGACGTCGCCGCGCCGGTCAGGCCGCGACGCTTGAGCAGCGGCTCGATCCGCGGGTCGCGGCCACGGAACGTGCGGTAGACCTCCATCGAGTCGGCGCTGCCGCCCCTGGCCAGCAGCTTGTCGCGGAACGCGTCGCCGCTGTCGCGGTTCAGCCCTCCGCGCTCGGTCAGCCAGTCGACGGTGTCGGCGTCGAGGACCTCGCTCCAGATGTACGAGTAGTAGGCGGCGCTGTACGCGGCGCCGCTGAAGATGTGGGCGAAGTAGGTGGTGCGGTACCGCGGCGGCACGAACGGCGTCGCGACCCCGGCCTTGGCCAGCGCCGCCGCCTCGAAGGCCACGACGTCGTCGACCGCTTCGGCCTCCTCGACGCTCAGGGTGTGCCAGGCGAGGTCGAGCAGGGTCGCCGCCAGGTACTCCGTCGTGGCGAACCCCTCGTTGAACTGCTCGGCGGCCTGGAGCCGGTCGACGATCTCCTGCGGCAGCCGCTCGCCGGTGCGGTGGTGCAGCGCGTAGTGCTCGAGGACCTCGGGCCACAGCATCCACACCTCGTTGACCTGCGAGGGGTACTCGACGAAGTCGCGGGGCACCCGGGTGCCGGCGAACTTCGGGAAGTACACCTGCGAGAACAGGGTGTGCAGGGCGTGCCCGAACTCGTGGAAGAGCGTGCGGACCTCGTCGAGGGTGAGCAGCGTCGGCTCGCCGTCCGGGGCCCGGTTGATGTTGAGGTTGTTGACCGCGACCGGCGCGGTGCCGAACAGCCGCGACTGCGCGACGAGGGCGTTGGCCCACGCGCCGCCGCGCTTGGACTCGCGGGTGAAGAAGTCGCCGACGAAGAGGCCGAGCGGAGCGCCGTCGCGGTCGAAGACCTCGAAGACGCGGGCGTCGGGGTGGTACGCGCGCAGCTGCGGCCGCTCCTCGAAGCGCAGCCCGTAGAGGCGGCCGGCGGCGTAGAAGACGCCGTCGCGCAGGACGCGCTCCAGCTCGAAGTACGGCCGCAGCTCGGTCTCGTCGATCGCGTAGCGCTCGCGGCGGATGCGCTCGGTGTAGTACGCCCAGTCCCACGGCTGCAGCGCGAACTCGTCGCCGATCACGGCCTGCAGGTCGTCGGCCTCGGCGGCGGCGTTCGCGGTCGCGGCCGGGACGAGCTTGGCGAGCATCTCCTCGACGGCGGTGACGGAGCGGGCGGTGTTGTCGGCGATGTTGTAGGCGGCGTGGTGCTCGTAGCCGAGCAGCCGGGCGCGCTCGGCCCGCAGCCGCACGATGCGCAGCACGAGCCCGGTGGTGTCGTTGGCGTCGCCGCGGGAGCCGCGGGTGACCGACGCGGTGTGCAGCCGCTCGCGCAGCGCCCGGTCGCGCAGGGCGGCCAGCGGCGCCTGGGCGGTGGGCAGGACCAGGTTGAGCACGAACTTGCCGTCGAGCCCGCGGTCGCGCCCGGCGACCGCGGCGGCGGCGATCGCGTCGGCGGACAGCCCGTCGAGCTCGGCCTCGGTGTCGACGACGACGGCGCTGGCCTTCATCTCGTCGCGCACGAGGTTGCCGAAGTCGGTGGCGAGGGCGGCCAGCTCGGCGTTGATCTCGCGCAGCCGCCCGTGCTGGGCCGGCGAGAGCTCGGCGCCGGCCCGCACGAAGTCGGTGTGGTAGCGCTCAAGCAGCCACGCGGACTCCGGATCGAGCCCGAGGGTGTCGCGGCGCTCGTAGAGCTCGCGGATCCGCCGGTACAGCCCGGGGTCGAGCATGATGGCGTCATTGTGCGCCGACAGCTTCGGCACGACCTCGGCCTCGATCTCCTGCAGCCGCGGGTTGGTGTCGGCGCTGGTGACGGTGAAGAACGCGGCGGAGACGCGCTGCAGGATGCGCCCGGAGCGCTCCAGCGCCACGAGCGTGTTGTCGAAGGTCGGCGGCTCAGGGTCGGCGGCGATCGCCGCGACCTCGTCGCGCTGCTGCGCCATGCCCCGCTCGAACGCCGGCAGATAGTGCTCGACCTCGATGCGGTCGAACGGCGGCAGCTCGTACGGCAGTTCGCTCGGCGCGGAGAACGGGTTGGCGGAGAACGGGTTGTCCGTGGTCACCTACCGACTGTATCGGCCCCGGGGTCGCGGCACGGCCCCTGCCGAGTCAGCCGCTGCAGCCGCGCTGGAGGGTGGCCGCGGCGAGCATGGTGTGCGGATCGAACTGCGTCGTCCACGCGCCGCCGTCGCCGGTGACGACCTCGACCGTGCCGTCGTCGAGGAACCGCGCCGAGCGCAGGACGTCCGCCGGCTCCGCCTGCTGCTCGACCGGGCGGCCGAAGCACGCGAGCGCCTGCGCCGACTCGCGGCTGCGCAGCCCGGCGCGGGAGCGGATCCGCAGCACGTCGCGGACGTAGGTGAAGCCGGCGTCGTACTGCAGGTCGACGACCTCGAAGCCGCCGCCGGGCGAGACGGCGAGCACCGTGGTGCTGCGCGGCGCCCCGTCGGTGGACAGCCCGTAGACGGCCGAGACTTGCACCCCGCCGACGCACAGCGCGGCGGCGAGCAGCAGCGCGGCGGCGGCGACGATGCCGCGGGCGACCCAGTCGCGCACGACGAGCCACACCGCGATGCCGATGAACAGCGGCGCGACGAACAGCGCCGCGGTCACCGCCGACGGCGAGCCGAAGGGGCGCAAGTGCACCAGCCGCCAGGGGTTGTAGGCGGCCAGGATCGTGCCACCGGCCAGGATCGCCGCGACCGCGCACAGCACGGTCGCCAAGGTCCAACGTCGCTGTTGCCGCATGGCCGTCCCCCGCTCCCGAGGGCACGATCATAGGCGCATGTGCATCATTCGAGGGGTCCCGTGTAGGCGGCGCGCAGGCGCAGGCGGGTCGGGCGGGCGTACTCCTCCATGGCGTGCGCCAGCCAGCCCACGGTCCGCGCGACGGCGAAGACGGCCTCGCCGGCCCCGCGCGGCATCCCGGCCAGGTGGGTGAGCAGCCCGAGGGCGAAGTCCACGTTGACGGCCGGCAGCCGGCGCCGCCGCGCCTCGTCGAGGATCGCCTCGGCGACGGCCAGGCGCGGGTGCTCCGGCACGGCCCGCCGCACCCGCTCGAGCAGGGCGTCGCCGCGCGCGTCACCGGAGCGGTACACGGCGTGGCCGAAGCCCGGGATCCGCTCCCCGCGCCGCAGCCGCTCGCCGATCAGGGCCGGCGCCCGTGACGCCCGGTCGATCTCGGAGAGCATCGCCTCGACGCCGAGCGAGGCGCCGCCGTGCAGCGCACCGGAGACCACGCCCAGGCCGGCGCTGACGACCGCGTACGGGTCGGCCCGCACCGAGGCGCCCACCCGCACGGCGAGCGTCGACGCGGCCAGCTCGTGGTCGGCGAGCAGCACCATGGCGAAGCGCAGCACGTCGGCCAGGCGCGGGTCGGCCCCGTAGCCGCCGAGCTTCTGCCACAGCCGCTCGTGGACATTGCCCTCGGCGCCGTAGGGCGGCAATGCGTCCACCATTCCGCTGATGAGCCCCTGGCCGACGAGCACCACGGCGGCCGGTTCGAGGTTGAGCCGCACCCGGTCGGCGACGGCGAGCGCGCTCACGATGAGGTGCAGCCGCTCCAGCGGCAGGACGTCGCCGGACAGGCTGCGCTGCGCGGACTGTGCCGCCATGACGGCGTCCGGCGCCGATGCCCAGGGCTCGGCGTCTTCCGGTTCGGGCTCCTGGCCGGTCCACAGGAACACCGCGACCTGTTCGAGGCTCCAGCGGTCGGCCAGGGCGATGGCGTCGCGCCCGCGGTAGTAATGTCGGTCGTCGCCGAGCATCGTCACGGACGACTCGATGACGAGCTCGGTGCCGCCCGGTGAGCGGCGCGGCCGGCCGTGCTGTGCGACCCGGTCGACGTCGCGGGGGTCGAAGACGCTCCGGCCGTCGTCGGTCTTGCGGCGGATCAGCACGCCGCGGCTGACGTAGGAGTACAGCGTCGCGGGCTTGACCCCGAGCCGCCGCGCGGCCTCGTCCGCACCAATCCAGGCCGCAGCCATCGGAACCCCCTCATCAACGTTGATTTCAGTCAACATTGACACCTTCTCGTCCACATCGTCAATCTGGATCCATGTCGACCGCAAGCAAGCCGCGCATCCACTTCCTCGACGTCACGAACCGGGACGGGGTGCAGACGGCCCGGACCGGGCTGTCCAAGTTCGGCAAGACGATGGTGAACTTCTATCTCGGCCGGCTCGGCGTCGCGCAGTCCGAGATCGGCTTCCCGTTCCTGTTCCACGAGGTGCCGTACGTGCGGGCCCAGACCGCCCTGGAGCGCGCCGGCGCGTTCGGCGGCCTGCGCCTGTCCGGCTGGTGCCGCGCGGTCGCCGCCGACGTCGAGGCGTCGGCGGGCCTCGGGCTGCGCCACTACAACCTGTCGATCTCCACATCGGACCAGATGCTGCAGAACAAGTTCCGCGGCCGGCTCGACCGGGGCGCGCTGATCCGCGAGATGACCGCGGCCGTGCGGGCGGCCAAGGACGCCGGCGCGCAGACCGTCGGCGTCAACGCCGAGGACGGCTCCCGCACCGACGAGGGGTTCCTGACCGAGTTCGCGCTCGCCGCCCGCGAGGCCGGGGCCGACCGGCTGCGCTACTGCGACACGATCGGCGGCGACACCCCCGGCCGCATCGGCGAGCGCTTCGCGAAGCTGGCCGGCGCGACCGGCATGCCGATCGAGACGCACTGCCACAACGACCTCGGCATGGCCGTGGCCAACTCGCTCGCCGGGGCGTTCGGCGACCTCGCCGCCGGGCAGGACGCCTGGATCAACACGTGCGTCAACGGCATCGGCGAGCGCTCCGGCAACGCCGACCTCGTCTCGTGCATCCTGGCCCTGCGCCACGGCTTCGGGGTGCCGGGCGACGCCGAGATCGGCGACCCGCTGGACCTGTCGTGGGCGCGCCGCTTCGCCCGCTGGGCGGCGTACGCGTTCGGCCAGCCGCTGCCGAACAACCAGCCGGGCGTCGGCCCCAACGCGTTCGCGCACGAGTCGGGCATCCACGCCGACGGGGCGCTGAAGGACCACCGCAACTACGAGCTCTACGACGAGGACGTGCTCGGCCCGTTCCCGGCCGAGCGGCACGAGCGGGCCGGCCGGATCGTGCTGACCGGCGAGTACGGCGGGCTGGCCGGCTTCCGCCACGTCATGGACGACCTCGGCGCCGAGGTCACCGACGAGTCGCTGACGTTCCGGCTCGTGCAGCTGTGCAACGCCGCGACGGGGCGGCCGCTGACCGACGACGAGCTGCGCCTGATCGCCGCGTACCCGAACGAGCTCGCGCTGCTGTACCCCGGCTACCTGGCCGACTAGACCCAGCCACCTGGCCGGTCAGAACAGCACTCCCGCCGGCCGGTTACAGCAGCATCCCGCTGGACCGGCAGGTGCCCGGCCGCGACCGGCTCGCTCGCGTCCCACGACGGCCGGCGGGCCATGCGCCGTCCGGGCCGGCGCGCCGCCGGCCCGGCGCGCCCCGCGCGGCGGACCGTTTGCGGTTTGCGGCAGGTCCCGTTCGATGCGGCTAGAACAGCATCCCGTGCTCGACGATCCAGCCGAGGTGCAGCGTCTCCTCGTGCGTGAACTCGAGCAGCACGATGTCCGAGAAGCGCCGCGACACCTGCATCGGCGTGAAGCGGTGCACGGCGCACTCCATCCACACCGGGATGGCGGCGGACGGGTTGGCCAGGACGACGTGCTTGCCGCAGCGGTGCGCGTTCCCCATGCCGGCCAAGCTATCCACGGCGCGGAGCGTTTTCCCACCCGGGCAGCCCGACACCGTCGTACACCAATTGGAGGAGGAGGCGGCGCCGCCGTCCACTATGGACCGCCAGGTTCGGCCGGCGTTCGACTGATGTACATGTTCGGTCAAGCCGGACGAAACCCGGCGCATCGCGCGACACCGGTTCCCATCTCGTGATTTCCCCGAAACGCACAGTTCACCGCAGAAACGCCGTTTCGGCAGGACAGAACGACCAGGGCGGGTCATGATTTGCCCGTGATGAGCCACCTGCGCGTGATGTCGATCTATGAGGGCTTCTTCTCGGGCGGCGCCCGGGCCCTGCACACATCGGTCGTGGCCGGCCTGCACACCGGGGGCGGGCAGCACCACTCGGTGCTGAGCATCTACAGCGCCATGCGCCGCGAGACGATCCTGCAGCGCATGCAGGACGACGCCGGCTACCGCGCGCTCAGCGCCGCCGGCGTCGAGGTCCGCTCCCTCGTCCGGCGCGTCGGCGGCGACACGGCCGCCCGCCGCACGTTCACCGCCGCCGAGGCCGCGGCCGCCTTCGCCCACGCCGAGCGGGCCGACATCGTGCTGTCGCTCAAGGAACAGCCGCTGCGGCTGGTCAACCTGCCCGGGTTCCCGCGCAAGCCGGTCGTCGTGTGCCTGCACCGCTCCGACCCGCAGAACCAGGGCAGCGCCCTCGCGGACTTCCGCACCGCGGTCGCCGACGGCCGCGTCGCCGCCGCCGTCTGCTGCGCCGAGTCGACCCGCGACGCCTACGCCGCCGCCGGCATCCCGTCCGGGCTGCTCAAGGTGATCCCCAACGGCGTCGACCTGACCCGCTTCCAACCGGTCACCGGCCGGCGCCGGGCCGCGCTGCGCCGCGCGCTGGGGGTGCCGGCCCGGGCCGAGGTGGTCACGCTCGCCGCGCGCTACGACCCGATGAAGAACGTCCCGCTGTTCCTCGCCGCCGCCCGCCGCTATCTGGAGCGCGCGCCGCACGGCCACGTGCTCGTCTGCGGCGCCGGCATGACGACGGCCAACCCGGAGCTGTGCGGGCTGCTCAACGACCTGTTCGACGACGAGCCGCGCTACCTCAACCGGCTGCACCTGCTGGGCATCCGCCGCGACATGGAGGCGGTCTACGCCGCCACCGACGTCGTCGCGCTGACCTCGGTCAGCGGCGAGGCCGCCCCGCTGTGCCTCATCGAGGGCGCGATGTGCGGCGCGGTGCCGGTGTCGACCGACGTCGGCGACACCGTGCGCATCGTGGCCGGGCACGGGCTCATCACGCCACCGGAGCCGGACGCGATCGCCGCCGCGTGGGCGGAGGCCGTCGAGCGCCGCGACGAGTTCGCGCCCCGCCTGCTGGCCGGCCGGGAGCGGTTCAGCCACACGCGGATGATCGCCTCGTACGCCGGCGTCATCGAGACCGCCCACCGCGACGCCGGCCTCCGCGTCCCCGAACGCCTCTAGACAGCCATCGCCAGACAGTTACGGCTCAGACGGCTATCGCCGCAGGCGGTGCAGGCGCGCGTACCACCCGGGCACGGCCAGGATCAGCAGCACACCCGCGGCGACCGCCCACAGCCGATGCCGCGCGGCCGCGGCGACGTCGGCCAGGCGCAGGTCCCGCCGCACGATCTGCACCACCGACGCGCCCGCCCGCGCCCGCGCGGCCGCCTCGACGACCGACATCGCCCCGGCCCGCAGCCGGAAGTGCAGCAGCCCCGCCGTCGACGCGCGGCCCGGCTCGGCGGCCAGGACGGCGCACGCGTCGAGCACGCCGGTGTAGAGGTCGAGCACCCGTGGGGAGCCCGCGACGGCCGGCCGCGGTCCCCGCGGCGCGGGGACGGGCGAGCCGGGCACGGTCACGAACGCCACCGCGCGGGCCCGGCGCAGCAGCCGCGCGCAGATCGCCACGTCCTCGTGCGGCCGCCCCGGCGGGAACTCCAGGCCGTCGAAGAGCGTGCGCCGGATGAGCTTGCTGGACAGGTGCGCCCGGATCCGCTGGAACAGGAACTGCTCGACCGCCTCCGGCCCGGCCCAGACGCCGCCGGTGCCCGCGCTCCACGCCGCCCCCGTGGCGTCGGCCACGACGATGTCGACGTCCTGCGTCGCCGCCGGCGCGAACGCCTCGAGCTGGCCGGGCGGCACGGGGTCGTCGCCGTCGACGAACCACACGAAGTCGCCGGCGGCCGAGGCCAGGCCGGTGTTGCGGGCCATGGCCCGGCCCAGGTTCACCGGGTGGCGCAGCACCTGCACCGGGAACGGCGCGTCGCGCAGCAGCGCGCCGGCGACCTCCATCGAGGCGTCCGGCGAGGCGTCGTCGACGACCGTCAGCGACACGCGCAGGCCGTCGGGCACGCGCAGGGCCAGCAGTGCCTCCAGCGCGCGGCCGACGTGCCGCTCCATGTTGTACACCGGCATCACGATCGAGACCGAAAGCGTCACGCACGGAGCGTATCAACGAGAATACGAACAGCTACCAACAAAGGCCCCAAAACGGGACGTACCACGTCCGGGCGAACGGCCGGCCGGCAACTCTGGCGCAACGTAGCCGGCCGATAACCTTCGGTGCATGAGCGAGGGTGCGACGCGGGTCGCCGTCATCGGGGCCGGGCCGGCGGGCGCGACCGCCGCGTACTGCCTGGCCAAGGCGGGCGCCGAGGTCGACGTGTACGAGGCGTCGGGCGGCGTCGGCGGCATGGCCCGCTCCATCGAGCTGTGGGGCCAGACCGTCGACATCGGGCCGCACCGCTTCGTCAGCAGCGACCAACGGGTCAACGAGCTCTGGCTGGAGGTCATCGGCGGCGACTACGAGATGGTGCGGCGGCACTCCCGGGTCCTGGTCAACGGCCGCCTGTACCACTACCCGCCCCGCCCCCGCGAGGCCCTGGCCGCCCTCGGCCCGCTCGAGGCCGCCCGCTGCCTGGCCTCGTACGCCGGCCGCCCCCGCGACCCGGGCGGCACCTTCGCGTCGTGGGCCACCGCGCGGTTCGGCGAGCGCCTGTACCGCCACGGCCTCGCCGCCTACGCCGAGAAGATCTGGGGCCGGCCCGCCGAGGAGCTCGACGCCGAACTGGCGAGGCAGCGCCTGGGCGACCCCGCCGAGCACGCCGGGGAGTTCCCGCACCCGCGGCAGGGCACCGGCGAGGTGTACGCCCGCATGTGCGAGCACGTCGAGAAGCAGGGCGGCCGCGTGCACCTCGACACCCCGGTCGCGCGCCTGGTGCTCGACGGCGACCGGGTCACCGGCGTGCAGCTCAACAGCGCCGAGATCGTCGAGCACGACCACGTGGTGTCCTCGATGCCGCTGACCGCGCTCGCCGCCCGCCTGCCCGGCGTGCCGGAGGAGGTCGCCGCGGCCACCGCGCGGCTGGCGTTCCGCAACAGCGTCGTGGTGTACCTGCGCACCACCGCGGAGTCGGTGTTCCCGGACACCTGGCTGTACGTGCCGGGGCCCGAGCTGCGCGCCGGCCGCATCACGAACTTCGACAACTGGGTGCCGTCGACCAAGCGCGGCGAGCGGGAGACCGTGCTGGCCCTGGAGTACTGGTGCGACCCCGGCGACGACTTCTGGCGCTGGGACGACGAGCGCTACGTCGCCCTCGCCCGGCGGGAGCTCGCGAGCACGGGCCTGGCCGAGGCCGGCGAGATCATCGACGGCGAGGTGATGCGGGTGCCGAAGAGCTGCCCGGTGTACCGCCGCGGCTTCCGCGACGACCTGCGCGTCATCGCCGGCCACCTGCGCCGCCTCCGGGGCCTGCAGGTCATCGGCCGGTACGGCGCGTTCCGGTACAACAGCCAGGCCGACAGCATCCTGATGGGCCTGCTGGCGGCGCAGAACGTGACGGCCGGCGCGGGTCATGACCTGTGGTCCCTGGACGGCCACGACCCGCGGGCCGGCGGCACCCGGATCACCGCGACCGGGCTGGCCCCTACGCGGCCCAGCCCCCGTCGGCGTTGACGGTCGCCCCCGTCACGTACCCCGCGCCCGGCGAGGCCAGGAACGCGACCACGTCGGCGATCTCGCCGGCCTCCGCGTAGCGGCCGAGCGCCGTCAGCGCCGCCATCCCCGCCGACTCCGGCCGGTCCGCCCGGTTGGCGTCGGTGTCGGTCGGCCCCGGATGGACCAGGTTGACGGTGATGCCCTTCGGCCCGAGCTCGCGCGCCAGCCCGCGGGTCAGCCCGGCCAGCGCCGTCTTCGTCAGCGCGTACAGCGCCAGCCCCGGGAACGGTGCCCGCTCGGCGATCTGGCTGCCGATGCTGATGATCCGCCCGCCGTCGCCGAGGTGGCGCTGCGCCGCCCGCACGGCCGTGTAGGGCCCTCGCACGTTGACCGCGACCATGCGGTCGAACTCGTCCGCGCCGAGCTCGCAGAGCGCTCCCGCGGCGAAGTACCCGGCGTTGTTCACGAGGATGTCGAGGCGCCCGAGCAGCTCCGCCGTCTCGTCGACGGCCGCCGCGACCGCCGCCGGGTCGGCCGCGTCGGCCTCGATCGCGATGGCCCGCCGGCCCCGCTCCTTGATGTCGCAGACGACCTCCGCGGCCCGGTCCGCGCCGGTCACATAGGTGATGGCCACATCCGCGCCGCGGGCCGCGAGGGCCCGGGCGATCGCCGCCCCGATGCCCCGGCTGCCGCCGGTCACGAGGGCCACCTTGCCATGCAGTTCGTTCATGTCGACAGCCTCGCCGGCGCCCGCGGCCGGGTCTGGCGGCGATCGGACGTGTCATTCGGAGTGGAGAGCGCTCTCCATCCGCGCTTTAAATTCCCCTGTTCTCCGTCCGTTTCGTGCGGGTACGCCGGATCCGGCACGGCGCACGTATTGACGGACCGACCGACCGGGCGCACCATTTGGAGAGCGCTCTCCGAGAGCGCGCAGCCGGACCGCCACCGGCGAACGGCACCCGCCCACACCCCTGGGAGCTGCATTGAGTAAGAGACGGCTCAGAAGAATCGTGATCCCGGTCGGGATCACCACCGCGGTCGTCGCGTCGATGGTCGTCGGCGCGATCCAGCTGACGAACGCCGACGCGGCCACCGCAACGCTGCTGTCACAGGGCCGGCCGGCCCTCGCCTCGTCGACCGAGCTCGGCGAGTCCCCGGCCGCGGCCGCCTTCGACGGCAACAACTCCACCCGCTGGAGCAGCCAGTGGAGCGACCCGCAGTGGCTGCGGGTCGACCTGGGATCCACCGCCACGGTCTCCCAGGTGGTGCTGCAGTGGGAGGCGGCCTACGCCAAGGCCTTCCAGATCCAGACCTCGGCCGACGGCAACGCCTGGACGGACATCTACAGCACCACGACGTCCACCGGCGGCACGCAGACGCTCAACGTGAACGGCACCGGCCGCTACGTGCGCATGTACGGCACGCAGCGCGGCACCGGCTACGGCTACTCGCTGTACGAGTTCAAGGTGTACGGCGCGTTCACCACCACCCCGCCGTCCACCGACGGCCCGGGCTGGGTGCCGGCCAACCCGCCGGTCACCGGCGTGGTGCCGTCGACGGCGACCCCGCCCCCGACCAACCCGCCGACGACCCACCACGAGTTCCAGGCGAACTGCTCGGTCAGCCGCAGCAACCTGCAGGACGACCCGATCGTCTTCTTCGGCCTGCCGGGCGCGTCGCACTTCCACACGTTCATGGGCAACACGACCACGAACGCCAACACCACGCTCGCGTCGCTGCAGGCCGGCGGCACCGCGTGCATCACGCCGGGCGACAAGAGCGCCTACTGGATGCCCACCCTGCTCAACGGCGACCAGGCCGTGCAGCCGGTCGGCCGCCAGGTCATCTACTACAAGAGCGGCGTGATCGACTACCGCAGCGTCCGCCCGTTCCCGGCCGGCCTGCGCTACGTCGTGGGCAGCCCGTCCGCGACGATGGCCGACTTCCAGAACAACCCCGGCCACGTCGAGGGCTTCGAGTGCGGCGACATCACCAAGCAGTGGGACATCCCGGCCAACTGCGTGGCGGGCAGCCAGCTCAACGTCCGTCTCCAGGCCCCGAGCTGCTGGGACGGCACGCACCTGGACTCCCCCGACCACAAGGCGCACATGGCCTACCCGGTCGTCGGTGTCTGCCCGCCGGACCACCCGGTGGCCGTGCCGATGATCGAGTTCAAGATGGCCTGGCCGGTCTCCGGCAACATGGCCAACGTGCACTTCTCCAGCGGCCGCGGCTACTCGTTCCACTACGACTTCTACAACGCGTGGGACGCCCCGACCCTCAAGGCGCTGTCCGACCACTGCATCAACGGTGGCCTGCAGTGCGACCCCCGCGGCTTCGACCAGTACAAGCCGGACCGCGGCGCGGCCCTGAACGAGAACTACGTCCTGCCCTAACGACCTGACGAACACGCGGCCCGCCCGGGATGCCCGGGCGGGCCGTTGCGTTCAGACCACGCTGCAGTTGAGGCCGGTCAGCGCGGCCGAGATCATCCGCTCGTGCTCCTGCAGGGTCGGCAGCGTCTGCCGGGCGAAGGTGACCAGGTCGGGGTTGTCGCCGTGCGCGGCCTCGGCCTGGAACAGCCCGATCGCGCCGACGTGGTCGAGGTACGCGGCCGGCTCGTACGAGCAGTCGAACGCCTGCCCGTTGAGCCGCGACCAGTTCGTGACGATGTGCTGCTGCGACGGGTTGAGCCCGTGCGGCACGGTCGCGCCGCCGGCCTTGGTGGCGATCGCGGCGAGCTGGTTGTCGATCCGGGTGTGGTCGGTGACCATCCGCGCCCCGAAGGCGCGCACGGCCGGCGAACCGCCCCGGGCCTGCGCCAGCTGGCCGCCGGCGACCTCGAAGTTGCCGCCGTAGCCGGCGGCCGTGATGAACGCGGAGTCCTGCTGCGACTGCTGCGGGGGCGCGGCCAGCGGCGCGAGGACCAGGGTGCCGGTCAGGGCCGCGGCCACGAGTGATGGCATTGGCATGACCTGTCCCATTGCCCGCGGCGCGGCCCGGAAACGTGCCCGGCGGCGGCAAGGTCAGCCGGTACGCCGCAGCGCGTTCACCACCGTGGTCAGCTCCGCGATCAGCCCCGCCACGCTCGTCCCGTCCGTCCCGCCGATGTTCACCGCGCGCAGCTCGGCCGGCTTCGGCAGCTTCTCCACGATCGCCGGCAGCCGCTCGATGAGCCGCGCCTGCAGCGCCTCGGCCGACTGCTCGTTGTCGATGCCGGCCCGCAGCCGGACCCGCTCGAGCTCCAGCAGCGCCTGCTCGTGCGTACCCTGCGACCGGGCCGCGGCGAGCGCGATCTCGGCGTCGGCGGCCAGCCGGGTCAGCTCGGCCTCCCGCTCGATGCGCAGCCGCCCGATCTCGGCCTCCTCGGCCGCCCGCTCCCGCTCCAGGGCGAGCGCGTGCCGGCTCGTCGCGTCCTGCAGCTCGGCGAGCGCGCGGGCGTCCTCCTGCTCGCGCTGCGAGCGGCGCAGCGCCTCGGCCGTCTCCCGGTCGAACTCCAGCGCCGCGTTGCGCGCCCGCTGCTCGGCCAGCTCCCGCTCGCTCTCGATGCGCTGCTGCTCGCGCCGCCGCCCGGAGGCGAGCTCCCGCTCGGCCACCGCCTCCTCGGCCGCCAGCTCGGCCAGCCGCGCGATGCGCCCCTGCTCCGAGCGGTACGGCTTCTGCAGGTTCTCCCACAGCCGCGACGAGCTGACGACGGCCTCCTTGATCTGCACCGTCACGATCCGCAGCCCCAGCCCCTCGTCGGCGCTGCCGGAGCCCTCGGCGACCGCGCGCAGCCGCGCCGTGAGCTCCTCGATGATCGGCTGCTTGTCGCTGAGCACGTCGGCCACGCCCATCGTGGACACCTTGTCCTTGATGGCCGCCTCCGCCTGCTCCTTGAGCTGCAGGTTGACCAGCCGCATCGGGTCCTCGGCGTCGCCGAAGTCCAGCCGCCGGTACGCCGTGGAGAAGTCCTGGATGATCCACTGCACGTAGGCCTGCACGAGCACGCCCTGCAGCTCGCGGCAGATGCAGTACGCGTTGATGAGGATCGTCTGCATCGCGCCGGGCACGACGAGGTACGAGTCGGTCGCCGGGTTGTACCGGAACGAGACGCCGAGCCCGACGTGCAGCGGCTCGTCCCGCCCGCGCCGCGTGTGCACGACGAACGCGTTCGGCGGCACCAGGACGGTCTTCCACCGCCCGAACCCGGTCACCCGCACCTCGACCGCGTTCGGCGCCGGCTGCGTCACCACGCCGCCGCCGCGGCCGCCGCCCCCGCCGCTCGCCGCCTGCGCCATCGGCGGCATCGCGGACGGCGGTGCGCTGCGCTTCGAACGCAGGTCGGCCTCGAGCCGCTCCTGCTGCTTGACCACCTGATCGAGGTACGTGTTGGTGTTCGACATCCCGCCGGCCTCCTCAATGTCCGCAGTGGACGGTTGCGGCCCCAGTCTGCCAACCCGGTTCAAACCCTTGATGTATCCATGGCTCGGGTCCGTGCAACGCACGACCGTTCCTCCCGCGAGGAATCCCGGCGTCCGTGGTGCCAAGAACAGAACCGGCCCTCAGCCCCCGTTGCCGCTCGAGGCGGTCGGGCAGCCGGGCCCCGGCGTGCACTTGGGCGGCGCCGACGTCTTCGGGCTCGCCTCGAGCGCCCCGACCCACAGCGTGACCGTCCCGTTCTTGGCCACCTGCTTGTTCGCCTTGGGATCCTGCGCGAGCACGTGCCCGACCTGGTCCGCGTCGCTCGTCGTGCGCTGCTGGGTGCGGATCGTCCCGTCGAACCCGGCGTCGCGCAGCTGCTCCTTGGCGTAGTCGATGTACAGCCCGCTGAGATCCGGCATCGTGATCGTCTCGGCCCGCTGCGTCGTGGCCTGCGCCCGCGTCGTCGTGCTCGTCGCCGTGGCGGTGTCGTCGCCGCCCACCGCCCCGCCGCCGTCCTGGCTCGGCGCGTCCCCGGTCGTCGTGTCCGGTGTCGGCGTCTCGCTGGTCGCCGCCGGCTTCTTGTCCAGCTGCACCAGATAGATGGTCGTGCCGGCCCCGGCGAGCGCGATGAGCGCCACGACGACGAGGATCGCGTTGAGCAGGTTTCCCCGCTCCCGCCGCGGCCCCCGCCCGTCGGTCAACGGCGGCCCGGCCGGGCTGGCGGGCCGCACCGGCGCACCGGAGCGCCCGTCGTCGTACACCGGAATCACCCGGCTCTGCGGCCCCGGCGAGACCGGCACAGCTGCCGCATACGGCACGGCCATCGGCGGCGGCACGTACCGGTTGACCGGCGGCGGCGCCTGAGGTGTGACGGTCGGGAACTGCCCCGTCTGGTACAGCGTCCCCCTGGCCCCGGGCGCCCCTGACACCGGCACCCCGGAGACCGGCGCCGCCGGCACTCCCGACACCGGGGCACTGCCGACCTCGCGGGCCGGCGCACCGGAGGTGGGCACGCTCGACACGGGCGCACCGGGCATACCGGAGACCGGCTCGGCAGGCATTCCAGACGTCCCGGGCACCGGCTGACCGCCCTCGGGCCACGCCGGCCACGCCGGACCACCGCCATCCACCGGCGGCGCGGCCATACTCGCCGCAACCGGGTTCGAATCAACCGGGTTCGCGGCAACGGGGTTCGGGGCGATCGGACTCGGCGGCGGGACCGGGGCGTTCGGCGAGATCGGCGCCGGCGGGCTCTGCGCGGCGGCCATCGAGGCGTACGGCGCGGCCGCCGCCGCGGCGGCCGGCCACAGCGGCCCCTCCCCCGGCGCCCCCGCCCCGTCCCCCGGCGCCGCCGAGAGCGACAGCAGGCACCCCTCCGCCACCACGATCTCGGGCTGCTCGGTGATCGTCGGCGCGATCCCGAGCGACCGGTGCAGCATCGTCGCCACGAGCGGGATGCGGCTGCCACCGCCGACGAGCAGCACACCGGCCACGTCGTCGGGCGCGACGCCGGCCTGGCGGATGAGCGCGGCGGTGGTGAACACGGTCCGCTCGAGCAGCGGCTTCGCGGCCGCCTCGAACTCGTCGCGGGTCAGCTGGGCGTCGACGTTGAGCGGGGGCGGCATCTGCAGGACCACCGCCGGGGCCCGCGACAGCATCTCCTTGGCCACCCGGGCGTCGTGCCACAGCATCCGCCGGTGGCGCAGCGACTCGGCGTCCTGCGCGTCGGCGAGCCGGTTCCACAGCTCGGGGTCGTTGGGCGAGTACCGCTCGCCGAGCCACCGCACGATCGTCGCGTCGATGTCGAGCCCGCCGACGTCGGTGAGCCCGTCGACGGCGACCGCCTCGAACCCGGCCGGGCGCCGCACGACCACGCTGGCGTCGAACGTCCCGGCGCCCAGGTCGTACACGACGAGGGCCTTGCCGGTCGGCACCTGCTGCCCGAGCACCGCGGTGAACGCGTGGGCGGCCGCGACCGGCTCGGGCACGAGCCGCGCCGAGCCCAGCCCGGCCCGCCGCGCCGCCTCGGCGAGCACCGCGCGCCGCGAGGTCCCCCACCCGGCCGGATGGGCGAGCGCCACCGCGAAGTCGTCGGAGCCGGCGACCCGCCGGGCCTCGGCGTACACGAACCGGAGCACCGCGGCGACGAGCTCGGTGACCGCGACCTCGCGCGCCCCGAGCAGGATGGCCTGCTCGTCGATGTGCTGCTTCGGGTTCGGTTCGAGCCCCGCCGGGTCGAACCGCGCGTGGTGCAGCGCGTCGCCGCCGACGACCAGCTCCCCCGGGCTCTCGGGCGCGGCCGATCCCGGCCCCGGCTTGGACGGGGCGAACACGGCGGACGGGAGCAACGGGTTGGCGTCGAACAGCAGCGGCCTGACCCGCCCGTCGGGCCAGCGCATCAGGGCGACCGTGTTCGACGTACCGAAGTCGATCCCGAGCCCGAAGGCCGGTGACATGGCCCCAATCGTAGTGCCGCGCGCCCCGCCCCTACGATCGCGTTTCGGACGGCGACGGTCGCAACCCGGACAGTTCTTCGTAGGCCGCCAGCACGACCGCCGTCCGCCCCTCGACCTCGGCGATCGGGTCCGCCCCCGGCTCCTCCACCGCCGGCGGCCCGGCGGCGAGCAGCGCCCGCACCCGCTCGGCCCGCTCGTGCCCGCGCAGCGAGGAGGCCAGCCGCCCGAGCGCCTCGACCCGGGCGGCGAACTGCGCCCCGAGCTCCCGTGCCCGCTCCTCGGCCACCTCGGCCCGCTCGTCGGCCTCGTCGCGCAGCTCCCCCGGCGCGAGCCCGGCCCGCGCGGCCCGCAGCTCCTGCGCGTACGCCGCCATGCGCGCCCGCGCGCTGATCAGCTTCGCCAGGTGGTAGCCGGTCAGCGCCAGTGTCGGCCGGATGTCCGCCGGCTCGGCCATCCCGCCCAGCCCCCGCCACCCCCGCCGGATCTCCCGCAGCAGCGAGGCCGCGCGCACCCAGTCCCGCGCCGCGTCCCCTTCGAGCCGGATCCCGCTGCCCATGCGGTACCGCACGAGCCCCCCGACCCCGAACACCAGCGCAACGGCGACCAGGAAGGCGGCGGCGGGCGCCAGCGGCCACAGCACGAGCCCGCACAGCGGCACCAGCCACACCCACCACCCGGCCCGCGGTTCGGCACGATCGGCTCGGAGCGGGCGAAGCGCAAGGGCGACCCGCCGCGGATCGCGAACCACGCACACGGTCCGCCGCCGCCGCTCGTGCCTGCCCATCGGCACATCATGCCGCACACCGGCCCGCCACCCGCATCGACGCGTCACGCTGCCGGGCAAACCACTCGCCGCCCCACCCGACGCCGCTCGGGGCGACCCGTTCGTGACCCTGAGTCCGCCCGGCGCCGCCGACCCAGCGAACCGGTTTACCTCCTGACGACGCAGAGATTCGACACGTCACGGCGCGGGCCCACCCGGCCTTTCGTGCCGCCCGCGATCGGCCCTGCGTCGATGCCGTTTCGTAGTCGACCTGTGGCAAGGTGTCCGGGTGGCAGACGTATCCCCCGCCGGGCCGCCGGCGGTCGGCGCCGTCGTGGCGACGGCGCTGGCCGAGGAGCAGGACGCCGTCCTCGCCGTCCTCGACGACGTCGAGGTGACGCGGGACAGCGGCCGCGACCTGTACACCGGCCGGGCCGGCGGGCTGCGGGTCGCGGTGGAGTCGCTGCACGGCATGGGCAACCCGGGCGCCGCGGTCATGGCCGGAAGTCTCCTGGCCCGCTGGCGGGCCGAGCGCATCCTGCTCGTCGGCATCGCCGGCGGCTTCGGCGCCGCGGGCGTGCGCGTCGGGGACGTCGTCGTGCCCGACCAGGTGGTCGGGTACGAGGCGGGGAAGCTGCTGCCGGACGGCGCCCAGCGCCGGCCCGAGGCGTACCGCCCGGACTTCGACCTGCTCGCCGCGGCGCGCAGCGTCCAGCCGGCCGAGTGGGCGCCGCCGGCCGCCGTCCACTTCGGCACGGTGCTCAGCGGCGAGAAGGTCGTCGCCGACGCGGACGTGCTGGCCGGCTTCCGCCGCGACTGGCCCAAGGCCGTCGCCGTGGAGATGGAGAGCTTCGGCGTCGCGCTGGCCGCCTACCGCTTCGGCGGCCGCTTCCTCATGGTCAAGGGCGTCAGCGACCTCGCCGACGAGGCCAAGGACGACCGCGGCCGGGCCGGCGCCGCCGAGGCCGCGGCGCGCTTCGCCGCCGCCGTCCTGCGCCGCCTTACGGTCGCCGCACCGGCCCAGCCCGACCTCGTCGTCCGCGGCCCGCGGATGCTGCAGATCTGCTGGCGGCTCGTCGACGACTGGACCAAGCTCGCCCTGTACTTCGAGATCCCGCCGCACGACCGCGCCACGTTCGCCAAGGGCGACGAGCCGGCGCGGGTGTGGGAGTGGCTCGCGGCCCGCGGCCGGCTGCGCGAGCTGCCGGCCGCGCTCGTGTTCATCGGCCGCGCCGACCTGGCCGAGGAGCTGCTGCGTGGCTGAGGAGCGGCTGTACCCGGGGCCGGTCCGCATCGCCGTCTGCAAGGCGCTGGCCGGCCAGAAGTGGCTGGACCTGGCCCGCTACCTCGAGGTGCCGGCGGACGTCTACGCCACCGCCCCGGCCGACGAGAAGATCCCGCGGATCTGGGACTGGCTGGAGGGCGAGGGACGCCTCGGCGAGCTCGAGGCCGCGCTGGCGAGCCTGGGCTGGACCCCGGTCCTCGACCGGCTGCGAGAGGCGGCCGAGGAGCGCCGGCGCAGCCGGCTCGCGTTCACCATCCCGGAGCAGCACCGCAGCCTCACGACCACCTACTTCGACCTGAAGCAGGTGCGCGCCGCCCTGCTGCGGGCCCGGGACCGCAGCCCCGTGCAGCTCTTCGCGCTGCCGCACCCCGACGTCCGCATCGGCCACAAGCTCATGGAGTGGGTCACGGCCGTCTACCACCCGATCAAGGACAAGGGGAACCTGAGCCTGGGCACGCTGGCCTCCACCGCCGACACGGTCGCCCGCGCGATCCTGCGGCACCGCACGGAGCTGCGGCACACCGACCTCGCCCGGCACATCGACGCCATCCGCGCACCAACGCCGGTGCTGCAACGTCTGGTCGAGCGGCTGGAAGGCCAGTTCGACGCCGGAGGCTTCCAGCTCATGCTGCTGGTCACCGTCACGCCGGACGTCCAGCTTCCGGCCGCCATGCACCCGCTGCCGGCGCCGGTGGTCGTGCGCGAGGACATCGAGTACTGGACGGCCGAGGCGGCGGGCGTGCTGCGCGTGCCCGACGCCTGGCGGGCCTGGAGCGAGCTCATCTGCGCCTACGCCGCGGAGGAGAACGACGCCCTCAACCCGGGCAGCGTCTTCGAGTCGATGGACCGCGACATCAAGGAAATCCACGACGACATCGAGACCTTCGTCAACTACCTGAAGGGGGCGGGCCGCGATGCCTAGCCACGGCCGCGTCCACCGCGGCGTCCGGTTCGACCGGAACGCGGAGCTGCCCGATGAGCGCCCGATCGAGACCGTCGTGGACGGCGTGGTCGCGGAGCAGGACCCGCCGACGGTGATCGTCCAGCGGGAGCGGTACCGCGCCTCCGCCGCCCTGGAGGACGCGGTCAACCTGGCCCTGGCCCTGGGCCGGCCGCTGCTGCTGCAGGGCCACCCCGGCGCCGGCAAGACGCGCCTGGCCCACGCCGTGGCGTACGCGCTCGGCCGGCCGCTCGAGCTGGCCGTCATCAAGTCGACCAGCCTCGGCCGGGACCTGCTGTACACCTTCGAGGCGGTCCGCCGCCTCTACGACGTGCAGGTCCTGTCGTCGGACGGCCACGGCCCACGGCCGCAGGCGCGCGACTACGTCACCCTCGGCCCGCTGGGCCGGGCGATCGCCCGCGCCGGCTACGGCCGGCCGTCGGTCGTGCTCATCGACGAGATCGACAAGGCGGACCTCGACTTTCCCAACGACCTGCTGTACGAGCTGGACGAGCTGGCCTTCAGCGTCGCCGAGGTGCCCGGCCTGCGCTACGAGGTGCCGCGGGGCGAGCGGGATCTGTGGCCGCTGGTCATCGTCACGAACAACGAGGAGAAGACGCTGCCGGACGCGTTCCTGCGCCGGTGCATCTTCCACTACGTCGAGTTCCCCGACGACGAGGAGCTGCCCGAGATCCTGGCCCTGCACGACATCGACCGGCCCGACCTCGTCGAGGCGGCCGTGGCGGTACTGCAGGAGCTGCGCGGGCTGGACCTCGCCAAGAACCCCGGCCTGAGCGAGCTCATCGACTGGCTCAGCTACCTCGCCGACACGGCCGCGACCCCGGCCGAGGTGGCGAAGCTGCCGCACGCCGGCGCGCTGATCAAGCAGCACGGCGATCAGGTCCGCGTCGAACGCATGCTCCGCGACCGATGAGCGCGCCGCTGCCCGCCTTCGTCCGGTCGCTGGTCCGCGACGTGCGCCGCCGGGGAATCCCGCTCGGCGTCGACGACTGCATGGCCCTGCAGGAGGCGCTGGCCGCCGGTTTCGGCTGGCGCTCGACGGACGAGCTGCGGGCGCTGTGCGTGCGCCTGTGGGCGAAGTCGCGGGAGGAGGCCCGCACGATCGAGGCCGTGTTCGCCCGCAGCAACGTGCCGGCCTGGGACGTGGCCGCGCCGTCCACGACCGGCGGGGCGGGCGACGGCGAGCCGGCCCGGGCGGCCGCGGACCGCCCGATCGGCACGGTGGCGCTGAACCAGCCGGGGTCCGGTTCCAGCGCGCCGCCGCTGAGCGGCCAGCGCGACCCGACGCTGCTGCTCGTGCCGCAGTACCCGATCGGCGAGCGGGCCGTCGCCCAGGTCTGGCGCCGGCTGCGCCACCCGGTCCGGCAGGGCCCGCGGACCCGTCTCGACGTGGCGGCCACCGTCGAGCGGCGGGCCCGCGCCGGGGTCGCCGTGCCGCCCGTCCTCGTCCCGGCCGTGCGCAACGCCGCCCGGCTGCTCCTGCTGGTCGACCGCGACGGCTCGATGACGCCCTACCACCGCTACGTCGAGCACATCGGCCGGGCGATCGCGAACGCGGCCCGGCTCGACGTGCTGACCGTCGCCTACTTCCATGACGTGCCCTCCCACGGCGACCGCTCGGTGCTCGCCGCGGCCGCGCCGGGCACCGCCGACCTCGACCAGATCCTGCCCCGCATCGAGGCGCTGACCGGCGGCGCCGTCTACGCCGACGCGGCCCTGACCGAGCCCGTCGACCTGGGCCGCCTGCTCGCCGCCCTGACGCCGGACTCCTCGGTGGCCGTCGTCAGCGACGCCGGCGCGGCCCGCGGGACCCTCGACACGGTCCGGCTGCTCGACACCATCGCCCTCGCCAAGGCGGTCCGCCGCCGCCGCGCCACCCTCGCCTGGCTCAACCCCGTCCCGCGCCACCGGTGGCCCCGCACGACCGCCGGCCTGATCGCCCGCCACGTGCCGATGCAGCCGCTGGACCTGCCCGGCATGTACCGCGCGGTCGACGCCCTGCGCGGCCGGCACACCGCGGTGGAGCGGCCGCTGTGACCACGCCCGCGGCCGCGACCAACCGCCTCGACGACGTCCTGGGCACCCTGCCGCCCCGGGCCGTCGAGCTGGCCTACCACGCCGCCCTGCCGGTGGCCGTCGACGTCGAGCTGCTGCACCTGCTGCGCATCAACTTCCTCGACGACCTGGACTGGGAGACGGAGGCCCGGCTGCTGCTCTCCCCGCTCTTCCGCGAGCTGGGCGAGGGCCTGTACGAGATCGAGCCGGACCTGCGCTCGATCCTGCTGATCGGCCTGAACACCCGCTTCGGCGAGGAGCGGCTGCGGCGGGTGGCGCTGCTCCTCGAGCAGTACTGCGAGACGCTCGTCTGGGACGACAGCCCGAGCCTGGACTTCGCCCAGCGCCTCACCGCCCTGCACGTCCTCGACCCGGCCCGGGCCGAGGCGTGGCTGGCCTCGAACACGGCGCACGACGAGGACGCCGACCTCGGCGACCCGTGGTACGTCGCCATGCGCGGCCACCTCGACCGCCCGCCCGCCGACGTGACCCTGGACGACGAGCTGGCCGCCGCCATCGGCCGCCTCGATGCGGCCCGCCCGGGCGCGCGCACGGCCGCGATCCGCGCGGTCGGCGCGATCGGCGCCCTGCCCGGCGTGGACCCGGACCCGGCCGTGGAGACGCTGCGCGACGTCAAGGCGACCGGCTCCCCGCCGGAGAGCAGCCAGGCCGAGCGCCTCCTCAGGCGCGTCTCGACCACGGCGCACACTCGCGCTCCACGGCCGGACCCGGACCCGGACCAGATCGCCGCAATGATCGCCGACTTCCCGATGGGCGGCCTGACGGACGAGACCGGCCGCCGCCACCTGCGCCAGATCCTGACCTGGCTCCTGACGTCGGACCAGGACATCTTCGTAGCGGGCCCACCGTGGTCGGGCGTCGATACTCTGCGCCGCATGCTCGAGGCCGAGCTCGCGGCATGGTCGGCGCGGCATAGACCGGGCGTCGGCGCGCGCTTCTTCTTCGGGAACATGCCCGCGGGATCGTCCGGGCACATGCTCGAATTGGAGGCGCAACCCGGCACGCAGGACTACCTGGGCCGCGTCTTCGACCAAAACGGGACCGTGACCGGCGCGTGCTTCCAGATCGAACCCGGGGTGCTGGCCACCGCCTGGAACGTCGTCGCGGCGGCCGGCGCCGAGGACGTCGGCGACGAGGTGCTGATCGGAGCGCAGGCCGGCTACGACACCGCCACCGCGGTTGTCGTCGCCGCCGACCGGCCGCGGGACGTTGCGGTGCTGCGCTGTGACGTACCGCTGCCGGCGTCGGCACCCGGCCTGGCCGTGCCGAGCGCCCGTTCGGGCACGAAATACGCTGGGGATCTTGCCGGTTCGCCAGTGTTACGACGGATCGACGGATCGGTCGTCGGCATCACGGTGCACGGTATCCCCGGAATGGTGCGGAAATGGGTTGGCGCCGAGCACTTGGATCCGCTGCTGGAGGGCGTGGCCGAAACGAGGGTGCGGCCGACGCCGGCCGCAGAGGTACGGGATCGTGAGGCGCCGCCCTCTGTCGAGGATCTGGACCCGGCGGCCCCGGTGTTCTTCGTCAGCTACGCGAGGCCGAGGTCTCCGCAGCCCGCAGCGCCGACCGTCAGCAACCGCGTGGTCAACTTCTTTCACGAGCTCTCGCTGCACCTCAACAACCTGGTCTACCGCGAGGCCGGCGCCGATCCGGGCTACCTCGACGTGTCCCAGGACGACACCGGCGACTACCCCAGCCGCAGCCTGGAAGCCCTCGGCAGCTGCCAGGTGTTCGTCCCGCTGCTGTCGCCGGCGTATCCCAGAAGTCGATGGTGCGCGCTCGAGTGGAACGCCTTCACCTCCCGAGCGGTGCGCTCTCGCGAGAACGAGAGCCCGACCCGTTCCACATCGATATTGCCGGTCCTCTGGACATCGACACTCTCAAACTTCAGTCAGATGCCCGATGCGATTCGGAACATCCAATTCTTCTATCCCAGCCGCGTCGGTCGTTCTGGCAACTCGCAGCAATACACGGAAGACGGTCTGTACGGGATGCTCGCCTCGAACGCCCCCGGCACCGACGAGGTCATCTTCCGGCTGGCCCAGCGCATCGTGGAGATTTATCAGAGCAACCACGTCGGGCCGCTGACGACGGATCCGGCCGACCTGCCGTCGGTCATCACATAACGTCGATGTACTTCTTCCTCAGCCACGCTCCCCCGGCCCCGCTGAGCGGGTCGGCGGCCGATCCCGACCGCGAGGTGCGGCGGTTCTTCGGCGATCTGTCCCGGCAGGTCCGGGCCCGGGTCGGGGCGGGCGCGGCCGAGCCCGTGGGATTCCTCGAGGCAGAGGTGCGGGCGGGGGCCGACCGCAACGCGGCGCGGATCCGCGCGCTCGGATCCGCGCAGGTCTTCGTGCCGCTGTACTCCCCCGCGTACCTCGAGAACGCGTTCGCGCGCGGTGAGCTGGCGGCGCCCGGTCGGAGTTCAAGGTGGCGCACGAGGACTACGCCGGCCTGTTCGGCCACGGCCACCCGCATACGCTCGCCGCCCTGAACAACTTCGCCGTTGCCGAACGCGCCATGGGCGACATCGCCACCGCCGTCTTCGCGGTCGAGCTCGCCCACGACGAGCTCGCCCGGGCGCTGCACCCCGAGCATCCGCACCGGCTGGCGGCCCGCCTCAACCTCGTTGTGCTCGAGTTCGGATTCGGGACCGTGGGCAACGAGCCGGCGCAACGGGAAGCCGAGGCGGTCGCCGAGCTCCTCGGGGCGGGGCTCGGTGACCGGCACCCCGCCACGCTGCTGGCCCGGGCCGACGCCGCCCTGATGCGGACCGGCGGGGAGCCCGGCCACGCTGCCGTGCGGGCCCTGGCCGAGGTGCTGGGGGCCAACCATCCCGAGGTCCGGGCGCTGGAGGAAGGGCGGCTGGTCGCCGTGCTGCTCGACCCGCATCCGTTCTAGAGCGCGGACAGCTCGCGGTACGCGGCCAGCACCGCCTCCGTGCGCTCGGTCAGCTCCGCGACCGCGTCCGGCGCCGGCTCGGGGCCGATCGCGGCCGCCTCCGCCCGCCGCAGCGCGTCCCGGGCCCGGTCCGAGCGGGATACGTGGTGGGCGTGGTCGCCCGCCGCCTCCGCCAGGCGGCGCAGCGCGCCGATGCGCTCCGCGATGCGATCCGACAGCTCGGCCCGCCGGGCCGCGAACTCCGCGCCGCGCTCGTGGGCCTCGGCGCGCAGCGGGGCGCCGGCCGGGAGGCCGTTCGTGGCGGCGCGCAGTTCCTGCAGCGCCCGGTCCAGCTCGTCGCGCCGGTGCAGCAGCAGCGCCAGCCGGTAGCGGGCGCGGTCCAGGGCGGGGCCGATGTCGGGCGGGTCCGCCATGGCACCCAGGGAAGGCCACGACGCGCGGATGCGCTGCTCCGCCCGTTCGGCCTCGCGCCAGGCGGGGAGGGCGGCGGGCGGGACGTAGACGAGGCCGTGGCGCGGGGCCAGCGCCCGCGGCACCACGGCGCGGGCCGCCGCCACGAGGCCGGACAACGCCACCGTCAGGGTCACCGCCGCGAGCGGGGCGGCCGGCCACAACGCCAGGGCGGGCAGGGGCGCCGCCCACCACCAGCGGCTCAGCAGCAGGGCCGGGAGACGGGCGTCGGGGTCGGTGACCGGGACGTCGTCGGGGCCGCGCGAGCGGGAGTGGTGCTTGCCCACCCGAGCATCATGCCGCATGACCACAACCGGTTGACTTTTAGTTAACTTTCTTTATTGTTGTGCCTCAATAGATTCCTCGTTCTCCCTGGATGCAGGAGGCAGTGATGACATCCCGACTCCGGCTCGTCCTGGCCGCGGCCGCGGTCCTGGCGACCGCCGGCGGTATCGCGGCCATCACCACGCCGGCGCAGGCCGCCGGCTCGCTCACCGCCACGCTCAGCTACGACTCCGACTGGGGCAGCGGCTACCAGGCGAAGTACACGATCACGAACGGGACGGCCGCCACCGTCACGTCGTGGACGGTCGAGTTCGACCTGCCGTCGGGCTCGACGCTCGGCAGCTACTGGGATGCGCTCATGAGCCAGAGCGGCACCCACGTCACCGCGACCAACCGGACCTACAACGGCACGATCGCCGCCGGCGCCGCGACGAGCTTCGGGTTCCTCGTGTCCGGCTCCGGCAAGCCCGCCAACTGCAAGCTCAACGGCGCCTCCTGCGCCGGCGTCGCCGACACCCAGGCCCCGACGGCCCCGGGCAGCCTGCGCGTCACCGCCACGACGTCCAGCAGCGTGAGCCTCGCCTGGAACGCCTCGACCGACAACGTCGGCGTCACCGGCTACGACATCTACCGCGGCAGCACGCTCGCGGCGTCGGTCACCGGCACCAGCGGTACCGTGTCCGGCCTCTCCGCGTCGACGGCCTACACCTTCACCGTGAAGGCCCGCGACGCGGCCGGCAACGCCTCGGCGGCGAGCAACCAGGTCAGCGCGACCACCCAGGCCGGCGGCGGGGGCGGCGGCGGTGGGGGCGGCAGCACGCTCGCGGTCGCGCCGTACGTCGACATGGGCGCCTGGCCCACCCCGACCCTGACCGACATGGCCACCGGCGGGAACCTCAAGAACTTCACGCTCGCGTTCGTCAACAGCGCCGGCTGCAAGGCGTCGTGGTTCAACGCCTACGACCCGCGCGCCGCGTGGGCGAAGGACCAGATCGACGCCGTCCGGGCCCGCGGCGGCGACGTGAAGATCTCCTTCGGCGGCGCCAGCGGCATCGAGCTGGCCCAGGCCTGCTCCACGCCGGCCGCGGTCGAGGCCGAGTACCAGGCCGTTGTGGACGCGTACAGCCTCAACTACATCGACCTGGACATCGAGGGCGCCGCGGTCGCCGACCCGACGACCATCGCCCGCCGCTCGCAGGCCCTGGCCCTGCTGCAGGCCGCCCGGCCGAGCGTGAAGATCTCGCTCACCCTGCCGGTACTGCCCGAGGGCCTCACCAGCGACGGGCTGAACGTGGTCCGCTCGGCCCGCGACGCCGGCGTCAACCTCGACCTCGTCAACGTCATGGCGATGGACTACCAGCGCTCCACCGGCGACTACGGCAACTTCGCCGTGCAGGCCGCCCAGTCGACGTTCACGCAGCTCAAGGGCCTGTACCCGAGCAAGACCGACGCCCAGGTGTGGCGCATGCTCGGCGTGACCCCCATGCTGGGCAAGAACGACGACGGCGGCACGTACGACCAGAACGACGCCCGCCAGCTGGTCACCTTCGCCCAGCAGAACCACCTGGGCATGCTGTCGTTCTGGGAGGAGACCCGCGACCGCAACGCCTGCAACGGCGCGCTGTACATGTGCACCAACGTCCCGCAGTCGCCGTACGAGTTCTCGAAGATCTTCGCCGGCTACACCGGCTGACGCAGACCGCAGCAAAACGGCGCCCGGCCGCGAAGGCCGGGCGCCGCTTTTGTGCGGGTACTTACGACGGGTAGTTGGCCAGGTAGCTGGGCACGCCGATCGCGTCGTTGTTCACCGGCGCGCCGGTGTCGTTGACGACGTGGTCGATGGTGCCGGCGCTGAGGTTGACCGTCAGCACGTCGTGCAGCCGCACGCCGGGCTTGTTCGGGACCTCGAAGCCGTGCGCCGCGTGGATGGTCGGGTCCACGTTGGTGAAGATGTAGCTGCCGCCACCCCACAGCTCGTGGGTCTTCACGCGGTCGTTGACCTTGTACGCGGCCCAGCCCAGCGTGCCGTCGTGCTGCCAGGCCGCCTGGTTCGGCGGGTCGTACGGCAGCTCGTTCTGGAAGAAGATCGTCTTGCCGCGCTCCCCGTTCCAGATGACGTTGTACTGCTGGTAGTGCTCGACGAACAGGCCGGTCGCGAGGACGTCGTCGCCGTTGACGATGACGCCGTTACGCCCGGTGTTGACGTCCCAGCCGACCGAGCCCGCCACGCCGTGGTCGGCGCGCCACGCCCAGATGTCGTCCAGGATGACGTGGTCGGAGTTGACCTCGAGGCTCACGTCGGCCTTGCCGACGTGCGGGCCGCCGACGCGGAAGAACACGTCGTGCAGCACGGTCGGGTCGTTGGCGTCGCCCAGGTTGAGGGCGCCGCCGAGCTTCGTGCCGACCTGCATCAGCGCGGGCGAGTTGACGGTGCCGGCGTCGATCATGAGGCCGGACACGTCGATGCCCTTGCTGTCGGCGATCCACAGCGGGACCGCGCCCTTGACGGCCGTCAGCGTCGCGATGCCCATGCCGAGCACGACGGTGTCGGGCCGCCAGACCAGGATGGAACGGTCGACGTTGTACACCCCGGGCGTGAAGATCAGGTCCTTGCCCAGGGCCAGCGCGACGTTGATGGCGGTGATCGAGTCGGACGGCTTGGCCAGGTAGAAGTCCGAGATCGGGACCGAGCGGCCCTGGGTCGGGCCGTTCTGCCAGGTCGCACCCGACGAGTTCTTGCGCAGTGCGGGCACGAAGACCTTCCACTTGCCCTGCGCGTCCACGTACAGGAACGGCCGCTCCTTGCTCACCGGCGTCGCGGCGAGCGTGGTGTACGGCGGGTTCGGGAACTGCTGCGCCGGGGCGCCCACGGTGCCGCTGAACACCTGGTTCCACACGGCGTTGGACCACGACGCGATGTTGGAGTCGCGGACCAGGAACTGCTGCTGCGAGCCGTTGACCAGCGAGCCGGTCACCGAGTCGGACATGAAGCCGCCGCTGGCGTACTGCGGGCCGGCGGTGCAGTAGTCCATGAAGGTCATGTTGCCGTTGACCTTCACCCGGCGCAGCGGCGCGGCCTGCGACACCGCCCAGAACTCACCGGAGGCGCGGCAGCCGGACTCGCCGGCCACGTTGATGGTGAGGTTGGACAGCGAGCGCCAGAAGTTGACCAGCGCGATGCAGTTGTCCGCGGCGAGGCAGCGGTTGTAGACGTCGACGTGGCCGTTGATGACCGTGTCGGTGGGGTTGAGCCCGAGGCCGGCGACCTCGGTGTAGTACCCGACCTGGAAGATCAGCGGGTGGTCGGGCGTGCCGTACGTGCCGGGCTTGAACAGCAGCGTGTAGCGCTGCGTGCCCATCTCGTTGTCGACCTGCTCATTGTGGATGGCGTCGACACTCGCCTGGATCTGCTCCACCGTCATCGACGGGTCGAAGATCTTGACGTTGGGGCCGAAGTCGGGCTGGCCGCCCGACTTGCCGGCCGGGGCGGCCGCCGCGATGCCCGGGGTGGAGACGGCGGCGGCGGTCAGCAGGACGGCGGCGCCGAGGGCGAACCACCGGCCCAGGCGACGGAGGCCCGGTGCTGACCCGGCAGACCTGGCGGGCGCCTGGCCGGAGGGGACCAATGCCATGAAACGCGACCTACTTTCTAACAGTGGCTGCGTCCCCGGCGCGGGGCGACGATGCCTCGCCTGACCTGGTCCTTGGCCCAGGGCGAGTGCCATCGCGAGCCGGGGATTGCGCGCCACACCTGTGAGAGAGCGCTTTCACGGAGGGACGTTACCTCCTACATCACGACTGGTCCACGGGTACAAATCGCCCACGATCCTTCGGGAACTCGCTCTCTCGGCGCGGTTGCGGCCGACCCCGTTGACATCGGCGTTGCTCAGCGCCGGGAGAATGGCCGCAAATGACCCCGCTGCTCACCGCCGACGTGTTCGGCTGGACCGTGCGCCCCGCCCGGCGGCGCCGCGCCCGCGCGTTCCTCGTCGCGGTCGCCGCGACCGCGGTCATCGCGCTGCACCTGTGGTACGACCCGCCGGTCGAGTGCAGCGACGCCGCCCCGTGCGGCCCGGACCCGCTCAACGCCGTGCTGCTGGGCCTCGTCGCGGCCGTGCCCCTGGTCGCGTTCGTGTCGCTGCCGGTGACCGCGGCGCTGGCCGCCGGGTTCTTCGCCACCGACGTGCTGTGGCAGGTCGCGCACCCGGCGCTGGCCTCCCCGGCGTGGCTGAGCGGCGCCGACGCCGGGCTCGTCGTGCTGGCGTTCGTCGCCGCCCGGATCGCGCCGCCGGGGCTGGGCAGCGGCGCGCAGATGTGGGCGGCGACGACGTCGCACCTGACGCTCCCGCGGCCTTCGAGGCTGCCACGGTACGGGCTGGGGTGGCGACTGCTCGCGGTACCACTGCTGCTCGTGGCGTGTGGCGTGAGCACGGCGGCGCTGGTGTCGCAGTCGGGCGCGGACGCCCGCCTCGCCGGCGCCGAACGGGTCACGGCCGAGGTCACCGGCCATCCCGACGACTACTCGCTCCAGGTGCGCCTGCCCGGCGGCCGCGACGCCCGGATCACGGTGGTGGCGGCGGCCGATCACCCGGTCGGCGCGCACGTCGCCGTCCTCGACTCCGGCGACGGCCTCTACCAGCTCGTCAGCGAGCCCTACGACACGAGCCCCTGGCTGGCCCTGGCCGTCCTCGCGGCCGCGCTCGCCGCCGGGTGCCTGGCCCGGGCGAGGGCGCGGGGCGTGGCCGCGCGGGCGTTGTTCACGGGTGAGCAGCCGGCGACCGAGGTGTACGTCTGGGCGCTCGGCGGCCGCGTCGCCGTCTACGCCACCGACGCCCGCCCGGGCGAGCCGGCGCTGCTGGAGTTCTTCGCCCTGTCCCGCACCGGCTCCGACGACATCCGCCCCGGCGTCCTCTTCGGCGTGCCGGCCCAGCGCCACTGGTGCGCGGTCGCGGTCGACGGCGAGCTGCTGGTGCCCCGCGGCCCGGCCCGCAGCGGCCGCTTCGCCCCGACGTACGGCGGCATCGCCGACGGCGACCCCCGCGACGCCACCGGCGTGCCGGACGCCGCCCGCCTGCCGCTGCGCCCCGAGGAGATCATGGCGCTGCGCCCGGAGGACGTCTCCGCCGACCCGGAGACGGTCCACACGCACCGCCACAACCGCTTCTCGGGCTACGCCGTCATCGTCGCCGCCTCGTGGCCGTTCCTGCTGGTGCTGACCCGCCTGCTGCCGGACCTGCCGTACTGGGCCGACGTCGCGATGACCGCCCCGATCACCGCGATCGCCTGCCTGTCGGGCTGGCGGCTGTTCCTGCGCCCCCGCGTGAGCTGGAACGGCGCCGGCGTCAGCGTCGTGGGCAGCATCGGCGCCCGCCTGCTGGTCTGGTCGGACGTGCACGCGGTGCGCGCGGACCGCCACGGCGCGGTCACCATCGAGACCGACCACCACGGCGCCGGCCTGGTCGTCGCCGCCCGCGCCGAGCACTCACTGCTCCCCCGCGTCCTGTCCGGCGACGAACGCACGTCCACCCAGCTCGCCGGCGCCCTGCGCCTGTCCGCCGAACGCGCCGCCGCCCGCACCCGAGCCCGCCTCCGCGACGTGGTGAGTCTCCCCCCGGCCCCCGTGGCCCCGGCGGCGCCCGCTCTGCTGTACGCCGCCTGGCTGGCCGAGACCCTGACCTACGCCCTGCTCCTGCACTAGCCGCAACCGCAACCACCGCGCGAAGCGCGACAAGAGACCCGCGCGTGGGCGCCAGGCCGGCTTCAGCCGACGGTCGTGCCGCCCCACTCCTCGGGTGCGACGTCGGCGAGGGTCTGCGAGAACGTCCAGCGGTGCCCGGCGAGGTCCTCGGCCTGGTACTGCCGCTCGCCGTACTCGAAGTCCGCCGGCTCCATGACGATGCGCGCCCCGTGGGCCCGGGCGTGTTCGCAGTGGGCCCGGGCGTCGTCGACGCGGACCATCACGGCGTGCGTGACCGGCCCGCCGGTGGGGGCGCCGCGCTCGCCGCCGGTGTCGGCGACGATGAGCGCCCCGTCGCCGACGCGCATCTGCGCGCGGTGGTCCTCGCCGATGCGGACGCGCTCGGCGAACCCGAACGCGGCCTCGAGCCACGCGACGGCGGCCCGCACGTCGGGGTAGGTGAGCACCGGGATGACGGTCGCGGCGGGGATGGAACGGTTCGTCCTCACACCGCCGATTCAACCACCGCGCGGCGGAAGGTGCCCGACCATCGGCGCACCGGGGGCTCGCCGACGTCGAGGGCTTCCAGGTGTACCGCCGCGAGATCGCCGGCGGCGAAGGCCTCCATGTCGGCCCGGGTGAGGGGCCAGGGCATGGCGCCGGGGTCGCCGGCGTCCTCGCGGGCGCGGGCGAAGACCAGCAGCGTGCCGCCGGGGGCGACGAGCGCGCCGCAGCTGGCGATCGCGGCCGCGCGGGCGGCGCCCTGCAGCACCTGGACGGTGTAGCACTCGAAGACGAGGTCGAACGCGCCGAGCCAGTCCGCGGGCGGGGCGAGCAGGTCGGCCGTCTCGTAGCGCACCGGCGAGTCCGGGAAGCGGCGGCGGGCCCCGGCGACCGCGGTCGGGGCGACGTCGAAGGCGACGGTGCGGTAGCCGAGGCCGGCCAGGTACTCGGCGTCGTCGCCGAGGCCGCACCCGACGACGAGCGCGGTCCCGCCGTGCGGGTGCCCCGACTCCTGCGCCCACGCGACGAGCATCGGGTTGGGCTCGAGGTCCGCCCACGGCACGACGGCCTCGCCGGCCTCGGCCGCGGCGTACAGGGTCTCGAACCACGCGGTGGGCTCGCCGGCCGCGATCGACGCCGCGGCCAGCCGCCGCGCATGCGCCCGCTTCTCGTCCGTCATGCGCCCATCCTTACCCGGCCGCCGCGGAGGCCGGGTAGGCGGGGATCAGCGCGGTGATCTCCGCCGCCGTGAAGTGCGGGGCGGCGCCGGTCTCCCAGCGCCCGCGCGCGGTCACGGCGGTGTGCTCCTCGCCGGTGCGGCGGTGGGTGTACCGCACCTCGCGCTCGCCCCGCGTGCGGGCCGTCAGCCGGCCGCGCCGGCAGGCCGCCGGGTAGTCGTTCCAGTTGATGCCGGCCTCGGCGAAGAGCAGCTCCTGCACCTGCCCGGAGTGCAGGCCCTGCAGGCGCCGGTGCGGGAACACCGACTGGGCGGCCATCGCGATGCTGTTGCGCACGGCGTCGCGCTGGCGCCACATGAGGTAGCCGGCCACGTCGAGGGGGTCGGCGATGGTGAACACGCGGGCGTCGAACAGCGCGGTGGCGCCCGGGCGGCGGGCGTTGAGCGTCGCGGTGGCGAGGGACGCGGCGACCGAGCACCACTTCTGCACGACGCCGCCGAACCACGGCTCGGTGCCGGGCGCGGCGAAGTCGGTGACGAGAACGCTGACCTCGTCGGACTGCGTGTAGGCGAGGACGGCGCCGCTGATCTCGGCGCACAGCGCCTCGGCGACGCCGTCCATGGCGGCCATGAAGGCGGCGTCGAACGGGCGTTGCGCGCCGCGCAGGTACGAGTGGAAGGCGCGCCCGTCCACGCGCACCACGGTGTAGGTCCGTCGCGGCAGCACGGCGCGGGTGGCGCGCTCGTGCGCCTTCATCCGGTCCCCGAGGCCATCCATGCCCGTCAGGATGCCGCAGGTCGGGGGCGGGCGCCGCCGAGTTTTTACGGGATGAACCGCCTTACAAGATGAACCGCTCGTCGGTGAGCGGGCCGGCGGTTGCCGGGCGGGCCTCGGCCGGCAGCCAGAAGAGCTCTTCCGCGTCGTCCGGCTCGGCGGTCATCGGTTGGCTGCTGATGTCACTGGTGCTGATCATCGCGCTTTCCATGTGGGGTCCGTACCCCGTTTGCCGCTCGTCAAACCGGACAGGTTGTGACGAAGAACCCAATCAGAGCGCGGCGGCGAAGATGAGGACCTCCTGCGTGCCGTCGCCGTAACCGTGCGTGCGCTTCTCGAGGGTCAGGCCGGCCTTCCGCGCGACGCGCTGGGAGGCGACGTTGCCCGGGTGGATGATCGCGATGACGCGGCGGGCGCCGAAGCGGTCGCGGGCCAGGTCGCGGCAGGCGAGCGCGGCCTCGGTGGCCAGGCCCTGCCCCTGCTGGGCCGGCTCGACGTGGTAGCCGAGCTCGACCTCGTCGACGCCGTCGACCCGCTGGATCGTGAGCCCGCAGTCGCCGACGAACCCGCCGTCGGCGCGCCGGCGGACGGTCCACAGGCCGAAGCCGTCGTCGCGGTACCGCCGCCGGTTCTTCTCGATCCATTCGAGGGTCTCCGTGCGGGTCCGGGGCCGCGGGTAGTACCGCATCACGTCCGGGTCGCCGAGCAGCCGCGCGAGATCGTCGAGGTCGCCCTCGTCCATCTCGCGCAGCTCGAGCCGCGCCGTGGTGAGCACGGGGCTCATTCGACGTAGAGGTTGACCACCGCGCTGATCGGCAGCGCCACCATGACGAGCAGGAACGCGAGCAGGGCGGCGGCGCCGCGCTGCTGCTGCGCGTGGATGGTCCGCAGCGTGCACTCGCCGGTGAGGACGAACCAGTCGATGAGGTACCGCGCCACGTACAGGCCGACGTAGGCGACGCCGAGGGCCATGCCGAAGCCGGCGAGGCTCTCCGGCCAGGTGGTGAAGTCGCCGGCCATGGCGCCGTACAGGATCAGCCCGACGGCGGTGAGCACGGCGCCGGACTCGAGGCCCTCGGTCACCCGGCCGGCCGCCATCTCCGCCCGCAGGTTGCCGGGCGCGACGAGGGTGTGCAGGTGGAAGGCGATGACGAGGCCCGCGATGCCGGCGACCGTGAACACGGCGACCGACGCCAGCGACGTGCGCAGGTTGGGCGCGTGCCCGATGAACGTGGCCCGCACGACGAGGGCCAGGCCGAGGTAGAAGCCGAGGCGGACCAGGCCGACGGACAGCGGCACGGTGTTGAGCGCGGCGAGCGGGGTTGCGCGGGTGCGCAGGATCATCCAGTCGGTGATCCAGAAGCCGACGATCGCCAGCAGCGTGGCCCAGACGACGCCGCCGCCGACCCAGACCAGGGAGCCCCAGCTGTTGAGGTCCTGGCCGATGAGGCTCGACACGCCGATGACCTGCACGGCGACGAAGCCGACCCGCTGGACCAGGTAGCCCCAGTTGGACCGGGCCCACAGCTCGTCGTGGTCGTCGAACGCGGTGACCGCGTTGAGCAGCCACCAGCCGCCGCCCACGGCAAGGATCACGATGAGCACCTGGAGCACCGCGATCAGGGCGGCGGTACCATTCATGCCGGCTCTCCTACAGTTTGAATTCGCTGTGATCGATCGTGTGCGGGACGAAGTTGCTGAGGTTGTCGGTGATGAGCCCGGCGCTCTCGCGGATGCCGAGCCCGGCCGGCTCGCCGTCGATCATCCATACGCCCAGGACGGGGTGCCACTCGCCACCCCGGTTGTCGGGGAACCCGGGCAGCGGCGCGAACGCCTGGCACACGAACGGGCCGCCGTAGTCGCCGGGGGCGCTGGCCACGGTGATGCCGTCGACGATGATCGAGACGTTGGCGCCCTCGCGGCCCAGCAGCGGCTTACGCACGTACGACGTCATCCACTCGGGTCGCTCGGACTCGAAGTACGCCGGCAGGAGCAGGTCGCGGCGCTCGGGGTCGTCGCCGTACAGGTGCCACAGGATCGGCAGCAGGCCCTTGTTGCTCCAGAGCATCTTGTAGGGCGGCTCGATCCACACGGTGCTGTCGCGGCGCGGGTCGGCCATGTCGCGGAAGCACTGCTTGGCGAACTGCTCCTGCAGCATCCACTCCCACGGGTACAGCTTGAAGATGACGTCGATGTGCTCGCCCTGGGCGTCGTAGAAGCGGTCGCCGGCCTGCACGTCGCCGGCGCCGATCTCGTCCATGTAGAGGAACTTCGTGCGGTACCCCATGGGCTCCAGCGCCTGCCGCGCGGTCTCCATGAGGTACTCGGTGTTGAACAGGTCCTCGCCGCTGTCCTCCTCGCGGTCGCACGCGAAGTGGATGGTGACGGGGCTCAGCAGGTGGGTGCGGGCCTGGCGCAGCCGCGTGAGGTTGCGCTTCCACGCCTCGACGAGCGCCTCGTGGATGGCGTTCCACTGGTCGGTGCCCTGGCCGGTCTGCTGGTGCCAGTACCACTGGGAGACCGCCGACTCGGGCAGCGCCGTCGGGGTGTCGGCGTTGAACTCCAGCAGCTGCGGCCGGCCGGCGTACTCCCCGGCGTAGCGCAGGTCGAAGCGGCCGTAGATGCTCGGCGAGAAGTCGCCCTTGCTGCGCCCGCCGGGCTCGGTCTCGTCGTCCCACCAGGTGCGCTTGATCTGGTCCCAGGCGAACTCGGGGATGCCCAGCAGCTGGAACATGTTGTGGTCGATGACGAAGTCGCCGGCCGCGACGCACATCTCGAACAGCGTCGCCGCGCCCTTCTCCAGCGCGTCGATCTCGGAGGAGGTGAAGTCGTAGAACGGCCCCTCCCGCCAGTACGACATGGTGCCGCCGTCCGGCGTCGGGGTGTCGTTGTAGGCGATCCCCTGCGCCGCCAGCTGCTGGCGCCAGTCGGGCCGGACCTTGCCGTCGGCGATGCGGCGCACGTCAGCTGCCCGAGCTGCCGTGGCTGCTGCTGCCGAAGCCGCCGGAGGAGACGTGGCCGTTGCTCACGTGCCCGGTCGAGGGCAGCCCCGCGTTGGACCGGCCGATCGAGTCGGTGGAGGAGACCCGGCTGCCCCCGCTGAGCCGGAAGCCCGGGCTGCGGCCGCGGCCGTAGCTGCCGGTGTAGTAGTAGTGGCCCGGCGAGCCGTCGTCGCAGTATCTGTCCTCCACGACGACGCCGTTCGCGTCGGCGCAGTACGTCTGCTTCTCCCGTGCGCACGCCGACAGGCCGCCGGTCATGGCCAGCGCCGCCAGCGCGAGGTAGCTCCGGCCCAGCGGCACCGAACTACTGGATCGCCTCATCGTCTGCTCCCTCAGGTGTGCCTTAGCACGGTAAATGACCTTCGCAACCGGCACGACCGACGGGAAAGTCTCCGACACTGTCGGGTATCGCGCAAGAGCGGGCCGTCGTGCCGCGGCGCCCCGGCGGCACAGCGGTTCACGGTTTCCTAATGGGTTTAGGGTGTACCGCATGGTACGAGCCGGCCTGACCCGCGCGCAGGTGTGCACCGCCGCGCTCGAGCTGGCCGACGAGGTGGGCATCGACCACGTGACGATGACCGCACTCGCCCGGCGCCTCGGCGTGGCGGTGCCCAGCCTGTACGAGCACGTCCGCGGCGTGCCGGACCTGCTCGACGCGGTCGCAACGCTCGCCACCGGCGAGCTCGCCGACCGCCTGGGCGAGGCGCTGCAGGGCCGTGCCGGCCGCGACGCCCTGGTCGCCTACGCCGGCGCGCTGCGCTCCTGGGTCCTGGCCCACCCGGGCCGCTACGCCGCCACGGTCCGCCCCCTGACCGACCCGGAGGGCGCCGCCGCCCAGGCCCGGATCGTCGCGGGCTGCGCCGCCCTGCTGCGCGGCTACGGCCTGGAGGAGACGCGCGCGATCGACGCGGTCCGCTTCGTGTACAGCACCATGCACGGCTTCATCCACCTGGAGACGGACGGCGGCTTCAGCCACGCCCGCAACCTCGAAACAAGCTGGACCCTGGTGGTCGCCGCCATCGACCGCGCCCTGTCGACCTGGCCGGTCACGTGACCGGGCCGCCCGACGGCCACGGGCGCCCGTCTTATTGCAGGTCGACCCGCATGACGGCGCGGCGGGCGGTCGGGCGGCTCGCTGACCGACGCCGTCACCTGGCGCGGCGGCCGCATGCCGACCTCGGTCTGACCTAGCGCTCCCGCACGGTCATCACGCCGGCCAGGTCCACGTCGGCGGAGCGGCCGCCGTAGCCGCTGTCGGCGATCAGCCGCGCGCCGAGCACCGCACTCCAGAACGTGCGCACCTCCACCGACGGCGGGCGGTCCACCACCCAGCCGCGCCGGGCCAGCAGCTCCACCAGGTAGTGCTCGGCCCGGCGGAACAACACCGCCAGGTAACTCTGGGCGACCGGCTGGAGCTCGGGACGTACACGCGAAATCGACATGGCCTGAATCGCGGCCGGGACCGACGGCAGTGCCGGCGCCGTGCGGGCCAGGGCGTTGCGGAACGCCCCCGGTCCGCGCTGGCGCAGGCCGATCGGCTCGAGCCGCACCGCGTCGCGCAGCAGCGTCGAGAGTGACGCGTGCACGAACAGGCCGTCCTTGGAGCCGAAGTAGTAGGTGATCTGGTGCGGGTACGCCTGGGCGGCCCGCGCGATCGCGGCCACGCTCACCGCCGAGTGCCCCTGCGCCGCGAACAGCTCGGCGGCGCACTGCAGGATGCGCGCCCGGGTGCGGCGCCCGCGGGCCCGGGCCGGCTCGGCGATGGACATGTCATATTTGTATGCGATACAAGTATCCTAAAGCAAAACGAACCTGGGGAGGACACGGTGGGCACACCCGACGTGGTCATCACCGGCATGGGCGCGCTGACCCCGCTCGGCGCCGACGTCGACGCGCTGTGGACGGGCGCCCTCGCCGGCCGCTCCGGCGTGCGGCGCATCGACGACCTGCTGGCGGGCCACCCCCGCCTCGAGGAGATGCCGGTGCGCATCGGCGCGCCGATGGCCGTCGCCCCCGACACGATGCTCGACCGGGTCCAGGCCCGGCGCATGGACCGCTGCGAGCAGGCCGCCGTCGTCGCCGCCCGGCAGGCGTGGCAGGACGCCGGCGCCCCCGAGGTCGACCCCGACCGGCTCGCCGTCGTCGTCGCCACCGGCATCGGCGGCGTCAACACCCTGCTCAACCAGGACGACGTGCTCGAGGCCCGCGGGCCCGGCAAGATCTCGCCGCTGGTCGTGCCGATGCTCATGCCCAACGGGCCCGCCGCCTGGGTCAGCATCGACCTGGGGGCCCGCGCCGGGGTGTACACGCCGGTGTCCGCCTGCGCGTCCGGCGCCGAGGCGCTCGCCCTCGCCGTGCGCCTCATCCGCCTCGGCGAGGCCGACGTCGTCGTCGCCGGCGGCACCGAGGCCGCGATCGCCCCGCTGACCATCGCCGGATTCGCCCAGGCCCGCACCCTGTCCAAGCGCAACGACGACCCCGACCACGCGTCGCGGCCCTTCGACACCGGCCGCGACGGGTTCGTGCTCGGCGAGGGCGCCGGCGTGCTCATCCTCGAGCGGGCCGAGCACGCGGCCGCGCGCGGCGCCCGCGCCCACGCCCGGCTGGCCGGCATCGGCATCACCTCCGACGCCTACCACATCACCGGGCCCGACCCGACCGGCGACGGCCAGGTGCGGGCCATCGAGAAGGCCGTCCGCGACGCCGGCCTCACCGCCGCCGACGTCGGCCACGTCAACTGCCACGCCACGTCCACCGTCGTCGGCGACGTCGGCGAGGCGCAGGCCATCCGGCGGGCCCTCGGCGACCACGTGGTGCTCACCGCGCCCAAGTCCGGCCTCGGCCACCTCGTCGGCGCGGCCGGCGCCGTCGAGAGCATCCTGACCCTGCTCTCCGTCGTCAACGGCGTCATCCCGCCGACGCGCAACCTCGAGACGAAGGAGCCCGAGGTCGCCCTCGACGTCGTCGCCGGCGAGCCCCGCAAGGTGGAGCTCACCGCGGCGATCTGCAACTCGTTCGGCTTCGGCGGCCAGAACGCGTCGCTGCTGTTCACCCGCGCCTAGGCGACCATCGGCTGGTCCTCGAGCTCCGTCAGCCTGACGGTGCACAGGCCGCCGCGCTCGGCCACCACCGACGTCACCTTCAGCTGCGTGCCCGGGGCGAGGATGTACTCCTCCTCGCCCCGGAACGCCGAGAACCGCCGGATGCCGACCGCCCGCACCGGCGTCACCTCGAACAGGGTGCGCCGGCCCCGCCCGCCGAGGAACGCCTGCGCGACGCCGAGCTTCGACGTGCACGACGACACGCCCCACCACGTGACCGTCTGCCCGAGCGGGTACTGCGCGCGCAGGTCCAGCGCCACCCCGCGCCACAGCGGCTCGGTGCGCACCGGCAGGCGCGAAACCGCTTCGAAGAGCAGCCTGAGGTACGGCAGGAAGGGCACGATCTTCCCGCGGTCCGGGTCGCGCAGGGTCGCGTTGATCTGCCGGTAGAACGCGGACTCGCACGTGTACAGGTAGAGCGCCGCGGCCTCGTCGGCGCTCAGGTCCCCGGCGTGCTGCGTGCCGAACTCGTGGGACAGCTCGACGTGCCAGCCGAGCCCCGACATGAGCTTGGCCGCCGGCGCGACCGCCTCGCGGAAGTCCATGACCGGGGTGTCGAACACGCCGGTGATCGCCGGCAGCGCGAGACCCTCGTCCTTCACGCTCGCGAGGCGCTCGAGGTACAGCTTGTGCAGCTCCATCGTCGAGGCGATGAACTCGCCCATCCGATCGGCGCCGTCGCGGTTCCAGCCCTTGCTCGGCAGCCAGTCGATCGGCTCGGCCCCCAGCGCCTGCAGCGCGTCGTTCACGGCCGCGAAGTGCTCGTTGTCGCAGAAGATGTCGCCCTGCGCCGCCGGGTTCGGGTGGTCGATGTGGCGGACGTCGACGCCCGGGTACTTCTTCTGCAGCCGCACCACGACGCTCTTGAGGTTGCGCGCGTGCGCCCCCCACCACGCGAAGACGATGCTCCGGTGCGCCTCGTCCGGCTCGTCCTGCTTGGCCCGCAGGATCTCCTCGACCAGCCGCTCCACGACCGGCCGCCAGAACGCGGTGTGCGCGTCGGTGCCCATGGCCCCGTCCGCGCTCGCGGTCAGCGAGGCGTTGAGCAGCAGCACCCCCTGCGCGAGCATCGACGAGAACCACTCCGGCGGCGCCACCGTGTCATGCTGCTTGAGCAGCGCCCGGATCTCGGCGATCGGCGTCTTCTTCGCGATGCCGTACTTCCACATCGCCGCCGCCTTGATGATGCACCGGATGCTCACCACCTTCCCGAACTGGCTGTCCGCCCAGTCGGAGAAGGTGTTGTCGAACATCGCGATGCCGGTGGCGCTCTCCGGCCGCGGATAGGGATTCTGCCCGAACACCACCACCTTCCACTTGTGCGGCGGGTTCGGCTTGAGCGCCTGGAACGTGAGCTCCCGCACCGGCACGACCTGCGGGCTGCGCTGCGCGCCGATGAACGTCGCGGCGTCGCGCTGCGCCTCGATGACCGGCTTCAGCAGCGGCAGCCACGGCTCCCCGCCCCCACTGAACAGCTCGGCCAGCCCCAGCGGATCGTTCGCGTCACTCATCGCCGTACTCCCCCGCGCGTTCCACAGTGGACGCCGCACCGTAGCACTGGAACGGTTGTTGTAGGTTCCTGGACCATGACGCAGACCCCTCTCCGCGTGGTGCTCAGCGACGTCAACGCAAAGGTCGTCCAGGCCTGGATGTCCGCCTTCGCCGACACCCCCGAGGTAGAAATCGCGAAGGGCTCGATCCTCAACCAGCACGTCGACGCCTGGGTCACCCCCACCAACTCCCACGCCCGCATGGACGGCGGCGTGGACGCGGTCATCAAGCGCCACCTGGGCGCCGGCATCCAGCTGCGCGTCCAGCAGGCGGTCCGCTCGTCGTTCGGCGCCACCCTGCCCATCGGCAGCGCCGTCTGCGTCCCGTCGGGCGCCGCGAACCCGCACTACCTGATCGCGACCCCGACGATGGAACAGTCGGCGGAGAACGTCCGCGAGACGCTGAACGTCGCACTGGCATGCGCCGCCGCGTTCCAGGCCATCCACATGCAAAACTCCCTGGAGCGCGGCACGATCACGTCGGTCGCGCTCGTCGGCATGGGCGCCGCCACGGGCAAGGTCCCCCCGCAGGTCTGCGCCAACCTGATGTGGGCCGGCTACACCCTGTTCAAGGACCACACCTTCGACAACTACGACGACCTGCGCGAAACGGTCCACGCCCACCTGTCCGACATCGAGTCCCGCCCGTCGGAGCGCGTGCGCATGACCCCTCGCCGCCGCCGCTAAACTGCGGGTGACTTGCTCGTCACGCGACTCAAGGTCAATTTGATGACGGCTGCTACGGTTGGTTGACAACGGAACGCGACCGCCGGGCCTGCAGTGACGCGATTGCGGCGCCCGCTCGGCTCACGCCCTTTGCAGCGCTCTGCCGCCGGCCTCGGCCGACCTGAGTCAACCAACCGCGGTCCACTTTGGACCGCTCGCGACCGCCGATTCGGCGCCCCGCTTGGACGGGGCAGCGGCTCGGCGGCGGGGGTCGTAGAATGGTCGTCGCGGGCCGATCTCACGGCCTCATCTGATCTACAGCGCGTCGGGCGACGGTCTCCCGGCCCGGCTCGCTGCCCAATCAATCCACGCGGTCCGGCGCGACGGTCCGCGAGTAGTTCCGGCAGCACTCCTCCAGCGGAAGTCCTGCGGCGCACCGCGTCCGGCGTGCGGTGGCCGCGGCGGCGACTGTGGTGGTGGTGTGCGGCGCCGCCGCCGCACTCCACCGCGGCCACGCCACGTCCAACCGCGCGGCCGTGGCACCCGCCGTCACGGTCGTGTGGCCGCGCGGCCGCGACGACGGCTGGCACAGCCGTAGGCGGCCTCGACGATCGCCGGCGGCGACCTCGCCCGAGCCGCAACCACGTCGGGCCGCAACCGACGCCGGGCCGCAACAAAGGGCAGACCGCAACGAGGCCGGGTTGCCACCCGCCCCTGAGCCGGCGATCACGCCAGCGGCGACCGCGGGCTCCGATCGCGATCGCGCCGGCGGCAACCGCAATCACGACTGCGCCGGCCGCGACCGTGCCGGGACCACGCCGTCGGCCACCACAAAGCGCGTCATCACGGCACGCCAGGGCCGTCGCGGGCGCCGAGCGAGGTCCGTGCCCGCGTTGACCAAAACTGACCAAAACCGGATAAAACGCCCCCACGCTAACGGCGGGCCTCGTAGACGATGTTGAAAGGGGTCTCGGCGACGCGGCGGAACGAGCTGAAGCCGGCGTCCGTGGTCAGGTGGCGCATCGGGGGCTCGCCGGCCTGCGCGCCCAGCGAGTACCCGCCCTCCTGCGACAACGCGTTCGGCACGCACAGGAAGGTCGAGAACGAGTAGTACACGCGGCCGACCGGGTTCAGGTTGTCCTCGACCGTCTGGCCCGCGAACGGCTCGACGATCATCCACGTGCCGCCGTCCGACAGCTGGGAGTGGACGTGGCGGGCCGCGCCCAGCGGGTCGCCCATGTCGTGCAGCGCGTCGAACGTCGTCACCAGGTCGAAGGGGCCGCCGGTGAAAGTCTGGGCGCTGGCCACGTCGAAGCGCACCCGATCCTCCGGCAGGGATCGCTCCGCCGCGCGCTTGCGGGCCGTCGCGACCGAGTCCGGGTGCGAGTCCGAGCCGATCACCGTGGCCGACGGGAACGCCTCGGCCAGCAGCAGCGTCGACGCGCCGTGGCCGCAGCCGATGTCCGCCACGCGGCCGCCGGCGCGCAGGCGGGGCTCGACGCCGTCGAGTGCGGGCAGCCAGGCCGTCACCAGGTGGGCCGCATAGCCGGGGCGGTAGAAGCGCTCGCAGCCGCTGAAGACCTCGGCGTCGTGGGCGTGCCACGGTACGCCGGTGCCCGAGCGGAACGCCGCCTCGATCTGCGGGACCGAGCGCAGCGCCGCCACCGCGAGCTGGAAGGCGCCCGGCGCGAACAGAGGACCGTCCGGGTCGGTCAGGACGAACGCCTGCTCCTCGGTCAGCCCGTAGGTGCCGGTGTCCGGGTCGTACTCGACGTAGCCGCCGGCCGCCTGGCCGCGCAGCCACTCCTCCACGTAGCGGGGGCGCGGTGCCGGTGGCGGCGGCCAGCTCGTCCGGGCGCCGCGGGGCGTCGGCCAGGGCGCGGTACAGGCCGAGCCGGTCTCCGACGACGATGTTCCCGGCCGCCATGGTCGCGCCCAGGTCGCAGACGAACCGGTGCAGGAACTGCGTCAGTTTCGCCTCGTCGATAGCCATCTTGTCCTCCAAAGGCATCAACCGACCCCTCGGTTCCAAGCAAAAGCGCGGCGCGGCGAATCGGCCTCACCTACCGAGGCCGGGCTGACGGAGCGCCAGGCGGAGTTGTACGCCGAACTCGCCGACAGCCAGGTGGCCGCCGCTGAGGCCGGTCGCGGCGTACAGTGCGCGCATGTCTCTGTGGCGGCTCGGGCCGCTCGTCGCGGTGGTGGTGCTGCTCGGCGGCTGCGACGCGAACGCGCCCGCCGCGCCGTCGGCAACGTCGTCCGCGACCGCGCCGGGCGGCGGGTCGCGGCTGCTGGAGGCGCTCGCCCACGTCGCGGACAGCGACGCGACGCGGGCCCGGTTCGACTTCTCCGACGTGGCGTTCCTCGGCACGATCGGCGGCCCGGGCTGGGCCGGCATCCGCTATCAGGGCGCGCGCAACGTCTCGCTGAAGCTGGTCGGCGACGCCGGCCTGCCGATCGGCGCCGCGCAGTATGCGGTCACGGCCGGCGAGGAGCCCCGGCACGTGATCGTGTTCGCCGGCGGCCAGGACGTGGCGGCGGTGGCGGCGGCGCTGCGCAAGCTGGGCTGGACCGCCGACGGCGACCGGTTCGTGGCGCCCGCGGCGGCGATGACGCCCGCCCCGCCGAACGACGGCGGCCTCATCCCGGCCGGCCAGGCCCGCGCGAGCGGCGCCGACCTGCTCGTCGGCGGGCAGGCGTCGGACCTGGCGGACGCGGCGCCGGCGGGGCGGGCGACGCTGGCGCAGCGGCCCGCGGTGGCCGCGCTGGCCGGGTGCCTCGGCGACGTGGTGGCGGCGCTGGGCCGGTTCCGGCCGGCCGGGGGCTACCTGGCGGTGGCCGCGGCCGGCGTGCGCCGCCCGGCGTCGGCGGAGGAAAAGCCAAGAGCCGTCCTGTGTACGGCGACGAAGTCCGCGAGCGACGCCGAGGCCGTCGCCGAGCAGCTGCGGCAGGGGTTCCGGACGGGCCGGTCGGCGCAGCAGTACGGCGACGTCACGGTGACCGTCCTCGGCGGCCCCGAGCACCTGGTCCGCGCGGAGGCGACGGCCGCCGCCCCGGGCACGATGCTGTTCACGTTCGCCGGCTACGGCCTGCCGGGCGAGACGGGCCAGCCGGAGGTCTGAAAAGTCCCGCGGGCGGGCTGTCGAAGCGGACCGCCGCCGATCGACGCATGGGCAGAGGACACCCGAGAGCCTGAAAGCAACATCACGATCACCGGCAGTGCCGCGCTGGTCCGGTCCCTGCTCCCGACCGGCGTGGTGCACCTGACGTACCGGCCGGCCTGACACGGCGCCGTTCAGCGCGGGACGCCGTCAGGGGCCGTGTCTGACGCGTGTCAGGAGGGTGTCAGGGTGCGCCCCGAGCATCGTGTCCATGAACGCGATAGCGGTTTCGGGCCTGCGCAAGGCCTACGGGGACAAGGTCGTCCTCGACGGCATCGATCTCGATGTACCGGCGGGCTCGATCTTCTCCCTGCTCGGCCCGAACGGGGCCGGCAAGACGACGACGGTCAACGTGCTGACCACCCTGATGAAGGCCGACGGCGGCACGGTGCGGGTCGCCGGGCACGACGTGGCGACCGAGACGAAGCAGGTGCGCGCCGCCATCGGCGTCACCGGGCAGTTCGCGGCCGTCGACGAGCTGCTGACCGGCCGGGAGAACCTGCAGCTGATGGCGGACCTCAAGCGGATCCGCTCGGGCGGCACGGTCGTCGCCGGGCTGCTGGAGCGGTTCGACCTGGTCGAGGCGGCGCCGAAGCTGGTGTCGACGTACTCCGGCGGCATGCGCCGCAAGCTGGACCTGGCGATGACGCTGGTCGGCAGCCCGCGGATCATCTTCCTGGACGAGCCGACGACCGGGCTCGACCCGCGCAGCCGGCGCACGATGTGGGAGATCGTCCGCGAGCTGGTGGCCGGCGGCGTGACGATCTTCCTCACCACCCAGTACCTCGACGAGGCCGACCAGCTCGCCGACCGGATCGCGGTGCTCGACCAGGGCCGCATCGTCGCCGAGGGCACCCCGGCGCAGCTCAAGCGCCGCGTCCCGGGCAGCCACATCCGGCTGCGTTTCGCCGGCGCGGGCGAGCTCGCCGCGGCGGCGCGGGTCCTGGCCGGCGCCACCGCCGACGAGCAGGACCTGACCCTGCGGGTGCCCGGCGACGGCGGGGTGCAGGCGGTGCGGGCCCTGCTCGACCAGCTCGACCGGCACGGGGTCGACGCCCTGGAGTTCTCCGTGCACACGCCCGACCTCGACGACGTCTTCCTGGCCCTGACGGGCCGCGCCAGCACGGAGGTGACCGCGAAATGAGCGCCGACTCGGTGATCATGCTGCGCCGCAATTTCAAGCACACGCTGCGCAACCCGACCACGGTGTTCAACGCCGTGCTGTTCCCGGTGGTGCTGATGCTGATGTTCGTGTACGTGCTCGGGGGCGCGTTCAACGTCGGCGAGAAGTACATCAACTACGCCACCCCGGGCCTGATCGTGATGGCGATCAGCTACGGGCTCAGCGCCACCGCGGTGTCGGTGAACGCCGACATGACGCGGGGGGTCATCAACCGGTTCAAGGTCATGGACGTCTCCCGCGGCGCGGTGCTGACCGGCCACGTCGTCGCGACGACGCTGCGCGCCCTCATCGCCGACGCGGTCATCATCGGGGTGGCGTTCGCGATGGGCTTCCGCCCGTCCGCGGGCCCGCTGGACTGGCTGGGCGCGGTCGGCCTGATCGCGCTGCTGAGCTTCGCCGCGAGCTGGCTCACGGTCGCGCTGGGGCTGGCCGCGAAGTCCGTGGAGTCGGCGGGCATGGCCACCGTACCGCTGATCATGCTGCCGTTCCTGAGCAGCGCGTTCGTGCCGGCCGACACGATGGGCACCGGCGTGCGGCAGTTCGCCGAGTACCAGCCGTTCACGCCGATCATCGAGACGCTGCGGGGGCTGCTGCTCGGCACCCCGTCGACCGGCACGGCGGTCGCCGCGGTCGCCTGGTGCGTGGGCCTCGGCCTGGTCGGCTACCTGTGGTCGGTGTCAACCTTCAAAAAGCGCGCGTGACGCGCATTAAGAAGCGAGCGTGGCGGCGGCCAGCGCCGCCCAATTCCCCTCGGTCCCTTCCCGTGCCGCCTCGGCGAACCTCGTGTCGCCGAGGCGGCTCCGTGCGGTCCGCTCGATCCGGGCCACGTCCGGGTTGCCGCGGTCCGGCAGCCCGCGCACGCGGTCGCCGGCCGCGAGCAGCCGCGCGGCCTGCTCGTCCCGGCCGGTGCGCAGCGCCAGGTCGGCGAGCCCCACGAGGACCTGCGCGACGAGGGGCGCGTGCCCGGCCTCGGTGGCCGCCGCGACCGCCGCGGCGTGGTGGGCCCGGGCCTCGCCGGGGTCGTCGGCCAGGTAGCCGCGCGCGTCCTCGAGCGTCGCGCGGATGCTCGGCTGCTCGGCCTCGGTGCTGAGCAGGCCGGCGCCGAGGCGCAGCTGCTCGCGGGCCTCGTCGGTGTGGCCGGCCCAGCGGGCGAGCTCCGAGCGCGTCAGGGCCAGCTCCGCCAGCGAGTCCGGCCAGGTGACCCGGTGGGCGTAGCGCTGGGCCTCGGCGAGCGCGGCCGCGCCGGCGGCCCGGTCGCCGCTCACCCAGTACAGCCGGGCCTGCCGCGACCGCATCCGGATGATGTCCTCGATGGCGCCGACCTCGGCGACGACGGCGATGCCCTGGTCGTAGTAGTCGCAGGCGTCGGCGAACTCGCCGCGGGTGGCGATGCGGTCGGCCAGCTCCGTCAGCGCGAACGAGATGCCGAACCGCTCGCCGAGCGCCCGGAACTCGGCGAGCGCCTGCTCCAGGTAGGTGTCGGCGTCGAGCCCGCCGTCGCCGGTCATGACCCGCATCTTGCCGAGGTGCAGCCCGGCGAGGGCGCGCACCCAGGGGTCCGGGTCGTCCAGCAGCGCCTCGAAGGCGAGCAGGACCTCCTCCGGCGCCCGCAGCATGCGCTCCATCGCGGCGATCAACCCCATCACCGGGTGGCGGGGCCGGCCGTGGCGGCTGTACTCGGCGGCCTTGTGGATCCACGCCGCCGCCTGGTGCTCGTCCCCGCGCCCGCCGCTGACGTACATCGAGATCAGCGCATAGACGGTGGCCCGGGTGTCGTCGTCGGTCTCGCCGGGCGTCTCGCTGGCCGCCGTGATCAGCTCGATGCCCTCGGCCTTGTGCCCGGCGAGCCACCAGTACCAGCCGGCGCCGGCGGCCAGCCGCATCGCCGCGTTCGCCTCGCCGGCCGCGACCGCGCCGCGCATTGCGGCGCCGATGTTGTCGCGCTCGGCCGCGAGGATCGCCAGCCACTCCATCTGCTCGGCCCGGCGCAGGTGCGGCTCCGCGACCTCGGCGAGGTCGGTGAAGTACGCCAGGTGCGCGCGGCGGGCCGCGTCCGTCTCGCCGGCCTCGTCGAGGCGGTGCCCGGCGTACTCCTTGATGGTGCCCAGCATCCGGTACCGCGGCCCGCTGCCGCCCTCGGTGACCAGCAGCGACTTCTCGGCCAGCGAGGTCAGCAGCTCCAGCACCTGGTCCGGCTCGACGCCGTCGAAGGCGCAGACCCGCTCGGCCGCCTCCAGGCTCGCCCCGCCGGCGAAGACCGCGAGCCGGCGCAGGACGGTCCGTTCGTCGTCGGTGAGCAGCTCCCAGCTCCAGTCGACGACGGCCCGCAGCGTCTTGTGCCGCGGCAGGGCGATCCGGCTGCCGCTGGTGAGCAGGCGGAACCGGTCGTCGAGCCGGTGCGCGACCTGCTCGATGGACAGCGTCCGCAGCCGGGCCGCGGCCAGCTCGATCGCCAGCGGCATGCCGTCCAGCGCCCGGCAGACGCGCAGCATCGTCGCGACCGTGGCGGCGTCCGCGGCGAGGTCACGGCGCACCGCGCCCGCCCGGTCCCGCAGCAGTTGTACGGCGGGAGAAGCCTCGATCTCGCCCGTGTTCGCGTCGGCGCCGGGCAGGGCGAGCGGCTCGACGTGCCAGAGTGCCTCGCCGGTGATGCCGAGCGGTTCGCGGCTCGTGGCGAGGATCCGCAGCCGCCGGCACTCGCCGAGCACCCGGTGCGCGAACGCGGCCGCCGCCTCGATCACGTGCTCGCAGTTGTCCAGGATCAGCAGGGCGTCCCACTCGCGTACCGCGGCGATGAACCGGTCCGTCAGGTCCTCGGCCGGTGGCGCGCCGAGCAGCGCGTCGCGCAGGCCGAGCCGCGACAGGGCGGCCTGGGCCACGTCGCCGTCGGCGCCGATGGCGGCGAGCTCGACGAGCCAGGCGCCGTCGGGCCGCTCGCCGAGCATCGCCCGGCCGGCCTCGGTGGCCAGCCGGGTCTTGCCGGAGCCGCCCGGCCCGGTCAGGGTGGTGAGCCGGTGCCCGGCGACGAGCCCGCGCACGGCGGCGACGTCGGCGTCGCGGCCGACGAAGCTGGTGAGCTCGGCCCGCAGGTTGGTCGTGCGGTCCTCCTCCCGGCCCCGCCCGACCTCGCCGCGCAGGAGCGCGACGTGCAGCGCGGACAGCTCCGGGGAGGGGTCGACGCCGAGCGCGTCGGCCAGGGTCTCCTTGGTGCGCTGAAACACCATGAGTGCCTCGCTGGCCCGGCCGGCCGCGACGAGCGCGCGCATCAGCGCGGCGACGAGCCGCTCCCGGGCCGGGTTGGCGGCGACGAGGTCGGTGAGCTCGGCGACGAGCTGCGCCCCGTGCCCGAGGGCGGCCTCGGCCTCGAACCGGTCCTCCAGGGCGCCCAGCCGCAGCGCCTCCAGCCGCGTGACGGCCGCGTCGAACGCCGGGCTTTCGGCCAGCCCGACATCGGCCAGGGCCGGCCCGCGCCACAGCGCGAGAGCCTCACGCAGCAGCGGTACCGCCCGGGCTCCGTCGCCGTCGCGGACGCGACCGGCGACGATGAGCCGCTCGAAGCGGACCGCGTCGACGGCGTCGGCCGGCACGGCGAGCCGGTAGCCGTCGGTCTGCCCCTCGATCGCGGCCTCCGGCAGCGCCTTGCGCAGCCGGGACACGAGGCGCTGCAGCGCGTTGGTGGCGTCGGACGGCGGGTTGGCGCCCCAGATCCAGTCGATGAGCGTCGCCTTCGGCACCGCCTGCCCCGGGCTGAGCGCGAGCGCGATCAGCAGCCCGCGCAGCCGCGCGCCCGGCACCTCGACGGGGCTCCCGTCGCCCGCCCGGACGTCGAACGGCCCCAGGATCCCGATCTGCACCTGCAGATTCTGCCACGTCCGCCGATCGGCCGACGACGCTGCGCTGCCGGGCCCGCGGCTCGTCACGCGCCGTCACCGCCGCGGCAACGCCGCGCACCGCGGCTCGTCACACGGCCCCGCCCGCCTGGGAAGCGCCGCGCGCGGCGGCTCGCCGCGCGGCGCCGCCTGGCAGCGGCTCGTCACGCGCCGTCACCGCCGCGGCAACGCCGCGCACCGCGGCTCGTCACACGGCCCCGCCCGCCTGGGAAGCGCCGCGCGCGGCGGCTCGTCGCGCGGCGCCGCCTGGCCGCGGCTCGTCACGCGCCGTCACCGCCGCGGCAATGCCGCGCACCGCGGCTCGTCACACGGCCCCGCCCGCCTGGGAAGCGCCGCGCGCGGCGGCTCGTCGCGCGCCGCCGCCTGGCCGCGGTGGATGGCTGAGGCCATGGACGCGCCTCGTGCGCTCCCCGTCGATCTGCGCGCCGCCTGGGCCGTGCCGGAATACCGCTCGCAACGCCGGGCTCGGTAGTCAGTAGGGGGCGACTCGGCGGCGGCGCTCTAGCTGGGCGATGCCGGCCGAGCGGCCTGCCGGAGGCGGCACGGTAAGGGCACGCCGCGCCCCGCGAACGTCGGCGGCCGGCCCTGGCCCGACGGGCTGCTGGTCGCCAGCGGCCTGCGACAGCCGTGCCGGCGGTCCGTGTCAGGGGGCGTGTCAGGGCGGCGGCACGGCGGTGTCAGGCCCGGCGCCGATGGTGGAGGCACAACCGAGGACGACCTACCCCGAAGGAGCCACCGCCATGAACGTCACCCTCTCCGAGCAGGACAAGGCCACGCTGCGCACCGCCGCCTACGGCGCCGTCACGCTGCTGTCCGCCGCCGGCGCCGTCGGCGGCTCGCCGCACCGCATCGCCACCAACGGCAGCATCGCGCTGGGCTCGGCGACCGGGCTGGTCGGGCACGTGCTCGCCGACTACCCGAAGGGGAAGGATCTCGGCGGGAAGTCGGTGGCCGAGATCGCCGACCGAGTGCTGCCGGCCCTGACGGCGGCCATGGGGCTGCTCAAGGCGCAGGCGCCGCAGGAGGCCGCCAACTTCCGCAGCACCGTCGTCACGGCGATGGAGTCGGCCACGTACAACCGCCGGCCGGGGCCGGTCGTGTCCGACATGATCGTCAAGATCACCGCGGCCATGGACGCCGCCTGACGGGAGCCGCCGCGTCGCCGGGACCCTCGCCGGTCCCGGCCGCGTCACCGGCACCGTCGACATCCCCCGTCGCGCATTGCCGCGGCGGTGGATGTTGGCGTTGCCAACATTCGTGCTATGTTGGCGGCACCAACAACGATCGGAGGCGTACCCGTCTCAGTCGCCCGGCGGCCCGTCGTCGGCGGCGACCAGCTTGAGCAGCAGGGCGGTGAACTGGCGCCGCTGCGGGCCGGTCAGCGGGGCCAGCAGCCGCTCCTGGACGCCGTCGACGACCCGGTCGAGCTCCTCCAGCCGCTCGAGCCCGGCCGGCGTGATGGTGACGATGTTGCGGCGCCGGTGCCCGGGGTCGACGGAGCGCTCCACGAGCCCGCGCGACTCGAGGTCCGACAGCGACGCCGTGACGTCGCTGCGGTCGATCCCCGTCGCCCGGCCGAGGTCCGCCTGGCTCGCCGGGCCCCACTCGTCGAGCGCGGCCAGCAGGCGGTAGTGGTAGCCGCGAAGGCCGCCGCCGTGTGCCTCGAACGCGGCGGCGAGCAGGCCCGACGAACGGGCGTAGGCCCGGCCGACGAGCCAGGTCGGCCGGCCCGCGATGCGCGCGGGCGAGCTGGACGGGTGCTCCATGCAGCGACCGTACCAGTTGTTGGTACGACCAACGTTCTATCCCGTAAGGAGACTGCGCATGCAACGCGTCCTCGTCATCGGCCGCAGCCCGGGCGTCATCCTGGACACCGTCGAGATCCTGCGCGGCCGGGGCTTCCAGGCCGACGCGACCAACCAGTTCGACGACGTCATGGTGGAGTACGACACCGTGGGCCTCGACATCGTCGTCTTCGGCGGCATGGTGCCGGCCGCCACCAAGCAGCACCTCCGGGACGAGATCTCGAAGGTCAACGACCGGGTCACCTTCGTGCAGGGGCTCGGCGGCATCGCCGGGCTCATCGCCGCCCAGGTCGAGGGCGCCGCCTCCGCGGCCGGGGACGACGGCGCCGTGGCGTACGACGCGGCGCGGCGATCGGTGCGGCTCACCCTGGCCGAGCCGGCCCGGGTGGTCGTCGATGCCTGGTGGGGCACCTCCTTCACGCCGCCCGAGCCGGCGAGCACCTCGCTGCGCGTGACCGACGCCGGCTTCGACGCCGGCGCGCACGTGATCGCGCTGCCGGCCGAGGTGCCGGACGTCGCGTCGTTCGTCACCGTGTCCGCCGGGGCGGTCGTCCGCGCGTTCACGGTCGGCGCGATGCCGGAGGCGGTCACCCGGCTGGTGCCGACTGGCGACCCCGCCCGGCCCTCCGCCCTCCCGCCCGTGCGGCCGGTGTCGACCCACAGCACCACCACGTCCGAGCGCGTCCACCGGCCCTGAGCGCGCCCGGCCCTGAGCGCGCCCGGGCCTGAGCGCGCCCGGGCCTGAGCGCGCCCGGGCCTGAGCGCGCCCGGCCCGGGCGCCGGTCGACGGGCCGGGCGCCGGTCGACGGGCCGGGCGGCCCCCCGGCTGGCACACTGGCGCTCGTGGCGAATGCGAACCCGACCGGTGTGGTCATCCCGAGCGTCGACGGCCGCTCCAGCACGTCCGCGCTCGGGCGGGCCGTGGTCGCCGACGCGCTGCGGGGCGTCGACCCGGTCGGGGCCCGGGGCGCGGAGGCGTCGACCGACTGGCGCCACGACTACCTGGTGCACTTCCGGCGGCTGGTCGAAGCGGGACTGCCGTCCCGCGAGGCCGCGCTGAGCATCGCCCAAGACGGGCTGGCGTCGCTGCATGAGCGGATGCGGTACCGCGGAAAACCGGACGGCGACGAGGAACCCCTCGCCGCCGCGCTCACCCCCGGCGGGCCGGACCTGGCGACCGTGACGGTGACCGGGCAGGGGGAGGCGGAGCGGGAGCTCGTCGTGCCGTACCGCGGCCACCGCCTCACCGGCGGGGAGCTCGACCGCCAGCTCGACCGGTGGGTGGCCGCCGGGGTGATGGAGCGCTCGTGCGCCGAGGCGCTGCGCACCGTCGCCGCGAACCCGGACTGGCTGTCGCTGCCCGAGCGGCGCGTCGTCGTCCTCGGCGCCGGCGCGGAGATGGGCCCGCTGCGCGCGCTGCTGCGCTGGGGCGCCGACGTGGTCGCGGTCGACCTGCCGCGGCCGGCGATCTGGCAGCGCCTGACGGGCCTGGCCGAGCGGTACGCCGGCCGCCTCCACCTCCCCGCGACCGGCGACGAGCGCGGCGCCGACCTGCTGCACGACCTCGGCCGGGTCGCCGGGTGGATCGAGGGCCTCGACGGCCGGCTCGTGCTCGGCAACTACGTCTACGCCGACGGGGCGCTCAACGTGCGGGTCGCGATGGCCGTCGACGCGCTCACCGTCCGCCTGCGGGAGCGCCGGCCCGACCTGGCGCTGGCGTTCCTGGCGACGCCGACGGACGTGTTCGTGGTACCGGATGATGCCGTCGACGAGGCGAACCGGCGCTATGCGGAGGCGGCCGGCATCGGCCGGTTCCGGCGGCCGCTGCGCGTGGTGAGCGCCGGGCGGCTGCTCACCCGCAACTACCCGCCCGGCCTCTACCCGGGGATCAACGACAGCCTGGTACCGCAGCAGGGCCCGAACTACGCGCTCGCCAAACGGCTGCAGCGCTGGCGGGCGGCCGAGGCCCGGGCCGCGGGCGGCGCGGTGTCGTTCGCCGTCGCGCCCGCCACCCGCACCCGCAGCGTGGTGAAGAACCGCCTCCTCGCCGCCGCGTTCGCCGGCGCCCACCGCTTCGGCATCGAGATCTTCGACCCGGCGACCAGCAACACGCTCATGGCCGCGCTGCTGGTCCACGACCTCAACACCGAGCGCCCGGCGCACGAGCACCCGTGGCAGGACGAGGCCTGGGCGGCGGCCCACGGCGGGCTGTGGCGCCAGCCGTACTCCGCCCGCAGCGCCCTCGGCATCGCGGTCCTCATGGGCATGGTCAACTCGGGCTGAGCACGGGCGCCGTGCGGGCCCGCGGCACGAGGGCGACGGCACCGGCCGTGAGCGCGGCGACGACCAGCAGCGCCGGCGAGTAGCCCGTGACCGGGGCGAGCAGCCCGACGGCGAGCGGCCCGGCCGCCATGCCGCCGTCGTAGGCGGCGGGCCACTTCCTGCGGGAACGGTGCTAGCGCCTGTTTCATTACTGGGGTGGGAGCGAGGCCGAGTCCAGATTTCGTCTGGCGGTGGCCCGCGGAAGCCTGGCTACCGGTGTTGTAACCCGGCTTTCGCGGGACGCCGCCAGGCGGAATCTGGGCCGGCCGCAGCCCCGCCTCAGTAATGAAACAGGCGCTAGGCCCGCCCGGCTAGCGATTGCGCGCCACCAGCCGTTACGTGGCGTTGGCCACTGCGGATGACGCCGGATCGTTCCATCGGGTTCACCCGCCCGTCACGGTTGCGCTTTCAACCGTTGAATGATCGCCATCACGCTCGGCGCCAATATCCGCACTGCCAGCGAGGAGCACACATATGCGCTTCCGATCTCCCTCGCGCCGCGGCGCGCTGCTCGGGGCGGCAGTCGCCGTCGCGGTCGGGGCCGGGCTCGCCGCGGTCGCGCCGGTCGCGTTCGCCGCCCCCGGAGCGCCGGGTACGCGGCCGGCGTTCTGCGACCACGACCAGCGCAAGACGCCGTTCGCGCAGTACCTGTGCGCCGAGGCCGGCGACCTGCTCGACGTCCGCATCGGCGACGTGCACCCGACGCAGCCCTCACTGGGCTACGACGAGGTCTACTACAAGCTGGGCCGCTACACCCTGGGCAAGGACGCGATCAACAAGAAGTTCGACGACTGGTGCGAGGCCGACGGCCGGATCGCCGCCGCGACGGCCGCACCCGCCGCGCGGCTGGACGACCCGTCCTCCTTCACGTGCCAGCTCCCGGTCGGCGCCGAGACCGCGGACAGCATCGCCGCCATGAAGACCGTGGTCATCGGGCCCGGCGGCGAGCCGTTCCTCACCGACGGGCACCACACCCTCACGTCCTTCTACGAGACCCCCGACGGCGGCGCCGACCTGCACGTCCGGCTGCGGGTCGTGGCCAACCTGAGCACCCTCACCCGCCAGAACTTCTGGGCCGCGATGCAGGAGCACAAGTGGGTGTACCTGCGTGACCCGGAGGGCAACGCGGTCACCGTGAACAAGCTCCCGACCAGCGTGGGCCTGGCCAACTTCACCGATGACAAGTACCGCAGCCTGCTGTACTTCGGCCGCGACATCGGCTACGCGCAGAACGGGCTGGCGTTCCAGGAGTTCTACTGGGGCAGCTGGGTCCGCGACGCCAAGCCGATCGACCTGGCCGGCTGGAACCCGAACGACCTCGCCGGCTACCTGGCCACCGTCAAGACCCTGACCGAGACGATGACCGCGCTGCCCAAGACCACCGTCGTCGACAGCGGCTTCACCGCCGCCGACCTCGGCGCCCTGGACCAGTGGAACGCCGGCAAGGCCGCCAACAAGGGCGAATTCGACAAGCTGAGCAAGCCGTACTCCGACGCCAAGCCCGGCAAGCTGGCCTACACCCTCGAGTACAAGCGGGTGCACGGCCTGGGCTGATGCCCTACCGGCTCGTCAGCCGCTCGGCGACCTCAGTTCGCCGAGCGGCTTCGTCGTGCGGCTTCGTCGTGCGGCTTCGTCGTGCGGCTTCGTCGTGCGGCTTCGTCGTGCGGCTTCGTCGTGCGGCTTCGTCGTGCGGCTTCGTCGTGCGGCTTCGCCGAGCGGCTTCGCCGAGCGGCTTCGCCGAGCGGCTTCGCCGAGCGGCTTCGCCGACGGATCAGGAGTAGTAGTCCTCCAGCCGCGCCGGCGTCAGCCCGGCCGCTTTGATCCCCCGCAACGCGCCGATGAAGTCCTGGACGAACTGGTCCCGGAAGTGCATGAGGATGACGTCGCCCGGCTGGACGACCTTGACGTCCTGGTACCAGACGTTGCCCTGGTTGACCGACTCCTTCCAGAAGAACGCGGCCTTCATCCCGCAGTCCCGCACGGCGCGAAGCGTGGTCGCGTCCTTCTCACCGAACGGCGGCCGGAACAGTGTCGGCCGCCGCCCGTAGAGCTCGCCGAGCCGGTCCGCCGAGCCGCAGATCTCCCGCCGCTGCGCGTCGTACGACAGGCCGGACAGCTTGTTGTGGGTGATCGTGTGCGCCTCTATCACGGCGCCCAGCCCCTGCAGCGTGCGGAAGTACTCCGGGTTATCGCTGATGGCGTCGATCGTGAGGAACAGCGTCACCGGCACGTGCGCCTCCCGCAACAGCTCGGCCGCCTCGGGATGCTTGACCCAGCCGTCGTCGATGGTGAGGAACGCGACGCGCTGGTCGGTCGGCACCCGCGCGACCCACGGCACGGCGCCGCCGTCGACGACCGTGGCCGTACGGACGGCGGGCGGGGCCGCGTCGAACCGCGGCAGGCGATCGGCGTAGACCCCGGCGGACGGCGAGGCAGTCGGCGACCCCGTCGCCCTCGGCCCGGCGCTCGGCAATGCCGACGGACGGGCCCCGGCGGAGCGCGGACGCACGCCGCCGGCGGCGAGCTCACCGTCCGCCACGAGGGGCGTGGCCAGCAACAACGCGACCACCAGCAGGCGTACCCAGCGCACCTTGACGACCCGGACCAACATGCGCCGAGCGTAGGCAGAGGCGGACATGCCGTGAGCCGATGTCGGGGCGAAACCGCGGGCGAGCGGCAGCCGCATCGGCGGATGTCCGGCCCGGTGCCATGGCGAACATCAGCCACCAGAGGTCAGGGCCGGTACGGCTCGGTGGCGTAGCGGCTCATCACCTCGAGGATCGCGCTCGGGTGGCCGCTCTCACCCGCCTCGGCCAGCCTGCCCAGCTCGCGGAAGTACTCGATATACCGGTCGGGGGTGACGGTGCACAGCATGGTCGCCGGCTGCGTCCGGTCGGGATTTGAGAACGTGTGTGGCGTGCCGATCGGCGCGGTCACCAGGTCGCCGGCGGGCACGTCGAGGTGGTCGGCGCCGGAGGTGAACCGAACCGTACCGGAGAGCACGAAGAACGTCTCGTCGTGCTCGCGATGGACGTGCTGCGGCGGCCCGGGACTGCCCGGGGGGAGCGAAAGCTCGACGAGACCGATGCGGTGGCCGGTGCGGCTGCCGTCCTCCAGTACCCGGATCGTCTGCGTCCCGACGGTAATCACCTCGGCGGTGTCGGGGGTCGTGAGATGTACCCTCATCGTTCTCGGCTGCCTTTCGGCCCTACGGCGTCAAACAACCCACCTTTCCCGATACGAGCTCGTCAACCGCCCACCCATGGCTTCTTGTGTCCCTGCAGCGAACGGCCGGCACAGTCCAGAGGGTGGCGTGACGACTGGCGGACGGTTCCCATTCGCCCTGCTCGGTCGCTCCGAGCGCCTGGGCATGTGGCGGCCCCGGCAGGCCCGGCTCATGACCGCACGCGAGCAAGACCTGTACCGAAAGGAGATCGGTCAATGACCAACCTAATAGGTTCGGCAAGTCGCCCGGGCCGCTGGCGAGGCAAGACCACGAACGTTGAGGCGCGGACGGTCGTCGGCGAAGCAGCGAGGCCGCAACGTGATCGCGGACATCCGAGCCGCGGAGATGCGCGCAAGGCGGACGGACCGGACGGGCCCGTGCGGACGCCTCGTGGTCTGGCAGCGCAGCGCGGCCAGTGGCCGCGCAGCGGCCATGGGGGTGCGGGTGGGAACCCCCGCCGCGCCGAAGGCGCAGCTAACACGGTGGGGCGGACGATGCACCATGCGAACCGGTGGATCTTCGTGCTGGGCTGCGCGCTGCCTATCGACGCCGTCCGCCGATGATCACCGGCGTTCTGTGCGGGGTGCCGCTCATGCGGCGGCCTCGGGATGCCGATCCAGCCACTCGGCGACCGCTTGACGGATGATGCCTGAACGCCCGGCCCGGTCACGGCCCGCGGCATGGTCGAGTTTCGCCACCATGTCACCCGGCATCTTGACCGTAACCACCTTCTCGACCGGTGCGCCCTTCGCGTCGACCTGGACCAGGTCAACGCCTTGCACGCGCTCACCTGCAGCGATCAGTTCGCCCAGATCGTTGTTGGTGAACCAGTCGGCGACCTCGTCAGGAGACATCGCCTTGAAGTCCGGTAGTGCCATCCCTACGCCCCCATCCGCCTGTTCCACTGGCTTATCTCGTTTGGTCCGGCCAACTGAGCCCGCATGACCACCCAGATGAACGAGTCGTCCTGGCGATGCAACAGCGCCGCCACCAGGCCCGGCCCAGCAGGAGCGATCACCGCCAGCATCAGCTCGTTGAGCCTGATCTGCAGCGAGAGCCCGGGAGGCCGGTCAAGCGCCTCCGCCACGTCCGCAACGGTCAGACCGTCCCGCAGGACTGCCTCGGGGCGCTCGCCCGGTTGCGGCATGCGCCACTGCATCTCCCCCATGCCCGATGTAATACCGGTAATACCACGATACCGCAAGTCGCGCACAGCGCTAGCCCGTCGCCGCGGCACGCACGCTTGTCAGGCTAGAGCTGGGGGACTCATAATCCCTTGGTCGCGAGTTCGGTACGCCGGGGATCAAGCCTTCGTACGCCAGCCGCCACCGACGGTCCGCCGTAGCAGGCTCTAGGCGAGCGCGGTCGCTACCAGCGCCGAGAGTCCAACGACAAGCAAGGCGGCACCGGCGATCAGCAGTCGGGCAAGGCGACGGTCACGCTCGCCGGCCGACTGCCTACGCCAGACGCTGTACGTGACGGCAATGAGCGCCGCGCAGCGGTTCGCACAATGCGTCACCCGCTCGGCACGAACGTGCAGGTGAGCGCACTGGTGGGGCGGGCGGGACTCGAACCCGCGACCAAGGGATTATGAGTCCCCAGCTCTAACCTGCTGAGCTACCGCCCCAAGCGTCGCCAGCTTACCGAGCCGCGCAAGTCGAATGCCGCCCGGAAACGGGCGGCGTCACGAAAAAAGGCCCCCGAAGGGGCCCGTACTGCTCCCGCGATAGGACTCGAACCTATAACCTGCCGGTTAACAGCCGGCTGCTCTGCCAATTGAGCTACGCGGGATTGCATCTCCCCCTGTTCGAGGGCGACCGGGAAAGAGTACAGCATGACTCGGGGGGTCCACGCCACCGGGTATCCCTATCCGCGGCGCGAACCACCGCTTCGGGTGCTACACCGTGGCAAACCGGAGCAAGATCGATGTGTCGGGACGACGATGGACGGGTATGTCGGAGGAGACGGCGCACTAGGCAACGATGACCCCGCGCCGTGAGAAGGAGGTCGTCGCTATGCGCGGCAAGCTACTGTTCCTCGGCGGTCTGGCCGCGGGCTTCGTGCTCGGCGCCCGGGCCGGGCGGGAGAAGTATGAGGAGCTCAAGGCCACTGCTCTGAAGATCAAGGAGAGCCCGACGGTCCAGGAGGCTGCCGGGGTCGTCCAGGAGCAGGCCACGCGGCTGTACAGCGAGGGCAAGACGAAGGTCACCGACCGGCTGGCCAACAGCCGGTTCGCCGAGACCGACATCGGGCAGCGGCTGCTGCACACGTCGCAGTCGCCGGCGCTCGATCGGGACATGGCCACCACCGGCGCGCCCGGCACCAGCACGCCGTCGGCGGGAACCAGCTTCTAGCACGACGCACGAAAGGGCCGGCCCACACAGGGCCGGCCCTTTCGCCGATCCGGTCATAACCGAAATGTCGGAAATGTCGGGCGCGCCAGCGCCCGACATTTCCGCGTCAAGCCACGGCCCGCGTCAAGCCACGGCCCACATCAAGACGAGGGCCGCATCAAGACGAGGCCCGCATCAAAGACGAGGCCGGCATCACGACGAGGACGAGAACGCCGCGTCGAAGGCGGCCGCCGGAGCGTCGAAGGCCAGGCGGCGGACGAACTGCAGGGCCTCGGGCGCGCCGACCAGGCGGTCCATGCCGGCGTCCTCCCACTCGATCGAGATCGGGCCGTTGTACCCGATCCCGTTGAGCGCCCGGAAGCAGTCCTCCCACGGCACGTCGCCGTGGCCCGTGGACACGAAGTCCCAGCCGCGGCGCATGTCGGCCCACGGCAGGTGCGACGACAGGCGGCCGCGGCGGCCGTCGCCGGTGCGGACCTTCGCGTCCTTGCAGTCGACGTGGTAGATGCGGTCGGCGAAGTCGAAGATGAAGTTCACCGGGTCGAGCTCCTGCCACACGAAGTGGGAGGGGTCCCAGTTGAGGCCGAACGCGGGGCGGTTGCCGATCGCTTCCAGGGTGCGCTTGGTGGTCCAGTAGTCGTAGGCGATCTCGCTGGGGTGCACCTCGTGCGCGAACTTCACGCCGACCTCGTCGAAGACGTCGAGGATCGGGTTCCACCGGTCGGCGAAGTCCTGGTAGCCGGCCTCGATCATCTCCGGCGGCACCGGCGGGAACATGGCCAGGGTGTGCCAGATGGACGAGCCGGTGAAGCCGACGACCACGTCGACGCCGAGCTTGCGCGCGGCCCGGGCGGTGTCCTTGATCTCCTCCGCGGCCCGCTGCCGCACGCCCTCGGGCTCGCCGTCGCCCCAGATCCGGGCGGGCAGGATGCCCTGGTGGCGCTGGTCGATCGGGTGGTCGCAGACCGCCTGGCCGACCAGGTGGTTGGAGATGGTCCAGACCTTCAGGTTGTACTTCGCGAGCGTCTCCAGCTTGCGCTCCACGTAGGAGTCGTCGGAGACGGCCTTGTCGACCTCGAAGTGGTCGCCCCAGCAGGCGATCTCGAGGCCGTCATAGCCCCACTCGGACGCGAGCCGGCAGACCTCCTCGAACGGGAGATCGGCCCACTGGCCGGTGAAAAGCGTAATTGGACGCGCCATGCTGCTGTCCTCCGATGAAGGGGATCCAGGCGCGAGGGAGACCTGTGTGCAGTACGAAACCAGAAGCAAGTGGGTTGCGCCCCCACACCGGCAATCTTAAAAGACCTGATAGCAAAGCAAAAGAGGTTCCCCGCCCGCCCGGACCACATCGCGAGGAGGAGGGTCCGGGCGGAGTCGGCGTCACCGACCCGGATTCCGCAAGCGACGCGTGTGATGTCCAGGCGGGCGGGGCCCGAAGGCGAGGCCGGTCGGCGTCTCGGCCCCACCTCCGTCAAACGCGACCGACCACGAGGGTCAGCCGATCAGGGAGAACTCATCAATGTCGAACAGGGACCCCGATCCGCCGTGGAAGACGAGGTACACACTGGTGGCGGAGTTCGTCGAGAGCGGGATCGCGGCCTCGCGGAACGTGTCCCAGCTGCCCGTGTTGGCCAGCGCGATCGTGCCGAGCAGCGCGCCCGTCGACGAGCCGGCCCGGAACTCGACGGTGCCGCCGGGGCCCGCCGAGGACCACCGCACGCGCGCGCCGGCCACCGTGGCCAGGTTGACGCCGGTGTAGCCGGCCCAGTCGTTGTTGTCGATGAAGCCGGCGGTCTGGCCGCCGACGGCCGGGCCGTGCGAGGCCACCTGCAGGCCGCTCATCGACGACCACGCCTCGCCCTGCTTGGTGGTGGCGTTGCGGGCCAGGGTGAACTGGTCGACGTCGAACAGGGAGCCGCCGTTGCCGCGGAACACGAGGTACAGCGACGTCGACGTGCTGGCCGTGAGCGTGGTGAACACGTCGCGGAACGTGTCCCAGCTGCCCGTGTTGGGCACCGCGACCGAGCCGAGCAGCGTGCCGGTGGTCGAACCGGCCCGGAACTCGACGGTGCCGCCGGCCCCGGCCGAGGCGACGCGCACGGTGACGCCCTTGACCGCGGACAGGTTCACGTTGTTGTACGCGATCCAGTCGTTGTTGTCGATGAAACCGGCGGTCTGGCCGCCGACGGCCGGGCCGTGCGAGGCCACCTGGACGCCGCCCGTGGAGTTGAACGCCTCGCCCTGGTAGACCGAGTTGCCCGACGGCGCCGGCGGGCTGCAGTCGGCGTCGACGCGCTTGGCGGTGTACCGGATGGCGCCCAGCAGCAGCTTGGTGAAGTTCGGGTCGGTGTAGCTCTCCTCGGTGTGGCCGAAGCCGGTGTAGAAGGAGCGGCCACTGTCGATGGTCTTGCACCACGTGATCGGGTGGTCGCCGTTCATCGTGCCGCCGGAGTACGACGACTCGTTGAGCGAGGCCAGCACGTGCGCGGTCGTGCGGGGGTTGGACTGGTAGTTGTACCACTCGTCGGTGCGCACCCAGGTCGCGCCGAGATGCGCGGTCGCCGGGTGCGCGCGGTCCTCGACGTTGACCGTGGCCTGCTGGATCGCCGGGTGCGAGGCGAACCAGGCGCCGACCAGGGTGCCGTAGAAGGGCCAGCTGTACTCGGTGTCCGCGGCCGCGTGCACGCCGACGTAGCCGCCGCCGCCCCGGATGTAGCTTTCGAACGCCGTCTGCTGCGTGTCGTTGAGGACGTCGCCGGTCGTCGACATGAACACGACGGTCTGGTACTGCGCCAGGTTGGCCGTCGTGAACGCGTTGGCGTCCTCGGTGGCGGTGACGGTGAAGTTGTTGGCGGAGCCGAGCGTCTGGATGGCGGCGATGCCGTTGGGGATGGACGAGTGGCGGAAGCCGGCGGTCTTCGAGAAGACCAGCACCTTGTACGGTGCGTCGGCCGCGCTGGCGGGCGCGGCGCCCAGGGCACCGGCGGCTAGGAGGCCCACCGTAGCGGCGGCGAGCCACGTGCGGATGGTCATGACAGTTCCTTCACGATTTGGGCCCTCGAGCCCGAAGTGGGGCGCGCGCCGCCGCGCTGTCATGTCACTGTGCGAATTCAGTTGTCCGGGCCCGGCGCGGTGCCTGGCTGGCACCGCGCCGCGCTCGGGTCGTGCACTCCCCCGGGTCCGGTACCCCTGCCCGCGGGGCGCAACCGCGGACAGGCCCTCGCCACCGGCGCCGGGAAAGACGTCAGCGAATACCCAGTAGGTGCTCCATGGCCAGCTGGTCGAGGCGCTCGAACGCCATACCGCGCGCGGCGACCGCCTCGACGTCGATCTCGTCGGCCCGCAGCTGGTCGAGGGACTCCCCCGGCAGCAGCGTCGGCACCGACAGCTCGTCGACCCGCGCAGTGGCCAGGGCGGCGGACACCTCTGGGTCATCGCGGAAGGTACGCACCTTCTCCTTGAGGATCAGGTAGTTGCGCATGCAGGCCGCCGCGGTGACCCAGACGCCCTCGGCGTCCTCGGTGCGGGGCGGCTTGTAGTCGAAGTGGCGCGGCCCGGCGTACGCCGTCGGGTAGCCGGAGCTGTTCTCCAGCACGTCGACGGTCCAGAACGCGCCCCGCAGGTTGCCGGCGCCGAAGCGCAGGTCCTGGTCGAAGCGCGGCCCGTGCTGCCCGTTGAGGTCGATGTGGAACAGCTTGCCGTGCCACAGCGCCTGGGCGATGCCGTGCGCGAAGTTCAGCCCGGCCATCTCCTCGTGGCCGACCTCCGGGTTCAGCCCCACCCGCGACGGCTCGTCGAGGGTGGAGATGAGCGCGAGGGCGTGGCCGATGGTGGGCAGCAGGATGTCGCCGCGCGGCTCGTTGGGCTTCGGCTCGATCGCCAGGCGGATGTCGTACCCCCGCTGGCGGATGTAGGCGCAGATGGCGTTGATCGCCTCGCGGTAGCGGTCCAGCGCGGCGCGCATCTGCTTGCCGGCGCCGGACTCCGCGCCCTCGCGCCCGCCCCACAGCACGTAGGTCGGCGCGCCGAGCTCGGCGGCGAGGTCGATGTTGCGCAGCACCTTCTGCAGCGCGAACCGCCGCACGGCACGGTCGTTGGCGGTGAACGCGCCGTCCTTGAAGATGGGGTGGCCGAAGAGGTTGGTGGTGGCCATCGACACGACCAGCCCGGTGCCGTCGAGGGCCTCGCGGAAGCGCGCGACGACCTTGTCGCGCACCGTCTCGTCGCTGCCGAACGGGATCAGGTCGTCGTCGTGGAAGCTGACGCCGTACGCCCCCAGCTCGGCCAGCCGGTGCACGGTCTCGACAGGGTCGAGGGCCGGGCGCGACGCCGAGCCGAAGACGTCCTGGGCCTGCCAGCCCACCGTCCAGAGCCCGAACGAGAACCGGTCGGCCGGCGTGGGGACATACGGGTCGGTGCTCATGCCAGCACGCTCACCCAGGACGAGTCGGACTTCGCCACGGCCTCGAGCACCTGCTGCACCTGCAGCGCGTCCTCGAACGACGGCGTCGGGTCGTTGCCCGTCGCGATCGCCTCGATGAAGTCGCGCATCTCGTGGGTGAACGAGTGCTCGTAGCCGATGATGTGCCCCGGCGGCCACCAGGCGCCGAAGTACGGGTGCTCGCCCTCGGTCACGAGGATGCGGGACCAGCCCTGCTCGGCCGCGGGCAGCGACGCGTCGTAGAACTCGAGCTCGTTGAGCCGCTCAAGATCAAAGGCCAGGGAGCCGTACTCGCCGTTGATCTCGACCCGCAGCCCGTTCTTGCGGCCGGTCGCGAAGCGGGTCGCCTCGTAGGTGGCGATCGCGCCGCCGTCGAGCCGCGCGATGAACAGCGCCGCGTCGTCGACGGTGACCTCGCCGGTGGCGCTGCCCCCGCTCGCCGACAGCCCGCTGGAGGACTCCGGCAGGGGGCGCTCCTTGATGAACGTCTCGGTCAGCCCGGACACGCCGGTGATGCGCTGGCCGGTGACGAACTGGGTCAGGTCGATGATGTGCGCGCCGATGTCGCCCAGCGCGCCCGAGCCGGCCCGCTCCTGCTGCAGCCGCCACACCAGCGGGAAGGCCGGATCGACGATCCAGTCCTGCAGGTAGGCGGCCCGCACGTGGCGGATGGCGCCGAGCCGGCCGGCCGCGATCATGTTGCGCATGAGGCTGACCGCGGGCACCCGGCGGTAGTTGAACCCGCAGGCCGAGCGCACCCCGACCGCCCGCGCCTTGACCGCCGCGGCGACCATGGCGCGGGCCTCCTCGACGGTGTTGGCCAGCGGCTTCTCGCACAGCACGTGCTTGCCGGCCTCGAGCGCGGCGATCGCGATCTCGGCGTGGCTGTCGCCCGGGGTACAGACGTCGATGACATCGATGTCGTCCCGGGCGATCAGCTCGCGCCAGTCGGTCACCGCCTCGGCCCAGCCGAGCCGGGCCGCGGCCTCGGCCACCTTGGTCGCGTCGCGACCGCAGACGGCGACCATGCTCGCCCGCGCGGGCAGATCGAACACCCGGTTCACGGTGCGCCACGCCTGGGAGTGCGCGGCGCCCATGAAGGCGTACCCGACCATGCCGACGCGCAGCTCCCCGCTGCTGCCCTGACTGGACACTGGCGGTTCCTTTCTTGAGGTTCAGGTCCTAGCGCCTGTTGCATCACTGAGGCGGGGCTGCGGCCGGCCCAGGTTCCGCCTGGCGGCGTCCCGCAAAAAGCCGGGTTACAACACCGGTAGCCAGGCTTGCGCGGGCCACCGCCAGACGAAATCTGGACTCGGCCTCGGCCCACCCCAGTGATGAAACAGGCGGCCGGATCGGATGGTTCAGGACTTGAAGCCGAGGGGCAGGTACTTGTCGACGTTGTCCTTCGTGATCGTCTCGGACTGCAGCACGATCAGCTTCGGCACCTGCAGCTCGACCAGGTCGCCCATGCCCTTGCCCTGGGCCGCGAGGCGGGCCAGGATGATCGCCGACGAGGCCATCGACGGCGGGTAGGTCACCGTCGAGGTGAGCACGGTGTCGCCGGCCTTGATGTGGTCCATCGCGTCGCGCGAGCCGGCGCCGCCGACCATGAAGAACTCCTTGCGGCCCGCCTGCTGGATCGCGGCGAGCACGCCGACGCCCTGGTCGTCGTCGTGGTTCCACACGGCGTCGAGCTTCGGCGCGGCCTGCAGCAGGTTCGCCGCGGCGGCCTGGCCGGTCTGCACGGTGAAGCCGGCCGCGACGCGGTGCTTGACGCTCAGGCCGTAGGTCTTGAGCGTGTCGGCGAAGCCCTTCGAGCGGTCCTTGGTCAGCTGCAGCTCGTCGATGCCCGGGATCTCGCCGATGACCGCGTCGGTCTTGCCCTTGAGCTTCTCGCCGATGTAGTGGCCGGCGGCCACGCCCATGCCGTAGTTGTCGCCCTTGATGAGGCAGAACGACGCGGCCGAGTCCGAGAACTCGCGGTCGAGGTTGATCACGATGATGCCGGCGTCCATGGCCTTCTTGCCCACCGCGGTGAGCTGCGCGCCGTCCTGCGGCAGCAGCACGATCGCGTCGGGCTTGCTGGCGATGAGGGTCTCCAGCGCGGCGATCTGGGCGGGGGCGTCCTTACCGGCGTCGACCGCCTTGAGGGTCACGTCGGAGAACTTCGCCGCCTGCGCCTTGGCGTTGGCGGTGATGGCGCCGATCCAGCCGTGGTCGGCCGCCGGGGCCGAGAAGCCGATGGTGACCGGCTTGCCGGGCGCCTCGCTGGCGGCGTTGCCCTCCTTGACGTTCGTCGCGGGGGCGTCGTTCTTGGTCTCGTTCGACGTGCAGCCGGCCAGCAGGGCGCCGGCGCCGATGGCCGCTCCGCCGAGCAGCAGCCGGCGACGGGACATGTCGCTCATCGCGACCTCCAAATGTGGTCAGTTGTGGGATGTGGGGTGATTTTGGGTGTGCTGATCAGCGCCTCCGTCCCGGCGTGGACGGTGGCGATGTTTTTCGTGGGTGGCGCTATGCCGCTTTTCGGCGGCGCCAGAGCGACGCGATCGGGAACGTCTGGATGAGCACGGCGACCACGATGATGCCGCCCTTGATGATCCGCTGCGAGTCGATCTGCAGGTTGTTGATGACGAACAGGTTGGTGATCTGCGTGAAGATGAGCACGCCGAGCAGCGAGCCGATGATGGTGCCCCGGCCGCCGGTCAGCGCCGTGCCGCCGATGATGGCGGCGGCGATCGCGTCGAGCTCGTAGAGATCGCCGTGGGTGTTGCTGCCGGAGGTGGTCTGGGAGACCACGATCAGGGCGGCGATGCCGCAGCAGATGCCCGACAGGACGTACAGCAGGACGGTCTGCAGCCGCACGTTGATGCCGGCGAGCCGGGCGGCCTCGGCGTTGCCGCCGATGGCGACCGTGCGCCGGCCGAACGTGGTCCGGTTGAGCAGGACCCATCCGATCGCGACCACGACCAGGAAGATGATCGCCACCACCGGCACGCCCAGCACCTTGTTGGTGGCGAAGCCGTTGATGAACGCGTCGTGGTTGATCTGCGTCTGCGAGCCGGAGATGCTCTGCGCGAGGCCGCGGCCCGCGAGCATCACGGCGAGGGTGGCGATGAACGGCACGAGCCGGCCGTAGGCGACGAGCGCGCCGTTGACCGCGCCGGCGGCCGCGCCGACGACGAGCGCCGTGAAGATCATCGAGAACGTGCCGTAGCTCTGGGTCGCCACGGTGGTACACCAGACGCTGGCCAGGGCGAGCAGCGCGCCGACGGACAGGTCGATGCCGCCGCTGATGATCACGAACGTCATGCCGATCGTCAGCACGCCGATGCTGGAGGCCTGGGTGAGGACCGTCAGCTCGTTGTTCCACAGGCGCTGGCCGTCGAGGAAGATCTCGGGGTGCGTGACCGCGCCGATGATCAGCAGGAGCACGAGCACGCCCAGCAGGGCGAGGTTGCGCTTGGCGTTGTCCGCGCCCTCGCGCTGCCACCAGCTCTGGGCGGTGACGCGGGGCGGGTCGTGGACGTCCACCGGTTCCGTGGCGGTGCTCATGCGGCGTTCCCTTCAACAACGGCGGCATCGCCCGTGAGGTCGGCCCCGTCGAGCAGCGAGCCGGCCATCACCAGGTCGAGCACGGTGTCTTCGTCGAGTTCCTCCGCGGGCGCCTCGCGCACGACCCGGCCCTCCCGCATGACCAGCACGCGGTCGGAGAGGCCGAGCACCTCGGGCACCTCGCTGGAGACGAGCAGGACCCCGACACCCTCGTCGGCGAGCCTGCGGATGACCTGGTACAGCTCGGCGCGCGCGCCCACGTCGACGCCGCGGGTCGGCTCGTCAAGCAGCAGCAGCTTCGTGCCGCCGAGCAGCCAGCGCCCGACGACGACCTTCTGCTGGTTGCCGCCGGACAGGGTGCGCACCGGACGGCGGACGTCGGCCGGGCGCAGGTCCAGGCCGCGGGTGGTCTGCTCGGCCGCCTCGCGCTCGCGGGCGGCGTCGGTGAAGCCGGCCCGGGCGTAGCGGGCGAAGCCGGCCAGGGTCACGTTGCGGTAGATCGGCTCGCCGAGCAGCAGCGCCTGGCTCTTGCGCTCCTCCGGCGCCATGCCGATGCCGGCCTTCACGGCGGCGTTGACGCTGCCGCGGCGCAGCTTCTGCCCGGCCAGCTCGACCGTGCCGGCGCTGGGCCGGCGGGCGCCGTAGATGCTCTCGAGCACCTCGGAGCGGCCGGAGCCGACCAGGCCGGTGATGCCGACGATCTCGCCGCCGTGCACCTCGAGCGACACGTCGGCGAAGCGGCCCGGCAGCGTGAGCCCCTCGACCCGCAGCAGCGGGGCGCCGTCGAAGGCGCGCGCGGCGGGCCGGGTGGGGAAGACGTACTCGATGGTGCGCCCGGTCATCCGGCTCACCAGCTCGCGGTTGGGGGTGCTCTTCGCGTCGAGGTTGGCGGCGGTGGTGCGCCCGTCCTTGAGCACCGTCACCCGGTCGCCGATCTCGCGGATCTCGTCGAGGCGGTGCGAGATGTAGATGACCGCGATGCCCTGCTCGGTGAGGCCGCGCACGATGCGGAACAGGTTCTCCACCTCGTCGTGGGCGAGCACGGCGCTCGGCTCGTCCATGATGAGCAGCCTGGCCTCGCGCGACAGCGCCCGGCCCATGCTCACGATCTGCTTGGCGGCGGCGGGCAGCTTGCCGACCTCGCGGCCGACCGGGATCTCGGGGTGCCCGAGGCGCTGCAGGATGGCGGCCGCGCCGCGGCGCATCTGCCGGCGGGCGACGAAGCCCACGCTGTTGGGCTCGTGCCCGAGGTACATGTTCTCGGCGACGCTCAGCCCGTCGACCAGGTCGAGCTCCTGGTAGATGGTGGCGATGCCGGCCTTCATGGCCGCCTGCGGGCTGCCGAACGCGGCCGGCTGGCCCTGCCACAGGATCTCGCCGGAGTCCGGGGTGTGTGCGCCCGACAGGACCTTGATCAGGGTCGACTTGCCGGCGCCGTTCTGGCCCAGCAGGCAGTGCACCTCGCCCGCGCGCACCTCGAGCTGAACGCCGTCGAGCGCGCGGACGCCGGGAAACGTCTTGACCACATCGGTGAGCCGAAGTACCACGTCCGCCGTGGGGTTCTCGACCGGTTGCCCAGGTTGGGCCGGTGGAGCTGTCATGAAGGCCGTCCATATGCGAGTTCGCTGGCCAGTACCGCGGCGCCGACGACGCCGGCGCGGGGGCCGAGCTCGGACAGGACGACCGGCAGGTTGCCGGTCGCAAGGGGCAGTGAGCGCCGGTACACGACGCTGCGGATCTCGGCGAGCAGGATGTGCCCGAGGCCGGCCAGGCCGCCGCCGATCACGATCATCGACGGGTTGATGAAGCTGACCAGGCCGGCGAGCACGCCGCCGACGCGGCGACCGCCGTCGCGGATGAGCCGGATGCAGGTGACGTCGCCCTCGGCCGCGCCGTCGGCGACGTCCTTGGCCGTCACGGAGCCGTTGGCCGCGAGCCGGTCGGCCAGCGCCGGCGAGGCGCCGCTGCGGGCCGCGGCGGTCGCGTCACGCGCGAGCGCGCCGCCACCGAAGAGCGCCTCGAGGCAGCCGACGTTGCCGCACGAGCACACCGGCCCGTGGCTGTCGACCTGGATGTGGCCGATGTCGCCGGCGCACCCGTCGGTGCCCCGGTACACCTCTCCGTTGAGGTAGATGCCGCACCCGATGCCCGTGCCGACCTTGAGGAACAGCAGGTTGTCCACCGAGTGCGCGACGCCGCCGTAGCGCTCGCCGATGCTCATGATGTTGACGTCGTTGTCGACGACGACCGGGCAGTTGTGCTCGCGCCCGAGCGCCTCCCGCACCGGGAACCGGTCCCAGCCGGGCATGATCGGCGGCGACACCGGCACCCCGTCGCGGAAGCTGACCGGGCCGGGCACGCCGATGCCGATGGCGTTGAGGCGCTCGTACGCCCCTTCCGCCTTGAACTTGTGCAGGATCTCGTTGACCCGTTGCAGGATCACCTTCGGCCCCGAGCGGATGTCCGCGGGCTCCCCGTAGGCGGCGATCGGCTCCAGCCGGCCGTCACTGATCTCGACGTCGATCGAGCTGGCGCCCAGGTCCACCGCCGCGAAGCGCAGGCCCGGGTTGAGCTCGACCAGCGTGGAGCGCCGCCCGCCGCGGCTCGCCGCCGGGCCCGCCTCGCGGATGAGCCCGGTCGCGACGAGCGCGTCCAGGTCGGCCAGCAGCCGGGGCCGCGGCACCTCGAGTCGGTCGGCCAGCTCCGCACGCGACAGCGCACCCGTGTCCCGCAACAGGCGGAGCAGGCGCGACTGAACGGGGTTGTCGATGGCGCTGACGGTGTTCATGGAGGCACCTCCTCGTCAGGTCGCAGTCCAGGGCGTCCGCGACATGCGGCTACACCACCACACCGCCACCTAGCTACTGGTGACAGGGTCGTGTGCCGTGCGTTACACCCGTGTTGCGTCGAGACTTTAGGCCCGCCCGAGCCCCCGCGTCTAGAGCTTCTTTCGCTTGTTACCAAACTTTTGCTGAATCCAACGGAAGTTCGGACGCTTAAGAAAATATGCCTGTTTCCGCAGGTCGGGGCCGGTATGCAAAGATCATCCGACCTTTGCAAAATGCGGTCAAACCGGGCGCCAGAAGTTTTTTTCAGCCCGCCTCCCCCACCGGTCCACGCGTCGGCCTTGCCTCGCCGTGCGCTTGCCGAACTCCCTCGCCGCGCCCCCGCCGGGCTTGCCTGGCCGTGCCCCCCGCCGCCTCGCCGCGCCCCCGCCGGGCCCGCCCCGCCGGGCGCTCGCCGACAAGTTTGTAAGTGCGGACTCACATACATGCAACCGCCCACGGAGCCGGCTGGCCCTTGCGTCGCCGCGCCCCTGCCGGGCCCGCCTCGCCAGGCGCTCCCGACAAAGTTTGTAAGTGTGGACTCACATACATGCGACCGCCCACGGAGCCGGCTGACCCTTGCGTCGCCGCGCGCTTGCCGAGCCCGCCTCGCCGCGCCCCCGCCGGGCCCGCCCCGCCGGGCGCTCACCGACAAGTTTGTAAGTGCGGACTCACATACATGCAACCGCCCACGGAGCCGGCTGGCCCTTGCGTCGCCGCACCCCTGCCGGGCCCGCCTCGCCAGGCGCTCCCGACAAAGTTTGTAAGTGTGGACTCACATACATGCAACCGCTCGCGGAGATGGCTGGCCCTTGCGTGGGTTTGTAAGTCCACACTGACTTACAAACCATCGGCCATGCGCTCCGTCGGGCGAAAAGCCGGACACGGAAAGTTCCACGGTCCCCAATGGCGCGAGCGCCTGGCGCGGGCCGGCCCGCGAGGGTTACTACGATGCGTCAGTGCGTCTCAACCCGCGCTGGCTCGGGCTGGCCGCCACCGTCCTGCTGGCCGCCAGCGGCTTCCTCGGCGGCAAGCCGCTGCCGCACGACGCGGCCTGGGTGACCGGCGTCTGCGTCTGGTTCGTCGGGCTGCTCATGCTCGGGTGGGCGTGGTGGCAGCTGCGCGACACCACCGAGACCCGCGAGGTGCTCGTCACCGCCGCCGTCTGGGCCCTGCCGCTGCTGGTGGCGCCGCCGATGGGGGCCCTGGACGTGTACGCGTACGCCTGCCAGGGTCAGCTCTTCAACGCCGGGATCAACCTGTACGAGCACGGGCCGTCCGCGCTGCCCTGCACGTGGCTGGGCGAGGTGCCGCCGCTGTGGCGGGACACGCCGAGCCCCTACGGACCGCTGTGGTTCGCGATCTCGGGCGGGGTCGCCTGGGTCGCGCACGGGCACCTCATGCTGGCCGTCGGGCTGTTCCGGCTCGTCGCGATCGGCGGGCTGGTGCTGTGCGTCGCCGCCGCGCACCGGCTCACCGACGGCAACGCCGTGCTCGCGGCCAGCCCGCTCGTCATGATCCACGTGGTGTCCGGCGTGCACAACGACATCCTGCTCGCGGCGTTCGTGCTGGCCGGGTTCGCGTTGGCGACCCGCGGGCGGGGCGGGCTGTCCGGGGTCGCGTTCGGGCTCGCGGCCGCGATCAAGGTGACCGCCGTGGTGGCGGCGCCCTTTGCGGTACCACTGCTGCTTGTGCGGGGGCGGCGGGCACCGGCCGGCTTCGTCGCGGCGATGGCCGGGACGTACGGCCTTCTCGCCCTCGTCACCGGGCACGGGATCGGGTTCGTCAAGGCGCTCGGGGCCACGGCGGGGCTCAAGCAGTGGCTGTCGATCCCGACCGGCGTCGGCATGGCGATCGGGTACGTCCTGCGCGCCCTCGGGCGGCCCGCGGCCGTCGACACCGTGATCGCCGCCTGCCGGGCCGCGGGGTTCGTCGCGCTCGCGGCGATCCTGCTCTGGCTGTGGTGGCGGGCGGTGCGGGCGGCGCGACGCAACCCGCAGGAGGCGGCCGACCCCGTGCTCACCGCCGCGGGGCTGGCGCTGCTGGCCACGGCGGTGCTCGGGCCGGTGTTCTACGCCTGGTACGCCCTCGCCGGAATCGCCGTCCTCGCCGGAACGCACCTGCACGGGAGGCTGCGCACCGGGGTGCACGTCGCCGTGGTCGCGCTGCCGTTCCTGACGCTGCAAGACAGCCTCGGGCTGGCCACCAAGACGAAGCTGCCCGGTGCGTTCCTCGACGTGGCGCTGGTCATCGCCGTGGCCGTACGGCTGCTGCGCCGCAACAAAGACCGGCTGCCCGCGGGCTAGGGCACGGTGCCGACGCCGGACTTCGCCCAGGCGACCAGCTCGCGGGTGTGCTCCGGCACGCCCGGTGCCTGCGGGTCGACGCTCTCGTCGTAGCGGACGGTCCAGCGCAGGCCGTTGACGCCGGGGACGCGGCGGCCGACGACGCGCACGCCGCCGCGGGTGCCGGTGAGCTCGTCGAGCGGATGGTGCGAGGTGTGCGCGATCGACTTGTTGACGCGCACGCGGACCTGCTCCGGCACGCGGTCGGGGTCGAGCAGCGTGATGACCAGGGGCGGGAGGTCGCCCATCACCGCGTACTCCTCCTCGCCGGGCAGCTCGCGCGCCGCCACGACGGCGAGCTGGCGGCCCGACCAGGTGGCCTTGTGGATCTCGTGCCAGCCGACGCGCTCGTCGGCGCCGGGCAGCCACAGGCCGTGGTTGGTGGCGACCACGACGTTGTCGCCGGTTGCGGCGGCCCAGGCCACGACGCGCTCGTCGGGGCCCAGCCGGGGGCGTTTGTCCGCCGGCAGCCGGCGGCGCTTGAGAAATCCGAACACGAGACTCCTAGACGGTCACCAGCGGCTCGCGCCGCGGTCGCGTAGCGCGCGGGCGTGGCCCTCCAGCGACACCAGCTCGCTGAACAGGCGCAGGTGCTCGTCGGCGTTGGTCACCGGGTTGATGCGCTGCAGCTTCGACTTGAGCTCGGCGATCGTGCGGTTGAGCGCCATGAGCTGCAGCCGGTTGATCGTCGCCTCGACGTAGCGCGGGTCCGGCTCGCCGTCCAAGCGCAGCGGCTCGACCGCGAGCTCCGCGACGAGCGCGCCGGCCCCCAGGTCGGTGCACGCCTCGCGGACCTGCTCGATCCACACCGCGCCGCCGCCCGCGCTGGAGGCGCCGCCGGCGTCCCCGACCGCCGAGCGAAGGGCCGAATACATCGGATGGGTGTACATCTCCGGGCCCACGGCGTCGAACATGGGCCCGGCCAGGGCCGGCTGCTGCAGGGCGAGCTTCAGCGCCTCCCGCTCGACGAGCGCCTCGGCGCTGTCGGGCGCGACCACCCGCCGCTGCGCCTGGGCCGGGATCGGGTCGACGGCGCCCTTGCCGGCCGCGGCGACCGCGCGCTGGACCGTCTCCAGCTCCATGCCGAGGTCGCCGGAGAGCTTGCGCGCGTACTCCGGCCGCAGCGCCCGGTCCTTGATCTTCGCCACCAGCGGGGCGGTCGCGCGCAGGGCGCCGACGCGGCCCTCGGCGGTGTTGAGGTCGAAGCGCTGGATCACCGAGCGCAGCGCGAAGTCGAGCAGCGGCTGGCGGTCGGCGACCAGGTCGCGTACCGCCACATCGCCCTTGGCCAGGCGCAGCTCGCACGGGTCCATGTTGTCGGGGCCGATCGCGACGAACGTCTGGGCGACGAAGCGCTGGTCGTCCTCGAACGCGCGCAGCGCCGCCTTCTGCCCGGCCGCGTCGCCGTCGAACGTGAAGATGATCTCGCCGCCGTAGCCGTCGGCGTCCAGCAGCAGGCGGCGCAGGACCGTGATGTGGTCCGCGCCGAACGCGGTGCCGCAGGTCGCCACGGCCACCGGCACGCCGGCCAGGTGACAGGCCATCACGTCGGTGTAGCCCTCGACGATGACGACCCGGCTCTGCTTGGCGATCTCGCGTTTGGCCTGGTCGATGCCGTACAGCACGTGGGACTTCTTGTACAGCGGCGTCTCGGGCGTGTTGAGGTACTTCGGCCCGTCATCGTCGTCGAACAGCTTCCGCGCGCCGAAGCCGATCACGTCGCCGGAGATGTCCTTGATCGGCCACAGCAGCCGGCGGCGGAACCGGTCGATGAGCCCGCCCGAGCGGCCCTCGCGGGAGAGGCCGGCGGCGGTGAGCTCCTGGTGGGTGTACCCCTTCTGGCGCAGATGCTTCGAAAGGTGGTCCCAGCCGTCGGGGGCGAACCCGCACCCGTAGCGCTCGGCGGCCTCGCGGCTGAACCCGCGCTGGGCGAGGAACTCCCGGGCCGGGCGGGCGCCCGGGGTGCCCAGCTGCTCGGCGTAGAAGCGGGCGGCCTCCGCGTGCGCGGCGATCAGGCGCTGCTTCTGCCCCGTCTGGCGGATCGGCGCGCTGCCGGCCTCGACGTAGCGCAGCTGCAGCCCGGCCCGCGCGGCGAGGCGCTCGACCGACTCGACGAAGCTGAGGTGGTCGTGGTCCATCAGGAACTTGATGGCGTCGCCGCCGGCTCCGCAGCCGTGGCAGAAGTACACGTTGCGGGCGGGCGAGACGTTGAACGAGGCGGTCTTCTCGTCGTGGAACGGGCACAGGCCCTTGAGGTTGCCGCCGCCCGCGGAGCGCAGCGTGACGTGCTCGGAGATCACGTCCTCGATCGACGTGCGCTCGCGGACCAGGGCGATGTCCTCGTCCTTGATCTTGCCGGCCAATCGCCACCTCCCAACACATCCTGCCTCGCGGCACCGACAATCTAAAACCCGCAGGGCCAGACGTGTGAGGAAGCGCCGCCTTGCCGGGCCGTGCCATGCTGCGCGCATGCCGTCTCGCCCTCCCTGGTACCGCCGACGCTGGGTGATCATCGCCACCCTCGGACTCTCCCGGCGCCTGCCCGACGACCGGCGCCGCCGCCGCCGCGTCCTGCGCCGGCTGACGGTCGCCGCCGTCGTGGCGGTGGCGATCGCGCTCGCCCCGACGGTGTGGATCCGAGCCGCGTCCGCCGGGCGGGTGGTCCCCGCCGACCGGGCGCCGGCGGCGGACGTGGCGATCGTGTTCGGCGCGCAGGTGGAGCACGACGGCAAGGACCCGATGTCGTTCCTGCGCAACCGGCTCGACGCGGCCGCCGCGCTGGTGTCCTCCGGGAAGGTGAAGGCGCTGCTCATCTCCGGCGACGCGCACGGCGGCTCGGGCAACGAGGTCAAGGTCATGAGCGACTACCTCGCCGCGCGCGGCGTGGACCGGTCGCGGCTCGTGATAGACCCATATGGCCTCGACACGTACGACACGTGCCGGCGGGCGCACGACGTCTACGGCATCAGCCGGGCGCTGCTGGTGAGCCAGGACATCCATCTGTACCGCGCCGTCACCCTCTGCCGCCGCGTGGGCGTGGACGCGTGGGGCGTGCCGTCCGGGTGCCAGGGCTGCCAGCGGGTGACGATCGCGTACAACACGGTCAGGGACGTCGCCGCCGCCTGGAAGGCCGCCTGGGACGCGCTGCGGCACCGGCCGCCGGCCGTGCAGTCCCCGCCCGATCCGGCACTCCAGGAGGCGATTGCCGCGCACAGTCCGTAATCCGTTTCGCATCACGGGCGGCGACGCTCCATAGTGGACGGCGGCACGCCGCGCCAGGCGACACGCCGATTTTCGCGCGACACGCACCGGACGGGCGACTACGTCTTCGCCACACCAGCCCCATTCGCGTTTTCGCCGTGCGGGCCCGCCGCCCCCGGCATACTTGACCAGGCCCGTCACGGGCGGCGCGGAAGTGTCGGTACGAACGATGCGATGGGTGGTGCGAGTCCGGTGAGGGCGAGCGTGCGCGTGGGACGGCTTCTCGGGCGGCGCGGCTGATGGTCATCGTGCTGCGCACCACGGACGACGTCCTGCGCTGGGCCGACCGGCTGGTCGAGCCGCCCCTGCGCGCGGCGGTCGGCCGCCTGCCCGAGCCCTCCCGTGAGGTCGCCGAGCTGCGGCTGGGCCGGCCCTCCGGCGACGCCGGGCCGAACGCGTCGCTGTACCGCGCGCTCACCCTCGTCTGCGCCGCGGCCGTCGGCGGCGACCCGCACGACGCGGTGCCCGCCGCCGTCGCCGTCGAGCTCATGCACCACTGGTCGGCCATCCGCCGCGACCTGGTCGACGGCCCCCTCGACGGCGCCCCGTGGACCGTCGGCACCCAGCCCGCGGCGCTCGGCGGCGAGGCCCTGCTCGCGCTCGCCTTCGACGTCATCGCCACCGGCGACCCGACCCGCCTGGGCGCGGCCCGCCACGGCCGGGCCGCCGCGGTCGCCGGCGCCCACGCCTCGCTCGGCCGCCCCCGCCAGCGCCCCGCCCGCCCGGACGCCCCCGGCCCCGACCGGGCGATGATGCGCGTACTCGGCGACACGGTGCAGGAGCTGCTGCACGGCCAGCACGCCTCCCTCGCCCTGCGCGACACCCCGCCCGGCACGGCGGCCGAGGAGCGCACCGACCTGCTGCGCGACTGCCTGGCCATGGTCGAGCAGCGCACCGGCGCCCTCTTCGGCTGCGCCTGCGCCCTCGGCGCCGTGGCCGGCGGCGGCGACGCCGCCCAGGTCGAGCGGCTGCACCTCTTCGGCGTGCGCCTGGGCCTGGCCGTGCAGTTCGCCGAGGACCTGCTCGGCATCTGGGCCGAGGACGGCGGCCCCGGCCGCCCCGCGTACCCCGACCTGCGCCGCCGCCGTCGCTCCCTGCCCGTCGCGGCCGCGATCGCGGCCGGCGCCGACGAGCTGGGCGCCCTGCTGGAGGCCCGCGGCCGGCTCAGCGACGCCGACGCCGAGCGCGCGGCGAAGACGATCGAGCAGTCGGGCGCCCGCGACTGGTGCCGCCGCCAGGCCGAGGAGCTGCTGTCTCAGGCGCTGCTCGCGCTGGACCTGGCCTTCCCGGCGCCGGCGGCGGTCGCCGAGCTCATCGCGCTGGCTCGCCGCGCCACCATCGCGCCGCGCTGAACCACCGGACCGGCTCGACGTCCGGCCCCGCCGCGCCGCGACACCGTGCCCGGCCGGCGCCCCGCGCGCACCACGCCCTCCGGCCGCGCCCCGCCGCTCCCGCCGCGCTCCACTCCGCGCTCCACCCCGCCGCGCCGGCCGCTGCGGTCTTTGCGACAAGTCGGGCGCTCCGCGCCACGACTTGTCGTATTTATGCGTCGTCAGGCGATAAATCATCGTTAACCGGCGCGCAGGTCGGCGAGCACCGTCTCGACGTCGCCGGCCCGCGGCCACGTCCGGCCAGGCCGCCCCGGTGCGGTCGGCGAGCGAAGACCCGGTTCAAACCAGCGTGCCCACCGAAAAGCGCTCCCCGAGCGAACCGGATCGACGCCCGGCTACGCCGAAGAAGGTGAGGCTAGGGGGACGGCACATGCCCGGTGATGATTTCCACGAGTTCGTCCGGTCGCGGCTGCCCGGCCTGCGCCGCGCCGCGTACCTGCTCTGCGGCGACTGGGAACGCGGCGACGACATCGTCCAAAGCACCCTCACCGACGTCTACGTGAAATGGCGGCGCGTGCGCAAGGCCGACAATGTCGACGCGTACGTGCGCACCATCCTCGTGCACCGCTTCGTCGACGAGCGGCGGCGCGGCTGGGCGGCCCGCGTCCGGCTGGTCGAGCGCCTGCCCGACCGGCCGGTCGACGATGCCGCGCTGCAGTCGGTGGCCGACGGGCTCGACCTGCGCGGCGCCCTGGCCGAGCTGCCGCCGCGCCAGCGCGCGGTCCTGGTGCTGCGGTTCTACTGCGACATGTCCGTCGAACAGACCGCGGAGGCGCTGCGCTGCGCCCCCGGCACCGTGAAAAGCCAGACTTCCGCGGGTCTGCAGGCGATGCGGCGCCTGCTGGCGCCCGCGCCACTCGACCAGGGGAGGACACGATGAACGAGAACGGCCTGCGCCTGCTCATGCACGCCGGCGAGGAGGCCCCGCCCTCGCGCGTCGACCTCGGCCGCGTGGTCGCCGACGGCAACCACCGGCGGGCGCGGCAGCGGGCGGCAGCCGGTGTCGCGGCCGCGGTCGCCGTGCTGGCGGTGACCGGCACGGCCGCGCTCGGCCTGCGCTCCGCGCCCGGCACTGCGGACGGGCCGCCGGCCGGTCCGCCCGCGGCGGCCGCGAGCGCCTCGCCGGCGCACCGGACCGCGGGCGGGTTCGACCCGATCCTGCTGCTGCGCATCGCGCCGGGGTGGCTGCCCGACGGCGTACGCGAGGACCCCGACCCGCTGCTGTGGGCGGCCGTGCAGTCGGTGTCCTACACCGACGACGGCGGCAAGTTCGACGCAACCGACCTCACCATCACGCTGTACGCCAACGGCTTCATGCCCCGCTGGCTCGACCCGGCCACGGCCGGGGACCCCAACCAGCTCGCCGTCAGCACGAGCGCCGCGCCCGCGCTGGGCTCGGGCGACGCGTCCTGGTACACGGTCGAGACCCACCGCGCCCCGGGTGACACGCACGTGCGCCCCGATCGCAACGGGCTGCTGTGGCAGTGGGCGCCGGGGTCGTACGCCACCGTGGAGGGCGAGGCCCCGGGCACCCTGGCCGAGAACCGCGCCATGTGGCGGCACATCGCCGCAACGCTCGGCACCGCGGGCCGGCGCCCGTTCGCGGCCGGCGTGCGCGTTGCTGTGCCGGCGCCGCTGGTGCTGATCGGCGTCGACCGGATCACCGAGGGACCCGGCCCCGGCGGCGGGACCACGGTGCTGATCCTCAGCGACAAGGCGTACGTGCCGCCGCCGGGCCACGCCGGGCGCGGTTACCGCGTGATGGTCGGCCCGGACGGCGTGCACGTGAACGGACGGGAGACCGAGGGGCTCGAGCCGCTGGGCGCGGACTTCACCGCATCCGTGCGGCGACTGCCCGACCCGGCGGACTGGACCCTCGACCCGTCGCGGTGAACGCGGCTCAGGCGAGGGCGGCGACCACCTCGGCGGCCCGGTCGGCGTGCTTCTGGTACGCCCCCGGGTACGCCGAGCGCTGCACCGCCTGCGCCGCCCCGGTGACGCTCATGCTCTGCCAGCCCGAGACCTGCATGAGCGCGTTGTAGAACAGCATCGCCGAGTGCGCCGGGTCCATGAGCTCGGCCACGGTGCCCCAGCCCTGGCTCGCGCGCTGCTGGAACAGCCCGACCGAGTCGTGGTCCGCGGAGACGCCGTCGTGCGGCAGCTTCAGCGAGGACGGCACGGCGGGGCTGGCGACGTTGTACAGGTCGCTCTCCTGCATCGCGGTGGCGAGCGCGACGACGAGCGCCTTCTGCGGCAGGCCCTGGGCGCGGCCCTGGCGCACGATGGTGGCGGCGTTGTTCATCTGGGTCTGGTCGAGGCCGGCGACGGGGCGCGGCGGCTGCGGTGCCGGCGGCGGCGTGGCCGGGGCGATCGGTTCGGCCGGCGCGGCCGAGATGGCGGCGGTGCCGGTCGGCAGTACGAGCGAGGCGTCGTCGTAGTGGTAGGCGGGCGCGGCTGCGGCGGCGACCGGCAGGTGCACGGCCGGGGCGCCGGCGGAGCCGGTGGCCAGCAGCGTGGCCGAGACGACGACGGCGGACACGGCCCCGGTCTTCACGATGAGGCCGGGCCGGCGATGTCGTGGACGAAACTGGCGCGGTAAAGGTTTCAAGGTAAGCGGTTTCCTCTTCAGGACGGCGCGAATCAGCGCACGGCGAAGCGCACGTCCACAGGGGGACGCGCGGTGACAACGACGCACGGGAGAGGGCGCGCGGGATCGGCACGGCCCCAGGGGTCAAAGCTCACCCATGGAGACGCGCGGCGATTGGGCGTCGATCGGCGTGAAAACGCGGCCAGGCATTACGTCCTGGCGATCACCCGTCCGAGAGGAAGGCGGCGGGCGGCCGCAGCAGCAGCATCGAGATACGGCACGAGCGGTACTCCTTCCGGTGCCGCCTACCGGGTTAGCTGACGGGTTCGGGCGGGAAGATTCGCCCTACCGTGACTCGGTCACGGATACACCCCAGGACTGCGTGGGTCCCCGGCCCGCGGTATCGAGGCATGCGACGCATTCGATCGCGTGGCTCGACGGTGCGGCTCGACGGCGCCTGCCCGGTGGCACCCGTTTGGCGCCCGTCGACCGGAGCAGACCACCCGACCTTACTGGGCGGTTTCGGCCTCGGCCAGCCGCAGCAACGGGATCCCACCCGGCGCACCTGAACGCTCACCGTGTGCTGTCACCCGACCGGTCACCTGAGCGGTCGTCCGTTCGTCGCGTCGATGGCCTTTGACCTGGTACATCGCCTTGTCAGCGATCCGCAGCGCCGCGCCGGCATCGGCAACCGTGTCGTCGATCACGGCCACGCCGACGCTGACCCGCACTCGCAGAACGTGACCGTCGTGCATGACCGGCGTGCACACGGCCCGCTCGACCCGCTCGGCCAGCGCCGTGCGGGCGAGGTCGCCGAGGTTCTCGGCGAGGACCACGAACTCGTCGCCGCCGAGGCGGGCCACGGTGTCGCCGGGGCGGACCAGCGCGGTCAGCCGCTGGGCGACGGCGACGAGGACCGCGTCGCCGGCGTCGTGGCCGAGGGTGTCGTTGACCGCCTTGAAGTCGTCGAGGTCGCAGAACAGCAGCGCGCTGACGCCGAGCCCGGCCTGGGCCCGGCGGATCGCGGCGGCCAGCGGCGCGGCCAGGGCGTCGCGGTTGGCCAGGCCGGTCAGCGGGTCGCGGAGGGCGCGGCGGACGAGGTCGGCCTCGGTCGCCTTGCGGCCGGTGATGTCGTGGACCTGCAGGATGCCGAAGCCCGGCGGACCGGCCACGATCGACAGCGTCGCCGACACCCAGATCGTCTCGCCGTCGGCCCGCACGCAGCGCACCTCGTAGTCGCGCACCGGGGTGCCCTTGCTCGTCAGTGCGGCGGCGAAGGCGAGCCGGGCCCGGTCCACGTCCGCGGGGTGCAGCAGCTCGGACACGCGCAGCCGCACGAGGTCGGCGCCGTCGCGGCCGAGCAGCTCGCACAGCGCGGGGTTGACCCGGGTCAGCCGGCCGTTGTCGTCGCCCTCGATCCCGACCATGCACATGCCGCTGCCGGCGCCGTCGAACGCAAGCCGGAAGGCCTCCTCGCTGGCCGTGAGGTGCTGCCGCTCGCGCCTGAGCGCCTCGACCAGGTTGGCGTTGTCGATCGCGATGCCGGCCTGCCCGGCCAGCATCTCCAGCAGCTCCCGCTGAAACGGGCCGGGGCGGCGCCCGTCGGCGGGCAGGTCGACGCTCAGGATGCCGACGATCGCGCCACTGGGCGCCCGCAGCGGGGCGAACAGGGCGTCGAGGGGGTGCCAGCGCTCGTCCTCGGGCACGCCCTCGACGCCCGGCACCTCGTCGGGCACCCACGACTGCATGTCCTCGCTGAAACGGGCGTGCGGGAGGTACCGCAGCTGCCCCCACTCCTCGGCCCGCTCCAGGTAGCCGTCGAACTCCGCCGCGGGGTACCGCGCGCCCAGCAGCGACTCGCGGGCGTCCTCGGAGCCGGCCAGGGCAACCGCCTCGTAGACGCCCTCGGGGTGCAGGTAGTTGACGACGGCGACGCCGAACCCGGTGCCGTCGACGACCGCGTCCACGATGAGCTGCAGCGTCTCGGCGAGCGTGGTCCCGGTGTTGATGCGGCCGGTGATGCGGTACACGGACCGGATCGCGGCCATCGCCGTGTCACGATCCCGCTCCATCGCCCGCCCACCCGGTTCCGGTCGACCTTCGAACCCTGCCTGACGCATCCCCTACATCGACGCATCAAACCGGATCTGAAGTAAACCCTCGCATCACGACGGCGCGGCGGGCGGCAGCGTCAATGCGCCGGCCGCGCGGCGGGCCTCCTTCATCATGGCCTCGATGATCAGCCCGCGGAAGGGCATGAACGGCAGCATTCGGATGCTCAGCGCCTGCATCCGCGCGGCCCGCTCGGTCCTCGGGGCGAAGCCCTTCGCCGGTCGCAGCGCGGCACGCTGGTTGACCTCGACGAACTCCCGCATCCGGGCGTCGTACCCGGACAGCTCGCCCGTCCCGCCGGCGATCTGGAGGGCCAGCAGGTAGGCGCCGGCGAGCGCCATGCCGGTCCCCTGCCCGGTCAGCGAGGACGGTGCGTAGCCGGCGTCGCCGACGAGCGCCACCCGCCCCCTGGTCCAGCCGGGCATGCGGACCTGCGCGTTCGGCGCGACGTACAGGTCGGGCGCCTCGCGCATGACCTCGAGCAGCCGCGGGACCACCCACCCCGCGCCGTCGAACGCCGCCTCGACGCTGCGCAGCCGCTCCTGCCGGTCCCGGGGCGGGAGCGGCCCGCCGTACAGCAGCGTCACCTTCACCTCGCGGTCGCCCCGGTCCGTCTTCACGCTCGCCACCCGCCCCGCCCCGGAGTGGATGAGCTGCCAGCGGGTGATGCCGAGCTCGTTCGGCGCCGTGAAGATCGCGGCGTTGCTGCCCAGGTGGTGCACGTACCGCTCGGAAGGGCCGAACGCGAGCGCCCGCACCCGCGAGAAGATGCCGTCGGCGCCGACGACGTAGTCGAAGTCCCTCGTCCCGCCGCGCTCCAGCTCGGCCTCGGCCCCGCGGCCGTGCGGGCGCAGGGCGGCGACGGTGTCCCCGAAAATCCACTCGACCCCGTCCGGCACGGCCTCGTGCAGCAGCCGGGAGAGGTCGCCCTTCATGATCTCGATGTCGGCCGGGTCGAGCACCCCGAACCCGAGCGGCAGCGTCGCCACCCGTCGGCCGGCGCCGTCCACGAAGGTCGTGCCGAGGGTGTCGGTACCGCGCCGGCGCGCCTCATCCGCGATCGACATCCGCTGCGCCACCTCCAGGGCGACGCCGCGGATGTCGATCGCGTATCCCCCGTTGCGCACCGCCGGCGCGCGCTCGACGACGGTCACCTCGCAGCCGTACCGCCGCAGCCAGAAGGCGAGTGCATTGCCGGCGACGCTCGCGCCGCAGATCAGAACCCGGGTCACGCGTACACCGTACGAACACCGCAGCGGGCACTCCACGACGCGCGCCGGCGGCTAGGGTGTGCACTAGTGCACGCCACCGAGCCCCCGTACCTGCGGATCGTCGCGCGGATCCGCGCCGCCATCGACGCGGGCGAGCTGCGCCCGGGCGACCGCGTGCCCTCGACCCGGGAGCTGATGCGCGATCACGGCGTGGCGATGGCGACGGCCACGAAGGCGCTCACCACCCTGCGCCAGGAGGGCCTCGTCGAGCCGCGGCCCGGCGTCGGCACCGTGGTGGCGCGCCGCCCCCGGCCCCGGCCGGCCGCCGCGCCCGAGGGCCCGTCGCCGCTGGAGCGGGTCGTGAGCACCGCGATCCGGCTCGCCGACGCCGACGGGCTTGCCGTGCTGTCGATGCGTCGCCTGGCCGCCGCGCTCGGGCTGCCGACGATGACGGTGTACCGCCACGTCGCCGGCAAGGAGGAGCTGCTGCTGCTCATGACGGATGCGGTGTTCGGCGAGGCCCCGCTTCCCCGCACCGCGCACGGCGACTGGCGGGTCCGGATGGAGACCTCGGCGCGGCTGCAGTGGGGCGTGTACCGGCGCCACCCCTGGGCGGCCGAGGTCATGTCGTTCACCCGCCCGCCGATGGCGGCCAACGCGATGGCCCACACCGAGTGGAACCTCGCCACGCTCGAGGCGGTGGGCGTGCCGCTGCCGGTCGCCATGCACGCCACGATGATGCTGGCCAACCACGTGCGCGGCACCGCGATCAACCTGGAGTGGGAGGCCGGCGCCGAGCAGGACACCGGCCTGGACAACGTGCAGTGGTTCACCGCGCAGGAGGAGCGCCTCGCCCGCATCACCGCGAGCGGGCGGTTCCCGGCGGTCGTGCGCCTGGCGATGCTCGGCCCGGACGCGGTCGACTTCGAGCTCGACACGCTGTTCGAGTTCGGCCTGGCCCGGCTGCTGGACGGGCTGGCCCGGCTCGTGCCGGCATGAAGGCCGGGACGGAAGGCATAGCGGAAGGCATAGGGTCGCAAGCATGAGCATCCCGACCGTGAAGCTGAACTCCGGCCTCGACATGCCCGTCGTCGGCTACGGCACATATCCGCTCAAGGGCCGCCGCGCCACCGATGCCGTCCTCGCCGCGATCGGGTCGGGGTATCGCCTGATCGACACCGCCTCGGCGTACGACAACGAGGAGGCGGTCGGCGCGGCCGTGCGCGAGTGCGGCCTGCCGCGCGAGGAGCTGTTCGTCACCACCAAGCTGCGCGGCGCCGACCAGGGCCGCGGCTCCACCCGGGCCGGGCTGGAGGGGTCGCTGACGCGCCTGGGCCTGGACTACGTCGACCTGTACCTCATCCACTGGCCCCTGCCCGCGGTCGGCCGCTACGCCGACTCGTACGCCGAGATGGCCGACCTGCACCGCGAGGGCCTCATCCGCTCGCTCGGCGTGTCGAACTTCCTGCCCGAGCACATCGAGACCGTCACCGCCGAGACCGGTATCCGCCCCGCCGTCGACCAGCTGCAGGTCTCGCCGTCGCACTCGCGGCCCGACCTCGTCGCCGAGGTGCAGCGCGGCGGCACCGTGGTGCAGGCGTGGAGCCCGCTGGAGCGCAACACCGGCGTGCTGGACGCGCCGGCGGTGGCCGCGATCGCCGGGCGCCTCGGCGTCACCGGCGCGCAGGTCGTGCTGCGCTGGCTGCTGCAGCGCGACATCACCGTCGTGCCGCACTCCTCGGACCCGGGCCGCCAGCGCGCCAACGCCGACCTGTTCGGCTTCGAGCTCACCGGCGACGACATGGCCGCCGTGTCGGCGCTGGACGTCGGCGTGCCGGTCAAGCAGGACCCGGCGACCTGGGAGGAGTTCTAGGCCCTGACTCGTCATTCGAGGTCCGATTCCCGCGCCTCCGGCCACGGAATCCGCAATACGACCGGGAATACCGCGGCGAAGGCCACGCGCAATTGTTCGCGCCCAATTCCTTGTCGTGGGTCAGCCGCCGGAGTCGTCGAGCTCGGCGCCCTCCGGGACCGTGTCGGTGTCGCGGTCGTCGAGCCAGCCCTCCGGCAGGACGACCTTGCCGGGGGTGCCCGTGCGGCCCCGCGGCTGGCCCAGGATCTCGCGCGGGAACGGCGCCGCGTGGTCCAGCTGCGCCAGCAGGTCCGACAGTTCGCCGAGCGACGACGCCATCGCCAGGGCGCGGCGCAGCTCGCCGCCCGCCGGGAAGCCCTTCAAGTACCAGGCCACATGCTTGCGGAAGTCCGTCACCCCGTCGCGTTCGGTGCCCAGCCAGTCCGTCAGCAGCTCGGCGTGGCGGTACATCAGCGCGGCCACCTCGCCGAGCGACGGCAGGACGCGCGTCGTCGAGCCGGCGAAGGCGGCGGCCAGGTCGGCGAAGAGCCAGGGGCGGCCCAGGCAGCCGCGGCCGATCACGACGCCGTCGCAGCCGGTGGCCGACATCATGCGCAGGGCGTCGGTGGCCTCCCAGATGTCGCCGTTGCCCAGCACCGGGATGTCCAGGGCCTGCTTCAGCTCGGCGATCCGGGACCAGTCGGCCTCGCCCGAGTAGCGCTGCGCGGCCGTGCGGGCGTGCAGGGCGACCCAGGCCACGCCGGCGTCCTGGGCGGTGAGGGCGGCGTCCAGGAACGTGCGGTGGTCGTCGTCGATGCCGATGCGCATCTTCACCGTGACGGGGAGGTCGCCGGCGGCCGCGACCGCGGACGTCACGATCTCGCGGAACAGCTTGCGCTTCCACGGCAGGGCCGAGCCGCCGCCGCGGCGGGTGACCTTCGGCACCGAGCAGCCGAAGTTCATGTCGATGTGGTCGGCCAGGTCCTCGGCCACGACCATCTCGACGGCCTTGCGGATGGTGGCGGGGTCGACGCCGTACAGCTGCAGGCTCCGCGGGTGTTCACCGGGCGCGAAGGAGATCATCGACATGGTCTTCGGGTTGCGCTCGACCAGGGCGCGGGTGGTGATCATCTCGCAGACGTAGAGGCCGGCGCCCTGCTCGCGGCACAGCCGGCGAAACGCCACGTTGGTGATGCCGGCCATGGGGGCCAGCACTACGGGCGGGTCGACGACGTGGGGTCCGAGCGGTAGCGGCACGCCTCCGAGGATCGCACGGCCGACGCGGACCACCCAAAAACTATTGCCAATTTTGCGAAAGTTCAGAGAGCGCTCTCATGCGTGAATCTGCGCATGGAATCGCTCCCAAGCGCACCGAAAATCGACACTTTTGCCAGGCCCTGTGCGACTTGTCACCCGGCATGGCGACCAAAGGGAATGGCGATTTACGGTGTGCCGCACACCCCGGACCTAACGAGGACTTAGGCCGTGCCGCTGTGGGTATGGAGGCAGTTGTGCAGAAGTTCGTGTACGACTTCGAAGAGGGCAACCGCGACCTCAAGGACCTCCTCGGGGGCAAAGGCGCCAACCTGGCGGAGATGACCAACCTCGGCCTGCCGGTGCCTCCCGGCTTCACCATCACCACGGACGCCTGCCGCGCGTACCTCGAGACCGGCGAGATCCCGGGGCGGGACGAGATCACCGAGCACCTGCGGGCCCTGGAGGACCGGATGGGGCGCCGCCTGGGTGACGCGGGCGACCCGCTGCTGGTCTCGGTGCGCTCCGGCGCCAAGTTCTCCATGCCCGGCATGATGGAGACCGTCCTCAACGTCGGGCTGACCGACGACAGCGTCGCCGGGCTGGCCGCGCAGGCCGGCGGCGACGAGCGCTTCGCCTGGGACTCCTACCGGCGGCTCATCCAGATGTTCGGCAAGACGGTCTGCGGCGTGCCGGGCGAGGAGTTCGACCACGCCCTCGAGGACGCCAAGCACCGCGCCGGCACCCGCGACGACGTCGGGCTGAGCGCCGAGCAGCTCAAGGGCCTGGTCGAGGACTACAAGCGCATCTTCAAGGACCACGTGCAGAAGGACTTCCCGCAGGACCCGCGGGAGCAGCTCGACCTGGCCGTCGGGGCCGTCTTCGGGTCGTGGAACGCCGACCGCGCGGTGCTGTACCGCCGGCAGGAGCGCATCCCCGCCGACCTCGGCACCGCCGTCAACGTCGTCGCGATGGTCTTCGGCAACCTCGGCGCCGACTCCGGCACCGGCGTCGCCTTCACCCGCGACCCCGCCACCGGCGAGCGCGGCGTCTACGGCGACTACCTGGCCAACGCCCAGGGCGAGGACGTCGTCGCCGGCATCCGCAACACCATGCCGCTGCAGGACCTCGAGGCCCGCGACAAGCACAGCTACGACGAGCTCATGTCGATCATGGCCACGCTCGAGGAGCACTACAAGGACCTGTGCGACATCGAGTTCACCATCGAGCGCGGCAAGCTGTGGATGCTGCAGACCCGCGTCGGCAAGCGCACCGCGGCCGCCGCGTTCGTCATCGCCACCCACCTCGTCGACGAGGGCGTCATCGACCTCGACGAGGCGACCCAGCGGGTGAGCGGTGCGCAGCTGGCGCAGCTGATGTTCCCGACGTTCGACCTGGCCGACGAGCCCGAGCAGCTCACCCGCGGCGTCGGCGCCTCGCCCGGCGCGGCCGTGGGCAAGGCGGTCTTCGACGCCCAGCACGCGGTGGCCATGGCCAAGGAGGGCGAGGCGGTCATCCTGGTGCGCCGGGAGACCAACCCCGACGACCTGCCGGGCATGATCGCCGCGCAGGGCATCCTGACCAGCCGGGGCGGCAAGACCTCGCACGCCGCCGTCGTCGCCCGCGGCATGGGCAAGACCTGCGTGTGCGGCGCCGACCAGCTCGACGTCAACCTCCACAAGGGACAGTTCACGGTGGACGGCCACGTGGTGTCCGAGGGCGACGTCATCTCCATCGACGGTACGACCGGGCGCGTGTACCTCGGCGAGGTGCCCGTCCAGCCGTCGCCCGTGGTGCAGTACTTCGAGGGCCGCCTCAAGCCCGACGCCGACCCGCTCGTCTCCGCGGTACACCGGATCCTCACCCACGCCGACGACCGCCGCCGGCTGCGGGTGCGCACCAACGCCGACACCGGCGAGGACGCGGCCCGGGCCCGGCGCTTCGGCGCGCAGGGCATCGGCCTGTGCCGCACCGAGCACATGTTCCTCGGCGAGCGCCGCGCCCTGGTGGAGCGCCTGATCCTGGCCCGCACCCCCGAGCAGCGCGACGCCGCCCTGGCCGAGCTGCTGCCCCTGCAGCGCGCGGACTTCACGGAGCTGTTCCAGGCGATGGCCGGCCTGCCGGTCACCGTCCGGCTCATCGACCCGCCGCTGCACGAGTTCCTGCCGCCGCTGGAGGACCTCGCGGTGAAGGTCGCCGTGGCCGAGGAGCGCGGCGAGGACCCGGGCCGGGACAAGGACCTGCTCGACGCGGTGCGCCGGATGCACGAGGAGAACCCGATGCTGGGCCTGCGCGGCGTGCGCCTCGGCCTGGTCATCCCGGGCCTGTTCGCGATGCAGGTGCGGGCGATCGTCGAGGCGGCCGCGGGGGTCGAGGGCGCGCAGCCGGAGATCATGGTGCCGCTCGTCGGCGCGGTGCAGGAGCTGGAGACGATCCGGGCCGAGGCCGAGAAGATCATCCGCGAGTTCGACGTCGACGTGAAGATCGGCACGATGATCGAGGTGCCGCGGGCGGCGCTGACCGCCGGCGACATCGCTCAGGCGGCCGACTTCTTCTCCTTCGGCACCAACGACCTGACCCAGATGGGCTGGGGGTTCTCCCGGGACGACGTCGAGGGGGCGTTCTTCTGGCGGTACCTCGAGCTCGGCATCTTCGGCGTCTCGCCGTTCGAGTCGATCGACCGCGACGGGGTCGGCCGGCTGGTGCGCATCGCGGTCGACGAGGGCCGCGCCGCCCGCCCGGAGCTGCACTTCGGCGTCTGCGGCGAGCACGGCGGCGACCCCGACTCCGTGCACTTCTTCCACGAGGTGGGCCTGGACTACGTCTCCTGCTCGCCGTTCCGGGTGCCGGTCGCCCGCCTGGAGGCGGGCCGCGCCGCGATCGAGTCGACGGGCTCCGACTCCAGGTAGATCCCCACGGACACCACCGGGTTTCGAGTCCCCGGTGGGCATGAGAAAGGCCGGGGCAATGGCGCCCCGGCCTTTTTCTCGGTCCGGCCTCAGACCTCGAGATCGTCCTCGACCCGGGCCAGCTGGTGACGCGCGAGCGCCAGGTTGGCCCGCGTGCGGTTGAGCGCGAGGTAGATGAACAGGCCCTTGCCGGAGCGGCCGGTCACCGGGCGGATCAGGTGGTACTGGTTGGCCAGCGTGATGAGGATGTCCTCGATGCCGTCCTTCAGGTTCAGCATCTCGATCGTGCGCATCTTGGCCCGCACGACGTCGGTGTTGCCGGCCGCCGCGACCGTCAGGTCGAGGTCCTTCGAGCCGCCGAGCACGCCGAGCGCCATGCCGCTGTTGTAGTCCACGAGCGCGACACCGATCGCGCCGTCGATCTGCATGAGTTCCTTGAGAGCAGTCTCCATGTCCGCCATGGCAACCTCCGTGAGCTTTCTACTAGGGGAAGAGAGTGGTTCCGGGGAAGGTTCGGGACCTCGTCTGGGTCTGCGGTGCGCGCCACCGCCGCGGCTCACCATGCCGCCGGCTCCGGCTCCGGCAACGCCTGCGCGAAGCTGAGCGCGGCCTGGGCGACGACGCGGGACACGACGGCGGTCGAGCGCCGCGCCTCGTGGTGCAGCAGGCCGACGTTCGCGTCGGCCGCGGCCAGCAGCACCAGCACCGCGCCATGGCCGGCCATGTACATCGCCACGTATCCGCCCGTGCTTCGGATGAGCACCTCCTGAAACTCGTCCTGGGCGGCGCTGTCGGCGATGCGCTGGCTGACGCCGAGACACGCCGCCGAGAGCGCCGCGACGCCCTCGACGGCCAGGGTGCAGGCGTCGTCGGCGATGAGCAGGCCGTCGGTGCTGGCGACCAGGCAGCCCGTGATCTCCGGGACGACCCGCCGCAACCGGCCGAGCTCGGCGAGCAGCTCACCACGCAGCTCCGCGTCGGTCCTCATCGATGTCGTATCTCCTTTCCGCGCGGCGGCACCGTCGAGGGAGGACGGGCCGGGGCGTCCGCGCTGCCGAATGCGGCGCTAGCGCAGGGCCTGCAGCGCCGATCGGATCCGTTTGAGCAGCGAGTCGTCGGGCGCCTTGTCGATCGCCCCGGGCAGCACGGCGAGCGCGCTGACCCCGGGCGGCAGCTCACGCCGGCCCGGCACGGGCGCCGGGTCGCCGAACGTGTACGTGCCGGGCACCCGCTTCGGCAGGGGTTCCACCTGGTGCGGTACCGCCTCATGCGGTACCGCGGCAATGGCTTTTGCGGTTGGGTTCGGGTCCGGCTCGCGGGCCCGAGGCGGCTTGACCAGGCCGGCCGCGGCCAGCCGGCGCACGTCCAGCGTCACGGCGTAGGCCGAGCGCCCCAGCAGGCCCGCCAGTTCCTGCGGGGTCCGCCGGCCGTCCGCGTGCAGCACGATCTCCCACTGCAGGCCGGACAGGAGCACCCGGTCGAGTCCCGGCCGGAGAACCGGGACGACCGGTGCCAGGTCCGTCGCTTCCGAGGGGTGCACCTCGTCGAGCATGCGCCGCTGCCGGGCGACGTGGTCGCACACCTGGTCCGTCGTCACGGTACCTTCCGCGCCGAGCCAGTGCAGGACGTCCGGATCGAAGCGCATCTCCGCGCGGGGCGTGCCGAGGACGAAGAACGCCGCGTCGTACAGCGCCTGCAGCGTGCAGAGCTCCATCGCCGCCGCGCTGAGGTGGCCGCCCTCGACGAGCGCGCGGGCCGGCGCCGACGGCAGGGTCTCCCAGACCCGCTCGTCGACCACCCCGGCCGCGGTGAGCAGCCGGTCGACGCTCGGCGCGGCCGGCGACTCGACGGCGTTGACCCGGCCGGCGAGCAGGAAAACCACCCCGCCGGGCTCGCCGTGCACGGTGAGCGCGCCGGTGGCGCCCGCCGCGGCGAGCTGGGCGAGGGCCTTGGCGGGGGTGGTGCCCTTGGGGAACCGGGACTGCTTGCCAGGGACGCTCGCCTTCGCCCCGACTACGACCGCGTTCACGCGAGGTCGTCGGCCAGCGAACGGATACGACGGCGGGCAATGGCCAGATTGCCCTCGTTCCGGTCGAGCCAGACGTACAGGACCAGGCGGGAGTCGAAGCTGGTGCGTACCGGCCGGATCAGGTGGTACGCGGCCGTTGTGCTGATGATGACGTCCTCCACGGTGTCACCGGCGATGGCGGGAGCATAGGCCGCGGTCTGCATCGCGGCGTGGATGACGCTTGCGGTGCCGAGCGCGGCGGCGGTCGGATCGGCGTGCGGCGCAACATCCTCCTGGCCGCCCTCGAGGCCGAGGGTCTGCCCGGTGGTGTAGTCGATGAGGCTCGCGCCGATCGCTCCCCGGATGGTCATGGCACGGCGGAGGCAGTCGTCGATCACGGGCACAACCAGCAAGTTACCGTCCGTTTGATGATCATCTACTCCGTGCATTCGGCTAAGAACGAATGGCCAATCGGTCTTTGAATTTTGCAATGTGCAGGTTTCACGTACACGCCCAATGGAAACCGACTAGGGTGCCGTCCCCCACTGGCAACGACGCGGCTGCGACGGCCGTCGACCCGGCGTATGGTGGGTCCCCACGTCGACCGCGGAGGTGTTTATGGGGAGTCGCTGGTACGCCCTGATCGTGGACGCGGTCGACCCCGAGCGCCTGGCCCGGTGGTGGGCCGAGGTCCTGGACCACCGCGTGGAAAGCGTATCCCCGGGGGAGGTCGTGATCGGCCCCGCGATCGACGGGCATCCACGCCTCGTCTTCCTGCGCCACGACGACGCCAAGCACACGAAGAACCGGCTGCATCTCGACCTGCGCCCGGACGACCTCGACGGCGAGCTCGAGCGGCTGGTCAACATGGGCGCCCGCCACGTGGACGTCGGCCAGCCGGAGGACGCGGGCTGGGTCGTGCTCGCCGACCCCGAGGGAAACGAGTTCTGCGTCATCCGGCCGGCGCACGGAAAAGGCACTGCGGGCCGATGAGTTTCGCGAAGACCTACCGGCTGGCCATCGCGGCCGGCCTCGGGCTGCTCACCGTCGCCGTCGGTGCCTTCGCGCTGTACTCCGTCCGCGAGGTCCTGGTCCAGGTGATCATCGCGCTGTTCATCGCGGTGAGCCTCGATCCCGCGGTGCGCCTGCTGATCCGCCACGGCGTGCGCCGTTCCCTCGCCGTCGGCATCATCCTGCTGCTGGCCCTGGGGATCCTCGCCGCGTTCATCTGGTCGCTGGTCCCGCCCCTGGTCGGGCAGGCCGGGCAGCTGCTGGACAACGTGCCGCGCTACCTGCAGGAGCTGCCCGACCGCTCGCGCACCTACCGCGAGATCGCCGACCGCTACGGGCTCACCGAGCGGCTGACCGCGTTCGCCAAGACGGTGCCCGAGAAGATCGGCGGCGGGGCGCTGGGCGTGGTCACCGGCATCTTCAGCGCGATGGTCAACGTCCTGCTGGTCACCGTGCTCACGATCTACTTCATGGCCGACCTGCCGCGCATCCGCCGCGGCCTGGTCCGGCTGGTGCCGCGGGCCGGCCGGCCGCGCGCCGCGCAGGCGGTCAACGTCGTCGTCGACAAGGTCGGCGGCTACATGATCGGAAACCTGATCATCTCGCTGTTCGCCGGCGTCACCTCGGGCATCTGCCTGTTCGCGCTCCACGTGCCCTACGCGCTGCCGCTGGCCGTGTGGGTCGCGCTGACCGACCTCATCCCGATGATCGGCGCGACCGTCGGCGCGGCCGGCTGCTGCCTGGTCGCCCTGGTCACCGGCGACATGGTCTCGGTGATCGTGCTCGTCGTGTTCTTCGTGGCCTACCAGCAGATCGAGAACTACCTCATCGCGCCGCGGGTGCTGCGCAACACCGTCGACCTGTCCTCGGTCGCGGTGCTGCTGGCCGCCCTGACCGGCGGGGCCGTCCTCGGCGTCGCCGGCGCGCTGATGGCGATCCCGATCGTCGCGGCCGGCAAGGTCCTCATGACCCCGGTCGTCGACGCGCTCAACGAGCCGCCGGCCCGCGAGCCGCCCGCCGAGCCGCCGGTGCCGATCCCGGTTCCGCGTGAGGAAGACTCTTCTAAGCTCGACACGTGACTGCCGACGATACGGCCCGATTCGTACCCGAACCGGTGAAGGACACGGTCACCACGCCCGCCGACAACGGCCGCGGGCCCTTCCAGCGCGACCGGGCCCGGGTGCTGCACTCGGCCGGGTTCCGCCGGCTGGCCGCCAAGACGCAGGTGCACACCGCGGGCAGCGACGCGTTCCTGCGCACCCGGCTCACCCACTCGCTCGAGGTTGCCCAGATCGCCCGCGAGATGGGCGCCCGGCTCGGCTGCGACCCCGACGTCGTGGACACCGCCGGGCTTGCGCACGACCTCGGCCACCCGCCCTTCGGGCACAACGGCGAGGACGCGCTCGACGCCGTCTCCGCGCTCTGCGGCGGCTTCGAGGGCAACGCGCAGACGCTGCGGGTGCTGACCCGGCTGGAGGCGAAGGTCCCGGGCGCCGGGCTCAACCTCACCCGGGCCTCGCTCGACGCGGTGTCGAAGTACCCGTGGCCGCGCGAGCCGGGCAAGCGCAAGTTCGGCGCGTACGCCGACGACCTCGAGATCTTCGCCTGGCTGCGCGTCGAGCCGGGCCCCCGGCGCTGCCTGGAGGCGCAGGTCATGGACTGGGCCGACGACGTGGCCTACTCGGTGCACGACCTCGAGGACGGGATTCACGGTGGGTACGTCCACCTGGCCCCGTTGCGCGCCGACGCGGGCGAGCGGGAGGCCCTGTGCGCCGACGTCGCCGCCGCATACTCGCAGGAGCCGGCCGCCGACCTCGACGCCATCCTGCTGGAGCTGCTCGCCGACCCCGTCTTCGAGCCGCTGGACGACTACGACGGCAGCCACGGCGCGCAGATCGCGCTGAAGCGCATGACGAGCGTGCTGACCGGCCGCTTCGCCGCCGCGGCGGTGGCCGCCACCCGGGAGCGTTACGGTCCCCGCCCGCTGCGCCGCTACGACGCCGACCTGCTCGTGCCGCCCCTGGTGCGCGCGCACTGTGCCCTGCTGAAGGGCATCGCGCTGCGCTACGTCATGCGCCGGCCCGGATCCGCGCAGCGGTACGCCGACGAGGTACACATCCTGCAGTCGCTCGTGGCGGCGCTGCTCGCCCGGGAGGGTGACGGCCTGGACCCGGTCTTCGCCCCGATGTGGCGCGGCGCCCCCGACGACGCCGCGCGGCTGCGCGTGGTGATCGACCAGGTGGCGAGCCTGACCGATGCCACCGCGGTCGCGTGGCACCGAAACCTGTCCGCTTCGTGAAAGGCTGGAACCATGGCTGATGAGCGAGTCTTTGTGATCGTGGGGGCGAGCCTGGCCGGCGCGAAGGCGGCCGAGGCGCTGCGGGACGAGGGCTTCGCCGGCAAGGTGATCCTGATCGGCGAGGAGACGGAGCGGCCGTACGAGCGCCCGCCGCTGTCGAAGGCCCACCTGCAGGGCAAGGAGGGCGCGCGGGAGAAGGCGTTCGTGCACCCGCCCGAGTGGTACGCCGAGCACGACGTCGACCTGCGCCTCGCCACCCGGGCGACGCACCTGGACCCGGCGGCGCACACGATCACTCTCGACGGCGTGGACGAGCTGCGGTACGACCGGCTGCTGCTGACCACCGGCTCGCGCGTGCGGACCCTGGGCATCCCCGGATCCGACCTCACCGGCGTGCGCTACCTGCGCACGATCGACGAGTCCGACGCCCTGCTCGAGCACCTCCGCGCGGCCGGCAACGTCGTGGTCGTCGGCGCCGGCTGGATCGGCCTGGAGACCGCCGCCGCGGCCCGCGGCCACGGCGCCGACGTCACCGTCGCCGAGATGGCGGACCTGCCCCTGCAGCGGGTCCTGGGCGACGAGGTGGCCGCGATCTTCGCCGACCTGCACCGGGCCAACGGGGTGACGTTCCGCTTCGGGACGTCGGCGGCCGAGTTCCGCGGCACGGACGGGCGCCTGACCTCGGTCGTGCTCTCCGACGGCACCGAGCTGCCGGCCGACGTCGCCGTCGTGGGCGTCGGCATCCAGCCCAACACCGAGCTGGCGGTCGACGGCGGCCTGGCCGTCGAGGACGGCATCCTGGTCGACGCGGCCCTGCGCACGTCGGTCGAGGACGTCTTCGCCGCCGGCGACGTGGTGAACCTCGACCACCCGCTGCTGGGCCGGCGGGTGCGCGTCGAGCACTGGGCCAACGCGCTCAACGGCGGCAAGTACGCCGCCCGCGCCCTGCTCGACCAGGACGTCGTCTACGACCGGGTCCCGTACTTCTTCTCCGACCAGTACGACCTCGGCATGGAGTACAGCGGGTACGCCGCGCCCGGCGGCTACGACCGGGTGGTGTTCCGCGGCGACCCGTCCATCGTGGACGGTAAGGCCCCGGAGTGCATCGTCTTCTGGACCCGGGACGGCCGCGTGCTGGCCGGCATGAACGTCAACGTCTGGGACGTCACCGACGACATCCAGAACCTGGTCCGCGCGGGCTACGCCGGCCGCGCCGTCGACCTGGACCGCCTCGCCGACCCCGCCGTCCCGCTGGCCGCCCTGCTGGACTGAGGCCGCACCAGCGCCACCACCACGGCCAGGAGCGTCACCGCCAGGGCGAAGAGCAGCCAGCTCGCGCCCGCGGCGGTGGCGCCCGCGGCCAGCAGCGGCCCGGCCCACATGCCGGCCGTCATCGCCAGCGTGAGCGCGGCGTTGTAGCGCCCGCGCAGCGCCTCCGGGGCCAGCGCGTTCACCATCGCCGGCAGCGCGCCGGACAGCAGCAGCTCCCCCGCGCCCATGAGGACCGCGGCCGCCACCAGCGCGAAACGCCCGGGCAGCGGATGCAGCGCCGCCTGTACCGCACACAGCCCCCACCCCGCCGCCCACACGCCCGCCGCCGCGGCGATGAGGCCGGCGGGGCGCAGCCGGCGGCCGAGGCGCAGCGCCAGGGGCAGGCCCGCGACGATGACGAGGCAGTTCGCCACGCTCGCCCACGACATGCCGGCCGGGTCGCCGCCGAGCACCGCCAGGATCGGCAGGCCGGCGTTGTACACGCCGTAGCCCGCCGCCGACGCCAGCCCCGCCACCACCAGCAGGCGGCGCAGCGCCCGGTCGCCGAGCAGCGCCCGGTAGCCGCCGGCGTCGGCCGGCGCGGGCCGCGGCCGCGCGCCGGAGGCCCGGACGCACGCGACGGCGACGAGGCAGGTGGCGGCGGCGACCCACCACGACCGGGCGGCCCCGGCGCCGAACGCCGCCCCCGCGCCCATGCCGGCGTTGAAGAGGGCGAACTGCAGCGTGAACGTGCGGCCCTGGTCCGGCTCCGGCACCGCGGCGGCCAGCAGCGCCGAGTACGCCGGCAGCGTCACCGACCACCCGAACCCGACAAGGGCGACCGCGCACCCGAGCGCCACCGGGTCGCGGGCGGCGGCGACGAGCGCCAGGCCGCCCGCGCTCGCGAGCAGGCCCGCGGTCATCGCGCGGTGGCCGCCGAAGCGGTCGGCGACGGCGCCGCTGAGCCAGTTGCCGGGCACGCTGGCCAGCGCCAGCAGCGACGTCATCGCCGCCGCCGTCGCCAGCGGCAGGCCCTTCGCGCCGTGCAGCAGGATGACGAGGTACGGCTGCGTGAGCCCGATGCCCGCCGCCGAGACCGCGTCGCCGAGGAACAACCATCGCACCGCCCGGTTCATGGCCGAAGTCTGCGGCGGGGCGCTTTCCAAGCACTTGAACCGCCGCGCCAAGTCCGTTGCAAGTGCGGGCCAAGCGGGGCGCGCGAAGCTCTTGGCAACCCCGACGACAAGGAGATCCCGATGAATGACAAGCCCCAGCCCGAGGTCCGCACCACGGTGCGCCCGGTGCGCTCCGGTGGCCTCGCCACCAACCACAGCCAGGCCGCTGAAATCCGCACCACGGTGCGCTCCGGTGGCCTCACCACCAACCACAGCCAGGCCGCGCCCCGCCGTGACCGTGCTGCCGAGCCCCGCTGACGCCGCGGTCGCGGTGCACGACGCGGCGCTGACGGCGTGGGACGAGCGCCGCTACGCCGCGACGGTGAGCCTGTGCCGGCGGGCCCTCGACCTGCTGGGGTCGCCCGCCGGCGCCGGGTCGCCCGACGCCGCCAACGTCCTCACGCTGCTCGGCGGCGCGCTGGACGAGCTCGGCCGGCACCGCGACGCCGAGGCCCGCCACCGCCGGGCCGTGCGCATCATGGACGCGTTCCTGGCCGGGCACGGCGTGCTGCTGCGCCTGCGCGTCCAGGCGGCCGCCGGCCTGGCCGGCAGCCTGCGGCGGCAGGGCCGCTACGCGGAGTCCGAGGCGTGGTACCGCCGCGCCCTCGACGACGCCGCCGCCGACTACACCGAGCTCGAGCTGGCGCCGCTGCACAACGACCTGGGCGTGCTCTACCGCTTCGCCGGCCGGTTCGACGAGGCGCGGGAGTGCTACGAGCGGGCGCGGGCCGCGCTGGAGGCGGCCTACGGCCCCGACGACCCGGCCCTGGCCGCCATCTGGCACAACCTCGCCGGCCTCGCGCACGCCCGCGGTGACGCGGCCGAGGGCGTGCTCATCGCGCGCCGCTCCCTCGCGCTGCACCGGGCCGCGTTCCCGCCCGGCCACCCGGCGATCGCCGCCGACGAGGCCCAGCTGGCCGCGCTGCTGCAGGCCGCGGGCGAGCCGGCCGCGGCCGAGCCGCTGCTGCGCGGGGCGATCGCGAGCCTCACCGACCAGTACGGCCCGGACCACATCGAGGTCCTCGCCGCCGTGCACAACCTCGCCGCCGTGCGCGCCGACCGCGGCGACCGGCACGAGGCAGCGGCGCTCTACCGGCGCGCGCTGGACGGCAAGCGCCGCACCCTCGGGCCGGACCATCCGGAGACGATCCTCACCCTGGACGCCGCGCGGCCGGGCTAGAAGACCTCGCGCACGACGTCGTCGGGCGCCGGCATCCGCGCGATCTCCGCCGCGATCGCGCGGGCCGCGGCCCGGAAGTCCTCGCCCCGGCCGGGCAGCAGCCGCCACGCGAGGTCCTCGATCGCGTCCGCGCCGGCCCCGGGGCCCGCGCTGAGCCCGGCGCCGGCCGCCACGACGGCCGCGGCGTTGCCGAAGTGGTCGGCGCCCTGGGGCAGGACCAGCTGCGGCACCCCGGCCGCGAGCGCGCCGAGCGTCGTGCCGCTCCCGCCGTGGTGCACCACGAACGTGGCCCGCGGCAGCACCTCGGCCTGCGCGACCCACCCGTGCACCTCGACGCCGCGCGGCAGCGGCCCGAGCCGGGCCGGCGGCACCGACCCGGCGGCCACGACGACCCGCATGCCGAGCGCGGCGACCCCGGCCACCGCTTCGCGCAGCACCTCGGCGGTGCCGAACGCGGTGCCGAGCGTGACGTAGACGAACGGGCCGTCGACCCGCACGCGCTCCCCCGGCGGCGAGAACGCCACCGGCCGCAGCGGGATCCGCTCGGCCGCGTCGAGGAAGCCCGGCTCCTGCAGCGACGGCGGGCAGATGTCGAGGTGCGGGCGCTCGGCCACCGCGGCCGGCAGCTCCAGGCCGATGCCGTCGGGGTACATCCGCCCGAACCCGTGCCACAGCGAGGGGATCCCGGCCCGCGTCGCGGCGAGCGCGGCCCCCGGCAGGCCCCACTCGTGCACGACGAGGTCGGCCCGCAGCCGCTCGAGCTCGGGCTGGAGGTCGTCGGCGTACATCTCGTAGAAGCAGTCCCCCGGCCGCAGCACCGCGAGCCCGGCCCCGCGCAGCGCCGCGTGCACCTCCTCGCCGACGGCGAAGTGCACGTCGTGCCCGGCCCGGCGGGCGGCGACGGCGAGGGGCACGAGCGGGTAGGCATGTCCCGGGGCGGCGAGGCTGGCGAAGACGACGAGCACGCCGAGAATCTACGCCGCCGGCTCCTACGCGGCCCTGCGCAGGGCGTTGCCGGCCCTGGCCTGGCCCTGGATCAGGCGCAGGCGGGCCGGCGCGGGGGCCGGGGGCGGCTCCTCGTCAAGCGCGGCCGGCCGGCGGAACCGCCACGGCGGCCCCTGGCGCCCGGCCGGCGGGCGGCCCGGGTCGAGGCCCGGGCGGGACAGCGCGATGACGATCGCGTAGCCGGCCAGGACGAACCCGTGGCTGACCAGCCGGGTCGTCTCGACCGTGCCGGCCAGCAGGTCGCCGGCGCTCAGCAGTGCCAGCAGCGCGACGAACGCGGTGAGCATCGGCAGCGCGCCGGCGGGGCGGCCGCGGCGGGTGGCGATCCAGGCGAAGCCGGCGCCGATGGCGACGTTCCAGGCGGCCGACTCGTGGAAGACGTGGCCGTTGCCGTGCAGGTGGGCGGCGGTCGCGCCGGCGGCGGCCTGGGTGATGCCGAGCACGAACTGCGCCGCGCCGAACGCGCCGAGCAGCGTCCGCAGCACCAGCACCAGCCGGCGCCGGGAGCGGCCGTTGTCCCGCTTCGCGGCGCCCGCGAACCCGGCCACGAGCGTCTCCACCGGCGGCGGGGAGCCGGGCACCGGCTGGAGGCGCACGAGGCGGGTCACGGCCATGGCCTCGCGCTCCCACGCCCGGCACGCCGCGCAGCCGGCCAGGTGGGCGTCGACCAGCCCCGGCTCGATCGGCTCGTCCTCGCCGTCGATCCGGGCCGACAGCGCCTCTCTGTACCGCTCACACTCCACGGTTGGATTGTCGCCGCCCACGCGGCGTTAGTTCCATCCGGACCGCGGATACAGCGCCGACACCCACAGGTGGGTCAGCGTGTCGACCAGCACCGACCGGTCGTCGAACGGCGCCACCCGGCAGGCGGCCAGGTAGTAGAGCCGCTCGCCGAGCCAGGTCAGTGACGCGGCCAGCGCGGGCACGTCCACGCCGGCCAGGTGCGCCGAGGCGGCCGGGTCGGCGCGGATGCGGGCCAGCGTGGCCTCGGTGAACGTCGCCATCTGGGCCAGCCACAGCTCGCGCAGCTGCGGGTCGGCGGACCAGCTCTCCACGATCGCGCGCAGCACGCCGGCGTTGGCCAGCCACAGCCCGGCGCCGGCGTCGATGCCGGCCCGCAGCGCCTCGCGCGGGTCCCGCTCGCCGGCGATCCAGGGCTCGGCGGCCTCGTGGCCGGCGCCGACCGCGCGGCGCACCAGCTCGGCCAGGGCCGCCGGCTTGCCGGGGAAGTAGAAGTAGAAGCTCGCCCGGGACACCCCGGCGGCGGCGATGATCTCGGCCACGCTCAGCGACTCGAAGGTGCGCCCGTTCAGCAGCTCGCGGAGCGCATCCAGGATGCGTTCGCGCAGCTCGGGGGCTCCGGGCGGGGGTTGGTCGCGGCGGGCGGTCACCCGGCCACCATACAACATGACCAGACACGTTGTATGGTGAACGCATGGGGATGCGGTACACGACATTCGGGCACACCGGCCTGCGGGTGTCCGAGCTGGTGCTCGGCGCGATGACCTTCGGCGAGCAGGGCGGGGTGGGCGCGCCGGTCGAGGAGTGCCGGCGGATCCTCGACGCCTACGCCGACGCGGGCGGCAACATGATCGACACCGCGATCAACTACCGCGGCGGGGCGAGCGAGGAGATCCTGGGCGAGCTGCTCGGCGAGCGGCGGGACCGGTTCGTGCTCGCCACGAAGTACACGGTGACGCGCGACGCCACCGACCCGAACGGCGGCGGCAACCACCGCCGCAACCTGCGCCGGTCGCTGGAGACGAGCCTGCGCCGGCTGCGCACCGACCACATCGACGTCTACTGGGTGCACATCTGGGACCGGCACACCCCGGTCGAGGAGACGATGCGCGCCCTCGACGACGCGGTGTCGGCCGGCCAGGTGCTCTACGTCGGCATCTCCGACGCCCCGGCCTGGGTGGTGTCCCGGGCCAACACGCTGGCGCAGTGGCGCGGCTGGACCCCGTTCGCCGGCCTGCAGGTGCCCTACAGCCTCGTCAACCGCGACGCCGAGCGCGAGCTGCTGCCGATGGCGGCGTCGTTCGGCATGTCGGTGACGGCCTGGAGCCCCCTCGGCGGAGGGATCCTGTCCGGCAAATATGACAGATCCGAACTGTCCGAGAAATCGCGCCTCGACCCGAGCTCGATCAGCGAGCGCGACCGCGGGATCGCCGCCGCGGTGCGGACGGTGGCGGACGAGCTCGGCGCCACCTCGGCCCAGGTCGCGCTCGCCTGGACGCGGCGGCGGGCCGGTGTCCTGCCGATCCTGGGGGCCCGCAACGCGGAGCAGCTCGCCGACAACCTCGGGTGCCTCGACGTGCGCCTGACCGACGAGCAGGCCGGGAAGCTCGAGGCGGCGACGGGCTTCGTGCCGGGGTTCCCGGCCGACTTCATCAGGCAGACGGAGCCGTGGGTGCTGGGTGCCGCCGCAATAGGTATGTATCCATGATCCAGCCCTTGCGGGCGCGGGCCCGCGCGCGCACCTCGGCGATCTCGTCGATCACGTCGCCCAGCCGGCCGGCGACGAGCAGCTCGTCCGGGGTGCCGAGGTAGGCGCCCCAGTAGATGTCGATGGGCTCGTCGCGGTACACCTGGCAGGCCAGACCGGCGTCGAGCATCACGACCACGTCGTCGCTGTCCGCCGGCCAGCCCGCGGCCAGGCGCCGGCCCGTGGTGATGTGCACCGGGCCGGCGACGCGGTTGAGCGTGACCCGGTGCCGCGCGGTGAGGATCTGCACGCTGCTGATGCCCGGGATCACCTCGTAGGCGACATCGTGCCCGGCCTCGCGGATGGTGTCCAGGACGCGGATGGTGCCGTCGTAGAGCGCCGGGTCGCCCCACGCCAGGATGCCGCCGACGCCGCCGTCGGGCAGCTCCCGCTCGACCGCCTCGGCGAGGAGCCGGGCCCGCTCGTCGCGCCAGTCGCGCACGGCCCCGGCGTAGTCGGCGGCGGCCCGGTCGCGGGGCGGGTCGGGGATGACGACGGTGCGGTAGTCGCCGGTAGCGTACCGCGCGCACAGCGCCTTGCGGGCGTCGGTCAGCTCGGCGGCCGCCTCGCCCTTGTCGAGGACGAAGAACGCGTCGACGGCGTTCATGGCGTTGATCGCCTGTACGGTGACCTGCTCCGGATCGCCGGCCCCGACCCCGATGATCAACACTGTGCGCATGGCGCCATCCTGTCAGGCCGGGTACGCACGGGTCTCGGCGGCCTTCACCGCGACCCAGACCTCGCGGCCGGGCATGAGCTCCAGGTGGGCCGCGGCGGCCGGCGTCACGTCGGCCGCGACCGGCAGCGCGCCGGCCAGCTGGATGCGCAGGTTGTCGCCGTGGCGCTGGATGCCGGCGATGGTGGCCGGCCAGGCGTTGCGCGGGCTGCCGTCGGGCCGGGCCGGGTGCAGCGCGACCGCGGACGGCGGGAACGCCACGAACGCGTCGCCCCGCAGCGCGTCGGCCGCCGTGAGCGCCACGCCGCCGACGTCGACCGCGTGGCCGTCGGCGCGGCCCCGGTACAGGTTGAGGCCGACGAGCCGGGCCACGTACTCGGTGCGGGGCCGCGCGGTGATCTCCGCCGCGCCGCCCTCCTGCACCACGGCGCCGGCCTCGAGGATCACCAGCCGGTCGGCGAGCACGAGCGCGTCGAGCGGGTCGTGGGTCACCAGCAGCGTGGCGCCCGGGTGGTCGGCGAGGTGCCGCTGCAGCTCGGCCCGGGTGTCGGCCCGCGTGCCGGCGTCGAGCGCGGCGAGGGGCTCGTCCAGGAGCAACAGCCGCGGTTGTACGGCAAGAGCCCGGGCGAGCGCCACCCGCTGCGCCTGCCCGCCGGAGAGCTGGCGGGGTTTGCGGCGCGCGAAGTCCTCCAGCCCGACGCGGCCCAGCCAGGCCAGCGCCTCGATGCGGGCGGCCCGCCGGTCGCGGCCGTGCCGCCGCGGCCCGAACGCCACGTTGTCCAGCGCCGTCAGGTGCGGGAACAGCAGGTAGTCCTGGAAGACGACGCCGATCGCCCGGGTCTCCGGCGGTATCCAGAGCCGGTTGGCGGGCCGGTCCAGGTCGCGCCCGTCGAGCGCGATGTGCCCGCCGGTGAGCGCCTCCAGCCCGGCGAGCGCCCGCAGCGCGGTCGTCTTCCCGGCGCCATTGGGCCCGAGCAGCGCCACGACCTCGCCCGCCGCGATGCGCAGCTGCGCGTCCAGCCGGAAGTTCCCGCGGTCGACGACCATGTGGGCGTCCAGAAACTCGCTCATGGCGCAGCAGGCTCCGGTTCAACATCCGCGCAGTCGGGCAAGACCCGCCGTATCACGATCTTCGGACCGCTCACGCGGTAACCCATTGGTCGCGTAGGGAGGCCAGGATCGCTACCGAGACCGCGAGCAGGATCAGACTCAGCACGATGGCGGCCTGCAGGTCGGTTTCGAGGGCGAGGTACACCTCGAGCGGCATCGTCCGCGTCCGGCCCGGGAAGCTGCCGGCGAACGTGATGGTGGCGCCGAACTCGCCCAGCGCCCGCGCCCAGCACAGCACGCCGCCGGCCGCGATGCCGGGCGCCACCAGCGGCAGCGTCACGTGCGTGAACGTCGTCCACCGCCCGGCGCCCAGGGTGGCCGCGGCCTCCTCGTAGCGGCTGTCGGCGCCGCGCAGGGCGCCCTCGACGGCGATGATGAGGAACGGCATCGCCACGAACGCCTCGGCGAGCACGACCGCGGTCGTGGTGAACGGCAGCGTGATGCCGAACGTGCGGTCCAGCCAGGCCCCGAGCAGGCCGCGGCGGCCGAAGACCAGCAGCAGCGCGACGCCGCCGACCACGGGCGGCAGCACCAGCGGCACGGTGACCAGCGCGCGCACCACCCGCCGGCCCGGGAACTCGACCCGGGCCAGCAGCCACGCCAGCGGTACCCCGAAGACCAGGCACAGCAGCGTGGCCAGGGTGGCGCTCTGCAGCGACAGGCGCAGCGCGGTCAGCACGCCGGGCTGGGTGAGCCGCTGCGGCAGCGTCGACCAGGGCGCGCGGACCAGCAGGCCGACCAGCGGCAGGACCAGGAAGGCGAGGCCGAGCGCGGCAGGCACCAGCAAGGCGACCGGTACCCGCCGGACAGTTTTACGGCGACTGGAAGCCAGCATCGGCGAGTCTCTGTCGGCCCTGGTCCGACAGCACCCAGGCGACGAACGCCTGCGCGCCGGCCGCGTTGGGGGCGTTCTTGAGCACGACGATCGGGTACTCGTTGATCGCGCCGGCCGACTCGGAGAACTCGATGCCGTCGACGTCCGCCACGGAGGCCTTGGCGTCGGTGCGGTACACCAGCGCCGCGTCCACCTCGCCCAGCTTCACCTTCTGCAGGGCCGCCTTGACGTCCTGCTCCAGCGTCACCGGGGTCAGCTTCACGCTCGCCGCGTCGAGCGCCTTCTTCGCCGCCGCGCCGCACGGCACCTGCTCGGCGCACAGCGCCACCTTGACGCCCGGCCCGGTCAGGTCGGCCAGGCCCTTGACGCCCTTGGGGTTGCCCTTCGGCACCGCGATGACGAGCTGGTTCTTGACGAACGTGGTCGGGGTGCCCGCGCCGTTGCCGGCGTCGGTCACGGTCTTCATGTTGGCCGGCGCCGCCGAGGCGAACACGTCGGCGGGCGCGCCCTGGTTGATCTGGGTCGCCAGCGCCGAGCTGCCGGCGTAGTTGAACGTGACCTTCGCGTCCGGGTTGGCCGCCTGGAAGTCCTTGGCGATCTGGTTGAACGACTCGGTCAGCGACGCCGCCGCGAACACCGTGACGGTGCCCTTCACCGTCGAGGTGCCCGACGTCGCGCCGGTGGCCGGCGCGGTGCCGCCGGTGTCGGTCGCGTTGTCGCCGCAGCCGGCCAGCCCGACCATCATGAGCATGAGCGCCGCGATCGCGGTGCGCCTCATGAGTGACTCCTCCCCTTGTCGACTCGCTCCACCACGACGGTGGTCGACTTGATCACCGCGATCGCCAGCGAGCCGACCCGCAGGTCGAGCTCGTCCGCGGCCTCGCGACTCATCAGCGACACGATCCGGAACGGCCCGGCCTGAATGTCGACCTTCGCCATCACCGTGTCCTTGACGACGGCGGTGACGATGCCGCGCAGGAGGTTGCGGGCGGACGAGCCGTCCGAGCCCTCCTCCGCCTCGGCGGCCTGCGCCCGCGCGAACGCGGCGAGGTCGACCCCGTCGATGACGCGGTGGCCGTTGTCGTCCCGGCCGGCCGGCAGCCGGCCCGAGTCGACCCAGCGGCGCAGCGTGTCGGCGCTCACCCCGAGCAGTTCGGCCGCCTCGCCGATCCGGAACGTGGTCATGGTCGGAAGCCTATCCCCGGCACTTGCAAGGACAAATCGGCTATTGGGCTGGCATCTGCCCAAGGAAATCGCGGCGGGGCCTGATAGGTGCATGACGCAGCCGGCCCGGGTCACGCGGCCGGGCGGGCGGCTGGTGCTGTTCCACCCGTCGGGCCGGGCCGCGCTCGCGGCGCGGCGCGGGCGGGTGCTGCGGCCGGACGAGCCGCTCGCGCGGGGGCCGCTGGCCGCCACGTGCGCGGGGTCGGGGTGGGAGCTGTGCGAGTACGACGACGGGGCGGAGCGCTTCTACGCCCTCGCGCTCAGACGGCCACCAGCAGGCGGCGGTCGGTGAGGAAGTCGCGGACGGTGTCGGCCTCCGCCGCCGGCAGCAGCGTCCACGGCACCACCAGCACGCCCGTGCCGCCGGTCACCACGATCCAGAACTCGCCGTTGTCCTCGACCCGCTCGACCGACGTCCACTCGTAGCCGGCCCGCATGCTCGGGGTCCGCACCCGGATCTCGTCGTCGGTGAGCTCGTAGGTGGCGGTCTCGGCGAACACGCCGGTCCGGGCGTTCACCGCAGCCCGGGTCAGCAGCCAGGGCCCGACGAGCAGGGCCACGCCCGGCGTGAGCAGGACGCCGCCGCCGATCGGGACGCCGAGCAGCAGGGCGCCGAGGCCGGCGACCGCGAGCGCGCCGCCCACGAGGTTCCACACACGCAGGCTGCCGCGCATCCGCGCCCGCAGCGACCTTCGCGTCCGGCCGCCGTCCGGCCTGACCGTCAGCGTGATGTGCATCGTTCCCCGTTCATCGATTGCTGCCGCGACAGTACGCCATGGCCGATCCCGGCCCGCCGCGGCACCCGGGGGTGCGCGATGCCCGCCGGCAGGCGCGGCCGGGGTGCATGCTGACGCTCTGGCGGGCCTGCGTGACGGTCACCACGATGGCCCGCTCCGGGCGGAGGTTCAGATCCCGTCGGTCGATGAGCCGACGGTCCAGTAGACCCGGTTGTAGTCCTCCAGCTCGAGCCCGGCGCCCGCGCCGCCGTCGCGGTAGGTGGTGACGCCGCAGTTGGCCGGGGCGCCGCCGGCGGGCCAGCTCTGGGCCTGCGAGTAGCTCCACCCCTCCAGCAGGAACCGGAAGCAGCGCAGCGTGCCGCCGTGGGTGACCACCATGATCTTCTGGCCGGCGTGGTCGCGGGCGATGGTGTTGAGGAACATGTGCACGCGGCCGGTGACGTCGGCCAGGCTCTCGCCGCCGGGCGGGCGGGCCATGAAGCCGCCGAACGTCTGCCAGTACTCGTTGAGCCACGGGAACGCCGCCTCGGCCTCGGCGGTCGTCATGTCGTAGGCGAAGCCCGGGTCGCGCTCGCGGATGAACAGCTCGGTCTTGACCCGCATCGCGGCCCGCTCGGCCGCGGTGTAGGCCTCCAGGATGCCCTCGGCGGTCTGCTCGGTGCGGGCGTAGCCGCTGGTGAACACGTAGTCGAACGCGCCGAAGCGCTCGCGGATGCCGTGGCCGGTCTGCTGGGCCTGCTTGTGCCCGTCGGCGGTGAGCTCGATGAGGTGGTCGGGCACGCCCCGCACGACCTGGCGGGCCGCGTCGTCGGCGAAGTAGACGCTGCCCTTCTTGGCGATGTTGCGGGCGGACTCGGCGTGGCGGACGAGGACCAGCAGGGCGGGAGCGCTCACCTTATGACTCGTACTGCTCTTGCGGCACCGGGATCAAGGTGACCTCGGACACCTCCAGGTAGGGGATGGCCTCGCCGTTGACCTCGTCCTGCAGCTCCTGCCCGCTGTACTTGCCGGTGACGTCGAGCCACTGCTGGTCGGCGAGGCCGGCGGGCAGCTCGCCGCCGAGCGCGACCTTGACCGGCCGGGCATCCGCCGCGCAGCAGCTGACCATCATCCGGGCCAGCAGCCAGGAGCCGTTCGGCCCGCGCATCGCGAAGCCGGTGAGCTTGATCCGCCGGTCGCCGAGCGAGACGCCCTTGTCGAACACGGCGCGGGAGGCGTAGTCGAGCATCGTCAGGCGCAGCGGGTCGCCGGCCGGCAGCGGCGCGTACTCCGAGCGCGCGGTGACCGCCGAGCCGGAGCGCCCGGCCGCGTAGGAGCCCAGCGCCGGCGGGGCGAACAGCAGCAGGCCGAGCACCGGGGCGAGCAGCAGCCAGGCCACCCTGGGGCCGCCGTGCGCGTGCCCGTGCCCGTCGTCGTGCTCCTCCGCCCTCCCCCGGATCTCGTAGAACAGCGTGAAGGCCCCGGCCAGCACGAGGATGGCGCCGGCGACGACGAGGTACGGCTGGAGACCGGGCTTCACGTAGTTGAGGTACTGCCCGGTGAGGCTGGCCCGCAGCACGGCCCCGCCCACGAGCAGCAGGATGACGGCCTGCGCCTGCTTGTTCACACGGGCCTCCTCATAGCAGAACGGGTCCCAGCAGCGTCGAGACGAGGATCGCCACGACGAAGGTGGCGGGGGCGAAGCGCAGCGCGAAGCGGCGGCCGAAGATGCCGGCCTGCATCGCGAACAGCTTCAGGTCGATCATCGGGCCGACGACCAGGAACGCCAGCCGGGCGGTCATGGAGAACTGGGTGAGCGAGGCGGCCACGAACGCGTCGGCCTCCGAGCAGATCGACAGCAGCACCGCCAGCAGGCCGAGCACGACGATCGCCAGGAAGTGGTTGGCCGCCACGTTCTCCAGCCAGCTCTTGGGCACCACCACGGCGATGACGGCGGCGGACGCGGCCCCGACGACGAGGAAGCCGCCGGCGTGCAGGACGTCGTGACGTACCGAAGCCCAGAACGCCGGCCATTTCGTCATGCCGTCCAGGTGGGCCTGCGACGGCATGCGCAGCCAGCTGCCCTTGCCGAACGCCTGCCACAGCCAGCCCATCACGGAGGCGACCACGAGGCTGGCGACGGCCCGGGCGAGCACCATCCGCGGCTGGCCGGGGAAGGCGACCGCGGTGGAGACGAGCACGATCGGGTTGACGGCCGGCGAGGCGAGCAGGAACGCGAACGCGGCGGCCGGCGTGACCCCGCGGCGCACCAGGGCCCCGGCCACCGGCACCGACGCGCACTCGCAGCCGGGCAGCACCACGCCGGCCACGCTGGCCGTCGGCACGGCGAGGGCCGGGTGCTTCGGCAGCGCCTTGGCGAAGAACGAGGGCGGCACGAACACGGCGATGACCGCCGAGAGCACGACGCCGAAGACGAGGAACGGGATCGCCTGGGTGAGCACCGAGACGAACACGGTCAGCCAGGTCTGCAGGGCCGGGGCGGCCAGCGAGCGGGTGATCGGCCCGCGCAGCAGGACCACGAGCACGAGCAGCACGGCCAGCACCTCGACCGAGCCCGGCCGCCAGCGCCGCGGCCGCTCGGGTGCCGGGGCCGGCGCTTCCTCATGGGTGAGCGTCACGGACTGGAGGCTACCGCGTGGATTGATACGGTCGACATGAAGCGCCCACGAACACTTCGGAGCGTGAAGCCATGGTTGCCTCTTCCGGGTTCGACTCCCAGGCGTGCGCGCTGGCCCACGGCGCCGTCGAGGCCGCGCCGGACGGCCGGGCGGTGGTCGCGGTCTTCGACTCGCCGGTCGCCACCCAGCTGCTGCACTTCGCGGCCACGCTGGGCTACCGGGTCGCCCTCGCCGACCCGGACCTCGCCGGCGTGACCGTCGACGCCGACACCGACGTGGTCGTCTGCGACCACGACCGGCCGGAGCTCGGCGCGGCGCTGCGCGACGCGCTGGCCTCGCCGGCCCGCTGGGTCGGGGTGATGGGCAGCCCGCGGCACACCGCGCCGCACGTGGCGGCGCTGCGTGAGCTGGGAGTGGCCGAGGCCGACATCGCCCGGGTGCACCGCCCGATCGGGCTCAACATCGGGTCCCGGACCCCCGCCGAGATCGCCCTGGCGACGCTCGCCGGGCTGGTCGCCGACAGAAACGACCGGCCCGGCGGCTTCGCTTTCTAAGTCTGCTGCAGACCCCAGGTATGCAGCAGACCTAGCAGCCCGGGAGGCGCTCGATCAGGTACGACTCGACCTGGTCGAGCGAGACGCGATCCTGGGCCATCGTGTCGCGGTCGCGGATGGTCACCGCGTTGTCGTTGAGGGTGTCGAAGTCCACCGTCAGGCAGAACGGCGTGCCGATCTCGTCCTGGCGGCGGTAGCGACGGCCGATGCCCTGGGCGTCGTCGAAGTCGACCGTCCAGCGCTTGCGCAGCTGGGCGGCGAGGTCGCGGGCCTTCGGCGACAGGTCGGCGTTGCGCGACAGCGGCAGCACCGCGGCCTTGACCGGGGCCAGGCGCTTGTCGAACCGCATGACGGTGCGCCGGTCGACGCCGCCGCTGGTGTTGGGGGCCTCGTCCTCGTCGTACGCCTCGAGCAGGAAGGCGAGCACCGCGCGGGTCAGGCCGGCGGCCGGCTCGATGACGAAGGGGACCCAGCGCTCCTTCTTCTCCTGGTCGAAGTACGACAGGTCGACGCCGGAGTGCTTGGAGTGCGTGGTCAGGTCGAAGTCGGTGCGGTTGGCGATGCCCTCGAGCTCGGAGAACTCCTGGCCGCCGAAGCGGAAGCGGTACTCGATGTCGACGGTGCGCTTCGAGTAGTGGGAGAGCTTCTCCTTCGGGTGCTCGTAGTAGCGCAGGTTGTCCGTGGAGATGCCGAGGTCGATGTACCAGTTCCAGCGCTCCTGCAGCCAGTACTCGTGCCACTGCTCGTCGCTGCCGGGCTCGACGAAGAACTCCATCTCCATCTGCTCGAACTCGCGCGTGCGGAAGATGAAGTTGCCCGGGGTGATCTCGTTGCGGAAGCTCTTGCCGACCTGCGCGATGCCGAACGGCGGCTTCTTGCGCGCGGCCAGGGCGACGTTGTTGAAGTTGACGAAGATGCCCTGGGCGGTCTCGGGCCGCAGGTAGTGCAGGCCCTCGTCGTTCTCGACGGCGCCGAGGTAGGTCTTCATGAGGCCGTTGAACATGCGCGGCTCGGTGAAGGTGCCCTTGTTGCCGCAGTTCGGGCAGCTGATCTCGCCCAGCACGAACGGCTTGTCGGTGCCGTTCTTCTCGACCCACGCCTCCTCGAGGTGGTCGGCCCGGAAGCGCTTGTGGCACGACGCGCACTCGGTCAGCGGGTCGACGAACGCCTCGACGTGGCCGGAGGCGACCCACACGTCGCGGGCCAGGATGACCGCGGAGTCCAGGCCGACGATGTCGTCACGCTGCTGGACCATCGTGCGCCACCACTGGCGGCGGACGTTGTCCTTGAGCTCGACGCCCAGCGGGCCGTAGTCCCAGGCCGAGCGCGTGCCCCCATAGATCTCGCTCGACGGGAAGACAAAGCCGCGGCGCTTCGCGAGGCTGACGACGGAATCGATGCGATCTGCGGCCATGGTTCCTCCTCGGCCTACTCGACTGGCTGTCGGCAGGCTTGGTCGTGTTTGGTCTGTCGGGACTTAACGGTCGATCCGGGCAAACCGTCAACGTCACCATCGACGGTACGGTTACGCCGGGCGAGCCGCACCAGATTAACGGGCGGCGGCCGGGCCCCCGCCCACCGGGCGGCTAATCGATCCCGCCGCAGATCACGTAGCGGCTGCCGGCCTGCTCCATGTCGTAGCGCTCATCGACCCAGCGGCCGTTCTGCTGGACCTGGGCGGCGACGGTGATGTCGTTGTTGGTGATCCGCACGTCGGCGGCGTCGACCCGGAAGTCGGTGACCGGCGCGGCGGCGAAGTGGTCCTCGAACCAGGCGACGGTGTGCGTGCGCTGCTCGGCGTCGCACAGCTGGCGCCGGGCCGTGACGAAGTCCTCGTCGCGCACGGCCCCAAGGTACACGTCGACGACCGACACGATCTGGGACTTGGCGACGTTGTCGGCATAGGGCAGCAGGAACGCGATGCCGACCACCCCGCCGATGCAGCACAGCACCAGCGCCAGGCCGCCCACGCCCAGGCCGATCCACAGTCCGCGCAGGTCGCGGTCGCGCGGCGGCGCGGCGAAGGGCGTGAGCACGCCCGGGCCGCGCGGGGGCGGCGGAACCTCGTCCGGCGACTGGAACTGCGGGTGGGGGCCGGCCTGAGGCGGCATCATGCGATCAGCCTATCCAACGTCAGGCGCGGTCACTCGTGGTGACCACGAGCGCCCCTCCCGGCGCACTCTCGGCCAGCACCTCGAACGCCGAGGGCTCGTCGAGCGCCTGGGCGAGCAGCGGGGTGGCGTGGACCTTGACGTCGAAGTTCGACAGGGCGCGCCGGTAGGCCCCGACGGACTCCCACTCGGTGACGATGCTCCAGTGCGCCGGGTCGTCGTACGCTCGTCCGAGCGCCCCCCGCCGGTACCCTGGGCAGGCCGCGAGGGCGGCGAGCGCGGCGTGCGCCCGCTCGGCGAATCCGTCGTCGCCCTCGTCGACGACGAACCTGGTCATCACGAGCATGCCGTCGAGCATACGGAAGGACCCCTGCCCATGACCGAGCGCGTGCTCATCCGGCTGGCCCGGCTCAACCGGACGGCGGTGTTCCTGCTGGGCGCCGCGGTCGTGTTCGCCGGCTTCTGGCTGCCCGGCATCGTGGGCGCGGCGGTACTGGTGGTCCTGGCGGCCGCCCTGGGCTGGGTGCTGAGCCGCACCTGGGGCATCACCCCCACCCCGCTGCGAACCGTGCGCGTGGTCATCCTCCTCCTACTGCTGGGCGTGGCGCTGTTCAAGGCAAGTTGACAACGATTCCCATTATCGGGCACGCTCGGAGGGTGGTTCTCCAGGTCGAACGGGCGGTCGTCGCCTACGATGGGCGGCCCGTGCTCGACGGGGTCTCGCTCTCGGTGCACGCCGGCGAGGTCGTCGCGATCCTCGGCGCCAACGGCTCCGGCAAGTCCACCCTCGTCAAGGCCTCCATGGGCCTCGCCCCGCTGACCGGCGGCGAGGTGCGGCTGTTCGGCACCCCGCTGCGGCGCTTCCGCGGCTGGCATCGCATCGGCTACGTGCCGCAGCGCGTCGGGGCCGGCAGCGGCGTGCCCGCCACGGTCGCCGAGGTGGTGGCCGAGGGCCGGCTGGCCCGGCGCGGCTTCCTGCGCCCCGCCTCCGGCGCCGACCGGCGCGCGGTGGCCGAGGCGCTCGCGGCCGTCGGCCTTTCGGAGCGCTCCCGCGAGCCCGTGTCGGTGCTCTCCGGCGGCCAGCAGCAGCGCGTGCTCATCGCCCGCGCCCTGGCCGGCGCCCCGGAGCTGCTCGTGCTCGACGAGCCGACGGCCGGCGTCGACGCGGTCAGCCAGGAGCTGTTCGCCGGGTGCCTGCGGGGCTTCGTCGGCCAGGGCGGCACGGTCGTCTTCGTCGCCCACGAGCTCGGCCCGCTGCGCCCGCTCATCACCCGGGCCGTCGTGGTCAGCCGCGGCGAGATCGTTCACGACGGCGAGCCGCCGGCGACCGACAACGACCACGTGCACCCGCACGCCGCGGCCGCATGAGCATTTTTTCGTACGACTTCATGATCCGCGCGCTGCTCGGGGCGCTCATCACCGGCGCGTCCGCGCCCGCCATCGGCGTCTACCTGGTCCAGCGCCGCCTGTCGCTGATCGGCGACGGCCTCGGCCACGTCGCGCTCACCGGCGTCGGCCTCGGCCTGCTGCTGCACCGCTCCCCCGTGATCATGGCGGTGCTGGCCGCGGCGGCCGGCGCGGTCATCATCGAGCTGGTCCGCGAGCGGGGCCGCACGTCCGGCGACATCGCCCTGTCGATGCTGTTCTACGGCGGCATCTCCGGCGGCGTGGTGCTCGTCAACCTCTCCGACGCGCAGAGCAGCCGCAGCCTGGTGACCTACCTGTTCGGCTCCCCGCTGACGACCAGCCGCCAGGACCTCACGGTGATGCTGATCCTGGGCGCGGCCGTGCTGGCGGTGGCGGTACTGCTGCGGCCCTGGCTTTTTGCGGTGTGCCACGACGAGGAATATGCGCGGGTGTCCGGCCTGCCGGTGCGCACGCTCAACCTGGTCCTGGCCGTCACCGCCGCCGTCACGGTCACCGTCGCCATGCGGGCCGTCGGCCTGCTGCTCGTCAGCGCGCTCATGGTCGTCCCGGTGGCGACCGCCCAGCAGATCACCCGCGGCTTCCGGGCCACGATGCTGGCCGCCGTCGCCCTCGGCCTGGTCGTCTCCGGCGGCGGCGTGTGGCTGTCCACCGCGATCGACACCGGCCCGGGCGCCACCGTCGTCCTGCTCGCGATCGCCGGCTTCTTCGCGGTCACCGTCGGCGCCTCCGCCGTGCGGTCCGCGCGCGGCGCCCGCGCCCGCCCCGCAGCACCGCCCGACGCCCCGGCGGAGTCCCTGGACGCGGGTGAGGCGCGTGCCGGGGCCTGACGGCTACGAGGCCGCCGGCGAGCTGCTGCGGGCCCTGTCCGCGCCGCTGCGCATCCGGATCGTCACCGAGCTGGCCGGCGGCTCCCGCTGCGTGCACGAGCTGGTCGACGCGCTCGGCGTCGCCCAGCCGCTGGTCTCGCAGCACCTGCGCATCCTGCGCGGGGCCGGCGTCGTGCGCGGCGCCCGGCGCGGCCGCGAGATTGCCTATTCTCTGATCGATGACCACATTGCGCGCATTGTCGCCGACGCCGTCAGCCACGTTCGTGAGGGCTGAGCGCTTCGCGGCCGCCGCGATCGCGGCCGTGCTGGCGCTGGCCGGCTGCTCGTCCGCCAAGGAGCCGGCGCCGGCCCCGACGGCCGCCGCGATCGTGAGCGCCCCGGCCGACCCGGCCGTCGCGCTGCGGGAGGCGGTGGCCCGGACCAACCAGGTCACGATGACGTACTCCATCGACGCCGACCTGGGCACCCTCGGCTCGCAGAAGGGCAGCGGCGGAGCCGACCCGAAGGCGAAGGCGACCGGCTACCACGCCGACCTCAACGTCTCTGACCGCGACGTCACGATCGACGCCATCCTCGTCGGCTCCGACCTCTACCTGAAGGTCACCGGCGTGACCAGCGGCGACCGCTGGGCCCACGTGGACATGACGAGGGTGAAGTCGCTGTCCAAGCTCGGCCTGGACGCCAGCGGCAACCCGACCGGCCTCGGCTCCCTCGACGCCGAGATCGTCTCGGTGACGAGGACGGCCCCCGGCGCGTACAGCGGCACCCTGGACCGCACCAGGAACCCGATCATCGCCGGCTCGACGGGCACCAGCGAGGCCCTGAAGAGCGTCCCGTTCGAGGCGACGGTCAACGCCCAGGGGTACGTCACGTCGCTGGTCATCCACACCCCGCCGGTCGGCACGGCGCCGGCCGCGACGTCGACGGCCCGCTTCGCCGACTTCGGCGCCCCGATCACCGTCGACCGCCCGGACTCGTCCCAGGTGGAACAGGCGCCGGACTCGGTGTACCAGCTGCTGCAGTAGCCACTCGCGCGTGCGCTGCGCCCCGGCCCGGGTTGCCGCACGCTGGACTCATGAAGCTCTATGCCGACCGCGCCCCCGTCGCCACCAGGCAGTTCATCACCGACGTGCTCATCATCGTCTGGATCTATGTCTGGGTGAAGCTGGGCATGACGCTGTTCGACCTGATCCAGAAGCTGGCGGTCCCCGGCCAGAAGCTCGAGGGCGCCGGCAACGGCCTGGCATCCAACCTGAACTCGGCCGGCGACAAGATCAAGAGCCTTCCCGGCGTACCGGACTCGGTGGCCGCCCCCTTCACCAACGCCGCCAACGCCGCCGGCTCGCTGGCGAACGCCGGCCGCGAGCAGCAGGACATCGTGAACGACCTGGCGTGGATCCTGTCGATCGTGATCGTCGTGGTGCCGGTGCTGTTCGTCGTGGCGGTGTGGCTGCCGCTGCGCATCCGGTGGATCCGGCGTGCGGGGGCGGCCGCGCGGCTGCGCACGGTGACGGCCGGCCGCGATCTGCTGGCGTTGCGCGCCCTGGCCACGCAGCCGTTGAAGCGGCTGCTGCGCGTGGACCCGGAGATCGCCGCGCTGTGGCGCCGCCGCGATCCGGACGCGGTGGAGGCCTTGGCGCGGCTGGAGCTCCGCTCCCTGGGCCTACGCTGACACCCGGCCCGCGAGGCCGGCTCGACGCGGTTCGGACCCCGACGCCCGAGGCCGGCACGCGAGACAGGTCGGACGCCGACGCCCGAGGCCGGCACGCGAGACAGGTCGGACGCCGACGCCCGAGGCCGGCACGCGAGACAGGTCGGACGCCGACGCCCCGAGCCGCGGGGCCGGCACGACGCCGACACCTAAAGACTGGCGCGCGAGGCGGGCCGGACCCCGACGCCCGGGGCGGGACCTACGCTGACCCCGGACCGCGAGCCCGGTTCGACGCCGACACCTAAGGCTTGACGCGCGAGACGGGCCAGCCGCCGACACCGAGGCGGGACCGACGCTGACGCCCGGACCCTTGCGAGCCCGGGCGTCACGGGCCGGTCACGCCGAGTAGTGGCGCGTCCGTTTTGTCCCGGCCAGTTTGGTCGGCAATGCTAGCGTGCTCAAGAGACAGGAAGCGCGCCCACGGCACCAACCCCCGTCACTGGACGCGGCGACGGACATCGGTGGCAGTGGACGGCCCCGGCTCCCAAGGCGCCGTGGACGGCCCCTCCGCGGGCGCGGGCACAACCCCTTCTTCCAGCGACCCATACTTCCCCTGGAGGACCCGCTTGGCCGCGGCCACCTCGACCGAGTCGGCGTTGTCCCACAGCTCGCGGAAGAGCGCCTCGGCCCGCAGCGTCGCCTGCCGGCAGAACAGGTCGGCGAGCTCCACGCCCTCCGGCCGCTCGGCCCGCTCCGTGCGCGCCTTCACGCACGCCGCGGACATCGCGAAGAGCTCGGCGGCGATGTCCACGATCCGCCCGAGGAAGCCCTGCTTGTGCTCGAGCTTGCCCTGCCACCGGGCCATGGCGTAGAACGTCTCGCGGGCCAGGCGGCGTGACGCGCGCTCGACGTAGCGCAGGTGGTGGGCCAGCGGGCCGAAGTCGCCGAAGCCGCCGGGGAGCTGGCCCTTGCCGGCGACCAGAGTTGGGAGCCACTTCGCGTAGAAGCCGCCCGCGCGGCCGGCGGCCTTGGCCTTGCGGGCCAGGCCGGCCTCCGGGTCGATGATGTCGCCGGCGACCGAGAGGTGCGCGTCGACCGCCTCGCGCGCGATCGCCAGGTGCATGATCTCCGTCGAGCCCTCGAAGATCCGGTTGATCCGCAGGTCGCGCAGGATCTGCTCGGCGGGGATCGGGCGCTCGCCGCGCGCGGCCAGCGAGTCTGCGGTCTCGTAGCCGCGGCCGCCGCGGATTTGTACCAGTTCGTCCGCAACCTTCCAGGCCAGCTCGCTGGCGTAGAGCTTGACCAGGGCGGCCTCGATGCGGATGTCGTTGCGGTTGTCGTCCGCCAGGCGGGCGGAGATCTCGAGCATGGCCTCCATGCCGTACGTCGTGCCCGCGATGAACGCGATCTTCTTCGCGATGGCCTCGTAGGCGCCGATCGGGCGGCCCATCTGCACGCGCTCCGCGGCCCACGAACGAGCCACGCTCAGGCACCACTTGCCGGCGCCCACGCACATCGCGGGCAGCGACAACCGGCCCGTGTTGAGCGTGCTCAGGGCGATGCGCAGGCCCTGGCCCTCGCCGCCGATCACGTTCGCCGCCGGCACGCGCACGTCGTGGAAGCGGGTCACGCTGTTCTCCAGGCCGCGCAGGCCCATGAACGCGTTGCGGCGCTCGATCGTGACGCCGGGCGCGTCGCCCTCGACGACGAACGCCGTGATGCCGCCGCGGTGGCCCTCGCTCTTCGGGACCAGCGCCATGACCACGAACAGTGTGGCCAGGGTGCCGTTGGTCGCCCACAGCTTGACGCCGTTGAGCAGGTAGTCGCCCTCCGGCGTCGGTACCGCGGACGTGCGCAGGTTCGCCGGATAGGAGCCGACCTCCGGCTCGGTGAGCAGGAACGCCGACACCTCGCCGGCGGCGAGGCGGGGCAGGAAGCGCTGCTTCTGCTCGTCGGTGCCGACCAGCTTGAGCGGCTGGGGCACGCCGATGGACTGGTGCGCCGACAGCAGCGCGCCGATCGCCGGGCTGACCGAGCCGGTGAGCATCAGCGCCCGGCAGTAGTCCAGGTTGGTCAGGCCCAGGCCGCCGTACTTCTCGTCGATCTTCATCCCGAAGGCGCCCAGTTCACCCAGCGAGGTGAGCACCTCGTCCGGAATGCGGGCGTCGCGCTCGATCTGCTGGCCGTCGACCTCGGCGGACAGATACGCGGCCAGCTTCGCGCGGAACTCCGCGCCGCGGGCCTCGGCGGCCGGATCGAGCTCCGGCAGCGGGTCGATGAGATCGAGGCGCAACCGGCCGAGGAAGAGCTCCTTGCCGAAGCTGGGCTTCCTCCACTCGATCTCGCGGTTCTCCTCGATGACCTTGCGCGCCTCCCGTTCGGCGCGCACCGACGTGGAAACCATGGCCACCCCCAGGTAGACGGGCCTGACGACCAGGTTATTACCCGCGAGTAGGCCGCGCTATGCCGAAGTCACACAGCGTGCCACGATGGCATCGGCAAGTGCTGACGGCGCCTGGTCGGGGATCCAGTGACTGACCCCCGCAAGCGGGACGAACCGGTAGTCCGCCGTGACATACTCCGCACAGGCCCGCGCGGCCGTGGCGCCGATCGCCAGGTCGCCGTCGCTCCAGACGTACGTCGTCGGCACCTCCGCCGGCCCCAGCCCGACGAGGTCGAGGGGGCTCATCGCGCGGTACCAGTTCAGCGCGGCCGTCAGCGCCCCGGGCTCCAGTAGCGGGCGCACGTAGACCTCGGGATCGACGCCGGCGCCGTCGAAGAGCGCCCGCAGCCGCCGCGCATCGTCCTCGAGCAGCAGCGACTCCGCCTTCCCGGGCCGGCGGAACAGCTTGATGTACGCGGAGCGCTCCCGCTGGTCGGGATCGTTGGCGTAGGCATAGGCGCTCGCGTGCGGGTGCGGCACCGAGACCGCCGTGAGCGTGCGCACCCGTGAGGGGTGCCGGAGCGCCACGTGCCAGGCGGCCACCGCGCCCCAGTCGTGGCCCACCAGGTGTACCGACGCGAGATCCAGGGCATCGAGGACGGCCACGGCGTCCAGGGCGCACTCGGTGATCCGGTAGGCGTCGGCCTCGGCCGGGCGGGCGCCGGGCGACGTGCCCCGCTGGTCGAGGGCGTAGGTGCGCAGGCCGGCGGCGTGCAGCAGCGGGGTGACCGCCGCCCACTCGCCGCTGTGCTGCGGGAAGCCGTGCAGCAGCAGGACCGGCGACCCGTCGGCCGGACCGCCCGCCACGACGTCGAACGTCAGATCGCGCGCCGTGATTTTCATGACCCGAGACTACGAGTCAACAACGTTCACTGTTACCTTCAGGAAACAACTTCACATCCGACAGGGGAGCGCACAGCGCTGAGAGTGCGGGGGCCGCCACGGGCGGCGCCGCAGACCCTCGAACCTGATCTGGGTAATGCCAGCGCAGGGAGCTCGGTCACCTCACGCCAGCCGTCACGTCCGTCCATATCCCGGGGCGGTCGTGGCGTCGCGTCTCCTTCTGGTTCCTTCGCGGACTGCGTCAGCGCCCGCGGCCCCCGAACTAGGAGGTATCGAACAAAATGCAGACCCGTTGGCGCACCGTCGACATCGTGGTGGCGTCCGTCATCGCCGTGGCGTTCGCGGCGGTCTTCTACGCCTGGAACAACCTCTGGACCGCGCTGGAGGGCAGCTTCGCCCTGCCGTGGCGGGCCGTGATCTACGGTGTCTGGCTGATCCCGGGCGTGCTCGGCCCGCTGGTCATCCGCAAGCCCGGCGCCGGCCTCTACACCGAGATCGTCGCCGCGGTCGTCTCCGCGCTGTTCGGCTCCGCGTGGGGCCTCGGCGTCGTCGTGTCCGGCCTGGTGCAGGGCATCGGCGGCGAGTTCGGCTTCGCCGCGACCGGCTACCGCAGCTACCGCCTGGGCAACGCGCTCATCGCGGGCGGCCTGGCCGGCGTGGGCGCGTCGCTGTTCGACCTGAGCGTGTACTACGGCACCACGTTCACCGTCGCGCAGAAGTGGACGTACGCCGGGCTCGTCGTGCTCAGCGGCGCGGTCGTCGCCGGGGCCGGCAGCTGGGCGCTGCAGCGCGCGCTGTCGAGGACCGGCGTGCTGGACCGCTTCCCCTCGGGCCGCGAACGAGTCGCGGTCTAGAAGGTGCCGCGAACGAGTCACTGTCGAAAAAAGTCTTGAGCACAGTCGAGTTCCGCGGGTTCGGGTGGCGCCACGCCGGGCGCAAGGCGTGGGCGGTGCGCCACCTGGACCTGCGTATCGAGCACGGCGAGCGGGTCCTGCTGCTCGGTGCCTCCGGCGCGGGCAAGTCGACCCTGCTCGCCGCGCTCGCCGGCCTGCTCGCCGAGGACTCCGGCGAGCAGGAGGGCGAGGTTTTCGTCGACGGCGTGCCGGCGCGGCAGGCCCGCCACGAGACCGGCATCGTCTTCCAGGACCCGCAGACCCAGCTGGTGATGCGCCGAAGCGGCGACGACGTCGCGTTCGGCCTGGAGAACCGGGCCGTGCCGCGCGAGCGGATCTGGCCGGCGGTCGACGCGGCGCTGGCGGCGGTCGGCTTCCCCTACGGCCGGGACCGCGACACCGCTGCGCTGTCCGGCGGCGAGCAGCAGCGGCTGGCCATCGCGGGCGTCATCGCGCTGCGCCCGCGCCTGCTGCTGCTCGACGAGCCGACCGCCAACCTCGACCCGGACGGCGCGCAGCTGGTGCGCACCGCGATCGCCAAGGCGCTGCCGGACCTCGACGCCACCATGGTGCTCGTCGAGCATCGGGTCGACGAGGCGCTGCCGCTGGTCGACCGCACGATCGTGATAGGCGAGGACGCCGACGCCGTGTGGGCGCCCGGCGCGCCGCTGCCGGCCCGGCGGGCCACGGCGAAACCCGGCGACCCGCTGCTCACCGCCGAGTCGCTGCGGCTGCCCTTCACCGAGCTCAATGAGGCGGTACGCCCGGGCGAGGCGCTCGCCGTCCAGGGCCCCAACGGCGCCGGCAAGACCACGCTGGCCCTGCTGCTGGGCGGCCTCACCCGGCCGGCCGGGGGCCGGGTCGTGGCCTCGGCGGAGCTGGCCGGGCGCGACGCGCGCCGGCCGCCGCACCGGTGGGGTGCGGGCCGGCTGGCCGCCCGGATCGGCTCGGTGTTCCAGAACCCGGAGCACCAGTTCGTCACCGACACCGTGCGCGCCGAGCTCGCGCTGGGCGGCGCGGCACCGGCCGTCGTCGACGAGCTGCTGGCCCGGCTCCGCCTCGACCGGCTGGCCCTGGCCAACCCGTTCACGCTGTCCGGCGGCGAGCAGCGCCGGCTCAGCGTCGCCACCGCGCTGGCCGCGGCGCCGCGGGTGCTCATCCTCGACGAGCCGACGTTCGGGCAGGACCTGCGCACCTGGCGGGAGCTGGTGACGCTGCTGGCCGACCTGCGCGACGAGGGCCGCGCCCTGGTGCTCGTCACCCACGACCGGCCGCTGGTCGAGGCGATCGGCGACCGGCGGCTGGAGCTGGTCCGATGACGACCTGGCTGGGCCGGCGCGACGCCACCGCGAAGCTGCTCGCCGCGCTGCTCGTCACCGCCGCCGTGGTGACCACCCTCGAGCCGGTCGCCCTGCTCACCGTCATCGGGGCGCTGCTCGTGGCCCTGGCGTTCACCGGGGTCGCGCCGGACGCGCTGTGGCGGCGCGGCTGGCCGATCCTCGCCTCCGCCGCCGGCATCCTGACCTTCACCGTGCTCTTCGGGGCCACCGACTCGCCCGTGGTGTGGCAGCTGGGCGGGCTCGACGTGCGCGAGAACGCCGTCGGCTACGCGCTGCGGCTGCTCGCCATCGGGCTGCCCGGGTTCGTGGTGTTCGCCACCATCGACCCGACCGACCTCGCCGACTCGCTGGTCGCGCACCTGCGGGTGTCGCCCCGCTTCGCGATCGGCGCGCTCGCCGCGCTGCGCCTGGCGCCGCTGCTGGCCGCCGAGTACCGGCTGATCCGGCTGGCCCGGCGGGCCCGCGGTACCCGCCGCGGGCTCTTCTCCACCCTCTTCGGGCTCCTGGTCGCCGCCATCCGCCGCGGCATCCGGCTGGCCACCGCGATGGAGGCCCGCGGCTTCGACCGGGGGCCCCGCACGATCGCCCGCGAGACCCGTTTCGGCTGGTCCGACGCATTGGTGGTGATCTTTGGAGTGGCCCTGGCGGCGGCGGTGATCACGCTGAAGTTCGCGCGCGCATAGCGATATCGCTACCTGTTGTTAGTTCACCAGGACGAGATTCCCCCATGAGGACCATCAACGTGCAAGAAGGAGTCTTCATGGGTCACGGCCACCACCACCATCACCACGAGGACATGCCGCAGGCCGGCGGCGACGTCCCCGCGGTGCTCGACGCGTCGATCCCCGACAGCGAGCTCTCCCCCGGCGACGTGTCCCGTCGCGGGTTCCTGCGCCGCGCGGGCCTGCTGGGCGCGGCCGCCGCCGCGGGCGGCGCGCTGGCCAACGCCGGCGTCGCGCACGCGGGCGACGACCACGAGCACGACTTCGACGGCTGGGACCGCCACGGTCACGGCCGCCCGACGCTCAACAACTACAAGTGGCTCGCCGGCGACCACCACATCCACACGCAGTACAGCTCCGACGGCATGTACCGGCCGGACGACCACGTCAAGCACGCCTCGGCGTACGGCCTGGACTGGATGGTCATCACCGACCACGGCACCGTCCAGCACGCCAAGATCGGCGTCGAGAAGGTCAACCCGCAGATCCGCCAGGCCCGCGAAGACTACAAGGACATGCTGGTCTTCCAGGGTCTGGAGTGGAACATCCCGGCGGCCGAGCACGGCACCGTGTTCGTGCACCCGGGCGCCAACGAGGTCGCGGTCCTGAAGGAGTTCGAGAACACCTTCGACGGCAGCGTCGTCGGCTCGGTCGACCCGACCCTCGTCACCGAGGCCCTCGCGGTCGCCGGCGTGAAGTTCCTGGCCGACCAGGTCGCCAAGCGGCGCGTCGCCGACGCGCTGTTCCTGGCCAACCACCCGGCCCGCAACGGCATCGACTCGCCGCACGAGATCCGGAGCTGGCGCGACGCCAACCCGAAGATCGCGATCGGCTTCGAGGGCGCGCCGGGCCACCAGGCCGCGGGCTTCGCCAAGCCGAACGGCGGCGGCGCCGGCCGCGGCTTCTACGAGAACGCCCCCAACGCCAAGTCGTTCCCCGGCTACCCGCTGGAGAGCTACCGCACCTGGGGCGGCTTCGACTGGATGACCGCGACCGTCGGCGGCCTCTGGGACAGCCTCCTGGCCGAGGGCAAGAGCTGGTGGATCACCGCGAACTCGGACTCGCACGTCGTCTGGGAGGAGACGGCGAAGCGCCCCGGCGACACGGACTTCAACACCAACGGCTTCCACTTCGACCCGGTCTACGGCCAGCCGAACAACTCCACCGCCGGCGACTTCTGGCCCGGCTTCTACAGCCGGACCCACGTGGGCTCGCGCAACTTCAGCTACGCCGCGGTCATGGACGGCATGCGGGCCGGCCGGATCTGGGTCGACCACGGCGGCCTGATCAGCGACCTCGACGTGCAGGTGCGTGCCAAGGGCAACCCGTTCGGCGTGACCCTCGGCGACTCGCTGGTGCTGCGCCGCGGCCAGAACGCCGAGCTGGTCATCAAGATCAACCTGGCCAACAAGGCGAACTGGGCGAACTTCGTGCCGGTCCTGTCCCGGGTGGACGTCATCCGCGGCGAGATCACCGGCCCGGTCGCCGACCAGGACTCGCTCAAGGCGCCCAACACCAAGGTCGTCAAGAGCTTCGAGGTCAACAAGTCGACCGGCACCGTGTCGTTCACCTACGACCTCGGCCCGGTGGACAAGCCGTTCTACGTCCGCCTGCGCGGCACCGACGGCAACCGCACCGCCCCGGGTTACCTCGGCGCGGCGATCGACCCGGCCGGCCCGGCGATCGACGTGCTCGGCGACGCCGACCCGTGGAAGGACCTCTGGTTCTACGCGAACCCGATCTTCGTCTACGCGCGGTAATGACCGGCTTTCCCGACGTGCAGGCGGCCGACCACCACATCCTGGAGGGCGGCCGCCCCGCGTTCACGTATTTCGAGGGCGGCCAGGTCGTCGTCGGCACCGAGGCGGACCGGCCCCCGGAGGGCGCCCGCCAGGTGCTGTTCGAGGGCGCCGAGCGGCTCAAGGGCACGGTCGCGGTCGCGGCCATCGTGGCCGGGTCGGCGATCGACCAGGTCGTGATCCTGGGCGGGATGGCGGCCGTGCCGGAGATGCTCGTCGACACGCGCGACCACGTGCGCCCGATCTGGCGCGACGGCGTCCTGACGCTCGTCACCCAGTTCGGCCGCGGCGGCGTGCTCGTGCCGTTCGAGCCGCCGAACAACCGGCCCTGCTGCGCCGATCACTGAAAGCGGATCACGGGAAAACCGATCACGGAAGAACCGATCACTGCAACCTGCCGCAAACGGGGCCCGCCGGGAGATCCGGCGGGCCCCGACTAGTCTCGTGACATGCCCCGAGACCATCTCGACGCCGTCATCGACGAGTGGCGCGAGCAGCTGCCCGACATCGTCGGGCCGTCCATGGCCCTGGGCAAGCGCGTGCACCGCCTGGCGCTGCGGCTGCAGGAGGTCGTGCGCAACGAGACCGCGGCCGCGGGCCTGACCCCGGCCGAGTACGACGTGCTGTCCGCCCTGCGCCGCGCCGGCCCGCCGTTCGCGCTCAAGCCGTCCGACCTGGCCTCCGGGCTGCTGCTCACCTCCGGCGGGATCAGCAACGTGCTGCGCCGGCTGCAGCAGGACGGGCTCATCGAGCGCGCGCCCGACGCGGCCGACGCCCGGGTCGCGTGGGTCCGGCTGAGCCCGGCCGGCGTGGCCGCGGCCGAGAAGGTCGTGCGGGCGGTCACGAGCGCGCAGGCGCGGCTGTTCGCCCCGGCGTCCGAGGCGCTCGTCGGCGCGGCCGCGGACCGCCTGCGCGACGTGCTGATCGCCCTCGGGGACACTGCGAAAGAGGACTAGATGCTGCAGCGGTACGACGAACGCAACGCGGACCTGCGGTACTGGGTCAACGGCACCCTCCGGCACCGCGACGAGCCGGGCATCTCCCCGTTCGACTCCGTCGTGCAGGGCGGGGACGCGGTGTGGGAGGGCCTGCGGGTGTACGACGGCGGCGTCTACGGCCTGCACGAGCACCTGGCCCGGCTGCGCCGCTCCGCCGCCGCGCTCGGCTTCGAGGGCGTCCCCGCCGACGCGGACATCGTCGCCGCGCTGCGCGAGACCCTCGCCGCCAACGGCATGCGCGACGGCGTCCACGTGAGGCTGACGCTCACCCGGGGGGTCAAGGTCACCAGCGGCATGGACCCGCGCCTCAACGCCTCGGGCTGCACGCTCATCGTGCTCGCCGAGTTCAAGGCGCCCGTGTACGACACCGGCGGCCTCACGCTCGTCACCAGCAGCGTGCGCCGCCCCGGCCCGGACGTGCTCGACCCGCGCATCCACCACAACAACCTGATCAACTCGATCCTGGCCAAGATCGAGGCGAACGTCGCCGGCGCCGACGACGCGATGATGCTCGACGGGCGCGGCTTCGTGGCCGAGACCAACGCCACCCACCTGTTCGCGGTGGCCGGCGGCGAGCTGCACACGCCGCGCGCGGTCGCCTGCCCGGAGGGCATCACCCGGGACACGGTGCTGCGCATCTCCCCCGTGCCGGTGCACGTGCGCGATCTGGGCCAGGTCGAGATGTACACCGCCGACGAGGTCTTCTGCACCGGCACCATGGGCGAGATCGCCGGCGTGGTGGCGATCGACGGCCGCCCCATCGGCGACGGCAAGGTGGGCCCGGTGACCAGGCAGATCGCCGACCTGTACCGGGCGCACGCCAGGGCCAACGCGGTCGCCGTCTAGAGCTTGCGCGCGGCGAGCTCCTCGTAGAGCGGCGCGGCCCGCTCGACCAGCGGCCGCAGGTGGTCCGGCACCTCGGCCGGGCGCGGGTCGTAGGGCCCGAAGCCGGTGGAGCGCTCGACGGCGGCGTACCAGTGCGGCGCCCACACGCCGTCGGTCTCGCGCCGCCCGGCCGGCCACGCCAGCATCGCCGGGTCCCACGGCACGCCCAGCGCCTCGCACAGCGCCGACAGCACGCCCGGGGGGTCGCGCAGGATGTCGGCGGCGTCCACGACCGGGCCGCCGTGGGCGCGGAAGATCTCGACCTGCTGCGGGTACCCGAGATCCTCCAGCGTCGGCTCCCCGCGCACCTTCGCGTAGGAGGCGACGACGTGCGCCGGGTCGCGGATGAGGTACGCGTTGGCGACCTCGCCCAGCCACTCCCGCCCGACCTGGGGCAGCAGGTGGTGAGCCATGTGCTTCTGGTAGAACACGGCGGCGTCGACCGGCGCGAGCAGGCCCGCGACGGCGTCGGCCCAGCGCCGCGGCTGGGAGTCGAGAATCTCGTCCCGGCCCGGGTGGTCGAGGCCGGTTTCGGCCAGGTAGTGGGCGTAGAGGGGCTCGTCGACCACCACCGCGTCCGGCCGCGCGCCGAAGCTGCGCAGCATCGCCGTGGAGATGTTGCGGGGCCCTGACCACATCGCGACTCGCACCGTCATGGTGCACGAGGGTAACCCACGCGGCATTCCGCCCGTTTTACTCGCGTATAGCATGAAATCCTGGCGCGCGTCGATGCGATCCACTCGGCGTCGTGGCGCTTACTGTCGAGGCAGAGCCCTGCAGTGCGCCCGCCCCGCCACCAGGCTTTCTGGAACCGATGACGGATCGATGCTGCACGGGAAGAAGGGGGCCGGTCGATGGACCTGCTGATCGACGTGCGAGTGGCGAGGCGAGATTCGACCGCGACGCTGGATCGCACCGTGCGGCTGCGGGCCGACCCGGGCGGCGCGGTGGCCGACCTCATCGCCGCGCTGCTCGACCTGCTCGACCCGGCCGACCGGCCGCAGCAGACGACGTGGGCCTGGCTGGCCCGCACCGGCCGCCGCCTCGACCCCAACCGGCCGCTGGGCGACCAGGGCCTGCGCTGCGGCGACGCGATCCTGCTGGCCCCGCCCGAGCAGCGCCCCGAGCGCCCGGCCCGCACGGAGGCGCACCGCTTCGAGCTGCTCGTCGTGGCCGGCCCGGACGCCGGGGCGTGGGCCCCGCTGCCGCCGGGCGAGTTCGTGATCGGCACCGACCCGGCCGGCGACCTCGTCCTCACCGACCCGGCCGCCGGGCGCCGCCACCTGCACCTGGGCATCGGCAGCCACGAGGTGGCGGCCACCGACCTGCGCTCGCCGGCCGGCACCCGGCTGGACGGGGAGCCGCTGACCGGGACCGTGACGCTGACCGGCGGGCAGCTGCTGCGCCTCGGGGAGACGCTCATCGCCGTCGAGGAGGTGCCGGCGGAGCCGCCCGCGCCCAAGGGTCCGCCGCCGGCGGTGTGGCTTCCGGCGGTACCGCAGCAGCCCAGACGACGCCGCCTGAGCCTGCGCCGCCGCGGCCCCGATCCGGCCGCCGAGTTCGCCGCGGCGATGGACCGGGCCGAGGCGGACGCGGCGATCAAGCACCGGGCCGTGATACAGGCGCGGCGGGCCGAGGCGCCCAGCCTCGCCCACCTGGCGCGGGCCGCCGACCGGCAGGAGAAGCCGGCCCGCCGCCCCGACGACCGCGACTTCCTCGCCCTGCGCCTGGCCACCGCCGACCAGCCGAGCCGGCTGCGCTTCGAGCAGGCCCCGACCACCGGCGACTTCGACCCGGCCCACACCGACCGCATCGGGGCGCTGCGCCGGCGCCACGCCGTCGACCCCGACGTCCCGGTCGAGGCCGACCTGCGGGCGCTGGGCGCGCTCGGCGCCGCCGGGCCGCCCGAGGCCCGCCGCGCGGTGCTGCGCTCGTGGATCGTGCAGCTCGCGACGCTCGTCGGCGCGGCCGACCTGGCGCTGGTCGTGCTGAGCACCCCCGAGGAGGCCGAGCACTGGGCGTGGACCGGCTGGCTCCCCCACACCCGCACGCTGACCAGCGCGTTTGCACCCGGCGCGCGCACGGTGGCGGCCCAGGAGGACGACCGCCGGCGGGTGCTGGCCCTGGTCGAGGCGCTGCTACGGCAGCGGCGGCTGGGCCGGCACGCGATCGCCGAGCAGTTCGCGCCGCACGTGGTGGTGGTGCTTCCGGACCCGGATTCGGTACCGCGGGAGTCGCTGGCCCGCCTCGTCGAGGACGGCCCCCGGGGCGGGATCAGCCTGCTCACCGCCGCCGAGACGCCCGACCGGCTGCCGCCCGGCGTGGTCGTGCTCGACGGCGAGGGCGTCAGCGCCGCCGTGGCCGACCGGGTCGCGCACGCCCTGGCCGCCACCCGGGACGCGGCCGGCAACGCCGCCCCGCGCATCGCGTCGCTGGGCGAGGCGCTCAAGCTCGGCGGCGACCCGGCCCCGAGCGCGATCGTGAAGCGCTGGGTCCCCTCGACCCGCGACCGCGGCCTGGCCGCCCCGATCGGCCTCGGCGGCGCCGGCCCGGTCGTGGTCGACCTGCGCCGCGACGGCCCCAACGGCATCGTCGCCGGCGCCGAGGGCTCGGGCCGCACCTGGCTGCTGCGCTCCTACCTGGCCGGGCTCGCCGCGACGTACCCGGCCAACCGCCTCACCTTCGTCCTCATCGACCCCCAGTTCGCCGACTCCCGGCGCGGCACGTTCGGCGAGTGCGCCGACCTGCCGCACACCGTGGGCCTCTTCACCGGCGACGACACGTACATGGCCCGGCGCGTCCTGATCTCCCTCGGCGCCGAGGTGCGCCGCCGCGAGGCGGTCCTGCGCCGGCACGGGGTCAAGGACATCGTGGAGATGGAGCGGCGCCACCCGGCCGCGGCCCCGGCCAACCTGCTGATCGTCGTCGCCGAGTTGGCCGCCACGCCCGCCGACTTCGTGACCGGCCTGCGCGACCTGGCGCGGCGGGGCCGCCCCGCCGGCGTACACCTGCTGCTGTCCACGGCGCACCCGTTCGACGTGATCGACGACGACCTGCGCGCGGAGGCGCCGCTGCGCATCGCGCTGCGGGTCGAGACGGAGCAGGACAGCCTCGAGGTCCTGGAGCGCCCGGACGCGGCCCACCTGTCGCCGCTGCTGCCGGGGCGCGCGTTCGTGCGCTCGGGCGCCTCCGAGCCGGAGCCGGTCCAGATCGCCTACGGCGGCGCCCGCTCCCCCTCCGAACGCTCCGCCGGCCCCACGATCGTGTCGGACTGGCGCTTCGAGTCGGGCCTGCTCGAGGCGGCGGCCGAGACGGACGAGGCCGGCGAGCCGGACACCTCCGGTTCGCCGGGCACGGCCCTCGTGCTGGTCGACGGGCCGAGCGACCTGCAGCGGCTCGTGGCGGCGATCAGCGCAGCGCACCGCGAGGCCCGGGTACCGGACCAGCCGCGCGCCTGGCAGCCGCCGCTGCTGGCCACGTATGACATTGCCGACATCTCGGATTTCGCGGGAACGCCCGGTCACGACGAGGAGCACGGGGCGCGGGCGCTGGGCGCCCGGGCCGCGTTCGCGGCGCCGATCGGGATGGTCGACCTGCCCAGCTCGCAGTCGGTGCAGGTGTGGCCGCTGGACCTGGACGAGCTGGGGCACCTGCTCGTGTACGGCCCGAACGGCGCCGGCAAGACCACCCTGCTCGACACGATCGCGGCGTCGTTCGCGCAGCGCTTCGACCCGGCGGCGCTGCGGGTGTACCGCGTGGACGCCGCCGACGCCCCGGCCGCCGCCGAGCTGCTGGCCACGATCGAGGCGCTGGTCGCCGAGCGGGCCGCGCTGCGCGAGCCCGCCGGCGCGCGCGTGCTGGTGCTGGTCGACGGGCACGACCCGCTGCTCAACGACGTGCTCACCGCGGTGGCGGCGGGCGGGAAGGCGGTCGGCGTGCACCTGGTGCTCGCCACCGAGCAGCGAAGCGCCGTGCCGACGTCGCTGTCGCGGCTCATGCCGGGGCGCATCGTGCTGCGCTCGGCGGGCCGGGGTCTGGTCGAGGGGACGGTCGAGCTGCAGGTCGCCACGGCGGCCGAGCACCCGGTCCGGTCGTCGCGCACGACTCCTTCACAACGCCCCCGCCAGTTGCAGCTGGAAGTCTGAGTACCCTGAAACATCGTGCAGCAACGTGAAGGTGAGTACCACGCGGGCTTCGCCTGCTTCGTCGGCCGGCCCAACGCGGGCAAGTCGACGCTGACCAATGCCATCGTCGGACAGAAGATCGCGATCACCTCGCCAAAGCCGCAGACGACGCGGCACACGGTGCGCGGGGTGGTACATCGGCCGGACGCCCAGCTGGTCCTGGTCGACACGCCCGGCCTGCACCGCCCGCGCACACTGCTCGGCGAGCGGCTCAACGACCTGGTGCGCTCGACCTGGAGCGAGGTCGACGTCATCGGCCTGTGCCTGCCCGCGGACGAGGAGATCGGCCGCGGCGACCGGTTCATCACCGGCGAGATCGCCGAGCTCAAGGCGACGCTCGTCGCGATCGTCACGAAGATCGACCTCGTCGACCGGGGCACCCTGGCCCAGCGCCTGCTGGCCGTGCAGGAGCTCGGCGAGTTCGCCGACATCGTGCCGGTCAGCGCGGTCTCCGGCGCGCAGGTGCAGACCCTCGTCGACGTCATGATCGGGCACCTGCCGCGCTCGCCCCAGCTGTACCCGGACGGCATGCTCACCGACGAGCCCGAGCAGGTGCTGATGGCCGAGCTCATCCGCGAGGCGGCGCTGGACGGCGTCCGCGACGAGCTGCCGCACTCGATCGCCGTTCTGGTCGAGGAGGTACAGCAGGAGGAGAGCGGCCTGACCAAGATCTACGCCGACATCTACGTGGAGCGCCCGAGCCAGAAGGCGATCGTGATCGGCCACCAGGCGAGCCGGCTCAAGGAGGTCGGCACCCGGGCCCGCCGCGAGATCGAGGACCTGGTCGGCGGCCGCGTGTACCTCGACCTGCACGTCCGCGTGGCCAAGGACTGGCAGCGCGACCCGAAGCAGCTGCGGCGCCTGGGCTTTTGAGGTCCTGGGCCCCGATATGGCTAACGCTGCCTTCCGCGGGAAGCTCTACCGCGACGACGCCGTGGTGCTGCGGGTCCAGAAGCTCGGCGAGTCCGACCGGATCATCACGCTGTTCACGCGCCATCACGGCCGCATCCGCGCGGTCGCCAAGGGCGTGCGCCGCACGACGTCGAAGTTCGGCGGGCGGCTCGAGCCGTTCGGCCACGTCGACGTGCAGCTGCTGGAGGGGCGCAGCCTCGACGTGATCAGCCAGGTGGAGGGCCTGGACCTGTTCGGGCGGCGGTTCCTGGAGGACTATTCGCGGTACACCCTGGCCAGCGCCATCGCCGAAACCGCCGAGCGGCTCACGCCGGTCGAGGAGGAGCCCGCGCTGCGGCTCTTCCAGCTCACGCTGGGCGCCCTGCGCGCCCTGGCGGTGGCCGAGCACGCCGGCGGCCTCGTGCTGGACGCCTACCTGCTGCGCGCGATGAGCGTGGCCGGCTGGGCGCCCGCGCTGCGCGAGTGCGCGGTCTGCGGCACGCCGGGCCCGCACCGCGGCTTCTCGGTCCCGGCCGGCGGCGCGGTCTGCCCCGACTGCCGCCCGCCCGGCGCCGCCCACCCCGCCCCGGCGACCCTCGAACTGATGTCGGCGCTGGCCGAGGGCGACTGGACGATCGCCGACGCCGCCGCCGCGAACCACCAGCGCGAGGCGAGCGGCCTGGTCGCCGCGCACCTGCAGTGGCACCTCGAGCGGGCACTACGCTCGCTCCCGCTCGTCGACCGCGATGAACGCCCCCTGCGAAAGGAAAGCACGTGAGCAACTTCCGCCCGCCGTCGCAGCATCCCAGCGGTGCCCGCCCGCCGGCGCTGCCGAAGGAGGCCGTACCGCAGCACGTGGCGATCATCATGGACGGCAACGGCCGCTGGGCGAAGCAGCGCGGCCTGCCCCGCACCGCCGGCCACACCGCCGGCGAGGCCGCCCTGTTCGACGTCATCGAGGGCGCCCTGGAGCTGGGCATCAAGTACGTCAGCGCGTACGCCTTCTCGACCGAGAACTGGAAGCGCTCCCCCGACGAGGTCCGCTTCCTCATGAACTTCAACCGCGAGGTGATCCACCGCCGCCGCGACGAGTTCCACGAGATGGGCATCCGGGTGCGCTGGGCGGGCCGCCGCCCCCGCCTGTGGCGCTCGGTGATCAACGAGCTCGAGTACGCCGAGCAGCTCACCCGCCACAACAACCTGCTCACGTTCACCATGTGCGTCAACTACGGCGGCCGGGCGGAGGTCGCCGACGCCGCGGCCCGCATCGCCGCCGACGTCGCCGCCGGCCGCCTGAAGCCGGACCGCATCTCGGAGAAGACGTTCGCGCGCTACCTCGACGAGCCTGACCTGCCCGACGTGGACCTCATGATCCGCAGCTCGGGCGAGATGCGCACGTCGAACTTCATGATCTGGCAGGCCGCGTACGCCGAGTTCGTCTCCGTCGACACCCTGTGGCCCGACTTCGACCGCCGCCACCTCTGGTACGCCTGCGAGGTCTACGCCAAACGCGACCGCCGCTTCGGCGGCGCGATCCCCAACCCGGTCGTGCCGGTGACGCTTTAGGCCGGCAGGGCGCCCTTCGCGGCGCGGCCGAGGCGGATCGCCGAGATGAGGAAGAAGACGGCGCCGGGGATCGCGTAGGCGATCGCGTTGGTCAGCACCGGGTCGTCCGCGGAGGCGCCGGCGATGAACGACCCGCCGGCGAGCACGGAGATGCCGCCGCTGACGATCATCGGCCACTGCCCGCCCATCCTGCGGCGGGTGACCGCCACGAGCAGCTGCACCAGCCCGGCCACGACCGCCCAGGCGCCCCACACGCGCAGGACCGCCGGGATGCCGGATGCGGCGGCGATGGCCAGGCCGGCCGCGGCGAGCAGGCTGACGGCGACGTTCACGTACAGCAGCGCGGGCGATCCGGTGGCGCGCGACGCGCGGGCGTCGACGACGGCCGCGGCCACGTCGAACAGCGGGTAGAGCACGAGCAGCGTCGCGGCGAGCGGGCCGAGGTGCTTGGCGGTCGTGAACATCACGAGGGCCCAGACGACGGCGAAGGCGAAGCGGACGAAGTACAGCCGTCGCAGGGTGGACGCGGTCGTCGAGATGCCGGGGGCGGCAACGGTGGTCATCGCGGACCTCTCAGGGAGAACGAACGTTCTGTCTCCTCGACAATGACGCCCGAGGGTCGACGTGTCAAGACCGAACGTTCTGTCGCTACCATGGGGCCCATGGCGCCCAGCGACACCGAGACCCGGCCGTCCGAGGCCCGGGACCGGCTCCTGACCACGGCGGCCGGCATCTTCTACGGGCAGGGCATCCACTCGGTCGGCGTGGATCGGATCATCGCCGAGGCGAAGGTGACCCGGGCCACGTTCTATCGGCACTTCCCCGGCAAGGAGGACCTCGTCCTCGCCTATCTGCGGGCGGCCGACCAGGCCATCCGCGGCCAGGTGGACGCGGCCGTCGCCGGCGGCCTACCGGCGCCCGACGCCCTGCGGGCCATTGCCGAGTCGATTGCCCAGGGCATCCGGTCCCCCGGCTTCCGCGGCTGCGCCTTCCTCAACGCCGTGGCCGAGTATCCCGATCCCGGCCACCCCGTGCACCGGGCCGTCCTCGCGCATCGGCAGTGGTTCCTCGACACGATCAGCACCCTGATGGCGAGCGTCCGCGAAACCGGGGCCGAGGCCGCCGCGCAGCACTTCGTCATGCTGCGCGACGGCGCCATGGCGGCCGGCTGCCTGGTCGACCCGGCGCCGATCTGCGAGACGTTCCTGCGCGGCGTCGACGGACTCGTCCGGGCTCACGCCGCCCGAGAGGCGTCCTGAGCGTCAGTCCTCGACGGTGGCGAAGACCGCGGCGTCCGGTGTGGCCAGGTGGATCGGCGCGGCCGGGGCGACGTCGCGGACCGCGGCGTGGCCCAGCGGGTCGAGGGCCGAAGCCTCCGTCACCACCGCGGCCGCCTCCAGCTTCGTCGCGCCCGACGCCACCGCCGACGCGACCGCCAACTGCAGGGCCGTGAACGACAGGGACGGCAGGGAGACCGTGGCCGCGTTGTAGGTGCGGCCGTCCTGGTCGCGCACCGCCGCGCCCTCGACGGCGCCGATGCGCGCCCGGGCCGCCCGGGCCAGGGTGACCAGCTTGGTGTCCTCGGCGGACAGGTCAGGCATCGGCGTGCTGCCTCTCGGTCTCGTGGCTGGCGCGGTCGTCGTCCGACGGTTCGGCCCGCCGGACGAGCAGGGTCTCGATGCGGTTGCGCCGGCCGGTGGCGCCCTCGGCGACGAGGACCAGGCCGCCGACGACCGCGGTCGCGCCCGGGATCGGGACCCGGCCGAGGGCCTGGGCCAGCAGGCCGGCCACCGTCTCGACCTCGTCGGCGGGCAGCTCCACGCCGAACAGCTCGCCGAGGTCCTCGATCGGCAGGCGGCTGGTGACCCGCACGGCGCCGTCGGGCAGCTCCTCGATCGGCGGGCGCTCGGCCACGTCGTACTCGTCGGTGATCTCGCCGACGATCTCCTCGAGGATGTCCTCGATCGTGACCAGGCCGGCCGTCCCGCCGTACTCGTCGATGATCACGGCCATGTGCGTGCGCTTGGCCTGCATCTCGCGCAGCAGGTCGTCGACCGGCTTGGACTCGGGCACGAACGTGGCGACGCGCATCACCTGGGCGACCGGGATGTCCGCCGCGGCCGGGTCGTCGCCGGCGGTGCGGCGCACGAGGTCCTTGAGGTACACGATGCCGAGCACGTCATCGACGTTCTCCCCGACCACGGGGATGCGCGAGAAGCCGCTGCGCATCGCGAGCATCAGGGCCTGGCGGACGGTCTTGTGCGCCTCGATCCAGACCATCTCGGTGCGGGGCACCATCACCTCGCGGGCGATCGTGGTGCCCAGGGCGAAGACCGAGTGGATCATGTCCCGCTCGCCGTGCTCCACCACGCCACGCTGCTCGGCGATGTCGACGAGCTCGCGCAGCTCGATCGTGGTGGCGAAGGGGCCCTCGCGGTAGCCCTTGCCGGGGGTCACCGCGTTGCCGATGAGGATCAGCAGGCGGGCCAGGGGGCCCAGGGCCGTGCCGAGCCAGCGCACCGGCGGGGCGGCGAACCGGGCCACGTGGTAGGCGTGCTGGCGCCCCATCGTGCGCGGGGCCACGCCGACGACGACGAAGCTGATGACGGTCATGACGCCGGCGGTGATGAGCGCGGCGAGCCAGTCGCGGTCGCCGCCGACCCACGCGGCGGTCTGCAGCGCCACCAGCGTGGTCGCGGTCAGCTCGCACAGCAGGCGCAGCAGCAGGAGGAGGTTGATATATCGGGCCGGGTCGGCGGCGACGACCTCGAGCGCGCTCGCGCCGGGCCGGCCCTCGCGGGCCAGCTCGTGCGCGCGCGCCGGGGAGACGACGTTGAGCGCCGCGTCGGTCATCGCGAACAGCCCCGCCAGCACGACGAGCCCGGCGGCCGTCGTCAGCAGGGTGACGTCACTCACGACTTTCGCCAGCTCTCCAGCAATCGGGCCTGGAGGCCGAACATCTCGGCCTCCTCCTCGGGCTCGGCGTGGTCGTACCCGAGCAGGTGCAGGATGCCGTGGACGGTGAGCAGCGCGAGTTCGTCGATGGTGGCGTGCCCGGCGGTGGCGGCCTGCTTGGCGGCCACCTCCGGGCAGAGCACGATGTCGCCGAGCAGCGCCGGCTCGCCGGAACCCTCGCCGGGCCCATGGTCGACGCTACCCTCGTCCATCGGGAAGGCCAGGACGTCCGTCGGGCCGTCGCCGTCCATCCAGCGGTGGTTGAGCTCGGTCATGTACTCCACGTCGACGCACAGGATCGACAGCTCGGCGAGCGGGTTGACACCCATCTCGTCGAGGGCGTGGCGCGCCACCGCGAGAATGGTGTCGGAGTTGACGTCGGCACCGGACTCGTTGGCGATCTCGATGGACAACAGGGCTCCCGAGGCTATCTGCGTCGCCCGGGCCGGCCGCCCTGTGCGGCGCGGTCCGGGACGGCGCGCACCGGCTGCTGAGCCTCCTGCGCTTCGTCCCAGCGGGCGTAGGCGTCGACGATGTCACTGACCAGCCGGTGGCGCACGACGTCGGCGCTGCCGAGGGCGGCGAAGTGGACATCTTCGACGCCGTCGAGGATCTCACGGACGACGCGGAGGCCGCTTCGGGTCCCCCCGGGCAGGTCGACCTGGGTCACGTCGCCGGTGACGACGATCTTCGAGCCGAAGCCGAGCCGGGTCAGGAACATCTTCATCTGCTCGGGCGTGGTGTTCTGGGCCTCGTCCAGGATAATGAAGGCGTCGTTGAGGGTGCGGCCGCGCATGTACGCCAGCGGCGCCACCTCGATCGTCCCGGCCGCCATCAGCTTCGGGATGGACTCCGGGTCGATCATGTCGTGCAGGGCGTCGTACAGCGGCCGCAGGTAGGGATCGATCTTGTCGTAGAGCGTGCCCGGCAGGAAGCCCAGTCGCTCGCCCGCCTCGACCGCCGGCCGGGTGAGGATGATCCGGTTGACCTGCTTGGCCTGCAGCGCCTGGACGGCCTTGGCCATGGCGAGGTACGTCTTGCCGGTGCCCGCCGGGCCGATGCCGAACACGATCGTGTGCTGGTCGATGGAGTCGACGTAGCGCTTCTGGCCCAGGGTCTTCGGCCGGATCGTGCGGCCGCGCCGGGACAGAATGTTGAGGGTCAGCACCTCCGCCGGGCGCTCGGCCGTGTTCTGCTGCAGCATGCCGACGGTACGCCGGACATTGTCCGCGGTCAGGATCTCTCCCTTGCGTACCAGCTCGATGAGTTCGCTGAAGATGCGCTCGGCCAGCGCATTGTCCGCGGCGGCGCCGGTGATGGTGATCTCGTTGCCCCGAACGTGCACATCGCTCTGCACCGACCGCTCGACGAGCTTGAGAATCTCGTCGCCGGCCCCGAGCAGCCTGACCATCACGTGCGGGTCGGGAACGGTGATCTTGCTGATGGCCCGCACGGGCTGCTCCGGCGATGCTGCCGGCACGGGGTTTGGGGTCTCGGTCATACCTTGGCCGCGTTGGGCCTCAAGCACCTGCTTCCGGGCTCGCTCCTGCCTGGGCTGATGTCCAGGCTCTTCATGGTATCGGCTGGGCGCCGCTGTCACCTTTCTCATTTTGGCCGTCGGCCGGATCCCATATTCACCACCTACCGGTTCGGCCGATCATGCCGTTCGTCGCCATTCGCCCGCGCGGGGCCCACCTGTGCTGGTAGGGAGGCAGATGACCGATTCGACAGGAGGCCTCAAGCGATGGTGGAGCGCACCGGATACATCGACGGCGAGCCCTGCTGGGCCGATGTCGTGGCGGCCGACGTACCGGCCGCGCGGCACTTCTACGAGGCCCTGTTCGGCTGGACGTACCTCGACAGCGGACCGGAGTTCGGCCACTACGTGATGTGCCTGAAGAACGGCCGGGTCGTCGCCGGGATGAGCCCGCCGATGCCCGGGTCCGAGCAGCTTCCGGCCGCCTGGAGCCTGTACCTCATGTCGCACGACCTCCCGGGCACGGCGCTGCGCATCGAGGAGCACGGCGGCAAACTGCTGGTGCCGCCGATGGAGATCCCGGACAACGGCCGCATGCTCTTCGCGATGGACCCGTCCGGCGCGGCGTTCGGCGCGTGGGAGCCGGGCCGGCACACGGGCTCGCAGCTGTTCGACGAGGACGGCGCCCTGTGCTGGGCCGAGGTGAACACCCGCGAGCCGACCGTGACCGACTACTTCTACCACGGCCTGTTCGGCTACCGGCAGCACCGCATCGGCGACGACGGTCCCGGCGCGGAGGGCTTCGACTACTCGGCGTGGAGCCTCGGTGACGCCGACCCGGTCGCCGGCCGCCTCACGATGACGTCGGCCTGGGACGGCGTGCCGGCCCACTGGACCGTCTACTTCGCCACCGACGACACCGACGCCGCCGCCGCGCGCGTCCTGGCCGCCGGCGGCCGGGTGCAGCACGGCCCGTTCGACTCCCCGCACGGCCGGCTGGCCGTGATCGAGGACCCGAACGGGGCCGTGTTCACGCTGATCAACCGCTAGAAGCGGTGCCCGTCGAAGGCCTCCTGCCCCCGGGTGAAGCGGTACGTCGCCCAGTGCATCCGCACCACCCGGCCGTCCGCGTCGCGGGTCAGCCGCAGCAGCTCGCCCGCCTCGCGGCCGGACACGGTGCGAAACACGTCGGGCTCCCCGTCGACCGGGGCGAACACCGCCGGGGGCCGCTTGGCCACCGCCTCGACGGCGCGGGCGTGCAGGGTGCCGTCGTGCCAGCTGAAGGTGTACTCGAACCCCTCGCCCCACCAGCGGCCCAGCGCCGAGCGGTACTCCGGCGGCGCCGCCGGACCGGGCACCCAGGGCTCGATGTCGGCCGGGTCGTGCTCCACCACGGCGGCGAGCAGCTCATGCGGCAGCTCGGTGACCTCTCCCGCGGTACCGGATGATCCAAGGGAGGCGACGGCCAGGCCTTTCGGCGTGCCGGAACCACCGACCCGGCCGTAGGCCGCGGCCAGGAAGCCCGGCATCGCGCCGTCGTGCCCCACGTGCACGACCCGCTCGGCCCCCGGCTGCGGCTGCACGATGAGCCCCAGCCCGAAGGCGCGCGCCCAGAGCACGTCCTCGGTGACCGCCTGCGGTACGCGCATCTCCTCGACGGTCGCCGCGGACAGCACCGTGCCGTTGGGGTCCATCTCGCGCGGGTCGGCCAGGAACGCCGCCCAGCGGGCCAGGTCGGCCGCGGTGCTCCACAGCTGCGCGGCCGGCCCGATGGCCCCGAAGTCGTCGAGCGGCTCCGGGTGGGCGTAGTCCGACCAGGCGTCGACCTGGTACCCCGGGATGGGCCGCCGCGGCGTGACGGCGACGTCGTGCAGCCCGAGCGGCTCGAGGATCCGCTCGCGCAGCGCCTCCTCCCACGTGCCGCCGCGCAGCCGCCCGACGAGGTGCCCGAGCAGGGCGATCGCCAGGTTGGAGTAGTGGAACCGCCGCCCCGGCGGCAGCACCTGCTCGGCCCGGTCGAGCTGGGCGAGCAGCGTCTCCACGTCCGGCGCCTGCATGGTGTCCCACATGTCCCCGTAGGGCTCGCGCTGCAGCCCGGACAGGTGCGAGAGCATCCGCCCGACGGTCAGCTCCCCGTGCGCCTTGACGGGCAGGTGCCGCGCGATCGGATCGCCGAGCTCGAGCAGCCCATCGTCGCGGCACTGCATGACCAGCACCGCCGTGAACGTCTTGGTGATCGACCCCATCCGCAGCTGACTGCCGGCGTCGACCCCCTCACCGACCTGGTAGGTCCACAGTGGACGATCCGCGCGGTGCACGGCGACGCTGATCCCCGGCACCCGGCCGTCCGCCTGGACCTTCTGGACCATTCTCTGGTACCGCTGGACGGCCTTCATGCGCTGACCATCGGCCCGAGCGCCCGCCCGCCCAGGACGTGCGCGTGCACGTGGAAGACTTCCTGCCCGCCGTGCTCCCCGGTGTTGAAGATGACCCGGAACCCGCCCCCGGTCAGCCCTTCCTCCTCGGCCACGGCGGCGGCGGCCGCGAGCACCTCCCCGGCGAGCCCGGAGTCGGCCGCGGCCAGCGCGGCGACGTCGGCATGATGCTCTTTGGGGATCACCAGGACGTGGACGGGCGCCTTGGGCCCGATGTCGCGAAACGCCAGGGTGGTCGCCGTCTCATGCACGACGGTCGCCGGGAGGTCACCTTTGACGATCCGGCAGAACAGGCAGTCACTCGTCACGATTCGCATCCTATGGCGTCGTGAAGCGTCGATCTTGGCCGCTAGGGTACGCATATGGCAGATCGAAGGGTCCTGGTCACCGGCGCGTCCCGCGGCATCGGCGCCGCCATCGCCCACGCGTTCGCCGCGGCGGGCGACCGGGTGGCCGTCCACCGCCGCACCGGCAACGACCCGGCCCTCCCCGGCGAGGGCCACACGGTCGTCACCGGCGACCTCCACGACGCCGCCTCCCACGCGTTCGCCGCGGCGGGCGACAGCGTGCCCGTCCACCGCCGCACCGGCGGCGCCCTCGCCCTCCCCGGCGAGGGCCACACGGTCGTCACCGGCGACCTCCACGACGCCGCCGCCACCCGCGCCCTGGTCGACGCCGCCGCCACCGCCCTCGGCGGCCTGGACGTGGTGGTGAACAACGCCGCCGTGTACGTCGAGCACAAGATCCTCGACACCGACTACGACCAGTGGCAGGCCGCCTGGCACGACACCCTGGCCGTCAACCTGCTGGCCCCCGCGAACGTCTGCTGGGCCGCGGCCCGCCACCTCCCCGCGGGCGGCCGGATCGTGAACGTGAGCTCCCGCGGCGCGTACCGCGGCGAGCCCGACCACCCGGCCTACGGCGCCGCGAAGGCCGGCCTGAACTCCCTGACCCAGAGCCTGGCGAGGGCCCTGGCCCCGCGCGGCATCGCGGTGACGGCGGTCGCTCCGGGCTTCGTGGCCACGGACATGGTCTCCGAGCTGCTGGCCTCGCCGGCCGGCGAGGCGATCCGCGCCCAGAGCCCTCTGAACCGCGTGGCGACGCCGGAGGAGATCGCGGCGGCGGTGCTGTTCCTCGCCTCCCCGGAGGCCGAGTGGGCAACCGGCACCATCCTGGACCTGAACGGCGCCAGCTACTTCCGCTGACAACCCCGCCCCGCGCTTCGGAGGTGCGCACACGCCAAGCCGGTCCGCTCCACGCCGCGAAACCGTCGCTCATGCACCCCCGACGCTCGACCGCTCCGCCCGGGTGCACAAACCGACCCGCGGCCGGCACGACCGAATGCCACACTGCGGCGGCGACGCCGCGACCAGCACCCCCGACGTCCCTGCGACCCCGGCGCGCTCCGCAACGCCGCGCTTCCGCACCGCGGGACCCGCCGCCGCTCGCACCGCCGACAAGACCGGACGCTTTGCACCCCGGCAACGCCGCCGCCCGGTCCGCCCGGGTGCACAAACCGACCCGCGGCCGGCAACGACCGCACCGCTCAATGCCACAGTGCGGCGGCGACGCCGCGACCAGCACCCCCGACGGCCCTGTGTCCGGCGCGCTCCACAACGAGGCGCTTCCGCACCTCGCGGGCGCACACACGATAAGTCGGGCGCTCCGCGCCGCGACTTATCGGATTTATGCCCCGGCAGGCGAAAAGTCGGAAATATCCGGACGCGCCAGTGTCCGGATATTTCCGCGGTCGTAAGAGCGCTACCAGCGGGCCAGGCGGACCGACAAGGCCGCTACCGCCGCCGCGCCGGCCGTCGACGTGCGCAGGACTTCGGGGCCGAGGCGGACCGCGGTGCCCGCCAGAGCCTCCAGCTCCTCCGGAGCCACGCCGCCCTCCGGGCCCACGACCAGTGTGATCGAGCCGGTGGACGGCAGCGGCACCGCGGACAACGGGGTCGAAGCCTCCTCGTGCAGGACCAGCACCGTGCCGGAGAGGGAGAGCTGCCGAGTCGGGCACGCCGGCGTGACCTCGGGGAGCCAGGCGCGGCGGGACTGCTTCGCGGCCTCGCGAGCGGTGGAGCGCCAGCGCTCCAGAGGCTTCGCGTCCTTCCACCGGGGAATGCTGCGGGCCGCCGGCCAGGGGACGATGCGGTCCGCGCCGACCTCGGTCAGCAGCTGTACGGCCAGTTCCGCCCGCTCACCCTTCGCGATGCCCTGGACCACCGTGATGGACGGGTCCGCGGCCGGCGTGAAGGTGGGGGCCTCGACGGCCAGGTCGAGCGCGCCCTTGCGGGCCGCGAGCACGACGGCGCGGGCCTGGGCGCCGCGGCCGTCGCCCAGCAGCAGCGCCTCCCCGACGGAGAGGCGCTGCACGTTCGCGGCGTGGTGGCCCTCCGGGCCGTCCAGCGTGAAGCGGTCCGCCGGGGGGAGCGCGTCGACCAGGAACAGGGGCAGGCTCACGCGTGGCCGTTGAAGGCGTCGCGCATGCGGGAGAAGAAGCCGCCCTGCTTCGACAGCTCGGCGACCTCCTCGCCGCGGCTGCGGGCGAACTCGCGCAGCAGGCGCTCCTGCTCCGGCTCCAGGCGGGTCGGGGTGCGCACGTCCAGGTGGACGTAGAGGTCGCCGCGGCCGGCGCCGCGCAGGTGGGGGACGCCCTTGCCGCGGATGCGCAGCGTGGAGGTCGGCTGGGTGCCGGCCTTCACGTCGACCATCTCCTCGCCGTCCAGCGTCTTGATGGTGAGGCGGGTGCCGAGCGCGGCGGCGGTCATCGGGACCGTGACGCGGCAGTGCAGGTCGTCGTCCTTGCGCGAGTAGACGTCGTGCGGGCGCTCGTGGATCTCGACGTAGAGGTCGCCGGGAGGACCGCCGCCGGGGCCGACCTCGCCCTGCTGGGCCAGGCGGATGCGCATGCCGTCCTCGACGCCGGACGGGATCTTCACGGTGAGCGAGCGGCGGGTGCGGACCCGGCCGTCGCCGCCGCAGGTCGCGCACGGGTGCGGGATGACCGTGCCGAAGCCCTGGCAGGCCGAGCACGGGCGGGCGGAGACGACCTGGCCGAGGAACGTGCGCTGCACCGACTGGACCTCGCCGCGGCCCTGGCAGATCTCGCAGGTCTGCGGGTGGGTGCCGGGCGCGGTGCCGGCGCCCTGGCAGGTGCCGCACACGACCGCCGTGTCGACCTGGATCGGCGCCTCGACGCCGAAGGCCGTCTCGTGCAGGTCGAGGTCGAGGCGCAGGATCGCGTCGGCGCCGGGGCGCACGCGCGGCCGGGGGCCGCGGGCGGACTGGGTGCCGAAGAAGGCGTCCATGATGTCCTGGAAACCGACGAACGCGCCGCCGGCCGGGCCGGCTCCGCCGCCGCTGGGGGCCAGCGGGTCGCCGCCGAGGTCGACCATCTCGCGCTTGCGAGGGTCGGAGAGGACCTCGTACGCAGCGTTGATCTCCTTGAACTTCTCCTGCGCCGCCGGGTCGGGATTGACGTCCGGGTGGAACTCGCGGGCCAACCGACGGTAGGCCCGCTTGATCTCATCGGCCGTGGAGTCCCGCTTGACGCCGAGAATCCCGTAATAGTCCTTCGCCACTGAGTCCTATGCCCCTGAGATAGATGTCAACTCTGTGCCAGCAGATCGCCGACGTAGCGTGCAACGGCGCGCACGGTCGCGATGTTTCCGGGGTAGTCCATGCGGGTCGGGCCGAGCACACCCATGCCGCCGACGACCATCGAGCCGGGACCGTAGCCGGTGGCCACGATCGACGCGGTTCGCAGGTCCTCGATCTCGTTCTCGTCGCCGATGCGCACCCGGGTGATGCTGGGCTCGACCTCGCCGAAGAGCTTGAGCAGGATGACCTCCTCCTCGAGCGCCTCGAGGATCGGCCGGATGGAGCCCTGGAAGTCCAGCAGGCCGCCGCGGGCCAGGTTGGCGGTGCCGGCGAGCGCGATGCGCTCCTCGGTCCGCTCGACCAGCGTCTCCAGCAGTACCGTCGAAAGGGCCGTCATCGGGGGACGCAGGCTCGGCGCGGCCTCCTCGACGAGCGCCGCCACCAGGGGCGGCGTGTCCACCAGGCGCTTGCCGACCAGCTTCTCGTTGATGACCCGACGCAGCTCGGTCACGTCGTCGGCCAGGATCGGCCCGGGCAGGTCGACCAGGCGCTGCTCCACCCGGCCGGTCTCGGCGATCATCACCACCATGAGCCGCGTGGTGGAGATCGGCACCAGCTCGAAGTGCCGCACGCTCGCCCGGGACAGGCTCGGATACTGCACCACGGCCACCTGCCGGGTGAGCTGGGCGAGCAGCCGCACGGTGCGGTGGACCACGTCGTCGAGGTCGACCGCGCCGATCAGGAACCGCTCGATCGCCCGGCGCTCGGCCTGGCTGAGCGGCTTGACCCGGGAGAGCTTGTCGACGAACAGCCGGTAGCCGGCGTCGGTGGGCACCCGGCCCGCACTGGTGTGCGGCTGCCTGATGTACCCCTCCTCCTCCAGCACGGCCATGTCGTTGCGGACCGTCGCCGGGGAGACCCGCAGGTTGTGCCGCTCGACGAGCGCCTTGCTGCCGACGGGTTCCTGAGTGGCGACGTAGTCCTCGACGATGGCGCGAAGCACCTCAAGCTTGCGCTCGTCAAGGGCCATGGCACCTCCTCGAAGACTGGCACTCCCAGATAGTGAGTGCCAGTCTACGTCAGTCGCGCAGGGGCACGCGATGATCGTTTGGCGCACGATAGACGGCAAGGCCGCTGGACAGGGCGAAAGTTGTCCAAAAGAAGTCATGTCGTGTCGCTGGCGCCGCTTGATCGGTGCACCTACGGTGGCCACCATGAGTGAGCCACCTCGCCCCCCGGGGGATTACGGCATGCCGTCGGACCCCAACTCCGGGTATCCGCCCCAGCCGCCCGTGTCGGGCGGCGGTTACGCTCCGCCGCCGTCGAGCGGTGGCGGCGCCTACGCCCCTCCGCCGACCTCCGGCGCGGGCTACCAGCAGCCGGGCTATGAGCAGCCCGGCCAGTACCAGCAGCCGGGGTATCAGCAGCCCGGGTATCAGCAGCAGGGCTACCAGCAGCCCGGCAACGCCTACGGCCAGTACCAGCAGCCCGGCGCCTACGGCGCGCCCGGTGTCGGCGGCCCGGCCCCGGTCGGCTACGCCAACAGCGACGAGAAGACGTGGGCGCTCATCGCCCACTTCGGCCCGATCCTCGTCGGCTTCATCGCCCCGCTCGTGGCGATGCTGGCCAAGGGCAACGAGTCGCCGACCGTCAAGGCGCACGCCGTCGAGGCGCTGAACTTCCACATCACGTGGGGCATCATCATCTTCGTCGGCGCCATCCTCTCCGTGTGCACGTTCGGCCTCACGCTGATCGCGCCGTGGATCGTGGCCATCGTCTTCTCGATCATCGGCGGCATGAAGGCGAACAACGGGGAGCTGTACCGCTACCCGATGACGTTCCGCATGGTGAAGTAGTCCAACCGAACGCCCGAACCCGAAAGGGCGGCCGCACCTCGGGGCGGCCGCCCTTTGTCGTATTCACGTCAGTGCGCGCGCGACCCCGTCGGCGAGCAGCCGGCCCCGCAGCGTCAGCACGGCCCGGCCGGCTTCGAACGCGCCCGGCTCCAGCTGCCCGTCGGCCAGGCACTCGCGCGCGGCCGCGAGCCCGGCGGCGTCGAGCACGGACAGCGGCAGGCCGTCGGCGAGCCGGATGCGCAGCAGCACGTCCTCCATGTGCCGTTCCTCCGCCGTCAGTACCTCCCGAGCCTGCCCCGGCGACGCCGAGTCGGCCAGGCGCGCCGCGTACGCGTGCGGGTGCTTGACGTTCCACCAGCGCACCCCGCCGACGTGGCTGTGCGCCCCCGGCCCGAGCCCCCACCAGTCGCCGCCGCGCCAGTACAGCTCGTTGTGCCGGCACGGCGAGTCCTTCGACCAGTTCGACACCTCGTACCACGTGAAACCGGCCGCGCGCAGCGCCTCGTCGGCGGCGATGTACCGGTCGGCGGCGACGTCGTCGTCGGGGTACGGCAGCTCGCCCCGGCGCATCCGCGCGGCCATGCGCGTGCCGTCCTCGACGATGAGCGCGTAGGCGCTGACGTGGTCGACCCCGGCGTCGACGACCGCGCGCAGCGAGGCGGCGAAGTCCTCCGGGCGCTCTCCCGGCGTACCGTAAATGAGGTCGAGATTGACCCGGTCGAAGCCGGCGGCCCGGGCCTCGGCGGCGACCAGCGGCGGGCGCCCCGGCGTGTGGCGGCGGTCCAGCACCGCCAGCACGTGCGGCGCGGCGGACTGCATGCCGAGCGAGATCCGATTGAAGCCGGCCGCCCGCAGCTCGCGCAGCGACGCCGCGTCCACCGACTCCGGGTTGGCCTCGGTGGTGACCTCGGCGTCCGCGGCCAGGCCCCACGTGCGGTCGATGCCGTCGAGGATGCGCCCGAGCTCGGCCGGGGGCAGCAGCGTGGGCGTGCCGCCGCCGAAGAACACGGTGTCGACCCGCGGCGGGCGGACCACCTTCGCGGCCAGCGCCAGCTCGTCGAGGACCTGCTCGGCGTAGCCGGCGCTCAGCACGCCCTCGCTCGCCGTGTAGGTGTTGAAGTCGCAGTACCCGCAGCGGGACGCGCAGAAGGGCACGTGGACGTACACGCCGAAGCCGGATCGGCCGGCGCCGTCGGCGACCCCGTCGGGCAGGCTTCCGTCGCGCGGCATCGGCTCGCCGTCTGGTAGTGCTCCGGGCATTTCACTAGTGTGCCCGCATGTCTCTCGTGCGGTCACAAACCGAGCGGGGCGTGGCGACCCTCACCCTGGACAGCCCCGCCAACCGCAACGCACTGTCGACGGCCCTCATCGACGAGCTCCTGTCCGCGCTCGCCGCGGCCGAGGCCGACGCCGGGGTCCGGGCGGTGGTGCTCACCCATACCGGGCCGGTCTTCTGCTCCGGCGCCGACCTGAAGGAGACCGCGGCCGCGTTCGGTACCGGCCGGCCGCCGATCAGCCGCCTCGGCGACGTGCTCGCCGCGATCTGGGAGGGCGGCAAGCCGGTCGTGGCCCGGGTCGCCGGCCCGGCGCGGGCCGGCGGGCTCGGCCTCATCGCCGCCGCCGACATCGCCGTGTGCAGCACCGACGCGACCTTCGCGTTCACCGAGGTGCGCATCGGGGTCATCCCGGCAGTGATCTCGGCCACAGTGCTGCCGCGGCTGTCCTCCCGGGACGCCGCCGAGCTGTACCTCACCGGGGCCACCTTCGACGGCACCCGGGCCGCCCGGGCCGGGCTGGTGACCGCCGCCGTCGACGCGGCCGAGCTCGACGCCGCCGTCGCCGGCTACGTCGCCGACCTCGCCAAGGGGGCGCCCGGCGCCCTGGCCGGCGCGAAGGCGCTGCTGCGGCGCCGGACATCCGACACCTTCCGCGACGAGATCGCGGCGCTTACGGAGCTGTCTGTCGGATACTTCGGATCCCCGGAGGGCATGGAAGGCATCATGGCATTTCGGGAAAAAAGGGCCCCAAACTGGGTACCCGACGGCGCCGCCTGACCCCGCGCGCTGGCGGGCTGCACGTACGCTGGTCGACCTGACGACGGGAGGTGACAATGCGGGCTCGACGACTGGTGACGGTGGCGGCGCTTTCGGCCATCGCGATCGCCGTGTGCGCTTACGTCGTCATCCACCAGATCGGCGACAACATCCCGCTGCGCATCCCCGTCGGCGGCAAGGCCTGCGTCGTCAACGCCGGCAACGCCTCGGTCACCGCGACCGGCGACGGCTCGGGTGAGGTCGAGCTCGACGCCGAGCAGGTCGCCAACGCCGCGACCATCACGGCGGTCGGGCTGACCCGCAAGGTGCCGCAGCGCGGGCTGGTCGTCGCGCTGGCCACCGCGTGGCAGGAGTCGAAGCTGGAGAACCTGACCGGCGGCGACCGCGACTCGATCGGGCTGTTCCAGCAGCGGCCCAGCCAGGGCTGGGGCACGCCGGAGCAGATCGCCGACCCGCGCTACGCGGCCAACGCGTTCTTCACCGCCCTGCTCAAGGTCAAGGGCTGGGAGAAGATGCGGGTCACCGACGCCGCGCAGGAGGTCCAGCGCAGCGCTCACCCGGAGGCCTACGAGAAGTGGGTCGACGAGTCCGAGATCATGGTGCGCGCGCTCAGCGGCGACGTGACGGGCGCGGTCGCGTGCACCGTCAGCGAGGCCTCCAGCCACGGCGCGGAGGCGGCCAAGTCGCTCGGCGCGAGCCTCAAGCTCGACTGGGGCAGCATCAGCACCGCCGATGCGTCGAACCTGGTCGGGGTCGCGCTGAAGGTCCGCGAGTCGAAGGCCGGTTGGCAGTACGCCCACTGGCTCGTCGCCCACGCCCAGGAGCACGGCGTGAAGCGGGTCGTCTACGCCGACATGCAGTGGACCGCCTCCAGCGGAGCGTGGGCGCACGTGACGGAGCGTGGCGGCATCGACGCCGGTCCCGCCGGGGAGCGCGTCGTCGCCGAGGTCTACTAGAAGTCTGACGTTCGCCGCGACCAGCCGGTTGTCGTGCGTTCGGACATTGTCAGGTGGCCAACTCCCGAGTCGGCGTCCCATACACCTCGCGTTACGATCGGGCGTTCGCTCGGACGAAATGTAAAGCGGTTGGATCAAGTAAAGGGGAGGACATGACGTCCTTTACACCCGACTACGGCGGCCTCACGGGCTACGAGCCGATCAGCGAGGCCGACCGGAAGGAGTTCCTGGACAACGGCTTCCTGCTGGTCCGCAACGTCCTCAACGAGGACCACCGTGCGGCCCTCGAGGCGGCGATGGACCGGGTCTACGCCGAGGAGCAGGCGGCCGGGTCGTCGAGCATGAAGAAGGACGGCACGCTGCACCTGCTGGGCTTCCTCAACCGGGACGAGCTCTTCGGGCAGTTGCTGACCCAGCCGACCATCTTCCCCTACATGTGGGGCCTGGCTGGATGGAACATCTACACGCACCACAACCACCTGGACGTCACCCCGCCGACGTCCGAGGAGGAGCCGCCCTCGTGGGGCTGGCACCAGGACGGCTACCGGCAGAACTCCGACCCGGAGACGATGGACCCCAACGTCCCGCGGCCGATGTTCTCGCTGAAGGTCGCCTACGTCATCTCCGACCTGTCGGAGACCGGCCGCGGCGCCACCAAGGTGATCCCCGGCAGCCACCTGCGCAACTCGCTGCCCCGTCCGGCCGACACCACGGTGTGGAACCCGGACCCGGAGGGCACCGTCGAGATCACCGCAAACCCCGGTGACTGCTTCATCTTCGACCGCCGCCTCTGGCACTCGCGGTCGCCGAATTACTCCGGCATCACGCGCAAGATGCTGTTCGTCGGCTACACGTACCGGTGGATCCGCATCCTCGACGACATGCCGATCGACTTCGACGGCGAGTGGTGGGCCAACCGCACGCCCGTGCAGCGCCAGCTGCTCGGCGAGGCGTCGCACACGGCCAACTACTGGGGCATCAACTGGAACGGCTACATCGACGAGGAGATTCCGCTCCGCAAGGAGCTGAAGACCCGCGGCCAGCTGGACCGTGCGATTCCCTGGCTTCGCTGAACATCCAAAACGCGCACGGCACCCGATTCTTCGATCGGGTGCCGTGCGCGTTTTAGCGGGCTTTACAGAGCGCGACGTCCGCGGCCGTGGAAACCGGCAACCAGGGCCACACCGACGGCGGCGAGCACGACCTGGACCAGCAGCTCGCCCCAGTCCACGCCGGGGGTGTCGGTCGAGATGCCGATCGCGTGCGCCACCACCGTGCCCAGCAGCGCGGCGATCACGCCGACGACCATCGTGAGCAGGATGGACATGTTCTGGCGGCCGGGGACGACCAGCCGTCCGAGCGCGCCGACGATAAGACCGACGATCAGCGCGGTAATGATTCCGGTGACAGTCACTGGTCTCCTCCTTGTACAAGTACAACCGGGGGGCTTGCATTTGCGGTTGCACTTGTATTGCCCGTCGGCTCAGGAGACCAAACGCATCCGGCCCAGCACCCGGTCCATGTTGGGAAATGCCATCTCCGGCGGGTCGTCCAGCGCGAGCCAGGCGTATTCGCTGCCCTCGGACGGATCGAGGGCGATCTCGCCGCCGGTGATCGTGGCGAACCAGAAGCATTCCAGGACGGGCAGGAGCTCGCCCTGGAAGTCGTACTCGCCGATGTACATGCCGGCGGACTCCCCCAGCTCGACGGTGACGCCGAGCTCCTCCCGCGCCTCGCGCACGGCGGCGTCCGCCGGGTGCTCGAAGCCGTCGCAGAAGCCCCCGGGCAGGTCCCACCAGCCCGCGCGGGGCTCCCGGGTGCGCCTGATGGCCAGGAAGCGCCCGTCGCGCACGATGATGACCGTCGCCGTCGGCCGGGGGTTGAGGAACGCCTCGTAGCCGCAGGCGGCGCACCTGGCCGGCAGGTCGCCGGTCGGGCCGCCGCAGCGCGGGCAGTACCTCATTTCTTCTTGTTGTCGGCCACGGGCGTGTCGGAGGTCGACAGGGCGGCGATGAAGGCCTCCTGCGGTACCTCGACCCGGCCGACCATCTTCATGCGCTTCTTGCCTTCCTTCTGCTTCTCCAGCAGCTTGCGCTTGCGGCTGATGTCACCGCCGTAGCACTTGGCGAGCACGTCCTTGCGCATGGCGCGGATCGTCTCGCGGGCGATGATCCGGCTGCCGATGGCGGCCTGGATCGGCACCTCGAACTGCTGGCGCGGGATCAGCTTCTGCAGCTTGCCGGCGATCGTGACGCCGTAGTTGTACGCCTTGTCCTTGTGCACGATCGCGCTGAAGGCGTCGACCGGCTCGCCGTGCAGCAGGATGTCGACCTTGACCAGGTCGGCCTGCTGCTCGCCGGACGGCTCGTAGTCGAGGCTCGCGTACCCCTTGGTGCGGCTCTTGAGCTGGTCGAAGAAGTCGAAGATGATCTCGCCGAGGGGCAGCGTGTAGCGCAGCTCCACGCGGTCGGCGGACAGGTAGTCCATGCCCAGCAGCGAGCCGCGCCGGCCCTGGCACAGCTCCATGACCGCGCCGACGTAGTCGTTCGGGGTCAGCACCGTGGCGCGGACGGTCGGCTCGAAGATCTGGCCGGTCTTGCCGTCCGGGAACTCGCTGGGGTTGGTGACCTGGTGCTCGCTGTCGTCGTCCATGATCACGCGGTACACCACGTTGGGCGCCGTCGAGATCAGGTCCAGGTTGAACTCGCGCTCCAGCCGCTCCTGGATGATCTCCAGGTGCAGCAGGCCGAGGAAGCCGCAGCGGAACCCGAAGCCCAGCGCCGCGCTCGTCTCCGGCTCGTACACCAGCGCGGCGTCGTTGAGCTTGAGCTTGTCGAGGGCGTCGCGCAGCAACGGGTAGTCGGAGCCGTCGATCGGGTACAGCCCGGAGTACACCATCGGCTTGGGGTCCTTGTAGCCCCCCAGCGCCTCGCTCGCGGGCCGCGCGTTGATGGTGACGGTGTCACCCACCCGCGACTGGCGCACGTCCTTCACGCCCGTGATGAGGTACCCCACCTCGCCGGCGCCCAGCGCGGCGGCCTTGATCGGCTCGGGCGAGATGACGCCGATCTCCAGCAGCTCGTGCACGGCCCCGGTCGACATCATCTTGATCCGGTCGCGCGCCTCGATCCGCCCGTCGACGACCCGCACGTACGTGACCACGCCCCGGTACACGTCGTACACCGAGTCGAAGATCATCGCCCGCGCCGCGCCCCCGGCCTCGCCGGTCGGCGCGGGCAGCTGCCGCACGATCTCGTCCAGCAGGTGCGCGACGCCGACCCCGGTCTTGCCGGAGACCCGCAGGCAGTCGTCCGGCTCACACCCGATGAGGTGCGCGAGCTCCTCGGCGTACTTCTCGGGCTGCGCCGCCGGCAGGTCGATCTTGTTGAGCACCGGGATGATCTGCATGTCGTTCTCGAGCGCGAGATACAGGTTGGCCAGCGTCTGCGCCTCGATCCCCTGCGCGGCGTCCACCAGCAGGACCGCCCCCTCGCACGCCGCCAGGCTGCGCGACACCTCATACGTGAAGTCGACGTGCCCCGGCGTGTCGATCATGTTGAGGACGAACTCCTCGCCGGCCAGCCCGCCTTCGCGAACCTTCCACGGCATGCGCACGGCCTGGCTCTTGATCGTGATGCCGCGCTCGCGCTCGATGTCCATGCGGTCGAGGTACTGCGCCCGCATCTGCCGCGCCTCGACCACCTCGGTGAGCTGCAGCATCCGGTCGGCCAGCGTAGATTTGCCGTGGTCGATGTGGGCGATGATGCAGAAGTTGCGAATCCGGTCCGGCACGGTGGCTCCGGGTCGGTTCGCGCCGGGGTCGATCGTCGGTGGCACAGGCGTCCTTCTCCATCGGGCAGGGGATCTCGTACATCGTCCCACGCCCGCCGCGAGTCCCGCTCATGGCAGTGCTCATAGCTCGCTTCGCTCGCGGTGGGGGAGCTTCGCTGCACCCACACCCCCGCAAGACCCGCAGCGTGGCCCTCAAGCCGTACGTCCAGATGCCACGATTCAGGTCAAACGTCCGGTTCGCGCCTCGGGTCGTCCAGATCTTGGATCGTCTCCGCCGTGAGCGCCTGGAGGATCCATACGCCGAGCCGCTCCTGGTCGGTGCAGTAGAGGATCTCGTCGCGGACGTCGACGGGCACGGCGACACCGCGGGCGTAGAGGACCGTGAGCACCGACTTGGCCTTCCCGCGCGCCTCGCCCACCTCGAAGAACCTACGAGCGAAGTCGCTGGTGTACTCAAGCCGCCGGATCGGGGGCACCATCAGGTCCTCCCGGCCCTTCCGCGGCATCTCGCGCCTGGTGTGGAGTGCATGCCGCGGAGCCTATTGAGCCACCCCCACGATCCGCCAAACTTGTGTCACTGATTGTGAGCCAAGTTCAATGACATTTCGCCCGGCGACGCATAAATCCGACAAGTCGCGGCACGGAGTGCCCGACTTGTCGGAAAGCGCATGATGAACGCGAACCGTACGCAGCGCCGTCAACGTCCGAGCCGGGACCGCATGCCGCGCAGAAAGCGGCGAGTTGCCCGGTAACGCCCCTCGAAGGCGACCACAGAGAGGGCGGCGAGAGGCGGCGAAGAGCCCATCGAGAGCGTTATATCCAACGATGGGTATCGGGTCGAGCGCCGAACCCGGTACGGGGGCCGGCGAGACGGCGCGACTCCCCCTGGGGATCGGCATCACGCGGAGGTTGCCGATCCCCGGGGTACTCGCATGACGACACCTTGATCGCCGGCCCCAGAAGGGCGCCGGCGCGGTGGGGCTAGAGCAGGCCGCCCTCGTCGTGGAGCCAGTCCACGAAGCCCAGGGCGACAACGGCGGCGCAGTCGACGAGCTCGGCGACGAGCGCGTCGTGCACGCCCGACAACAGCGGGACCTGCATCTCGGCGTAGATCGGCAGCTGGCCCCGGTCCGTGGGGTCGCCGACATAGGCCTTGTAGAAGCGGCGCGTGTGGTTCCATTCGTTGACCACCCGGTAGGAGCGGTCGGACCAGTCCGGCGGGACGGTCGCGTGCGGCCGCGCCCGGATGACCAGGATCTCGTCCGACGGGCCCTCCAGCGCGAACAGCACGGCGTGGCGCTCCCACAGCGCCAGCAGGCTGCCGTCCCCGTCGGTCAGGTATCGGATCTCAAGCTTCTCGAGGGCCTCGGCCACCCGTAGCAGTGTCACCGGCGCTATCCCGCCGGCCGCGTCCTCCTGCTGCGCTTCGCACGCTCCGTCGAGCGTCGGGGTCGCATCTTCCCGCGGCAGCTGAGCGACGATCGAGTCGGCCTTCGACCCGTTCGACTGCTCGGCACGCCATGGCCACCTTGGCATCGTCCCGGCTCCCTGCTCCCCCGTGCGCCTCCACCCGCATGTGCGGTCCGTTGCCGATCGAACTCGCTCGGCGGTGGACCCGAAAGAGGACGGTACCCGTTCGGTCGAGTTTCAGCAGCCCCCAATTTCACCCTCTCCCCACCCGTTCGGGTGAGGGTCTTACAGCCGTCTATCCGATGAGCGCTGAACCAGCGCCGCGCTGCCAGGCAGAGCCATATGCGCAGGCCAGGGCCGTCCACGGGCCCGAAATCCGGACATCGACGAAGTCTCCGGCCGAGCCCTCGGTGAAGCCCATCCGGATGACCGCCTGGACGAGACGCTGGGAGACTGGTACACGCGTATCACCCTCGGTGGTCACCGTGATCGGCACGTGATCGAGGAGGGCGTCGCGCAGCATCCGGGAGCCGACCGGGCGGCCGCCGATGCCCTCGGCGGCGGCGGTGCGCACCGTGCGGGCCGCGGCCTCGCCGACCCGCTGGACGTCGCCGGCCGGGATGCGCTCGACGACCGTCCCGGGGACGGCGGGCAGCGACCAGTGCCAATCGTTGTCCCGCGATGCGGGAAGCTCTCCATCGACCGACGTGAGCAGGTCACGCGCGCCGAAGGTCCGGTCGCAGGGGACGGTGGCCGGCAGGGCGCGGCTTACGAGTACACCCCAGGGAAGCCGGGACCACAGGACGGCCGCGCCCTCCCCCGCGGGCCGCAACCGGGCGACCGCGCCGGGGTCCAGGCGCACCACCCGGGACAGGAACGCGACGGCGTCGGCGCGGCCGGAACCGGCTAGCCAAGCCATGGTGAGAGAAACTCGCGCTCGATGTCGCGGACCCGGCGGGGCCGGCCGGCGTCGAGGTCGTACGGCACGCACACGGTCCGCGCCCGGGACGCGAGGTCGTCGCCGTCGAAGAGCTCATAGGCAACGCTCAATCGAGATGCCTTGATCTCCTCGATCCACAGTTCGATCCGCACCGGGTCGCCGTAGTCGACCGGCCGGAGGTAGTCGATCTCATGACGTGAGATCACGATCCCGTTCTCGAACGACTCCAGGCCGGCCGCCCGGGCGGCGGTGAACATCAGCGCAACGCGCGCCTCCTCGTAGAGCGTGAGGAAGCGCGCGTTGTTGACGTGCCCGTACGCGTCCAGGTCGGACCAGCGCAGGGCGCAGTGGTAGACGAAGCGGGCCAACTGACGACCAATCGATGCTGTCAGTCGCGAGTGAGCTTGCGGTAGGTGACGCTGTGCGGGCGCGCCGCGTCGGGGCCGAGCCGGTCGACCTTGTTCTTCTCGTACGACTCGAAGTTGCCCTCGAACCAGAACCACTTGGACGGGTTCTCGTCGTCGCCCTCCCACGCCAGGATGTGGGTGGCCACGCGGTCCAGGAACATCCGGTCGTGGGAGATGACCACGGCGCAGCCGGGGAACTCCAGCAGCGCGTTCTCCAGCGAGGACAGCGTCTCGACGTCGAGGTCGTTGGTCGGCTCGTCGAGCAGGATCACGTTGCCGCCGATCTTCAGCGTCAGCGCGAGGTTGAGCCGGTTGCGCTCGCCGCCGGAGAGCACCTTGGTCGGCTTCTGCTGGTCGGGGCCCTTGAAGCCGAACGCGGCCACGTAGGCCCGCGAGGGCATCTCGACCTTGCCGACCATCAGGTGGTCCAGGCCGTCGGAGACGACCTCCCACACCGTCTTGTCGCCGTCCAGGCCGGAGCGGTTCTGGTCGACGTACGACAGCTGCACCGTGTCGCCGACCCGCACCGTCCCGTCGTCCGGCTTCTCCAGCCCGACGATGGTCTTGAACAGCGTCGTCTTGCCCACGCCGTTAGGGCCGATGATGCCGACGATGCCGTTGCGCGGCAGCGTGAAGGACAGGTCGTCGATGAGCAGGCCGCGCTCCTCGAAGCCCTTGCGCAGGTGGGCGGCCTCGATGACCACGTTGCCCAGGCGCGGGCCCGGCGGGATCTGGATCTCCTCGAAGTCCAGCTTGCGGGTCTTCTCGGCCTCGTTGGCCATCTCCTCGTAGCGGCCGAGGCGGGCCTTCGACTTGGTCTGGCGGGCCTTGGCGTTGGAGCGCACCCACTCGAGCTCCTCGCTGAGGCGCTTCTGCAGCTTCGCGTCCTTGCGCCCCTGTACCGCCAGGCGCTGGGCCTTCTTCTCCAGATAGGTGGAGTAGTTGCCCTGGTAGCCGTGGACCTGGCCGCGGTCGACCTCGGCGATCCACTCGGCGACGTGGTCGAGGAAGTAGCGGTCGTGGGTGACGGCGAGCACGGCGCCGGCGTACTTCTGCAGGTGCTGCTCCAGCCACTGCACACTCTCGGCGTCGAGGTGGTTGGTGGGCTCGTCGAGCAGCAGCAGGTCGGGCGCCTCGAGCAGCAGCTTGCACAGCGCGACGCGGCGGCGCTCACCACCGGAGAGCTGGGAGACCTCGGCGTCCGGCGGCGGGCAGCGCAGCGCGTCCATCGCCAGCTGCAGCTTGGAGTCGATGTCCCACGCGTCGGCGTGGTCGAGCTCCTCCTGCAGCCGGCCCATCTCCTCCATGAGCGCGTCGGTGTAGTCGGTCGCCATCAGCTCGGCGACCTCGTTGAACCGGGCGAGCTTGGTCTTGGTGTCGGCGACGGCCTCCTCGATGTTGCCCAGGACCGTCTTGCTCTCGTTGAGCGGGGGCTCCTGCTGCAGCATGCCGACGGTGTAGCCGGGCATGAGCCGGGCCTCGCCGTTGCTGGGCTTGTCCAGCCCCGCCATGATCTTGAGCAGGCTCGATTTGCCGGCGCCGTTCGGGCCGACCACACCGATCTTCGCGCCGGGCAGGAACGACAGCGTGACGTTGTCGAGCACGACCTTGTCGCCGTGCGCCTTGCGCGCCTTCTCGAGCACGTAGATGTACTGCGCCACGGTGCGCCCCTACCTCCGGTCAACGTTTCATGTGTGCTGCTTGTGGGGTCAATCTTTCCAGGCGCGAGGCCCGCTCCCAAATCGGCCCCAACCTACGCCGGCGGATTCGCCTGCGTGGCGGTGTCGGTGAAGTTCTGTCCGCCCGAGACCTTCAGGCCGCCCGGCGTCACGGTGTACGTCGTGCCCTCGTTCATGACGCTCCAGGTCCGGTTGCCCTTGGCGGTCACGCCGGGGCGCAGCAGCCCGTTCACGCCCTCGGTCGGGACCTCGCCGTCGTCGTAGAACGCCTCGCGCTTGTCGTGGCCCTGGTACCACAGGCCGGAGCCGTCGGCCTCCTGGCAGATCCACACCTCGTGGTCGTGGGCGGTGCGGATGTACTGCACCAGCATCAGCGGCACCGCCGCCTTGGCGTCCTGGGCCTTCGCCGCCTGGCTGATGAAGCCCGGGCAGGGCGTCGGCGGGATGCTCGGCGCGCGCCGCGTGGCGGCGGCGGAGGTCACAGCCGAGGGCGCCGCCGACGGACCGTCACCGGATGCTGACTTATTCTCATCGATGTCACGCCGGCCCAGCACGTAGCCGAAGAGCGCCCCAATGACCGCGAGGATGAGCAGAGAGAGCAGGACGACGGTGAAGGTACGGCTCGACTCCTGCTCGGGTCCGGCCTCGAAACGCGACATGCAAAGCAGGATCGCATCTGTGAGCCAGCACTCCGCATGCTGCCGGGGTGCCAGCGGGATCAGTAGGCTGAAAGTACGAGGGTGGATCACCCAGGGGGAGGAACCGAACACGTGGCTGGAAACAGTGCATTCGTGGTGGTCGCCAACCGGCTGCCCGTCGACAAGGTGGTCGGCCCGGACGGAGAGGTCAGCTACCGCAGGAGCCCCGGCGGGCTGGTGACCGCGCTCGAGCCAGTGCTCCAGCAGTACAACGGGACGTGGGTCGGCTGGCCCGGCGGCGCCGGCGAGGCCGACGCCCCCGAGGAACGCTTCGAGGCCGGCGGCGTGCACCTGCACACGGTGCCGCTCTCGGCGGGCGAGATCGAGCGCTACTACGAGGGCTTCTCCAACTCCAGCCTGTGGCCGCTCTACCACGACGCCGTGGAGACGCCCATCTTCAAGCGCCGGTGGTGGGAGTCGTATCGGCTGGTCAACGAGCGCTTCGCGAAGGCCGTCGCGGACGACGCGGCGCCCGGCGCCACGGTGTGGGTGCAGGACTATCAGCTGCAACTGGTGCCGGCGCTGCTGCGCGAGACGCGACCCGATCTCAAGATCGGGTTTTTTCTGCACATCCCCTTCCCCCCGGTCGAGCTGTTCATGCAGCTACCCCGGCGCGCCGACATTCTCAAGGGTTTGCTCGGTGCCGATCTGGTCGGTTTCCAGCGGCCACTCGGCGCGCAGAACTTCGTCCAACTGGCCCGACATCTGCTCGGCACCCGCGTGCGGCGCGGGATCGTCGAGTGGGAGGGGCGCACCGTGCGCGCCGAGGCCTTCCCCATCTCCATCGACGTCGAGGAGATGCGCCGGCTCGCCGGCTCGCCGGAAGTGCAGGCCAGGGCGGCCGCCATCCGCACCGAGCTGGGTGAGCCGCGCTCGATCATCCTCGGCGTCGACCGGCTCGACTACACCAAGGGCATTGAGAGAAGGCTGAAGGCATTTCGAGAACTGCTGTCGGAAGGACGACTCACGGCGCCCGAGACGGTGATGGTACAAGTGGCTACGCCGAGCCGGGAACGAGTGGAGCATTACCAGACGCTGCGGGTGAACGTTGAGCGCGAGGTCGGGCGGATCAATGGCGAGTACGGACGAGTTGGCCAACCGGCCGTGCACTATCTCCATCAGTCGTACAGTCGGGCTGAGCTGGCCGCCCTGTATGTTGCGGCCGACGTCATGATGGTGACTCCGTTGAGGGATGGCATGAACCTGGTGGCCAAGGAGTACGTCGGCGCCCGCGTCGACGGCGGAGGCGCCATTGTGCTGTCAGAATTCGCCGGCGCGGCGGCCGAGCTGCGCCAGGCGTTCCTGTGCAATCCACACGACCTCGACGGGGTGAAAGACGCACTCATGCGTGCTATCCACGTCGACCCGGTCGAGGGGCGCAAACGTATGCATGCTATGCATTCGCATTTGCGCGCGCACGATGTCCGCGCCTGGGCGGACGCGTTCCTCGACGCCCTCGGCGCGGCATCATGACCAACCGCCCACGCAAGGCCATCGGACACCCTGAACGCATCAACTCCCACGAACAGGCCGGACATGAACCAGACCTCGGCGACAGGCAACGTCCTCTCGCTCGACCCGGACCTCCGCGCGGCGGTGCTACGCGTCGCCCGCGTGCCCAACCTCTTGGTGGCGTGTGACTACGACGGCACCCTCGCGCCGATCGTCGCGGACCCCACCAAGGCAACCCCGACCGCGGAATCCGTAGCCGCTGTTCGCGCGCTGTCGTCGCTGCCGCAGACGACGGTCGGCGTGATCAGCGGGCGGGCTCTTCGCGACCTGGCCGCCCTTTCCCGCCTCCCAGCCGAGGTACGCCTGGTCGGCAGCCACGGATCCGAGTTCGACGTCGGCTTCGTCGACGAGCTTCCGTTCGAGCGCCAGCAGCGCCGCACCGAGCTGCAGGCCGCGCTCAACGCCATTTGCAACAACCAGCCGGGTGTACGCCTGGAAGGCAAGCCGGCCAGCATCGCCGTACACACCCGGGCCGCGCCGCGGGACGTGGCCCAGCGGGTCTTCGACGCGGTGCGCAGCGGCGCGGCGCTGTGGCCCGACATCGAGGTGACCACCGGCAAGGAGGTCATCGAGCTGTCGGTGGTGCCGACCGACAAGGGCCTGGCCGTCGACGCGCTGCGCATGCAGGTGTCGGCCAGCGCCGTGGTGTACCTGGGCGACGACGCGACCGACGAGAAGGCGTTCGCCCACCTGCACGGCCCGGACCTGGGCATCAAGGTCGGCGCCGGCGACGAGACGCAGGCCCGCTTCAACATCGCCGGCAACGCCGAGGCCATCGCGGTGCTGGAGCTGCTGCTGTACACCCGCCGCCGCTGGCTCTTCGGCGAGCAGGCGGTGCCGATCGAGCGGCACTCGATGCTCTCCAACACCCACACCGTCGCCCTGCTCACCCCGGCCGCCCGGGTGACCTGGCTGTGCCACCCGAAGCCGGACTCCGGCGCGGTCTTCGCCGACCTGCTCGGCGACACCGCCGCGGGGCACTTCACGGTGCAGCCGGAGAAGGGCGGCACCCCGCTCGGGCAGCGGTACCGCCCGGGCACGATGACGGTCGAGACGCGCTGGTCGGGCCTCACGGTCACCGACTGGCTCGACCACCACCGCACCGGCAACGCCCTCATCCGGGTCCTGTCGGGCAGCTCGCGGGCCCGCATCGACTTCGTGCCCCGCCCGGACTTCGGCCAGGTGCACATCCGCCTGCAGCCGCTGGGCGACGACGGCCTGCTGGTGCTGGGCAGCAACGAGCCGATCGCGCTGTACTCCCCCGGCATCGAGTGGGAGATCAGCTCCGACGGCCACAGCGACCTCGCCCGCGCCACCGTCGACCTGGGCGCGATGGGCGGCAGCGCGATGCTGGAGCTCCGCCTCGGTACGGACTCCATCGAGGCGCCCCGGGTGCCTCTGGCGGAGCGGCAGATCGCCGCGGAGTCGGCCTGGCGCGACTGGTCGGACGGGCTCAAGCTCCCGTCGGTCGCCAAGGACCTCGTGCGCCGCAGCGCGCTCACCCTGCGCGGCCTGTGGCACAAGCCGACCGGCGCGATCCTCGCCGCGGCCACCTCCTCGATGCCCGAGGAGATCGGCGGTTCCCGGAACTGGGATTACCGGTACTGCTGGCTGCGCGACGCCTCGCTGACCGCGAAGGCGCTGGTCGACCTCGGCTCGACCGAGGAGGCGGAGTCGCTGGTGCGCTGGACGCTGCGCGTCGCCGACAACACCGACGGCCACCCGGAGCGGCTCCACCCGCTGTACACCCTGGACGGCACCGAGCTCGGCCCCGAGGCCGTGATCGAGGCGCTGCCCGGCTACGCCGGCTCCCGCCCGGTCCGCATCGGCAACGCCGCCAACGGCCAGGTGCAGCTCGACGTGTTCGGCCCGGTCGCCGACCTGCTGTGCGCCCTGGCCGACGTGCGCCCGCCGGAGGAGGGCGACTTCGCGCTCATGAACGCGATGGTCGAGGCCGTCGAGCGCCGCTGGCACGAGCCGGACCACGGCATCTGGGAGGCCCGCCGCCGCCCTCGCCACTACGTGTACTCCAAGGTCATGTGCTGGATGACGGTCGACCGCGGCATCCAGCTCTTCGAGCGCCAGGGCCGCCCGGTCCCCGAGGTCTGGCACACCCTGCGCACGACCATCGCCGACAACGTCCTCGACAAGGGCTGGAACGCCAAGATCGGCGCCTACACGGTCGCCTACGGCTACGAGGAGATGGACGCCTCGGTCCTGTGGATCGGCCTCTCGGGCCTCCTGCAGGACGACGACCCGCGCTTCCTGGCCACCGTCCTGGCGGTGGAGGCCGACCTGCGCGAGGGCCCGACGGTGTACCGCTACCGTTGGGACGACGGCCTCCCGGGCGTCGAGGGCGGCTTCCACCTGTGCACCACGTGGATGATCGAGGCGTACCTGCGCACCGGCCGCCGCGCGGACGCGGAGGAGCTGTTCGCGCAGTTCATCGAGTGCGCCGGTCCGACGGGGCTGATCCCGGAGGAGTACGACCCGATGACGGAGCGGGCGCTGGGCAACCACCCGCAGGCGTACTCGCACCTGGGCCTGATCCGGTGCGCTCTGGAGCTCGACCGCTCCTGACGCTCGTCTTTTTCGGGGCGCTTCCTTCGCGGGAGCGCCCCGAACTCTTGCAGCGGATATGTCCGAACACTTCGTGTCCGGACATATCCGATTTTTCGCCCGACGGGGCTTAAAGCGGGTGGGATGCCCGTGCGACCTGGCGTATCGGACAAAAGCCGCTTACTGGACGAGAGCGTCCACCACGGGACCGATCACGATCACGGCCGGCGGGCGCAGGGCCGCCTCCTTGGCCGCGTCCGCGACCGTGGACAGCGTCGCCCGTACCGTGCGCTGATCCCGGGTCGTGCCCTCCTGCAGCACGGCCACCGGCGTGTCCGGCCCTCGCCCGTGCGCCTGCAGCACCGCCGCGATGGCCGGCAGGTTCTTCAACCCCATGAGCACGCAGACGGTACCGCGGAGCCGAGCCAGCGCCGCCCAGTCGACCAGCGACTCGGGGTGGTCCGGCGCCAGGTGCCCCGACACGACGGTGAACTCGTGGGCCACCCCGCGATGGGTCACCGGGATGCCGGCCGAGGAGGGCACCGCGATGGCGCTCGTGACCCCGGGGACAACGATCACCGGAACGCCGGCCGCGGCGCAGGCCAGCACCTCCTCGCCGCCGCGCCCGAAGACGTACGGATCGCCGCCCTTGAGGCGGACCACGAACTTGCCGGCCAGGGCGCGATCGACCAGGACGCGGTTGATCTCCTCCTGGGCCGCGGAGGGCCCGTACGGGATCTTGGACGCGTCGACGAGCTCCACCTCGGGGCGCAGCTCGTCCAGCAGCAGGCCGGCGGCGAGCCGGTCGACGACCACGACATCGGCGGCGGCGAGCAGGCGGCGCCCCCGCACGGTGAGCAGCTCCGGGTCGCCGGGGCCCGAGCCGACCAGCGCGACCGTGCCGGGCCGGGCGTCGGCGGCGGCGGGCCCCGCCGCGTCGAACTCCCCGCTGACCAGCCGCTCCCCGATGGCGTCGCGCACCGCCACCGCGCGGACCGGGTCGCCGCCGGCCAGGACCGCGACGGTGACCGGGCCGTGGCGGGTCACCGCGGGCGTCCAGGCGGTCGCGGCGTGGCGGTCGTCGGCGCGGACGGTGAAGATCCGCCGGGCCGCGGTGACCTCGCTGATCGCCCGGCCCGCCTCCGGGTCGTTCACGGCGACGTGGACCAGCCAGACGTCGTCGACGTCGGCCGGCTCGAAGCGGCGGGCCCGCCACGTGAGGCGGCCCGCGTCGACGTGCGCCCGCAGCGCCGGGGTGATGTGCGGGGAGACGAGCACGATGTCCGCGCCCGCCGCGAGGAGCGCGGGCACGCGCCGGGTGGCGACGGCGCCGCCGCCGACCACCAGGACGCGCAACCCGTCGAGCTGTAAGCCGAGGGGGTAGGGGTTCACTTGTGGGCTACTCCAGCAGAGTCGAAAGTGGCGACTTCGTGCAACACGCGGACAGCACTGGCCACGATCGGCAGCGCCAGTACGGCGCCGGTGCCCTCGCCCAGCCGGAGGCCGAGGTCGACGAGCGGTTCGAGCTCAAGATAGCCGAGGGCGACCGTGGCGCCGGGCTCGGCCGACCGGTGCCCGGCGACCATCGCGCCCGCCGACAGCGGCGACAGCGCGTGGGCGGCGAGCGCGGCCGCGGCGGCGATGACCCCGTCGAGCACGACGGGCACGCGCAGCGCGGCGGCCTTCAGGATGTACCCGGCCAGCGCCGCCTGCTCGAACCCGCCGACCGCGGCCAGCACGTCGATCGGGTCCTCGGCCCGCAGCCCGACGACGGCCGAGGTGACGACGGCGAGCTTGCGGGCGTGGGTCTCGCTGTCGATGCCGGTGCCGAGCCCGGTCACGGCCGCCGGGTCGGCGTGCGTGAACGCGGCGATGAGCGCCGCCGACGGGGTGGTGTTGGCGATGCCCATGTCGCCGGTGAGCAGCGCCCGGGCGCCGCCGGCCACCAGGTCCTCGGCGACCTGCATGCCGACCTCGATCGCGCGGATGGTCTCCTCGCGCGTCATCGCCGGCTCCACGCTGAGGTCGCGCGTGCCGGCCCGCACCTTGCGGTCGAGCAGGCCGTCGGCCGGGTCGAGGGTGGCCTTCACGCCGACGTCCACCACCGTCACGGCCACCCCGGCCTGGCGCGCGAACGCATTCACGACCGCGCCGCCGGCGACGAAGTTCGCCACCATCTGCGCGGTGACCTCCTGCGGCCACGGCGTCACGCCCTGCTCGTGCACGCCGTGGTCGCCGGCGAAGATCGCGAGCGCGGCCGGCTCGGGGATCGGGGGCGGGCAGGCCCCGGCGAGCCCGGCGAGGCGCACGGACAGGGCCTCCAGCGCGCCGAGCGAACCCGTCGGCTTGGTGAGCCGGGCCTGCAGCGCCCGCGCGGCCGCGACGGCCTCGTCGTCCAGCGGCCGGATCGCGGCGATTGTCTCGTTCAGCATGTTGCCCCTCCCAGTACGTTCGACAACACCGCGACGAAAGCGTCACTCGTGGCAGTGTCCCGCACGGCAATACGTAACCAGTCCGGACCCAGTCCCGGGAAGGTTTCGCCACGTCGCACCGCAAACCCCCGCTCGCGCAGCAGCGCGCGCACCCGCTCCCCGCCGGGCACCCTGACCAGCACGAACGAGCTCGCGGGCCGCCCGGCGACGGCCACGCCGGCCCGCTCGAGCGCCGCGACGAGGTGCGCGCGGTCGCCCGCGAGCCGGGTGGCGATCTCACGCTCGGTGTCCACCGCGAGCGGCGAGGCGCACGCGGCCGCGGCGGCCAGCGCCGGCGTGGAGACACTCCACAGTGGAGCGTGCTCGCGCAGCCGGTCGATCAGCTCGGGCGGCCCGAGCACGTAGCCGATCCGCAGCCCCGCCAGCCCCCACGTCTTCGTCAGGCTCCGGATGACCAGCAGCCCCGGCAGGTCGCGGCGCCCGGCCAGCGACTCGGGTTCGCCCGGGATCGTGTCCGCGAACGCCTCGTCCACGACGGTGATCCGCCCGTCACGGGTCAGCGCGGCGACGTCGGCGGCGGGATGCAGCACCGAGGTGGGGTTGGTCGGATTGCCCACCACCACCATGTCTGCTTCATCCGGAATGTCGGCATTCTTGAGTACGAAACCGTCCTCCTCGGAAAGCAGCACTCGCGTCACCGGATGCCCCGCCGTCACCAGCGCCGCCTCGGGCTCGGTGAACTGCGGGTGCACGACGACCGGGCGCACCGGGCGCAGGGCCGGCCCGAGCAGCGTGAACGCCTGCGCGGCGCCCGCGGTCAGCAGGGCCTCCGACGGCGGGCGGCCGTGCCGGGCCGCGATCGCCGCCGTGGCTGAGGAGGGGTCGGGGTAGCGCGCCAGGTCCGCCAACGACGCCGCGATCGGCCCGGTCAGCCAGGCCGGCGGCGCCTCCTGCCGGACGTTGACCGCCAGGTCGACGAGGCCCGGCGCGACCTCCGCATCGCCATGGAACCGCAGCATCAGCCGATCGTCGCGTACGGCGCGGCGATTTGTCCTAGCTTAAGAATGTGATCGCGCGCACGATGCGGCTGACCGGCGGCTTCCTGACGCTCCTGCGGACCGGGCTGCTCGTCGGCCTGGCCGTGGCGGCGCTGATCTATCCGCTCGCCGCCATCAGCGGCACCGGCGCGAAGAAGGGCGCCGATTCCCTGGCCATGCCCCCGGACGCGCTGCGCCAGTCGCTGCCCGCGCAGACGACGCACGTGTACGCCGCCGACGGCACGACCATGCTGGCGCAGTTCTACGAGGAGTACCGCACGTACACCTCGCTGGATTCGATGTCCGTCAACGTGCAGCACGCCATCGTCGCCGCCGAGGACGCGCGCTTCTGGGAGCACCACGGCGTCGACTTCAAGGGCGTCGCCCGCGCGTTCGTGGCCAACCAGAAGGCCGGCGCCGTGTCGCAGGGCGCGTCGACGATCACCATGCAGTACGTCCGCAACGTCCTGCGCGACTCCGCCAGCACCCCGGCGGAGGTCAACGAGGCCACCGAGCAGACCGGCGCGCGCAAGCTGCGCGAGATGAAGCTCGCGATCGAGCTCGAAAAGCACATGAGCAAGAGCGAGATCCTTGAGCGGTACCTCAACGTCGCCTACTTCGGCCATCGCGCCTACGGCATTCACGCCGCTTCCGAGGTGTACTTCTCGAAGAAGCCCGCCGACCTCACCGTCGCCGAGGCGGCGCTGCTGGCCGGCCTCGTGCAGGCGCCGTCGGCCTACGACCCCGCGGGCGCGGACGCCCGGGCGGCCACCGCCCGCCGCGACTACGTCATCGACCGGATGGTCGACCTCAAGTACCTGAGCGCGCCCGACGCCGCCGCCGCGCACGCGTCGCCGATCGCGCTGAAGCTCACCGAGCCGCCGAACGACTGCCTCGCCACCCAGCCCGGCTGGGGCTTCTTCTGCTCGATGCTGCGCACCTGGTGGACGAGCCAGCCCGCGTTCGGCGCCACCACCAACGAGCGCCTCGACAAGCTGCGCCGCGGCGGGTACAACATCGTGACCTCGCTCGACCCCCGCGTCCAGGAGATCGCGCAGCAGCAGATCCTCAAGCGGGAGAAGGCCCGCAGCCCGTACGCCCTGGGCCAGGTCGCGATCGAGCCCGGCACGGGCCGGATCCGGGCGATGGCGGTCAACCGGGTGTACTCCCTCGACCGCGCCAGCAACGGCCCGCACTCCGACCCGAGGCAGCGCAAGCGCCTGCGCGGCAACTACCCGAACACGGTCAACCCGCTGCTGGGCGGCGGCGACATGGCCGGCTACCAGGCCGGTTCGACGTTCAAGATGTTCACCATGCTGGCCGCCCTGGAGCAGGGCCTGCCCCTGTCGACCGCGATCTACGCCCCGAAGACCTTCCAGTCGAAGTACAAGACGGGCCGCGACAGCCCCGCCCACTGCGGCAACGACTCCTGGTGCCCGTCCAACGCCTCCGACGCGATGACCGGCCGCCAGACGATGTGGTCGGGCTTCGGAAAATCCGTCAACACGTACTTCGTCCAGCTCGAACAGCGCGTCGGCGCCGACTCGGCGGTCCGCATGGCCGAGCGCCTGGGCCTGCAGTGGCGCACGAACATCGACAAGCTGCAGGCCTCCCCCGCCAAGGCCCGCGGCTGGGGCGCCTTCACCCTGGGCGTCGCCGACACCACGCCCCTGGAGATGGCCGGCGCCTTCGCCACCGTCGTCGCCGACGGCGTACATTGCGAGCCCATCCCGGTCGAGTCGATCACCGACGCCGACGGCAACCCCGCGCGGGACGACAAGGGCGTCGAGGTGGCGAAGCCCCGCTGCTCCCAGGTCGTCTCCGCCGACGTGGCCCGCGGCGCCGTGGACGCCGCCCGCTGCGTCACGGGCTACCGCGCCGCCACGGGCGACTGCGGCGGCTGGTCGACGGCCCCGCGCGTGTACTCCACGGTCCACCGCCCGGTCGCCGGCAAGTCCGGCACGACCGACGACGACCGCTCCGCGTGGTTCGTGGGCATGACCCCCACCTTGACGATCGCCGGTTTCATCGCCGACCCCGACAACCCGCTGCACCACGTGGGCAGCGGCAACGCCGGCAAGCCCCGCGAGGCGGTGGCCGAAACCCTGCGCGACGCCTTGGCCGGCGCCCCGGTCCGGGACTTCGTGGCCCCCAGCGCCGCCATCACCGGCAAACCGGCGCCGAAGCCCCGCACCCGCACCACCCACGCGAAGCCCACAACGCCCGCACCGGTCTCCCAGCGCCACTGACTCCACGGCCCCGAGACCCGTCCCACGCCGGACGGACTGCGTCCGGCCGCGGGGCCCCGAACGCCCACGCCGCGTCAGCCCCACTCGCACCGCGCATGCGCCGCCCCCGCGGCCGGACGCAGCCAGGTGTAGGCGCCCGAATTCTGCGGCCCGCACGCCCGGCCCGATCGCGCGGCCGGCACCGCACCCACTGCCCGAGCCGACGACCACCACCCGCGGCCCGCGTAGCCGCCCAACGCCGGCCCCAGCTTGACGTGTTCCGCCCAGCACGCGTCAGCGACCTCGACCCCAGACCCGCCGCCCGGCCGCCAACGCGACGGACCGATCGTCGGCTCAGCGGATGTCGGACGGCAGCAACGACCAGCTCTCAAGGTCGACCCGCCCACTGGCCAGCGACCCCGCGTTGCGCAACAGCCCTTCGTACGTGAACCCCGCCTTCTCCGCCACCCGCCGCGACGCCACATTCCCGGGCGCGACGCGAAGCTCGATGCGCTGAAACCGATGCTCAAGCAACAACGACAGCGCCAGCACGTCGACGGCCTCGGGCGCCACGCCGTAGCCCCGAGCATCGGCCGCGACCGCGTACGCAATCTCGGTCGACCGCGTCAGCCAGTCCGTGTTCTTCGTCCACAGGCACCCGACGAGCCGCTCGTCCTCCCGCCGCACGATCCCGTAGTGATCGCCGGCCCCACTGTCGCGCCGTTCGACCGCGAGCTCGGTGCACCACGCGTACCCGTCGAACTCTCCCAGCTCATCCTGCGCCACCGGCAGCCACCGCCGCACGAGCCGATCCGCGAAGATCTCCGCGACCCGCTTGTCGTCGTCGGCACACAGCGGCCGCACGGTAAGCCGCGGCGTCTCCACCATCAGCGTCGGGAAGCGTCGCAGCGCCACCGACCACGTGGACATCAGGCCGCCTCGCTCGAGCCACCGGCCGGCGGCTTCCCGCCACCGTTCCCGTCCTCGTCAGCCTCTCCGGCGCCCTCGGCAACCACCGACCCCGCGCCGCCCTCACCGGACGACCCCGAGTCGGCACCAGCGGCCCCTGCGAACGAAGCCCCGGCACTCCCGGCACCCGACGCCCCTGAGTCGACCCCAGCGGTTCCCGGGAACGAAGCCCCGGCACTCCCGGCACCCGACGCCCCTGAGTCGACCCCAGCGGTCCCTGCGAACGAAGCCCCGGCACTCCCGGCACCCGACGACCCCGAGTCGACCCCAGCGGTCCCCGCGAACGAAGCCCCGGCACTCCCGGCGCCCGGCGATCCGGCGACGGTCCCAGCGACTCCCGCGAACGACGAGCCGGAGTCACCGGCACCCGGCGACCCGGCGGCTCCGCCGAACAATGAACTGGCCGGACCGGCGGCCGGCGGCGCGGAAATGGCGCCGGGCACGGACGGATCGGACGGAGATCCAGAAACAGGCGTAGAAGGCACGGAACCGGACACTACCGAACCGGGCGGCCCGGACACCGGCGCCGACACGGGCGCGGCCGGAATGGACGCGCTTCCGACAGAACTCCCGCTCGACGGCGGCGCCGAAACGGGCGGCGCGGACACGGGCGCCTGCTCGGCGACCTCGGCCCCGGCCCGCCCCGCCGACGCATACGACCCGGAGCCCGGCTCCTCGCCGGCCCCGGCGAGCTGCGAGTCGGCCGCCGGCATCGCCGTCACCCCGCTCGGCGCGGCGGACACCGGCGCGCTGGGGCGCGGCATCGGCGCCGACGACACGGGCATGGCGGCCGAGGTGGCCGGCCCCTCGCCGCCGCCCCGCTCACCCCCGCCCGGAGACGGCGAACCGAGCGGCGATTCGGACTGGACCGGCACGGAGGGCACGAGGTTGAGGACGGTCGTCGGCACAACCCCAGACGATGGCAGGCCCGAGCCGGTCGCGGGCCCGTTCTGCGCGGAAGGCACCCCAACGCTCGCCTCATCCGTCTCGGTGACCGGACTGTCACCGGCGGCACCGCTGGTGGCGAGCCCGGGCAGCACCGTCGTCGCCTCGTCGTCACCCTCACGGGCGGACCAGGGCCCCGACGTCACGAGCCCCGCCGCCGGCAGCCCACCCCCGGACCGCCCGCCCGCGGCGTCGTCCTCACCATCCGACAAGCCCGATGAGTCCGGCCAGTCGGCCACGAACGACAAATCCGACCCATTGGACGAACCGCCCCCGGGCGCCGAGTCGCCGTCCGCATCCGCCACGGTCCCGGAATCACCGGCGCCCGAGGCAGCCGCGCCGGAGCCATCGGTCGCCGCAACGGGAGCCGGAGCCGCCGACACCGACGCGGCAGAAACCGACGCCGACGACACCGGAGCGGCCGCGGACACGTCGGAGGCCCCGGAGCCCGCGGGCGCCGCCGACACGGGCAGCGAGGACACCGGCGCCGCCGGCCCCGACATGGACGCAAGCCGCCCGGACGAGTTCGACTCACCGGACGACGACTCGTCGGAGCCGCCCGGCGCCAGGACGGACGACGAGGGCAGCGCGGAGGCCGACGGCGAGGCCGCGGAGCTGAACGGCATCGGGACCGGCGCCGACGAAACAGGCGCCGAGGAGACCGGCGACGAAGAAACCGGCGACGAAGAAACCGGCGACGAAGAAACCGCCGACGAAGAAACCGGCGACGAAGAAACCGCCGACGGAGCGACCGCCGACGAAGAGGCCGGTGAGGAGACCGGCGACGAAGCGACCGCGGACGAAGAGACCGCCGGCGAGGAGACCGGCGACGACGGGCCGGGCGAGGACGACGGCGGGGTCGACGAGGACGGCCCCGACGACAGCCCGGACGGCCCGGGGCCGCCGGGCGAGGTCCACGGGGTCGGCATCGCCGGCCCGAGCGCCGGCCCGAACGGCGACGACGCCCCGGGCGAAACCGGCGCGGAAGCGGGCGGCTCGACGCTCCCGGCCGCGGGAACGGAAGACGTCCCGACCGCCACCCCGGACACCGACGCCGAACCGACGGCGGCCGAGCTGACCGAAGCCGTGCCGAAGGCGGCCGTACCGGAGGCCCTGGAGCCCGGGGCGGAAGAACTCGACGCGGCCGGAGCTGAGACGGAGGCGGACGGACCGGCGGGCGCCGAGACGGACGCGGCCGGGGCCGAGACCGAGGAGGCGGCCGGGCTCGAAGCGGGCGCGGCGGCGATCGAGCCCGGGCCGCCCGGGCTCGCCAGGATCGAGCCGGGGATCGCCGTGCCGGGCAGGCGCGGCGGGGGCGGCGGCTCGGGCGTGGTGTATTCGGAGGCGTAGCTCGGGGTGCCGGGCGCCGGCGCGGCCGTCACCGGGGCCGCGGTCACCGGCGCCGTCGGGAAGGTCATGACCGGCACGGACGGCCGGCCATACGGGCTGGTCGACGGCGTGCTCCACTGCCCCGGCGCCGGGGCGGCGGTCGCGCCCGCGGCGGCGACGAAGCGCGACGCGATCGACGGGGTGCCGGCCCAGTGCAGGCCCAGGTAGGAGGCGTGGACGCCGCGCTGCACGAAGCCCTCGGCCGGGCCGCCGGCCCAGGTCCAGGCGGCTTGGAGGCCGGCCCGCGGGCTGATGCTCGTGCGGTGCATCTTGTGGCCGATGACCTGCGCGCCGACGGGCAGCAGGACCGAGGAGGAGCGGGCGGTGGCCTCCCGGTAGCCGAGGACCACGAGGTCGGTCTCGCGGGCCGAGGCGTCCACCACGCCGCACATCGGGCGGCCGTTGTAGTCGCGGCACAGCCAGACCAGGCCCGTGCCCTCGGCGGCGATCGGCTTGCCGGCCGCGGCGTGTGCGGCGACGGCGGAGCGCAGCCGGCCGTTGAACGTGAGCTCCTCGGCGTAGGACTCCGGGAGGGCGGCGCCGATGACCAGGCCGTCGACCCCGGTCGGCAGGGCCTCGTCGCGCAGCGGGTCGAACGGCACGACCTCCGCGCCGGCGGCCGCGAGCAGTTCGGCGGTCTCCGGGTAGGCGAAGGCGACGCCGATGAGCGGGCGGCGGCCGATGCGGGTGGCGGCGAGCGAGGACAGGGCCGCGTCGCTCGCGCCGGCCTCGGCGATCTCGGCCTCCGCGCTCCACGGGTCGGAGGTCAGGCGGGGCGCGGAGCGGGCCAGCGCCATGGTGCGGTCGATGTCGACGGCGCCGGCGATGACCTCGCCGAGGCGGCGCACGGCCCGCACCGCGTCGATGTTGTGGTGCACGACCGGGGCGACGCCGTGGTGGCGGGAGGGCAGCGGGGCCCCGGCGTCGCCGGCGTCGGTGAGGGCGTGGCGGCGCAGGGCGCCGAGCACCGGCACGCCGATGTCGTCGAGCGCCTCGCGCAGCAGCTGCTCGTGGCGGCTGGAGGCGACCCGGTTGAGGATGACGCCGCCGAGCCAGAGCAGCTCGTCGTAGGCGCGGAAGCCGTGCACGAGCGCGGCGACCGACTGGCCCATCGCGCCGACGTCGACGACCAGGATGACCGGGGCGCGCAGCAGGCCGGAGATCTGCGCGGTGGACTCGCTGTCGGTGCGCCCGGCGAGCCCGTCGAACAGGCCCATCGTGCCCTCGACCACGGCGATGTCGAGCGAGCCGGCGCCGTGCGCGAACAGGGGCCCCATCCGCTTGGCCCCGACCATGCGCGGGTCGAGGTTGCGGCCGGGGCGGCCGGCGGCCAGGCCAAGATAGGCGGCGTCGACGTGGTCCGGCCCGATCTTGAACCCGGCGGCCCGATAGCCGCGTGCCGACAACGCCGCGAGCAGGCCGACCGAGATCGCCGTCTTCCCGTGACCCGACGACGGCGCGCTGATCACCAGCCGCGGAATCGTGCTCATGTGTTCCTCCGGCGCTGAGGCATACGTGTGTCCCGGACGATACCGAACGGGCGCCACCCCGACCGTCCGGAAGAGGACGGGATACCGTGCATGGTTGTGTACCGGTTTCTCGCGACGTCCCGCTGGCTCGGCTATGCCGCGCTGACGGTGGCCGCGGCGACCGTCATGGTGCTGCTCGGCCTGTGGCAGCTCGACCGCTACCACCAGCGGGCGGAGATCAACGCCCGCATCGACGCCGGCACCACGGCGACGCCCGTGCCCCTGACCTCGGTGATCGGCGCCCCCACCGGCGGCGCCGGGACGGTCGGGCCGCAGCCCGCCGAGCACCTTGAGTGGACGCGGGTGACGGTGTCCGGCCGCTACGACGCGGCCCACGAGATCCTCGTGCGCGGGCGCACCGTCGAGGGCGCGGTCGGCTTCGAGGTGCTCACGCCGCTGGTGCTCAGCGACGGCACGGCGGTGCTGGTCGACCGCGGCTGGGTGCGCCCGGCGGCCTCCGGGGCGCTCACCGCGCCCGAGGTGCCCGCAGCGCCCGCGGGCAGCGTGACGGTGGCCGGCCGCCTGCTGCCGCCGGAGAGCCGGGGCGGGCGGCCGCAGGAGGTCAACGGCCGCGCGGAGATCCGCCGCATCACACCGTCGGCGATCGCTCCCGCGGTCCCCTACGCCCTCTTCGACGCCTACGTGAGCTCCGACCAGCCCGCCGGCGGCTTCACCGCCGTCCCGGCCGAGAAGCAGAACGCCCTGCAGAACGCCGGCTACGTCCTGCAGTGGTGGCTCTTCGCCGCGATGACCCTCTACGGCTTCGTCTACCTGGCCCGCCGCGAGGCCCGCGGCCCGGCGCCGGCGAGCCTCCTCGACGAGGAGAGCGATGAACCGGAGCCCGCTCATGCCGACACCTCCGCTTCGCTTCCGCAGCGGCGGGAGTAACGGCTGAGCCCATGGCGAGCGGCGCCGGCTCCGAGCCGGGCGCCGCCTCGTCTCGGACCGCTCACGGCATGCCCTTGTGAATCGCGCGGACCGTGTCGATCGTGTCCGCCTCTTCCGGGCGCTTGTCCTCCCGATACCGCAACACCCGCGCGAACCGCAGCGCCACCCCGCCCGGATAGCGCGGCGAGGTCTGCACACCGTCGAAGGCGATCTCGACGACCAGCTCGGGCCGCACCCGCACGACCCACTCGGACTCCTCGACGGCAAGGGCCTGCAGTCGCTCGGTCTGCCAGCGCAGCATTTCGTCGGTCATGCCCTTGAACGTCTTGCCGAGCATCACGAATCCGCCGGTCTGCGGGTCGCGGGCGCCCAGGTGGAGGTTGGACAGCCAGCCGCGGCGCCGGCCGTGACCCCGCTCGACGGCGAGCACGACCAGGTCGAGCGTGTGCCGGGGTTTGACCTTGACCCACGCGGCGCCGCGGCGGCCCACGTCGTAGGGCGCGGCGGCCGACTTGATCACCAGACCCTCGTGGCTCTCGGCGACCGCGCGGGCGAACGCCTCCTCCGCCGCCTCGGGCGTGTCGAGCATGGTGCGCCCGACCCGCAGGGCCGGCGGCACGACCCGCTCCAGCGCCGCCCAGCGCGTCGCGGCCGGCTCGTCGAGCAGGTCGGCGCCGTCCAGGTGGAGGATGTCGAAGAAGAACGGATGCAGGATCGACACCCCGTCGCGGCGCGCGGCGCGGCTGGCGGTCTCCTGGAACGGGATGGCCCGGCCGCTGTCCGGGTCGACGCCGACCGCCTCGCCGTCGAGCACCACCGAGGTCACGTCGAGCGCGGCGACGGCGGCGACCACGCCCGGCACGCGCGCGGTGATGTCGTCGAGGCTGCGGCTATACACCGAGACAACTTCCCCGTCCCGATGCACCTGGATGCGCACCCCGTCGATCTTGATGTCGGCGGCGGCCGGCACCCCGGTGGCGGCGAGGGCCTCGGTGGCATTGGGCGCGCTCGAGGCGAGCATCGGCGAGAGCGGCCGGCCGACGGTGAGGCGATAGGCGTCGAGGGCCTCGGCCCCGCCGAGCAGCGCGTCGACCGCGACTGCCTTGAGGTCGCCGGCGAGCAGCAGGGCCCGGCGGATCGTGGCGAGGGGCAGTCCGGCGGCCCGGGCCAGCGCGTCGGCCAGCAGCCCGGCCTGGGCGCCCTGGCGCAGCTCGCCGCTGAGCAGCCCGACCAGCAGACGGCGCTCGGCATCGGTGGCGGCGCCGAACAGGGCGGCGACCTCGGCCTTGCGGGCGGCCTGCGAGCCCTTGCCGGACAGCTCCGACATGCGCTGGAACGCGATGTCGACGTCGGCGACGCTCAGCGAGGCCTCGGCGGCGGGCGGCGGCAGGTCGCGGAGGCTCGCGTAGCCGACCCCGGTCTGGCGCTGGCGCAGCTCACCGGCGAGGTAACCGGCCCCGGCCGACACGGTGCGCTCGTCGCCGGACTCGGCCAGACCCCGCAGCGCGGCGGCGAGCAGCTCGATCTTGGCGTTGCGCGCCGGCGTGGCGGCCACCGCCCTCGACACCCCGGCCAGGTCCTCGAATCGCATACCCCGGATTCTGCCTCCGGGGTACGACAAAAACCGGCTCAGGCGTAAGCGCGCGCGTATGCCTGGCGGATCGCGTCGAGCACCCAGCCCATCCGGCTCACCGCGGTGTCGGGGTGCTCGCCGAACTCGTGCGCGACCAGCGCCGCGCAACCGCGCGGCCCGTGCCGGCGGACGCTCAACATGACCGCCCGGCGGACGCGGTCGGTGTCGAGCGCCTCGGATGACTGCACGTCCGACACGAAGAGCGCTTCGGCGCGGACGTGTTCGAGAAGCTGTGGCGTCATGACTTGCTCCCTTCGCCTCAACCAAGGACACGCTCCCGCCAGAGCACCGCCGTGTCCTTCAGGTTGCAGACAGGGTTGGATCGCACCGCCGACACCTACGCCGCCGGTGTGACATGGAGAACTGTGGATCATCTGACTCGGGGGCGAAATTCGCCCACGGATGACGGAACATAGTCACGTGAGCACGTTCAGTGACCAGAGGCCACGCTGGGCGATCTTCGCCGCGCGCGGGACGGACGGCGCCATCCTGGCCGTCGCCGCCGGCCTGCTGTGCCGCGTGCAGCCCATCGCCGGCCTCGCGGTCCTCGTCGTCGGCCTGTTCCTGCTGCTCAGCGGCGCTCGGCGGCATCCGGCCGAGGTCCGCGCCGGGCCGGCGTTCGCGCGCCTGGTCGCGCTGGCCGCCGCCGCACTGTTGCCGCCGTCGGTACTGCTGGTGCAGTACAACTCCGGCAAAACGCGCGACGTCCCGCTGATCGCCGTCGCGTGCGCCCTGCTGTTCCTGCTCGTGCTCGCGCGGGTGGCCGTCCTGGTCGCCGACCAGCACCGCCTCGCGGTGACCGATGCGCTGACCGGCCTCGCCACCCGCCGCGCCTTCGAGGACCGCCTCCGCGCGCCGCGACGCGACCGGACCTTCGGCGTCGTACTACTCGACATCGACCACTTCAAGCGCATCAACGACGCGTTCGGCCACCCGGCCGGCGACCGCGTGCTGCGCGAGGTCGCGGCCCGCCTGCGCGTCGCGGCCGGCCCGGGCGTGACCCTGGCCCGATACGGCGGCGAGGAGTTCGCGCTGCTCGCACCGGGCGCCGGCGCGGCCCGCACGGCCGAGCTGGCCGACCGTGTGCACGCGGCGGTCGGTGGCGAGCCGGTCGACCTGGGCCGCGGAGTTCGCCGCGCCGTCACGGTTTCCGTCGGTACGGCACTCCTGCCCGCCGACACCGCCGACCCCGACGAGCTGATCGTGCTGGCCGACCGGGCCCTCTACGCCGCCAAGCAGGCCGGCCGCGACCGCGTCGTGGCGACCGCGAGCCGGCGACCGACCGAGGCCGACGGCTGGCCGGCCCCGCTCCCCCGCCCGCGCCGCACCAAGCTCGAAGCGGCTTGAGTCAGCCCACCGAGACCGAACCCGACGCAGCCCAAAAGCAGGCCGCCGAAACCGAACCCGCGCCGCCCGGAAGCGGGCCGCCGACACCAAACCCGGCGCGGCCCGGAAGCGGGCCAACGGAAGCGGCAGGCCGCGACACCAAACCCGGCGCGGCCCGGAAGCGGGCCGCTCCCCCACGCCTGGGGCGCGAATGAGCCGAGACGACTGGCCAGCGGCGGCCCGAGCCGAGGACGCTACCCCGCCCGCGCCGCGCCGAGTTCCAGGCGGCCGGAGAGCAGCGGCTCGAGGGCGTCGGGCGGTACCGGACGGGAGAACAGGTAGCCCTGCGCGTGCTCGCAGCCCAGGGCGCGCAGCGTGGCGGCCTGCTCGGCCGTCTCGACGCCCTCGGCGACGGTCTGCAGCGACAGCCCGCCGGCCAGCTGCAAAATCGCGCGCATCAGCGTCGTGTCGACCGAGGTCGCGATGAACGTCCGGTCGATCTTCAGCACGTCGACGGGCAGATGCACCAGGTACGCCAGCGACGAGTACCCGGTGCCGAAGTCGTCGATCGCCACCCGCACCCCGTCGCCGCGCAGCACGTCGAGCCGGGCGGTGGACTCCGCGTCGGCGACCAGCGTGCTCTCCGTCACCTCCAGCACGAGCGCGGCCGCGGGCAGCCCGCCGGCCTCCAGCGCACCGCGCACCCGCTCGACGAAGTCCGGCTCGCGCAGCTGGTGTGCGGCGACGTTCACGGTGACGCTGACGCCGGCCCGCTCGTACCACTCCCGGGCCTGCACGCACGCCCGCCCGAGCACCCACCAGCCCAGCGGCACGATGAGCCCGGTGGCCTCGGCGACCGGGATGAACACGCCGGGCGGGATGAGCTCGCCGCCGGGCGGCCGCCACCGCAGCAGCGCCTCCACGGCCGTGACCCGCCCGTCGGCGAGGCGCACCACCGGCTGGTAGTGCAGCTCGAACTCACCGTCGCGCAGCGCGCGGCGCAACCCCACGGCCAGCTCGCGCTGCTGGTCGGCCGCGGTGCGCAGCCCCGCCTCGAACCACACGATCCGGTCCTTGCCGCCGCCCTTGGCCGCCTCCAGCGCCAGGTCGGCGTCGCGCAGCACCTCCGCGGACGTCGCCTCCGCCCCCGCCGCGACCACGCCCGCACTGCCGGTCAGGTACACCGAGCGCCCCTGCACCTGGTACGCCGGCCGCAGCGCCGCCAGCGCCCGCTCGGCCGCATCGCGCGGCGCCGCACCGCGCCACACGGCGGCGAACTCGTCGTCGCCCGGCCGGGCAAGCAGGTCGGCGTCGGGCAGCGCGGCCCGCAGCCGCCCGGCGACCTGCACCAACAGCCGGTCGCCGGCCTCGTGCCCGAGGTCGTCGTTGATCTCCTTGAACCCGTCCAGGTCCAGCAGCATCACCGTCGCCCCCGGCCCGATGTCGGCCAGCCGGGCGGTCAGCAGCGCCCGGTTGGCCAGGCCCGTCACGGGGTCGCGGATGGCGCTCTCGTGCAGCGCCCGCTCGAGCCCGCGGCGCCGGGCCGAGGAGCGGGCCAGCGACCGCGCCAGCCGCCGCGACCGCCGCCGTAGCAGCGCCAGGGCGACCCCGGCGGCCACCAGCGCCGTCCCGCCGGCCAGGACGGACGAGAATTCCCTGATCATCGCCGGTACCGCGGCCAGAAACGCCGCCCCCGACACGAAAACGGCGACGAGCAGCGCCCCCTCGCGACCCGCCAGCCCGGGCCGCCGCGGACGAGGGCTCGGCTTGCGACGCACACAAAGATGCTATCCGGCATATATCCGATTTTTTACGACTTAACGGACAACACGCGGTCGACCGCCACAACACCGGCTCGGGGCGACCCCGGTCGGGTCGTTGACGCGACGTACAGCGTACGTCTAACGTGGACGGCGTACGGCATACGTCGAGCCGTACGCCGTACGTGTCGGGGAGGTTCGCAAATGTCCGACGTCCACACCGGGGGCGGCCTGCTGCACCGGCTCACGCACAAGATCCCGGGGGTCCCGCCCCACACCGGCCAGCCGCGCGGCCACCAGGGCCGGTCCCCGCGCCTACGTGACCACCCACCGCGCCGGCAGGCCACGTCACCGCACCTCACGGGGCGGTCGCCATCCCTCAACCACTCGGCCGGGCGCCGACCGCGGGTGCTGGTCGGCTGGCAGCGCCGTATCGCCGCACTCTTCGGCCACGACCTGCCATGACCGAGGCCGGTTCGACAGCGGCCCGCTCAACCGGAAGTAATGAACGACCACACACGCCCGCGTGCCCGCCACTGGCCGCGGCGGACAACTCGGCCCTGTCGGTCCGGACGGGCCTTCACTGGCGGGGCCGGCTGGTCGAACTCATCCTGCCGGCACTGTTCCCCCTGATCGAAGGCCGGCAACGCTCCTCGAACCAGGCGTGTTCAGGACCGACCGCCTGACGGACGCGATCCACCCGGAAAAGCAGCGTGGCGCCACGGCATGATGCCGCGGCGCCACGTTCGCTTTTGTCTGGACGGCTCAGCCGCGCCAGTCGAAGCCCGACTCGACGACGACCTTGTCCGCCGTCGCGGCGATCCGGTCCGCAAACCGGTTCGCGTGGTGGCCGCAGAAGGACAGCTCGCCGGCCGTACCGAACGTCACGGTCAGCTTCGCCGCAGCACCACAGCTGTCGCAGCGCTCGCCCACGAGCTCGGGGACGACGTGAACGGCCGGGCGCGAGATCAGCATCGGGGTCATCTCAGTCTCCTCGAATCGTAACGATGGGCTGCTGTCTGAAATGTGGCATTTCCGGGTGTTGCGGCTTACCGGACCAACATTACGTTCGCCGGAAATGAGCGCCTAGTTCGTAAGCGTTGGCATTCGGTCACCGGTCGGTTGCCGGAACCGACCGTTCGTCTGATGCATCACGGACGCGATTCACATACCCGACCGGCAACGTTTCGACACCAGGCCACCCGGCGGGCGGCAGACCGGCGGCCGAGCGCGGGCCACGCGGCACACGTCCACAGTGGACAGACTCCCCGGAAGGCGGACACCCGAACGGCAACTTGCGGCGAACCGGGGGTGTACCTCGCCATCGCGAATCTTGTGGACGTCCGGATGACAACGCCGGCCGGCAAGACCGCTCACAGGATCGCGACACCCACGGAAGGGTTCTGAATAGATGATTCGCCGCTACGCCCGCACATTGATGCCGATCGCCGTGCTCGCCATCGGTGCCGGAATGGGCACCGCCGTCTACAGCGGCAGCGCCGCTGCGGAGACGACCGACGTCGTGCGCTCGGGCGCCGCGGACGACACCTACAGCTCGAGCAGCCGCCCGTCGTACAACTTCGGCTCCTCCACCACCCTCGTCGCCGGCCGCCAGGGCGGGGACACGATGATCGGCTTCCTGAAGTTCACCGTCGCCAACCCGGGCGCCGGCGCCACCGTCAAGAGCGCCAAGGTCACGCTGACCCGCGAGTCGAAGGCCCTGCCCGGCTCCATCTCGCTCAGCCGCGTGGCCGACACGACGTGGACCGAGAAGTCGCTGACGGCCAAGAACGACCCGGCGGTCGGCGCCGTCATCGCCACCGCGAAGCCCAGCTCGAGCGCGACGTCGGTCTCCTTCGACGTGAGCTCCGTGGTCAAGGGCGCCGGGACGTACACCTTCGCGGTCACCTCGAAGGTGTCGAACAGCCCGGCGCGGTTCCGCTCGGCCGAGGCCGCGACCGGGGCGCCCGCCCTGGACGTGACCGTCGCGCGCGCCGCCACCACCAAGCCGACCGAGAGCAGCCCGGCCCCGAGCGGCCCCGCGACGACCCCGAGCGGCCCGGCCACCACGCCGAGCAGCCCGGCCACCACGCCGGCGGACCCCGGCACCTGCACCGCCGGCGCGAAGCTGGTCCCGACCTGCGGCGTGCTGTGGGGCGCGGCGGCCGGCGGCTTCTCCGACGTGCCGCGCGACGAGGCGCTCAAGACGTTCGAGGCCAAGTCCGGCCGGACCTCGACGATCTACCACACGTACCACAAGGGTGACGAGCTCTTCCCGACCAAGGCCGAGATCGCCATGACCAACGACCCGGCGCACCCGCGCACGCTGATGCTGAACTGGAAGGTCGGCTACGGCACCAAGTGGGCCAACGTCGCCCGCGGCGACGAGGACGCGCGCATCGACCGGCTCGCCACGTACATCAAGGCCAACTTCAACAAGCCGTTCTTCATGGTGCTGCACCACGAGCCGGAGAACGACGTCAACCCGGCCGCCGGCTCGGGGCAGACCGCCAAGGACTTCGCGGCGATGTTCCGCCACACCGCGCTGCGCCTGAAGGCCGACGGGGTCACCAACGCCGTGTTCGTCGTGGCCTACATGAACTACGAGAAGTGGAACAACACCTCGTGGTGGGGCGACATGTACCCGGGCGACGACGTCGTGGACTGGGTCGGCGTGGACACCTACAACAACGCGCAGCCGGGCGGTTTCCACTACGGCGACTTCAACTACATGATGAACCGCACCAACAGCGCGAGCTTCCCCGGCTTCTACAACTGGGCCACGACGAAGCACCCGAGCAAGCCCATCATGGTCGCCGAGTGGGGCGTGTACGACTCGTCGCCGACGGTCGTGGGCAAGAACAAGGCCGACGTGTACGCCACGGTCCTGCCGCAGCTGGCGAAGATGCCCCAGATCAAGGGTCTGGTGTACTTCGAGACCGCGCACGACCAGAGCGGTCACGACATCCGCATCGACGACACCCCCGAGGCGCTGGCCGGCTTCAAGAAGATCGCCGCCGATCCGCGATTCAACGTCAAGCTCTGATTCCCGGTTCCCCCCGGTGAGCGAAGGCCGTCTGGACTGCCGTCCAGGCGGCCTTCGCCATATGCAAGACCGGCGAAGGCAGGAACGCCGCCCGTCGGGCGAAAAATCCGACATGTCGGGATGCGCCAGCATCCTGACATGTCGGCCAAAGCCCTCGGAGTCCCGGAAACGGGCAGAGCCGAACAGCCCCGAGGTCGGCCGAGCGGCAAGCACAAATTCGGGTGCGGCGAAATCGCAAAACCGTTTGGCAACCGAGCGTGACGCAAGGGGCTGAGCGCGAAACGGAATGCCGGCAACCGGGCTGCTCCCGGCGGGGTCCCGCGAGCGCCACCCGCGCACCGCAATCTTATTTCAGCAAGGAAATGCAATAACGAATCACGGCAGGTCACCAATGACGCTACGAATGCCGGCTAACCGTAAAGGGATGCAGACATAATGACGAAGAACATCGCCCGTCGCGCCATTACCGGAATCTTCTTCGGCGCCGCCGCCACGGCCGCCACCGCCTTCACCTTCGCCGGTGCCGCCGCGGCCGCGCCGGCCGAGGGCGCCGTGCAGGGAACGGACGCCGCCGGCGCGCTCAAGGACCAGTACATCGTGGTCATGAAGGACGGCACGACGACCACCTCGGACGCGCTCGCCGACAAGGTCGGCGGCAAGGTCGAGGACCGGTTCAGCAGCGCGGTGCGCGGTTTCTCCGGGCACATGAGCGCCACCGCCGCCCGCCGCCTCGCCGCCGACCCGGCCGTCGCCTACGTCGAGCAGGACCGCAAGGTCTCGATCGAGTCGTCGCAGACCGGCGCCACCTGGGGCATCGACCGCATCGACCAGGCGGCGCTGCCGCTCAACGGGACCTACACGTACGGGCCGGCGAGCAACGTCACGGCGTACATCATCGACACGGGCGTCCGCCTGACCCACAGCGAGTTCGGCGGCCGGGCCCGCTCCGGCTACGACTTCGTCGACAACGACGCGGACGCGAGCGACTGCCAGGGCCACGGCACCCACGTCGCCGGCACCGTCGGCGGCAAGACCTACGGCGTGGCCAAGGACGTCAAGATCGTGGCCGTGCGCGTGCTCGACTGCTCCGGCAGCGGCTCCTACTCGCAGATCATCGCCGGCGTCGACTGGGTCACCAAGAACGCGGTGAAGCCGGCCGTGGCCAACATGAGCCTCGGCGGCTCGGCGGGCGTCACGCTCGACAACGCGGTGAAGAAGTCGATCGCGTCCGGCGTGACCTACGCGGTCGCCGGCGGCAACGACTCCGCCAACGCCTGCACCAAGTCCCCGGCGCGCCTGCCGGAGGCGATCACCGTCGGCGCGACCGACAACACCGACGCCCGCGCGAGCTACTCGAACTTCGGCACCTGCATCGACATCTTCGCCCCGGGCTCGAACATCACCTCGAGCTCCAACTCCTCCAACACCGCCACCCAGCGGATGAGCGGCACCTCGATGGCGACCCCGCACGTGGCCGGCGCCGCGGCGCTGTACCTGGCCGCGCACCCGACGGCCACCCCGCAGCAGGTGCGTGACGCGCTCGTCGCGGCCGCCACCAACGGCGCGGTGAAGAACGCGGGCAGCGGCTCGCCGAACAAGCTGCTGTACACCGCGACGCTCGGCAACGGCGGCACCGAGACGCCGGCCACGCCGACGACCCCGCCGACGACCCCGGCCGACCCCACGACCCCGGCCGACCCGACCACGCCGGCCAACCCCACCACGCCGGCCACCCCGGCCGCCTGCACCGTGACCAGCACCGCCAAGGTCTCGATCCCGGACCCGGGCACCGCCGCCAGCCGGCTCGTGGTCGCCGGCTGCGCCGGCGCCGGCTCGAAGACGGCCGGCATCAAGGTCACGATCAACCACCGGGACCGCGGCGACCTGCGCGTCGACCTGATCGCGCCGGACGGCACCGACTACAAGGTGAAGAGCTCGACCTCCGGTGACGACAACGCGTTCGCCACGGCCACGTTCAAGGTCGACCTGTCCAGCGAGGTCCGCAACGGCACCTGGACCCTGCAGGTCAAGGACGTGTTCGCGGGCGACGCGGGCACCCTGACCGGCTGGACGCTCAGCCTCTGAATCGCCGCATGACCGAAGGCCCCCGCCGAGCCCGGCGGGGGCCTTTCATGTTTTCCACGAATCACCCTCAATCGGGGCGAATCAGACGTACGGTGTGGGCATCTACCAGCTGAGACGGCAAGGGGGACCACCATGAGCACCGCCAGAGAGTCGATCGAGGTGGCCGTACCGGTGGCGGTCGCCTACGAGCAGCTGACCCACTTCGAGAACTACTCGCAGTTCATGTCCGGCATCATGAGCCTGGCGCCGATCGACGCCTCGACCGCGCACATGGTCCTCGACATCGGCGGCAACCGGGCCGAGTTCGACGCCCGGATCACCGAGACCCGCACGGACGAGTTCCTGTGCTGGGAGGCGATGGACGGCCCGCAGGTCATCGAGGCGCTGCGCCTGGAGCCGATGGCCGACGACATGACCCGCGTGATCGCCGAGCTGCAGATCGACGCCCGCGAGCTGATGCCGAGCGAGCAGCACGCCGCGGAGGTCCTCAACCGCCGGCTGAAGTCCGACCTCAAGGGCTTCAAGCGGTTCTGCGAGGAGGCGGCGGCCAAGGCGGCGGAGGCCGAGGAGCCGGCCGAGGAGAAGGCCGAGAAGAAGCCCCGCCCGAGCGTGGCGAGCATCGCCCGCGGCATCGCGTCGGCCTCCGGGCTCACGCACCCCTCCAACGAGCGGCCCGTCCAGCCCGCGCCGCCGAACGGCAACCTGGGGCCGATGCAGCACGCCGACGACCACAGCGCGCGCCTGCGTCAGCAGCACGACCTGTAACGACACCGTCCAAGCGGGGCGCCGGCCGGACGGCCGGCGCCCTTTTGCCATCCGGCGGATCTCCGGCAAAAAGCCGCATATGCTGAAAATCCGGCAACGGTTGAGAGGAGCGGGCCGACCTATGACCGCGATCCTGGTCGCCGACGACGACATGGACATCAGGGACCTCGTCGCCTTCAAGCTGGAGCAGGCGGGCTACGACGTGGTGGCCGTCGACAACGGCCTCGCCGCGCTGACCGCGGCCACCGAGAACCCGCCGGACCTGGTGGTCCTGGACGTCATGATGCCCGGCATGTCGGGCATCGACGTGTGCCGCCAGCTGCGCCAGGAACAGGGCACGAAGGCCCTGCCGATCATCCTGCTCACCGCGCGCGCCCAGGAGGGCGACGTCGAGGTCGGCTTCGGGGCCGGCGCCGACGACTACATCGTCAAACCGTTCAGCCCGCGGGAGTTGGTGAGCCGGGTCGAGGCGGTCCTGGCCCGCATGCGCACGTGACGCTCGCCGGCGCCGCCCTGGTGGCGTTGTTCTTCGTGCTGTTCGCCGCGCTCGTCCTGGCCGGCCTCATCGTCGGGGGGCGGACCGCGCGCCGCGCCCGCGAGGCCCGGCGCGCCCGCCTGGCCAGGCCCGCCCGCCAGCTGCTGCTGGCCATCGCCGCCGGCGACGACGACCCCGCACAGGTCGACGAGCTGGTCGGGCTGCCCGAGGAGGTCTGGCTCGCCGTCGAGCCCAACGCCGTCGCGCTGCTGGGCAAGGTCCGCGGCGAGGCGCACGCCACGCTCGTGGACGTCTTCGAGCGCCGCGGCGCCGCCTGGCGGGCCCGCAGCCAACTCAAGCGGCGCGACCCGGTGGCCCGGGCGACGGCCGCCGAGGTGCTGGGCAACCTCGGGCGCAAGGACGCGCTGCTGCCGCTGTGCGACCTGCTCAGCGACCCCGACCCGGACGTGCGCGTGGTCGCCGCCCGCTCGCTCGGGCGCATCGGCGACGCCGGCGCGACCCAGCCGCTGCTCGCCACGCTGCCCAGCCGCCGCCCGGTGCCGGCGCACGTGGTGGCGACCGCGCTCACCCGGCTCGGCACCTCCGCGCAGAACGCGCTGCTGGCCGCGCTGGACGACCCGCGCACGCCGGTGCGCGCGACCGCGGCGGAGGTGCTCGGGCTCATCGGCGCGGTGGGTGCGACCGTGCGGGTGGAGAGCGCCCTGCGGGCCGACCCGGCCGTCGAGGTCCGGGTCAGCGCGGCGCGCAGCCTCGGCCGGCTCGGCACCCGCACGGCCCTGGCGCCGCTGCTGGACGCGCTGGAGGAGGACCGGCCGCCGGTACTGCGGGCCGAGGCCGCCCGCGCGCTGGGCGAGCTCGGCGCGGTGACCGCGGCGCCGGCGCTGTCGGCGCTGCTGGCCGACCCGGACTACGCGGTCGCCCACAACGCCGCGCGCTCCCTGCTCCGGCTGGGCAACGCCGGCCGGGCCGCGCTGGTGGCCGCCGAGCACCGCGCGCACGTGCGCCCCCGCCACAGCGCCGAGCCCGACGCCGGCCCGGACCCGGAGGTGCTGCTCAGCGCCGCCCACGCCCGCGAGGCACTCGCCGCCGCCGAGTTGGACGACCACCGCAAGCAGACCCTCGCGGGGGCACAGCAGCGCGCTGAGGTCCCATGACGGCCGAAATTATTCGGGACGTCCTGCGGGTCACGGACGTCTTCATCCTCACGTACTTCCTGCTCATCAACAGCAGCTACCTGGTGCTCATCGTGCTGGCCGGCCGCGAGTTCGTGCACCATCTGCGGCGGGTCCCCTTCGCCGGGCACGAGGAGACGTACCGCAGCCCGCTCACCCAGCCCGTCTCGGTGCTCGTCCCGGCGTACAACGAATCGGCCGGCATCGTGCAGTCGGTCCAGGCGATGCTGGCCCTGCGCTACCCGGTCTTCGAGGTCATCGTCATCGACGACGGCTCCGACGACGACACCTTCGAGCGGCTGCAGGAGGAGTTCGGGCTCGTCGAGGTCCCCCGCGTGGTGCCCGACGCCACCCCGACCCGCGGCGGCATCGTCTCCATCCACGTGCCCCGCGACCGGCCCGACCCGCTCGTGGTGGTGCGCAAGGAGAACGGCGGCAAGACCGACGCGCTCAACACCGGCATCAACGTCGCGCAGTACCCGTTGGTGTGCATGGTCGACGCCGACTCCATCCTCGACCCGCAGGCGCTGCTGTCCGTCGCCAAGCCGTTCTCCGACGACCCGGTGCGGACTGTCGCCTCCGGCGGCGTCATCCGGGTCGCGAACGGCTGCACCGTCGTGGCCGGCCGCATCGTCGACGTCCGCATGCCGCGCACGTGGCTGCCCCGCGTGCAGGTCGTCGAGTACCTGCGGGCGTTCCTGCTCGGGCGCACCGGCTGGTCGCGCATCGGCGGGCTGCTCATCATCTCCGGCGCGTTCGGCATCTTCCGCCGCGACCTGCTCGTCGAGGTCGGCGGCCTGGCCCACGACTGCATCGGCGAGGACGCGGAGCTCGTGGTGCGCCTGCACCGGCACCTGCGCCGGCAGAAGCGCGACTATCGGATCGTCTTCGTCGCCGAACCGGTGTCCTGGAGCGAGGCGCCGAGCACGCTCAAGGTTCTCGGCAAGCAGCGCCGCCGATGGCACCGCGGCATCACCGAGATCCTCAGCAAGCACCGCGGGATGATCGCGAACCCGCGGTACGGCCGGATCGGGCTCGTCGCGATGCCCTACTACGTGCTGTTCGAGCTGCTGGCCCCGGTGATCGAGCTGGCCGGCGTGGTACTGGTGCCGCTCGGGCTCTACGTCGGCGCGGTCGACGCCGGCTTCGCGCTCGTGTTCGTCTCGGTCGCCTACGGCTACGCGCTGCTGCTGAACCTCATCGCGCTCACCGTCGAGGAGTACTCGTTCCACCGTTACCACCGGTGGACGGACCTGGTCGCCTCGGTGCTCGCCTCGATCCTGGAGAACGTCGGCTACCGCCAGCTGACCGCGCTGTGGCGGACCATGGGCATGTGGTCGGCGATCCGGGGCGGCAAGCACGTGTGGGGCGAGATGACGCGGACGGGCTTCCAGACGGTACAGACGCAGCCCTTCGAACCGGCACCGGAGCCGCCGGCGGCGACGGCTAGAGCCAGACCGGACGCTCCCGCGGGATCCGGATCGTGAACGTGGTGCCGTGCCCGACGAGGCTCTCCACCGAGATCTCCCCGCCGTGACCCTCCACAATGGTCTTGGTGATCGCCAGGCCGAGGCCCGCGCCCTGCACCGCCTCGCGGACCGCGAACGTGCCGCGGAAGAACCGGGTGAACAGCTGCGGCTGCTCGTCGGGGTCGATGCCGACGCCGTTGTCGCGGACCCTGATCTCCACCCGCTCGCCGTCGATGCGCGCGTCGAGCTCGACCAGGCCGCCGTCCGGCGTGAAGTTGACGCCGTTGATGAGCAGGTTGGACAGCGCCCGCTGCAGCTGCTCGGGGTCGGCCTCGACCGTGCCGAGCCGGCCCTCCACGCTGAGCACCAGGCGGTGCCCGCGCCGCTTGGCCCGCGGCTCGACGGCGGCGCAGGCGGCGCTGAGCACCTCGTGCAGGTCGGTGGCGCGCAGGTCCAGGTCGAAGACGCCGGCCTCGACCTTGGAGATGGTGAGCATGTCCTCGATGAGGGCGCGCAGCCGGTCGGAGTTGCGGCCGATCACGCCGAGCATGCGCATCTGGGCCGGGGTCAGCGGCCCCGCGTCGCCGGAGGTCAGCACCTCGAGGTGGCCGATGACGTTCGTCAGCGGCGTGCGGAACTCGTGCGACACCGTCGCCACGAAGTCGCTCTTGGCCACGTCGAGCTCGCGCAGCCGGGACACCGCCTCGCGCTCGTGCTCGTACGCGTGGCGCAGCGCGTCCTCGGTGCGCTTGCGGTCGGTGATGTCGTGCACGAACGCGTTGAACGTCCAGCCCATCATCGGGTCCTGGACGGCCCACACGGCCAGTTCCACCGGGAACTCGTAGCCGTTGGCGTGCCACGCGGTGATCTCGATGCGGTTGTCGAGGACCCGCTTCTCCCCCGTCGTCAGGAAGCGCCCGACGCCGAGGTGGTGCGCCTCGCGGTACTGCGGGGGCACGATCGTGTCGGCCAGCCGCCGCCCGATCGCCTCCTCCTTGGACAGCCCGAAGACCTTCTCCGCGGCCGCGTTCCAGGAGGTGATCATTCCGCTGTCGTCCATGGCCACGAACGCCTCGACGCAGCTGTCGAGGATCCGCTCCAGCCGCTGCGAGCCGAACAGCAGCGCCTGCCGGGCCGCCATGCGGTCCGCGACCCGGCCGAGCTGGATGCCGACGTCGGCCATGATCTCCAGCAGCCCGGCGTCGGGCTCGGCCGGCGCGCGGGTGAAGAACTCCAGCACCGCGGCGACGACGCCGCGGCCGGTGATGGGGAAGGCGATCGCCGCGCCGACCCCGGCGACGCTGGGCCGCACGAACGAGGTCTCGTGGGCGACGTCGGCGATCCACTGCGGCCGGCCGGTCTTCGCCGCGCGCCCCACGACCCCGGCGCCGTACGGGAAGCGCACGTCCTCGCTGGCCTTGCGCAGCTCGGCGAACTCGCCGGGTACGTCCTCGTGCCACACATCGGTGGAGACGAACGTGCGGCGGTCGCGCTCGTCGGGCAGGCACAGGTGCCCCACCGGCCAGCCGGTCGCCGCGCAGACCGCGTTGATCACCGGCAGCCCGGCGTCGCGGATGTCGTCGGCTTCGTTCGCGATCCGCGTCGCCTCCTGCAACAGGGAGACGAGCACGAGTTCGCGATCCTTCGGCACAACTTGATCCTAAATGCCGGACCCGCCGCAATTAGCCGATTTCGGGCTAACCACGGCGGGTCCGATGCGGGTGCTCAGGCGGCGGCGGGCGAGTGCTGGACGGCGTCGGCGATCTCGCGGACGTACCGGTAATGGCCGACCTCGCCGGCCCGCACGGCGTCGCTCGCCGCGGCCAGCCGGACGCCCTGCTCGATGCAGGCCTGGACCAGCCGGAGCCCCGGCAGGCGGTGCCGCTCGCTGATCTCCACGACGGTGCCGTTGACCCGGCACGCCTCGACGAGCTCGGCGATGGCCGTGTCGGGCACGGCCGACTCCTCGATGCCGGCGCGGATCAGGAAGTCCAGCGGCCGGGCCAGGCGGGTCGGCGCGTAGCGGGAGACGCGCTCGACGGCCAGCCCGGTGACGGTGACGACCTGGTCGACAACGTCGAGGGCGCGCATGGCGCCGGCGTCGATCTGGGTCCGGACCGCGTCGGGGCTGAGCAGGCCGGCCGGCAGCGGCAGCCGGTTGAACCCGACCGAGATGACCTCGAGCCCGCTCAGGTCCGACGGGAACGCGAGCCACCCGTCGATGCCGATCGCCTCGACCTCCACGCCGCGGCGCAGGACCAGGTCGGTGCGCTGCTGGGCCCGCTGGATCGACGAGAGGTACGGCGGCAGCCAGCTGGTGTCCGGCCCGACCCGGTCGGCGAACGTGAGCTCCGTCAGGCCGGCCTGCTCGGCCGCGGCGACGAGCACGCTGACGCTGTCGCGGCCGGACGAGAACGCGGTGTGGACGTGACCGTCGGCGGAGAGGTCGATCATGTACGACTCATTTCGTGGGCGGTGGGTGACAGCTACAAGGTTGATCCGAGCGAGTCGCCGGTCCCGTTCCCGCCCGGGTGCGGGTGGGTTTACTCAGCCCGGTCCATGACCGGACGGCGGTAGCGGTAGCCGAAGCCGCGCACCGACTCGATCGGCGAGGCGTCCGGATCGGTCCAGCCGAGCTTGCGCCGCAGCCGCAGCACCGCGAACTTCACGCGCTCCGGGCCGATGCCGGTCGGGTCGTCCCACGCCTGGGCCAGCAGCTGGTTGGGCGACAGCACCGCGCCGGCGTGGCGGACCAGGACGTTGAGGAGCCGGAACTCCGTCGGGGTCAGGCGCACCTCGTCGCCGGCCACGAACGTGCGGCGGGCGGCCGGGTCGATGCGCAGGACGCCGTCGTCGTACACCTCGTCCGCCCACGATGCCGGCCCGGCGCTGCGCCGCAGCAGCGCCTCGACCCGGGCGACGAGCTCGGCGTTGGTGAACGGCTTGGTGAGGTAGTCGTCGGCGCCGCCGCGCAGGCCGCGGACCTTGTCCGACTCCTGGCCGTGCGCCGTGAGCAGCAGCACGGGCACGTCGCTCACGTCGCGCAGCCGCTCCAGGACCTGCCAGCCGTCCATGCCGGGCAGGCCGATGTCCAGGATCACCAGCTCGGGGCGCTCGGTGTACGCGTCGCGGAGGCCGGTGCGGCCGTCCTTGGCGTGTGCGACCTGATGCCCGGCGCGCGTGAGGAGCAGGCGCAGTGCCATGGCGATATCAGGATCGTCCTCGACGACGAGAAGTCGGCTCACGATCATCCCCCATTCCGTGCCGGTCGCGTGGGCAACGACAGCGTGACCGTCGTGCCGACCCCTTCAGTGCTGGCGACGCTGATGCTGCCGCCGTGTAACTCGACGATGGCCCGGCTGACGACCAGCCCGAGCCCCGTCCCGGGCATGACCTGCCGCCCGACCGCCGCGGTCACGTTGGAGCCGCGGAAAAACGCGCTGAACAGCCGCGGCAGGTCCGCCGCGGGGATGCCGACGCCGGAGTCGGCGACCGACACCGACCAGCCCTCGTCCTCCGGGCCGGGCCAGGCCTTGACCGCCACCCGCCCGCCGCTCGGCGTGAACTTCACCGCGTTGCTCACGAGGTTGTCGACGACCTGGTGCACGCGGGTGTCGTCGCAGACGATCTCCGGGCCTTCGTCGCACTCCAGGCTCAGGTCGATGCCGGCCGCCCGTGCCGCCGGCAGCCGCTCGGCCACCGCGACGCCGAGCAGGTCGGGCAGGCGGGTCGGGATCGGCTTGAGCTGCAGGGTGCGCGCCTCCAGGCGGGACAGCAGCAGCAGGTCCTCGATGAGGCGCAGCAGGCGGTTGGCGTTACGGTCGATGACGGAGAGGTACGTGCGCTGGTCCTCCGACAGCTCGCCGCTGGTGCTGTCGCCGAGCAGGTGCGAGAACGCCACCACCGAGGACAGCGGGCCGCGCAGCTCGTGCGAGACGCTGGCGATGAACTCGTTGTTGAGCGCGGTCGCCTCCACCAGCGCCTGGTTGCGCTCCTCCAGGCCCCGGCTGCGCTCCTCCAGGCCGCGCCGCACGGCGACGCGGGCGGTCACGTCGCGCAGGTGGATGAGCGTGCCGCCGTCGGCCGACCCGCCCAGGCGGGTCGGTGCGGTGACCGGCACGAGGTCGAGCTCGAGCACCCGGCCGTCCTCGAAGCACAGCTCCTCGCCGACGACGGCGCGGCGGGAGCGGAAGCCGGCGCGCAGCCGGTCGACCCGGAACGCCTCCGGGCCGAGCCGGGCGATGGTGCGCTCGATGACCGCGGCCCAGTCCAGCGGCTCGGCGTCGTCGGGGTCGTGCTCCGGGCTGACGTCGAGCACGCCGGTGTCGAGCAGCCGGTGCGCGGCCCGGTTGGCCAGGCACACGTGGCCCTGGTCGTCGAGCATGAGCAGCCCGTCGTCCATGGTCTCGACGAGCCGGGCGAGGCGCTGCTGCTCGATGCGGGCGGTGCGCTCGGCGTCGCGCTGCGCGGTGACGTCGAGGCCGAAGAAGACGACGGCACCGACGTCGGCGTCGTCGACGAAGCTGCGCGCGGCGACCTCGATGGTTCTCCACCGGCCGTTGACGGTGCACACGCGCAGGTCGGTCGCCCGCTCGGGCTGGCGACCGGCGCAGCAGGCCAGGAACAGGGCCACGGCCGCGGGCCGGTCGTCGGGGTGCACGATGTCGAGCAGGCGGAAGTCGGGCGGGCGGTGCCGGTCGTAGCCGAGCACCGTGCTGAACGAGTCCGACAGCGCGCTCCAGCCGCGGCCCGGCTCGACGCTGACGATTATCGCGCGGGCGCCGGCGGTGATGGCCCACGCCAGCGGCGAGCCCTGCATCGGCGGCGGGGACACCGCGCGGCACGGCTGGCCGAGCGCCCGGTCCGCCGCGGCGGCGATCTCGGAGGCGGCGGCGAGCAGCTCGGTCCGGGCCGGCGCGGCGCTGAACTCGACCCGCAGCTCCTGGCCCCACTGGGCGGGCCCGACGGGCAGCCGGTCGAGCAGGTCGAGCTCGCCCACGGCCGGGGCCAGCGCCGGCACGATGTCGGCCGAGCGCACGCCGGAGAAGCCGCGGAGCTCGGCAACGAGCCGTAGCGCGTCCACCACGGTGGCCGCGTTCGCCGCACGCACCACCAGGTCGACCACGGCACCCTCGATCAGGCCGGTGTCGACCAGGCGGTCGGTCTCTCCACGCAAAGCACTCCTCGCCGGCAGCGTCCGCGGCATTTGTCGCTTACTGTCGGTACGCCCGTATTCTACGCAATGTAATGACATGTCCTGTAACGTTTCCGGAGGACGAGCGGGGCTGCATGAACGACGAACGGGCCGGCCCGCCGGCCGAGATCGCGATCGACGAGCGCGGGGTCATCCGTGCCTGGCCGCCCGCGGCGACGGATCTGTTTGGCTACGAACGATCCCGCGCGCTGGGCGCCGAGTTCGCCGAGCTGCTGTTGCCGCCGCGGCTGCGGGGCACCGAGCTGCCCGAGGGCGTGGAGCTCGACGTGCCGCTGCTGCACCGCGACGGCCGCGAGGTGCGCACCGCGCTGCGGCGCTGCCCCGGCGCCGTCGCCCTCCGCCCGCTGGCGCACCGCTCGCCGCCCGATGCCGAGCTTTACCTGCGCGCCACCGCGGACCCGGACCTGCCCGAGCGGCACCGGCTGCTGACCGAGCTGTCGCAGCTGCGCACCGAGTTCATCCGGGTTGCCTCGCACGAGCTGCGCACCCCGCTGACCTCGATCGTCACGTTCGCCACGATGCTCGAGGCGGGCGACGACGCGATCGCGCTGGAGCCGGAGGACCGCCAGGCCGCGCTCGGGGTGATCCGGCGCAACGCCGAGCGCATGCAGGTGCTGGTCGCCGACCTGCTGCTGCTCACGCGCCTGGAGACGGCGGAGGCGCCGCTGGACCTGGCCCCGCTGCGGCTGGACGAGCTGCTGGATTTTCCGGGTGTACCGCTGGATGCCGGCCCCGGCCCCGACCTGCCGGGCGATCGGGAGCTGCTGCACGAGCTCTTCCACACCGCCGTACAGGTCGCCGCGATCGTCGGGCCGCCCGCCGTCGCCGCCCGGTTCGCGAACGGGCGCTGGAGCGTCGTGGTGTCCGTCGCGTCCGAGGCCGGGCTCACCGCCGAACGGCTGCTGTCGATGCGCATCCCGCATCCGCAGCGGCCGGAGGAGTACCGGACGGGCGCCCTGGCCCTGATGCTCGGGCGGGAGATCGCCGCGCGGCACGGAGGCACGATGATCACCTCCGTCGACCGCCCGGGCGTCACCGTCCGGATCACGCTCCCCTGCACCTTCGCCGACCTACCGTCGGCGCGATGAGCAGCAGTGCCTCGATCATCGACGAGACCCCGGGCGGCGGTACCACCGTGCGCGTCACGCTGCCTCAGGCGACGGTCGCGTAGGCCGCCTCGATCAGCTCCTCCACGTCGTCCCAGTCGGCGGCGCGCAGGTCCACGCCGATCCAGCCCCGGTGTCCGACGTAGGGCGGCCGGAAGTACACCCGCGGATCCTGGGCGATCAGGAGCTCCTGCACGCCCTCCGGCGCCGCGCACCACAGGTGCGGGAACTGGTTCTGGTGGTGCCCGTCCGGCCACACCTGCACGAACGCCTTGCGCCCGCGCTTGAACAGCGGGGTGCCATGGCTGACATGCTCGCTCACGCCCGGCATCGCCAGGCAGATCTCACGGACCCGGGTCACCACGTCGGACACGAACTCCACCCTAAATGGGGACGGTGTCCACCGGTGTCCGATTGTCGTGCGGTGCAGCACGGGTGCGGACGAGCGCAGGTCCATTGCAGCACCTTCCCGGCCCGCGCTGCCCCTTGCGACGCTGGTCAGGCAAACGGAAAACGCCTGGCCACGCCACCTTTAGGGAGCCCTTTGATGACGATCCGACTGGTCGCCGTCGACGAACACGTCCTTCTCCGGCTCGGACTCAACCGCGTCGTGGCCACGGTTCCCGACATCACGCTCGTCGGCGAGGCCGGCAGCGCCGCCGACGCCGAGCGCGTCGTGGCCGAGACCGGCGCCAACGTCGTGACGATCGACGCGTCGCTGGCCGACACCGACGGGATCACGCTGGCCCGCCGGCTGCGCGCCACCAGCCCCGACCTGGGCGTGGTACTGCTGAGCGCGGTGAGCGACGACAACCTGCTGTACCGGGCGCTGGACGCCGGGCTCTCGGCGTACGTCACGAAGGCCGCCCCGATCTCCTCGGTGCTCGCCGCCATCCGCCACGCCGCCGTCGCGCCGCACTCGTTCACCGCGCCCGGGCTGTCCTCCGCGCTGTCGCGGCGGCGCGGCCAGACCGGCCTGCTGAGCCAGCGGGAGCAGGAGGTGCTGTCGCTGATGCGCGACGGGCTGAGCCTGCCGACGATCGCGCAGCGCCTCGCCGTGTCCGAGGCGACGGTGAAGACCTACGTCTCGCGGCTGTACAGCAAGCTGCGGGTCAACAACCGCTCGCAGGCCCTGATGGCCGCGGTCAATCAGGGCCTGCTCGTGTCGGTCGACGCCGCCTGAGCGGTACTCGGTCAGGCTGGGCCCAATCGGTCAGGCTGGCACCGTCACGCGCTGCGCATTGGTGGCGTTGCAGTCCCAGATCTGCAGCTGGGTTCCATCGGTGGTACTGCTGGAAGGATCGTCGAGGCAGCGGCCGGACTGCGGGTTGCGCAGGGCCTGGCTCGCCGACACGTAGGTCCACTGCTGGGCGCCGGTGCCGTTGCAGTCCCACAGCTGCAGCTTGGTGCCGTTGCCCGTGCCGCCGGACGCGACGTCGAGGCACTTGCCGAGCGCTCGAACGGTGCCGTCGCCGGGCAGCGTCCACTGCTGGGCGCCGGTGCCGTTGCACGTCCAGATCTGGATCTTCGTGCCGTTGGCGGTGCCCGACCCACTCACGTCGACGCACTTGCCGAGCTGCACGAGGTTCACGGTCCCGGTGTGCGAGCCGCCGCCCCCGCCCCCGCTGGTGAGCAGGAACCGGTTGTTGGCGGTGTTCCAGTGCGTGGCCAGGTAGGAGCCGGCCGGCGGGTTGGTGTTGAAGTAGTCGTCCTTGTTGCAGTCCAGGCGGTTGTCCTGGGCCTGGTCGGTGCACACGACGCGCAGGACGGTGCCCGGCCCGTCGTTGTAGCACATGATGTCGTAGTCGTCGGTGCAGTGCCCGTAGGCGGTGTGGTTCGGCGAGCTGCTCATGACCGCGCCCATGGCGTGGGTGAGCTCGTGCGCCGCCGGCCCCGCGGCCCAGCAGCCCGAGTCGACGCGGCTGTAGCTGGCCCCGGAGTTGTTGGCGTTGTTCTGCCCGGGCTGGTCGTCCAGCGTCACGTAGGCGACGCCGCACAGGGCGGTGGCGTCGACGTACATGAGGTACTTGCGGTCGGTCCGGTTGTACCCCTGCGCCTTGATCGCGTTGACCGAGTTGCCGAAGTCGCTGAGCGCGCTGTTGGCGATGGCCACGTCGGTCACGCTGATGTTGCAGCCGCTGTCGGTGTCGAACCGGATGTGCCGCACGCCGCCGGTCTGCGCCGCGCTCGCGCTGTAGATGTCGTCCACGCCGGACGTCCACGTGCGGATCGAGGCGAGATACTGGCTGTAGCGGTCGGCGTTGCCGGAGCCGTGGATGTACAGCACCTGGACGCGGTAGCCGCTCTGCCCGTCACCGTCGCAGACCACGCTCAGCGGCGCGGCGGCGTCGGCCCTCACGGCGGCGGGGGCGATCGGCGCGACGGAGCGCGAGACGTCGAACCCGGCGAACGCGGCGTCGGGCCCGTGCGTGCAGGCCCCCGGCACGTTCTTGAGCTCGAGCAGCCCCTTGCACCGGCCGGCGCCGGCCTTGAAACCGTCGTAGTTGAGCCCGCGGCTCGCGTCGTTGGACGGCACGACGGCGTCACCGGACTCCCGGGCGGCGGCCGGCGCGGCCCCGAGCCCGGCGGCGAGCAGAGCCACACAGACGGCGAGCAGGGCTCGCCGAGGGCGGAGGATGGATCGATACATGCACACACTCCCGTTGGCGGACGGGTCTGGAACGCCCAGTGTGTGACAGTGTTACGCCATCGAACAATGTCGAACAGTGAATTGTTTAACTTTGTTCACAACTCGCAGTCGTCAGTGGTCGTACATCGCTCAGTGGTCGTACATCGCTCAGTGGTCGTACATCGCTCAGTGGTCGTACATCGCGAACCAGGCCACCGCGAGGTCGGGGTCGAAGTAGAAGCTGCGCCAGCGGGCCTGCGGCTCCTCCTCGTCGTAGAAATGGCTGTTGTGCCAGTGCACGCCGGCGGGGACGAACGGCTTGAGCGCATCCCACATCTGCGTCGGATCGTCGAGGTCTTGCGGGTCCGGCGACGGGTCGGCGGCCCCCCAGTCGTACATCCCGGCCAGGACCTTGGCGTCCTCCGGCCGCAGCTTGAGCACGCCCTGGTAGCGCCAGTCGGTCGGCCCGACGGCGCGGTCGCACGGGTCCCCGGCGGCGCGCACCTGCCAGTGAATCTCGGCGTACTCGCCGACGTCCGGCAGCTCCGCCGCCGGGTCCCAGCGGTCGGTGAACACCTTGGCCTCGCCGGCCTGCAGCGACGCCTCACACGCCGACGGCCGCTGGGCCTCGCCCGGCTGCCCGGTGCAGCCCGCGGTGCCCACCATCAGCGCCGCCGCCACGACGACGATCATCCCCCGCTTCGCCACGGCCGCCACTCTAGACGGCGCGCGCAAAGCTCACGCGACCAGACCTAGCGGCGCCGCCGGCGGTTGTGCCGGACGTACGGCACCAGGCCAACCACGATCACGACGCCCGCGAAGGGCAGGCCCCACAGGACGTTGTAGACGTTGCCGTACCCGCTGCGCCAGAACCCCTGTGCGACGAACTGCACCCCGCCGGCCAGCAACCCCAGGGCGAGGACCTGCAGCCACTCGTTCCCGCCGGGCTGGTTCGGCGGCCGGCCGAAGTACGGCAGCCGCGCGGAAGGGTTCGCCGCCGCGAGCCGCACGCCCGCGCGCAGCCAGAGCACCGTGCTGATGGCGAACATGACCGCCGCGGCGTACCACCACCCGTTCACGCCGCCATGGTGGCACGCCCCCGCACCCAGCCCGGTTACGCGCCGCGAAACAGCGACCATCGAACTGGACAGATCCCCGTATGGTGGCCAGGCGGGCCTATCCGACCTACGGGGTGCAGTGAAGTTGGACGAGGTGTTCTGGTACATCGTCATATTCCTGTTCTTCTTCGGCGGCAGCACCGCCGCGTTCGTAAAGCACCTCCAGTCCCGCCGGCACGAATTCAAGTTGGCGATGGCCAAGGAGAAGGCCAAGCTGGAGCAGGCGAAGGCGAAGCTGGTCGAGGAGCAGAACCGGCAGGCCGCACTGGAGGTGCGCAAGGCCGAGCTGGAGATCGAACGCTACGACCGGCGAATCCCAGGCATGCCATCGCTTCCGCTACCGGACAGTGACACCGGGAACGGCGTGGGGTAGGCGGACGGCCTGGAGCGCCAGGTCGTACTGGTACAGGTTGCACTTCCAGCGCTGGGCCGCCCACATGGGCGAGCACTCCGGACAACGGCGGTGAGCTGCCGCTACGGCTTCCGTCGCTTCTCATCAGTTCGTAGTGCTATAGACGGCGTTCTGTACCGGAGCCGTACCAGCCGATCTTGATGTGAGATCCGAGGATTAGAAGGCACCATCGCGGCATCGGTCGGGACGGTTCGGTCCCGCGGTCATCGAGTCGGGTGCCGGTGGTGACGGTCGTCGCCGTACGTGGCGGTTGCTGTCAACGCTGCTGTCGGCCAGGGCATTGGGCTTAACGATCTTGCGCGATAGAGCGGCTGGCGTTCCGCACCCGCACTACACCGGTCGATCTTGGTGGTCTGAAGTCCTTGGGACTAGAAGACGCGATCATACTTCCCGACTTGCTGGCGTCCGCCGCCCGTGGGCTGCGGGCCGTCCGGATATCGGCAAATTTCGACCGAACGTCCGATCATGTTTCAACTCGAACAACTCGCCTAGTGATGTACAGTGTCCCGCCAGTCGCTCGCATAAGGGAGAGGAAATGACAATTCCCCAGCTACGAAACTACCGATACCTCAATACAGCCCGACTATATGATTACCTCTCGACCTTCGAATCATCGCAGTGGTCAGAAGAAACGGAAACGCATCAGCAAAACAGCAAAGAGACCGGCACGGGACTGCCTCAATTTGATCGAGCTGCTAACGAAGGCGAGGAAGTTCGGAGTTTGACTAAGCAACGCGTGGTAAGTCTTGCTAATCGCCATGCATTTTCTCGTCTGTACGATAACTTGGCGACGCATATCCAAGAGTTTGATGAATTCACGGACCTTACTCTTGACGTCAAGAAAGGTTCCGTCGTCGAGGTAACCCGAACGTTTACCCCCTCCCCGGTCGCGAGCCTTCTTGACTCGGTTCTCCAACTAGGCGGAATGCTGAAACAATTCGGCCCGCAGATGGGTCAAGATATGGATAGCGAGGCCTTGAGGCAATTGGACCTCGTGCTTGCGCTATTCGGAGGCAACTCAGCGGAGGCAAAGGTTATCCCGATAGTCTCCGACAGGGACGGCAGCAACGTCGCCGTTCTATTCAACGCCGAAGACGTTTACGTCGATGGCGACGCAGAGGAATTAGGTGGCGAACTGACCGTCTTCGGAACCATCAACAAGGTGATTCCAGCCGGAAAGGACATCGACCTCCTCGCACTAACTAAATCAGTGCCGAAAAGCCTGAGAAGCTCCTCCTCCGGAACGTCGGTGATGCGGAATGCGATGGTGCAGATGCTCCAGAATGTTCCTGAAGGACTCGGAAATCCTGTCGCACCCGATCAGCTAAGCTTGGCCGGACCGGTCCTTATCGTCTCCCCCGTCGCATGCTACACATCATAGTAGCGCAGGCCGCCAAGGCAGACGACGGCCTGTCGTTTAAGGATATAGCATCGCCCGCGATATCGATATTTGCTCTGGTCTTCACCGTCGCCACATTTTGGTGGAACAATTGGCGAGCAGGCGCCGTAGTCGCCGACCGACCACGCGCTTTCTTTGCTACGGAAGTGGGCGGTCGGACGCGAATCCTACTCCCAGTCGTCCTTACAAACTTGGGCCCGAAAACACGTGGCGTGACCGCATTGCGTTTGAAGGTGCACAACGAAGGGATAACCCACACGATCCCCTGCGTGCGCACATACCCGGCATTTAGTCCGGATGGCAAGCTTGCAACAATTGCGACGAATTTCGTCCTCGGCGGGCGCGAGAGTAAGCTACTTTATTGCGAATTCGAGTTGAGCCAGCCAGGCATCCTCATCGAGGGGTGGAACGCAAGCAAGACGCAGATTCTATTGGCTGGCAGACAGTATTGGAAGGATTGCGGCAACTCATCGTTTCATCTTTCGAGTGCGGCATACAGCCAACGACAGACGCATAATCTGCCTCATGACAACTCGAATCTCTTGCCGCAGTAACGCGACCTTTCAGCAAATCTAGAAGACAGCCGTACCTTTCAAGTTCAAGCGACCGACCGTACCCGCAATCGCGGGCTGTCTCAAAGCCCATCGGTGGTGCCCCCACCGGACAGCGAGGCGTCGGGCAATGGGGTTGCTTGTTTTGACACGTACGTGTCAACTTCGCGCCACCGAGCGGGCGTTGCCGCTGCTTACGGCCCAGCCTCAGACCGCGGCGGCGCCCTCACCGGTGCCAGGTTCTCGTGATGGCCCAGCTTGTCAAGGTGGAGCGCCCTACCGGACGAACGACCTTGACAAGCTGGGCCATCACGCAAGAGAAGATGGCGGCGGGGAGGGTGTTGCCGCACCGCAAGTTCCGCTCAGAGCACGAGTTGCTCCACCGATCGACGTTGACGCCCTGGTCCTCCGTCTCGCCGGCGGGCGGGGGCTTCGTTGTGTCTATCGCGGTTTGCCGTCGCTGATTCCGGTGCGGGCGCCGGGGCTTGCCTGCCGCGTAGGCGAAGCCGAAGCGGCAGGTCGCGGAGCGACCCCGGAGCGCCGCGGTGCGCCGCGTCAGCGGCGCCTTGACCCCGTACAGAATGTTCTCACACAGCTCTGACTCGACACTCTGACTCGACACCTGTCGGACTCCGCTTGATCCGTTACAGGTTGACTTCACTTGATGCGTGGCACTCCGCCGAGGGCTGGTGGAGTTGACCATGACGGAATAGCGGTATCGCGCCGTGCTGGAGGTTGAGGCCGGGGTGCCGGTGACAGAGGTTGCCGAGCGGCTCGGGGTGTCGCGGCAGGCGGTGCATCGCTGGTTGGGCTGGTACCGAACGCTGGGCTTGGATGGGCTGGCTGACGGGTCGCATCGGCCTCATGCGCATCCGGCGCAGACGTCGCCGGCGGTTGAGGCGGCGATCTGTGAGCTGCGCCGCCAGCATCCGCGGTGGGGGCAGCGGCGTATCGAGTTCGAGCTGGGCCGCAAAGACTGTCCCGGGCCCGGTCCCGTCATTGAGCACAATCTGCCGATTGCTGGTCCGCCACGGCCTGGTCGACGCGGTGCCGCGTGGTCGGCGTCGGCAGGACTACACCCGTTGGCAGTGGGACCGGCCGATGGAGCTGTGGCAGATGGACATCGTCGGCGGGGTGATGCTCGCCGGCGGCACCGAGGCGTAGGTCATCACCGGAGTGGACGACCATTCCCGGTACTGCGTGCTCGCGACCGTGGTGCGCCGGGCTACCGGCCGGGCGGTGGGCCTGGCGTTCGTGACGGCGTTGCAGTCGCATCCGGTTGGATGCCAGCGTAATGACGCCGGAGGTCGCCAGTGCCATGGCGTGTTGTCCGACGTGGAAGCGCCGTTCGGCTGCGTTGCGGCAGACCGGTCCGTCAATGCTCCCCGCTCGAACCAGCGCGTTCGTCGTCTTCTTCACCACAATCCGCCACATGTCGGCGACGAACCGGGTCATGTCGGTGTTGAAGGAGGCTGCCCAGCGGCCGGCGTGCAGGACGCCGGAGTCGTCGAGCCTGCAACGAAGCCACTGGATGACCGGACCCACTGCAGGACCATCGACGACACCGGTCTCACGTCGGCTACAACCGATCGTCGGGTGGATCACGGTGTGTTCCAGATCGTGACGTGTCCAGAGCATTCGGCAATCGACGACCGCGCCGGTGGCGAGTTCGGGTCCACCCACGCTGATCGACAAAGACCACGCTGGGGTAGGCGCCCAGCAGCGCGCGTTCCACCTCGAGCTCGTCGTCAATAGTGAGCAGCAACTCGACGGACTTCGTCCGCTCCTTCCCCACCCACGCCCCCGTCCCCACTCCTGGCGCAATGCCTCCCTGCACCACAACCAACAGCACCGGGCAACTGCGATTGTCGCCACGGCAACGTCGCCTACGCTCGCACCACGAAGATCGTCTAGCCGGAGCTGTCACGCATCATCTGACGCTGATCCGAAACGGATCAAGTGGAGCCCGACACTCTGACTCGACACCTTGACCAGGCTGCTTAGACAAGGCGTCCGACCCGGCGTGACGTAGGCGTTCGCGGCATGGACGGAGAGCCGTACGGACACAAGAAGCCCAACAGTCGCGAGCGCCAGCAGCATCAACGCGGGCCGACTGTCGCAATGCACCGCTGTTTGGCGTTTGGGCAAGCGACGAGATGTGACGCGGTACAGCGGCAGGCGAATTCGCTCGGAGGACCGGCGTATCGCGGGTTATTAGCACACCCTGCCGCCGAAATGCCTGGTTCGATATGAAACGGCACACTGGTAGAGTGCTACTCGCACTTAAGCGCGTCCATGCCGAGGGTACGCCTAGGGGAAGCCAGTGTTGCTAGCAATCGAATGTCACGTGCGAGGCCCTGACCCCATCGCCTGGCTCTGTTGTGGCCTTTTCCTACTTGCAATCGCAATGCTTTTTCTAGAGTCTCAGAGTCGCAGCAGCAGTCCGGGCAGAAATGAACGTAAAGTCGGATACATCGTGATTTCATCACTTCTTGTTCTCACCTTGGCGACATGCGTCCCATTCCTGAATGGCTGCAATATGGGGTGAGGGCGAGCAACCCGCGCAGGCTCCGATTAGCCTGGCCGGACCATTTGCCCGCACATGGCGAAAACGTGACCTGTTTCAGAACTTCGGCTCCACTGGATCTGGCAGTTTGGCCGCCCAAGGTGAGCAACACCGGCAAGGACGGTGCACGCGCTGTGGGGCGGGAGGACCAACTCCTGGACCGTCGAAGAGCTGGCCGCCTTCCTTCGGCTGCCGCCCGCGACTATTTATCGGTGGCGCTACCGCAGCATCGGGCCGTGGGCGTTCAAAGTCGGGCGTCACCTCCAATTCCGGGAGGCGGACGTCCACACCTGGCTAGAGAACCAGGCGGCATAACCATGACCCTGCACGACCTGTGGTATCTCAGCGGGCGCGGGCCGGACGGAACTCGCCTTCCATCGAAACGGAACGGGCGCGGCAAACGCTGGCGCGTCGCATGGACCGACGATTCCGGCGACGAACGAACGGCCCATTTCGAACGAAAGTCGGACGCTGAGCGGTTCAATGCCAGCGCTCGGACGGATCTCAGTACGTGCACTAGTGGCCGAAGGCGGTCGACCGTACAAGGTCGCTCGTAGATCGCGCGCTCGGAACGAGGCCGGCGGCGGCCGATCACGGGGGGTGGCCCGGCGTGACCGCCGCCGTTCGTGGTGTACCCAATCCTTACCCGAGGGAGGTTGGGTACGTTCCGCCGCTGCTCAGACGGCCTACAGAGCCAGGTCGTACTGGTACAGGTTGTACTTCGTCATCAGCGCGACGACCTTCGTCGTGTACTGCGGGTCCGTCGCGTAGCCGGCCTTGTGGACCTCGGCGATGAACTGGTTCGGGTCGCTCGTGTAGTTGAAGGCGGCCGCGTAGCGCGACAGCGAGCGCAGGCTCGCGCCGTGGTCGCGGAAGGAGTCGACCGAGGCGTTGTAGGTGCGGAACGTCGCCACCGTCGTGCTGCACACACCCGCGGCGGTGCACTCCTGGGTGGTGTAGGCCTTGCAGCCGGCGGCGTACTGGCCGGGGGCGTTGTTGAAGCATTTCATGCCGAAGAAGTTCCGGTCGGTGGCCGACAGCGAGCTGCGGCCCCAGCCGGACTCCAGGATCGCCTGGGCGAGGGTGACCGACGTCGGGACGCGGGTGTCGCGCTGGCTCTGCTGGGCGGCCGGGATCGACGCGGCCAGGAACTGCTCGTTGGTCATGGTGCCGGTCGGGCCGGCCGGTACGGCGGCGACCGGGGCCGGCGTCACGGCCGGGGCGGGCGGCGGCGCGGCGCAGACCGGCAGCTTCGGGCTGCCCGAGGCGTAGGCGTGGGAGATGTAGTCGCCGGCGGCGGTGCGGTCCCACTGGGCGGTGCGGCGCACGTTGCCGCGCAGGTACTGCCCGCTCGCCCGGCAGGTGACGGTCACCTTCTTGCCGTTCTTGATCGTCCGCGTCTGGCCGAACCAGTTGGCGGCGCCGGACCGGGCGGCGAGCGAGCCCTTGACGCGGACGCTCACGACGGCGGCGTCGGCCGGGGTGGCGGCCATGGCCAGCGTGGCGGCGACGGCGAGCGTAGGGGCAAGGACGTACCGCTTGAAGGTGCGCAACATGGTCTCAAAGATCGCCAGTTGCGGTTGCGCCCCTCGCTCCCGGCGCGTTGCCGGACAGTTGCCGGCTCAGTTGGTGCCGTACTGCTGCTTCAGCGTCAGGTAGTCGCCGAGGCCCAGGCCGCGGTAGGCGGTCGAGCAGTCGGGCAGGCCGTCGGTCATCGTGAGCGCCGAGTGCTGCGCGAACGCGACGTGGCCGAGGCCGAAGGCGTGGCCGAACTCGTGGGTGACGGTGCCCTCGAGGTCCCAGCGGTTGCTGCACGACGGCGGGGTGTTCAGGAAGAACAGGCCCTCGGTGTCGTCGATGAGGATGTCGGTCTCGACGCTGCGGCCGTTCTCCTTGCCGCCGTACCACCAGATGCACGTGACGGCGAGCAGCCCCTGGTTGAGCGGGCCGAACGAGACCGAGTTGTGGCCGTCGCGCTGGCCGCAGCCGCCCGACGGGGTCACGCCGGCGATCTTGTCGGTCTTGCCCTCGTACGACTCCTGGATCCCCAGGTTCTCGGGCAGGCCGCAGTCGTTGCGCCCGGTGTTGACGTTCGTGGCCGCGCTGCGCAGGGCGTTGATGACGGCCGTGCGGTCGCCGAGGTACGCCGGGATGGTCTTCTCGTTCACCCGCCACTTGAGCTCGCTGCGCCAGCGCATCCCCAACCACGTCCCGGCCGGGTCGGCGCAGCGCGCCCCGTCCATCGTGGCCTCGGCCGGCTGCCCGATCGGCGGGCCTGGCACGACCACGGCGAAGCGCGCGGTCCGCAGCGCCGCGGGCGGCTCGCCCACCAGCCACGCGGTGCACAGCACCAGCGCCAGCAGGGCCCGCAGGATTGGCGCCAGACCATTGTCGATCTTCGGCACAACATCATTCTGAGCTGCGGTACCCCGGGCGGGGGTGGCTTTCGGCAAATGCGCCAGCGACGCCATGGCGCCCAAGATTCCCTCCCGCGCCGGGCTGACACCCACCCGGAACCCCGGTGTCGGGTGATCGTCAGCCGACCGACGAACCGCCACGGGACAGACGCCGCCGATCACGGTCCGTCATAGTCGAGTCACATCCGGTACGGCGAGGGGAACGCATCATGACGAAGCTGTTCGCGAGGCTGAAGCTGCGCGGGGACCGCGGCGCCGCCACGGTCGACGTCGGCCTCGCCGCCGTCCTCCTCGGCATCACGCTGGTCGCGGCGATCACGCTGATCGGCGGCGACGTCACGTCGTGGTAGACCCGGGCAGCAGACACGTCACGACCGTGCCCTGACCCGTGGCGGGCGTGGCCCAGATCCGCCCGCCGTGGCGCTCCACGATGCTCTTGGCGATCGCGAGCCCGAGGCCCGTGCCCTGGCTCTGCCGCTCGTGGGAGCGGCTGGAGCGGAAGAACCGCTCGAAGATCTGGTCGATCTCGTCTTCGGGGATGCCCATCCCGGTGTCGGCGACCGTCAGCCGCACCTGTCCCCCGTCGAGGCCCGCGCTCAGCCGCGCGCTGCCGCCGGGCGGGGTGAACTTCAGGGCGTTGTCCAGCAGGTTGATGACCACGCGCTCGAGCTGGTCGCGGTCGCCCTGTACGGACAGCGGGCCGTCGGGCAGGTCGACGTCCAGGCGCACGTCGCGCTGGCCGCGGACCGCCTGCAGGGCCTCCAGCGCCCCCGCCACCACCGCCCGGATCTGCACCGGCCGGCTGTTGATCTTCACCGCCCCCGCCTCGATGCGCGAGAGCATGAGCAGGTCCTCGATGAGCGCGAGCAGCCGGCGGGCGTTGCGCTCGACCGCGGCGAGCAGCCGGGCCTGCGGCGGGGCGACCGGGCCGGCGTCGCCGTCGGCGATCACCTCGACGTTGCCGAGGATGCTCGTGAGCGGGGTGCGCAGCTCGTGGGAGACGGTCGCGACCAGGTCGGCGCGGACCTTGTCGAGCTCGCGCAGGCGATCGGCGGCGGCCCGCTCCCGTTCGAGGGCGTGGCGCATGGCCTCGACGGTGCGCCGCTCGCGGGTGACGTCCCGGGCCACGCTCAGGTATCCGGTGACCTCCCCCGACTCGTCCCGGATCACGCTGACGGTGCGCGCGACCGGGACCCGCGAGCCGTCCTGGCGTACGTAGTCGCACTCGCGGGCCTCGGTGTCGCCCGCCCGGGCCGGCGCGAAGACGCTCTCGAGGTCCTCCAGCTCGCCCGGGGCGTGGAAGCGGGCCAGGTCGGCGGCGCCGACGACGTCCGCGGCCCGGTAGCCCAGCAGCCGCTCGGCGCCGGCGTTGAACACCGTCACGGTCCCCCGCCGGTCCACGCCGATGATGGCCTGCTCGGTCGCGGCGGCGAGCACGTCGGCGAAGAGCCGCTCGGTCCGGCGCTGCTCCGTGACGTCGATGCCGGTGCAGATCATGTGGGTGAAGCGGCCTTCGTCGTCGGTGAGCACGGCGGTGCTCCAGGCGATGCGCCGCCGGCCGGCGGGGACGATCCAGTCGCGCTCGGCCGGCGGCTGGTGCCCGGCGGTGACGACCCCGGCGAGCGCGGCGTCGATCTGCGCACCGTCGCGAGTGGACAGTCCGAGGTCGCGGTACCGCCGGCCGAGGACGTCGGCGGCGCGGCGGCCGGTGACCTCCTCGCAGCGGCGGTTGAAGCCCGTGACCCGCCCGGCCCGGTCCACAACGATGACGAGCAAGCCGCTCGAGTCGAGGATCGCCTGGTTGAAGTCCCGCTCGCGCCGGGCCTCGCGGGTCGCGCGGCACAGCTGGCGGGCGGACACGCGGGCCCGCCGCGTCGCGCTCTGCGCGGCGGTGGCCAGGAGCACGCCGATCGCGACGACGAGCAGGCCGCGGCGCCACTCGAAGCGGCGCAGCTCGGCGTCGAGCGCGCTCGGCACGACGAACACGACCGCCATCATGGCCACGCCGATCGCCGTGGCGAGCCGGCCGTGGTACAGCCCGAGCCACAGCACCGGCAGCAGCGCGAGCGGGGCGTAGCCGGCCGGCCCGCCCTCGGCCGCGACGTTGAGCAGCAGCACGACGCCGAAGAACCCCAGCGGCGGCACCGCCTCGTAGGCGAGCGGCAGGCGCGGCCACGGCACGAGTACAACCAGGAGCAGCAGCGCGGCGAGCAGGGTGGCGGCGCCCGTCAGCGCCGCCGGCTCGACCCGCGGCGGCAGCCACGCGACGGCGAACGAGATCAGCGTGACGGCCAGGAACGGCGTGATCCGCCGCCATCGACCGGGGGCGCTGAGCGTCCGCAGATCCGCGTCGCCGTACAGCATGGGGCTATTCTCCGGCCTTCCGCGCGGGCGGCGCAGTCAGAAGCGGAAGCGGGCGACCAGGCCGTTCATGTGACGCTCCCGTCCATGCCCGCGCCGGTGAGGAGCACCACCGGCGGGCCAAACGACGCTATTTGCTCTCGGTGCGCAGCATGCGGCTGAGCGCGCGCACGGCGACGTCACTGGGCGACGCGGCCTCGCGGTTGGCCTTCTGCAGCTCGCGGTACACCTCTTCGCGGTGGACCTGGATGCTGCGGGGGGCCTTGATGCCCAGCCGCACCACGTCGCCGCGCACGTCGAGCACGGTGACGACGACATCGTCGCCGACCATGACGCTTTCACCGGGACGTCGGGTCAGAACGAGCACGAGCCGCTCCTTCGCTGGGCGATAGGCGAACAGTACCCGATTTGTCGGCCACGCCGAGCGGGAAAGCCGGGCGCCGCCCCATTCGTGGTGGTCAGGCCGGCACCAGGAGGCGCTGGCGGACCGGGTGACCGCTGTGGCTGAGGATCAGCTGCACGGCGCGGCGGCTGCGCTGGTCGAGCACGATCGGGGCCATGAGGTTGGCCGTGGCGTCCTCGGCCCCCGACTCCCCCGCGGTGACCACCAGCAGCACGAGCAGGTCGGCCTGGTCGGTCACGCCGAGGGCGCCGAGCGTCTCGTCGTCGATCTCCGCCTCGTAGTCGGGGAAGAACTGCGCCGGCGGTACCACGAGGAAGCGCAGCCCCGCCGTGTCGACCGAGGTCAGCGCGTACAGGACGCCGGCGTCGTCGAGCCTGACCAGCACGAAGCGCCGGTCCTCGGGGAAGCCCGGGATCGGCGACACGAAGTCGATCACCGGCAGCGTGGTGGTCTCCGGGCTGCCAACGGTCGCGACGCTCATTGATTCCTCACGGTGGCTGTGGTCCCGGGCCGTTCCCTCTACCGCAGGAAGTCCACCAGCGACGGCTGGATGACCTTGGCGGTCGCGGCCAGCGCCGCCTGGTACGCGGTCTGCTGCAGGGACAGCTCGGTAATGGTCTTCGGCAGGTCGATGTCCTCGACGTCGGACAGCTGGGCCTTCAGGTCGAGCACACGGTTCTCCGCGGACTGCTGCATCTGCGAAATCTGATTGTATCGGGATCCAACGCCCGAAAGGCCCGTCTGCACGCGTTTCTGCGCCGTGTCGACGTCGGCGAGGTCGGTGTCGAGCGCGGACGGGTTGTTGCGCAGGTCGTCGGAGATGCGCTGGAGCAGGTTGAACACGTTGCCGTTGCCCGAGCCGAACACCGAGTCGGCGTTGGTGTCCACGCGCACCGAGGCGTTGGCGCCGATCGAGCGGTTCACCTCGCCGTTGTCGCCCTGGTAGGTGCCCGTCTTGTCGTAGGCGAGGCTGCCCGAGGTGGTGCCGCCGAAGATCGGGCGGTCGAGGTAGGTGGTGTTGGCCAGGTCGATCATCGAACTGCGGATGTTGTCGACCTCCAGCGCGATCGCCTCGCGGGCCTGGTCGCTGCCCGACGTACCGCTGGACAGGCCGGTCAGCACCAGTTCACGGGCCCGGTTGAGCTGGGTCGATGCGCTGGTCAGCGCGGTATCGGCCATGTTCAGCCAGCCCATCCCGTCGTCGGCGTTGCGTGAGTACTGGTTCAGGGTCGCCATGTCGCTGCGGTGCTGCATCGCGATGACGGCACCGCCGGGCGAGTCCGACGGTTTGGTGATGAGCTTGCCGCTGGACAACTGGTTCTGCAGATCCTGGTTGCGTTGCAGGTTCATCTGCAGGTTGGTCAGCGTCGTCGTGGCCATCGAGCGTTCGGTGACGCGGAAGCCGGGCATCCGTTCCCTCCTCCTACCTTTACCTCTTCATGTTGATCAGCGTGTCGAGCGTGTCGTCGACGGTGCTGATCACCTTGGCGGCGGCCTCGTACGCCCGCTGGTACATCAGCATGTTCGTCATCTCCTCGTCGAGGCTGACGCCCGACTCCGCCTGCTCGGCGGCCGTGACGTCGTCGGAGATGACCTGCTGGGCGGCGGCGCGGCGGTTGATCGTCTGCGCCTGGATGCCGACGTCGACCACGAAGTTGCGGTACACCGTGTCCGCGCCCTTCGGGTCCTTGGCGATGTCGGCCATCGCGTTGGCGTTGTCGCCCTGGTACGGCGTGCTCGACGTGCTCGACGCGGCAACCATCGTCGGGTCGGTGAACGCCGGCGCGATGTCCTTGGCGCTGGTGCCGGTGAAGAACGGGCCGCCCTGCTGCGGCGTCGGCGTCGTCGAGGGCGGGACGGTCTCGATGTCCCAGCCCTGCTGATGCTGCGCGTTGACCGTGCTGATGAGCGTCGCGGCGACGTTGTCCAGGCCGGCGACGGTGTCCGGGATCGTCTTGGTGAGCGCCTCCAGGCCCGAGGCGATCTTGCCGGTGGAGATCTCGGCCGGCGTGCTCGGGCTGTCCTGGAACACCACCTTGACCGGGGACACGCCGGTCCCGTCGACGGTGGTCGAACCGACCGCCGACAGGTTGCGCACGACGTCGCCCTGCACCAGCAGGTTGCCGCCCAGCGACACGTCGACCGAGCCGTCGGGCTTGAGCCGCCCCTGCGCGCCGGTCAGCTCGGACAGCTGCAGTACGAGCTGGTCGCGGCGGTCGGCGAGCTCGTTGGTCGGCATGCTCGCCGTCTTGGCCAGGGCGATGCGGCTGTTGAGGTCGGCGATGCCGGCGCTGGTCTGGTTGACCACCCGGATGTCGGCGTCGAGCGCCTCGCGGGTCGAGCCGAAGAAGTTGTCGAGGTTCTGCCGGACGGTGTGCATGGTGTCGGTGACGGTCCGGGCGCGGGCGAGCAGCTGCGTGCGGGCCGAGGTGTCGCCGGGCCGGTTGGCCACGTCCGACCACGCCGACCAGTAGTCCGACAGCTGCGACTGCAGCCCGGTGTCGCTCGGCTCGCCCAGCGTCTGCTCGATGTTGGCGAACACCGCGCTCTGGGCCTGCAGGTACTGGTTGAGCCCGTGCTCGGCCCGGGTCCGCGCGGTCATGAACTCGTTGTGCAGCCGGGTCACGTCGATGATCTCGACGCCGTCGCCGACGCCGCGGCTGGTCGACCAGCGGGCCGGGTTGCTGACCGCCTCGACCGGGGCGAGCTCGACGCGCTGGCGCGAGTACCCGTCGGTGTTGGCGTTGGCGATGTTCTGCCCGGTGAGGTCCAGGGCGCGCCGCTGCGCGTAGAGGGCGGTCAGCGCGGAGTTCAGGCCGGAGAAGGTGCTCATCTACATCGTCCCGTCAATCAGCCGTGTGCGGGGCGCCGCGGCCACGGTCTCGCCCTTGCGCCCGTAGGTCTCGACGGACCCGACGACGGAGAGCATGGTCTCCCGCGCCGCCCGGGCGCCGGTCGTCAGCAGGTCGCGGTTCGCCTCGGCGAGGGCGCTCACCTCGGAGGTGATCGTCAGGAACGCCTTGCGGTGCTGCGTCAGCAGCTCCCCCCAGGGCGCCGGCGCGGCGTCCGCGAGCTGGCTCAGGCTCGGGTTCGGCCCCAGCCGCAGCTCGGCGCCGATCGCCTCGACCTCGGCGGCGCGCACGACCTCGGTACGCCGGATCTCCTCCAGCACCACCTCGACCTCCCGCGTGGCGTGCGCGAGCCAACGCGTGCGCCCCGAGGCCAGGACCAGCTGTTCCTCCTCGAGCTTGAACAACAGCAGCTCGAGCATCTCGCGCTCCCGCCACAGGATGCTCGCGAGATCCGCCAGCCCCATCCGCTTGCCCCTCTTGTACGCGTTCCGTCCCGGTGCTTCGCCCGATACTTCGGCACTTCGATGCCCCGGTTGAGCACAACCGGTCTGCAACTTTGCGCCACCCGGTCCCGCACCCACGGCTGCCGAGTCTGGATCTCGTTCAACCAACTCCTTGCCACGAAGAGGTTGCCGTGACCACCACCGTTGACGCCCCGACCAGCCTGACCCCCGCGGAACTCGACACGCTGGTGCGCTCCCACCTCCCGCTCGTCGGCCACCTGGTCCGCGAGATGCTGGGCCGCCTGCCCGCCCACGTCTCCCGCGAGGACCTGGTCTCGGCGGGCATGGCCGCGCTGGCCGGCGCCGGCCGCTCCTTCGACCCGAGCCGCGGCATCCCGTTCGGCAGCTTCGCCACCAGCCGCATCCGCGGCGCCCTGCTCGACGAGCTGCGCGGCCTGGACTGGGCCAGCCGCTCGGTGCGCGCCCGGGCCCGCCGCGTCGAGACGGTCCAGCAGGAGCTGACCTCCCGCCTGGGCCGCACCCCGACCCAGGCGGAGCTCGCCGAGGCGATGGGCGTGGCCGTCGAGGAGCTCAAGACCATCGACGACGACGTCCAGCGCGCGGTCGTACTGTCGCTGCAGGGCTTCACCGCCGGCTCGGCCGAGGAACTCGTCCCCGAGCGCGCCGCCGGCCCCGAGGACCTCATCCTGCACCGGGAGCGCATCGGGTACCTCCACCACGCCATCAACGCCCTCCCGGAGCGCCTGCGCCGGGTCGTCACCGCGTACTTCTTCGACGAGCGCCCGATGAACGACATCGCCGAGGAGCTCGGCGTGACGGAGTCCCGCATCAGCCAGCTGCGCGCCGAGGCCCTGGTCCTGCTGCGCGACGGCCTGAACAACCACCTCGACCCGGAGATGCTCGCGGGCCCGGGCGGCAGCGGCTGCGTGGCCCGCCGTCGCGAGGCGTACTACGCGCAGATCGCCGCCCAGGGCGACCTGAGCGCCCGCCTGGCTGTTACGACGCCGCTGGGCATGCCCAAGGCGGCGTAGGGCGTTTTATCGCGAAAAGTCGGGCGCTCCGCGCCACGACTTTTCGGATTTATACCCCGACGGGTGATAAGTCCGAAAAGTCAGGACTCCGCCAGGAGTCCGGACTTTTCGATCAAGGGCCGCGCCGCTTTGGTCAAGGTCCTCGGTCAGCCTCCCCAGAGCAAGCAAGGCACGGACGCCGAGCACCACGGACACGGACGCGCCGGGCACGGACGCCCAGCCCGCGGCACGGACGCCGCATCACGCACGGACGCGAAACGAGCGGCACGGACGCCGCAAGCAATGCAACGCACGGATGCGGCACCAGCGGCACGGACGCCGCAACCCCCAGCGGGCACGGAAGCCCGAGGAACGCAAGGCACGGAGGCCGCGAACACGAGGCAGGGAAGCCGGACAACACGGCATGGAAGCCGACCGGGGGTGGCGCGGCGCGGAAGCCGCCCCACCCCCGACAGCACAACTCCCGGTTAGCAACCGAGAGCGACCTGTTGTGTACCCAACGTGACAGAGGCTGGGTCTTGCCAACACGAAGACCCACTCACTGCCACGAAGAGGTTGCCGTGACCACCAGCACCGCCACCCGCCCGACCGCGACCGCGACCAGCACCGCCGCCGAGCGCGAGGAGCTCGTGCGCGCCCACCTGCCGCTCGTCGGGCACCTCGTCCGCGAGATGCTCGGGCGCCTGCCCTCGCACGTCTCGCGCGAGGATCTCGTCTCCGCCGGCATGGCCGCGCTCGCTGGGGCCGCCCGCTCGTTCGACCCGGGCCGCGGCATCCCCTTCGGCAGCTTCGCCACCACGCGCATCCGCGGCGCCCTGCTCGACGAGCTGCGCGGCCTGGACTGGGCCAGCCGCTCCGTGCGCACCCGCGCCCGGAGGGTCGAGTCGACCCAGCAGGAGCTCACCGCCTCCCTCGGGCGTACGCCGACCCAGCCGGAGCTGGCCGCGGCCCTCGGCGTGGGCGTCGACGAGCTCAAGACGATCGACGACGACGTCCAGCGGGCCGTCGTGCTGTCGCTGCAGGGGTTCACGGCGGGTACCGCCGAGGATCTCGTCCCCGAGCGCGCCGCCGGCCCCGCGGACCTCATCCTGCACCGCGAGCGCATCGGGTACCTCCACCACGCCGTCGCCGCCCTGCCCGACCGCCTGCGCAAGGTCGTCACGGCGTACTTCTTCGACGAGCGCCCGATGAACGACATCGCCGAGGAGCTCGGCGTCACCGAGTCCCGCATCAGCCAGCTGCGCGCCGAGGCGCTCGTCCTGCTGCGCGACGGGCTCAACAACCACCTCGACCCCGAGCTGCTCGCCGCGCCCGGCGGCAAGGGCTGTGTGGCCCGCCGGCGCGAGGCGTACTACGAGCAGATCGCCGCCCAGGGCGGCCTCAACGCGCGCCTGGCCATCACCAACCCGCTGGGCATGCCCCGGGGCTGAAACGCAAGTGCAGGACGGGTGCACCCGGTTTCATATGCGTTGCGGAAAATATCTGAACCAAAATGCTTAGCCGCCGGGCGGGCGGGCCGATGTCAACCGCGAACGGGCCAAGGACGGTCCGCGAAGTACGACCCACACTCACGGAGGAGCTTCCATGGGTCTTCGCATCAACAACAACATCGCCGCCCAGAACGCGTACCGGAACCTGTCGGTCACCGACACCCAGATGAGCAAGTCGCTCGAGAAGCTGTCGTCGGGCTACCGGATCAACCGCGCCGCCGACGACGCGGCCGGCCTGTCGATCTCCGAGGGCCTGCGCTCGCAGATCGGCGGCCTCAAGGTCGCGGTGCGCAACGCCCAGGACGGCATCTCGGTCGTACAGACCGCTGAAGGTGCGCTCACCGAGACCCACTCGATCCTGCAGCGCATGCGCGACCTGGCCGTCCAGGCCTCGTCCTCCGGTTCGCAGGACAGCAACGCGCAGCAGGCGGCCCAGACGGAGTTCACGCAGCTCAACAACGAGCTCGACCGCATCGCCAAGACCACGACGTTCGGCAGCCAGAAGCTGCTGGACGTCTCCGGCACCGCCTACAAGGGCACGTTCCAGGTCGGCGCGAACACGTCCACGTCGGACCAGATCAACGTCGACCTGTCCGCCTCCGTCTTCGGCACCGCGTCCGGCGCCCCGACCGGCTTCGACTCGACCGGCCTCGGCGTCGCCTCGCTGAGCCTGACCAGCGCGCCCGCGTCGGCGATCGACGCCATCGACTCGGCCATCAAGGGCGTGTCGACGGCCCGGGCCACGCTCGGTGCGTACCAGAACCGCTTCGAGCACACCATCAACAACCTCAACGTGGCGGTGGAGAACCTGTCCGCGTCGGAGTCGCGCATCCGTGACACCGACATGGCGCAGGAGATGGTGTCGTACACCCGCTCGCAGATCCTGACGCAGGCCGGCACGAGCATGCTGGCCCAGGCCAACCAGGCGCCGCAGAACGTGCTGTCGCTGCTGCGATGACCGATAGCGCGGGGAGGGTCGACGGCGCCCCTCCCCGCCGCCCTTGACCAGCAACTTCTTTCACGAATCCCTTAAGGAACAAGGGTTCGTGCCGATGTGAAGAGTGACCGGACCACGGATGGACCGGCGTGACCCAACTCAAGGAGGAAGATCGTGGGTCTTCGTATTAACAACAACATCGCTGCTCAGAACGCCTACCGGAACCTGTCGGTGACGGACAGCCAGATGAGCAAGTCGCTGGAGAAGCTGTCGTCGGGCTACCGCATCAACCGTGCGGCCGACGACGCGGCAGGCCTCTCGATCAGCGAGGGTCTCCGGTCCCAGATCGGCGGCCTGAAGGTCGCGGTGCGCAACGCTCAGGACGGCATCTCGGTCGTGCAGACCGCTGAAGGTGCTCTCACCGAGACGCACTCCATCCTGCAGCGTATGCGTGACCTGGCCGTTCAGGCTTCGTCGTCCGGTTCCCAGGACTCCGATGCCCGGACGGCGGCGCAGACCGAGTTCACCCAGCTCAACCAGGAGCTCGACCGCATCGCCTCCACCACTGCCTTCGGCGGGCAGCACCTGCTCGGCGTGGGTATCAGTGGTCAGAACGCATACCAGGGCACGTTCCAGGTGGGTGCGAACACCTCGGCGGCGGACCAGATCGGCGTCGACCTGAGCACGGCCGCGTTCGGGTCCGTGAGTGTCGCGGGCTTCGACTCGACCGGGCTCGGCGTCGCGACGCTGGACCTGGTGTCCAGCGCCGCTTCGGCGATCGACTCCCTGGACACCGCCATCAAGGGCATCTCCACCGCCCGGGCGACCCTGGGTGCATACCAGAACCGGTTCGAGCACACCATCAACAACCTCAACGTCGCGGTCGAGAACCTCTCGGCGTCGGAGTCGCGCATCCGCGACACCGACATGGCGCAGGAGATGGTGTCGTTCACACGCTCGCAGATCCTGACCCAGGCCGGCACGAGCATGCTGGCCCAGGCCAACCAGGCGCCGCAGAACGTCCTCTCGCTGCTGCGCTAGGACTGACGGGCCTGACCGACTGAGGACACGACAGGGCACGGCATCCAGCCAGGGCGCCGTGCCCTGCCACATCCGGCAGGCCCATCCCCCAAAACGTCGATCCTCCCCCTCAAGCGGTGCCTGCGCGGGCCGATGGGACGGAAGAACACGCAGAGAGGGCCACGGACGGCCGGACCCAGGACTCAGGGAGGAATGCCATGGGTCTACGGATCAACAACAACATCGCCGCGCAGAACTCCTACCGGAACTTGTCCGTAACCGACACCCAGATGAGCAAGTCCCTCGAGAAGCTCTCATCGGGCTTCCGGATCAACCGGGCCGCCGACGACGCGGCCGGCCTGTCGATCTCCGAGGGCCTGCGCTCGCAGATTGGCGGCCTCAAGGTCGCGGTGCGCAACGCCCAGGACGGCATCTCGGTCGTACAGACCGCTGAAGGTGCGCTCACCGAGACCCACTCGATCCTGCAGCGCATGCGCGACCTGTCGGTCCAGGCGGCCTCGACGGGTGCACAGGACTCGGACGCCCGCGGCGCGGCGCAGACCGAGTTCAGCCAGCTCTCGGCCGAGCTCAACCGCATCGCCACGACGACGATGTTCGGCGGCCAGCACCTGCTGGACACCGCGAACAACCCGTTCACGGGCACGTTCCAGGTGGGCGCCAACACGTCCAGCGCCGACCAGATCGTGGTGAGCCTGGGCACGTCGGCGTTCGGCTCCATCACCGGCGTCTCGGGGTTCGACGTGACCGGTCTCGGCCTGGACACGCTCGACCTGTCGACCAACGCCGCCTCGGCGGTGGACGCGATCGACACGGCCATCAAGGGCGTCTCGACCGCCCGGTCGTCGCTCGGTGCGTACCAGAACCGTTTCGAGCACACGATCAACAACCTCAACGTCGCCGTCGAGAACCTGTCCGCGTCGGAGTCGCGCATCCGCGACACCGACATGGCGCAGGAAATGGTGTCGTTCACCCGCTCGCAGATCCTGACCCAGGCCGGCACCAGCATGCTCGCCCAGGCCAACCAGGCACCACAGAACGTGCTGTCCCTGCTGCGGTAACCCGTAACCGTCCGGGGAGGGGGCCGCGGTCCCCTCCCCGCTTCCTCTTCGAAGGAGGAACCGTATGGTCACCGGCGGAAGCGTCGACGGCCTCGTCTCGGGCATGCAAACCTCGTCCGTCATCGCATCGCTGATGCAGGTGGAGGCGGCGCCCCAGACCGCGCTCAAGGCGAAGGTCAGCACGCAGCAGAAGGTCGTCTCGGCGTACCAGTCGATCAACACGAAGATGGGTGCGCTGCTCACCGCGGCCAAGGCGCTGACCGACCCGCTGGCCTTCAAGAGCGCGACGGCGACGGCGAGCTCGGACGCCGTGCTCGCGACCACGAGTACCACCGGCTCCAACTCGACCGGCTCGGTCTCCTTCCGCGTGACGAAGCTCGCCGCCTCGGAGACGCACCTGTTCTCCAACGGCTCGGTGGCCAGCACCGGCGACACCGTCGTGAGCGGCTCGTCGATCGACATCTCGATCAACGGCGCCGCCCCCACGAGCGTGCCGATCACCGACGGCTCACTCAAGGGCGTGGTCGACGCGATCAACAAGACCCCGAACCTCGGCGTCAAGGCGTCGGCGATCCAGATCGGGCCCAGCAAGTACACCCTGCAGCTGACCTCGAGCACGACCGGCCAGGCGTCGACGTTCGCGGTGAACGGCGTGGACGGGCTGGGCACGGACGTCGTCACCACCGAGGGCAGCGACGCCGAGCTCTCCATCGGCACCAAGAACCCCGTCACCATCACCTCGTCGTCCAACACCTTCACCGGTCTCATGGACGGGCTCACGATCACCGCGAAGAAGGTGACCGCGGACAGCGATCCCCCGGTCACGGTCAACGTGAGCAGCGACACCGACGGGATCGCGGCCAAGGTCCAGGCGATGGTCGACGCGGCCAACGCGACGCTGACCGAGATCGCCTCCCAGACCAAGAACGCCAGCGGTACCGACACGACCGGCGGCACGCTGGCCGGCAACTCCTCGATGCAGCAGCTGGCCAGCTCGGTCCTGCAGACGGTCTCCGGCGGGGCCGGCAACCTGGGCAGCCTCAAGTCGGTCGGCATCCAGCTGACCCGCGACGGCCGGCTGTCGTTCGACAAGGCCGCGTTCACCTCGGCGCTCAACGCCGATCCGGTCAAGACGCAGTCGTACTTCGTCGGGACGGGCACCAACGCCGGCAACGGCCTGGCCGACAAGATGTCGGCGATGGCCGACAAGGCCACCCAGAGCAACACCGGCACGCTGGCGTCCCTGATCAGCAGCGGCAACTCGATGATCAAAAGCCTCAACGACAACATCTCCGACTGGGACACCCGCCTGGCCCAGCGGCAGCAGACGCTGCAGCGGCAGTTCACCGCCATGGAGACCGCGCTCGGCTCGCTGAAGAACCAGTCGAGCTGGCTCGCCGGCCAGCTGTCCTCGCTGGGCTAGTCCCCCCGTTTCGGCCCTGGAGAAGACTGCATGACGACGCAAGCCCTGCGAAACCGGTACGTCAGCGACAGCGTTTCGACCGCGCCCCCCGCGCAACTGCTGGTGATGCTGTACGACCGGCTGGTGCTCGACCTGATGATCGCCGGCCAGGCGTTCGAGTCCGGCGATCGCGGCACCGGCTCGAGCCGGGTGTACCACGCGCAGGAGATCCTCATGGAGCTGCGCGCGACGCTGGACACCGAGGCCTGGAGCGGCGGCCCCGGGATCTCGGCGCTGTACAGCTACATGATCACCGAGCTGGTACAGGCCGGCGTGTCGGGCGACCGGGCCCGGGTCGAGACCGTGCAGGGCTTCGCCGAGCAGTTGCGCGACGCGTGGCGGGAGGCGGCCGCGCAGGTGGCGGCGAACGGGGCATGAGCGCGCCCGAGGCGGAGTGGACCGAGGCCTGGACCGCGGCGCTGGAGGCGATGGAGCTCGAGGCCGACCTCGTCGAACGGATGCTGCGCCACCGCGACATGCTGCAGCAGGCCGCCGACGGCGCGCTCTTCGCGCCGCCGGAGGGCATCGGGCCGCTGCCGATGGAGCTGACCGAGCGGGCCCGCCGGCTGGTGCAGCGGCAGCTGGATCTCTCGCGTGAGCTGTCGATCGCGATCGCCGGCAACCGGCAGCAGGCCCGGCTGGTGAGCCGGCTGCAGCGCGAGGGTCCCGGTGGGCAGATGCCGCCGGTGTACATCGACAACCGCGCCTGAGGGCCGGCACCCCGCAACCGGAAAACCCTTGAAAAGCACCCGTCGGTGCCGATACGGGCAGCATGAGCCACATCCCGGTATCGGTCATCGTCGCGGCCGGCGGCAGCCCGGACGACTTCCACGCCTGCCTCGAGTCGCTGCGGCCCTCGCTGGGACTGCGCGACGAGGTCGTGTGCGTCATGCCCGCCGACCGCCCCGAGCTGCGCACCGAGCTGCGCGGGCAGACCTGGCTGCGGGTGATCGACGGCACCGGCGCCGTGCCGTGGGCCGACGGCCTGGAGGCGACGCGCAACCCCGTCGTCGTGTTCGTCGACGGCGACGTGGTGCTGTCGGCGCACTGGCTCGACCCGATCCTCGAGGCCTTCACCGACGCCTCCGTGGTCGCGGCCGGCCCGCGCTGCCACCACAGCTACGGGCCGCAGCAGACCGACCTGCCCGACGACGCGATCGTGAGCACGGCCGCGTTCAAGGCGTACGCGCGCCAGTGGCGCCAGGACCACCGCGGGCAGTTCACCGACGTCGACCGGCTCGGGCCCGTGTGCGTGGCGATCCGCCGCGACGCGCTCACGATCGCCGGCGGGCCGACGGCGGACCTGCCGTACGAGGAGCTCGCCACCCAGGGCCGGATCGTCATCGCCCAGTCGTCGCTGGTGGCCCACGTCGCCTCCCCGAAGTGCGCGCTCCGCCTGCCCGATCCCCCGGACGACGCGCCGCTGCTGAGCGCATCCCTCATCGTCAAGGACGAGGAGGACCTGCTCGAGCGCTGCCTGGTCGCGTTGAAGCCGCTGGCCGACGAGATCGTGGTGTACGACACCGGCTCCACCGACCGCAGCATGGAGATCGCCCGCGCGCACGGCGCGCGCGTCATCGAAGGCTTCTGGAACGACCACTTCGGCGACGCCCGCAGCCGCTGCCTCGCCCACTGCACGGGCCGCTGGGCGCTGTGGGTCGACGCCGACGAGGTCTTCGCCGGCGACAAGCACGACGTTCACACGATCCGCGAAGCCATGCAGTACACCGAACGCAACTCCTTCTTCGTCACCGTCGACAGCCACGAGGGCCACGAGGGCCGCGCCGGTTCGAGCGTCATCTACTACCCCCGGCTCTTCCGCCGCACGCGGGCCCGCATCTACGGCCGGCTGCACGAGCAGGTCCAGGACCGGGTCACCGGCCGGCCGCTGAGCAACGAGGCGCTGCCCGCGCTCGTGCTCGACCACTACGGGTACACGCCCCTGCGCGGCACCATCAAGGACAAGGCGGCCCGCAACCTGCGCCTGGCGGAGCTGGCCGAGAGCGACCTCAACGGCGTCACCGCGATCGGCAACCTGGCCCGCTCCCAGCTCAGCTCGCGCCACTACGACGAGGCGATCGAGACCGCCCGCCGCGGCCTGGCCGAGGCGACCGAACGGATGCCGAAGGTACTGTTCCTGAAGGTCATGACCGAGGCGTTCATGGCGCAGGGCCGCCTCGCCGACGCCAACGAGATGATCGAGCAGCTGCGCGAGACCGCGCAGTCCGAGACCACCGTCCACGAGCACGAGCTCAAGCTGCGCTTCGTCGAGGGCAACTACGAGCGCACCCTCGAGCTGATCGACGAGATCCCCGAGTCGGCGACCAACGACCTGCTGTACGGCATCGGCAAGGAGCGCTTCGCCGGCTACCGGATCGAGTGCCTGAGCCGGCTCGGCCGCTACCAGGAGGCCGCCCAGGTGGTGCGCGACGCGCTCACCGACGGGCGGGTGCCGATCTCGGTGGTGCGCATGGCCCAGGTCCTCGGCGCCGCCGGCGGCAGCCTGGTCGAGGTGGCCGAGCTGCTGCCCCGCTCGAGCGTGCGCGGCCTGCTGTTCAACATCGCCGAGGCGCCCCCGGAGGCGGCGGACGAGCTGCTCGAGGCGCTGTGGCGGCGGTACCCGGGCGAGCCCACCGTCCTGACCCTGGCCTCCCGCGTCGGGCGGTTCGTGCCGCTGATCCGCGCGATGGAGTGGTCGGCCCGGCTGCGTCAGCACGGCTTCGGGGAGCGGTGCACGCTCATTGCGCTGTCCGAGGATCCGCGCCGGACTCCGCGGGAGCGGAGCCTGGCGGCGGCGATCGCGCTGGAGATGTTCAACGACGACAAGGCGCTGCCGCTGCTGAGCGCGGCGCTGGCCGATGTGCCGGACGAGGACAGCGCGGCGGTGCTGGACGAGATCCGGATGCTGGCGCCGCGGGTGTCGGCGAGCATCGAGCTCGCCGACGCCTGATTCGTGCCCCACGCCCGGCCGCGCCCGCCCAAGGCGACCCGCGGCCGGCCGCGCCGGTCCGACGCTGGCGCTTGACCCGCGGTCGGGCGCGCCCAATTCCCCGCGGGCCGAGACCCGCGCCCGGGCGCGCCTCCCCCAGCCGTGACCCGCGGCCGGGCGCGCCTATTCGAGGCGCGACCCGCGGCCGAACGCGGCCCCGCTCACGAAGAGGCGCGCGCGCCGCAAACCACAGCCGCCGCGCGCGTCCCGTCCACCGCCTGAACCGCCGCGCGCGACCCGTGACGCGCTACCGGGTGCGCCGCGACGATGAAGGCCCACGCGCGCGAGACGTCACCCGGGATCAGACGGGTTCAGCCAACGCGCGGTCGGGCGCGGCCCGTGGCGATGCCACCTTACGGCGCCAGATTCCGGCAGAACGGATTTATCCGCCGTCAGGGTATAAATCCGAAAAGTCGTGGCGCGGAGCGCCCGACTTTTCGCATCAGCACCGAGCGGCGGAACCGGGGGCTACTCCGCCGCCAGGCTCGGGCGCGCGGCGGCCAAGGCCAGCAGGGTACGGGCGTTCTCGGCGGCGCTGTCGCTCATCGCCACCCGCACGGCCGCGTCCAGCGCCGCGCCCTCCGGCTCGCCGTACACCATGACATCCGGCAGCGGCCGGTTCCCCGCCAGCTGCCCGACCAGCGCCGCCATCGCCTCCCCCACCGCCTCCGTCACCGACCGCACGCCCTTGACGACCAGGGCCAGCTCCGCGCCCGGCACCGAGGCGGCCACGTCCAGGGCCCCGGCCACCACGACGGTGGCGGTCTCCACGAGGTCGGGGTCGATCAGCACGAGGATGCGCCGCGTGCGCTCCTCGGCGGCCTCCGGCGTGCGCCAGCGCCGCACCGTGTAGGCGTCCGGGAACGGTTCGGCGGCGCGGTGCGGCTCCATCCAGTGGTACGGGAAGAAGCGCTCCGGGCCGAACACCGCCGCCGTCGTGCCGTCGAGCGCCTCCTGCTCGGCGATGACCCGGGTCAGCAGGTCCGCGCCGGTCTGCTCGTCGCGCGGGTGCGACGGGTGCCAGGCCATCGAGTCGGGCAGCGCGGCCACCATGGCGGCGATCGCCGGGTGGCCGGGCACGCAGCCGATGAGGTCGTCGGTCAGGCGGAAGTCGTCGTCGCGCACGCAGAACAGCTCGGCGCCGTCCAGCAGGGGCTCGATGCTGCGCCGGCACTCGAGATCGGCGCCGACCGCGATGCCGCCGTGGGCGAGCAGCAGCTCGTACCGCAGCAGGTCGGCCCGCTGCGCCGGCGACTCGGTCGCGTCGAACAGCGCCTGGTTGGCCAGCGGCGGTACGTCCGCGTCGAGCCACAGGCGCAGCTGCCACTGCGGGTGGTGGCGGCGCCACGTCTCGACGAGGTCGCGCTCGCGCTCCGGCAGCGGGCCGCCGAGCCAGATGTGGTGGATGACGCCGGGGATGAGCGTCCGGGTCAGTACCGCCGTCATCGCGCGCTCCCGACGAGGTCGTGGGTCTGCAGCAGCCGTCGCAGCGTCTCGGCGACGGTGCCGCGGGGCAGGGGCAGGGCGTGGCGGGCCGGGTCGTGGCCGTCCACGGCGGCGAAGGAGGCGACGAGGTCGCACGCCCGCCACAGCTCGTCGGGGCCGGCGCACGGCAGCACCTCCACGGTGCAGCCCGCGGCGGCGGCCGGGTCGAACGCGTGCCCGGCCGGTACGCCGACGACGAGCACCGCCGAGCCGGCCGGCGCGTGGGCGACCTCGCGCGCCACCTCGCCCAGCCGCGGCGACAGGGCGCTCACCCCGATGCGCAGCGGCCGGTGCTCGGCCCGGGCGGCCGAGCGCCGCGCGGCCAGCAGCCAGCCGAGGCCGGTCTCGATGGCGCAGACCGTCACCAGGTCCTCGTGTATCCGGCTGAGCAGCGAGCCCTTGCCCTTGCCCTGCGGGTCGGGCCGGCGGCGCAGGTCCTCGAGGCGCTCGGGGCGGTCCGTGGTCATCAGCCGGATCCGCGCGTCGATGCGCCGGTCGATCTTGCGGACCGTGGCCTCGTAGGTGGTGCCGCGGTACGCCGGCTGCGTCGCCAGCGACGGGTGCCGCTCGGCGAGATGCTCGCGGGCCTGCCCGAGCCGCCCGGCCCGGCGCATCAGCGAGACCGGGTCGAGGCCGGCGCGGACCCGCTGCACGGCGTGGCGGTTGAACACCACCCGCAGGCCCCGCGGCTTGCGCGCCAGGCGGAAGGCGAGGTCGGTGTCCTCGCCGTGGGGCAGCTCGAACCGGGCGTCGCCGAGCACCGAACGGCGGATGCTGCACCGGCCGCCCCAGAACTGCGTCCAGTCGCCGGGGGCGAGGTGACGCAGGCCTTCATGGCTTCGGTACACCGCGCCGCGGAACGCGAACCACGCGTCCACGGAGGTGACGATGTCGGCGGCCGGCCCGGTCCAGCCGAGCACCGCGTCGGCCTCGTCGCCGTACTCGGCGTGGGTGCGCAGGTGCTCGGCCAGGCAGCGGGGCGCCGGCTCGTCGTCATCGTCGAGGAAGAACAGCACGTCGCCGCGGCTCGCCTCGATGCCGGCGTTGCGCGCCTCGCCCGCCCCGACGGGCTGGTCGAGCCGGATGAAGGTGAGGTCGAGGCGCGCAGTCCCGTCGATGAACGACCTCACAACCGGCTCGGCGGTCCCGGCCGAGCCGTCGTCGACGACCACGACCTGGAACCGGTCCGCCGGCAGCGTCTGCGAGCACAGGGCGGCCAGGCAGTCGCGCAGCGGGCCGGGCCGATCGTGGGTGGCGATGATGACGCTCAGGCCGAGGTCGGTGCGCGGCGTTTCGAGGTCGCCGACCAGTTCGCGGTACACGTCGGCCCACCCGGCGCCGGCCCGCGGGCTGCTGTGGTCGAGCACCGGGCTCGCCGGGTCTAGCCAGTCCGCCTGCAGGCCCCGGTGGTCGGCGATGCACACCAGGTCGGCCCGGGTGAACTGGTCGGCGAGGAAGGCCTGGGCGCCCTCGCCGCGCGGCGGCTGCCAGCCGGCGTGGACGCTCACCACGAGCGGCAGCCCGAGCATCCAGGCGCGCTCCATGTGCGCGGCGTTCGCGGTGTCGTCGGCGAGGTGCAGGTGGACCACATCGACGCCGCGCTCCATGAGCAGCTCGGCCAGCAGCCGCTCGGACGGCGTGTCGCCGTAGTACGGGTCGGGGCCTTCGAACTCGAGGGCGAAGAGGCGTACACCCTGCTCTGTATTCATTTCTCGCAATCCGGCCCGCGCCGACCCCGCGGCGGCCTCGTTCCGGACCGGCTCGATCGCCAGGACGTCCCAGCCGCGGGCGGCCACCTGACGGGCCAGGCCGATGCACCGGCGGTGGGCGATCGCGTCGCGCGACGGGAGGATGACGGCCACATGGGGCCGGCGTGTGTCGTTCCGCACACCGGCCCCATCGGCTACCGAATCAGACCTTTAGGAAAACCTTCTCGATCTCGGGGGCGCGGTGCTGCGGCTGCGGCCGGGGGCGCATGAACCGCGGCGCCCACCAGTTGGCGTTGCCCAGCAGCGTCATCACCGAGGGCAGCACGACCGCCCGGATGATGGTGGCGTCGAGCAGGATCGCCGCGGCCAGGCCGACGCCGAGCTGCTTCATGTCGATCGTGCTGAGCGTGGCGAAGATGGAGAACACCGCCACCATCACGACCGCCGCGCTGGTCACCACGCCGGCCGAGCCGGAGATGCCCTGCGCCACCGCCTCGCGGGTGGTCAGGCCCCGGCGCACCGCCTCGCGGATCCGGCTGACCACGAAGACGTGGTAGTCCATCGACAGGCCGAAGAGCACCACGAAGAGGAACAGCGGCAGCCAGGACACCACCGCGTCCATGGACTTGAAGCCCAGGATGCCCTCGGCCCAGGAGCCCTGGAAGATCAGCACCACCAGGCCGTAGGAGGCGGCGGCCGAGAGCATGTTCAGCGCGATGGAGGTCAGCGCGACGACCACCGAGCGGAACGTGAACGCCATGACCAGGAACGTCAGCACCAGCACGAAGCCCACGACGATCGGCAGCTTGTGCTTGATGTGGTCGGCGTAGTCCACGTCGGCGGCGACGAACCCGCCCACGGCGCTCTGTGCGCCCGGCACGCCGCCGATCGTCTGCGGTACCAACTGCGTGCGCAGCCGGGTCAGCGACTCCTTGGCCTGGTCGGAGCGGCCCTCGAAGGGCGTGGCGATGTCGAGCACGGCCACGGTGCCGTCCTTGGAGACCTGGATGTCCGGCGCCTCGTCCAGCGGCGCGAACAGCGGGTCGGCCGCGGCCTTCTGGGCCAGCCGGGTCAGTGCGCTCCTGGTGTTGTCCAGCTGCCCGGCCGGCACGCGCACGGCCACGGTGTGCACCGTGCCGTTGCTCGGGAAGGCCTTCACGAGCCGGTCGTACGCCTGCATCGCCGGCGTGGTGCGCGGCAGGTCCTCCATGCCGGGGAACGTCAGCCGCATCGACAGCGCGGGCGCGGCGAGCGCCAGCAGGGCCAGCACCGAGATCATCAGGGTGGCGGCGGGCCGGCGCAGGGCCGGGCGCAGCAGGAAGGACCAGACCCGGGACCCGCGCTCGTCGGTGCGGGGGCGGGTGAGGCGCCACAGCAGCGGCACGCGGGGCCGGTCGATCCAGCGGCCCAGCTTGGACATCAGCGCCGGCAGCACGGTCAGCGAGCCGAGCACGGCGACGAGCACGACCAGGATGGAGCCCAGCGCGAGCGACGAGAAGACGACGTCGCCGGCGAGGAACAGCCCGGCCATCGCGATCGTCACGGCGACGCCGGAGACGACGACGGCGTGCCCGGAGGTCTCGGCGGCGATCTCGACCGCGTCGAGGTGCTTACGGCCCTTGGCCCGCTCCTCGCGTTCGCGGCGCAGGTAGAACAGGGAGTAGTCGACGCCGACGGCCATGCCGATGAGCAGGATGACGCTCGAGGTGGTGTCGGTCGACGGCACCAGGTGCGAGGCCAGGGTGGAAAGGCCGAGCGCGGCGGCGACCGAGGACAGCGCCAGCAGCACCGGCACGCCGGCGGCGATGAGCGCGCCGAAGGCCACGATGAGGATGGCGAAGGTGACGGGCAGGCTGAGGTACTCGGCCCGCTTGAAGTCCTGGCCCAGCGTGTCGTCCATCGCCTTGGAGATGGAGGGCCCTCCGGTCTCCTCGACCCGCAGGTTCGGGTGCTTGGCCTGGACGCCGGCGGTGGCCGCCTGCAGCGGCGCGATGCGGTCCTGGGCGGTGTCGGGGTCGCCCTTCAGGGTCACCCGGACGAGCAGCGCGGTCTTGTCGTGCGAGGGCAGCGGGTCGGCGACCGACTCGACGTCCGGCAGCGCCTTCATGGCGGCGGCGACGTCGGCGGCCGCGGCCCCGGCGGCGTCGGCGTTCAGGGCGCCCGAGCGGGCGGTGATGAGCACGCTCTCGACGGCCGGGTTCTCGAAGTGTCCGTCGGAGACGATGACGTCGGCCCGGCCGGACTCGCCGATGGCCTGGTCGCGGTTGGTTGCCTCGACGGTGCCCGCCGCATTGCCGCCGATGAAGCACACGGCGACGAACACGACCCACAGTGCAATGGCGCGCCACGGGTGCTCGGCGCTCCAGCGCGCGACCCGTACGGTAATCGGTCTCTTCTCCACGCCGACGACGCTATGGATCGGGGCCTTCGCGGACATCCGGGCTGCACCCGGCCCGCACCCGGATCCACGAACCGGGGATTCCCCTGAGTATCACGGCGCACCGCGCGCCACGCGATGCCACCGGCCTGCAACCGAGCAGCAACCGAAGAAACCGCCGAACTGCCTCAACATCCGCACAGACGGGCCGATGCCCCAAATGAGCAAGGATCGCTCATCGCGCACGCCACGGACCGGCGACACACCGACGGGAGTTCGGTTCGTGCTCGAGGACATCACGTCGGTCACCCTGCACGCCGCCCTGGACGGGCTGGCCAAGCGGCAACGGGTGATCGCCGACAACATCGCCAACATCGAAACGCCCGGCTTTCTCGCCGGCCGCGTGGAGTTCGAGGACGCGCTGCGCACCGCGGTGCAGGCGGGCGACCCCGCCGGTACCCCGATCACCACCGCCCGGTCGCTGGAGCCCACCCGGGAGGACGGCAACAACGTGAACCTCGACCACGAGGTGCTGTCCAACATCGACACCGGACTGCGGTACCAGACCATGCTGCGCGCGACCGATGACAAGTTCGGCCTGCTGCGCACGGTGATCCGGGGCTGAGGGCGATGAGCATCTTCGGGGCGATCGGCATCGCCGGGACCGGGGTCACGGTGTACCGCAAGTGGCTGGACGCCGTCTCGGACAACATCGCGAACATCAACGATGCGGTCTCGCCCTCGGCCGAGGCGTTCCGGGCCCGCTACGTGCAGGCGCGCGCGGTCGCCTACGGGGAGGGCGACGGCGGGGCGGTGGTCGCCGGCACGGCGCTGTCACCGTCGAAGGGGAAGCTGGTGTACGAGCCGGAAAACCCGCTGGCCGATCACGAGGGCTACGTGAAGTACCCCGACATCGACCTCGGCTCGCAGATGACCCAGCTGATCATGGCCCAGCGGGCGTACCAGGCGAACCTGACCGTCGTCGACCGCGCGCGCGACGCCTACAACGCCGCGATCCAGGTCGGGAAGGGCTGATCATGAGCATTGACGCCATCACGCCGGTCGGGACCCTCGGCGCCATATCGGCGGTCTCCGGCTCGAACAACCCGGCGCCGACGTCCTCCGGGGCGGACTTCGGGGCGATGGTCGCGCAGGGGCTGCAGAAGCTGCAGGACGCGCAGAACACCGCCGACAACCTCGCCGTCGAGGCGGCCACCGGCCGGCTCACCGACGTGCACGACTACGTCATCGCCGCGACCCAGGCGAACCTGGCCACCAGCCTCACGGTGGCCGTGCGCAACCGCGCCCTTGACGCCTTCAACGAGATCATGAGGATGCAGGCCTGATGCGTGACCGGCTCACCGCGCTCGGCCGGCGGGCCCTGGACGGCTGGAAGTCGTTCACCCCCGGGCAGAAGGCCGTCACGGTCTTCGCCATCGTCGCCCTCGCGATCGGCGGCTACTTCTTCGCGAGCTGGGCCGGCCAGCCGCAGATGGCGCCGCTGTTCTCCAACCTGGCCTCGGCCGACGCGAGCGCCATCGTGGACAAGCTCAACTCCGACGGCGTCACCTACAGCCTGTCCGACGGCGGGAGCACGATCAACGTGCCCTCCGACCAGGTGTACGCGCTGCGCATCGAGATGAGCGGGGCCGGCCTGCCCGCGCAGGGCGACGCCGGCTACGCGCTGCTGGACAAGCAGGGCATCATGACCAGCGAGTTCATGCAGCAGGTGACCTACCGCCGGGCCCTGGAGGGCGAGCTCGCCAAGACCATCAAGTCGATCAGCGGCGTCAATGCGGCGACGGTACACCTGGCCATCCCCGAGAAGGACGTCTTCACCGACGAGCAGCAGGCGCCCACGGCGTCGGTGCTGGTGAACACCGGCACCAAGCAGCTCTCGGGCGACCAGGTCACCTCGATCGTGCACCTGGTCTCCTCCAGCGTCGAGGGCCTCGAGCCCGACGCCGTCACGGTGGTGAGCGCCGGCGGCAAGGTCCTGTCGACGTCGGACAGCAACGGCGGCGGGGGCGGGCCGGAGGGCTCGGCCGCGCAGACCGGCGCCTACGAGCAGCGGCTGCGCGCCGCCGTGCAGAACATGCTCGACACCGTCGTCGGGCCCGGGCACTCGGCCGTGAACGTCACCGCCAACCTGAACTTCGACAACACCGAGACCAAGACGCAGAAGTACGTGGCCGACCCGGCCGTGCCGCCGCTGTCGGAGCAGAAGAAGTCGGAGCAGTACACCGGCGGCAACGGCACGCCCGTCGGCGGCGTGCTCGGCCCCGACAACATCCAGGTGCCCAACGGGACCGGGACGGGCGGGGACGGGCAGTACCAGCAGACGACGGAGACCCGCAACAACGCGGTCGGCATGGTCACCGAGACCACGAAGACCGCGCCCGGGCAGGTCCAGAAGCTCGGCATCGCGGTCATCGTGGACAGCGCGGTCGCGAAGGTCGACCTCGCGCAGCTGCAGCAGCTGGTCTCCTCCGCGGTCGGCCTGGACCCGACCCGCGGTGACCAGATCGCGGTGAGCTCCATGGCCTTCGACACCAGCGCGGCCACGGCCCAGCAGAACGCGGCCAAGGAGGCCGCCAAGGACCAGCAGGCGCAGGTTCAGCAGCAGTACATCCAGATGGGCGCGATCGTCCTGGCGCTCCTGCTGCTGCTCATCATCGCCGCCCTCGCCGGGCGCAAGCGCCGCAAGGCGGAGCGGCAGAAGCTTTCGGAGGAGCAGAACGCCGCGCTCGAGGAGATGCAGGCGGCGATCGAGGCGGCCCGGGCCAAGCTCGCGCTGGAGGGCGGCGGCGGCCTCGGCGGCGCGGCCGCGCTGGAGGGCGGCGGCGCACCGGGCGACGAGTTCGACCGCGACGGGCGCTTCCGCGACCTCACCACGATGGTCGAGAAGCAGCCGGACGAGGTGGCCCAGCTGCTGCGCGGCTGGCTCGCGGACCGCCGGAGCTAGCGCCATGGCTCGAAAGACGGCGATCGATGACCGCGGGTGAGATGACGGGGCTGCGCAAGGCCGCCATCCTGCTCGTGCAGATGGGGAAGGACGACGCCGCGAAGATCATGGCGCATCTGCGCGAGGCGGAGGTCGAGGAGCTCACCGCCGAGATCGTGCGGCTGGGCCAGGTCGAGCAGGACATCGCCAACGTGGTGCTCGAGGAGTTCCATGACATGGCGACCGGGCACAAGTACGTGGGCCAGGGCGGCATGGACTTCGCCCGCGACCTGCTCGAGGCGTCGCTGGGCCGGGAGCGGGCCGGCGAGATCGTCGGGCGGCTCAACACCGTCTTCATGGACGTGCCGTTCGGCTTCCTCGGCCAGGCCGATCCGCGCCAGCTGCTGTCGTTCCTGCAGGACGAGCACCCGCAGACGATCGCGCTCGTCCTGGCCCACATGACCGCCACCCAGGCGTCGCAGATCCTCTCCGGCCTGGCCCCGGAGCTGCAGGCCGACGTCGCGCACCGCATCGCCGTCATGGACCGCACCTCGCCGGACATCATCCGCCAGGTCGAGGCGACCCTGGAGCGCAAGATGTCCTCGGTACTGCAGCCGAGCGACCTGTCCAACGTCGGCGGCCTCGAGCCGCTCGTCGAGATCATCAACCGGACGGACCGGGCCACCGAGCGGCTCATCCTGGAGGGCCTCGCCGGGCGCAACCCGGAGCTGGCCGAGGAGATCCGCTCGAAGATGTTCATGTTCGAGGACATCGTGTCCCTCGACGACCGCTCCATCCAGCTGGTGCTGCGCCAGGTCGAGACCAACGACCTCGCCACCGCGCTCAAGGGCGTGCGCGAGGAGGTGCGCCAGAAGGTCATGAAGAACCTCTCCGAGCGCGCCGCCGAAAACCTCGCCGACGAGATCGAGATGCTCGGGCCCGTGCGGCTGCGCCAGGTCGAGGAGTCGCAGGCCAAGATCGTCCAGGCCATCCGGACCCTCGAGGAGTCCGGCCAGATCGTGATCAGCAGGGGCGATGACGATGAGTTCGTGGGCTGAGTACGAGCCGCCGGCGCCCCCGGCGGACGACGGCGGCGACTACCCGCTCGCGTTCCCGCCGCCGCGGCCGAAGCGCGCGGGCGCGCCGCGGCCGGCGTTCCCGCCGCCGCCTCCCCCGCCGGTGACCCCGGCGACGCGGGCGTTCCCGCCGCCGGACGACCCGGCGCTCGTGCGCTTCGGCGAGAGCGTGCTGCGCGACGCGCGCGCGGGCGCGGCGCCGAACGCGCGCTTCGACGTCGACCTGCGCGAGCGCGAGATGCTCCCGCCCGAGCTCGTCGCGCGGTGGCGGGCCGAGGCCGAGGCGACCGGGTACGCCGCCGGCTGGGCCCAGGGCATCCGCGAGGCCCGCGAGGCGGCCGCCGCCGATGCCGCCCGCGCCGCCGAGGAGGCCGCGCAGATCGCCGAGATGCACCGCATGCGCATCGAGCGGGCGGTGCGGACCATCGGGCGGGCCGCGCAGGAGCTGGAGGCCCGCGCCGTCCCGGCCGCGCACGACCTCGAGGAGCAGATCGTGGCCACCGCCTTCTCGATCGCGGAGGCGGTGCTCGGCCGCGAGCTGCGCACCGCCGCCGAGCCGGGGCGCGAGGCGCTGATGCGCGCACTCGCGCTGGCGCCCGCCAACGTGCCCGTGGCGGTACGCCTCAATCCGGCCGACCGGCTGACGATTGGTCAGACGGAACTGGTCATGGACGGCCGCACGGTGTCCCTCGTGGACGACCCGACCCTCCGGCCGGGCGACGCGGTGGCGCTGAGCGACGCCACGACCGTCGACGCCCGGCTGGGCCCCGCGCTCGACCGGGTCCGGGAGGTCCTGCAGCAGTGACATCCGCGCTACACCACCGCCTGGCCGCCGCCACACAGGCCGCGCACCCGCGCGTCAGCGGCCGCGTCGTGTCGATCGTCGGCCTGTCCGTCACCGTGGCCGGCGTCGAGGGCCGCGTCGGCGACCTCGTCGAGATCGGCGACCCGGCCACCGGCGGCGTCGTGCCGGCCGAGGTCGTGTCGATCGCCGGCGACCGGCTCGCCTGCCTGCCGCTCGGCCCGCTGTCCGGCATCGGCGCCGGCAGCCCGGTGACGAGCACCGGCGCGCCGCTGCAGATCGCGGTCGGGCCGCAGCTGCGCGGGCGCGTGCTGGACGGGCTGGGGCGCCCGATGGACGGCGGTCCGCCGCTGTACGGCCTGGAACACGTCTCCGTCGAGAACGACGCGCCGGTCGCCCTCGCGCGCGGGCGCGTGCTCGAGCCGCTCTCGCTCGGCGTGCGCGCGCTCGACACCCTCGTGCCCTGCGGGCGCGGCCAGCGGATGGGCATCTTCGCCGGCAGCGGCGTGGGCAAGAGCTCGCTCATGTCGATGATCACCCGCGGTACCGATGCGGAAATCTCGGTCGTCGGACTGGTCGGCGAGCGCGGCCGCGAGGTGCGCGAGTTCATCGAGAACGACCTCGGCCCGGAGGGCCTCGCGCGCTCCGTGGTGGTGATCGCGACCTCCGACCAGCCGCCGCTCGTGCGCCTCCGGGCGGGCTTTGTGGCGACCCGGATCGCCGAGTACTTCCGCGACGGCGGCTCCGACGTCCTGCTGCTCATGGACAGCCTCACCCGCACCGCGATGGCGCAGCGCGAGGTCGGCCTGTCCGCCGGCGAACCGCCCGCCACGCGCGGGTACCCGCCGAGCGTCTTCGCCCTGCTCCCCCGCCTGCTGGAGCGCGCGGGCCCGGCGCCGGTCGGCAGCATCACCGGCCTCTACACGGTCCTCGTCGAGGGCGACGACCACAACGAGCCGATCGCCGACACTGCCCGCTCGATCCTCGACGGCCACATCACGCTGGACCGCCGCCTCGCCACGTCCGGGCACTTCCCCAGCATCGACGTGCTCGAGTCGGTCTCCCGCGTCGCGGGCGCCGTCACGACGCCGGAGCAGCGCGCGAACGCCACCGCACTGCGGCGCATGCTCGCGGCCCAGCGCGACGTGCGCGAGCTGGTCGAGATCGGCGCCTACGTCACGGGCACCAACCCGGACGCCGACCGCGCCCGCGAGCTGTGGCCCCAGATCGACGCGTTCCTGCGCCAGGACATGGACGACCAGACGCCCGCGCCCCGGGCGTGGCAGATGCTCGAGCGACTACTGGCAGGTGGCTGATGGCCAAGAGCGGATTCCGCCTCGGCGCCGTGCTGCGCGCCCGCAAGGCTCAGGAAGACATGGCAAAGGCGGCCGTGGTACGCGCACGAGCCGACGCCACCGCCGCCATACAACGGGTGCGGGCACGCGAGCGCGACCTCGACGGCCGCGCGGTCCCCGACGCCGCGACCGCGTCGGCGTACGCGGCCACGCTGACGTCCCGCCACGCCCTCGCCGGCGAGCTGGCCGCGGCCATCGGCCTGAGCCGGATCGCCGACGAGGGCGTGCAGGAGCGCATGCGCGAGCTCACCGACGCCGCCATCCAGCGCCGCACGATCGAGAAGCTGCAGGAGCGCCACGACGCCACCCGCAAGCGCACGGAGGCCGCGGCGGAGGCGAAGGCCGTCGACGACATCACCACCGCCAACGCCCACAGGGAGGACCGTCCGTGACCGTGCTCGAGGCCCAGGCCCGCATCGCCGAGATCCGCTCCATGCTGGGTGTCTCCCGCCCCGCCACCGACCCCACCGACGCCTCCTTCGCGGACACCTTGGCTTCGGCCACCACCTCCGCTCCTTTGAAGGGCGTCTCCGGCGTCTCGGGCCGCTCCGGCGTTTCGGGCGTCTCCGGCGTTTCGGCCGTGGAGGCCGCCCGCAAGTACCTGGGCACCCCGTACGTCTACGGCAGCAACATCCCGGAGAACGGCCTGGACTGCTCGGGCCTGGTCCAGCGCGCCTACGCCGACCTGGGCGTCAAACTGCCGCGGACGGCGGCCGAGCAGGCGAAGGCCGGCACCGCCGTACCGTCGCTGGCCCAGGCCCAGCCCGGCGACCTCCTGGCCTTCGGCCGCCCCGTGGACCACATCGCGATGTACGCCGGCGGCGGCAAGATGATCGTCGCCCCGCACACCGGCGACGTCGTGAAGCTCGAATCGGTCCCCGGCACCCCGGTGGCGATCCGCCGCATCGTCGCCGCGCCCACCACGTCGGTGGCCTTCCCCGCGCTGCGCCCCGCCAAGCTCACGCCCGGCCAGCTCTCCCCCGACGTCCCGTACGCGGACCTGTTCCGCAACGCCGCCGCCCGCTACGGCCTCGCCCCCGAGCTGCTCGCCGCCGTGGCGAAGGTGGAGTCGGGCTTCAACCCGAACGCGGTGAGCGGCGCCGGCGCCCAGGGCCTGATGCAGCTGATGCCCACCACCGCCCGGGGCCTGGGCGTGAACGCCCTGAACCCCACCGAGGCCGTGGACGGCGCCGCCCGCGTCCTGTCGGCCAACCTGAAGCGCTTCGGCTCACTGGACCTGGCCCTGGCCGCGTACAACGCAGGCGGCGGCGCGGTCAGCCGCTACGGCGGCATCCCCCCGTTCCCAGAAACCCAGGCGTACGTCCCGAAGGTCAAGGCCGCCATGGCCCAACTCTCGCCCCGCACGGCGACGCCCGCTTCCCTGTCGTCACTCGTCACCGCAGCCAACGGCTGGCCCGCCGCCGCCCTGGACCACCGCTCGAACGACCTCTCGCCCGACGCTTCCGCACTGACATCGCTACTCGCCACCGGCGACACTTCGCCCAGCGAGGAGGGCCTGCTCACGTGATCACCCCTTCGACTCCCACCGCGCGCTCCGCGCCCCCCGCGTCGTCGCCCTCGACCGCGCCGTCCTCCGTCGACGACATGTTCGCGGAGACGCTGGCCGCCGCGCTGTACGAGGCGCCGCGCCCGCGCGCGGACGTCTCGCCGGCGCTGACCGATTCCCGGCGCGACGCCCAGGCCCGGGCGCGCGAGGACGCGGTCGCCCGCGACAATGCCATGCGCGACGCCCACGCCCGCGACGCCCAGGCTCGGGCCCGCGAGGACGCCATCGCCCGCGACAACGCCATGCGCGACGCCCACGCCCGCAACAACGCCGCCCGCGACGCCCAGGACCGCGCCCGCGAGGCCGCGCAAGCCCGCGACTTTGCCGTGCGCGACGCCCGCGCCCGCAACAACGCCGCCCGCGACGCCCAGGACCGCGCCCGCGAGGACGCCGTCGCCCGCGACAACGCCGTCCGCGACGCCCGCGCCCGCGACAACGCCATCCGTGACGCCCGCGCCCGCGACAACGCCGCCCATGACGCGCAGGATCGCGCCCGCGAGGACGCGCAAGCCCGCGACTTTGCCGTGCGCGACGCCCGGACGCGTGGCAACGCCGCCCACGACACCCAGGCCCGGACGCACGCGGACGCGCAAGCCCACGAATTCGCCATGCGCGACGCCCGGACGCGCGACAACGCCACCCACGACACCCAGGCCCGGACCCGCGAGGACACCCAGGCCCGCGACATCGCCGCACGCGACGCCCGGACGCGCGTCAACGTCGCACAGGACGCCCAGGCCCGGACGCGCGCGGACGCGATCGCCCGCGACGGCGCGTGGCGGGACAACGCTTCCCGCGACGCCCAGGCGCATGACAACGCCGCCCACAACGCCCAGGCACGCACGCGCGCGGACGCGATCGCCCGCGACAGCGCTTCACGGGACAGCGCTTCACGGGACAGCGCTGCTCGCGTCGCCCGGGCACACGACGCCGCCGCCCACGACGCCCGGACGCGATCCCGCGAGGACGCGACCGCACGGGGCATCGCTCTGCACGACGCCCGGGCCAGCACCGACGCAGCGAACGCTCGCCACGGCGCCGGTACTCGCGACGAGGCCGCCCGTTACGACGCCGCCCACCAACGCACCCTGTCCGCCCGCGAGTCCGCATCGCGCGACACGTTCGCGAGGGCGCCAGAGGCCCAGCACCTCCGAGCTTCGTCCGCCGAAGCCACGACCACCGCCGGCTCCCCCACCTCATCGGACAGCACCACCACGTCGAGCACCGCAACAGGTTCTGTACAGGGCGGCGGCTCGGATGCGTTGAGTCCAAGCACGACCACGTCGGGCCGAACGGGCACGTCCCCCGCCCGCCCGAACGCCGACGGCCCGGACGGCCCGGCCACCGCCGGATCGCAGCGTCCGGACGCACCGACCACCGGCGCAACGCCCGCATCACTCAGCGGCACGCAGCTCCCCGGCGCCGCAGTCCTAGCCGATCTGGCCGCCGACCTGGAACGCAAGCTCGCGGCCGCGGCCGGCCCCGGCGCCACCGCTTCACCCGGCCCCATCGCGGCCACGGTGACGGAATCCATCGCGTGGTACTCCTCGACCCAACCCCTTGCACCCGCAACCGACGGAGCCGGCACAACAGGCGGCGCCCCGAACGAAGCGGCGGACGGCGCGGGCGCCGTCAGAGCACACGCCGCCGCGCTCGCCATTACCGGCATCGCCGACTCGTCCGACGGTGCATCAAACGGCGCGTCGACCGGCTCTGGCAACGACCCGACGGCCATCTCGCCCGGCGCGTACGGTGCCCTGTCCGGTGGAGCCGACGCCCCGTCCGGCGCCCCCGCGGCAACGACGACCGGCGAAGGCGGCCCGCTCGCCGGCACCGCGTATGACGGCACCACCACCACCGCCGCGCAGTCCGGTTCGGCAGGCACCAACCTCGCGACTGGCCTGACCAACACCACAGGCCTCAACCCATCCGCCGTCGGACTCAACGCATCCGCCGTCGGACTCGACCAAGCCACCGGATGGGCGAACGGCCCCCTCCCCACCACCGGAATCAACGGCGCGACCGCGGGCGGAATCAACGGCGCAACCACCGACGGGATGAGCGGCGCAACCACCGGCGCAACCACGGGCGGGACGAACGGCTCGAACGGCGGCATCCACGGTGCGACCGGCGGCGGGATCAGCGGCGCGACCGATGGCTGGATGGACGGCTCGGCCGGCGGCGGCGCGGGCGCACCCTCGGGCGGCGTCGGGTGGGTCGCGAGCGGGTACGACGCCACGGACGGCACCATCTGGACCGCGGCCGGCAGCACCGCAATGTCCGGCGCCGTCGGATCGCCGGCCGCGACATCCCGCGGCTGGACCCCGGCCACCTTCTCGGCCCCGTCGGGCGCGGGTCCGGCTGGCATCGGCGGCGGTACCACCGGTACCGGCGACGCCGCCGCGACCGGCACAACCGACGCGGGCAGCGCCGCGGTCACGCAGGGCATGTCGGGCGCTGCGAACCCATTTGCCACGCAGGGCACGCCGGGCACAGCGACAACATTTGCCACGCAGGGGCTGCCGAGCACGACGACTACCGTTGGTGCGCCGAACGCAGCAGGCGAGCAAGGTGCACAGGCCCGGTCCGACCGCGATGCCGACGCCCAGGATGTCGGCCTCGCCGGCGGAGCGCTCGGCAGCGCCGGCAACGTGCCCCTTGCCGCGGGGGGTGTCTCGGCCGGCGGCGCCGGCGCGGGCGGACACGACGGCGGCCGTTCGGATCGCCGCGGTCCGGGCGACTCCAATGCGGACGTTTGGATGGCGAACGTTAGTACGCCGAACGTTGGCGCCTCGAATGGAATGAACGTTAGCGTCACGAACGATAGGGGCGCGAACGTTTCCGCGCCGAACAGTATCGGGTCGACCGACCAGACGTGGAACCAATCGGACCCGAACAATCTCGATCCGAACGGCTCCGCGATCGACGGCCTCGGGGTTGACGGCCTGCAGATCGGCGGGCTCGGGGGCAGCGGTCAGGGCTTCAACTGGGCGACGGCCAACGCCCTCGGGGCGGCAGCGGCCGGTGGCGGAGGGACGGGCGTTGGCCTGACCGGGTCGGGCGGTTCCGGCCTCGGCACCGGCGGTACCGGGGGGACGGGGACCGCCGGGGCGGCGGGCACCGCTGGAGGGACGGGCACCGCTGGAGGGACGGGCACCGCTGGAGGGACGGGCACCGCCGGGGCGACGGGCACCGCTGGGGCGACGGGCACCGCTGGAGGGACGGGCATCGGCGGGGTGACGGGCGTCGGCGGCGCCAGCGGGATCGCCGCGGGTGCCGGGGCCGCCGGGATCGCCGGGGTCGCCGGGATCGCCGGGGTCGCCGGGGCCGCCGGGGCCGCCGGGGTGCTTGGGCTGGGCGCTGCCGGGTTCGGCGGTGGGGCGGCGCAATCGGCGATGGCCAACAGCGCCTGGGCCGAGGTCGCCCCGCAAGTGGTGAACGTGTTGTCCCCGCTGCGCAAGGGTGCCGACGGCGTCCACCGGATGACGCTGCGGCTGCGGCCCGAAGAGCTCGGGCCCGTCAGTGTCGTCGCCGAGGTGCGCGACGGGGCGATCGCCGTCCAGTTGCACGCCGATCGGGAGGCGGGGCACGCGGCACTCGAGGCGGCGCTGCCCCAACTGCGGCAGGACCTGACGGATGCGGGGTTCTCGGGGTGCGTACTCGAGCTGCTCCAAGATGGTTCCTCCCTCGGCAACCTGTCGCAACATTTCTCAGGTTGGGACCCCGAGGGACGATCTCAACGACGAGCGCCGGAACGCGGCGAAACCGTCGTTGCGGGGCGAGGAGCCGGAACGATCGCCACGGGCCGACCGGGCGAGACGACCGGCGACGGGCTGCTCGACGTGCGGCTCTGACGGACGACCGAGCGAAAGCGAGGCGGCTCCGAGGAACGCCCAGCGAAAGCGTGGCGGCTCCGAGGGACGGCCGAGCAAAGCAGCGCGGCCGAGCAAAGCAGTGCGGCCGAGCAAAGCAGTGCGGTTCACGGGAGACGCCCGGCCGCGGAGAGACGAGAGCGAACAGCAACCGTACGGACCGAACAAGGGAGTGCGCCATCACCGCCCCTACGCCGGTCGTTGGCAGCGTCGCCGACTATGTGCCGAAGACGAATGCGCCGACCACACAGCAGACCGCTCCGACCACGAAGAAGGACTCGGACCAGCCGCTCAACCCCGGTGGGGAGCTTGGCAAGGACACGTTTCTCAAACTGCTAGTGGCGCAGCTGAAGTACCAGGACCCGATGAATCCGATGGACAACACCCAGTTTCTGGCGCAGACGGCGCAGTTCACGACGGTCGAGAAGCTTAACGATCTGGCCAGTGTGCAGCAGAGCCTGCTGACCGCGCAGCTGCAGCTCGGGGCCAGCAACCTGATCGGCAAAACGGTCTCGTACGCCGACAAGGACGGCAAGGTGCAGACGGGCGTCGTGACCGCGGCCAAGTTCGACGGGACCACGCCGACGCTGCGCGTGGGCGACGCCGACATCGCGGTCTCCGACGTCAAGGAGATCAGCGCCGCCGGGGCCCAGCCGACTACGTCACAAACCGGGCAAAGGCCCCCAGCAACGCAAACCGGAACAGCACCGGCCGGGCAAACGTCACCGCCGACGCAGAGCGACCAGACGGCGCCGCCGACGCAGAGCGACCAGACAGCGCCTCCAACGCAAAGCGGCCAGACAGCGCCTCCAACGCAAAGCGGCCAGACGGCGCCGCCGACGCAAAGCGGACCGGAGCCTGGTCAGAGCCAGCCCCAGACGCAACCCCAGACACAGAACCAGAACCAGAACCAGAACGCGCCGAGCAAGCCCGCCGCCCTGGTGTCCTGAAAGGAAACCACCCCACATGCTCCGCTCACTCTTCTCCGGCATCAGCGGCCTGCGCGCGCACCAGCAGATGATGGACGTCACCAGCAACAACATCGCCAACGTCAACACCGTGGGGTACAAGGCGGCGCAGACGGTGTTCGCCGACACCCTCAGCCAGATGATGCGGTCCGCGGGCGCGCCCCAGCCGGAGCTCGGCGGCACCAACCCGGCCCAGGTCGGGCTGGGCGTGCGGCTCGCCGCGATCAACACCAACTTCGTGCAGGGCTCGGCCCAGTCGACCGGGCGGCCGACCGACGTGATGATCTCCGGCGACGGGTTCTTCGTGGTGAACTCGGTGAACGAGCAGCTGTACACCCGGGCCGGGGCCTTCAACTTCGACGCCGAGGGCAAGCTGGTGACCCCGACCGGCGCCGCCGTGCAGGGCTGGCCGGCCGCCAACGGCGTGGTCAACCAGAATGCGCCGCTGGGCGACATCCGCCTGCCGATGGGCACGCTGATCGCGCCGACCGCGACCGACGCGGTGGTCATCTCCGGCAACCTGCCGGCCAACGCGCCCGACCCGTCGTCGATCACGCGGACGATCAAGATCTATGACGTCACCGGCGGGCAGAAGACCATGTCCATGGTGTTCAAGTTCGCCAGTGGCGCGTGGACGCTGGACCTCGACGACGGCGCGGGCGGCACGCCGATCACCGGGCAGGCGCTGACGTTCACCAACGGGCAGATCACCGGCCCGACGTACACCGACGCCAACGGCGCTACCAAGATCGGCCTCCAGTGGGACCCGACCGGCACGGGTAGCAACATCGACGTGGACCTGTCGGGGCTGACGGAGTACACCGGCAGCACCACGGTGCAGCCGCTGAGCCAGAACGGTGCGCCGGCGGCGACCCTCCAGTCGTTCTCCATCAACCCGGACGGCCAGCTCGTCGGCATCTTCTCCAACGGCAACAAGCAGACCGTCGCGCAGCTGGCGCTGGCCAACTTCAACAACCCGCCCGGCCTGGAGAAGGTGGGCGACTCGCTGTACCGCTTCACGGTGAACTCCGGCCTGGCCCAGGTCAACGCGCCGGGCTCCGGCGGCCTCGGCACGCTGCAGAGCGGCTCAGTCGAGATGTCCAACGTCGACCTCGCGCAGGAGTTCACCAACCTGATCGTCGCCCAGCGCGGCTTCCAGGCGAACTCCAAGGTCATCAGCACCTCGGACGACGTGCTGCAGGAGCTGGTGAACCTCAAGCGGTAAGTCCTAGGAGGGCGCCGTGATACTGCTGACCCGCCTCAACGGCCCGGTGTTCGCGCTCAACCCCGACCTGGTCGAGCGGGCCGACTGCACGCCGGACACCGTCATCACCCTCGTCGACGGGACCAAGTACCTGGTCGCCGAGTCGTTGCCCGAGGTGGTGGCGCTCATTCGGCAGTACCGCGCCTCGGTCGTGGCCGAGGCCCAGAACCTCGTCGGGCAGACGCCCGACGAGCGCGCGGAGGCGGCGGCCGAGCGGGTCAAAGAGACCAACGTCGTCCGTCTGCACCGTCGGGAGCGCTAGGCACCATGGATCCGGCAACCCTTGTAGGCATCGTCCTCGCCTTCGTCGCGATCTTCACCGCGATGATCCTGGAGGGCGGCAGTCCCGCCTCGATCTTCCTCATCGCGCCGTTGGTGCTGGTGTTCGTCGGCACCCTCGGCGCGGCGATGGCCGGCGGCATGCTCAAGGACACGATCGGCCTGATCGACTCGTTCAAGCGGGTGCTGCTGAGCAAGTCGGCCGTGTACGACCAACTGGTCGACGACATCGTCAAGCTCGCCGAGAAGGCCCGCCGCGAGGGCCTGCTCGCGCTCGAGGACGCGATGAAGGAGGTGCAGGACCCCTTCCTGAAGAAGGGCCTGCAGCTCGCCATCGACGGCACCGACTCCGAGGAGCTCGCCGGCATCCTGGAGGCCGAGGTCGACGCGAAGAAGAAGGCCGACAAGCAGGCCGCGGCGATCTTCACGGCCATGGGCGGCTATGCGCCGACGATCGGCATCATCGGTACCGTCATCGGCCTCATCCACGTGCTGGAGAACCTCAGCGAGCCGGCGAAGCTGGGCGAGCTGATCGCGAGCGCGTTTGTGGCCACCCTGTGGGGCGTGCTGTCGGCCAACGTCATCTGGCTGCCGATGGGCGCCAAGATGAAGCGCCTGTCCGAGATCGAGTGCGGGCAGATGGAGCTGGTCATCGCGGGCATCATCAACATCCAGGCGGGCGCCAACCCGCGCCTGGTCGCGCAGAAGCTGCGCAGCCTGCTGCCCCCGGGCGCCGCCAAGGAGAAGGAGAAGGCCGCCTAGGTCGTGTCTCGTGGATCTTTGGTGAGGTCGCGTAGCCAGATCTTCATCGTGGCGATGTCGACGGTGGCCCGGAACATGTAGTCGCGTTTGTCGTACCTGGTCGCCACGGCGCGGAACTGCTTGAGTTTGTTGATGCAGCGTTCGACGGTGTTGCGCTGTTTGTAGCGTTCGCGATCGAAGTTGGGTGGCCGGCCGCCGTGGGAGCCTTTCTTGCGGCGGTTGGCCGCCTGGTCGGCCTTGACCGGGATGGTCGCGGTGATGCCCCGTCGGCGCAGGTGCGTCCGGATCGCCTTGGACGAATATGCCTTGTCGGCCAGGACGTGCCCGGGCCGGGTCCGGGGACGCCCGCGCCGGCGCTGCACTCGGATACCGGTCATCACCTGCGCGAAGCCGGTGCAGTCGGCGCGTTGCCCCGGCGTGGTGTGCCGGGAGATCGGCCGGCAGCGCCGGTCCGCGGCGAGGTGCAGCTTCGTCGTCAGCCCGCCCCGGGACCGTCCGAGGCACTCCCGGCCGCCCGATTCGTCCTTTGCTGCTTCCCCTTTTTCGGATGGTCGACGGCTGGGGCATGGCGGGCGCCGGCGGCGTGCGGGTGCGCCCGGATCGAGGAACTGTCCACGGACACGGTCCAGTCCTCGCCTTCCTCGGCGTCGCAGTCGATGCGCAGCGTGTCGCAGATCCGCATCCAGGTGCCGTCGATAGCCCAGCGACGTTTTCGCTGGTAGACCGTCTTCCACGGGCCGAACCGCTCGGGGAGGTCCCGCCAGGTGATCCCAGTGCGTTCCCGGAACAGGATCGCCGAGACCACCGTGCGGTGGTCCCGCCAGCGACCACCACGCGGTGGATCAGGCGGCAGCAGCGGCTGCAGCAACGCCCATTCCTCATCAGTCAGCTCATGCCGTCGAGACACAGCCGTCTATTTACCGCATCCGACACCGATGATCCACGAGACACGCCCTAGCCTCCCGCACCGCGCCACACCGCCCCGGCAACCGTCCGGCACTCACGTGTCGGACGGTTGGGCCGATCTCAACCCCGACGGCGTTACAGCAAGCCAAAAGGGGGGCCGCCGGATGAGTGGTGGTGGACACGCGGCGAAGGCCGGCGCGCACGCCAAGCACAAGAAGGGCGGCCACGAGGAGGAAGAGCACGAGAACCACGAGCGGTGGCTGGTCTCCTACGCCGACATGATGACCCTGCTCATGGTCCTGTTCATCGTCCTGTTCGCCATCTCCCAGGTCGACCAGAAAAAGTTCAACGAACTCAAGAACGGCCTCGCCGTCGGGTTCGGCAACCCCTCCGTCGCCTTCAACGGCGGCGAAGCCAACCTCCTGGAATCCTCCGACTCCAACTCCCCCATGGACCTCTCCTCCGGCATCGGCGGCACCACCAGCGACGCCACCGCCATCCAGGAAGCCGTCCAAGCCAAAGAACGCGCCCAAGCCTCCCGACGCCAGGCCGCCGCCCAGGCCGAAGTCCACAACTTCGACAAGATCAAACAACAGATCACCGACGCCCTCACCAAACAGGGCCTCCAGGACCAGGTCCAGTACTCCATCGACGAACGCGGCCTCATCGTCACCATCGTCACCAGCAACATCGTCTTCAACGGCAACGAAGCCGACCTCCTCACCGACGGCCGGAACATCATCGACAGCATCGGCCCCGCCATCGCCGGCCTGCCCAACAAGATCGAAATCGACGGGCACACCAACCAGCTCACCGGCGGCACCGGCAACTACCCCTCCGGCTGGGAACTGTCCACCGCCCGCGCCTCCGCCGTCCTGCGCATGCTGCACACCGACGCCGGCATCGCCGAAACCCGCCTGCAAGCCACCGGCTTCGCCGACACCAAACCCCTCTACCCCGCCACCGACCCCCGCGCCACCACCCGCAACCGGCGCGTCGAAGTCATCGTCCTGTCCACCCTGCCGGCCGACACCCGGGCGCTGCTGCCCTCGGCCACCACCAGCTGACCGGGGAGGTAACCCACCATGGCCAAAGACGACAAGACCACCGAGGACGCCCCGGCCAAGGGCGGCAAGAAGAAGCTCATCATGATCATCGCGATCGCGCTGGCCGCCCTCATCGGCGGCGGCGCCGGCGGGTACATGATCTTCGCACCCAAGAAGGCCACCGCCGAGCCGCCCCCGACGCCCGGCGTGGTCTCGGTACTGGACGCGATCACGATCAACCTCGCCGACGGGCACTACCTGAAGCTCAAGATGACCCTGCAGGCCACCACCGACGCCGCCGAGGCCCCGGACGGCAGCAAGGCCCTCGACATCGCCATCGAGCTGTTCAGCAACCGGGACCAGGCCGGGCTGCTGACCTCCGACGGGCGCGACAAGGCCAAGAAGGAGCTCGTCGCGAAGGTCGTGAAGGCCTACACGGTGGAGAAGAAGAAAGAGGTCATGGACGTGTACTTCACCACCTTCGTGATCCAATAGGTCAGAGGCGGGGCGGACCTGAGGGGTTTCCGAGGAAACCTTCAGGTCCGTTTCGGCCGTTTTACGTCAACCTGCACCCGAAAAGACCGATGGTAAGAGAGTGACGCAGTCAACGTCCGCGACCGGCAGCGGCCGCACGCCCGGCAGGATGAGCCGGCGCGGCGGCAAGAGCTCCGGCCCGGAGCCGTATGACTTCCGTCGCCCGACCAAGCTCTCCCGGGAGCACATCCGGACCCTCCAGATCGCCTACGAGACCTTCGCCCGCCAGTACGCCACGCTGCTGACCACGAGCCTGCGCGCCGTGAGCCAGATCAGCCTGATCTCCATCGAACAGCTCACCTACGCCGAGTACATCAGCGGCCTGTCCAGCCCGACGGTCGTCGCGATGTTCTCCATCGATCCCCTGCCCGGCACCGCCATTCTGGAGTTCTCCCTGAGCACGGCCATGGCCTGCATCGACCACATGCTGGGCGGCCCCGGCGGCCCGCAGCCACAGCGCCCGCTGAGCGACATCGAGATGCCGTTGCTGCACGGCCTCATCGACCGCACGCTCGGCGAGCTGCGCTATGCCTTCGAGGGCATCGTGGCGCTGCGGCCGCAGATGACGACCATCGAGTACAACCCCCAGTTCGCCCAGGCGGGTGCCACCTCCGACGCGGTGGTGGTGTCGTCGTTCGAGATGCGGGTCGGCACCGAGGAGTGCGTCGCGACGATCTGCCTGCCGTTCGGCTCGATCTTTCCTAAGCTGCAGGGCGAGCGCGGCGAGGGTGTGCTCACCGAGGCCCAGCGTGCCGCGCGCGAGGCCGCGTACCGCAACGTGGTGGCCGGACTGGAGGGTGCGCCGATCGAGGTCTCCGTGCGCTTCCAGCCGGTGCGGATGCACCCCGCCGACCTGATCGGCCTGCAGCCCGGAGACGTGGTGCCCCTGGCGCACTCCACGTCGACGCCGCTGGCGGTCGTCACGGCGGACATCACGTTCGCCCACGCGGTGCCCGGCGCGCAGGGCAACCGGATGGCCTGCCTGGTGGTGCCGAGCCCCCAGCCGGGCCAGCGCCCCACGCAGCGCCCCACCAGTCAGGGCCTAGCCGGCCAACTCGGCATGAGCAGCCGCGCTGAGGAGAGCAGCCGATGACCATCGCCACCAACGAGGCCTTGCTGGCCCGGGCGGAGGCGGCCGCCCAGGCCGCCGTGGCGCTGCTGCCCGCCAGCTCGCCGCTCTCCGTCGGTGCGCCCACGCAGAACGTCGACGAGCTCGGCGTCTCCGGGCAGGCCGTCCGGGCCCGCTTCACCGGGGCCGCGCAGGGCGAGGTCGCCATCGTCGTCACGCAGGACCTCGTCGAGGCGCTGGCCAACTCCCCCATGGGCAGCCTCGACCTCAGCCAGGCCGTGCGGCCCGCCCTGGAGGCCGCCGCGGCCGTCCTCGGACCCGTGGTGGTCGACCCGGGCGAGCTGCTCGAGCCGGCCCAGGCCCTGGGGGAGCTCGTCGCCGCGGGCGGCGTGCTGGTGCCCCTCGTCGCCGACGAGCTCGGCGTGCAGGCCGCGGTCGGCCTGGCCGTGGCCGCGGAGGTGATGGGCGGCCAGGGTGGCGGCGCGGAGGCGCCCGAGCGCGAGCGCGGCCGCAGCGGGCCGCCGGCGTTCGACCTGCTGCACGACGTCGAGATGGAGGTCACAGCCGAGCTCGGGCGCACCCGCATGAGCGTGCGCGAGCTGCTGTCGCTGGCCCCCGGCGCGGTGATCGAGCTCGACCGCGCCGCCGGTGGCCCGGCCGACCTGCTCGTCAACGGCCGGCTCATCGCACGCGGCGAGGTGGTCGTGATCGATGAGAACTTCGGCATCCGGATCACCGAGATCGTCGGCCCGAGCGACCGGGCCTAGCGGACGGCGATACGACGATGATCGAACTGGTGTTGCGCGTTCTGTGCTCACTCACCGTAGTCTTTGCGATACTCTGGGCGCTTACGCGGCTGGTCCGGCGCCCGCTCGGCAGCCGCGGCGGGGGAACGGTCACCGTGGTAGCACGCCAGCAGCTCAGCCGTGGGTCGTCGGTCGCGGTCGTGAAGGTCGCCGATCGGGCGCTCGTGCTCGGCGTGAGCGACGCCGGCGTCTCGCTGCTCGCCGATGCCGACGCCGACCTGTTCCCGGAACCGCAGCCGGCGCAGAACCCGGTCGGGCAGGCCCTCAAACGGTTCCGGACGGGGCCCGCGTGAACCGGCTCAGCATGAAGCGGTTTTTCGCGACGGTACTGCTGATGCTCGCCCTGGTGCTCCTGGCCTCCCCGGGCGTCGCGCAGGCCGTACCGACCCCGAAGCCCCCGGCCCCGCCGACCGCGCCCGTGGTCGACGGCTCGCCGGACGGCAGCGTCAACATCGACGTCAACGGCGTGAAGCCGAGCCAGTCGATCACGATCCTGGTCGCGCTGACCCTGCTGTCGGTGGCGCCGGCGCTGCTGCTGACGATGACCTCGTTCACGAAGATCTTCGTCGTGCTCAGCATCACCCGCAACGCGCTCGGGCTGAGCAACGTCCCGCCCAACCAGGTGCTGGCCGGCCTGGCCCTGTTCATCAGCCTGTTCATCATGTCGCCGACGCTGTCGGACGTGAACAGCCAGGGCGTGCAGCCCTACCTCAAGGGCGAGAAGACGCAGTCCGTGGCGTTCAAGGACGGCTCGGCGCCGTTGCGCACGTTCATGCTCAAGCAGACGCGCAAGGACGAGATCGCGCTGTTCACCAAGATCTCCGACCGCCCCGCGCCGAAGAACAAGAACGACGTGCCGATGACCACGCTCATCCCGGCGTTCGTGCTCTCCGAACTGCGGGCCGCCTTCATCATCGGCTTCGTCGTGTACATCCCGTTCCTGGTGATCGACATGGTGGTCTCCGCCGCGCTGATGTCGCTCGGCATGATGATGCTGCCGCCGGTGACGATCGCCCTGCCCTTCAAACTCCTGCTGTTCGTGCTGGTCAACGGGTGGGGGCTGATCCTCACCGCGCTGGTCGCCAGCTATCGCGGCTGATCCGAGGTACCGAATCATGACCGACACCAAAATCATCGAGCTCGCCGTGCAGGCCATGACCATCGCCGCGAAGCTCGGCGGCCCGATCCTGCTCACGTCGCTGATCGTCGGCTTCGCGGTCTCACTGTTCCAGTCGGTGACCCAGATCCAGGAGAGCACGCTGTCCTTCGTGCCGAAGGCGGCCGCCATCGGGGCCGCGCTCATCCTCGCCGGCAACTGGATGCTGCACGAGATGGTGGCGTACACCGAGCAGCTGTACGCCCAGATCCCGGCCCTCATCAATGGCGCTTGAGCTCTCGCTCAACACCGTCATCGCGATCCTGCTCGCGTCGGTGCGCGCCGGCGTCTGGCTCGCGCTGTGCCCGCCGTTCAGCAACCGCGGCACCCCGGCGACGGTGAAGGGCCTGCTGTCGATCGCCATCGCCCTGCCGCTCGCCCCGAAGCTGGCCGCGCAGGTACCGCCGCAGATGTCGACGCCCTTCCTCGTCGCCAGCGCCGTCGAGCAGGCCGCGGTGGGCGCGGCCCTGGCGTTCCTGACCATGCTGATCTTCGCCGCGACCCAGGTTGCCGGCAACCTCATCGACATGGTCGGCGGCTTCACGCTGGCGTTCGCGTTCGACCCGTTCTCCCTGCAGGGCAACGCGATCTTCGGCCGGTTCTACGGCCTCATCACCATGGCCATCATGTACGCCACCGACGCCCACCAGCTGATCCTGCGCGGCTTCACGCAGTCGTACACCGCCATCCCCCTCGACGGCACGATGTCCGTCAACCACTTCACGCAGCTGGTGACCACCGGCACCGGCGAGATGTTCCTGGCCGGACTGCAGATCGCGGCCCCGCTCGTCGGCATCATGCTGGCCGTCGACGTCGCGCTGGGCCTGCTGACCCGCGCCGCCCCGGCGCTCAACCCGTTCTCGTTCGGCTACCCCGCGAAGATCCTCTTGACCCTGACGGTGGCCGGCACGGCGATGATGCTGCTGCCCAACGCGATGGCGAACCTGACGGACCGCTCGCTCACCCTGCTCCTGCGCCTCCTGGGAGGCTAGCCGGCCCGAGCACGTTCGTGTGTACGCCGGCCGCGGAGCCCTTCGACTTCAGCAGCATGATGAAGGCGAGGACGCGCGCGACGGCGCCGAAGAACTGGGGCGGGATCTCGTCGCCCAGCTCGCACGCGGCGAACAGGGCGCGGGCCAGCGGCGCGTCCTGCACCAGCGGTACACGATGCTCGGTGGCGATCTCGCGGATCTTTGCGGCGACGAGGTCCGCGCCCTTGGCCACGACGCGCGGCGCGCCCTTCTCCGGCTCGTAGCGCAGGGCCACCGCGACGTGCGTCGGGTTCACCACCACGACGTCGGCCTTCGGCACGTCGGCCATCATGCGGCTGCGGGCCATCGCGTGCTGGCGGGCCCGGATCTGGCCCTTGACGTGCGGGTCGCCCTCGGACTTGCGCTGCTCCTCCTTGACCTCCTCCTTGGACATCCGCAGCTGCTTGTTGACCCTTCGCCGTACCACCGCGTAATCCGCCGCGGCGAGCACCAGGCCGGTGGCCGCGGCGATCTGGATGACGTGCAGGACGGTGCCCCCGACCAGGCCGATGACGGTCGGCAGCGGCACCGCCGTCGCCGACAGCAGCGCCGGCACGAGGCTCTGCATGGAGTTGTAGACGACCGCGCCCAGCACGAGGACCTTGAACAGCGACTTGACCGCCTCCCACAGGGCCGGGCCGCCGAACGTCTTCTTCAGGCCGCTGAACGGGTTGAGCCGCTTGAAGTCGGGCTTGAACATCTTCGTCGCCGGCCGCAGGCCGCCCTGCGCGGCGGTGGCCAGGATGGCGAACGCGAACAGCCCGACGGTGAGCGGGGCGGCGATGACCGCCATGTCCTTGGCGCCCTCCTTCACCAGCTGGAGGGCCTTCTCGGGCTCGGGGTCGACGAACGCCTGGGTGGCCCGCACGAACAGCTCGTGCGTGCGGTTCACCGTCTGGCGGGCCATCCACGGGATGATCAGGCTGGCGAGCAGGACGCCGCCCCACGCGCCGAGGTCCGGCGTGCGCGCCCGGGTGCCCTCGCGGCGCGCCTGCCGCTTTTTCTGCTCGGTAGGCTGCTCGGTCTTCTCGCCGGCCATCGGCTACGCCGTCTTCCTTCCGGCCGTCGCTAGGCCAGGCCGCTGCCGAGCGCGCCCTCGATCGTCTTCATCGACCAGCCCACCGCGGACAGGTACGCCTTGGCCAGCTCGCTGGAGGAGACCGGCGACACGGACAGGGCCTGCTCGTCGGCGAGCTCGTAGGCCCGCACCACGGCGAGGACCTGGCCGAGCCGGCCGTGGCCGTCGACGAGCGCCTCGACGACCTCGACGGTCAGCGGCAGCCGCGACGCGATCTCGGCGATCGGCTCGGAGATCAGCTCGGCCACGCCGGCCAGCAGCCCGACCGTGAACGCCGCCTCGCCGGACAGCCCGAGGCGCTCGGCGACGGTCTGGCACAGCCGCGCCCGCGCCATCGTGCTGGACAGCTGCTCCTCGCTGGCCGACTCGGCGACGTCGCTGACGAGCATGAGCGCGGCCCACTGCCGGATCTTCGCCGAGCCGAGCAGCACGACCGCGTCGCGCACGGAGGCGACCTTGCGCGGCAGGCCGCTGGCCGCGGAGTTCGTCGCGCGCAGCACGCGGTAGGACAGGGCCGGGTCGCTCTGCACGATGGCGACGACCTTCGCGAGGTCGGCGTCCTCGGCCGTCACCGCGCCGAGCAGCTCCAGGCGGCGCAGCCGGGACGGGGACAGCGCGACCGCGCTGAGCACCTGCGGCCGCCCGACCGCGTAGCCCTGCAGCAGATCGAAGCCGAACCGCTTCGCCAGCAGGATGTGCTCCTCGGTCTCGAGGCGCTCGGCGACGAGCTTCACGCCGGGGTACCGCCGGCACTGCTCGACCACGACGGCCAGCTCGTCCGGCTCCCGGATCAGCAGGTCCAGCTTCACGTAGGCGGCCAGGCCGAGCAGGCGCTCGTGGCCGAGGCCGAAGACGAAGTCGTCCAGCGCGATCTCGTACCCCTGCTCGACGAGCCGGGCCGTGCCCGACAGCACCGCGGCGTCGATCTCGACCGTCTCCAGGATCTCGAGGATCGCGTGGTCGGGGTCGAACGGCAGCGGCAGGTCGCCGACGAGGAACTCGCGGGTGAGGTTGATGAAGCACTTGCGCCCGCCGACCAGCTGCTCCAGCCCGAACTCGGTGAACGCGTTGACGATGACCTGGCTGGTGGCGTACGAGCTGCGCCGGGTGGCCTCGCGATCGTCGGCCGCACCGCGGAAGAGCAGCTCGTAGCCCACGACGTGCCCGCCCCAGTCGTAGATGGGCTGGCGGCCGATGTGCACGAGCTGGGTGGAGTCGGTGCGGGAGGGGGTTGTTGCGGGCTGCACGTCCCCAACGATCGGCACCGGGCGCTGCAACCCAAGGAAAACCCTCAGAACTACCCGGATGGCACCGATCAGGGGGACAGCGACCGAGGGAGAGAGGAACTGCACACGGTGCCGAAGCGCCTTTCGCAGTACATCGTGCCGATCGGCATCGTCCTGATCATCCTCATGATGGTCGTGCCGCTGCCGTCGTTCATCCTCGACACGCTCATCGCCGCGAACATCACCCTGGCGTTGGTCATCGTCCTGGTCAGCATGTACGTGAAGCGGCCGCTCGAGTTCTCCTCGTTCCCCTCGCTGCTGCTCATTGCGACGCTCTTCCGGCTGGCGCTGAACATCAGCGCGACCCGGCTCGTGCTCACCAACGGATTCGCCGGTCACGTCATCGACGCGTTCGGCCACTTCGTCGTCGGCGGCTCGCTCATCGTCGGCCTCGTCATCTTCCTGATCCTGTTCATCATCCAGTTCATCGTCGTCACCCGCGGCGCCGAGCGCGTCGCCGAGGTCGGCGCGCGGTTCACCCTCGACGCGATGCCCGGCAAGCAGATGGCGATCGACGCCGACCTCAACGCCGGCCTGATCGACGAGGGCACCGCGCGCAAGCGGCGCTCCGAGATCACGTCCGAGGCGAGCTTCTACGGCGCGATGGACGGTGCGTCGAAGTTCGTCAAGGGCGACGCCATCGCCGCCATCATCATCACGGTCGTCAACCTCGTCGGCGGCTTCGCGATCGGCATGCTGCAGCGGGGGCTGTCGCCGCAGGACTCGATCTCGACGTACTCGCTGCTGTCCGTCGGCGACGGCCTGGTCTCGCAGATCCCGGCCCTGCTGCTGTCGGTGGCGACCGGCCTCATCGTGACCCGCTCGGCCAACGACGGCGACATGGGCACGACGGTGAGCCGCCAGCTCAGCCAGAACCGCCGGGCGCTGCAGATCGGCGGCGGCGCGGCGCTGGCCCTGTGCCTGGTGCCCGGCCTGCCGAAGCTGCCGTTCCTGCTCGCCGGCGGCGCCGCGGTCATCATCGCGATGCGCCTGCCGAAGCGGGCCGAGCCCTCCGACGAGGAGCAGGCGGCCATCGCGCAGGCGGAGGCCGAGGCCCAGCCGACGGACCCGACGGAGGCGCTGCTCGGCGAGATGCGCGTCGACCCGCTCGAGCTCGCGCTCGCCCCGGACCTCGTCGACCTCGTCGACACCAGCGGCGGCGACCTGCTGGAGCGCGTCCGCGCGCTGCGCCGCAAGGTCGCCCTCGAGCTCGGCATCGTGATGCCACCCGTGCGCACGCGCGACGACCTGGAGCTGCCCCTGTCGACGTACGTGGTGCGCATCAGCGGCGTCGAGGTCGGCCGCGGCCAGGCGCCGCCGGGCACGGTGCTCGCGATCGGCGAGGGCCTGGACTTCCTGCCCGGCCGCGCCGGCATCGAGCCGGTCTTCGGCCTGGCCGGCAAGTGGGTGCCGGCCGAGCTGCGCCACCAGGCCGACCTCACCGGCGCCACGGTCGTCGACCGGGCGTCGGTCATCATCACGCACCTGGCCGAGATCGTGCGCGTCCACGCGTCGCGGCTGCTCGGCCGCGAGGACGTGCGCGCGCTGACCGAACTCGTCAAGCGCAGCCACCCGGTCGTCGTCGAGGAGCTCACCCCGTCGACGCTCAGCCTCGGCCAGATCCAGCGGGTGCTGCAGGGCATGCTCGACGAGGGCGTGCCGATCCGCGACCTCGTGCGCATCTTCGAGGCACTGTCGATGCAGGCCAAGCAGTCCACCGACCCCGACGCGCTGCTGGAGGCGGCCCGCGCCTCGCTCGGCGCGGCGATCGCCAACCGCTATTCGCACGACGGCATTCTCACCGCCATCACGCTCGACCCGCGGCTGGAGCAGCAACTGCTGGAATCGATCCGCCCGACCGATGTCGGCCTGCAACTGCTCATCGACACGGCCCGCGCCGAGTCGATTATCGCCGACTTCGAGCGCCTGACCGAACAGGGCGAGGAACGCGGCGTAAGCCCCGTTGTCGTCTGCTCTCCGCAACTGCGCACGCCGCTACGCCGGCTGGTCCAGATAGGACTTCCGCGTTTGCCGGTTTTGTCGTACTCAGAGATCGCCGGGAGTACGCTGCGAATTGAGACTATTGGGGTGGTGAACGGTGCCTACCCGGTTGCTGCTTGAGGGTCGTGACCTCGAAGAACTGCTCGCGCAAGTCCGCGACGAGCACGGGCCCGACGCTGTCATCATCTCGGCCGAAAAGGTCCGCTCCGGTGGTGTCGGCGGCCTTTTCGGCACCCAAAAATATGAGCTGACCGTCGAGGTCCCCGACGCCGGAGAATCCGTTCCCGCCGCCGTTGACCCAACTCAATCATCCGCGGCCGCACCCGACCAAGCCGACACGCCGAAACGCACCATCAGCATCGAGGATCTGGCCGCAATGGCCGACGCCGCGGAGCGCCGCGGCGAAAACCCGACGGCGGCCGCCGCATTCGCGGATCTGCTCGCGGATGCGCAGCAGAAAGAACAGCAGACCCCCGCCTCGGTACACCAGGAACGCCCCGCATTCCACCACGAGCGCCCGGCCACGGCCGCCGATGCGCTCAACCGCCTGCTGGGCGGCGACCGTCCGCCCACAAAGGACTCCGACACGGCGGCCCCGTCGGTGCGCCCCTTTCGCCCCGGCGCCGACCAGCCCGTGGCGAAGCTCGGCATGCGTCAGGTGGTCACTCCCCCGCCGCCTCCCGGCTCTGCTCCCGCGGCCAAGCCGGCCGCCGCCACCGGGTTGCCCACCGCTCGCCCGCCGGCCGTGACGCAGCCCGCCGCTCCCGCGCAAGGACCACCCGCGGCTCCGGCGAAGGGACAGCCCGCGGCTCCGGCGAAGGGCAAGGGCGCGGCCGCACGCTCGTCCGCTCCGGCCCCTGCCGCGACGCCACCACCGCCCGCCGCATCCGCTCTTCCGTCGCCGCAGTCGGCACCGCCCCAGGCCCCGATGCCGCCGCAGTCCGCGGCGCCGCAGGGCCCGGCGGCACCGCGATCGGCAACGCCCCCGCGCAGCGCGACGCCGCCGATCGACCCGCCGCGCACCGCTGCACCGAACCTGCCGTCACTCACCCAGACGCCGTCGTCTTCCGTAACCGGGGGGGCCACGGACGCCCCGACCACCGGCGTGCCCGCGGCCGGCGGTCCCGTGAACGGCGGGCCGGCGGCCGGTGGTCGCATGACCGGTGGTTCGCCCTCGGCCGCCGCCCTCCAGCGCGCCGCCGCCCAGTACGCCGCCGCCTCCGCGCCGGCCACGCCACCAAACACCGGCGCCTCGAACGCCACCACCGTGCCGAACGCCCCCGCGCGCGGCGCTGCGGGCCCGGATGCCGCATCGGCGGGCGCCGGACCCAGTGGCGAGGCAGCCGGCGCGATGGCCGCCGGACCGGGCGCCGGCTTCGCACCCGGCCTCGGGGTGACCGAGCCCGTGGTACCGACCTGGACCCCGGCGACACCGCCGGTCATCCAACCCGACGTTGCGGTCCCCGACGATGTGGACTGGAGCGAGCTCGACCGGCTCGAGAGCCCGGACTGGGACCTACCGGCCGCCGCCGAATGGCCCGCCGACGACGCCTGGTCCGCGGCACAGCAGTGGGGCTCGCGGGCCGCCGCAGCCTGGGATCCTCCGCCGCCGCCGAGCCGTGGCGGCCCACCGCCCCCAGGCAACTGGGGCGACCCGTCGGCCCCGGGGAACTGGAGCGACCTCACGGCCGCCGCAAACTGGGACCGCCCACCGGCGCCCGGCACCTGGGGCGAACCCCCGGTCTCGGGCGGCTGGGGCCAACGACCCGTCTCCGGCGGCTGGCACCAGGGCGGATGGACGCAGCCGCCCAGCCTGCGCACCTGGGCCCCGACCGCGGCACCATCGGGCTGGGGGCCGCCGCCGCCCGCCGGAACACCGATGCCGACCGGCGCCGCCCTGCAGGGCGCGGCCGGCCGGGGCGTACCGGGCCGGACCCCACCGGGCCACACGGGCCTGTACGGACACGGCGGCATGCCCGGCAACGCATACGCCGAACCAAGCGCACTCGACAAACCAAGCGCCCTCGACAAACCAAGCGCACTCGACAAACCAAGCGCACTCGACAAACCGAGCGTGTTCGGCGAACCGGCCGCATTCGGCGCGGCGACCGGATATCGGGGATCGCCCGGACGCGGCGCGACCACACTGCGCGGGGTCACCGGCGGGGCGTTCCCGCGCGACCCGGTCCCCCCGCCGCCGGCCTGGACCGGCGGGGCGCGCCCGACCGGGCCGCCGGGCCCGGACGCCACGCCGTTCGAGCACACCGACCACGCGCCATCTGGATTCAACCGTTCCGAGCCGGCCTCGTTCCGGCCTACCGATTCCCGGCAGGAGTCCCTAATGCCTGTTGAAGCGACCGCCACGGTGGAAAAACCGCGTACCCCGCCCGCGAGCGAACGCCTCGCCGGCGCCTACGCACAGCAAGCCTCGGCGCCGTCCATCGCGGCCGCCGAGGCCGCCGCGGCCATGGCTGAGAAGGCCGAGCGGCCCGATCGGCCGCCGGCCGCGCCTGGACTGTCGCGCAAGCTGCAGTCTCTTGGCGTACCGACGGATATTGCGGTTCGCGCGACGAACGGCGACACCTACGGCGCCATCGTCGAGGCGTTCACCGCGCTGCCCGTCGCCGAGCCGGCGCCGGACGCGCCGGGCGAAACGCTCATCGTGGTCGGCGAGTCCACGCACGCCATGGACGTGGCGCGGTTCGTCGCCGAGACGCAGCGCCTGGACGCCGAGCACATCCTGTTCGCCGGGCGCAACGCCGCGGCGGCGGGCATCGACGGCAAGCGGCGCATCACCGGCGCGCACGACGCGCGGCTGTGGGCGAAGAAGCTGCGCAAGTCCGACGCGCCGAGCGTGGTCGCGGTCGAGGCGGCGCTGGACGAGTCCAACTGGGCGGCGGCGATCGTCGAGGCGGTACGCCCGGTCGCGGTCTGGGTCGTCGTCGACGCGAGCCGCAAGACCTCGGACGTCGCGCACCACCTGCAGGGCCTGCGCCGCGTGGACGCGATCTGCCTGCGCGGCACCGGCTCCAGCGGCGACCCGGCCAGCCCGCTCTCGCTGCGCGTGCCGGTGGCGCTGCTGGACGGCCGCCCGTCCACGCCGTTCCAGTGGGCCGCGATGCTCTGCGAGCGGCTGAGCCTGGTGGGCGGCTGACGTGCTCGGGATGGCGCGGTTCTCGACGCTGTTCCTGGCGTTGGTGATCGCGTCCCCGGCGCTCTACGCGGGCTTCGTCACGCATCAGCTCGACCAGAAGACGGCGCTGCTGCGGCTGCTCATCGCGGTGCCCGTGGCCGCCGTGATGCTGGGCATCTTCCGCATGATCACGCGGGGGTACGGCCGGAAGCCCGACGACGAGAAACCCCGCAAGCCGGCGGGGGGCGCCGAGCCGGCCCGCGCCGGCGACGAGCCGCTGCGCGCGGAGGCGACCGCCGGCGAGCCCTTCCCGCAGCGCCGGGCCGAGGACCAGTCCTAAATGTCGTTGGAGGATCGGCTGCGCAGCCCGTAGCGGGCCGCGACCGGGTTCCACACGCCCAGGAAGCGGGCCTTGGCGTCGCTCGCGTTCTGCGACTGCCGCTGCGCCTCGTCGTAGTAGCTCTGACCGCCGCCGTTGCAGCCGCTGGCCTGCTCGGCCTGCCCCCACGGCACGAAGCTGCGGTCGGCGGCGAGCGAGAAGCCCAGCGCCTCCTTGAGCATGGACCGCACCTGCTCGCCCTCCGGGATGGCGGAGAGGTCGAAGCGGGCCACGCTGTCGATCTGCGACTGCCGCTCGGTGCCGACGGTCTGCATGTCGGAGATCGCCTTCTCGATCAGCGTGCACTTGTTGACCAGGTCGATCGCCGCGTTGAGCTTGGTCCGGCTGGAGATGCTCGCGTCGAGCAGCGCGTCGACCGCCGCCGCCTGCGCCTTCGGGTCCCCGGCCGGCGTGGTCGTCGCGGCCGCCGGGGTCGTCTGAACCGCCGCCGGCGTGGTGTTGGCCGGCCCCGCCCCGCCGCCCTGCGTGGTCGCGACGTTCGTGGGCCCCGGGCCGGCGGTGCCGCTCGTGCCCCGCAGGCGTACCACGGCAATCACCGTGCTGGCGATGACCAGCACGACGACGATGACGGTCAGCGGCAGCAGCGCGCGGGTGCGGGCGGGCTTCAGCGGCTGGTAGTACCCCGGCTGCGGCGACCCGGAGATCGGCGTCACCGAGATCGGCTGCGGCGACACCGGCATGCCCGGGTAGGGCGCCCCGCCCGACACGGGCGGCAGCTGCGGATACCCGCCGGTGGGCACCTGCTGGTATCCCCCGGTCGGGAACTGCTGCGGGTACGCGGCCGGCGGCGCCTGCTGCGGGTACGCGGCCGGCGGCGCCTGCTGCGGATACGCCCCGCTGGGGAACTGCTGCCCCGGGTTCGGTGGCGGCGGCCACTGCCCGTTCTGGAAGGGCATGGCCGGGCCCGGCTGCGCCATGACCCCCGGATCGGAGATCGGGTTCACGTCGTACGCCGTCACGGGCGATCCCGGGTATGCACCCGCCGCGGGCGTCAACGACGAGCCGCAGTTCGAGCACTGCGTCGCGGCCGCGTCGTTGCCCGGAAAGAAACAGATCGGGCAGGGCATGGGTCTGAGCCTATCCAGCGCCCACAACCGCGGGGAACCACCGAGCGTTCCGCGTCGTCCACCAAAGGCCGATCCTGTCCCCCGTCAGGACGGACCGCGCTCATTCGGACGGATGGTGCGTTCCGTCAATCGTTGCCGGGACCGCGGCACCGGCCGCAGGCCCGGGCCGCTGAGCACGGCGTTCGCCTCGGCCGCTGGATTGGCGGCCTTCGCGATTGCCCCGCGTGCCGGGCGCCGCGTGAGATCCTCGGACCATGGATGGCGGCGACGAGCGGTTCGACGTCGTGGTGGTGGGCGCGGGCCCGGCCGGCTCAGCGGCCGCGCTCGCGGCCCGACGCGCCGGCGCGACGGTCCTGCTGCTGGACAAGGCGTCGTTCCCGCGCGACAAGCCGTGCGGCGACGGCATCGCCCCGCACGCGCTGGACGTCGCGCGCGAGCTGGGCGTGACGGGCCTCGCCGACGGCTACGCCCCGGTGCCGTCGCTGCGCCTGGTCGGCCCGGGCGGCGGCGCGGTGGCGCGCCGGCACGCCCGCCCGGCGTACACCATCCCGCGCCTGGTCTTCGACCACCGCCTCGTGGAGGCGGCCGTGCGCGCGGGCGCGGTGCTGCGCCGCCACGCCGTGCGCCACATCGAGGACCGCGGCGACCACGTGCTGGTCGACGGCGCCATCCGCGCGGGGGCGGTCGTCGGGGCCGACGGCGCGTACTCGCTCGTGCGCCGCACCCTCGGCCACGCCCCCAACGCCCCCGGCCACCTGGCCCTGGCCATCCGCGGCTACGCGACCGCGCCGGACCTGCCACCCGAGCAGCGCATCGTGACGACGCCGGCGGGCTGGCCCGCGTACGCCTGGGCCTTCCCCATCGGCGACGGCCGCGCCAACATCGGCTACGGCGAGGTACTGCGCGGCCGTTCCCTGTCCCGCGCCTACCTCCTGGAACGCCTGGCCACCCTGCTGCCCGACGTGGACACCGCCGGCGCCCTCGCGCTGCGCGCCCACCACCTGCCGCTGTCGACCCGCCGCCCCCCACCCGCCCACGGCCGCCTCCTGCTGGCCGGCGACGCGCTGTCGCTCATCAACCCGTTCACGGGCGAGGGCATCTTCTACGCGGTGCTCTCAGGCGCCCTGGCCGGCGCCGCGGCGGCCCACGGCGACGCCCCCGCTCCTCGCTACCGCGCCGCCCTGCGCCGCCGCCTCGCCCGTCACCTGCGCCATTCGCGCGCGGCCGCGGCGCTGAGCTCGCAGCGCTGGATCGTCGACGCCGCGGTACGCGCCGCGGACCGCGACCAGCGCGTGTTCGACGCGCTGATCGAGCTCGGCCTGGGCGACGGCCTCTTGGGCCCTTACACGCTGGCGTCGGTCGCGGCCGCCGTTCCCCGTCGCTGACGCCTTCGCCGTTGTTCGTCCACATCGGACTCCGCACTCCCGCACCGGCCTGACGGACCGGCGCGCCGCTCCCAACTCACTGCGCGATCTCCTCGGCCCGTGCCGCCGCCTGCCGGCACCCGATTGGCGCACCGCTGAGGCCCGTGGGCGAAACGACAAGTCGGGCACTCCGTGCCACGACTTGTCGGATTTATACCCCGACAGGCGAAAAATCGGGCGGATCCACCTCGGCCGCGGCTCGCGGGATGCGGTCGAACAGCGACCGCAGGCGGGACGCGACCGCGCAACGACCGCAGGCGGGACACGACCGCGCAACGACCGCCGCCGGAACACGACCGCACAGCGACCGCCGCCGGAACACGACCGCACAGCGACCGCCGCCGGAACACGACCGCACAGCGACCGCCGCCGGAACACGACCGCACAGCGACCGCCGCCGGAACACGACCGCACAGCGACCGCCGCCAGAACGCGGCCGCACAGCGACCGCCGCCAGAACGCGGCCGCACAGCGACCGCAGGCGGAACGCGACCGCACAGCGACCGCCGCCGGGACGCGGCCGCACAGCGGGATGCGGCGCGACCTCGAGGGCGTCGCGGAGGTGCTTGCGGGCGGCGTGCAACAGGCCAGACGGGCCGCGACACGGTCACCGTCCTGCATATGCCAAGACGCCCACATACCCCGTCGGGCGAAAAGTCGGATAAATCTGGATGCGCCAGCATCCGGATTTATCCGAGATTCGCGCTCATCGCCGCCAACGTCCGAACCGTCGTCCGATAGTCCTCATCCGACACCCCCACCATCGCCCGCGCCCGGATCTGCTCCACCTCGGCCAGGATTTCGGCCCGCGCCGCCTCCCCCGCCACCGTCACCGCCCCATCCGCCCCCGCCCACCCGCGAGCCGCCAACGCAGAAACCACCGACGCATACGGCCGTTCCCCCGCCCCCCAGAACGGAGAGTCGGGCCCCAGCCCGTTCAGCACCTGCCACTCCCGCCGCTCAACCCCCCGCGCCGCCAACACCGTCGCAAACGTCGACTCCAAGCGGCGATCGAGTTCCCGTAGCCAGTACCCAATGGGACGCTCCATGGCAAACTCCGTTCCAGAAGCAAGTACATGCCGATAGAATGTAGATAACCGAAATTATGCATACCCACGACGACGGCGACAAGGTGCTCGCGAGCATTGAGAGCGCCATGGTGGCCATCCGGCGGCGGCAGACGCGGCGGGCGCTCGCGCGCGGGTTCGGCGAGGTCGATCGCGCGCTGTTCGATGTCGTGGACGCCGTCGAGGACGGGGAGCTCGGGCACCGCGACGTCACCGTGACCGATATCGCAGCGGCGCTCGACGTGGCGCAGCCGCGGGCCAGCAAGCTCGTCGCGGCGGCCGTCGAGGCGGGGCTGATCCGGCGCGAAGCGGACCAAAGAGACGGGCGTCGAGCGTTTCTGGTACGCACCGTCGCCGGCCGCGAACTCTCCGACCGCGTCCACGCGTCGCGGCGGGGGCGGTTCGCGCGAGCCACCGCGGACTGGACGGCGGCCGAGCGGGCCACGTTCGCGCAGCTCCTGGGGCGGTTCGTCGACGGGCTCACGGATCCGGGGGCAGAACGGCACTGAGCGTCGATTCAACGCGCGCGCCCGTTGCAGTAATCTTCGCCGGGGGTGATGCGGTGGCGGGCTCGGACGGCCAGGGCGATGCCGGCATCGATCCTGCGCTGTCCGCCATTGCGCGCCAGTGGGTCGCCGCCGTGCGGCAGACCAGCTACATCGACCTCTCCGCCGAGGCGCTCCAGCGCTTCTTCGAGCGGCAGGTGGCCGCCCTGCAACAGGATGACCCCGGCGCGTGGGACGAGGCCGGCGTGGCGCTCGTCGCGGCCGGGCTGAACAGCCCGGAGGCGCTGCGGCGCTCGATCGGCGTGCTCCACGCGCTGCCGGGGGCGGGCGGCGAGCTGGTCGGCGCGTTCGCCGCCGGGTTCGCGCGGGCCGCGCGGCAGAAGGTCCTCGACGACCAGGAGCGCATCCGCCGGGCCTGGACGCGGGCGCTCACCGACGCCGAGCACAGCCTGCAGCGCGAGCTGCACCACCAGGCGCACCACGACCCGCTGACCGGGCTGCCCAACCGGGTGCTGCTCTACGGGCACCTGGCCGACGCGCTGCGCGACGCCGAGGACGGGGCGCGGATCGGGGTCTGCTTCCTCGACCTCGACGAGTTCAAGACCATCAACGACACGCTCGGGCACGGGTTCGGCGACCAGCTCCTCGTCGCCCTCGCCGACCGGCTGCGCTCGTGCGTCATCGACGCGGGGCACTTCGTGGCGCGGGTCGGCGGCGACGAGTTCGTCGTCGTGGTGCGCAACACCAAGGGGCCCGACGAGCTGACCGAGCTCGCCGAGGCCATGCTGGCCGCCCTCAACCGGCCGGTGCGGCTCGACGGGCACGAGCTCGCGGTGTCGGCCAGCATCGGCATCGTCGAGCAGGCGGCGCGCGGCGCGGAGCCGGAGGAGCTGCTGCGGGCCGCCGACGCCACGCTGTATCTGGCCAAGGCCGACGGGCGGGCCCGCTACGCCGTCTTCGACGCGCAGCGCAACGCCCAGCAGCTGCTGCAGTACGGCCTCACCGGGCGGTTGGCGGGCGCCCTGGAGCGCGGCGAGTTCGAGCTGGTGTACCAGCCGCTGGTGGCCCTGGCCGACAACCGCCTGCGCGGGGCGGAGGCCCTGCTGCGCTGGCGGCATCCGGACCTCGGCACCGTCTCGCCCAACACGTTCATCCCGGTCGCCGAGCAGTCCGGCATGATCCTGCCGCTGGGGCGCTGGGTGCTGCGCGAGTCGTGCCTGGCGGCCGCCGCGTGGCAGCGCAGCCACCCGGGCCTGCCGCTGCTGATCAGCGTCAACGTCTCGCCCCGCCAGTGCACCGACCCGCGGCTGCTCGACGACGTGCGGGCGGCGCTGTCCGACTCGGGGCTGGAGCCGGGCAACCTGCAGCTGGAGCTGACCGAGACCGTGCTCATGCAGTCGACCGGGCGGCCGGTGCAGACGCTGCGCACGATCGCCGACCTCGGCGTGCGGATCGTCATCGACGACTTCGGGATCGGCTACTCCAACCTGGCGTACCTGCGCCATCTGCCGGTCCACGGCCTGAAGCTGGCGGGCGCGTTCATGGCCGGCATCCGCAAGCTCGAGAGCGACCACGTCGACGAGCAGATCGTCGAGACCGTCATCCGCCTCGCGCACACGCTGCAGATGACGGTCACCGCCGAGGGCATCGAGACCGCCGATCAGGCCGCCCGCCTGGCCGCGCTGGGGTGCGACCTGGGTCAGGGCTGGCACTTCGGCCGGCCCGTGCCGCCCGCCCGCATCCCCGCTACACGTTCGCCCGCCGAAGCCTGATCCAGCGGTACCCGTACGGGCCCAGCGCCAGCTTCGAGAAGTCCCCGATCTCCGGGTACTCCCGGTCGCCGAACACCTCGTTGGGATGGTTGGTGTCGGCCCCCAACTCGCTCAGGTCGGCCACGACGTCCTCGGTGCCGAGGTTGTGCAGGAACAGCATCGCCCCGGTCCGCCCCTCGGCCATGTGCGCCAGCACGCCCGGCGGCAGCGCCCGGTCGACGGCGGTGCAGGTGCCGTTGGAGACCTCGGGGCTCTCCCGCAGGGTGCGGATCATCCGCTCGAACCAGGCCAGCAGGGACCGGTCGTCATGGCGCTGGGCCGTGACGTTCACCTTTTGGTACCCGTACTCCCCCTTGGCGATGACCGGCCGGATCGGATCGGCGTCGCTGAACCCGCCGTTGGTGTCGAACGACCACTGCATCGGCGTGCGGATCGCGTAGCGGCCCGGCAGCGAGAGGTCCTCGCCCATGCCGATCTCCTCGCCGTAGCGCAGCACGGGAGTGCCGCGCAGCGTGAACTGCAGCGAGTACGCCAGCTCGATCCGGCGGCGGTCCCCGCCCAGCATCGGGGCCAGCCGGCGGCGGATGCCGCGGTCGTACAGCTTCATGTCGTCGTCGGGGCCGAACTGGCTGAAGACGTCGTCGCGCTGCTCGGCGGTGAGCCGCGACAGGTCGATCTCGTCGTGGTTGCGCAGGAACGTCGCCCACTGCCCGCCGTCGGGCAGCTTCGGTGTGGTGTGCAGCCACTCGATGACCGGCTCCGGGTTCTGCCGGGCCAGGGCCAGCACCATGCGAACGTTGAGCATGAAGTCGAAGAGCATGTGGATGCGGTTGCCCGAGCCGCCGCTGTCGCCGAAGTACTGCGGCAGCTTCTCCGGCTCGACGTTGGCCTCGGCCAGCAGCATCGCGTCACCGCGGCGCCACTGCACGTGCTGGCGCAGCTCGGTGAGGTAGTCGAAGTCCATCGCCGGGTCGGTCCGGCCCGGCTCGGTGAGCTCGATGATGAACGGCACGGCGTCCATGCGGAACCCGGCCACGCCCAGCTGGATCCAGAACGCGAGCACCTTCTTGATCTCGCTGCGGACCTCCGGGTTGGAGTAGTTCAGGTCGGGCTGGAAGTTGTAGAAGCGGTGGTAGTACCAGGCACGGGCCTTCCGGTGGTACGTCCACGTCTCGGCCTGCTCGCCGGGGAACACCATGCCCTGGTAGCGGTCGGACGGCTCCTTGGCGGACCAGATGAACCAGTCGCGGTACGGCGAGTCCGGCGACGACACCGCCGACTGGAACCACGGGTGCTGGTCCGAAGTGTGGTTCACCACAAGGTCGATGATCACCTTGATGCCCCGGTTGTTCGCCTGGTGCAGCAGCTCGGCGAAATCGCCCAGCGTGCCGAGCCGGGGATCGACGTTGTAGAAGTCCGTGGCGTCGTAGCCGTCGTCCCGCCCGGGCGTCGGATGGATCGGGTTGAGCCACAGGCAGTTGACTCCGAGCCTGGTCAGGTAGTCCATGCGGCTGATGACACCCTGGAAGTCACCGATGCCGTCGCCGTTGGAGTCCTGGAACGTCTCGACGTCCAGGCAATAGATGACACTCTCGGTGTACCACCGCTCGCCCATGCGATTCGGGTAACCGAATCGGGCTCCGCTCAAACGCGCGCTTGCGTGCGCGCGGCCCGGACCGCGAGGATGGCTCCCGGGGGGCTGATGGTCGACTTCGCTGGCGCGCTACGAGATGCAATCCAGGCACGTGGTCTGGGGCTGGAGCGCATCCAGGAGCGGTTACGGGCGGAGGGCTACTCGGTCAGCCTCGCGACCCTGAGTTACTGGCAGACCGGTCGCAGCCGGCCGGAGCGGCGCGAGTCGCTGGCGGCGCTGGCCGAGCTTGAGAAGATCCTGGAGGTCGAGCCGGGCTCGCTCGCCGCGCTGGTCGGGCCGCCGCGCCCCCGGGGGCGCCACCTGCACAAGAGCGCGGAAAACCTTGAGCTGGGCGCATTCTTCTCCGAGCGCGACCTCATCGTCGACCTGGCGCAGGGCATCGACACCCGCTGGGACGAGCGGCTGACCCGGCTCAGCCAGCACGACCGGGTGAACGTCGGGCCCGGCCGCGGCGAGGAGTCGTTCCGGGTCCGGCAGGTGCTGCGGGCCGAGGCCGACGGGCCGGACCGCTGGGTGGCGATCGTCCGGCTGGACGTGCCGGGCAACCCGCTGCCGCTGATCACCCCGTCGCGCAACTGCCGCCTCGGGCGGGTCGTGGAGCACCCGGAGAGCGGCCTGTTGCTGGCCGAATTGTTGTTCGACCGGCCGCTCGCCAAGGGTGAGACGGTGATCACCGAACACGCGCTGCACAATCATCCGCCGTTTCCGCTGGCGATCCAGTACGAGCGCAAGTTCCGGTTGCCGGTCCGCGAATATGTCGTCGAGGTCTGTTTCGACCCCGCCGCCTTACCGCGGGCCGTCTATCAGTATCAACAGATGGACGGCCAGGACGAACAGGTCACGTCGATGGAGGTCGACGTGAACCACACGGTCCACGCGATCGCCCTCGACTACGGCCCTGGCCGTTACGGATTACGTTGGGACTGGGAGTAGCGGGCGCTACTCATCACGAGCCTGCGCTGCTCACAACACCTTTGACAGGGTCGATCGCAACACCTTGGACGGTAGGGAAGAACAACGGGGCGCCGGTGTGGCCAGCGCCCCGCCTCTGTTCCCGGAAATACCCGGCGTCACCATCGGAACGGCTGGGATGTCGCCGCGACGGTTAGGGTGGAACGCATGTGCCGCCTCCACAAGGAAGTCTTTTTCCTTGGGAAGGAACCTATTGGCCGACGCGAGCCGTCTCAAGATTCTGGATCGCCTTAACAGTTAACGCTCGCGGACCTCGGCAGCCTTAACAGTTAAGAGATAAAACAGTTAAGAGTTAAAAAGGGCCGGACGGTCGCACCCGCCAACTTGTGCGACCGCCCGGCGTCTGAGATCCCCGTGAAGGTGCGCCTACGCGAGCCGGATCCAGGCCGACGCGTCCGGCGGCAGCGTGCCGTCCTCGTTGAGCGGGATGCTGCTGAGCAGCACCTCGCGGTGCGGCGGAAGGACGGCCGGCTCCGTGCCCAGGTTGGTCACGTTGGCAAACGAGTCGTCGCGGGCGAACGCGAGGACCTGCGGGTCCGACTCCAGCCAGCGCATCGGCCCGTCACCCAGGGCCGGGTCCTCCCGGCGGATGCGCAGCGCGTCGCAGTACAGCTGCAGGAACGATCCCGGCCTGCCCTGCTGCGCGGCGACCGAGAGCTCGGCCCAGTGCGCCGGCTGGGGCAGCCACGGCTCGCCGGCCGCGTCGGCCGGGCTGAACCCGAAGGGAGCCTCCGACCCCGACCAGGGCAGCGGCACGCGGCAGCCGTCCCGGCCGGGGTCGACACCCCCGGAGCGGTGGTACATGGGGTCCTCGCGTAGCGCGTCGTCGAGGTCCTCGACCTCCTCCAGGCCGAGCTCCTCGCCCTGGTACAGGTAGTACGCGCCCGGCAGGGACATCGTGAGCAGCGCCGCCGCCCGCGCCCGGCGGGTGCCGAGCTCCAGGTCGGACGGGACGTTGAAGCGCTTCTCGGCGAAGGCGAAGTTGGTGACCTCGCGACCGAAGCGGGTCACCTCGCGGGTCACGTCGTGGTTGGACAGCACCCAGGTGGCCGGCGCCGCGACGGGCGCGTGCACCTCGAGGGTCATGTCGATCTCGTACCGCAGCTTCTCGGCCTCCCACGGCGCGCCCAGGAACGCGAAGTTGAAGGCGGTGTGCAGCTCGTCGGCGCGCAGGTAGCGGGCGAACGCCTCGTGGTCGGGCAGCCAGACCTCGCCGATGAGGGCGCGCGGCGGGCTGTAGGTGTCCGAGATGCGCCGCCAGGCCTGGTACACCTCGTGGATGCCGTCGTTGTCCTCGTACGTGTCGCTGACGAGCGGGTCCTTGATGAGTACGGCGGCGGAGTCGATGCGGATCCCGTCGATGCCCCGGTCCAGCCAGAACCGCAGGATGTCCTCGAACTCCTCGCGGACGGCCGGGTGCTCCCAGTTGAAGTCCGGCTGCTCCGGCGCGAACAGGTGCAGGTACCACTCCCCGTCGGCGACCCGGGTCCAGGCCGGGCCGCCGAAGATGGACTGCAGGTCGGTCGGCGGCAGCTCGCCGTCGGCGCCCCGGCCCTTGCGGAACCAGAACAGGTCGCGCTCCGGCGAGCCCGGGGCCGAGGCGAGCGCCCGCTGGAACCACGCGTGCTGGTCGGAGCAGTGGTTGGGCACGATGTCGCAGATCACCCGGATGCCCGCGGCGTGGGCCTCCTCGATGAGCTTCTCGGCCTCGGCCAGCGTCCCGAAGACGGGGTCGATGGCGCGGAAGTCGGCGACGTCGTAGCCGCCGTCGGCGAGCGGCGAGGGGTACCACGGCACGATCCAGATCGCCTCGATGCCCAGGCCGGCCAGGTACGGCAGGCGCGAGCGCAGGCCCGCCAGGTCGCCGACGCCGTCGCCGTTACCGTCGGCGAAGCTCCGCAAGTAGACCTGGTAGATAGCGGCGCTGCGCCACCATGCTTGGTGGTGTTGGTCGGCCACGTGGAACCTGCTTTCTCGCACTTTGAGTTGCCTTACCACGACAGATGGATGTGCTTAGCCCTTGACGGCCCCGCCCAGTCCGGCGCCGGAGAGGAACAGGCGCTGGAAGGCGAGGAAGAACACGACCGGGATGAGCGTGGAGATGGCCAGCGACGCGAGGAACACGCCCAGATCCGTCTGCGACGCGATCGCGGGCAGACGCACCGACAGCGGCTGCTTGTCCGGGTCCTTGAGCACGAGCATCGGCCACAGGAAGTCCTTCCAGCTCGCAATCGTCGCAAACACCGACACGACGCCGAGAATCGGCTTCGACATCGGCAGGACGACCGACCAGAACAGCCGGAACGAGCTGGCGCCGTCGACCTTGGCCGCCTCGAACACCTCGCGCGGGAGGCTGTCGAAGAACCGCGTCATGAGCACGACGTTGAACGCGCTCGCGCCGGCCGGCAGCCAGACGGCCCAGAAGCTGTTGATGAGCGAGGTGCCGATGCCCGGCGGGTTGAGGATCGTGAGGTACAGCGGCACGAGGAGCACCACGCTCGGCACGAACAGCGTCGCGATCACCAGGCCGTTGATGATCTTGCCCCAGGCCGGCCGCAGCACGGAGATCACGTAGCCGCCCGTGGTCGCGACGAGCAGCTGCACGAACCACGAGCCGGCGGCGAGCCAGATCGTGTTGAGGAAGTACCGGCTGATGTGGACGTCGTTCCACGCCTCGGAGACGTTCGCCCAGCGCATGCCGTGCGGGAAGATCGCCAGCGGCGTGCGGATGATGTCCTGCGTGGGCGTGATGGCGAACTTCGCGAGCAGCAGCATCGGCCCGATGCCGACCACGAACAGCACTACCAGCAGGATGGTGTGCAGGACCTTCATGGTGGCGCTGACGCGAGGGTTGCGCCAGTCCTTGGCCGAGACGTAGCCGCGGCCTCCGTCGAACTGGGACGCCTTGCGCTTGCGGACCGGCTCCGCGACCCGGGCCGCGCCGGCGGGCGAGGCGACGTCGGGCGCCAGCCCTCGCGCACCCGCGGCAACCGCGGTCGTCCCCGCGCGGGCGCGGCCGGATCCGTCGGTGGTCGGCGGGTAGGTCATGGTGCTCCTCTCCCCCTCGGGGACGTGCCGGCCGGTCACGACTTGCTCCAGCCGGAGGTGAGCTTGAAGTACACCAGCGAAAGGATCGCGAGGAACGCGGCGAGCATGACGGACAGGGCCGTGGCCGCACCGTAGTTTCCGCCGAGGGATCGGCCGAACGCGTAGTCGTAGATCATCAGCAGGATCGTCAGCGTGGCGTTGGCCGGGCCGCCGTCCGTGAACAGGTACGGCTCCAGGAAGACCTGGACGGTACCGATGATCTGCAGGATGAAGGTGATCAGCAGCACACCGCGCAGCTGCGGCATGGTCACGTGCCACACCTTGCGCCAGATGCCGGCCCCGTCGACCTCGGCGGCGTCGTAGAGCTCGTCCGGCACGCCGATGAGTGCGGCCAGGTAGATGATCACGGTCCCGCCGGCCGCGGCCCACGTCGCCTCGACGACCAGCGAGGGCATCGCCATGGACGGGCTCGAGAGCCAGGTGTACGGGCCGAGCCCGACGTAGCTCAGGATCGTGTTGAACACGCCGTCCGCGGCGCCGTCGTAGAAGAACTTCCACAGCAGCACGGCGACGACCGGCGGCACCACCACCGGGAGGTAGGCCAGCACGGAGTACAGGCCCTTGCGCCGTCGGACCGAGCTGATGAGCACCGCCGTCACGAGCGGGATCGGGAAGCCGATCACCAGGGCGAGCAGCGCGAAGTAGAGGGTGTTGCGGATCGCCGTGGGCAGGTCGGGATCGGTGAGCACGAACTGGAAGTTGTGCCAGCCGACCCACTTGGGGTCCCCGACGAGGTTGGTCTTCTGGAAGCTCATGACGACCGACCGCACGATCGGCCACCACGAGAAGACGCCAAAGATGATCAGGAGCGGCAGCGCGAACAGCACCGAGCTCAGCCCGCCGCGCTGGACCCAGGTCACCGGGTTGCGCCGGCGGACCCGGCCGCCCTTGGGCCCGCCCGTCCCCGGCCCGTGATTGCCCCCGGCGACGGCGGCGTCGCCGGCCTGCCGCAGCGCGCCCGAAGCGCTCACGACGCCACCTCCGCTTCGCCCCGGTGCCGACGCGAGTCAGAGCTGTGCATCCGGTTCGCGGCTCCTCCGCTTCGCTCCGGACCACTCACGACGCCACCTCCGCTTCGCTCCGGTGCCGACGCGAGTCAGAGCTGTGCATCCGGTTCGCGGCTCCTCCGCTTCGCTCCGGACCACTCACGACGCCACCTCCGCTTCGCTCCGGTGCCGACGCGAGTCAGAGCTGTGCATCCGGTTCGCGGCTCCTCCCGTTCGCTCCGGACCACTCACGGCAACATCACTCCTCGTCCTGTTTTCGGCCAGAGCCCCGGTATGGGCCGCCGCTCGCACGACGGCCCATACCTAGGGTTTGTTGATGGTGTTGTGGACGATCAGCCGGCCGAGTCGATGGCGCGCTGCGCCTTCGTGTTGGCGTCGGTGAGGAGCTGGTCGATGTTGGCGTTCTTGTCCGTCAGGACGGCCTGGACCACCGTGTCGAGCGACTTGTAGACGTCCTGGGTGGCGATGGCCGGCTCGTTGACGAGCTTGGCGTCGAAGACCTTGCCGGTGAAGGTGGTCATCTGGTCCAGCGGCACGTTGACGTAGGACTTGATCCAGTCCTGGTACTGCTGGTACTGCTGCTGCGAGAAGATCGGCAGCTCGGGGGTGCCCACCGGCTGCTTGCTGGCCACCATGATCTCCGCGTTCTTCTTGGCGGCGTCCTGGTTGGTGTACTTGCGCAGGTAGTGGTAGTCGATCCACTTGACCGCCGCGGCCTTCTCGACGTTGCTGGCCTTGACGGACACGGCCGCCATGGTGCCACCGCCGAGCACGCCGGAGTCGCCGCCGGTGAGCGGGATCATCGTGAGGCCGTACGTCTTCGGGTTGATGTTGTTGGTCTGCACCAGGCTCGTGTAGACGTCCTGACCCGAGGTGTACATGCCGATCTTGCCGGCGGCGAAGGCCTGGTTGATGCCCGACCAGTCGTAGTTGAAGTTGGCGCCCATCGAGTTGTCGGTCCAGCGCAGGTCCTTGAGGAACTGCAGCGCGGCCTTGGTCCCGTCGTTGGTGAGCGTCGCCTTCTTGCCGTCCTCGACGCGCCCGCCGCGGGCGTAGGTGTCGACCGTCAGCTGCCAGCCGCCGGTGCCGTCCTTGGACATCTGGGCGAAGCCGGCCTGGCCGGTCTTGTCCGCGATGGCCTTGGCGTCCGTGCGGACCTCGTCCCACGTCGTCGGCGGCTTGTTCGGGTCGAGCCCGGCCTGGGTGAACAGGTCACGGTTGTAGTGCAGGCCGACGGCGTAGATGCTCTTCGCCGGGATGGCGTAGATGTGGCCGTCCGGGCCCTGGCCGTACTGCAGCAGGTTCTTGTTGAAGTTCGACGCGTACGACAGCTGGCTCAGGTACGCCTGCATGTCGCTGACCTGCTGGTTCGCGATCAGCGTCTTGCCGTCGGTGAAGGGGATCTCGAACACCGTCGGCAGCGTGCCGCCCGCGAGGTCGGCCGCGAACGTGGTGGCCTTCCACTCGTAGTCGTGCGTCTTGACCGTGATGTTCGGGTTTTCCTTCTGGAAGTCCGTCACCTCGTCCGCGAGCGCCTTCTGCGCCTCCGGCTTGGCGCCGGGGAGCAGACCCACGACGTTGAGCGTGACCTTGGTGTTCGGGTCGAGCGTCGTGGACTCCGAGCCGCCGGCCTTGTCGTCGCTCGAGCCGCACGCGCCCAGCGTGCTGCCGAGCGCGAGCGCACCCACGATGGCGATCGCCAACGTGGTACGTGATTTCTTCATCGTCGCTCCTTGTTGGGGTGTGTGTCAGGCATCCGGCCCGGCACGGGGGCCTTCCCGTGCGGACGCTGTCTTTCGGTGTGGGTCGGATGGATCGGACGAGAGGCTCAAGGTCGCGCGGGGCGGTGGGGCGTCCAACCGTGGCCGCTCCGCACGGTGCGCAGCCCGGCGTCGGGCTGCTGGGAGTGCTTAAGGCGCGTTACTGCTCGGTTTCGATCGCATCGCGTCAGGGTTTCGGCCTGGCGTTGGCAAGAGATTAGGCTCACGCTGCACAAGAAGTCCATGGCCCGTTGCAAAATTTTAATCGTCCGCGGGCACCCATTTGCACGGGCACGCTCCCACGGCACGGCAACTTGCATGGAATCGGCCGAAAACTCGCAGCTAGGGGCCGCCGCGGAGGCGCTGACGATCACCGACGGCGGCCGGGCGCTCGCGCTGGGGTCACGAAGGACCTTGACGAACGGCGCGAACGATGCAAGCGGGCACCGGCAAGCCCGTTGCGCACAGATGCAAAGAGCGCCACCACTTCGCGCAGAAGTCGTGGCGCTCTGGGAGCTTCGCCCCCTCCGGGGCCGTGCCAGTGCTAGCGCCTGTTTCATGACTGGGGTGGGAGCGAGGCCGAGTCCAGATTTCGTCTGGCGGTGGCCCGCGGAAGCCTGGCTACCGGTGTTGTAACCCGGCTTTCGCGGGACGCCGCCAGGCGGAATCTGGGCCGGCCGCAGCCCCGCCTCAGTAATGAAACAGGCGCTAGGCGGCGGTGGTCGCCCGGGCCGCCTCCTGCAGCGCGCCGGTCGAGCCGCGCACCACGAGCTCGGGCTCGAAGAGCATCTCCTCGGTCGGCACGAGCGTGCCGGCGACCTGGCTGACGAGCAGCGTCACGGCGGCCTGGCCCATCGCCTGGATGGGCTGGCGGACCGTGGTCAGCGGCGGGTCGGTGCAGTTCATGAACAGCGAGTCGTCGAAGCCGACCACCGAGACGTCGTCGGGGACCTCGCGGCCGAGCCGGCGAGCGGCCCGGATGGCGCCGAGGGCCTGCACGTCGGAGGCGCAGATGATGCCGGTGACGCCGTGCTTGATGAGCCGGGTCGCGCCGGCGCGGCCGCCCTCCATCGAGAAGATGACCCGCTCGACGTCGCCCTCGTCGACCGTGCTCGACTCCGCCGCGGCCGCCTGGAACGCGGCCAGCTTGCGGTTGGACGGCGCGTGGTCGGCCGGGCCGAGGATCAGCCCGATCCGCTTGTGCCCCAGGGAGCTGAGGTGGTTGAACGCCTGGTCGACGGCGTGGCCGTCGTCAACCGACACCCGCGGGAAGCCCAGGTCGTCGATGGCGGCGTTGACGAGCACGGCCGGCAGGCCGCGGTCGTGCAGGCGGTGGTAGTGCTCGTGCTCCGCCGCCGCCTGGTGGTAGAGCCCGCCGCAGAAGATGATGCCGGACACGTGCTGGTCCAGCAGCATCTCGACGTAGTCGGCCTCGGAGACGCCGTCCGCGGTCCGGGTGCACAGCACCGGGGTGAAGCCGCGCTTGGACAGCGCGCCGGCAACCACTTCGGCGAAGGCCGGGAAGATCGGGTTTTGCAGCTCCGGGAGCACGAGGCCGACCAGGCGGGCCCGCTCGCCGCGAAGCTTGGTTGGCCGCTCGTAGCCCAGCACGTCGAGGGCGGTGAGGACCGCCGTGCGGGTCGCGTCGGAGATGCCGGGCTTGCCGTTGAGCACCCGACTCACGGTCGCCTCGCTCACGCCGGCGTACTTCGCCACCTCAGCGAGTCGTCGAGTCATGCCCGCAAGCGTAGTGCATGACTACGCAATTTTTTGCACGATGTCGCCCACGCAACCGTGCGCGACCGCATCTCACCGGTGCGGCGCCCGAAAAATACCGGATTTTTCGGGCACCACGTCGGCGTTCACGCCGGTCACCCGGCGAGCGCGAGGGAAATCTTGCCGCCGCCGTACCCGCTGACGTCCACCCTGAGGTCCAGTCGCCGCCCGAGCGCGAGCAGGTAGTTCACCGCGTCCGCCGGCGGGCCGCCACCGGGCAGGAAGGTCTGGTGCAGCTTGACGCGGGGAGCTTCGTCGTTGTTGATCAGCCCGGCCAGGATGTTGCAGATCTCGATGGCGTTCTCGCCGATCATCTTCGAGATCTCCTTGTCCTCGATGCACGCCTGCGCCCCGCCCGGCGGGATCAACCCGATCGCCGCGCCGGCATAGGCGGTGAGCTCGAAGTCCATCCCGATCACGGCCATGAGCTGGAGCCGTTCGTCGGTGTAGAGGGCGACCAGGGTGCGGGGAACGTCGGCGGCTTTCAGGGGGTCGGCCGGGTTCACGGTGACCGACCGGCCGAGCAGGTCGTCAAAGAGGTCCTTGACGGCCTTGGGAACGGGCAGAACATGCGACATAGCTCATATCATCCCAAAATAGGATCGAGTGCGTCCTTGAAAGTGTCGGCTGTGAACGGCTTGGTGACCAGGAACAGCGCGCCGGCGTCCTCGGCCGCCTGTCGCATCTCCGGGGTGCCCTCGGACGTCACGAACCCGAACGGGACCTTGTTGCCGTTGGCCCGCAGCATCCGCAGCACCTCGACCCCGGTCATGTGCGGCATGTTCCAGTCCGACAGCACCAGGTCCGGCTTCTCGGCGACCGCCTTGTCGAAGGCCTCCTGCCCGTCGCAGGCCTCCACGAGGTCGTGCCCTTCGTACCCCGCCTGGCGCAGGGTGCGGGTCACGATCTGACGCATCACCCGGCTGTCGTCGGCGATCAGAATCTTCATGCGGGTGCTCCAGCAAGGTCGGCGGTGCTTTCCAAAACGGTGACGATGACGGACTCGGCCAGCCATGAGCCCTGGAGATGGCAGACCTCGGTCACGGACGGGTAGCGGCCGTTGTTGCCGTCGACGTGGACGTGCGGCAGCGAGAGCGCGCACGGCTCCGGCAGCAGGCTCTTGACGTTGCCGCCGATGATGTTGGCCAGCTCCCCCAGGGCGTCGGCCACGTCCTCCTCGGCCACGTCGTCGACCTCCAGGCCGAGCAGCGCGGCCGCGACGTTCTTCGCGGCCAGCTCCGAGCAGCTCACCAGCACGTGGCCGCGCCACGCGCCGGTGACCGAGACCGACGCGGTCACGTCGGTGGCGGGTTTCTCGGGCGGAAGGGGGACCAGCGGGCTCGCCCCGTCGAGGTCGAGGTACGACGACCAGACCTGCTCGGCAATGACCTTCAGGTCCTCTTCGGTGGGATTGGTCATGCTGCGACTCCGTTCGGGACGAGGCCGAGCAGGGCCAGCTTGTCGATGATGGCGTCCGGGGTGAAGGGCTTGATCACGTACTCGTGCGCCCCCGAGGCCAAGGCCCGGACGATCTGACTCTGCTCGCTCTCGGTAGTGACCATCATGAGCGTCATCCCGCGCAGTCGCGGCTCGGCGCGGACCGCCGTGACGAACTCCAGCCCGTTCATCTCCGGCATGTTCCAGTCGACGAGCGCCAGCCCCGGGATCTCACCGTCGCCGTCGAGGACGTTTGCCTTGAGGTAGTCCATCGCCTCTTGGCCGTTTCCCGCCTCGACCACGTCGAAGCCCAGCTGTGCCACGATCCGCTTGAGAATCAGGCGCATCGCGCGCGAATCGTCGATCACCATGGTGAGCATCTGGCTTCACCCCTTTCCTACAGCGCTCACTGGGGTGGCGGCCTTGCCGGCCGCCCGGAGCTTGTATGCGGACGTCCGGCCGGCGACCACCCGTTCGAACCTGTCGTCAATGCCGATCGTCGTCTCGGCGGAGCCGAGAAACAGCCAGCCGTCGGGACGCAGGGTCCCGGCGACGCGCTGCAGCACGGTCCGCTTGGTCTGGACATCGAAGTAGATCAGCACGTTGCGGATGAACACGATGTCGAACGGTCCCATCGGCGGGAACGGCGCCGCCAGGTTGAGCCGGCGGAACGACACGTTCTTGCGCAGTGCCTGCGCAACCTTCCAGTGAGCGCCGTTGCGCTCGAAATGCCGGACCAGCAGCGGCGCCGGCAGTCCCCGATTGACCTCCAGCTGCGTGTACTGCCCGGCCTCGGCCCGGGTCAGCATCTCGGTGGAGATGTCGGTGCCGAGGATGTCGAAGGCCCAGCCGGTCGGCAGGGTGTCCTGCAGCACCATCGCCAGCGTGTAGGGCTCCTGCCCGCTGGAGCTGGCCGCCGACCACACCTTGATGGTCTTCGTCGCCGCCCGCCGCGCCAGCAGGTCCGGCAGGACCGTGTCGACGAGCTGCTTGAACGGCTCGCCGTCGCGGAAGAACGACGTCTCGTTGGTGGTGAGCGCGTCCACGATCTTCGCGTGGATCTCCGGCTCGGGCCGCTGCTGCGCACGGTTGACGAACTCCGAGACCGTCGGCAGGCCGGACTGGCGGGCGAGGGGCAACAGCCGCGCCTCGACCAGGTACTCCTTGCCCGCCTCCAGCACGATTGCCGCGTCACGGCGGACGAGGCCGCTGATGAAGGCGAACTCCTGCGCACTCAAGGTCATCGGGTCACCTCCATGGACTTCGCACCGCGGCCGCCGGCGGTACGGCTGATGAGATGGTTCGCGATCTCGCCGAGCGGCAGCACGGCGTGCGCGATGCCTGCCTGGGCCACCGCGCCCGGCATCCCCCAGACGACCGAGGTCGCCTCGTCCTGCACCACGATCTCGGCGCCGGCGGCGCGCAGCTGCTCCGCCCCCCGCTTGCCGTCCTGGCCCATGCCGGTGAGGATCACGGCCAGCGTCGAGCCGCCGTACGTACGCGAAACGGACCGGAAGAGCACGTCCACGGCGGGCCGGCAGAAGTTCTCCGGCGGCCCGGTGTTGAGCTTGGTGACCACCTCGGTGCCGCGCCGCACGACCTCCATGTGGAAGTCCCCGGGCGCGATGTAGACGGTGCCGGGACGCACCACCATGTCGCCGGCGGCCTCGACGACGGAGAGGGCGGCGGTGCGGTCGAGGCGGTCCGCGAACATCTTGGTGAAGACCGGCGGCATGTGCTGGACCACGACCACCGGCACCGGCAGGCTCGCCGGCAGCGCGCGGACCACGGCGGTGAGCGCGTCGGGCCCGCCGGTGGAGCAGCCGACGGCGACGACCTCGATGCCGCCGGTGCGCGGGGCGGCGCGCACGGGCGCGACCACCGGGCCGCCGGGCGGGACGTTGGGCGGGCGGACCACGCCGGGCAGCGCGGAGCCGCCGGGCCGGGCCAGCGGCGGGGCCGACGGGTGGCCGGCGCCGGGCAGCGGGCGGCCGGGGGCGGCGCCGGGGCGCGGCGGCGCGAGGGGGCCGCGCGCCCGGCCGCCGCACAGGGCGTGGATGCGCGGGATGATCTGCTCGCGGACGCTGCGGATGCTCTCGGCGACGCTGCCGACGTTGGCCGGCTTGGTGACGTAGTCGCTGGCGCCGGCCGACAGCGCGTCGAGGGTCGCGGTGGCGCCGGCCGCGGTGAGCGTGCTGAACATGATGACGGGCAGCCGGGCGTACTGCTGGCGGATCGCCCGCATCGTTTGCAGCCCGTCCATGATGGGCATCTCGATGTCGAGAGTGACCAGGTCGGGGCGCAGCTGCTCGATCTTGGTGAGAGCGACCTTGCCGTTCGGCGCGGTGCCGACCACGCGGATCTCCGGGTCGTCGCCGAGCGCGTCGGTGATCAGACGCCGGACGACGACCGAGTCGTCCACGACCAGAACCGAGATCACGCGCCTTGCCTCCAGCACCGGGGGGCCGCGGCAGTTGCGAGGCCCGTCACGTTCCAGCGGGCTAATCGGCGTCGAGTCCGGTGTGGATAAGGGAAATTCCCAAAAGAACCGCCTCTGCCCGGAGCATTCCGGACAGAGGCGAGGTTCGAACCCGTTCAGCCGGCCAGGGGGCCCATGGCGGTGAAATACGGGTCCAGGAGGCGCTGCGCGGTGGCCGAGTCGAGCAGGTCGCGGACCATGAGCGCCTGCACGGCGCCGCTGAGCAGGTTCCAGACGCCGCCGGCGCGGTCGGCGACCGGCACGCCCGAGCGGTCCAGGGCCTGCACGAGCAGCAGCTGGGCGGCCGCGCCGGCGCGGACGCGGCCGGAGAGGAACACGGCCCACGACGCGGAGTGCACGGCGGGCGCCCAGTCGGTCAGACCGGGGCGGGCGCTGTCGGTGACCTTGTTGAGCCGCTGCATCTCGGCCGGGGTCAGCGCGCCGACCCGGGACAGCAGCGCGCGCACGTCGTCGGCCTGCGGGCCGAGGTCGTGCTCGCGCTCGGGCAGGGCGCGCGCGGCGACGGTCCACGGCCCGCTCAGCCGGCGGCGGGACTCGTCGGAGAGCAGCTCGCGCAGGTAGGCGGCCGCGGCGGCGTCGGACAGCACGCCGGTGGCGCGGCTGGCGACCGGGCTCTGCCGCTGCCGTGGCGTGCGGGCCTGCGGCGTCGGCATGGTCGCGGACGGTGCGGGGCGCTTGCCCCAGGTCCAGTCGAGCACGTCGTAGCGCAGGCAGTGCAGCAGCCCGTCGAGCGTGCCGAGCGGCGCGCGCTCGATCGTGGTCAGCGTGCCGGCGTCTGCGACGGTGGCCCGCCGCTCCTGGGCCGCGGCGTCGACGTCGCGCCACAGGTCGGCGCGGTCCCAGTCGTCGTCGGTGCGGGCGTCGGCGATGGCCGGAAGATCACCCTGCGTAAGGGTGAGGCTGCGAAGCAGTACATCGGCCGCGGCCGATCCACCCTGCAGTCGGGAGAGGTCGAAGCCGAGAACGGGGGCGCTAACCAGGCTGTACATGGCAACTAGTCTGCAACGCAGCTGCACCCCGGTCTGTCCACCGAAAGGGCCGGGGGCGACGCCGGCCGGTAGCCGTGCGTCACCCCCGGGGTGTCAGCCGATGAGCAGAATCAGATCTTGAACCGGGCGACCAGCTGGCGCATCTCGCTCGACATCCGGGACAGGTCGCCGGCCGCGCGCTGGGCTTCGGCTACGTTGCGTGACGTGTTCTGGGTGGCCGTGGCGACCGTGGACACGTTGTTGGCGATCTCCGCGGAGCCGGTCGCCGCCTCGCTGACGCTGCGGTTCATCTCGTTGGTCGTGGCCGTCTGCTCCTCCACCGCGGAGGCGATGGTGAGCTGGTAGTCGTTGATCCGCGAGATGATCTGCCCGATCTCGCCGATCGCGGCCACCGCGCCGGTGGTGTCGGCCTGGATCGCCTCGACCCGCCGGGAGATGTCCTCGGTGGCCCGCGCGGTCTCCTGCGCGAGCTCCTTGACCTCGTTCGCGACGACGGCGAAGCCCTTGCCCGCCTCGCCGGCCCGCGCCGCCTCGATCGTCGCGTTGAGCGCGAGCAGGTTGGTCTGCTCGGCGATCGACGTGATCACCTTGACCACGTTGCCGATCTCGGTCGAGGACTCGCCCAGCCGGCTGACCGCCTGGTTGGTCGACTCCGCCGCCATGACCGCCTGCGACGCGACCTTCGCCGCCTCGCTCGCGTTCTGCGCGATCTCGCGGATCGACAGGCCCATCTCGTCGGCGCCGGCCGCCACGGTCTGCACGTTGCGCGAGACCTCCTCGGCCGCCAGGGCGACCACGTTGGCCTGGTCGCTCGCCTCGCCGGTGCCCGACGCGATCTGCGCGCTGATGCCGGTCAGCTGGTTGGCCGACGTGGCCAGCGACGTCGCCGTCGAGTCCATCGTCTGCACCGTGCTGCGCATGCTGTCGGTGGCCCGGTTGAGCGCGGTGGCCATGGCGCCGACCTCGTCGGTGGAGGCCACCTCGACCTTCGTCGACAGGTCGCCGTTGGCCACGGCGCCGAGCACGTCGGAGACCCGGCGCAGCGGCCTGACGACGAGCGCGGTGACCCAGAACCCGATGCCGAAGGCGGCGATGAGCCCGATCACGGCCGCTGCGATCATCCACATGCGGCTGGTCTTGTAGTCGTCCTCCGCGCTCGTGCGCCAGGCCTCGGCCTCGGTGATGTCCGCGCTCTGCAGGCGGTCGATGGCCTGGGCCGCCTTGGCCATCTGGGGCTGGCCCTGGGCCGTCATGATCTCCACGTACTGGGCGACCCCGCCCGTGGCGATCGCCTGGGCCGCCGGGCCGTCGCGCACCGTGCGGTACGCCGCCACCGCGGTCTCGATCGCGGAGAGCTCGCCGCCGCGGTCCGCCTGGGCATCCGCGCGGTAGCGGGCGATCGCGTCGGCGAGCTTGGCGTCCGCCGCCTTCTGCTGGTCGAGGCTGAGCGCGCCGAGGATGTCGGCGAGGCCCTGCCGCATGTCGGCCAGCGCCACGAACTGCTTGTTCTTCGCGGTGAACTGCCGCATCTTGTCGTTGGCGCTGCTGAGGCTGCTGAGCCCGACGAACGTGATGACGACGGTGACGATCCCGCCGACGGCGATCGCCGCGAGCACCTTGGCCCGGACGCTCATGTTGGTGAACCAGCTCATGTGGTCATTCCTCGCGGTTGTTGCCGATGCCGGGCGGGTTGGTGTTGACGGCCTTGGTGGTGTCGAGCGCGAGCAGGAGCCGCCCGTCGAGCTTGAAGGCGCCGGTGATCAGGTGCCGGGCGCGCCCCTGCAGGGTGTCCGGCGGGGGCTCGAACGTGTCCTCCTGCAGCGTCACGACCTCGCCGATGCGGTCGACGAGCAGCGACACCGACTCCTCCTCGGTCCTGACGATCACGTTCATGGCCGGCTCGGCGGACTTGGTGCGCGGCGGCAGGCCGAGCTGGACCCGCAGGTCGACCGCGGCGATGACCTGACCGCGCAGGTTGAACAGGCCGCCCACGGACTCCGGGGCGAGGGGGACGGGGGTGTACTGGTCGAAGGAGAGGACCTCCTGGACCTTGGCGACGTCGAGGCCGAACAGCTGGTCGGCGACCTCGAAGGTGGCGTATTGACGGCTGGCCATGGTCAGGCTCCGGCGGGCTGGTAGGAGTTGTACTCGGCCTCGGTACCGGCCTGGTACGGGTCGTGCTCGTAGGGGTCCATCGAGGTGTGGAACAGGGGGTCGGCGGCGAGGATCGCCCGCCGCACGTCCAGCAGCTCGGTGACGCGCTGCTGGATGACGGCCGAGCCCAGCAGGCCGTCGTCGCCGAAGTCGCGGCGCGAGTCGTCGAGGCCCTCCTCGACGATGTCGATGATCTTCTCGACGGCGAGCGCGACCGAACGGCCGTTCTCGGTGTAGACGACCACCGGCACCGTCGGGCCGGGCTCCGTCTCGTAGGCGCCGAGCAGGTGCGACAGGCGCAGAACGGGCAGGATCTGGTCGCGGTACTGCACGACCTCGCGGCTGCCGGTGCGCTCGATGCGCTCGACCGGGAACTCCTCGAGGCGGGTGACCATGTCGAGCGGGATCGCCACGCGCCGGTCCCCGACGCCGGCGATGAGCAGCCGGTCGGCGTTGTCGCCGCCGCGGCGCACGGTGGTGTCGGCGTCGGTGCGCTCGCCACCGGAGGCCAGGTGGGCCCGGCGGGCCAGCGACGCGACGTCGAGGATGAGCGCGACCCGGCCGTCGCCGAGCAGGGTGGCCCCGGCGTACACCCCGATGTCCTTGAACCGCGAGGTCAGCGGCTTGACCACGACCTCCTCGGTGTTGAGCACGCGGTCGACGACGAGCCCGAAGCGCTTGCCCTCGGCCTGCAGGACGGCGACGTAGACGTCGGTGTCGTGCTCGCCGTCGCGGGCCAGGCCGAGGGTGTCGTCGAGGTACACCAGCGGCAGCAGCTTGCCCCGCAGCCGGTACACCGGCGCGCCCATCGCGTGCTCGACCACCCGGCCGGACTGGCCGTCCAGATAGACCAGCTCGTGCACGGCGACCTGCGGGATGACGTACCGCTCGGCGCCGCACTCGATCGTGAGGGCCTGGATGATGGCCAGCGTCAGCGGGATGGTGAGCCGCCACGTGGTGCCCTGGCCGACGACGGAGTCGACGTCGACGGCGCCGCCGATGCGCTCGATGTTGGTCTTCACCACGTCCATGCCGACGCCGCGGCCGGAGACGTTGGTGACCGCCTTCGCGGTGGAGAAGCCCGGCCGGAAGACCAGGCCGAGGACCTCCCGGCGGTCCATCGCGGCGAGCTGGTCGCGCGAGACGATGCCCTTCTCGACGGCGATCCGGGCGATCTTGTCGGGGTCGATGCCGCCGCCGTCGTCGCGGACCTCGACGATGACGTGGCCGCCCTCGTGGTACGCGCGCAGGGTCAGCGTGCCCTCCGGCGACTTCCCGGCCGCGACGCGGTCCTCGGGGGTCTCGATGCCGTGGTCGACGGCGTTGCGCACGAGGTGCGTCAGCGGGTCCTTGACCGCCTCCAGCAGCGATCGGTCGAGCTCGGTCTCCTTGCCCTCCTGGGCCAGCCGGATCTGCTTGCCGAAGGTCGAGGAGAGGTCGCGCACCACCCGCGGCAGCTTCGACCAGAGGTGGTCGATGGCCTGCATGCGGGTCTTCATCACCGATTCCTGCAGCTCGGAGGTGATGAGGTTCAGCCGCTGGCCGGTGCGCGTCATGCCCGGGTCGGCGACCGAGCCGATCGCCCGCACGAGCTGGTTGCGGGTGAGCACGAGCTCGCCGACGAGGTTCATGAGCTTGTCGAGCAGGTCGACGTCGACGCGGATCGACTGGTCGGCCACGCTGCGGCGGGAGACCGCGTCATCGCCCGGCTCGGCGGCGGCCGCGGGCTTGGCCCCCGCGGGAGCGCTCGGCGCGGGTGCGGGCGGCGGCGGGGCGGCGGTCGGCGGGGCGGCGGCCGGCGGTGGAGCGGCGGCGGACGGCGGGGCGGTGGGGGCCGGCGGCGGGGCGGCGGACGGCGGCGGTGAGGCCGGGGCTTCGACGACCGCAACCACCTCTTCCACGACCACGACCTCGACGGGTTGCTGCTCGACGACCACAACCTCGGGCGCCGGTGCGGCGGCCGGCTTCGCGGCGGCGCGCGCGGCCGGAGCCGCCTTCGGGGCCGAGTCGTCGGTGATGCAGGCGTTGACCGCGGCGACCACCTCGGAGTCGTCGCCGGGCTGCTCCTGGCCGTTCTCCTCGATCTCGGAGAGCAGCCCGCGCACCGTGTCGACCATGCGCAGCAGCGCGTCGGTGGTGGCGGGAGTCATCTCCTGCGCGCCGTCGCGCAGGCGGGACAGCAGGGACTCGCCGACGTGCGTCACGCGCTCGAGGCGGTTGAACGCGAGGAAGCCCGACGTGCCCTTGATGGTGTGGATCGTGCGGAAGATCGACGACAGCAGGTCGCGCGAGCCCGGCTGGGCCTCGAGCGCGACCAGGTCGCGGTCCAGCTGATCGAGGTTCTCGTGGGACTCAACGAGAAACTCCTGGACAATGTCACCCAACTCGCTCACGGCCAGGCGCTCCTTTCGACCCCCGCACGGGGGACACGACACGCATCGGGACGAACCCAGCGGCTGCGACCCACTGGGACAATCGGCACCCACGATGGCCGGTAAAGGAGATTCGCCGCGATTGGTAATGACCCCGCTACGCCGGGTAAAGGACCAGGTCAGGCCAGTTCTGCCGGGCGGGGGCCGGCGTGCGGGTCGCGGCGCACCAGCGTGGCCTGCCGGACCAGGCGCCGGGCCGCGCTCAGCCGCGGATCGCCGGTCACCAGGGTCAGCCGCGGGCCGGCGCCGGGCGGGGGCGGCTCGAGCAGCGCGTCGTCGTCGGGGCGGACCACCCGGGCCTCGATGACGCGGTACACCAGCCACGCCTCCCGCGTCTCCAGCACCACCGGGTCGCCGATGCCGACGCGGTCGAGTTCCCAGAACACCCCCGGATACCGGCCCCCGGCGATCCCGGTGTTGCCGGCCGCGCCGATCGGGGCCGTGCCCGGGATGAGGCCCGGCCCCTGCCGCAGGTCCGCCTCCGCCGATCCGCCCACGACCACGAGGTCGAGGCGCAGCGTCGGCAGGTGCAGGCGGGCGATCGGCGCGGGCCGGGCCGGCGGCGCGGCGCCGCTCGCCCACTGCGCCTCGAGGCCGCGCGACAGCCGCTGCTGGGCGGCGTGGATGTCACGGGTGCGCCCGAGCCACGTCCACGCCGTCGTGCCGCCCGCCGCGAGGGCGGCGAGCAGCAGCAGTACCGCGGCGGCCAGCAGCAGTCGCGGGGCGCTGTCCCGGCGAATGCCCATGAACGCACTATAAGTGGATCAACGGGTCAGCGCGGGCGCCCCGGCCCGACGCGTGAGCAGGGCGAACGCCCCGCCCGCGCAGGCCAGCACGCCGATTGCGCCGGCCAGGACCAGCGTCGCGCGCGGGCCGATCCCCTCGCACAGCGCGCCGAGCACCGGGGCGCCGACCATGCCGCCCAGCGCGCTGACCATGGCCGTCGCGGCGACCACGCGGCCGCGCATGTCCTCGCGGGTGTCGAGCTGGACCCGGGAGGCGACCGTGGTGTCGACGATGACCGCGGCGGCCGCGATCGGCACCAGCGCGGCGGCGAACGTCCACAGGCCCGGCGCCACGCCGGCGAGCATCTGCAGGCCGCTCGCGACCAGCCCGGCGACGATGAGCAGCTGGTGGGTGAGCTCGCGGCGGCGGCCGATGACGACGGCGCCGAGCACGGTTCCGGCGGCGAAGACGGTCGACAGGGCACCGTATCCGGCCGGACCGGCCGACAGCGGACCGTCGCTCATTGCCGCCATAGTGACCTGGTAGTTGCGTCCGAGGCTGCCCAGCACGAACGAGACGGCGAGGGTGACCAGCACGATCGGCTGGGTCGCGAGGTAGCGCAGGCCGGCGCGCACCGCGCCCCGCTCGGCGGCCGGCGCGGACGCCAGCTCGTGCAGCGAGGAGGTGCGCATCGCCAGGAGCGCGGCGATGACGGCGGCGAAGCTCACGCCGTTGGCGGCGAACAGCACGGCCGGGCCGGCCGTCGCGGCCACCACGCCGCCGACGCTCATGCCGACGATGCGGCCGGTGGAGCTGATGAGCGAGCCGTTGGCCAGCGCCCGGGAGAGCAGCCCGGGCCCCGCCACCATGCCGCCGAAGCGGCCCAGCGCCGGCCCGTCGGCCGCCGACACGACGCCGGTGAGCAGCGACAGGGCGTACAACCACCACAGCGAACCACCGGAGATCACCACGGCGGCGAAGCCGAGCGACAGGACCGCGTGCGCGGCCTGCGTGACGAGCAGGACCCGCCGCACCGGCAGGCGGTCGGCCAGCGCCCCGCCCAGCGGGCCGAGCAGCAGGATCGGCAGCGTCTGCAGCATGAGCGCGAGGCCCATCGCCGTCGTGGATCCGGTGGCCTGCAGGACGAACCAGTTGACGCCCAGGACCTTCATCCACGTGCCGGTCACGGAGACCAGGTCGGCGGCGGCCCAGAGACGGTAGTTGCGCGATTTCAGAAGACTCACGCCGTTTCGCATCGGAACCGGTGACGCGGCACCGAAGCGCTGATCCGCCTTGCACCCCGTCGCGCAACCCGCCTGCACCGCGCGTCCCGGTCAATGAGTATGTGCGAATCTGGCTGTGGTTTCTGGTGTGCGCCGTTGTGGGCTCCGCGCTGGCCGCCGCGCTCTCGCCCGACGGCTCCGGCCGGCTGAACCTCGTGGTGCTCGCGATCGGCATCGCCGCCGCCGTCGCGGGGCTTCGCCGGCACCGGCCCGAGCCGGCGGCCGCCTGGTGGCTGCTGCTGGCCGGCGTGGGGGCGTCCGCCGCCAGCACCTTCGCCGCCGCCGTGCTGCCCGGCGGGCCGCCGGCCCTGCAGTCCGGGTACCTGTTCTGTTATCCGCTGACCGGCGCCGGCCTGTGGCTGATGGCCCGGCGGCTGCGGCCGTGGACCTCCACGCGGCTGCTGGACGCGGTCATCGTCACGCTGGGGATCGCCCAGCTGACGTGGGTTCTGGTGTTGTACCCCCTGTTGCACCGCGGCGACCTGAACCGCATGACCACGACCGGCATCGCCTCGATCGTCGCCTGCCAGCTGCTGCTCGTGGTGCTGCTGCTGCGCTTCGCCTTCGCCGTGCGCCGCAGCGTCCCGGCGCTGCTCGTCATCGCCTCGACGACCGCGATGGTCGTCACCGACGCCACGTACGTCGCGATGCTCGTCGTCGGCCGCGGCGGCGAGGTGCACAGCTTCGTCACGCCGGCCGGCCGGCTCACGTGGACGTTCCTGCTCGCGGCCGCGCTGCTGCACCGCCGCATCGGCACGGTGGCCGCGCGCCCGCGCACCACCGGCGCGGACACCGGCACACCGATCGCGGGGTGCATCTGCCTGGCGCTGCTGGGCCCGTGCGTGGTCGTCGTCGACCTGTTCCTGCGCCCGGGCGTGAACTCGTGGCAGCACGCGCTGGTACCCACCATCCTGACCGCCGCGCTCATGGTGGCGATGGTGCTGCGCCTCGGCCGCGCGCTGCGCGACCGGGAGCGGCTGCAGCAGGAGCTCGCCTTCCGCGCCCAGCACGACGTGCTCACCGGCCTGGCCAACCGCGAGCTGTTCCGCAGCAGCCTGCAGGTCGGCATCGACGCCGGCGGCGAGGTCGGGCTGCTCATCATCGACCTCGACGGCTTCAAGGACGTCAACGACACGCTCGGCCACCCGGCCGGCGACGAGCTGCTGCTGACCGCGACCGAGCGGCTGCGCTCGATCGTCGGCGACGCGTCCCCGTGCGCCCGGGCGTCGCTGCTGGCCCGCCTCGGCGGCGACGAGTTCGCCATCATCTGCCCGCCGGCCGCGCTCGACGAGCTGTCGGCGGCGCTCGTGCAGGAGCTCGCCCAGCCGTACCGCGTGGCCGGCCGCGAGCAGCGCATCAGCGCCAGCGTCGGCGTGTACGCCGGCACCCCGGCGAGCACCGGCGAGGCGCTGCAGAGCGCGGACATCGCGCTGTACGCCGCCAAGGAGGCCGGCCGCAACCGGGCCGTGCGCTACCACCCCGCCATGCGCGAGGCCCACGTCGCCCACACGGTGCTCGCCGACCAGCTGCGCGCCGCCGTCGACGCCGGCGCCGGCTTCGCCATGCACTACCAGCCGGTCGTCGACGTCCGCACCACGCGCGTCACCGCGGTCGAGGCCCTGCTGCGCTTCACCGCGCCGGACGGCACGGGGGTCTCCCCCGCCGTCTTCGTCCCCGTGGCCGAGGAGATCGGGCTCATCGGCCGGCTCGGCGCCTGGGTGCTCGAGCAGGCCTGCACGGACGCGAAGGCCTGGCACGACGAGCACGGCATCTCGGTCACCGTCAACGTCTCGGGCCGCCAGCTGCGCAACCCGCAGTTCGCCGACGAGGTCCTGGCCGTGCTCAAGCGCACCGGCCTGCCCGGCGCCGCGCTCGTCCTGGAGATCACCGAGACCGTCCTCGTCACCGCCTCGATCGAGGAGACCGCCGAGGTGAGCCGCCGCCTGGCCCGCCTGCGCGCGTTCGGCATCCGCATCGCCATCGACGACTTCGGCACGGGCTACTCGTCGCTGGCGTACCTGCGCACGCTGCCCATCGACGTGCTGAAGATCGACCGCGCGTTCGTCTCACGCATCGAGGAACGCCAGGACAAGGCCCTGTTCCGCGCCGTCGTGGAGCTGGCCCGCAGCCTGTACCTCCAGCCGGTCGCCGAGGGCGTCGAGACCCGCGGCCAGGCGGGCGTCCTGCGCGAGCTGGACTGCGGCCTAGCGCAGGGCTTCCTGTTCTCCCGCCCGCTGCCGGCCCCGCGCCTGGCCGAGTTCCTCACCGAGCAAGCCACCGCCCCCGCCGCCTAGGTGCGGCCCTCGCGCTCCTGGGCCGACTTCAGGGTCGGGGAGTGCGGGACCCAGGCGGCCAGGCGCACCGGGTAGCCGAGCTCGCGCAGGCGCGACACCACCTCCGGGTCGTCGTCCACGACGACCTCGATCGGGGACTCCTTCGCCAGGCGGGTCAGCTGGCGGGGCTTGAACTCGCGGGCCGGGCGCCGGTCGTTCGCCGGGCGCATGAACAGCAGCTCCGCCGGCAGGCCGGCGGCGCTCAGCCACGCCGACGTGATGTCGCGCAGGTGCTCCGGGCGGCCGGTGAGCCAGACCAGGACGTGGTTCGCGGCGTACTGCTGGGCGAGCTCGACGCCTTCCGGCAGTACCGGATCCCGGTCCGCGGCGGCGAAGAACCGGGTCCAGTCCTTCGGGCGGCGCTCCAGGTAGCGCAGCCGGTGCCGCACGTCGGCGACCACCCCGTCGATGTCGAACACGGCCAGCGAGGACTCCATGCGCCCAGTCTGGCAGGCGCAACCGGGCGGCAACGGTCGGCGAACCGGGCGCGCACCGCCGTGTCGGGAGTCTGGAGACACCTCGCCCCCACCGGCTGACCGAAGGAGACCCTTTCCGATGCGTGCTTCCCTGCGGACCAGCTTCGTCTCCGCCGTCGCCGCGGCCGGCCTGCTCGCGGCGGGCAGCCCCGCGCTGGCCGCGCCCGAGGGCGAGATCCTCGGCGCGAACGAGGCCGGCGCCATCAAGGGGCGCTACATCGTGGTGTTCAAGGACTCCGTGAACGCCGACGCGACCGCGGCCACCGCGGCCCGCCTCGCCGACAAGTTCGGCGGCACGGTGCGCCGCTCCTTCGGCAAGACGCTCAAGGGCTTCTCGGCCCAGCTGAGCGAGCCGGCGGCGCGCCGGCTCGCGGCCAACCCGCTCGTCGACTACGTCCAGCAGGACAAGACGGTGAGCGTCGCCGACACCGAGACGAACGCGCCCTGGGGCCTCGACCGCATCGACCAGCAGAGCCGGCCCCTGGACGGCAGCTACACCTACGCCTCGACCGCGGCGGGCGTCACCGCGTACGTGCTCGACACCGGCATCCGCATGACGCACACCGAGTTCGGCGGCCGGGCCCGCTCCGGGTACGACTTCGTCGACAACGACACCGACGCGAGCGACTGCCACGGCCACGGCACCCACGTCGCCGGCACCATCGGCGGCGCCACCTACGGCGTGGCCAAGGGTGTGTCCCTGGTCGGCGTGCGGGTGCTCGGCTGCGACGGCTCGGGCAGCTACTCCGGCATCATCGCCGGCATCGACTGGATCACCGCCAACGCGCGGAAGCCGGCCGTGGTCAACATGAGCCTCGGCGGCGACGCGGACGGCTCGCTCGACCAGGCGGTGCGCCGCTCGATCGCCTCCGGCGTCACGTACGCGGTCGCGGCCGGGAACTCCAGCGCCGACGCGTGCAACGTCTCCCCCGCCCGCACCGCGGAGGCCATCACGGTCGGCGCGACCGACCAGAACGACGCCCGCGCCTCGTTCTCCAACTACGGCGCGTGCCTGGACATCTTCGCCCCCGGCGTCGGCATCGTCAGCGCGAGCAGCGCCGGCGACACCGGCAGCCGGGTCATGAGCGGCACGTCGATGGCCGCCCCGCACGTCGCCGGCGCGGCCGCGCTGTACCTGTCGGCCCACCCGCAGGCGACCCCGGCCGAGGTCCGCGACGCGCTCGTCGCCGGCGCCACGGCCGGCGCGGTGAGCAACCCCGGCTCCGGCTCGCCGACCGGGCTGCTGTTCGCCGTCGGCGGCCCGGCCGCCCCCGTCCAGGAGAAGGCGCCCGTGACGGCCCCGGTGAGCGACCCGGTGACGCCGCCGGTGGCCCCGGTGACCCCGCCGGTCGCCGCGCCCTGCAACGTGGCGAGCAACGGCACCGACGCCACGATCCGCGACCGCGGCACCGCCGTCAGCGCCGTCGCCGTGACCGCCTGCCCCGGCAAGGCCTCACGCGCGGCCAAGGTCGAGGTCCACGTCGTGCACCCGAAGCGCGGCGACCTCGTCGTCGAGCTCATCGCCCCGAACGGCGCCGTCAAGCGCCTCAAGGCGGCCAACCAGCGCGACAAGGCGGCCAACCTCAACGCCGTCTACACCGTGAACCTGGCCAACCGCCTGCGCAACGGCACCTGGAAGCTGCGCGTGCGCGACTCCTACAAGGGCGGCGCCGGGTACCTCGACTCGTGGACGCTGACCGTCTAATTCGATCGCCGTCGTCGTCCCCCGCCGCCTACCCTCGGGGGACGATGACCAAGCGGACCGACCCCCGCCTCGTCCGGCTCGACGAGTCCTGGACCACGCTGCCCAACCCCTACGACATCCCGGTCGAGATCTGCGCCGGGCCCGGCGTGCCGATCGAGCCGGCCGCCCTCGACGAGCTGCTGACCGTCCTCGACACCCAGCGCACCCTCGAGTCGCTCGCCGCGGATGGCGTACATCCACGCATCGACCGCGTCGTGTGCACCCCCGACTTCCACAAGGGCGCCGGCATCCCGATCGGCACCGTCCTGCGGACCGCCGGCGCGCTCGTGCCGCAGGCGGTCGGCAACGACATCAACTGCGGCATGCGGGTCGAGGCCACGTCGCTCACCGTCGAGCAGGTCCGCCCGCGCCTGGACGAGCTCGAGCGCCGCCTGCGCCACGTCTTCTTCGAGGGCGGCCGGCGCATCGGCCTCACCCCCGCGCAGCGCGAGGCCCTGCTGCGCGGCGGGCTGCCCGGCCTGCTCGCCGAGGCCCCGCTGGACCACACCGTGCGCGACGCCGACCGCCTGCACGCCGGCGCCTTCCCGGCCGCGTCCGCCGCCGACTTCCAGGACTGGGTCACCAGCGGCGGCGGCACGAGCTACGACAGCATCATCGGCAGCGTGGGCGGCGGCAACCACTTCGCCGAGCTGCAGTACGTGGCGGCGGTCCACGACGGCCCGACCGCCTACGCGTGGGGCCTCTCCCCCGGCCGGATCGTCACGATGGTGCACAGCGGCTCGCTGTCGCTGGGCCACCAGGCCGGCGCCACCGGCCGCGACGCCGCGCGCAAGGCCTGGCCCACGGGCCGCCCGCTGCCGGACAACGGCATCCTGCCGATCCCGCTGTCGGAGAGGACCGAAAAGCCCCGGCAGCGGTACCTCACCAGCTTCGCCAACGCCGCCAACTTCGCGATCGGCAACCGCTACTTCCTCTCGCTCATGCTCCGCGGCGCCCTGACGACGGCCGTCGGCGAGCTGGACGCCCGCCTGGTCTACGACGCCCCGCACAACCTCCTGTGGCCGGACGGCGACGCCGTGCTGCACCGCAAGGGGGCGACGCCGGCCGGCCTGTCCGCCGACGGCTGGGGCGAGCCGGTCATCGTGCCCGGTTCGATGGGCGCCCCCAGCTACCTGCTGCGCGGCCTGGGCAACGAGCGCTCGCTCGCGAGCGCCTGCCACGGCGCCGGCCGCAGCATCCCGCGCGGCGCGACCGCCCGCGGCGGCGACGAGGAGCTCGACGCGTTCCTGCGCGACTTCCGGGTGGTGACCCCGCTGAACCACCGCGACCCGGCGGTGGCCGCGCGGCGCGACATCATCGCGGCCTGGCGGCGCGACCTGAAGCAGGAGGCGCCGTGGGCGTACAAGGAGGTGCGCCCCGTCGTCGACAGCCTCCGCACCGCGGCCGTCGCCGAGCCGGTCGTCGAACTGCGCCCGCTGCTCACCGTCAAGGGCTGACCCGCCTCCGGTCCTCCACCACCCGACCGCGGCCCCGCGGACGGGCCACCCGGTCCGGCGCCGCCACGCGGACGGCCGCCACCCAGACGGCGCGGCGGCGCGGCCGTCAAAGCGCGGCCGTCAGGGGCCGACGCGGCGTTCCACCGTTTGCACCAGGCGGGCCGCAACGGTGGTCAACGGCAGGTCGAGCCGGCTCGCGGTGGAGCGCAGCACCTCCAGCGCCGCCTCCGCCGAGCAGGCGCGCTGGACCATCATGATGCCGACGGCGCGGTTCACCGTCTCGCCGTCGGCCAGGGCCTCGGTCAGCTCGGCATGGGCGCCCGCGCGGCGGCCGCGGTCGAGCACCGCCGACAGCAGCAGGCCCGCGTGCTCGGCCACCAGCATGGCGGCCAGGCCGACGTCGGAGTTGAAGCGGCCCGGTTCGGCGCAGAAGACCGTCAGCGCGCCGATCACCTGCTCGTCGATGTCGACCGGGACGCTCAGCACCGCCTTGACGCCGGCCGCCAGCGCGCGGGTGCGCCACGACGGCCAGCGGGTCTCGGCGGCCAGGTCGTCGGCGAGGATGAGGTCGCGGGTGCGGATGGCCTCCATCGACGGGCCGCCGTCGCCCTCGCCGTCCAGCAGCGCCTCCGGCAGGCCGGGCGACGCCGCCGCGGTCGACGGGCCGCCCGAGCGGACCAGCGTGACCGCGCACCACGACGCGCCCTCCACCAGGTCGGCGGCGGTCTCGACGAGGTCCTCCAGCGCCTCGTCGAGGTCGTCGCTGGCAATGAGCCGGGCGGTGAGCTGGCGCAGTACAGCAGCGATCTCCACGGTGTGGAGGTCAGACACGGCTCCCCCTTCGTCGGCCGGGGGGCCTACTACCCGGTGGGCGCGGATCTCAACCGTCGAGCAGCGCCCGCCGCAGGCCGTCCAGGGTACGGCTGAGCAACCGCGACACGTGCATCTGCGATATACCCAGGTCGGCGGCGATCTGGGCCTGGGTGCGGTTGCCGTAGAAACGCAGCGAGAGGATTCGCCGCTCCCGCTCGGGCAGGCGCGCGATGAGCGGCTTGATGGCCTGGCGGAACTCGACGCCGTCAATGTCCCGGTCGTCGTCGCCCAGCACGTCGGCCAGCGTGCCGGCGTCGTCGTCGCCGCCCAGCGGGGCGAAGAGCGACACCGGGCGGTACGCCGAGGACGCCACCAGCGCCTCGAGCACCTGCTCCTCGTCGATGCCGAGGTGGTCCGCGACGTCCTTGGGCGTCGGCGAGCGACCCAGCCGCTGGCCCAGCGAGTCGCGCACGCGGTTGATCTCGATGCGCAGCTCCTGCAGCCGGCGCGGGACGTGGACGCCCCAGCCCTTGTCGCGGAAGTACCGCTTCAGCTCACCCACGATCGTCGGCGTCGCGTAGCCGCCGAAGTCGGTGCCGTAGTCGGGGTCGAAGCCCTCGATCGCCTTCATCAGCCCGAGCGCGGCGACCTGGCTCAGATCCGCGGGCGACTCGCCCATGCCGTGGAAGCGGCGGGCCAGCCGATCCGCCAGCGGCAGGCTGTGCGCCACCGCGCGGTCGCGCAGGGCGCCCCGGCGCGGGTCGCCGCGGTCCATGGCGGCCGCCTGGCGCAGCAGCTCGTTGACCGTGGTCCACTGGCTGGGCGGCTCGGTGCCCTCGGTCTCCTGCGGCGGGGCCGGCGGCGCGCCCGGCGGCGGGTCGTCGTACGCGCGCAGCTGCTTCGCGGCGCCGATGATTTCCAGCACGTCCAGCACGAGGTCGTTCGCGCCCGGGGCGCGCAGCGCGCCCCCGCGCTCCTGTGCCTCGGTCTGGGCGCGCAACAGCGTGTCCGCCGCGGCGCAGTCGAGCAGGCGGAGCCGGGAAAGGTCGACGGTGAGGTTCAGCTGCCCGGCGTCGAGCCGGCGCGAAAGCTGCATCCGCAGTCCGACGCTCGCCGCATAATCGAGAACTCCGGAAGGACGCAATACTTCGTCGTCGCCATTCCGCCAGCTGTCCAGTTCGGGCAAACAATCCGTAGGCATTGTCTCCATGGCGGAGACTCCCCCTAATCTGCTCAGGCGGATTTGCTTTCCGGATCACTGTACGCACCAATTCCCGCGCAAATTCAAAGCGAAAGGATGAGTTCGCGGGTGAGCTTTTTAAATGCGAAGAGTCGCCCAGACCACCTTTCCATCGGGCACCGGAGTACAGCCCCAGGCGTGCGTCAGGGCGCTCACCACAAGCAGGCCGCGGCCGTCCTCGCGCAGCGGCTCGTCCTCCGGCTCCACCGCCGTGTACTCCGTCGGCGTCCGGCCCGCGGCGGCCTGGCCGGGCACCGCGCCGGCGGTCGCCATGACCTTCGCGGTGGGCCGCTTCCCGCCGCCCAGCCGGGGCAGGCCCGGTGCGTGGTCGCGCACGGCGATGTGCAGCAGGCGGCGGTCGCGGGCGACGCCGACCTCCATGTCGGTGCCGGCGTGGCGCAGGACGTTGCTCACGAGCTCGGTGACGACCAGCTCGGCGATGTCGCGCACGCGGTCGACGCCCCACCGCACGCAGGCCCGGCCGACGAGGTGGCGGGCCGCGGAGGTGGCGTCGAGCATCGGCTGGAGCTTGAGCCGCATGCGCTCGGCGGCGCCGGTCGTGCTCTTCAGGGCGGCGTCGGTCGTCGGGAACACCGGCACCGAGCGGCCCACGGCCATGCGGTCCAGCGCGGAGGCCAGCTGGGGCGGGGCGGCGGCCAGGGTCATGGCGCTGCCGGGCCACGCCGCGGCGTGCTGGGCGAGCGCCGGCAGCACGGTGAGCGCGACGTCGTCGCGGTGGCGCAGGTCGGCGACGTCGAGCACGATCACGGACGGCTCCGCGGCGAGGCAGGCGAGCACGGCCGATCGCAGCGACGGGGAGCTGTCCACGTCCAGCACGCCGTCGAGGCGCACGACCGTGGCATCACCCCGGCGCTCGACACGGGCCCGCAGGTCTTCCGCCCTCATGGGGTGATGCTCTACCCACCCGCGGCGTTATAAACACCGCGATCCCGGCACCTTCTCGGCGCCGGGATCGCGGTGATCGGAATGACCCTCGGTTTACACCGGGGTGGGCAGTGCGCTTGCCTCCCACATCTGCGTGCACATCTGCAGCACGTGGGTGTCGGTGAGCGGTGCAAAATCCTGGTAGTACAGGCCCAGGGCGAAGAACTCGCGCGGGCTGTGGATGTCGATGACCGCGTCGACGTCGGCGGCGAGCAGGTCGACCGACTCGGCCGCACACACCGGTGCGGCGAAGACCAGATGGGCCGGCTTGCCGGCCCGCAGGGCACGGGCGGCGGCCCTGGCGGTCACCCCGGTGGCAAGGCCGTCGTCGACGACGACCACCACCCGGCCGGTCACGTCCGGCGCGGGCCGGGAGCCGCGGTAGCGTTCCTGGCGCCGGCGCAGCTCGACGCGTTCGCGCTGCACCGCCGGGGACAGGTCGCTCACGGTGAGCCCGACGGCGGCGACGGCGCTGAGGTCGAAGACGGCCGGGCCGTTCTCCGCGATGGCGCCCACGCCGTGGTCGGACTGCCAGGGCAGGCCGATCTTGCGCGAGATGACCAGGTCGAAGTCGGCGCCGAGAGTCTCGGCCACGCTGACGCCGACCGGTACGCCGCCCTTGGGCAGCCCCAGCACCAGCGGGGCGCGGTCCGGGTTCAGACCCATCCCGCCCGTGTGAGTCTCGCGCAGGTGGTTCGCGACGGCGGTGCCGAGCATGCGTCCCGCGGCCGTACGGTCCGCGAACCGCTCGTGTTCAGGCGGCCACATCGGCGTCACCCTTCGCCCGGCGGGCATTGCGCCCGGCGTCGCACGCGATCCGCAAATCGATCCGCATCAAGCGGACACCCCCTTCGGTCGGCGCGGTGTTCCGGTTCGCCCTGTTCGGCGCCCCTCGCTGTCGCCGCTCTGCCGCGGTCGCCGCGCCCGGTGCGAAGCCTACCCGTCGCTGACCTGGGAAAACTCCGGTTTGGCTACTCTTGTGCGGGTGATTGCCCCACGGTGCGGATAGACATGGTGACGGAGCGCGAAAAGCCGCATAACCGAAATATCGGATATGTCCGTCACGAAGTGGCGGACATATCCGTTGCTTTTGTTCTTGGCACCGCGGAGGCCGGGATTCCTCGTGGGAAGAACGGTCGTGAGTTGCACGGACCCGAGCCATGGAAAAACGAACTAATGGGAAAGGCAGTTTATGGTCGCCAGGAGGCTGTTCAGCGGGCGGCCGTGCGTGAGGCGGGCGTCGGCCAGGGAAAGGCCGTGCACCGACGTCGCGTGCGGGGCGTTGGCGCTGTAGAACACGACCGGCAGGTCGGCCGTCGCCGTGTTGTGGCGCAGCAGGTCCAGCAGTTCGTCGCCGTCGGCGCGGGGCAGGTGCAGGTCGAGGACCGCCACGTCGAAGCGCGGATGGTCCGCCGCCATCGTCAGGGCCTCCTGCGGGGTGGCGGCGGAGATCACGTGATGGCCGCCGATCTGCAGGCGGATCGCGGTGGTCTCACGGATCTCCGCGTCGTCGTCGATGAGCAGGACTCGCGCCATGGCCACATGGTTCCCTTCCCGAGGGGTCGCAATCCCCATCGGTCGGGCGGCGGCGAAATCAAGCGCGCGGGCGGCGCCGGCGCATGATGATCACCGCGACGACCACGGCGGCGATGACGACCACCGCGCAGCAGCAGGCGCCGATCGCGCTGCCGCGACCGTAGCCGCGGCGGCGGTTCAGCTCCAGCCCGGCGTCCAGGGCGTCCGTGGCCGCCGGGCTGAGGTAGCTGTACAGCATCGCGAAGAGTGCGGTCATTCTTCGACGGTAACCGCGGCTGTCACGCCCGCAGCCACGCCGTGGTGTCCGGGGGCAGGCCGCCGTCCGCCGCCAGGTCGCCGCTGGCCAGCAGGACCTCGCCGGGCGGCAGCGGGATGGGTGCCGCTCCGAAGTTGGTGATCACCCGGACCGCGCCGTTGCGGAAGTCGACCGCGTCGGGGGCCTCGTTCCAGGCTGCATCGGTCCAGGTCAGTGTACCGCGACCGAGCCCGTTGGCCCGCCGCAGCCGCAGCGCCTCGACGTACATCGACATGGTCGAGCCCGGCACCCCGCGCTCGCGGTCGGCGGCGAAGCGGGCCCAGTCGGCCGGCTGCGGCAGCCAGGCGCCGGCGCCCGGGCCGAAGCCGTACGACGGGGCGTCGGCCTCCCACGGGATCGGCACCCGGCAGCCGTCGCGGCCGCGGACCTCGTGCCCGGAGCGGGTCCAGGTCGGGTCCTGGCGCACCGCGTCCGGCAGCGTCGTGTGCTCGGGCAGGCCGAGCTCCTCGCCCTGGTACAGGTACGCCGAGCCGGGCAGCGACAGCATCAGCAGCGTGGCCGCCCGGGCGCGGCGCAGGCCCAGGGCCTCGTCCGGCTGCGGGTCGTCCACGCCGATGCCGCCCTGCGTGGAGTGCCCGGGCGGGAACCCGAGGCGGCTGGCGTGCCGGACCACGTCGTGGTTGGACAGCACCCACGTGCAGATGGCCCCGACCGGCTCGACGCCGGCCAGGCTCGACTCGATCGCCTCGCGCTGGTCGGCGGCGGTCCACGGGGCCATCAGGTAGTTGAAGTTGAACGCCTGGTTCATCTCGTCCGGGCGCACGTACCGCGCGAGCCGCTCCGCCGGCGCCACCCACGCCTCGCCGACCATCATCCGGTCGCCGGGGTAGCTGTCGAGGATGCGCCGCCACGAGCGGTACACCTCGTGCACGCCGTCCTGGTCCCACATCGGCGGCGTGCGGTGCTCGGCGCCGGGGCTGGTGATCGGGACCTGGGCCGCGGTCCAGTCCGGCAGCCCGGTCTCCTTGATCAGGCCGTGGGCCACGTCGACGCGGAAGCCGTCGACGCCGCGGTCGAGCCAGAAGCGCAGCACGTCCTCGAACATGGCCCGCACCTCGGGCAGGTCCCAGTTGAGGTCGGGCTGGCTGGTGTCGAACAGGTGCAGGTACCACTCGCCGTCGGCCACGCGGGTCCAGGCCGGGCCGCCGAAGACGCTCTGCCAGCCGTTGGGCGGCAGCTCGCCGTCGACGCCGAAGCCCTTGCGGAAGTGGTAGCGGTCGCGGGCGTGGCTGCCCGGGCCGGCCGCGAGGGCCTCCTGGAACCATGCGTGGTCGCTGGAGGTGTGGTTGGGCACCAGGTCGACGATGACGCGCAGGCCGCGCTCCTTGGCGGCGGCCATGAGCTTGTCGAAGTCGGCCAGAGTGCCGAAGCGCGGGTCGACGTCGCGGTAGTCCGCGACGTCGTAACCCGCGTCGTGCTGTGGAGAGGGGTAGAACGGCGACATCCACAGGGCGTCGACGCCCAGCTCGACCAGGTGGTCGAGGCGCGACGTGATGCCGCGCAGGTCACCCATCCCGTCGCCGTCCGCGTCGGCGAACGAGCGCGGGTAGACCTGATAGATCACGGCATCGCGCCACCAGAGCAGCGGACTCACCCCTTAACTCCACCGGCCAGCAGGCCGCGTACGAAATAACGTTGCAGTGACAGGAACACGACCAGCGGGATGATCATCGACACGAACGCGCCGGAGGTCAGCCGCTGCCAGTCGTTGCCGCGCGTGCCGGCGAGCTCGGCGAGCCGCACGGTCAGCGGGCGGCTGCCCGGACCGGAGGTGAAGACCAGCGCCACCAGCAGGTCGTTCCAGATCCACAGGAACTGGAAGATCGTGAGCGACGCCAGGGCGGGCGTGATGAGCGGGAGCACGATGCGCCAGAACGTCATCGCGGGACCCGCGCCATCGACCCGCGCCGCCTCGAAGAGGTCCTTGGGCAGTTCCACCATGAAGTTGTGCAAAAGGAAGATACCCAGCGGCAGGCCGAAGCATGTATGCGCGAACCAGACGGCGAAGAAACCGCCGCCCCACTCGGTGTAGTTGTGCAGGAGCTTCAGCAGCGGGATCAGGGCCATCTGCAGCGGCACGATCTGCAGCGCGAAGACCCCGATGAAGATCCAGTCGCGACCGCGGAAGTTGAGCTGGGACAGCGCGTACGCCGCCATCGCCGCCAGCGACACCGAGAACAGCACGGCCGGAACGGTGATGACCAGGGAGTTGATGAAGTAGCTGGCCAGCCGGCCGGACGAGGCGCTGGTGCCGAAGACGACCTCGTTGTAGTTGTCGAGCGTCATCGTCGGGTGCTTGAAGAACGTCCACCAGCCGGTGGTCTTGATGTCGTTCTCCGGGCGCAGCGAGGAGACGAACAGGCCGAACGTGGGGATCGTCCAGATCAGCGCGATGATGATCGAGATGATGCTGGCCGCGCGGGTCGCGAGCTTGCGCCGCACCCGGCCGGCCATGGTGTCCGTGCCCGCCTTGTAGAGCGGGCTGGCCTCGGGCGCGTCGGTGCTGACGGTGCTGCTCATCGGATCTCCGTTCGGTGCCGCAGTTGCCGGGCCTGGTACACGACGACCGGGATGACCAGGACGAAGAGCAGCACGGCGAGCGCGGAGCCCTTACCGTCGTCGTAGGAGCGGAACGCCTGGGTGTACATCTCGAAGGCGAGCACGCTGCTCTTGAACTGGCCGCCGGTGGAGGTCCGGACAATGTCGAAGACCTTCAGCGTGGCGATGGTGATGGTGACCGTCACGACCACGACCGCGGGCCGGATGCTCGGCATCGTCACCCGCCAGAACATCTGCCACGGGTTGGCGCCGTCGAGCCGCGCCGCCTCGACGATCTCGGCGGGGATCGCCTTGATGGCGGCGGAGAGGATGACCATCGCGAAGCCGGCCTGGATCCAGATCAGCATCACGATCATGTAGAACGTGTTGCCCGGCGCCTCGCTCAGGAACTGCTGCGGCTTGCCGCCCAGCCAGATCAGGATCTGGTTGAGCAGACCGATCTGCTCCTGGTCCGGCTCGCGGTAGGCGTAGATGAACTTCCAGATGATCGACGCGCCGACGAGGGAGATGGCCATCGGCATGAAGATCAGCGACTTGGCGATGCCCTCGCCGCGGGCCTTGTCCACCAGGACCGCGTAGAGCAGGCCGAAGCCGGTCGACAGCAGCGGCACGCACACCACCCAGAAGAGCGTGTTGCGCAGCATCAGCAGCGTGTCGTCGTTGGTGAAGATCCACGTGTAGTTGTCGACGCCGATGAACGACGAGCCGTCCTCGTTGAAGAAGGACAGGTACACGGTGCGGATCAGGGGGTAGAGCAGCCCGAGGCAGAGCAGGACGAGCGCCGGGCCGAGGAAGCCCATGGCCTGCAGGCGCTCCTTGTGCTTGCCCCAGCGGGGCAGGATGTCGAGCACGAGCAGCAGCGCGCCGACCGCGACGACAAAGATGACCATGAACGTGAGAGCCGGCCAGATCTTGTCGACATCTTCGGAGAAGTCGTAATCCATGGGGGTGTCCTCCGACCAGCCGGGTCCGGCGCCGTGTTGCTCTGGCGCCGGACCCGGACCTCAGCTCATTACTTGGGCCAGGTGCTTTCGATGTAGTCCAGCGTCTGCTTGGTGTCCTTCGTGCCGTTGATCCAGTCGGTCATGCCGGTCCAGAAGGACTTCGAGCCGACCTGCGCGGGCATGAGGTCAGAGGCGTCGAACCGGGCCACGGTGGCCGGGTCCTGCAGGATCTGCACCGACAGCTTGTCGATCGAGCCGGCCACGGCGCTGACGTCAAGGCTCTTGTTCGCCGAGATCCAGTCGCCGAGCTTGGCCTTGCTGTTGGCCCACTCGCCGGAGGCGAGGTAGGTCTGCACCTTCACGACCTCGTCGCGGTCCGAGAACGCCGAGACGAACTCGCCGCCGACCTCGACCGGCTTGCCCTTGGACGGGTCGATGGCCGGGAAGTAGAACGCGTAGACGTCACCGTCCGGGCCGACGTTGGTGCCCTTCGGCCACTGGTTGGAGTAGAAGTTGGCCTGACGGTGCATGCCGCACTTCTTGTCCTTGACCGGCAGGCCACCCTCCTGGAACGAGGTGGTCACGATGGTCTTGGGGTTGCCGACGTACTTCGGGTTCTTGAGGATCGACCCGACGCGCTCGGTCGCCGAGAAGATCTTCGGGTCGTTGAACGGGATCGTGTGGGCGACCCACTGGTCGTAGACGTCCGGGCCCTGGTCGCGCAGGACGACGTCCTCGATCCAGTCGGTGGCCGGCCAGCCGGTGGCGTCACCGGACTCGATGCCCGCGCACCACGCCTGGATGCCGCTCGCCGCGATCTTGTCGGACAGGGCGATCATCTCGTCCCAGGTCTTCGGGACCTCCCAGCCCTTCTCCTTGAACAGGCCCGGGGAGTACCACACCAGCGACTTGACGTTCGCGCCCAGCGGCACGCCGTAGACCTTGCCGTCGACCGTCGCGTACTTGGCCCAGTCCTTCGACCAGTTCTTGTCGAGGTTGGCCTTGACCGGCGCCGGCAGCTCCTTGAGCTTGTTCGTCTTCGCGAACGAGGCGAGCAGGCCCGGCTGCGGGAAGACCGCGATGTCCGGCGGCTGGCCGCCGTCGGAGCGGACCTTGATCTGGGTCTCGAACTCGCCGGAGCCCTCGTAGTCAATCTTGATATTGGTGCAGTCCTCGAACTGCTTCCACGACTGCTCCAGCTTGTCGGCCTCGGCGTCACGGATCGTGGCGTAGATCGAAACGTGCTTCGTCTTGTCGACCTTGTACTGCGCGTAGGGCGCGCACTCGGGCTTGTCGGCGTTGCTGGAGCCGGTGCCGCTGTCGCCACTGCCGCAGGCGGATGCGGCGAGGGCCAACGCGGCCACACCGGCGAGCGTGAACGCCCGACGCCGCCTCGAGAGGACGGCCATGGTTAGCCTCCTTTGGCTAAACCCGGTCCGAGGGCGTTGCTTCGCCCGCGTACCCGGTGTGCTGGGGTGTGCCTGTGTTCCTCGGATGTAAGCGTTTGCAAGGTCGGTTTGTCGAGCCCTTCGGCCGCTTTCATCGATAACGAGTTAGCAACACGGCGGACATATTGCCGTTGCCTCCCGCGTTGCCTAGCCTTCCGCGTGTGGCTGACGTTCCACCGCCCGTCAGCATGGAGGACGTTGCCCGGCTCGCGGGGGTTTCGACCGCTACCGTGTCGCGGACGCTCCGCGGGCTGCCCAACGTTTCCGGCGAGACGCGCGACCGTGTGCTGCAGGCCGCGGCGTCGCTTTCGTATGTCGTCTCGCCGATCGCGTCGCGCCTGGCCAGCGGCCGGACCCACACCGTGGGCGTCATCGTGCCGTACGCCTCCCGCTGGTTCTTCGGCCAGATCGTGGCCGGCGCCGAGTCGGTCCTGCGCGAGCACTCGCTGGACCTGCTGCTGTACAACCTCGGCGACATCCCGGCCCGCCAGCGCTTCTTCGGCGCCCTCCCCCTGCGCCGCCGCGTCGACGCGGTCCTGACGGTCGCCATGCAGTTCACCGACGCGGAGATCGCGGACATGCAGTCCCTCGGCGTCCCGATCGTCGCCGTCGGCCACAACGTCCCCGGCGCCGGCTGCGTCCGGATCGACGACATGGCCGCCGCCGCCACCGCCGTGCAGCACCTGCTCGCGCTCGGCCACCGCCGGATCGGCATGATCTCGACGTTCAACGACCAGAGCATGTTCCTGCCGGTCGCCCACGCCCGGCGGCGCGCGTACGTGGAGACCCTGGCCACGGCGGGGATTCCGGTCGCCGAGGAGCTCGTCATGTCCGTACCGCACGGCATGGACGGCGGCGAGCAGGCCATGCGTCGCCTGCTCACCCTCCCGGACCCGCCGACGGCCGTGTTCGCCGAATCGGACGAACTCGCCTTCGGCGCGCTCAGCGCCCTGCGCCGTACCGGACGTCACGTATCGGTCATCGGCTTCGACGACCACGAACTGAGCGCCCTGCTCGACCTGACCACCGTCCGCCAGCGCGTCTTCGAGCAGGGCGTGCTCGCCGCCGGCATGCTGCGCCGCGCGATGACGGCCGGCGACTGGACCCCCGAAGAGCTGCTCATGCCGACCACCCTGGTCCTGCGCGCCTCGACCTGGCCGGTCGCGGTTAGGACCGCCGACGCCGGGTAGGTCGCCGCACGCCAGTTTGGCAATCAGATCCGGTACCCACGGGGGTGTGCCATGACAGCCGAGATGCCGAATTCGCCCGTGACCTGGGACCAGCCCGACGACGAGCTGGACGAGCTCGCCGGCCCGGACTCGGACCTCCTGGAGGAGGACCCGGACCAGGCCTCCCAGACGGACTTCTTCTGGGAGGACGACGAGGAGTAACGCGGGCCACGTTCTGGACGGGGGTATCTCGTTTTTGCGGCCTCGCGGGGCCGTGCTAGGGTTACCTCCGTTCAGCCAGCGCCGCTAGCTCAACTGGCAGAGCAGCAGACTCTTAATCTGCGGGTTGTAGGTTCAAGTCCTACGCGGCGTACGGAATCAAATCGGCGGCCTCTGCTTCGCGGCGGGGGCCGCTTGCCGTTGTTGATTCCGCGTATTTCGCGCTCGCTTCGCTCGCTCCCCGATGGGGGAGCTCCGCTCCACCCACACCCCCTCAAGACGTGCATTTTCGCGCGTCTTTGAGGTATCAGTCCACGGCTGGAATGGTCCTTCGCCCGGGCTAGTCCGACTGGCGACGAGGCGCCAATTCGCGGCAGGCGATATATAGGGCAGCGTTAACGTTGCTGATCAACTAATCTGCCGCGGTGTTCCTGACACGCGCAACACTCACGGGGGTCGCCATAGCGGCGGTCCTGCTTCCCTCCTCCGTCGCGGCGGCCGACACCGTCCCGTCCGCGACCGTGACCGGCACCGCCACCTGCGATGCCGCCACCAGCACCTGGGTGATCCAGTGGAGCATCCGGAACAACGTCGACGCGCCGGCCCGCGTGGACGAGTTCGCCGTCGGCCCCAGCTACGGCACGATCTCCGGCCTCAAGGTCGGCGACGGCATCGGCACGCGTACCGGCGGGCCGGTGACCGTGATCGAGCGCGTTCCCTCGTACGCCATCGACCCTCACTGGACCGTTGACGCCGGGCTGGCGCTCGCTCTGACGTGGGGCGGCGTTCAGGCCGAGGCCGATGGCCAGCTGACCCTGACCGGCACCTGCGGGCCCTCGATCAATCCGACTGTCACCTTCACCTCCAAGTGCGATAGTTCGGTCGACGTCGCCGTCACCGAACCGGCCAACGGCGTGGCCACGCCGGTCGACATCATCAACATCAAGCGCGTCGAGTTGCAGCCCGGCGGCACCGTTGTCGTGAACGTTCCGTTCCCGAACAGTTCGAACATCAACGTGTACGTCCACAACGTCCTGATCGGCCATGGCGCGTTCGCCTGGCCGGCGGGCTGCTACCCGGCCGGCCCGAGCGCGGCCGACCGCCTCCACGAGGGCGAGGGCCTGATCCGCGGCCGCGCCGGCGCGGACCGCATCACCTCGCCCGACGGCCGGTTCAGCCTCGTGCTGCAGGCACAGGACGGCAACCTGGTGCTGTACGAGTACGGCAAGCGCCCGCTGTGGTCGAGCGGCATCCACGGCAACGCCTCGTGGGCGACCCTGAACTGGGGCTCGCTCAGCCTGTACGACGACCACCACCAGCCGATCGGCTGGTCGACACCGGCCACCGGCAATTTCCCGGCCACACTGGTGATGCAGAACGACGGCAACGCGGTGGTGTACCGCGACAGCGACCACGCCGTCCTCTGGGCGACGAACACCTGCTGCCACGCCCCGGCCCCGCCTTCGCCGGCGCCCGGCGCGCACCAGCTCAACGTCGGCCAGGCCCTCCCCCTGGGCGGCCAGATCACGTCGCCGAACGGCGTCTACCGCCTCGTGCTGCAGGACTTCGACGGCAACCTCGTGCTGTACAAGAACGGGACGAAGGCGCTGTGGGCATTCGGCGCGCGCTTCGACTCGTACTTCAAGAACCAGACCGACGGCAACCTCGTCGCCTACCTGTCCGAGGGCCCGGCCGTGTGGGCGTCGAACACGGCCGGCAAGGGCGCGGGCACGCTGGTACTGCAGGACGACGGCAACTTGGTGCTGTACCGCAACAGCGACCACGCCGTCATCTGGGCCACCAACACCTACGGCAAGTAACAGCAGGAAGGGCCCGGCCATCCGCATGGCCGGGCCCCGGCGGCCCACTCGTTGACCCGCCCCTTGCACGTCTGGTCCGTCCGGTGTGGACGGTGGCTGCCCGCTGCGTGCTTCCTGCTGGGTCCTCGCCGCCCGGCCACCCCGGCTACGTCAGCGGCCGCTTCCGGCTTCTGCTCCGCCAGCTCGACATCCCACCGATCCGCCTGCACGACCTGCGCCACACCGGCACGTCGATCGCCCAGCGCCGCAGCGCCGACACCACCGCCAACTCGCCCTCGTCGTCACCCACCGCACCCGTACCAAGATCCGCGAGAAGGCGGGCCGCTGCCGGCCGCCGACCAGAGCCCCATCCCCAGCTGGACCCAACCCGCAATCACCGAGCTCGGCGAACGCCCGCGAGCGGACTCACGCAAGGTACGGCACCCACCGTCCACAAAGGGCGCGCATCGGTGCGGATAGTGCTCGACAGGTGCGCGGCATCCGATCACACCCGGAACACGACGCGATCGCAGCCCTCGCCGCTTTGGTGATACGCAGGGTTCGGCCGGCGACCTCGAACGACCATGGTCACGTGCGCACTCATGCCGATGAGCGGAAGTCCGTCGTCGCGGATTCCAACCCCATGGACATTGTCGACTTCGGTCGTTGGAGGAGGCGTTGCAGGAACGCTACCGCTGGTCTCGGGCTCGGCGCCGCACGGCGGCTGCCACCTCCGGCGGTAGCTCGTCGACTTCGTCCATGGTCCGTCCGGGTCGTAGAAAATCGAACAACAGCACCGTGCGCGTGCCCGCGGAATAGTTCCACGCTTCATGAGCGACCGAGTCGTCGAAGACGAACAGCCCACCTTCGTGCCAGGGCCGGGTCTGCGAGCCGACCCGCAACGCGCAGTCGCCGTCCGGCACTACCAAGCCCAGGTGGGCGCGGTAGACAGTCGTGACCCAGCCCTGGTGGGGCTTGATGTGAGTCCCGGCAACCATGCGGGAAAAGCCCGCGGTCGTGAGGCCCGGGATCTGACTCAGCGCGGCTGCGGTGCGCGGGCAGTTCGCCAGTGCCGCGTCGATGCGGGTGCCGAACGCGACGATTCCGTAGACGCTCCAGCCGGTTTCGTACATCTCGCGTTGTACCCAGGGCTCGAACGATTCGTCGCCCAGCGTCAAACACTCCGCGCGGATGTCTCGCCAGACTCGTTGAAGATCGGCCAGGAACGGGAACTGGTCATCGTCAACGCACGCCGAACCTCCTCCCGCGGTTGGCGCACGCCGAACGGCCGGTGTCCGACGCCACCCCTCACGCGCTGGACAGTACCGCACAGCAGGGGCGCTTCCTGGGCCCACGAGCTACTGCGCGGATCTGCCGCGATGGGAGCGCGATGAAAGGCCAGGGATCGTCACGCGTGGTGAGTGGCGGTGCGACGGCGTGGCCGTGCCGGCTGTGGCCGATGACCGTATGCGCCGGACGGAACGTCGGCGGGTCGACTGGTCGGAACAATTCGTGATTGGGCGATTCGAGGATGCCGTGGCATAACACCACGCATGACTGGGCCGGTCTGGTGGATGCTGATCACCTGGCCGAGGTGCGCCAGCATCCGGACAGGTTTGCTCCCGGCGGCATGCTGCACCTCATCCTCGAGGTTCTCGCGTACGCCGCCGACGACACCCGAGACCGCTGCCGCCGGACGGTGCATCGTCACCCTGCACGCCGACGGCTCGGTATCAGTGGGCGACAGCGGGCGAGGAACCGATACCCGCCACGGTGAGCAGGGCCGGCCGATCAAGAAGCCGGTCATGGCGACCAAGGATCTGCGGTACTTCGAGTTCCCCGACGCACAACGCCTCCCGGACCGTCAGCCCCGCCGGGGGATGTCCGTGGTCGCGGCACTCAGCGCATGGCTCATCCACACCAACTGTCGCCACAACGGGGCGTGGAGCCAACGTTACGAATACGGGATGCCGGTCACCGACCTGCTCCCGATCCCCGCCGATGACACGACAGGAACGACCGTGCGTTTCCTCCTCGGCGCAGCAGCACGTACGACACGGCCGGTGTCAGCGTCGGGCTCGCTCGATTCACCCTCACTGCCTGGCCCAAGCTGGCCGTCGAGATCGTGGACGAGCGCATGGTGTGAAGCAATTCGGCCCTGCGGCACGCCGCAGGGCCGGATCGCGCTCACACATGCCGCCGACGGTGCGCGGTTCATGAGGCATGGAGGCCCTCGCCGACGATGGTGAGCCGGCTCCGCGTTGGCGATGCGCTTTGGCCGTGGCCCACCTGGACGAGTACCGTAAGCGCAGCCACCTGCTGGCGGAGTTGGCCCGGCCGATGGTTGCGTCCGGCGCCGGCGCGGATGAGGTCGGCCATCGACGCCGCGACCGGCATGGGCATGGGCATCGGCGAGGCCAGGCGGATCGTGCACCACAACCACGACCCCGACGTTCGAGGCGACGGACAGGTCCACGGCTCCGTCCCTCGTAACGCATGCCATCGCGATATTGCTCAGACTAGAGCCACCGCTTCACGCCACCGTGGTGGGAGCAGGTGCCTTGCCGATGCTGGCTGAAGCTGAACGTGCCGTCGTTGCATTCCGCGGTTGCTCCGGCCGGCGCTGCCGGAGCGGCGGTTGGACGATGCACGCAGTTGCCCGAGGAGTTGACGTAGTAGTCGGGGCCGCAGTGCACGGCCGGCGCCGTGGTGGTCGTTCTGGTCGGCGCCGGGGCTGGCGCGGTGGTCTCGGCTGCCACCACCGTGGGCGGCGGGGTCGCCGACGTGGTGGGTGACGGCGTCGCGACCACGGGCGAGGAACTGACCACCGGCGCTGGCGTGACCTGCGTCGCCGCGCCGCCCGTGCCGGCCGCCGTTGGTCCACACCCGGCCAGCAGCGCCACTGACGCGGACACCATCAGCATGCGGAGCTTCAAGACCATCTGGTCACCGTAGCGTCGCGCAGCGTGGAGAACATCGACCGTACCGGCGAGGACCGGTCTCCGGCCGGCGGTGATCACGCCACCGTACGACGGCCGGGAACGAGAAACGGACCAGACAATCCGCGTCTATGCCAACAGCGACGTGAGGATGTCGGCAATGCCGTTGACGAGATTCAAAGCCTGGCCTGACGAGGTGCTTGACGACCGAAGGGTCCGCCGGGAGCAGCTATCGCGCTCGTATCCGTCGACTCGGCGGCGTCCGGATCCCGAAGACGCCACGAGCCCCGGTCCGCTCTCCGCGACGTGGTGATTCGTGACGTGACGATCCCCCACCGCCGGGATTCGACCGGTCGCCGAGGCCGCCGCTATGCGCGCACATGCCGCGATCCGGTCGGCCTCGGCGGTAGCGCGAGCCGTGGACTATTGCCGGCGCGGCAAGGCTGAATCCGCCGCACGCCACGGCCATTCGATCGACGCTCTAGAAAGCCAGACGGGGGTGGCATACCCCCATGCCGCTACCCGGCCGCAGCGCCCCCAGGCAGCGCCCCCCGCGCGATCCGCTGAAATTGCGCGGGCCTACCGGCTGGTATCACTCGTCCGGGTGCGCTTTCCCGACGAACTTGATCATGGACCGGCTCAAACGCCTCCACATTGGACATCGGCTGTTCGGACAAATGGCGGCTGCCGGAAGCCCGATTGGGCTTCCGGCAGGCTCCTTGATGTCGGCGTCAGGCGAAGTGGAGGGTGTCGGGGCTTGCGGTCCAGCCGCTGCCGATGGCGGTGGTGGTGCCCCAGTTGCCGGGTGAGAGGTTCGGGTAGTCGTAGATGTAGTTGTTCTTGTACTGCAGCAGGTCGGCTTGGCCGTCGCCGTTCATGTCTGCGAAGTACACGGTCTTCGGGTCGACCCCGGTCCAGCCACTGCCGATCGTCGCGGTGGTGCCCCAGTTGCCCGGCGACAGGTTCGGGAAGTACAGGACACTGTCGTTCTTCAACTGCAGCATGTCGGCCTTGCCGTCACCGTTCATGTCCGCGAAGTAGATCGACTCCGGGTTGACCCCCGCCCAGCCACTGCCGATCGTGGTCGTGGTGCCCCAGTTGCCCGGACCGTTGCTCGGGTAGAAGTAGATCAGCCCGTTTTTCAGCTGCAGCAGATCCGCCTTGCCGTCACCGTTCATATCGGCGAAGTAGATGGACTTCGGGTCCACACCGGTCCAGCCGCTGCCGATCGTGGTCGTGGTGCCCCAGTTGCCCGGACCATTGTTCTGGTAGTACAGGATGCTGTCATTCTTCAACTGCAACAGATCCGTCTTCCCATCACCGTTCATGTCCGCAAAGTAGACGCTGTTCGGGTCCACACCCGCCCAGCCACTGCCCACCGTGGCCGTCGTGCCCCAGTTCCCCGGCGACAAGTTCGGGTACTCACTGATATTCCCGGTCGACGCCGTATCCACGTACAACAGATCAGCTTTACTGTCCCCCGAATACGATGCGCCGCTGGGCAAGATGTTGTCGTACCGGATCGGCGTGTAGTTCTGCAGGTCGTTCCAGCTGTTGAAGCCACGGTTGCCGAAGTTGCTGTTCGCATACGGGTTCTGCACCGTCTCGTTCGTGCTGTTGAACGAGTAGACGTAGGCGCCCTGATGGTGATCGGTGGGGACTTTCCAGAACGCGAACAGCTCAATGTGGCCGTTCTTGACCATTGCGTCGCCCGGCTGGAAGCTATCCAGGCCCGGTAGTACCGTCCACGGGTGTGCCGAGTCGTGCGGCTTCTGGAAGTCGTCGGTCGTGGGGCTCCAACTCAGATGCCAGGTCATCGAAACCAGCCCGGAGCAGTCGGTTCGATAGTTCCGGCCGGCTGGATCAGGTGCCGACTTCGTGCTGATCACATTGCCGTTGCCGTCGAAGACAGTGCCGTAGAGGACGCCTTGATTCACCCAGTACTGGGCACGGGACAGGACCTCGTTTTGCGTGATCGGACCGGCGACCGAGGAGTCGGCATGAGCGGCAGTAGTCGGTCCGGCGAACGCGGCCGCCGTAGCGACGCCAACGGTGAGCAGACCAGCGAGGGCACGGAACGCCAAGGTAGAGGGGCGCATGGTAGGTGGTCCTTTCGACTTCGGGGTTTGATAGAGGTGGTGCGGCGTCAACGCGTGGCGGCGTCGAACACCGCGCAGGCTTGAGCTAGAACCGGGACGGCGTCGCCGCAGTCGATGGCCGCACCTCGCGCGAGGGTGGCCCAGTGACCGCCGGTGTACTGCAGGAAGAACTGGTCTCCGGCCGGTCGCTGGCCAGTTGGGTCGGGGTTGGCCTTCGCGTATAGCCGGGCGTACCCACCGACACAGTTGTCGATCTTGACCTCGCCGAACCCGGTCGCCGGTCCGTGCTGCGTACGGACATATGCGAGCAATGCGGCAGGAGTGCACGCCTCGCCGAAGCCGTTCGGCGCAGGTGGCACCGTCGATAGCGACGGCATCGGTGAACGTTCCTGCGTGCTGAGCAGACTCGTCGTGATGCTTTGCTTCGGCGCGGCCACGGTCGCGGCCGCCGACGCTTGCGGCACCGTCGAGGCGACGGGGGGTTGCGCCGCTGCATGGGCGACAGGTGGTTCGGCGGCCCTCAGGTCGGGGTGGTGCGCCGAGGAGCATGCGCCAAGAGCGGTAAGGGCGATCCCGGCCATGACGGTTCCGGCCAGCACCCGGGCAGCGGTGAACATTGCTTCACTCCTTTTCTTCAGATCGGGTCATTCGATGAGGTGCCAGCCCGCGAGTTCGGGATGTTTGGCCAGGACTCGCAGACAGAATTCGCGGGCATTTCCTTCCGGAGTGCGGACGAAGAATCCGAGGTGCACTCGGTCCGGACCGGCTCGGGCGCTGACGTGTTCCAACTGGTCATCGATCCCTATGTCCCGCCGGAAGAACTCCACAGCCTGAGCCGCTGTCAGGGCTCGCAGCCGGGCGCTGCCGGTCGGTGCGATCGCCAGGCTGACCAGGTACATCGCTCAGTCCCAACCCCACCCGTTGGTCGAGGTGGGCGACGGGGCCGGCGAGCTCTCGGCGTGCACCGAAATCGAATGGCCAACCGGATGCGCGGCGGAGACCGCCGGTGCAAACAATGCGACGGCGGCCACGACAATTGCCGCTGCGATGCCGATTTTCCGGACCGAAAAAGACATGGCTCCGCCCCTGTTCGAGAGTGGGATTCAAATTCCGGTTTCGCGTTCCGCCGGTTTCCGTTGCGCCGGCGAGAACTACTGTTCCGCACCGGCGGAACAAGTGAAAGGCTTTCGGAATGGACGGTTCCGGCCTGACCGGAACCGTCCATCGGCCACGCCAAATGGTCGGATATGTCCGCTTTGTTGGGGGTCACGAAATATCGACCCATTGCTATGGACACCCGGGCTTGAGATGATGACCGGCGATCGCGGGGGGATGAGATGCTCGAGTACTTGGGGCTCGACGCGACCGCCGAAGGCGTGTATCGCTTGATGCTGGCCAACCCCGACTGGGGCGTGGCCAGGCTCGCCGACGAGCTGGACGTTGAGCCGAAACAGATTCATGCGGCGTTGGACGAGCTCTTCGAGCTATCGCTCCTGCGTGAGTCCGTCGAGCGGGACGGTCACTTCCGTCCCGTCAGCCCGGGCGTCGGCCTGCAGTCGCTGATTGCCAGGCAGCAGGCCGATCTGGACCGGCGCCAGCAGCAGATCGCCGAGAGTCAGGCGGCGATGGCCGCGATGGTGGCCGAGTTCACCGACCGGCAGACCAACGACCGCCCGGCCGACGTGGAGCACGTCATCGGCATGGACATGATCCAGCGTCGCTTGGAAGACTTGGCCGAAAGCGTCCGGGTCGAGGCGCTGAGCATCATGCCAACCATGCAGACACCGGAGGCTCTGACCGTCGCCATGCGCAACAACACCGGATTGCTCGCCCGGGGGGTGACGATCCGAACCGCAATGCAGGACTGCGCACGCAACGACAAGCCCACGCTGGCGTACGCCCAATCGCTCACCGACGCAGGGGCCGAGGTCCGCACGGTACCGGTGCTGCCGCCGCGAATGCTCGTCTCCGACCGGTCCACCGCAATCGTGCCGATCGACCCGGCCGATACCCGGGCCGGCGTGCTCGTCCTGACCGGCCGCGGGGTCGTCGCCTCGCTGGTCGCCCTCTTCGAGCAAGTCTGGAACACGGCGGTACCGCTGGGCGCCAGCAAGGCCCGCGACCGCCAAGGCGTCACCGCCCAGGAGCGGGAACTGCTGAACCTGCTGGCCCAGGGCCACACCGACGAATCAGCCGCGAAGCGCCTCGGCGTCTCGGAGCGCACCTGCCGAAGGATGATGGCCGACCTGATGGAGCGCCTCGGCGCACGGTCCCGCTTCGAGGCCGGCCTGCTGGCCGCGCGGGAGGGCTGGCTCTGACCGGGTGAGACAGCGTCCGGCTCAGGCGGCAGGAGCCGGGTATTGGCCTCGGCGATGGGGGCGTGCAACTGGTCGAGCTGAGCATACGGTCCGGCGAGTTCAATGCCGGGAACGCCGCGGTGTTCGAGGTAAACCAGGATGCTGCGCAAGACGCGTAGTTGCGCGTCCACGATGGTCAGGAGTGCGGCGATCTCCGGGTCGGATCGAGGCCCCCGCAGCATCGACCGTACGGCGCCGCGCCCCCACATGACGCCTCGCCAGGCCGATAGCTACTATCGCGTATAGACGGCCCTCTTTCGCTCATTCCGTCGCCTTCCGGTGGCATCCGCTCATGCCGCATTCAGGCGAGCGCTGGATGGAGTACGCCCGGATCAGCGGGCCGCGCGGCGCCGGCGCAGGAACGGGCCGAGGCCCTCGCCGTCCTCGATCGCGATGAACGCGCCCCGCGCCCGAAGGAGCGTCTCCTCGGCGTGTGAGGCGCATGACCAGGCGGCATCGCCCCACGAGTCGGTCAGTTTCACCTCGGCCGGCTCGCTGCACGCATCGCCGTTCGGCTGGCCGATCTGGCAGCGCTCCGGCGCGCCGCCGCGTTGCTCGATGGCCTCCGCGGCCCGGCGGATGAGGGAGAACCGGGCCTCCGCCCCGGTCGGCTGGCGGCGTTGGTCCTCGGCAACGGCCGAGCGCTGGCCGAACAGCACCACGTTGCCGTCCGGGTCTTTGGTACGCGCCTCGCCGCCCGGCGCATGGTCCGGATATCCGGCCAGGTCGACGGTGTGCCCGGCCGCTTGGAGCTGCCGCATCGTCGTGTCGAGATCGTCCACGAAGATGTAGATCAGCAACGGCAGCTCGACGGTGATGAGCTGCGGCTGCACCGCGGCGATGAGCATCGTCAGCTCACCGGCGTGCAGGTACAGCCAGCGTGACGCACCGTCACTGCCGCTGCTCGTTTCCGCGAACCCGAACAGCGCGTAGAACTCCTTCGCGCGGTCCACGTCAGCGACGTAGAGCACGGGCACCAACGCTTCAACTTGTTGTCGCACTGCACGAAGGTACCGGCACACGTTGCGGGTGACCGCAGGGCCATCGCAGTTGCCGCCAAGCCGTGACGGGCGGACGCACGAACGCCCCGGCCGGACCGCCGGATCCGTCGTCTCCACCCGATGCCCGCGTCTCCACCCACGGGTGGACGCCGTGGATCAATTCTGACGCCGACGCGACCGGGGGGCGGTGCGCCCTAGCGTCTGGGACATCGACGTTCCCCGGTTCGCAAAGGAGAGTCCGATGCGCCGCATGGCCCCGGTCGTCACTCTGTTCTTCGTAGCACCGTTCATCGCGGAGTTCCTCCTCGGCGACATGCCCATCGTGTTGCTGCCGGCCATCGTCGCGCTCGCACCGATGTACGGCGGGGGCGCTCTGCTGATCCGCGAGGTCGCCCGGCGGACCGGTCGCGGCTGGCCGACGATGCTCATACTCGGGCTCGCCTTCGCGGTGATCGAGGAGGGCCTGCTCACCGAGTCGTTGTTCAACCCCAACTACGTCGGTCAGCATCTGCTCCAGTACGCGTACATCCCGTTCCTGGGCATCGGCGGGCTCTGGACGCCGTACGTGCTCGGCATCCATGTGCTGTGGAGCGTGGGCACGCCGATCGCGCTGGTCGAGGAGGCGACCGGGCCGCGCCGGACGCAGCCCTGGCTGGGCCGGCGCGGGCTGTGGGTGACGAGCGCCCTGTTCGTCGTCGGATGCGCGGTCTTCTTCGCCATCTCGTACGGGATGAGCAACGGCTTCCTGGCCTCCCCGGCCCAGATGCTCTCGTCCGCCGCGATCGCCGCCGCCCTGGTCGCCGCCGCGTTCGTCCTGCCCCGCCGCCCGTCCGCGGTCGCACCCGGCACCGCCGCGCGCCCCTGGCTCGTGTTCCTGGCGGGCGCGGTCGCCGGCGCGCTGTTCATGGGCATCACGTTCCTGCCGTGGTACTCCGGACTGGTTGCCGGGCCGGCCGCGGTCGCCGTCCTCGCCGTCCTGGTGTCTCGCTGGGCGAAGCGTGCCGACTGGGGGCACTGGCACCGCTTTGCGCTTGCCGTCGCCGGTGTGTTCACGTACGCCTGGCACAGCTTCATGATCAACGGTGTCACCACCACGGATCTGGTGCTCGACATGGTCAGCCACGTGACCTTCGGTCTCGCCGGGGCCGTGCTCGCCTTCCGGGTGTACCAGCGGATCAAGAGCCACCACCCGGCCGCCGGACAACCCGTCGCCACGGGCCTCGCCGCCCCTGCGCTCGTCGCGGCCTGACGCCGTACCAGGGAAAACGACCCGAGAAAGGTTTCCGTCCATGAGCAACGTGCAGATCCTCGCCGCGATCGGCATCGGGGTGGCGTTCGCCGCCTTCGTGATCAGCCGCCAGGTCCGGCGGCGCGCGGTCACCCCGCGGGGCCTCGTCGTGCTGCCGGTCTGGTTCGTGGCCCTCTCGATCCTCGCCGACCACCGGATGGTCTACCGTCTCGACTCGGTGGTCGCGATCGGCTTCTTCGCCGCCGGCGTCGCGTTCGCGGTCGCCATGGGATTCGCGCGGGCCGCCACCCTGCGGGTCTGGCACACCGAGACCGGGCCGATGTGCGAGGGAACCTGGCGCACCGGCGCGTTGTGGGTCGCCACGATCGCGGTACGCATGGCACTGTTCCTCCTCGCGGCAAAGCTCGGCGCACACGAAGGGATGGGCGAGGCGATGGTGTTCGTGGCCGTGACCCTCGGCATGCAGAACGTGCTGCTCGCCCGGCGCGCCGGCCTGTTCTCGCCGGCTCAGGGCCGGACCCCTGCTCTCGTCGAGGAATCCGCCCTCGTAAGGGAATCCGTCTGATGTCGTGGCTCCGACGGCTCCGTCCGAACGCCTCCGGTGTGGTGATCGGGCGGGCCGTCGGCACCGTCGCGTACGCGGTCGCCGCCGTCGTCGTGGTGCCGGCCCACCTGCGGTGGGTGGCGCTGCTGTGCACGGCGGTCGCGTTCGCCGGTGCGGCGTACAGCTGGCGGGCCCGGATGGACCAGCCCGTGCACCGCGTGATCGGCCTGCTGGTGATGGCGGCCGGCGGTCACGCCCTGTACGTGGTCGACCCGTCCTCCCCCGGCTGGCTCCCGGCCGGCATCGCCATCTCGGTCGCGCTCGCGGTGCTGCCGCTGGCGATCGCGGTGCCGTTCGCGTTCCTCACCGCGGGCGCCGGCGCCCTGATCGCCGAGTTGCGCAACCCGACGGCGATCGTCCCGCTGCTCGCGGGGTGCACCGGGTTCGCGGTACTGGGGGCCGTTGTCGGCACCTCCCGGCAGCGGGCCGACCAGGCGGAGCGGTTGCTCACCAGCGAGAAGGCCGCCCGGGAGGCCGAGGCCCGGGCGCAGGTGTACGCCGAACGCGCCCGCCTGGCCCGGGAGATCCACGACATCCTGGCCCACACGCTCTCGGCGCAGATCGTCGGCCTGCAGAGCGCCCGCCTGCTGATGCTGCGGGGCGCGCCGGCCGAGGCGGTGCTCCAGCAGATCGACCAGGCGCAGAAGCTCGCCCGCGAGGGCCTCGACGAGACCCGCCAGGCCGTGTACTCGTTGCGCGGCGACACCCGGCCGACCGCCGACGCGGTCCGCGAGCTGGCCCAGGGCGCGAGCGCGAAGCTGACGATCGAGGGCACGCCGGAGCCGCTCACCCCGGAGGCGGGGCTCGCGGTCGAGCGCACCGTCCGCGAGGCCCTCACGAACGTCCGGAAGCACGCACCGGGGGCCGCGGTGCGCATCCGGCTCGCGTACACCCCGGACCAGGTCGAGGTCGAGGTGTGCGACGGCGGCTCCGCAATGCACTCGGCGCTGCGCGACGCCGGCACCGGCTACGGTCTGGCCGGGCTGCGCGAGCGCGCCGAACTGCTGGGCGGCAAGCTGGACGCGGGTCCGGTCGATGACGGCGAAGGGTACCGGGTGTGGCTGACGATCCCGAGGTGACGACCATCCGCGTGGTGATCGCCGATGACCAGCGGGTGATCCGCGACGGCATGAAGCTGATGCTGTCCCTGATGGACGGCATCGAGGTGGTCGCCGTGGCGAGCGACGGCGACGAGGCGATCGCCGCCGTCGCCGAGAACGATCCCGACGTCGTGCTCATGGACCTGCGCATGCCGCGCTGCGACGGCGTGACGGCGACGAGGCGGATCCGCGCCGAGCACCCGCGCACCCAGATCGTGGTGCTGACCACGTTCGCCGAGAACGCCGAGATGCTGGCCGCCCTGCGGGCCGGCGCGCGCGGGTACCTGACCAAGGACGCGGACGCCGACCAGGTGGTGCAGGCACTGCGCCGGGTGGCCTCCGGCCAGGCCGACCTGGCCCCCGAGGTGCAGCACCGGTTGCTGGAGCTGCTGCCGCCGGACGGCCCGGTGCGCGAGGGCCCGCCGCCCGACGGCCTCACCGACCGCGAACTGGAGGTGCTCCAGCTCGTCGCGACCGGCATGTCGAACGCCGACATCGCCGCGCACCTCATGGTGAGCGAGGCGACCGTCAAGACGCACATCAACCACTTGTTCGCGAAGACCGGCGCGCGGGACCGCGCACAGGCGGTCGCCTACGCCTACCGCAACGGCCTGGCCTCCTGACCGTCCCGCGGCGTGATCCCCGCGGGCGCCTCGCTGCCGACGGCGAGGCCGGCGACGAGGTCCGCCTCAGCCCACGGGCGGCGCCGCCGGCCACGACGGCGAGTCGGGCGGCAGCTCGGCCGGTGGCGCCGTCAGCCACGCGGGCGCCTCCTCCCAGACCGGCGCCGCCTGCCAGGCCGGTGGCGGCGCCTCGATCGCCGCCGGCTCGTCCCTGCCGCGGCCGACCACCCGCCGGCCGAACGCCGCGCCGCGGCTCAGCATCGGCGCGGTGGCGTTCTTGAGCTGCCGGCCGTAGTCGACGGCGGACGCGCGCACGTCCTGCGTCAGCGACGCGGCGCGGTCCTCGTCACGCAGCGGGTAGTCGCCGGCGAGCGCCGCCGCGTACTGCTCACCGCGCGCCCACCCGTCGAGCTCCGCGACCCGCACCACGACAAGCGGGTGCGTCGCCTCGCGCGCCAGCATCACCCGGGCCACGGTGTCGCGTACATCGCCGACCCGCGAGTACTCCGCGGCCTGGAGCATGAACTCGTCGATGTCCATCTCGTGCAGATGGGAGCCGCCGGCGTCGCGCACCATCGCGTGCAGCCGCCCGAACTGCCGATCGCTGGTGCGCACCGCCGCCCCGAGGTGCTCCATGCGGATGAGCCGCTCGGGGAACAGGCTCTGGAACTTCTTGACAGCCGTGTCGAGCCCGTGCAGCTTGCGCAGCGCGCCCAGGGCTGCGCCGTCGGCCGGGTGCTCGTACGCCCGCGACGAGATCCCGCCGAACCGCACCCGATCACCGTCGGCAACCGCCAGCTCACCCATGCGCCTGAGGTTAATGCGGCCTCACCCGGCCCAAATCGGCCGATCGATCGCGCTCTGTGACCCGATCAGCGCCCCGTTCCGGCAGTCTCCGAAATGTTGTAGGTTTCGGCTTCCGGTCCAGGTCCAAGGAGTGTCATGCCTCAGTCGGAGTCCGCCCCGGCAGCTGCCGCGAGGCGTCGGGGTCGGCTCGTTGCGTCCTATTCGATGGATGCGGCGCGGAGCTCCGACTGGCTCAGGCAGTTCCTGCACACCCTCGCGAAGAACGCGGCCTCAGCAGCGGAAGCGGCCGGGGCGGAGGTCAGGTTCGTTGACGCTGCCCGACCGGACGGCGATGCGGCGGAGCTGGTGCGCGACGCGGACGGCGTCCTCATCCTCGGCGGCGGCGACCTGGATCCCGCCACCTACGGACAGCAGCGCCGGGTGAAGAACCTCTATGGCCTCGACGCCACCGCCGATGCCTTCGAGCTCGGGTTGGCCCGGGCCGCCCTCGACTCCGGTGTACCGATTCTGGGGATCTGCCGCGGCATGCAGGTCCTCAACGTTGCCGCCGGCGGGTCGCTGATCCAGGATCTGGGCCCCGGGACGATGCACAACGTCGAGTCGGACAACTCGACGATGACAACGCATACCGTCGAGATCATCCCGGGCACGCTGCTGGGCGGCATCTACGGGCCCGTGCAGCTGCAGGTCCGCTCCGGTCACCACCAGGCCGTCGATGCCGTCGGCGCCGGCCTTACGGTCAGCGCGACCGCGTCGGACGGAATCGTCGAGGCCTTCGAAGGCACCGCAGGCTGGGCGCTCGGCGTGCAATGGCACCCCGAGGACCCCGACGGCGATCCCGAGCAACTCGCCACGTTGATGAAAGCCTTCACCACGGCGATGGCCGCCTAGGCCAACCGGCCGGGCTGGTGAGACGAGACGACCGCGGCGACGGCGGCCGACATGGTGGGCACCAGCGCCGGGTGCAGCGCCTCCGGCAGGAGGCGGCTGGGCGTGAGCAGTTCGTCGCCGACCAGGCCGCCGAGGACGTCGGCGGCGGCCAGGAGTGCGGCGGCGGTGACCTCTGATGCCCGGGCGTTGAGCAGGCCCCGGAGCGTGCCGGGGGCGGCCGGCAGGTCGCTGATGTGGTTCGGGTACTCGCGGCGGGCGGTCGCGATGATCGCGCTCGAGCCGGCGAGGTCTTCGGGCTGGATCTCCGGCTCGGGCCGGGCGAGCGCGAAGACGATCGGTGGTGCCGCCATCGCGGCGATGAGGTGGGGGCTGAGCAGGCCGGCGGCGCTGAGCCCGATGACGGCGTCGGCGGCGGTGAGGGCCTGTTCGAGGTCTCCGCGCAGACGCCGGGGATTGGTGGAGCCGGCCAGCCACGCGGTGTGGGCGGGCAGCCCGGCCAGGTGCGGGCCGAGAATGCCGTGGCGGGTCCAGACGGTGACGTCGTGGGCGCCGGCGTACAGCAGCAGCCGCGTCACGGCGATGCCGGTGACACCGGCCCCCATGACGACGATGCGGGCCGTGGAGAGCTGCTTGCCCGTGATGCGCAGCGCGTTGCGGAGGGCGGCCAGGACCACGACGGGTGTGCCGTGTTGCTCGTCGTGGTACACGGGGATGTTCAGGGCGTAGCGCAGGCGACGTTCGACGTCGAAGCACGCCGGAGCGGAGATGCCGGTGAGGTTGACGGCGCCGAAGGTGGGCGCGACGGCCCGGATCGCGGCGACCATGCGGTCGGGCTGGTCGGTGTCGAGGGCGAGCGGCACGGCGTCGATGCCGGCGAGCTGCGCGAGCAGCGCGGCCTTGCCCTCCAGCATCGGCAGCGCGGCGAGCGGCCCGAGGCGGCCCAGGCCGGGCAGTGCGCTGCCGTCGCTGACCACGGCCACGCGGTTGGGGCGGCCGGTGACGTCGGCCGCGGTGCCGGGCCGCGAGGCGATGGCGGCCGCGAGGCGATCGGTGCCGGGCGGGGTCAGCAGCGCGAGATCGTCGCCCGTGCGGGCCGGGTGCCGGGGCCGCGTGGTGATCCGGCCGCCGGCGGACATGCGCCAGAGCCGGTCCGTGTAGGCGATGACCCGGCGATGCCGGCTCGCCGCGTGGCAGAGCCGGTGCAGCTGCCGTTCGTCGGCGACCTCGATCAGCAGCTGCTGATGCTCGGGCCGCTGGGCCGGCAGTGCGGTCACGGTCCAGCCGGGTTCGATGAAGTCCAGCGCCGCGACGGCGGCCTCGGGCGTGTCGGCCTCCACGGTGAGGGTTGCGGTGACCCGGTCACCGTCCCGGTCGCGCCCGGTTCCAGCTGGGGATTTCATCAATTGCAGATTTTAGCAATTTACGAGTACAGCAACAGGCCCGATCACAACCCGGCAACGGGCGTGGTGGCGTGGTCGGGGTGCTCGGTCGGCGGCCGGTGCTGGAGGTGGTGGCGGGCGTAGCTGATGGCGCTCGGTGTATCGGGGAAGACGTGGCCGGCCTCGCGCAGCCGGTCGGCGATGCCGAGCGCGGTCAGGACCCGGTCGTGGTGGTCGGCGATGCCGGACAGGAGCACGGTGACGCCGCGCCGGCGCAGGCGGGTGATGGCGTCGCCGAGGACGCTGGCGCCGGTGGCGTCGATGGTCGTGACGCGGGACATCCGCAGGATCACGACCCGCACGTCGCTCACGTCGGACAGTTGGATCAGGAACTGGTGCGCGGCGGCGAAGAAGAGCGGGCCGTCGAGCCGATAGGCGACGATGTGCTCGGCGAGCAGCCGCAGCTCTTCGGCCGAGTGATCGGCGGGATCGAGCGGTACCTGCTCCATGCGGACGGTGCGGGCCACGGCGCGCAGCGCGAGGACCACGGCGACGCCGACGCCCACGGCGATGGCGGTGACCAGGTCCACGGCGACGGTCACGGCGAACGTGAGCGCCAGCACGAGGGCGTCGCGGCGGGTGGCCCGGGCCAGGGCGAGCAGCGAGCCGGCCTCGACCATGCGCACGGTCGTGGCCAGCAGGACGCCGGCCAGCGCGGCCAGGGGAATGCCGGCGACGAGCGGGCCGGCGGCGAGGACGATGCCGGCCAGGACCACGGCGTGGGTGAGCGCCGCCAGCCTCGAGCCGGCGCCGGCGCGGACGTTGACCGCGGTGCGCGCGATCGCCGCGGTGGCGGGAATCCCGCCGAACACCGGCGTCACGAGATTGGCCACGCCCTGGCCGAACAACTCCCGGTCGGGATCGTGCTGCTCGCCGACGCTCATCGCGTCGGCGACGGTGGCGCACAGCAGGCTCTCGAGCGCCGCGAGCGCGGCCACCGCGAGCGCGGAGGGCAGGAGCGTGGCGAACGCGCCCGGGTCCAGGAAGCCCAGCGACAGCGGCGGCAGCCCGGTGGGGAGGCTGCCGATCCGGGCGAGGTCGAGGCGCAAGAGGTCGGCCAGCGCGGTGGCCATGGCCACCGCGATGAGCGAGAACGGAAGCCGCGGCCGCCACCGCGCGCCCAGCAGCATGACGGCGGCGACGCCGATCGCGACGGCCGGTGCGGTGGGGTCGGGGTGGGCGGCGAACCGCACGGCCGCGTCGGCCGCGACGGCCCACACCTTCCCGCCGTGCGCGTCGAGAATCCCGAGCGCGGCCGGGACCTGCTGCAGTGCGATGACCACGGCGATTCCCGCGGTGAACCCCTCGACCACGGGAGTCGGCAGGTACCGCACGTACCGGCCGACGCGGAGCACCGCGAGGACCACGAGGATGGCACCGGCCATGGCCCCGACCATGAGCACGCCCGGGCCGCCGAACCGGGCGACGACCGGCACCAGGACGACCGTCATCGCCCCCGTCGGACCCGACACCTGCAGGTTCGACCCGCCCAGCACCGCGGCGACCGCGCCGGCGACGACCGCGGTGACCAGCCCGGCCTGCGCGCCGAGCCCGGAGGTGACGCCGAACGCCAGCGCCAGGGGCAGGGCCACGACGGCGACGGTCAGGCCGGCCAGCAGGTCCCTCCGTGGGGCGCGGCGGGCGGCGGCCCAGTCCCGGCGCCGTGGCAGCAGGCCAACGATGCGTACCGCGGCGCCGCGGACGGTTTTCGTGCGGATCGGCATGCCACCCCAGTCCCAGCGTCACTTCAATGCGAAGACTTTATCAGTTGCAAAAGTCTTCAACTCATGGCACTGGCGCGGTCGGCGCACCCGCCTCCGCGGCCCGCCGGCTGCTAGCCTTTGATGCCAGAAACCCGGCAGCGTGGTCGCGAAGGCGCGCCGAGGCATCGAGGATGCAGCGGCTTCGCGACCCCACGCGAACGAGGGATGGTGCGCGCAGGTGTCGGTGCCGTTGTACCAAGCGAAGGCGGAGATGTTCCGCACGCTCGGCCACCCTGTGCGCATCCGGGTCCTCGAGCTGCTGCAGAACGGGCCTCGCCCCGTTCGTGAGCTCCTCGCCGAGATCGAGGTCGAGGCGTCCAACCTCTCCCAGCAGTTGGCTGTGCTGCGCCGGGCCGGGATCGTCACCACCTACCGCGACGGCCCCCTGGTGATGTACGCCCTGAGCACCCCGGACATCGCGGACCTGCTCGCCGTGGGCCGGAAAATCCTCAGTTCGCTGCTCACCGACCGCGACGGCCTGCTGGTCGAGCTCCAGGCCCGCCCCGAGTAGAAGGCTCGCGACCCGGCCCCAGGCGCCGGCGCGGGATTCCTTGAGGGCCGGGGGCCGGTGCCGATGTCCGCTACGTCGTCGGTGGTGGCTTGGGAGGGCTCGTGGCGGTCTTTGCTCGTGCGGCCGGTCGGGCCGTCGCGCTCGCGTTCCGACCGGCCGCCGCGCTCGTCGGGCTGCTCCGCTACGCGCAGAAGTTCGTCGTCGTCGGGCTGGTGCTGCTGGTGCCGCTGTTGTCCGTGGCCGTGCTGTACGTCGGCGAGCAGGCCCAGGTGATCCGCGCAACGTCCCTGGAGCGGCAGGGCGTGCAGTTCATCGAGCCGCTCACGGTGCTCACCACGCACCTCGTGAACGCGCGGCACGAGGTGGTGCTGTCCGGCGGGACCGCGCGGCCGGACCCCGGGGCCGACCTCGCCGACGTCGACCGGCTCGATCAGCGGCTCGGGGGGCGGCTCGGCACGAGCGCGGACTGGCGCTCGGTGCGGCGGTCGATCGAGGCCGCCGGGAGCTCCACGGCCGAGCCGCTGGATCGGATCCGGGTGTACGACGCCGCCGCCGACGCATTGCTGGCGTTCATCGTCAAGGTCGGCGACGAGTCCGGTCTCACCCACGACCCGGGGCTGGACGCGTACTACCTCGTGCAGATCGTGCAGAACGAGCTGCCCTCGCTGCTGGACGCGGTCGGGCGGGCCACCGATCGGGCGGCGTTCGCCGACTCGCGCACGCTGTCGCCGGACGCCGACGCGTTCATCGAGCTCGGGGTGTACAGCGGCGTTGTGTCCAGCGCCCACCAGGCCATCAGGCGCGACGCACGCACCGTGGCCGCGCGCACCGGGGACGGCACCGTCCGGCGGACCGTGGAGAGCCACTTCGCGCGGCTGAACGTGGTGAGCGGGGCCTTCGTGCGGCAGCTGCAGGAGACCGTCGCCGGGCGGCGGGTCGGTGCGGCGTTCGCCAACGGGGCCGACAGCGTGCGCTCCGAGGCCACGTACTTCGCGACCGACTCGGCCACCGCGCTGGACCGGCTGCTGCAGACGCGGATCGCGACGCTCACGACGCGCAAGGAACAGGTGCAGTACGGCGCCGGGCTGGCGTGCGTGCTGGCGGTGTACCTCTTCGTCGGCTTCTATCTTTCGGTGGCGACGCCGATCCGGCGCATCGTCACCGCGCTGGGCGACGTCGCGGAGGGCGACCTGACCCGGCGCGTCAGCGTCGACACCCGCGACGAGATCGGATTCGTCGCGCGGGCGCTCAACGACACCGTCGCCCGGACCGAGGTCGCCACGCGGCGGCTCGGGCGGCAGGCCAGCCACGACACCCTGACCGGGCTGCCGAACCGGGCCACCGTGCTGCTGCGCCTGGAGCAGGCGCTCGAACGGACCCGGCGCGGCGACTGCGCGCCGATGGCGGTGCTCTTCATCGACCTCGACAAGTTCAAAATCGTCAACGACTCGCTCGGCCACCCGGCCGGCGACACCGTGCTCCGCACGGTCGCGGAGCGGCTGGCCCGCACGATGCGGCCGGACGACCTGGTGGCGCGGCTCGCCGGCGACGAGTTCCTGGTGATCGCCGAGGGACTGCAGCGACCGGACGAGGCAATCGCGGTCGCCGAGCGCATCGTCGAGGAGGTGAGCCGGCCGATCGCGATCACCACCCAGAACGGCGAGCGGGAGGTGGGCGTCGGCGGCAGCGTCGGCATCGCGTTCGCCGACGGCGCGCGCACCTCGTCGCCGGACGAGCTGCTGCGCGACGCGGACCTGGCGATGTACCGGGCCAAGGAGCGCGGCCGGGGGCGGGTGGAGGTCTTCGACGACGAGATGTACAGCGCGATCGAGTCCCGGCTGGAGCTGCAGGCCGAGTTACGCCGGGCGCTGGACGAGGACGGGATCGAGGTGCACTACCAGCCGGTGTTCGACCTCGCGGCCGGGCGCGTCGTCGCCTTCGAGGCGCTCGTGCGCTGGGACCACCCGGACCGGGGCATGGTCGACGCCCGCGAGATCGTGGCGCTGGCCGAGGAGACCGGGCTGATCGGCGCGCTCGGCGCCGCGGTGCTCGCGCGGGCGTGCCGGCAGGGCGCGGCCTGGCGCGCCGAGCGGCCGGACCTGGACGGGCTGAGCGTCGGGGTCAACGTGTCCGGGCGGCAGTTCGGGGAGCCGGGGTTCGTGGCCTCGGTCGCCGCGGCGCTCGCCGAGTCCGGGCTCGAGCCGGGCGCCCTCTGGCTGGAGATCACCGAGACCTCGATCATGGCCGACACCGCCGCCACGCGGGCGACGATCGACGCGGTGCGGGCTCTCGGCGTACACCTGGCGATCGACGACTTCGGCACCGGCTACTCGTCGCTGTCGTACCTGCGCCGCTTCCCGGTCGGGGTGATCAAGATCGACCGGTCGTTCATCGCCGGCCTCGGCGCGGACGAGACCGCCGAGGCGATCGTCGGGCTCCTCGTCGGCCTGGCCCGCGCGCTGGGCATCCACATCGTGGCCGAGGGCGTGGAGAGCGCCGCCCAGCTGGAGCGGCTCGAGCGGCTGGGCTGCCCCTTCGCGCAGGGCCGCCATCTGGCGCCACCCGCGCCCGCCGCGGAGGCGATGCGGCGGGCGACGGCGGGCGAGATCGTTGGCGCCGCATAAGCCCGTTTTGCTGGGAAATATCATGCTAGAACGGAGCCATGCGAGGCGTCCCGGTGCCCGTGGTCGGCGTGCTTACCGCGTTGCTCTCGACCGCGGGCTGCACGCAGAGCGTGGAGAGCGCGCCGCCGGCGTCGCACACCGTCAGGATCGGGTTCATCACCAAGTTCCCCGGCGATTTCTACGACACGATGGTCGGCGCGGTGCGCCAGTACGACACCGCGCACGACGACGTCGAGGTCGTCTTCGGCCAGGGTAAGAGCGGCACCGACGACGAGAGCGCGATCGGATTCGTCGACGACATGATCGCCAAGAAGGTGAACGCCATCGCGATCACGCCGACGAGCCCCAACGTGCAGAGCGCGCTGGACAAGGCGATCGCCCACGGCATCAAGGTCGTGCTGGTCGACAACGACATCCCGGCTGGACCGGCAAGTCCGCCGTCGTGGCCACCGACAACCTCGCCGGCGGCCGGCTGGCCGGGGCCTGGCTCGCCGGGCGGCTCCCGCGCGGCGCGGCGCTGGCCGTGCTGCAGGGCCGGCTCGGCAACCCGTCGCTGGACGACCGGGTCACCGGCATGAAGGACGGCCTCGGCGCCGGCTTCGACGTCATCGCCGAGGTGGCCACCGACTGCGACCGCACCAAGGGCTTCAACGCCGTTCAGGACATCCTCGCCACCCACCCCGAGGTCGCCGCCATCTACAGCGCCTGCGGCCCGCCCGCGGTCGGGGCGCTCGAGGCCGTCAAGGCGGCAAACCGGCGCTCGAGCGTCACACTGGTCGGCTTCGACGCGAGCACCGAGGAGCTGGCCGCCATCCGCTCCGGCGACCAGGCCGGCTCCGTGGCCCAGTTCCCGGCCCGCATGGGCTCGATGGGCGTCGAGGCGGCGGTCTCGGTGGCCCGCGGCCGCGCGGTGCCGGCGAAGATCGACACCGGCACCGAGATGGTCACCAGGGCCAACGTGGACGCCTTCAGGTAGCCGGGCGGCGAAGTGCTCAGGTCCGGGCGTCGCGCTCCGATTAGCGGGCTGACAAAGACCCGGACGGCAGGACGGTGCACGTGGCTGGGCTCTCCATTCTCGGGCGGATTCTGACCGCGCTGTTCGTCGTCGCACTCGCGGCGGCCGGGGTCGGGCTGCTCTCGCTGCAGCAGATGTCCAAGCTGAGCGGCGACCTGGACGACCTGCGGGTCGCGCAGAGCGCCAGCGACGAGGCGCTGCAGCGGGTGCGGGCCGCCGAGGCGCTCATGTTCCAGAACCTGTGGTCGCTGGCCGCGCAGGGCGAAGGCGCCGCCGCCCGGACGAAGGCGGCCGTCGCCGCGTCCGACGAGGTGATGGACAAGGCCCTGCAGGACTACGGCGACAGCGCCGCGAGCGCGGCGACCCGCGCCGCCGCGACCGACTTCACGAAGCAGTGGAAGCAGTTCCAGCAGGTGCGCGATGCGTTCGTGTTCGGTGCCGCCGCGCCGGCCGGGGTGTCCGTGCCGGGCGACGCCGAGGCGTTCGAGTCGATCGCGATCCGGCTCGGGGCGGGCCTGGAGCGGATCGTGCGGGCGCAGCAGGCCGACGCGCGGGCCGCGCAGGCCGTTTCGACGCACGCGTACTCCCGGGCGCGCAACATCGCCATCGGTGGCATCGCGATCGGGGTGCTCGCCGCGCTGGCTATCGGCATCTTCATCTCCCGCATGATCGCGCGGTCGCTGTCGCGGGTGTCCGAGGTGCTGAAGGCCGTGGCGGACGGGGATCTGACGCAGTCGGTTCCCCAGCAGTCGGCGCGGGAACTGCAGGCCATCGCCGAGTCGGTGAACACCGCCACCGGCAGCCTGCGCGAGACCGTGTCGGCGCTCGCGAAGAGCTCCGAAGTACTCGGCGGGACCTCGAGCCAGCTCAGCACGAGCAGCGACGCGCTCAGCGTGGGGGCCGAGCACGTCAGCGCGCAGGCCGAGCGGGCCACCGCGACCGCGTCGTCGGTGTCCGAGAACATCGGCACGATCGCGGCGGCGGCCGAGGAGATGAGCATCTCGATCCGGGAGATCGCCTCGACGACCCTCGAAGGCACGAAGATGGCGAGCCAGGCGGTCGACGTCGCCGAGTCCACGAGCCGGACGATGGCGCGCCTCGGCGAGTCCAGCCAGCAGATCACGCAGATCGTCGAGATCATCACGTCGATCGCCAAGCAGACCAACCTGCTCGCGCTCAACGCCACGATCGAGGCCTCGCGGGCCGGGGAGGCCGGGCTCGGCTTCGCCGTGGTGGCCGGGGAGGTCAAGGACCTGGCGCAGGAGACCGCGCGGGCCACCGAGCAGATCTCGCAGCAGGTCGGCGCGATCCGCACCGAGTGCGAGGAGGCGGTGTCCGCGATCGCCTCGATCACGTCGATCATCGGGCACGTCAACAACTTCCAGGCGACCATCTCCGCGGCGGTCGAGGAGCAGTCGGCCACCAGCCTGGAGATGAGCCGCAACGTCTCGATGGCGGCGACCGGCAGTACCGAGATCGCACACGACATCGAGGCGATGACGGTGACCGCCCGGAGTTCGGCCGACTCGTCCTCGCACAACCGGCGGTCCGCGGCCGAACTCGCGGCGTTGGCCGGCGACCTGCAGCACATGGTCGCCCGGTTCCGCATCTGATCGGCTGGGGGTACCGAAATGGCAAGGATTGTGTTGGGGCTGGCGCTCGCCGCCGTCATGGCGGCCTCGGGGTGCACCGAGAGCATCTCCGCGCCCGACCGGAAGGTGACGCTGACCGTCGACACGTTCGGCAAGTTCGGCTACGACGACCTGTTCAAGCAGTACGAGCAGGCACACCCGGGCATCACCATCAAGAGCCGCGTGGTCGAGAACCTCGACGCGTACTGGCCGAAGCTCAACGTGTACCTCGCGGCGGGCAGCGGCGCCGGTGACGTCGTGGCGATGGAGGAGGGCGTCATGCCCTTCTACAAGGGCCAGGCGGAGAGCTTCGTCGACCTCGCGCAGTACGGCGCCGGAAAGATGCAGGCGGACTTCCTGCCCTGGAAGTGGGCGCAGGGCACCCTCGACAACGGCAAGATCGTCGGGCTCGGGACCGACATCGGCGGCCTGGCGATGTGCTACCGCAAGGACCTGTTCGCCAAGGCCGGGCTGCCGTCCGACCGCGACTCGGTCTCGAAGCTGTGGCCGACCTGGGACGCGTTCCGGCAGACCGGCCTGAAGTTCAAGGCGGCCAACACGGGCGCGGCGTTCGTCGACTCGCCCGACCAGATCCTGATCGCGGGGATGTCGCAGGCCGCGGCGAGCAACGACAACCTGACGTACTTCGACCGCAACGACAAGCTCATCATCGAGACGAGCCCGGCGGTGAAGACCGCCTGGAGCGAGGCGACGAGCATCGTCGCGGCCGGCCTCAGCTCGAAGATCGTGACCTGGACCGACGCGTGGCACGCCGGCTTCCGCGACGGCACCTTCGCCACCACCGCCTGCCCGAGCTGGATGCTGGGCATCATCGAGGACGGCGGCGGCCCGCAGAACAAGGGCAAGTGGGACGTGGCCGCGATACCGGGCGGCGGCGGCAACTGGGGCGGCTCGTTCCTCGCCGTGCCGGTGCAGAGCAAGCATCCGCGCGAGGCCGCCGACCTGGCGATGTTCCTCACCTCGCCGCCCAGCCACGTCGCCGCGTTCAAGGCGGTCGGCGCCCTGCCGTCCGACGTGAAGTCGCTGCAGGACCCGGGCTTCCTGGCGCTGACCAACCCGTACTTCGGCGACGCGCCGGTCGGCAGGATCTTCGGCGAGGGCGCAATGAAGATCCAGCCGATGTACGTCGCCGTGCGCCACCGGCCGGTCGCCGAGTCCACGCAGGCGGCCCTGGACGCCTACGTGGCCGGCAAGATCTCCGCGGACGAGGCCTGGCAGCAGGCGGTCGCCGCCGCCAAGCGCAAGGCGGTCTAGCGTGGGCCGCCGGCCCACGGGGGTGGGCCGGCGGCGACACGGGTCAGGCTTTCTTCAGGGACGACATCCAGCTCCGCAGCTGGCGGACCTGGCGGTCGAGCTCGCCACGGGCCTCGCTGGTGCCCGCGGCGGGCGAACCGGCGATCGCGGTGATCCGGTTGAGCGACGTGCCGGCGGCGTTGTAGTCCTGCCGCAGGTAGGCCGCCTGGGCGTCGTCGAGCAGTGCGGCGGCGGCCGCGGCGGACTCCGGCGTCAGGGTGCCGGCCGAGGCGCCGGCGGTGATGAACGTACGGGTCTGCCGGAAGGTCGAGCAGTTGGCGTCGATCTGCCCGGCCGTCCAGTTGATGCCGGCCAGCAGGATCTGGGTGAACGGGTCGCGGCCGTACTGCGCCCGGTCGTGGCCGAGAATGAGTGAGAACTCACGGCCGCCGTCGTACTCCTGGCACCACGCGATCGGGTGGTCTCCGCCCATCAGCGGCAGCGGGTTGTTCGCGGCGTTGCCGCTGTTGAGGCTGCGCCGGTAGGACTCCTCGTCGAGGCTCAGCAGCGTGTGCACCTCGGCCCGCGGGTTGTGGTCGAAGTTGTACAGCTCGTCGATGGTCAGCCAGGTCTTCGGCAGGTGCGCCGTGGCCGGGTTCGTGGCGTCCTCGGTGTTGACCCGCACGTTGATGCAGCTGCCACAGGTGCCTTCGCCGTTCTGACCGCCCGGGTGGTTGGTGAACCACGCGCCGACCAGGTCGCGGTACCAGGGAACGTTGTGAATCGCGTCGGACGCGCCGTGCAGCGCGACGTATCCGCCGCCGGCCCGGATGTACTCCTGGAACGCGGCCAGCTCGGCGGCGTTGAGCGCGTCCGCGCTCGCCGGGCTGTTGGCGTTGGTCCCGTCGACCGGCGAGGAGAAGATGATGGTCTTGTACTTCGCGAGGTCGGCGCCCGAGGTGAACGGCGTGCTCGCCAGCGACGCCGGGGCCAGGCGCGGGTCCCAGATGTCGACGTCGAACCCGTACCGCTGACCCCACTGCTGCACGAGCAGGGCAGAGTCCGGGATGTGGTCGTGCCGGAAGCCCTTGGTGGCCGAGAAGTACAGGACCCGGAACTTGGCCCCGGGGAAGTTGGTCGACGCTGCGAGCGGAACGGCGGCCGGAATGGGGTCAGGCCCGACGGCGGGCGTGACGATCATGCCGGTCTCCGGGTCGGCCGGCAGCTCGCCGGCGACCTGCTGCTGCAGGTAGCGGGCGTCGCCGACGAGCGTGTCCCGGACCGGGCCGGGCTTCGTCGCGCCCTGCGCGGCGGCGACGAACTGGTTGAGGGCTCGCTTCGCCTGGTTGGCGTTGCCCGCCTCGGCGAGGCTCGCCGCCTCCGCCAGCTTGGCGCGCAGGTCGGCCGCGGGGCCGGCATCGATCGTGCCGGCGGTCGCGAAGCCGTCGAGGAGGGTGCCCAGCTCGCCGAACGACGTGGTCACCACGAACGTCTGGTCGAACCGCGCCGCGTTGCCGGCCGCGTCGCTGGCCACCACGCTGATCGTGTGCGCGCCCGTGGACAGGGTCGAGGTGCGCACCGGCAGCGGGGTCGTCTCGGTCTGGTCGATCCACATCTTCTGGATGAAGACGCCGCCGGAGCCGGGAGCGGGGTCGGTCCGGGTCGGGATCAGCGTGGCGGTGTGGCCCACCTTCCCGGCGACGATGCCGGGCCAGCTGACGACCGGGGCGACGGTGTCGATCCGCACGGTGATGGTGCGGGTGGCCTCGACCGAGTTGTCACCGCTCACGGCGCGGTACCCGACCGTCGTGGAGCCCTGCTGCGTGATCTGCACCGACCCGGCCAGCGTGCCCGGGTAGGGGGCGCCGGCGGACACCGCGGTCTGGAAGGGCGCCGCGTTGCCGAGGCGGTACTCCAGGCGCTGTACGCCGCCGGAACCGTCGGTCGCGGACAGGTTCAGCGTGACCGGCCCCCGGTACCAGTTGTTCGTGCCGGTCGCGACCGCCGGGGTGAGCGTGGCCGGGGTGCTGGTCGGCGCCGCCCAGGCCGAGGCGGCGAGGACGAGCGACCCGACGGACACCGACGCGGCCGGCAGAGCGAAGGCGACCAGGCCGCGGAGCAAACGTCGACCGGGTTCGCCGGCCGTGCGGGCGGATACGCCTAATCGTTGACTGGACATGCAGGTCCTTCCAGTTCCGTGATGGGACGCGCAGGCACGACTCGACGAGCGAGGCGCGGGTGGCTCGCTCGTCGAGTCGCTGCCTGAGGCGTCCGGGGGTGTGGGGTGTTGGGTGAGAGAACGATGACGCTGAGCGATCGATCGGTTCGGCGAATCGTATCGCAGTACAAAAGTAAGTGGTACTTCTAACTAACTTTCGTCTGTTTTGACGAAAGTTTCCCGCTAGTTGGCTGAAAGCCAGGCGGCAAGATCGCATAACAAGGAGCAGGGCCACGATCGCCGTGACCCTGCTCGACTCGGCAACGCGAAGCGCCTCAGGCCGCGAAGGCCTTGACCTCCAGGAGGCCCACCGAGCTGACGCCGTTGGACTGCAGCACGACCCGCAGCCGAGCGGTGCCGACCTGGGTGAAGGTCACCGTGATGTACGCGTTGGCAGTGACCGGGTAGCCGCTCGCGCCCGGCACGTCGGCGTAGGCGGAGCCGGTCCAGTACTGCAGCTTCCAGCTCGACGGCACGTCGATGCCCTGGTTGTCGTCGAACAGGTACACCTGCGCCCGCTTCAGCGTCTGGGCGCTCGGCCACTGCAGCTCGGCCCACTGCTGGCCGCTGTTGGGCCACGTGCCCCAGCGCGGATTCACCGTGTCGTTCGACGACGGCGGGTCGATGCCGTCGTTAATGGCCGCCACCGACTCCCACGGCGACGTGTACGAGGCCGACGGGGTCGCCGAGCGGGCCAGGTTGGCGTCGGGCTGCGGGTTGCCGCCGCCGCCCGTTCCCTTGATGAGGAACAGGTTGTCCGCCACGTTGTAGTACTGCGCCAGGTACGACCCGGCCGGCGGGTTGGTGTTGTAGTAGTCGTCGTGGTTGCAGTCCAGCCGGTCGTCGTGGGACCGGTCGGCGCACACCGTGCGGACCGTGACGCTGGGGTCGTCCTTGTAGCACATGACGTCCCACTCGTCGGTGCAGTGCCCGAAGCCGGAGGCGTTCGGGGCGTTGTTGTTGACCGCGCCGAGCGTGTGGCCGAGCTCGTGCGCGGCGACGCCGGCGACCCAGCAGCCGTTGTCCGCGCGGGCGTACTCCGGACCGGTGTTCGACCGGTTGGCGTCGCTCTTGCGGGTGTCCCCCGCCAGCCCGCCGATGCCGCAGTACACATTGGCGTCGACGAACTGCAGGTACTTGCGGTCGGTGCGGGTGTACCCGGCCGCCTTGACGGCGTTGAGCAGCGGCGCCCAGTCGTTGGCGTTCAGGGCGGAGTCGGCGATCTGCACGTCGCGCACGACCGGGCGGCAGGCGCCGTTGACGGTCTCGGTCACGTACCGCACGTGCCGCTCGCCGCCGGTCTCCTTCGCGCTCTCGTTGAAGATCGTGTCGACGCCCTCGGCCAGCGAGCGGAACGTCTCCAGGTACTGCGTGTAGCGGCTGGTCGAGCCGTGGACGTACAGGACCTCGACGCGCCGGCCGCTGGTGCTGTCGCCCTCGCACACGGCGAGCGACTGCACGGCCGCGGCGGCGGACGCGGGCGCGGCGGCCAACGCGGGCACGCGCGACTTGACCGACAGCCCGGCGGGCGGCGCGTCGGGCCCGTGCGTGCACATGACGGGGCTGGTGCCCTTGACCTCGAGCAGGCCCGGACCGCAGGGCCCGGCGGCGCGGCGCTGCAGCCCGTCGTACACGAGCCCCTTCGCCGGCTCGTTGGCCGGCAGCACGGCCCGGTCCCCCGCGAACGCGGTACCGGCGAAGATGCCGGCGCCGATGAGGCCGAGGGCGGCCACGGCACCGATGACGATGCGGGCGGATCTTCGCATGATTGAGCTCCCCTCCAGAGCCGAAATCCTTTTCGGCACGGTGGCAGGCTCAATTGTCGAACGTCAATGCTTGTGACAGGCTGTGCCAGAGATTTAAGCGCAAGCAAAAGTCCGAAAACTTTTCAGACCAGCTGCTGGCCGCCGTCAATGTCATAGGTCGCGCCGGTGACGGCGGTGTTGGCCATCAGGTGTACGGCGAGGGCGGCCACGTCGGCCGGGCCGACCACGCGGCCGATCGGCAGCATGGTGCGCAGCTGCTCGCGGCGGCGCTCCAGGTCGTCGCCGAGGAGGCGCGCCGACAGCTCGGTGTCGACGAAGCCCGCGGCGACGAGGTTGACCCGGGCCGGGGCCAGCTCGATAGCGAGGTTGGCGACGAGCGCCGGCATCGCCGCGGTCAGCGCGCCGGGCAGCAGCAGCCCGGGACCGGGCCGGCGGCCTCCGGTGCCGCCCATGAACAGCAGGGAGCCGGCGGGCCGCAGGCGCCCGGTGACCGCGAGGGCCAGGTGCAGCGGCAGCCACAGGTGCTCCTCGACGAGGCGGCGGGCCCGGTCGAGATCGAGGTCGGCCAGGCGGGCGTAGTAGTTGCCGCCGGCGGTGACCATCACGTGGTCGACCGGGTCGCTCAGGCCCGCGAAGAACCGCTGCAGCGCCTCGGGATCCGTGGCGTCGAAGGCCGCGGTGGCGGCGGCGCCGACCTCGTCGGCCGCGCGGGCCAGGCGCTGCGGGTCGCGGCCGACGATGACGACGTCCGCGCCGGCCGCCCGGGCGCGCCGCGCCGTCTCGAGCCCTATGCCGCCGCTGCCGCCCAGCACGACCACGACCTGCCCGGCCAGTTCCGACATGCGCCTCAGCCTAGGTACGGCGCGGCGCCCGTCCGTCCACCTTGGAGGGTGAGACCGCCGCCTCAGCCGACGCCGGCCCGCTGGCGCTCGGGCTCGATCACGCCCACGACGCGCTCCCGGTCGCGGGCGTACGGCCCACCCGTGTGCTTCATGCACAGCGCATCGACGATCTCCCAGGCCTCGTCGCCCTCGAGCCACTCGACGAGCCGCCCGCGGATGGCGACCGGCGTGAACGGGTCGTCGACGGGCGCGATCGACAGCGCCAGGCGGGGGTCGCGGCGCAGGTTGCGGGCCTTGCGCATCCCCGGCCCGGTGAGGAACACGATGTGCTCCCCGCGGGCGCCGACCCAGACCGGGACGACGTGCGGCGCGCCGTCGGGCAGGATCGTGGCGAGGTGGGCGATGGAGACGCCGTCGAGCACGCGGCGCACTTCGGGGTCGAGCATGGCGGTTCTCCTTCAGCGGGGGTTGTCGGCGCGCCACGCGACGTAATCGGCGACCGCCGCGGCGACGTCGCAGGCCGGCTCGAAGCCCGTCTCCTCGGTGAGCCGGGTGGGCACATCGATCTCGACCCCGCCGGAGGGCAGGCTTCGCTGCACGTAGGCCTTCTCGGCGGTGCGCTGAGTCCACACCGTGCGCACCACGCCGGCCAACTCCGCCCGCGGCGGCCGCTCGACATACGCCTCCATCGCGGGTCATCCTCCCACTCCCCCACGGCCCCGCCGGGGAGTGATAGGGTTCGTACATGCGTTCGAATGTGCTGTTCAGCCCGTTCCTCAACCTGCCCCGGCCCGTCTCCGGCGTCCGCATCATCGCGGGGGACGCCGCCGTCGGCCAGGCCTGCTACGACCCGGCGACATTCGCCGACGCGACCACGCTGGTCGAGGGCTTCGGCTCGAGCGCACCCCCCGTCGACGCCCGCGCCCGCGCACTGCTGCGGATGGTGTGGCCGAGCACCGTGGCGCAGGCCCGGCTGCAGTGGTCCCGCCGGTTCACGCCCGCCGCGGACGTCGAAGACCTGGTGGCGTCCGTGGTCGGCATCCCGCCGGCCACCTTGCGCGCCGCGGTGACCCGCTCGGCCGAGGCGTCCCGCACCCGCGACAACGACTTCGCGCGCGCCGCAACCCCGATGGCCGTGCTCCACGAGGCGGTCGGCTTCGCGGTGCGCGCCCGCGCAAGCTCGCCGAGCGGCACCGAAACCGTGCTCGACGAGCTGCTGTTCTGGCGCGGCCTCGGGCGCGAGCGCGTGTCGCTGGACGAGGTGTCCGCGCTCGTGACCGCCCTGACGGCCGCCGCCTGGGACGCGACGCACACCGCCCCGCAGCCGAGCCGAAGCCTCGGCTGGCTTCGCGTTACGACGCAGGCCGTCGTGCTGGACGGCGAGACGATCCCGGCCGGCGAGCACTGCCTGCTGCTCGTCGATGCCGCGGAGCCCGCCGACCGCCCCGCCCGGCCGGCACTGCAGACGCTGCGCTGGCTGTCACCCGGCTCGCCCAACGGCGCCGGCGCCACGTTCGCCCGCCTGGCCCACGACGCGATGCGCAAGGAGCCGAGCAAGACGGCGGCCGCGTGACGCTGCCGCCGTTCGCAGCAGACGCGCGCCCGCCCATGATCCGTGCCGCCAGCGGCCATCGTGGATGGCCGCTCTCCTCGCCGGCCGCGTCGATCATCCGAGCGACAGCCGCCTCCACCGCTTCGATCATCCGAGCGACAGCCGCCTCCACCGCTTCGATCATCCGAGCGACAGCCACCTCGACCGCTTCGTGCTCCACCCGCGCAGCCTCATCACCACCGCCGGGGCGTCGTGCGCGGGACAACGACGGTGGTGATCGGCCGGTAGACTGAGATAGCCCGAAGCGAATCGTCGACAAAGGCGAGCCGGAGGTGCGTTGATGGGGCTTTCCACCTACACATGCGAAAGCTGCGAGCGCCGAGTCAAGGAGCCGTTGCAGGAAAGCATTCTCGGCCGGAAAGTATGCGCCGAATGCTCACGAGCAACGCTGTTGGGGGCGGGCGTCACCGTGATGACCGGAGACCGAGGAGCCGGCGCCGGCGTGTGGTCGATGCTGATGCGGAAGGTACGTCGCAGCGGTGAGTAGCGCCGCGTCCCCGCCGGGCCGCGTGAGCTAAGCAGCAACGACCGCGATGACTGACGAGGCCGGGATCGGGCCATTGCAGGCCGAGTCCACCGAGACGGCGCGCGAGTCGCCCAGCACGAACAGCTGGTCGGCCGGGACCCGAACCTCCCCGAAGCGGCGGCCTCCACAGTGGACCGTGCGGTCGAGCGGGGCGTTCTCGCCCACGTACGGCTCGGGCAGCCCCGCGCCGTTCACCGCCACCCGGCCCTGGTCATCGCAGCACGCGACCGTCTCGCCGCCGAGGCCGACGACCCGCTTGATGCGCACGTCCGCCTTGCCGCCCGGCCACGACAACGGGGCGTGGAACACCACGATGTCGCCGCGCTTGGCGGCGTACCCCGACTTCGGCACGGGCTGGGCGGTCACCGTGGTGCCGGCCTTCAGCGCCGGCGCCATGCTGTCCCCGTCCACGCGATAACGCGTCGCACCGTTCGGCGAGCCACATCCGGCGAGCACGCGCGCCGGCGCGGCCGCCGTCGCCGAGGCGCGGAGCAACGCCGTCGTCATCCTCACCCGGCGGATTCTGCCGAGCATCGAGCGGCGCCGCTACCCCGCGGGCGTGGGCCGCTCGCGCGAGCACCACCAGGTCACCAAACCCCGGCGCATCGGGGCGCGGGCACCGGCCGTCGCCCGCTCCACCGGCGTGGCCGCGGCCAGCGTCAGCGCCTTCAACATCGGCAGCCACTGGCCGGTGGCGATGACCATCGGCTGAGCGAGAAAGCAGCACCGGGGCGCGTCCGCTACTGCGAGGCCGCCCCCTTCGGCGTGGCCGCGGCCAGCGTCAGCGCCTTCAACATCGGCAGCCACTGGCCGGTGGCGATGACCATCGGCTGAGCGAGAAAGCAGCACCGGGGCGCGTCCGCTACTGCGAGGCCGCCCCCTTCGGCGTGGCCGCGGCCAGCGTCAGCGCCTTCAACATCGGCAGCCACTGGCCGGTGGCGATGACCATCGGCTGAGCGAGAAAGCAGCACCGGGGCGCGTCCGCTACTGCGAGGCCGCCCCGTTCGGCGTGGCCGGCTGCTCGCGCGAGCACCACCAAGTCGTCCGGCCGCCGACCACGCCGCGGTGCATCGGGGCCCGGCAGCGCGGGCACCGGCCGTCGGCGTGGCGGAACGGGACCACCGTCAGCGTGTGTACGCCGCCGCCGGCCACGGCTTGCCCCACCGACGCGACCACGGCCCGGCGCAGGCGGTCCACCTCGGCGCGGGAGAGACCGTCCACCGGGCGCGCCGGGTTGAGCTTCGCCCGCCACAGCGCCTCGTCGGCCAGCAGGTTGCCGACACCGGCGATGGCCTCCTGGTCCAGCAGGCGCGCCTTCACGGGCGCCGAGCCGCGCGCCATGAGAGCCCGGAACTCGGCCAGGCCGACGTTCAGGGCATCCGGGCCCAGGCGCTCGACGGGCGGGTCCAGGCGCACGCGGCCCAGGCGGCGCGGGTCGACCAGGAGGATGGCCGTGCCGTCGGTGAAGCGCAGGGCGAAGCGCGTGAAGCGGTGGTCGCCGCGCGGGCGGCCGCGCTGCCAGTAGTCGCCGCCGTCGGTCTCCTCGCCGTCGCGGTCGACGAAGACGATCTTGCCCGACATGCCCAGGTGGATGCCGAGCGTCGGGCCGGGCGTGTCGCACCACATGCTCTTGCCGCGGCGGTTCGCCGCCGTCAGCTCCAGGCCGGCCAGCGCCGCGCGGATCTGGCCGGGGGCGTGCGGGCGGCAGACGTACGTGTCCGAGTCGTCGACGTCCGCGATGGTGCGGCCGAGCGCGTGGCGCTGCAGGACCAGGCGCGCGGACTCGACCTCCGGCAGCTCGGGCATGAGACCTCCAGACGGGCTAACGAACGGGGAAGGCGGCGCACTCGCCGTCCCACACCTCGGCGGCCGCGGACAGGTGGGCGGGGCTCAACGTGAAGGGCACGTAGAAGTCGAATATGTCGCCCGCGGCGAAGTGGGGGCGCGACTCAAGCGAGAAGTGCACGCGGATCACCACGCGGGCCGGGGTGTACGACTCCTGGCTCCACGCGACGTTGGGCTCGGTGAAGTGCAGCAACTCGTCCTCCACGGGGCCGGCCGACGCGGCGTGGAGCCAGCGGGCCAGGCTGCGGGCCTCGGACGTGGTCAGGCACGGGTCGCGGAACGTCCACGTGTCGCCGGCCGCGGTGCGCACGGCGCCGCCGACGATCAGCCAGTTGGCGTCCCAGTCGGTGCCGGGCGGGCCGGACGCCGGCCGGCCGGGGAACTGGTACGCGGCCAGGCCCAGCGCCAGCGACGCGCCGTCGCTCGAGTGCAACATCACCCGGCAAGAATGCCAGGATTGCGGGCGTGGAGGAGCTGCCTGTCGCCGCCGTGCTCGGGGATGTCGTCGCGGCCGTGCGGGGCGGGGCGGGCGTGCTCGTGGCGCCGCCCGGGACCGGCAAGACCACGCTCGTGCCGATGGCGCTGGCCGACGGGCTCGGGGAGCGCGTCGTGGTGGCCGAGCCGCGGCGGATCGCGGCGCGGGCGGCCGCGCGGCGCATGGCCCAGCTGCGCGGGGAGCGGGTCGGGCAGAGCGTCGGCTATTCGGTACGCGGCGATCGGCGCGTCGGCCGCGAGACGCGGGTCGAGGTGGTCACGACCGGGCTGCTCGTGCAGCGGCTGCTGGCCGACCCGGACCTGCCCGGCGTCGGCGCCGTCATGATCGACGAGTGCCACGAGCGGCACCTCGACACCGACCTCGTCACCGCGTTCCTCGTCGAGGCGCGCGAGACGCTGCGGCCCGAGCTCGGGCTGCTGGCCGCCTCGGCGACCGCCGACGTGGCCCGCCTGCGCGCCGTGCTCGGCGCGACGGTCGTCGAGACGGCCGACCCGCTGTTCCCGATGGAGGTGCGCTGGGCGCCGCCGGGGCGGACCGAGATCGTGGAGCATGTCGCGCGCACCGTCCGGGCGGCGTGGCGGGAGACGGAGCACGACATCCTGGTGTTCGTGCCCGGCGCCTGGGAGATCGAGAAGGTACGCCGGAGCATCCCCGACATCCCCACCGTGCCCCTGCACGGGCGGCTCCCGGCCGCGGCCCAGGACGAGGCCCTCACCCCGGCCGGGCACCGCCGGGTCATCGTCGCGACCGCCGTGGCCGAGAGCAGCCTCACCGTGCCCGGCGTGCGGGTCGTCGTGGACTCGGGGCTCGCCCGGGTGCCGCGCATCGACCTGGCCCGCGGGCTCGGGTCGCTCGCGACCGTGCGGGTGTCGCGGGCCGCGGCGGCGCAGCGGGCCGGGCGCGCGGCGCGGGAGGGCGCCGGCGTGGTGTACAAGTGCTGGTCCCCGGCCGACGACGAGCGCCTCCCGGCCCAGCCCGAGCCCGAGGTGCACACGGCCGAGCTGACCGGGTTCGCGCTGGCGCTGGCCTGCTGGGGCAGCCCGGGCGGGCAGGGGCTGGCGCTGCCGGACGCGCCGCCCGAGGCCGCGATGCGCGTCGCGACGCAGACGCTGCGGGCGCTCGGGGCGGTCGGCGAGGACGGGCGGGCGACCGAGCGCGGGCGGCGCATCGCGCGTGTGGGCGCCCACCCGCGGCTGGCCCGGGCGCTGCTGGACGGGGCGCCGATCGTCGGCGCGCGCAACGCGGCCGAGGTGGTGGCCGTGCTGGCCGAGGACTCCCACCCGTCGGACGACGTCGCGGCGGTGCGGCGGACCACGGACCGGTGGCGGGCGGAGGCCGACCTGCTGTACCGCATGATCGAAAACCCGGTCGAGCGCCGCACGAGCGCCGACCGCGCGGCCGGCATCATCGCCGGGCTGGCCTACCCGGAGCGGATCGCCCGGCGGCGGCGCGACGCCTACCTGATGGCCGGCGGCACCGAGGCCGAGCTCGCGGCCGGCTCGCCGCTGGCCGGGCACCCCTGGCTCGCGATCGCCACCGCCGACCGCCCGTCCGGCCGGGTCAACGCGCGCATCCGGCTCGCCGCGGCGATCGACGAGGACATCGCGCGCGAGGCGGGCGCCGCGCTGCTCTCCACTGTCGATGAGGCCTCCGCTTCGGGTGTACGCCGGGTCGAGCGCCTCGGCGCCATCGTGCTCTCGGAGCGCATGGTGGGCGCGGCGCCGGCCGAGCTGGCCGCGGCCGCGCGCCGGGAGCGGCTGCGGCGCGAGGGCGTGCCGTGGACTCCGCTGCGCCACCGGCTGGCCTTCCTGCACCGCGCGGTCGGCGCGCCCTGGCCCGACGTGAGCGACGAGCCGCTGGCCGAGTCCATGGCGGACGGCGCCGACGTGCACACCGCGCTGCAGGCCCGGCTGCCGTGGCCGGCCGCGAAGGACCTCGACCGGCTCGCGCCCGAGCGGCTCACCGTGCCGAGCGGGTCGGCCGTGCGGCTGGACTACGCCGATCCCGAGGGGCCGGTGCTCGCGGTCAAGGTGCAGGAGATGTTCGGGCTCGAACGGACGCCGGAGGTCGGCGGGCGGCCGGTCCTGCTGCACCTGCTCTCCCCCGCCGGCCGCCCGGTCGCCGTCACCCGCGACCTGGCGTCGTTCTGGCGCACCGGCTATCCGCAGGTGCGCGCGGAGCTGCGCGGCCGTTATCCGCGTCACCCCTGGCCGGAGAACCCGGCGACCGCGCCGCCGACCCGGCGCGCGAACCCCCGCCGCTGAGCACGGTCACCCGCGGCCTCACCCGTTCGGCACCGGCCAGGCCCGGACGCTGGAGGCAGGACGAGGGAGGCTGCGTATGAGAGACGACCTGCCAACGCTGGCCGCCGAGGCGTACGGCTACGGCTATCCCCTGCTGCAGGACCTGCAGGCCGTCGGCACCGCGACGGTCTTCAATGCGTTCGCGCACCAGCGCAGCGTGCCCGACACCCCCAACGCCAACCCCGACGTGCTGTACTCCACCGCCCAGCTCGACCTGTCCGGCGGCCCGCTGTGGCTGCGCGTGCCGGACACCGGCGGCCGCTACCACGTGGTCCAGTTCATCGACGCGTGGACGGACAACTTCGCGTACGTCGGCAGCCGAACCACCCGCGACGAGGAGCGCGAGTTCCTGCTCGTCCCGCCCGGCTGGGCGGGCCGCGAGGCGCCGGCCGCCGAGGTGATCCGGGTGCCGACGATGATCGCCACGCTCATCGCCCGCTTCGGTGCCGGCCCGGGCGTCCACGCGCTGCAGGACGGGCTGGCGATCGAGCGCATGTACCCGCAGATCCCCCTCGACGGCCTGCCGCACCCGCAGGCCGGCGTCCCCGACGACCTGCTCTTCCTCGAGACGCTGCGAAGGAGCCTCGCGGCGTTCCCGCCCTCGCCCGCCGAGCGGCGTTACCAGCGGCGCTTCGAGCCCCTCGGGCTGTTCGACGGGGGCAACTCGCCGTACCCGACCATGCCCCGCGACCAGCGCACCGCCATCCGCGAGGGCCTCGAGCGCGGCCGGGAGGCGCTGGAGGAGGCCGCGACCACGGACCACGCCGCGCTGGTCAACGGCTGGACGAACGACCTGCACGCCTACGACTACAACCTGGACTACTTCGAGGTCGGCACCGTCGACGCTCCCCAGTGGACGGTCCCCGACCGGGATGCCGCGCACCGCCTGCGCGCGGTCGCGGCCCGCACGCGGCTGTGGGGCAACCACGCGTACGAGGCGGCGTACCCGACCGTGCACAAGGACCGCGACGGCGCCCGGCTGATCGGCAAGCGCAACTACACGCTGCGGCTGGACCCGCCGCCGCCCGCGAGCGACGGCTGGTCCGTGTCCGCCTACGACACCGCGACGTCCCGCCTGGGGCCCGGCCGGTCGCTCGGCTCCGGCGACCTGCGGGCCGGCCCGGACGGCTCCGTCACGATTCATCTGGGACCCGACCGGCCCGCGGATGCGGCGGCGAACTGGCTTCCCACGCCCGAGGGCGAGTTCCATCCGGTGCTGCGCATCTACGGGCCGGCCGAGCCGTACCTGCAGGGCGAGTACGCGCTGCCGCCGCTGGTGCCGGCGTAGCCCCGGTCAGGGGGCGGCCAGCGCCTCCGTGGGGGCCAGGCGGGCGGCCCGCACCGCCGGGTAGAGGCCGGCGATCGCGCCGATGACGAGCGTCGCGGCGACCCCGCCGGCGGTCACCCAGGCCGGCACGATGGTCGGCCACTCGCGCACGGTGGCGTACACGGCGGTCACCGCGATGCCGATCGTCACCCCGCCTACCCCGCCCAGGGCCGACAGCAGCAGCGACTCGGAGAGGAACTGCAGCAGGATCTGCGACCGGGTGGCGCCCAGCGCGCGGCGCAGGCCGATCTCGGCGCGCCGCTCGAGCACCGAGATGACCATCGTGTTGGCCACGCCGACGCCGCCGACGAGCAGCGCCACCGCGCCCAGGCCGAGCAGCAGGCCGGTGAACGTCTTGTCGGTCGCCTGGCGCGCGGCGAGCGCGTCGGAGGGGCGCGAGACCTTCACCTCGTTGGGCGCCTGCGGGTTGGCGGTGGCGCCGAGCACGGCCTGGACCGCCTCGACGTAGGCGTCCTTCGAGCGGGTGTACACCGTCGTCGGGTGCCCGTCGAAGCCCGCGTAGTCCTTCGCCGCGTCCCAGCCGACGAGGGCCGAGGAGTCGATCTCGGGCGCCAGCGGCACCTCGGCCAGGATGCCGATGACCGTGAACCAGCGCTGGTGGATGTAGATCTGGACGCCGTCGTTGACGCCGTCGATGCCGAGCCGGCGGGCCGCGGCCGCGCCGAGGACGACGGCCGGGTACTTCGCCGTGGCCGCGTTGAGCCAGACGCCGTCGGCGACCTTGCCGCCGACGGTGCCCAGCAGCCCGAGCTGGGCGGCGCGCAGTGCGATCGCGTTGGTCTGGCCGGCCGGGACGCGATCGGTGCGGTACACGTGCACGTCGCTCACCTTCCCGGTGGCCGCGACCTGGGTGACCGGGCCGATCCGGCTGATCATCTCGACGGCCTCGTCGGGCAGCGTGGCGTTGCCACCGAAGATGTCGTTGCCGGGCGAGACGGTGAGCATGTTGGTGCCGAGCGCGGCCAGCTGCCGGTCGAGCTCGGCCCGGCTCGACGAGGAGATCCCGACGACGGCGGTCATCGCGGCGATGCCGATCGCGATGCCCAGCGCCGACAGGAACGCCCGCATGGGCCGCGTGCGCAGGCCGGCCCCGCCGACCCGCAGGACGTCACTGAGGAACAGCCGAGCGGGCGTCAACGGCGCCGTCATCGCAGACCACCTCCCCGTCGCGCATGCTCACCTGGCGCGGCAGGCTCGCCGCGATCTGCTGGTCGTGCGTGATGACGAGGATCGTGGTGCCGCCGTGGTTGAGCTCGCTGAGCAGCTGCATCACGCCGGCCCCGGACGCGGAGTCCAGGTTGCCGGTCGGCTCGTCGGCGAGCAGGATGGCCGGCCCGCCGACGACGGCCCGGGCGATCGCCACCCGCTGTTTCTCGCCGCCGGACAGCTCGTGCGGCATGTGGTCGAGCCGGTCGCCCAGCCCGACCCGCACGAGCGCGTCCTCGGCCATCCGGCGCCGCTGCGCGCGGGACGGCCCGGCGTACAGCAGCCCGTCGGCGACGTTGTCCAGCGCGGGACGGCCGGGCGCCAGGTGGAACTGCTGGAACACGAAGCCGATGCGCCGCGCGCGCAGCGCCGACAACTGCCGGTCGCGCAGGCCGGCCACCTCGTGCCCGTCGATGCGCACCGCGCCCGCCGACGGGCGGTCCAGCGTGCCGATGAGGTGCAGCATCGTGCTCTTGCCCGACCCGGACGGCCCGACGATGGCGACGAACTCCCCCGCCTCGACGGTCAGGCTCACGTCGCGCACGGCAACGACGCCGCCGGGGTACTCCTTGCGCACCGACTCGAGCTCGACGACGCTCATCCGGGCATCCCCACGACCGTGCCCTCGCCGATCCCGTCGCCGGAGACCTCGACCTTGCCGGCGGCGAACAGGCCGAGCTCGACCGCGACGATCCTCGTGGCGCCGTTCTCCACGACCTGGACGCCGTAGCCGCCCTCGGACAGAGCCAGAAGCGCCTGCACCGGTACGGCGAGGACGTTCTCCTTCCGGCCGGCGGTGAACCCGACGGTGACCGTCATCTGGTCGAGCCCGTCGAACGCCTTGGCGTCGTCGGGCGTGATCGTCGCGCGGTACTTCGTCTCCGCCGGCGTGTTCCCCGAGGCCGGCTGGATGACGGTCTGCACCGTCGTGATCTTCGCGGCCACGCTCCGGCCGTCGGGCATCTTCACCGTGACCGCGCTGCCGGACTTGGCCAGCCGCTGGTCCTCGACGTCGAGGTCGACCGTGACGACGGCGGTGGTGTTGGTGTACGTCAGGATCGCCCCGCCGGCCGCGTCACCGACCTCGGCCTTGTGCTCGTTGACCCGCACCGCACCGAGCGCGTAGACGACCCGGCCGGCCTCGACCGAGCCGGTCTTCGTCAGCCCGAGGTCGCCCTGCCACTTGCGGACCGCGGCCGCCGTCGACGCCGTGAACTTCTCGTCCACGGTGAAGCCGGTGTACCCCAGGTCGGCCAGATTCTGCTCGAGCTGCCGGACGTCGGGCCCCTCGTCGCCGGTGGCGAGGTTGCGGTACGACGGCAGCGTCCCGTAGAGGAGCACCACCGGCGCGTTGTCGACCCGGTAGATCGCCTGTCCGCGCTGGACGGTCGCGCCGGCCGCGGGCACCTCGGTGAGCGTGCCGGCGCCGCGCCCGGCGAGGGTCCGGGTGTCGCCGTGGCCGAGCTTGCCCGACTCGTTCTGGGTGTCGACGAGCGTCTGCCTGGTCACCTTCGCCGTCTTCGGCGGCAGCGTCGAGTGGGTGCCGGCGTCGCTGCCCCGGTCGGGCAGCCCGAACCCGGCGGCCGCGGCCGCGCCGACGGCGGCCACCGCGGCGACGCCGAACACGACCCGCCCCGCGCGCCCGCGCCTCCTGCTTCTGCTCATGCCGTTGCGCCCCCGTTTTCGGCGTGCTCCTGGGTCTGCGGGCCATCCCCGCCCTCGGCGCCCTCGCCGCCCTTGGGCTTGGGCTGGTACTGCTCGCAGGCCTTCTCCGCATCCTTGAACGGCTGGCTCCGCGGGTCGATCCCGAGCTTGTCGCCGTCGATCATGAGCCCGCCGTTGTCCTGCGGGTCCGGGAAGTCCTTGATCCCGTGGTCGCGCATGCACTGCGAGAACTTGCGCAGCTGTTCGGCCTGGGCCGGGTCGAGCTTCGGCGGCTGCCCGCCGTTGGGCATGTACTGCTTGCACTCGGCGTTGGCCGCGTCGACCTTCGATTTGTCCGTGCCCTCCGGGATCATGATGCTGATCCCGTTGCCCTCGAAGTTCGGGTCGTCCATCGGGATGCCGTGGTCGCGCATGCACTGGGCGTACCTCAGCGACGACTCCTGGTCGTCCTTCGGGTTGTGCGGCGCGCTGTCGGTCGCGCTCGCGCTCGGCTTCGCCGTGCTCGCCGACGCCACCCCGTCGTCCCCGCCCGGGCCGCGGGCGCAGCCGGCCACCGGCAGCAGCATCAGCAGGGCGGCGGCGAGCCCTGTCCGGAATCGCATGATCTTCTCCATCCGATCGCCGCGGCCGGCCCGTGCCGGCCCGCTCTCGGAAGCAGTCCAGCCGGGGGCGCGTCACCCGGCCGTAATCGCAAATGTTGACGGCGCGTTGACACCGCCGCGCGGGACCATGGAGTCATGCGGATTCTGGTGGTCGAGGACGAGCGGCTCCTGGCCGAGACCGTCGCGCAGGGGCTGCGCCGCGACGCGCACGCCGTCGACGTCGTCCACGACGGCGCCGCCGCGCTCGAGCGGCTCGGCGTCAACGACTACGACGTCGTGGTCCTCGACCGCGACCTGCCGGTCGTGCACGGCGACGACGTGTGCCGCGAGCTGGCCCGCCGCGAGTCGGACGCCCGGGTGCTCATGCTCACCGCGGCCGCCGACGTCGACGACCGGGTGGCCGGGCTCGCGCTGGGCGCCGACGACTACCTGCCGAAGCCGTTCGCGTTCCGTGAGCTGGCCGCGCGCGTGGCGGCGCTCGGGCGGCGGGCCCGCCCGGCCGCGCCGCCGGTGCTCGAGCGGGCCGGGATCCGCCTGGATCCGCACCGCCGGGAGGTGTACCGCGACGGCCGCTACGTCCCGCTCTCGCGCAAGGAGTTCGCCGTCCTGGCCGAGCTGCTGCGGGCCGCGGGCGCCGCGGTCTCGGCGGAACAACTGCTGGAGAAGGCGTGGGACGAGCACGCCGACCCGTTCACGCACACCGTGCGCATGACGATTCTGAAGCTGCGCCGCAAGCTCGGCGAACCGGCGGTGGTGCAGACGGAGCCGGGAGTGGGGTACCGCATCGCATGAGGAAGATGACCATCCGGACGCGGCTGACCCTGGTGTACGGCGGCCTGCTCCTGGCCGGGGGGATCCTGCTGCTCGGCATCACGTACGTGCTGGTGTACCAGCGGCTGGGCGACAAGCTCTTCGTCGGCACGCAGATAGGGGCGGCCGAGGTGCCGCCGCCCGGCGAGGCCGGCGCCGCGCTGAGCCGGACGATCACCCAGTTCCAGGGCGAGGTGAAGACCAACGCGCTGGACACGGTGCTCACCCAGGGCGGGATCGCCCTCGCGGTCGTGGTCGTCATCGGGCTCGCGTTCAGCTGGCTCATCGCCGGGCGGCTGCTGCAGCCGCTGCACGTGGTCACCGAGACCGCCCGGCGCATCTCCGGCGCCCCCGACCGCGGCCTGCACGAGCGCATCGCCATGGAGGGGCCGTACGACGAGGTGAAGGAGCTGGCCGACACCTTCGACCTGATGATCGCCCGGCTGGACAAGTCGTTCGACGTGCAGCGGCGCTTCATCGCCAACGCCTCGCACGAGCTGCGCACGCCGCTGACCGTCAACCGCACGCTGCTCGAGGTCACCACCGAGGGGCCCGACGCGTCGCCCGAGCTGCGCCAGCTGGGCCGGACGCTGCTGGCCGTCAACGAGCGGCACGAGCGGCTCATCGACGGGCTGCTGCTGCTCGCCCGCTCGGAGCGGGCGGTCGCCGATGGGTCCTATGTGGACATCGCCGACGTCGTCGTCCACGTCGTCTCGCAGGTGCCGGCGGACAGCGTGGAGGTGACGGCGGCGGCCGAGGAGGCGCCGACGACCGGCAACGCGGTGCTGCTCGAGCGGCTCGTGCACAACCTCGTGGAGAACGGGGTGCGCCACAACGTGGCCTCCGGGGGCTGGGTCCGCGTGGAGAGCGGCACGCGGCACGACGGCGTCTTCGTGAGCGTCAGCAACACCGGGCCGGTCGTCCCGCGGTACGAGATCCCGAATCTCTTCGAGCCCTTCCGGCGGCTCGGCGCGGAGCGACCGGCGGCGCCCGGGGCGGGCCTGGGCCTGTCCATCGTGCGCGCGGTCGCGGCGGCGCACGGGGGCCGCGTGTTCGCCGACCCCCGCGACGGGGGCGGCCTGACCGTGACAGTGATCCTGCCCACCGCCGCAACCAGCGAATTCCCGACATAATCGCGCGCGCGGGTCCGGCAGACTCGTGGGATGTCCGCACCGCCGTCGTCCACCGCCGAGCTGCTCCGCCTCATCGAGTCCGGGGCCCGCGTCAAGTACCTGTTCTTCTGGGGCCATCACCCGCGCCCCGACGGCTCTGCCGGCCCGAGCTGCCTGAGCCAGTGGTGGCCGGCCGCGTTCGAGGTGGACGGCGTCGGGTTCTCCTCGGCCGAGCACTACATGATGTGGCGCAAGGCGATGCTGTTCGGCGACGAGGCCATCGCCGCTCGGGTGCTGAAGGTTTCGCATCCGAACGAGGCCAAGACCCTGGGCCGGCAGATCGCCGGGTTCGACGAGCAGACCTGGGTCCGGGAGCGGTTCGCCATCGTGGTCGAGGGCAACGTCGCGAAGTTCGACGCCCACGACGACCTGCGCGCGTACCTGCTCGGCACCGGCGACCGGGTCCTCGTCGAGGCGAGCCCGATGGACCGCATCTGGGGCATCGGCCTGGCCGCCGGCGACGCGTCCGCGGACGAGCCCGTCCGCTGGCGCGGGCAGAACCTGCTCGGCTTCGCCCTCATGCACGCCCGCCACCGCCTGGCCGGTCGCTCGTGAGCGCCCGCGGCGCCCGCGGGGCCCGTGCCGCCGGTGGTGCCCGCGGCGCCGGTCGTGCCCGCGGTGCTGGAGGTGCTCGCGGCGCCCGCGGCCGCAACCAGGTCGAGCCGCTGCCGGGCTGGATCGCCTGGCCGATCCGCATCCTGGCGGTCATCTTCGTGGTGCCGTTCCAGCTCGCGTGGGAGGCGCTGTCGTTCATCACCCGCCTCATCGGCCGATACGTGCTCATGCCCATCGCCCGCTACGTGCTCAAGCCGATCGCCGAGTACGTGCTGTACCCGGTGCTGTACTACGTGCTCTGGGTCCCGCTGCGGTTCATCTTCGGCACCCTGCTGTGGCGGCCGCTGGCCTGGCTGGGCAAGCACGTCCTGGCGCCGATGTTCGTCGCGTTCTGGCACGGCCTGGTCTGGTTCGTCAAGGCGCTCGGCCCGTTCTGGCGCCTCCTCGGCCGGGTGCTGCTGGAGGCGGCCCGCGCGGTCGTCTTCGTCGTGACCCTGCTCAACCGCTACTTCTTCTACCCGCTCGGCATCGCCATCGCCTGGGCCTGGAACCACTCGGTCGTGCTGCTGTGGCGCTACCTCGTGGTCATCCCGTTCAAGTACCTCGTCGCGATCCCGGTGGCGTGGGTCTGGCGCAACGTGGTGGTCCCGCCGGCCCGGTGGGTCCGCAGAGCGGTCCTCCACCCGATCGCCGAGACCACCCGCCGCGTCCTCGAGAGCCTGGGTCTTCGCTGACGGTTCAGCCGACCAGGACCGGTTCCTCGGCGCGCTCGACCTCGACGCGCGGCAGGAGCCGGTCCAGCCAGCTCGGCAGCCACCAGTTCGCGCGCCCGAGCAGGGCCATCGTGGCCGGAACGAGGACCAGCCGCACGACCGTCGCGTCGACGAGCACCGCGGCCGCCATGCCGACGCCGGTCATCTTCACCGTCACGTCGGGGTCCAGCGCGAAGCCGACGAACACCGCGACCATGATGGCCGCCGCGCTGCTGATGACCCGCCCGGTCGCGGACAGGCCGCGGACCACGCTGCCCTGCGCGTCGCCGGTGGCGAGCCAGTCCTCGCGGACCCGCGAGAGCAGGAACACCTCGTAGTCCATCGACAGTCCGAAGAGGACGGTGAAGAGCAGGATCGGCACCCAGCTCGACACCGGCACCTCGTGCGGCAGGCCGACCGCGCGGGCGCCCGCGTCGGTCTGGAACACCGCGGTCATCACGCCGTACGCCGCCGCGACCGACAGCAGGTTCATCACCGCCGCCTTGAGCGCCACCACCGGCGCCCGGAACAGCACGGTGAGCAGCAGCAGCGACAGCCCGGCGACGAACGCGACGACGATCCACAGCCGATCGGCGAGCCGGTCGGAGATGTCGGCGAACACCGCGACGAGCCCGGTGACGAGCACCCCGTCGGGCAGCACGTCGGCGCGCAGGTGAGCCAGCAACTTGGTGGTCGCCTCGTCCTGCGGCCCGGTCTTGGGCTCGACCGCGATGACCGCGGCATCGCCGTTGACCGCCGGCGGCGCCACGGCGGCGATGCCCGGCTCGGCCCGCAGCCGCGCGACCAGCCCGTCGAGGTCGGTCACCTTGCGCCGGTCGACGGCGAGCAGCAGCGGGCCGTTGGCGCCCGGGCCGAACTCCGAGGCGACGAGGTCGTACGCCTGCCGCGTGGTGTTCGACGCCGGCTGGCTGCCGGCGTCCTGCGGCCAGGTGCGCATACCCAGCATCGGCGCGGCGAGGACCGCGAGGACGGCCAGCGAGCCGAGCGCGGCGAGGATCGGGCGCCGGCCGACGCCGGCGGCCCAGCGCGCGGTGAGGCCCCCGTGCGCGGTGGCCCGCTCCGTGCCGCGGCGCGCCTTGCGGGGCAGCACTCGGTGCCCGGCGAGGCCGCACAGCGCCGGCACGAGCGTGAGCGCGGCGACCATGACGGCGGCGACGGCGGCGAAGGTGGCGTAGCCGAAGGAGGAGTACACCGGCAGCGTCGAGAGCTTCAGGCCGAACAGCGAGACGAGGACGGTCAGCCCGGCCACGACGACCGAGGCGCCGGCGGTGGCGTTGGCGTGCGCGGCCGCCTCCCGCGGCGAGAGCCCCCGCCGCAGCCCCTCGACGTGCCGGGCGACGAGCAGCAGAGCGTAGTCGATGCCGACGCCGAGCCCGACCATGGTGGCGATCGTCGGCGCCGTGCCGCTGATGTCGGTGGCCTTCTCCAGCAGCGCGACGACCGCGGTCGCGATGCCCAGCCCGGCGATCGCGACGACCAGCGGCAGCCCGGCCGCGATCACCGACCCGAGCCCCAGCACGAGGATCAGCAGCGCCACGACGATGCCGACGCCCTCGGCGGTGCCGCTCGGCGCCGAGATGTTCTCGGCGACCTGCCCGCCGAACGCGACCTGCACCCCGTCACGGTTCAGCGGCTCGGCCGCGGCGCGCAGCGCGTCCATGCCCTCGGTGCCGTGGAAGTCGGTGACCGGGATGTCGTACTGCACGCCGATCAGCGCCGTGTCACCGTCGGCCGACAGCCGCGCGGGCGCGACGACGCCGGCGCCGGGCATCCGGCCCAGCCGCTCGCGCAGCGCCTCCAGCGCCGCCGGGTCGAGCGCCTTGTCGGCGTGCACCACGACGCGCGCGTCCGCGCCCGACATCTGCGGGAAGTTGGCCCGCAGGAACTCGGTCCCGGCCTGCGACTGGGTGCCCGGGACGTTGTAGTCGTCGTGCGGCGTTCCCCCGAACACCGTCGACAGTGCCGTGAAGGCGACGAGCGCGATGAGCCACGCGCCGATCGTGCGCCAGGGGTGGGCGGCGGCCGCCCCGCCGAGGCGGCCAAGGAAACGAGCCATGATGTCCTCCAGATTGGTCCTGGGTGACACACTCCCCCGCCGCTCTTACAGCCCACTTGGAGTCCACTAGCCGGGGTCACCGCCGTCGGCTTCCGGCGCTTAAAGCCGCCGCGGGCGCGCTCGCCCTCGTCGCGGCGTGCGCGCTCAGGCGGCCAGCGCCGACTTCGCCGCCGCCAGCCAGTGCGGCGCGTTCCAGCGGGTAGCCACGTCCGCGGCGAGCTGGAAGTGCACCGTCGCCTCCTCCGCGCGCCCCTGCAGCCGGAACAGCTCGCCGAGCGTGAGCGCCACCGGCTGCATCGCGATCGACGTGCTGGAGAAGCCGGCCAGCTGCGTGCGCACCGGCATCAGCGCGTCGATGACCGCCTGGGCGAGGTCGGCGCGGCCGAGCGCGACGACCGCGAGGCCGCGGACGGTGTAGAGGCCGGACTCGAAGTAGTCGGGCCGGATCGGGTACTCCCCGATCGGCACCGCCCGCGCCGCGTCCAGCTGCCCGTCGGCGGCGAGCGCGAACGCGTAGGCGTCGTCGCCGATCGGCCCGAGGCTGTCACGCCCCGCCCGCGCGAGCTCGACGATCCGCCCGGCGCGGCCCTGCGAGATCTCGAGCGTCACGGTGGCCAGGAAGTGGAACGAGTCGGCGTGGATCGAGCCCTGCCGGCGCAACTGCTCCCGGCACTCGTCGTACAGCGCCTGCGCCCGGGCGAAGTCCCCCTCGACATGCGCGAGCGCGGCCTGGTTGGCGAGGTTGATCGCGAACGCCTCGGCCAGGTGGTACGCGCGCGCCAGCGACACCTGCCGGGACACCGCCGCGGCGACGTCGTCCGGGCGGTTGGTGGCCGCGGCGCAGTTGCCGAGGATCTGGTCGGCCATCCAACGGTACGACACGAGCCCGTGCCGCTCGGCCAGCCCCTGCAGCTCGATCGCGATCTGCTCGCGCCGCTCGACGTCGCCGTCGCGGTCGAACGAGAGCGTCCGCGCCCGCGCGGTCAGCGCGAGCGCGAGCAGCCGCGGATCCCCGACGGCCCGCGCGATCTCGAGCGCCTCGATCCCCGCGGCGACGCCGGCCGGATCGCCCTCCCCGTCGAGCTCGTTGTTGAGCGCGTCGAGCAGCCGGCACCGGTCCTCCGGGTCAAGGTCGTCGCGGCGCAGCAGGCCGGAGAGCAGCCCGATGATGCGTTCATCGCGGATGGCGTACTGCCGGATCTGCCACGGCGTCGCGACCGTCCACGCGGTGAACGCGGCGACCAGCAGCTCGTCCCGCCCGGACGCGACCGCCACGTCCACGGCCCGGTCCCGGGTGCGCCGGGCCGCCGCCACCGCCCCCGCGCGGGCCTGCGCGCGCAGCAGCCGCCCCAGCAGGTCGATGAGCATCGCGTCGCGGTCGCCGGGCAGCACTTCCGCGGCCGGCAGCGCGCCCTGGAGGGCCTCGATCGCGGCGTCGTACGCGTACCGGCGCTCGGCCAGCTCCGCCGCCCGCACCGCGTAGTCGACGGCCAGCGCCGCGGTCTCCGAGGACGCCGCGCGGGCGTAGTGGTGGGCCAGCGCCGGATAGTCGTCTGGCCGCAGCCGCCGCGTGCTTGCCGCGACCCGGGCGTGCATGCGGGTCCGGCGCAGTTGGGCGAGGTCGGTGTACATCGTGTCGCGCACCAGCCCGTGCACGAACCGCACGCGCCCGGGCGCCGGCTCGGTCAGCAGCCCCGCGATGAGCCCCGCCTCGAGCGCGTCGAGCACCCCGTTCTCGTCGGTGTCGGCCGCCTCGACCAGCGTCTCGACGTCGGCCTCGCGCCCGACCACGGCGGCGAGCCGCAGTACGGCCACCGCGGGCTGAGGCAGCCGCGACAGCCGCCGCCGCAGGACGTCGCGCACCCCCTCGGGCACCTCGGACGTGGCCACGAGCGCCCCCTCGGAGGCGAGCAGCTGCGCCGACTCCCGCACGTAGAAGGGGTTCCCGCCGGTCCGCTCGGTCAGCGCCGCGACGGTCTCCTCGTCCACCGCCCCGCCCACGAACGCCCTGATCAGCTGCGCGACGTCGGCCCCCGCGAGCCCGTCGAGGGCCACCCGCACCGGCGAGCGCCGCGCGAGCGCCGCCATCGTCGCCGCGAGCCGCTCCCGGTTGTCGGCCGGCCGCAGCGCCCCCACGATGAGCAGCGGCGGCCCGCCCCGCTCGACGAGTTCGGCCACGGCGGCGAGCAGCATGAGCGTCTCCCCGTCGGCGGCGTGCAGGTCGTCGAGCACGATGGCCACCGGCCGATGGTTCTCGGCCGCGCTGCGCAGCCACCCGACGACGGCCCGATGCAGCCGGAACCGCCCGGCGGCGGCGTCCTCGCGCTCCTCGCCGGGGTCCTCCTCGAGCAGGGGCCGCAGCGCCGCGCTGAGCTCCCCCGGCGGCACCTCGGCGGCGAGCCGGCGCAGCGCCTCGACCCACGCCCAGGCCGGCGGGGCGCCCTCGACCTCGGGACAGCGCCCGACGGCGACCAGCCAGCCCTGCGCGGCGAGCTCCTTGCGGAAGCGCCGCAGCAGGCTCGTCTTGCCGACGCCGGCCTCGCCCGTGATCAGTACGACCTGGGGCCGGTCGGCGGCCGCGGCCAGCAGCGCGGCCAGCTCGTCGCTCCGGCCGACAAAGTGGTCGGCGCCTCCGCTGATGGTGTTGCGATCCGAAATGTCAGGCGCTGGCGCGCCCGACATTTCGGATTTATACGATATGCGCGTTTCGCCGGCGGCGGGCGTCGCCTCATGGGACAGGCCCGTTTGGCCACTCCCCGCCCGGACCTCGCCATCCGCGCCACGCGACGCGTCCGAACCTCCACCAATCCCCGCACGCACCGCGGGGTCCACGCCGCCCGACGCACCCTCTCCGCCGATCTCCGCACGGCCCGCAGCATCCGCGCCGCCGGCCCCCGCACGAGCCGCGGCATCCGCGCCGCCGGCCCCCGCACGAGCCGCGGCATCCCCGCCGCCAGTCCCCGCACGAGCCGCAGCATCCGCGCCGCCGGCCCCCGCACGAGCCGCGGCATCCGCGCCGCTGGCCCCCGCACGAGCCGCGGCGTCCGCGCCGCCAGTCCCCGCACGAGCCGCGGCGTCCCCGTTACCAGTCCGCGCACCAGCAGCAGCATCCGCGTTGCGCGACGCGCCCGTGCCGCCGATCCCGGCGACAGGACCACCGCCGGCTTCGGCGCGATCCATGCCCGGGTTACGCCCCGCATCGGCCGAGGAGCCGGCGCCGCGCGGCCCTTGATCATCGTCCCGGCTCGCCGAAGCCGACCATCCGCGCAAATACGAAATATCCGATATGTCGGGCGCGCCAGCGCCCGACATATCGGATCTCGCCGCAGCAATCGACCCGCGGGCGGAACCGGCGGACGGGCCGCCGAGCGCCGGAAGCAGATCCTCGCGGCCCGACAGGATCGCCGACTCCAGGTCCAGCAGCGGGCGGCCCGGGTCAAGGCCCAGCTCCTCGGCCAGCACCGTCCGGGCGCGGCGCAGCGCCGCCAGCGCGTCCGCCTGCCGCCCCGTGCTCCACAACGCCAGGGCCAGCAGCCGCCACGTCTCCTCGCGCAGCGGGGCCTGGCGCGTCAGCAGCTCGGCCTCCGCGACCGCCTCCGCCGCCGCGCCCGTGCGCAGCGCGACGTCCAGCAGCAGTTCGCGGGCGGCGAAGCGGAGCTCCTCCAGGCGCACGGCCTCGGGCTGGGCCCAGGACTCGCCCGCGAACTCCGCGTAGGCGTCGCCGCGCCACAGCCGCAGGGCCGCGCGCAGCTGCGCGACGGCGCGGCGGGGGTCGTCCCGGGAGGCGGCTCGCGCGTCGGCCAGGAGCTGCTCGAAGCGCCACGCGTCCACGGCGTCGGACGGTAGGCGGATCGCGTAGCCGGGCGGGGCGCTCACCAGCAGGCGCGCGGGGGCGCGGCGTTCGCGGTCGGGTTCGAGGAAGCGGCGGAGGTTGGAGACGTACACCTGCAGGGACGCGATGGCCCGGGGCGGGGGCTCGCCGCGCCACAGATCGTCGATCATCCGGTCGACGGAGACCACGTCGCCGCGGGCGGCGAGGAGTCGGGCGAGCACGGCGCGCTGGCGGCGGCCGCCGATGTCCACCGGCCCGTCGCGTCCTACCTCGGCCTCGAAGGGCCCGAGCACCCGCATCAGCATGACGCGCGCCATCGTAACCGCCGACAAGCCGGCTCCAAGACCGCTACAAGACAGTCCGGCGACCGTAAAGCATCCGATCGCCTTGTTAAGGAGCTGCCGATATGACCGCCACCGTTGAGCGCCCGTGGGTGCAGGAGATGGTCGTCGTCCACCGCGTCTTCCGGCGGGAGTCGCGCAACCTGCCCGATCTCGTCGCCGCCGCCCGGGTCGGGGACACCGCGCGGGCCGTACTGCTGGCCGGGCTCGCCCGGGAGTACATCGAGGGGCTGCACCACCACCACACCGCCGAGGACGAGCTGCTGTGGCCCAAGCTGCTCGCCCGCGTCGACCTCGACGCCGAGCTCGTGCTGCGCATGGAGCAGCAGCACCACGTCGTGGCCGAGGGGCTGGAGGAGGTCGAGCGGCGGCTCACCGCCTGGGAGCGCACGGCCGGCGCGGCCGAGCGGGACGCCCTCGCCGACGCGCTGCGCCGGCACCGCGAGGACCTGCTGATCCACCTCGACGAGGAGGAGCGGCACATCCTGCCGCTGGTCTACGAGCACATCACCGTCAAGGAGTGGGCCGCGCTCGGCGAGTCGGGCATGGAAAAGACGCCGAAGGACAAGCTGCTGTTCCTGCTCGGCGCGCTGCTGGAGGACGCCACGCCGGAGGAGACGGCCCGCTTCCTGTCGCCGCTGCCGCTGCCGGCCCGCCTGCTGTGGTACACCGTCGGCAAGCGCGCCTACGCCAAGCGGATGCGCAAGGTGCGGACCATCTAGTTGGACGCGTAGCCGGGCAGGTCGCTCGTGCCGTCGGCGGTCTCGATGCGGTCGACGTGGCCGTCGTAGTCGTCGTCGTGGTAGATCAGGTCGATCTTGCCGTCGTGGTCCTGGTCGTACGCCACCTCGTCGACGATCCCGTCGTGGTTGGTGTCCCACATCGCCACGTCGGCGCGCCCGTCGTGGTCGGTGTCGGCGAGCAGCATGTCGGCGCGCCCGTCGCCGTCGGAGTCGTATCCGACGGTCTCGGCGTCGCCGGCCATGCCGCCCGCCGACGGCGCGTCGTCCTCGCCGGCGGCGTGCAGGCCGGCGTGCCCGTACGACTCGGGGGTCAGCGGGCCGTGGCCGAACACCGCCTGCGGGTCGGCATAATCGTCCGGATTGAGGTCGAAATGGTAGTCGTCGGACTGCAGGCCCCAATCGGTCATGGTGTCAGCTTTGCAGCAGTACCGACCGATCCGCCACCCGGCCGCTCGGCGCTCAGGGTGGCCCGGCGCATGCCGTAGGCGAAGTACATCACCAGCCCAATCACCATCCACACGACGAACCGCACCCAGGTGACGACCGGCAGGTTCAGCATCAGCCAGACGCTCGCCAGCACACTCAGGGCCGGCAGCCACGGCACCAGCGGCGCCCGGAACGCCCGGGGCAGGTCCGGGTGGGTGCGCCGGAGCACGATCACGCCGAGCGAGACCACCACGAACGCGAACAGCGTGCCGATGCTCGTCAGCTCCGAGAGCTCCGACAGCGGCACGAACGCGGCCAGGACCATCACCACGGCGCCGGTGATCGTCGACATCACCCACGGCGTACCGAAGCGGGGATGGACCTTCGCCAGCACCGGCGGAAGCAGGCCGTCGCGGGCCATCGCGAACGAGACGCGGGCCTGGCCCAGCAGCAGCACCAGGATCACCGAGGTGATGCCGCAGACCGCGCCGAGCGAGATCAGGTCGGCCGCCCAGCCCTGCCCGACCAGGTCGAACGCCTTGGCCAGCGGGGCGGCGGTGTCCAGGTCGCCGTAGTGGACCATGCCGGTGACCACGAACGACACGCCCATGTACAGCACCGCGCAGATCACCAGCGAGCCGATGATGCCGACGGGCACGTCGCGCTGCGGGCGGCGGGTCTCCTCGGCGGTGGTGGCGACGACGTCGAAGCCGATGTACGCGAAGAACACGATCGAGGCGGCCGCGACGATGCCGAACCAGCCGAAGTGCTGCGGCGTGATGCCGGCGAGCACCTGCAGCAGGGGCGCGTCGCCGCCGGACTCCTTCGCCGCGGCCTTCGCCGGCGGGATGAACGGGGTGTAGTTCGCCGCCTTGATGAAGAACAGGCCCAGGCCGATGACGAACAGCACGACCGCCACTTTGATGATCACCAGCGCGCCGGTCACGCGGCCGGAGAGCTTGGCGCCGAGGATGGCCACGATCGTCAGGGCCACGACGATGAACGCGGCGCCGAAGTCCGGGCGGGCCTTGTCGCCGGCCAGCCAGGACGGCAGGTCGAAGAGCTCCTGCAGGTACGCCGACCAGCCCCGCGACACCACCGCCGCGCCCAGCGCCAGCTCCAGGCACAGGTCCCACCCGATGATCCAGGCGACGAACTGGCCCAGGGTGGCATAGGAGAAGGTGTACGCCGAGCCGGCGACCGGCACCGTGGAGGCGAACTCCGCGTAGCACAGCGCGGCCAGGGCACACACGGCGCCGGCCAGGGCGAACGACAGCACGATGGCGGGGCCGGCGTTGCGCGCCGCCTGCTGTCCGGTGAGCACGAAGATGCCCGTGCCGATGATCACCCCGACGCCGAAGACGGTCAGGTCGAAGGCGGAGAGGTTCTTGCGCAGCTTGTGGCCGGGTTCGTCGGTGTCGCGCATCGACTGTTCGACCGATTTGGTGCGAAATAGCGACGACATTTCAGGGACATGCCCGAAGGATCGCGAAGCTACACGTCGCCGGCTCTCTGGAGTACCATTAAATCTATCGGTTAAATAGGAATTTGACGAAGGGGCGACGGCCGATGGGACACTCGGAGGTGACCGTCGTGGTGGGCGGCGGCTGTAGCGGGGCGCTGGCGGCGATCCACCTGCGCGCGGAGGCGGCGCGCGAGGTGGTCATCGTCGATCCGGCGCCGTTCCACGAGCTCGGGCGGGGCGCGGCGTATCGCACGAAGGACCCCGCCCACCTGCTGAACTCGCGCGCGGCGGCGATGAGCGCGCTGGCCGGAGAGCCCGCCGACTTCGTCGACTGGTGCCGCGACCAGGGCCTGCCCGTCGGGCCGGCCGACTTCGCGCCCCGGACCGTCTACGGCGACTATCTGCATGACCGCCTGCGCCGGGTGAGCTTCGCCCACGTCCGCGCGGGCGCGGCCCGGGTGCGCGCCGACGGCACCGTCCTGCTGCGCGGCGGCGGTTCGGTCCCGGCCGACCGGGTCGTGCTAGCCGTCGGCCACGGCGCGCCGGCCGGGCCGCTGGCGATCACCTCCGCGGTGCGGACCCACCCCTACTACGTCGCCAACCCGTGGAGCCCGGGCGCGCTGGAGCGGGTGCCGGCCGACCGGCCGGTGCTGCTCATCGGCACCGGGCTGACCGCGGTCGACGTCGCCATCACCCTCGCCGGGCGAGGCCGCCGCGCGCCGCTGGTCGCCGTCTCCCGCCGCGGGCTGCTCCCCCAGGCCCACCTCGCGGGCCCGCCGGCCGGCGCGGCCGGGTTCGCCTACCACGGCGGCGACGCGGCCGGGCTGCTGCGGGCCGTGCGCCGCTTCGCCGCCGCGCAGCCGGACTGGCGATCCGCCGTCGACGCGCTCCGGCCCCAGCTGGACGAGCTGTGGTGGCAGCTGTCGGTGGACGCCCGGCGGCGGGTGCTGCGCCACGCCCGGGCGCACTGGGAGGTGCACCGCCACCGCATGGCGCCGGCCGTCGCGGCCACGGTGGGCGAACTGCGCCGCGGCGGCGCGCTGACGCTGCGCTCGGGCCACATCCGGGCGATCCGCCGCAGCGAGCAGGGCTTCGCGGTCACCATCGACGAGACCACCGCGCCCTACGGCGCGATCGTCAACTGCACGGGCCCGACCGGCGCGGCCGCCGGGCCGCTCGGCCGGGCGCTGCTCGACGACGGGCTGGCCCGCCGCGACGCCACCGGCATCGGCCTGGACGTCGACGGGCGCGGGCGGCTCATCGACCGCGGGGGCGAGCCGGTCGACTGGCTCTTCGCGGTCGGCCCGGTCCGGCGCGGCGCCTGGTGGGAGACGACCGCGGTGCCGGAGATCCGGGCCCAGGCCGGCGCGCTAGGCCGCCACCTGCTTGAGGGTCATGACGTGCTCCACCAGCGCGATCAGCACGTCCTTGGCCGACCGGCGGTCGCGGGCGTCGCACAACACGACCGGCACGTCGGGGTCGAGGTCGAGGGCCTTGGAGATCTGCTTGGCGCTGTGCTTCTGCACGCCGTCGAAGCAGTTCACGGCGACCAGGAACGGGGTGCTGCGCCGCTCGAAGTAGTCCACCGACGGGAAGCAGTCGTTGAGGCGGCGGGTGTCGGCCAGCACGACGGCGCCGAGCGCGCCCAGGGCCAGCTCGTCCCACAGGAACCAGAAGCGGTCCTGGCCCGGCGTACCGAAGAGGTAGAGCACGATGTCCTGGTTGATGCTGATCCGGCCGAAGTCCATGGCGACGGTCGTCGTGCGCTTGCCCTCGACCCCGTGGACGTCGTCGATGCCGACGCCCGCGTTGGTGAGGACCTCCTCCGTCTGCAGGGGTCGGATTTCGCTCACCGCGCTGACGAGCGTGGTCTTGCCGACGCCGAACCCACCCGCGACGAGGATCTTCACCGCGAGGGGAACGTGACCGTCAGAGCGCTCGGAGGCCATTGACAACCGCCTTGAGGATGCGATCGTCGGGCCGCTGCGGCCCGACGGACTGGTCGTACTCCGGTTCGTGCATCTCGATGAGCCCCTGCTGGAGCAGGTCGCCCAGCAGCACGCGCACAACGCCGAGCGCGAGATCGAGGTGGGAGGCGAGCTCGGCGACCGACACCGGCTCGCTGGTGCGCGCCAGGATCGCGCGCTGCTCGGGCAGCAGGTGCTGCTCGCCCGAGCCGTCGACCCGGCTCACCACGAAGGCGACCAGGTCGAAGGCGCCGGCGGCCGGCCTGGCGCGCCCGCCCGTCACGGCGTACGGGCGCACCACCGGGCCGGCGTCGGAGTCCAGCCAGTCGTGTTCACCCTGCGGCATCGTGTGAGGGGCCCGGTCGCGACGGTGCGGTGAGGTACTGCCCGACCCTGGTCACCAGCATCGCCATCTCGTAGGCGATCACGCCGATGTCGGAGTCGGCGGCGCTGAGCACCGCCAGACACGCGCCCTGTCCGGCGGCGGTGACGAACAGGAACGAGTTGTCCATCTCCACGATGGTCTGGCGGACCGCGCCGCCGTTGAACTGCCGGCCCGCGCTGCGGGCCAGGCTCTGGAATCCGGATGCGACCGCCGAGAGGTGCTCGGCGTCGTCGCGCCCCAGCCCGCTGGACGCGCCCATGAGCAGCCCGTCGGCGGAGAGCACCACGGCGTGCTGCGCCGACTCGACCCGCTCGACGAGATCGTCGAGGAGCCAGTCGAGCTTGCCGGTGCGGCTCGTCGAGTGCGTCACCTCTATGCGTCCCTTTCCGGTTCGTTGGTCGGCCCGCCGAGCTCGATGTCGATCTGCCCGGCGTCGCGGCGGCCCCGGGTGAACCCGGCCTGCAGCGAGGTCATCATGGCCTTGGTCTGCTCGGGCGAGCGCCCACCGACGCCGGTGGCGGCGAACTGGGCGGCGGGGATGCCGTCCACGGTCATCTCCTCCTCGGGCCGCTCGCGCAGCTGCGGCGCGAGGCTGGCCTGGCGGCGCCGCCGCGGCAGCCCGTCGTCGGTCAGTTCCAGCTCCACCACCACCGCCGCCTCCTCCACCACCGGCTCCCGGGGGGCGGGGACGGCGGGCGGCGGGGTCACGGCAATGTGGTTGGCGGCCCCGACGTCGGTCAGCGTCGGGCGAATCACGTCCGCCGGGTCCAGCTCCAGGACCGCTTCCGCGGCGGCCTGCTGCTCCTCGGCCGGGGTCGGCGCGGTCAGCTCGTGCGTCGCGGCGGTGATGAGGTGCGGCGGGACGAGCACGACCGCGGTGATGCCGCCGTAGGCCGAGGCGCGCAGCGTCACCCGCACCCCGTGCCGCGCGGCGAGCAGCGCCACGACGAACAGGCCCAGCCGGGCGCTGTTGGCCGGGTCGAAGTCGGGCGGCTGCAGCAGCCGCTGGTTGGCCTCGTCGATCGCCTCCGGGGCCATGCCCAGGCCGCGGTCCTCGATCTCGATCGCGTACCCGTTGGGCACGAGCTGCCCGCTGATCTGCACCCGGGTGTGCGGCGGGGAGAACGTGGTGGCGTTCTCGATGACCTCGGCCAGCAGGTGGATCACGTCGGCGACGGCCCGCCCGACGAGCGACGCCTCGGGCAGGGCGAGGAACCCGACCCGCGAGTAGTCCTCGACCTCGGAGACCGCGCCGCGGATCACGTCGACCATCGGCACCGGGTTGCGCCAGCCGCGGCCGGGCGCGGCGCCGGCCAGGATGACCAGGTCCTCGGCGTGGCGGCGCATGCGGGTGGCGAGGTGGTCGACGCGGAAGAGGTCCTCGAGCTCGTCCGGGTCGGTCGTGCGCCGCTCCATGCGGTCGAGCAGGCCGAGCTGGCGGTGCAGCAGCGTCTGGCTGCGCCGCGCGATGTTGAGGAAGACCTCGTTGAGGCCCTGCCGCAGCTGCGCCTCGTGCGCGGCGGACTGCACGGCGGTGCGCTGGACGGCGCTGAAGGCGTTGCCCACCTTGCCGATCTCGTCCGTGCCGTACTCCAGCGGCGGCGCCGCCGCCACCACGTCGATCTTCTCGCCCTGTCGCAGCCGGGCGACGAGCTCGGGCAGCCGCACGTCGGCGAGGTTCTGCGCGTCCTGGCGCAGGCCGACCAGGCGCCGGATGAGCGAGCGGCCGATCCGGATCGACAGCAGGATCGAGACGAGCACCGCGATGAGGCCGAGGATGCCGGCGGCGACCACGCGCAGCACGATCGCGGTGCCGACCGGCCCGGCGTTGGCAACGATGACCTCGCCGAAGCGCAGGTCGAAGTCGCGCAGCTGCTCGAACAGCTTGTCGTAGGCGTCGCGCCAGGCGTTGACGTCGATCGGCAGCGCCACGCCGGCCCGGGCGTCCGACATGATCTTGTTTTCGAGCTCCTGGACCCGCCGGTAGGAGTCGCTGGCCGCGATCGGCTGCCAGAGCGTCACGCCGTCCGCCGGCAGCTCGACGACCGCGCTTGCGTAGAGGTCGCGCTTGGTGCCGATGGTGGCGATGAGGTCGGCGCTCTCGGTCTTCTGGAACTTGCCGGCCGCGGCGGTCCCGTTGATCAGCGCGTCCTCGCGGGCGAGCATCTCGCGGCCGCGGCTGGTGGCGATGACCGTGCGGGCGTTGCGGGTGAGGGCGGCGTCGCTGATGCCGGGCAGGGAGTTGTACCACCGGTAGATCGCGTCGATCGGGCGGTTGTACGCCTCCATGGCCCCGGCCCGGTCCATCTGCCCGAGCGAGATCGCCTGCCGCTCGTTGGTGAGCCGGTCGAACGCGGCGACGACCTCGGTGAGCCGGCCGCGGGCGACCTCGGGGATCGCGTCCTGCAGGTCGGAGTCGGCGGCGCGGCGGCGGAAGTCGGCGAGCACCCCGTCGACCTTGCCCCGCTGGTCGTTGAGCGCCGTGGTCTCCGGCCGGCCCTCCTGGCGTCCGGTGGCCAGGAACACCTGCGTCAGCGTGCGCTCGCGCTGCAGCTCGACGATGACGTTCTCCGACGGCTTGCCGCTCAGCGCGTAGTACGTCTGGCTGTTGAACAGCTCGGCGGCGTCACCGGCGGTCAGCGTCGTCGCGAACACCCACATCACGACGAGCGAGGCCAGGGGCGGCAGCAGCAGCGTGATGATCTTCGCGCGGATCGACCACGTGCGGATTCTCCACGAAGGGCTCTTCATGCGGTCGGTTCCTCGCAGGGGTCGCGGGGCAGCGGAGGGGTGGCGCCTCGGGCATGATACGGACAGGAAGGGCCTGAAGTCACCAGGCCGGACGTCCGAGGTCGAAAGCGGTCTCGTACGGTTTTTCGCCCTTCGCCCGGTGTACGAATTCTGTCCCCGGGCACCGTCGCGCCATGCGGGTTGCACGATGGGTGCTGGCGATCGGGGCATGGATCATCGTCGCGGCGGCGCTGAGCGCCTACGGCCTCGACGAGACCACCGCGGCACGAAACGCCCTGCTCGACGCCACCCGGCCGGCCCCCGGGGCGAGCCCGCCGCCCTCCCCGTCGCCCTCGCCCGGCACGCCGCAGATCCTGCGCACGGCGGGCGGCAACGTCGTGGCCGGGTGCCTGAACGGGCAGGTGCGGGTGCAGTACCTCAGCCCGGCGAACGGATTCCACATCGAGAGCGCCGACCGCGCGCCGGGGCCACAGTCGCGGGTCACCTTCAAGACCGACGGGCGGGAGGTCCGGGTCGTCGTGCACTGCGAGGGCGACGGGCCGCTGGCCGACGTCACGCTGGGTTAGCGGCGGCATCGACGCGAGTTTATATGACAGGTAGTTGTATCACAGGTAGAGGCCCACCCCGGCCGGCTCGTCGGCGGGCACGACGAACTGCGGGCCTCCGTCGCGGCGTTCGTAGAGCTCCGCGAGCGTGGCGCCGTCGGGCCCGATCCCGTCCGCGCCCACACCGGCCGCCTCCAGCCACGCGGCCGCCTCGTCGAACGGCAGCGGGGCGACGTGCAGCTGCGCCAGGCAGCGGCCGGGGCGTACCACCGCGGGATGCAGCCGGGCGAGATCCTCGTTGGTGGTGATGGCCACGAGCACGTCGCGACCCTGCCCGAGCAGCCCGTCGGTGAGGTTGAGCAGCCGCGACAGCGCCTGCCCGGTGGCCTGCTTGGCCTCGCCGCGGATCAGCTCGTCGCAGTCCTCGAGCAGCAGCAGCCGCCAGCGCCGCCCGCCGCCCTCGTCGCCGTCGATGCCCAGGGCGGTGTCCATGAGGTACGCCGGCTCCGCGAAGAGCCGCTCCGGGTCGAGCACGCAGTCGACCTGGCACCAGTCCCGCCAGCGCCGCGCCAGGGCGCGCAGCAGCGTGGTCTTGCCGGTGCCGGGCGGCCCGTGCAGCAGCAGGAGCCGCCCGGCGACGTGCTCGGCGTCCAGCGCCATGAGCCGGTCGATCGCCTCGGCCGTCTTGGCCGCGTAGTTGGCCCGGATCTCCGGCCAGTCGGGCGCGGTGATGCGCCGCTCCCGCCGCCGCGGCCCGTGCTGCGCGGCGTGCCAGAAGCCGATCGGGACCGAGTCGTCGGCCGGCGCCTCGGCCTCCTCGGCGCCCTCGACCGCACCGGCCAGGATCCGGTCGGCCAGCTCCGCGTCGACGGCGGTGACGGTGACCGTGGCGTTGCGGCTGTGATGCCAGCGGGTCGCCCGCAGCGTCCAGCCCTCGCCGGCGGCCAGCGTCGAGCGGTCCTGGTCGTCCACGGCCTCGCGCAGCACCACGGCGCCGTCGGGCAGCAGGGTCGCGTCCTTGCGCAGGTTGGTCAGGCGGCGGGTGCGGGCGTGCGGCTGCCGGCCGCTGACGAACGCCGACAGCGCCAGGACGTCAAGCACATCGATCACGCCGTCGCCGTCGTCGACCCAGCTGGTGACGGGGACCGCGGCGGTGGGCTCCACGATGGACATCAGTCAAGGATCAGGCGGGTTCGCGCTGCAGTACACCCAATTTCTGCGGCACCACGGCCGTCCCCACGCCCCGGATCGCCATCGAGGCGCAGCGCTGCGCCACGTCCGCCGCCTCGGTCAGGCCCGCGCCGGCCAGGCGGGCCAGCACGAACCCGGCGAGGTAGGCCCCGCCCGCCCCGGCGGCGTGCGCGGCCGGCGCCGGCGGCGCCGCGGTGCCGAACGTCTCCCCGTCCAGGCTCATCACCACCGAGCCCTCCGCCGCCAGGGTGACCGCGACGGCCGCCGCCCCGGTGTGGCGCAGCAGCTGGCCCCGGTCGCGCTCCCGGTCGAACGCGTGCCCGAGCGCCCGCCCCGCCTCCTCGCGGTTCGGCGTCACCAGGTCGGCGCCGACCTTCGCCCACGACAGCAGGTCGTGCGCGTCGACGGCCAGCAGCGGCAGGTCGAGGCGCCGGGCGGCGAGCAGCGCGCGCAGGCCCGGCCCGAGCGTGCCGAGCTCGAGGTCGCAGACGACGACCGCGTCCGGGCGCGGTTCGGTGTCGAGGGCGTCGGCGAGGCGGCCGGTGAGCGTCTCGGCGGCGAGCGGCGCGAGCGGGCCGGTGTCGCCCTCGTCGAAGCGGACCAGCACGTAGTCGTCGGCGACCACCCGGCGCTTGGTCACCGTGCGGCGGCCGACGGCGGTCACCAGGCGGTCGGCCACGCCGCTGTCCCACACGCAGGTGCGCAGCCGGGCGCCGGCGTCGTCGTCGCCGACCGCGCCGAGCAGGGTGGTCCGCGCGCCGAGGGCGGCGAAGTTGGCCGCGGTGTTCGCCGCGCCGCCGCAGACCTCGCGGGTGGTCTCCAGCGCGATCACGGGCACGGGGGCCTCCCGGCTGAGCCGGGTCGGGGTGCCGCAGAGCCAGCCGTCGAGCAGGGCGTCGCCGACGACGAGCACCGAAGCGTCGCGCCAGCCGTCGGCCAGCGCGGCGAAGTTGCCTGAGGTTTGCACCGCCCGCCGGTACCCGGCTCCGAGCGCTTCATTCCCTGCGACAATCTTCCTATCGAACGCGCAGACGTGGCGATCATCGGCGGGGGCATCGCCGGCCTGGCCCTCGCCGCCGAGCTCGCCGAGCTGGACGGGCGGCTGGCGGACCGGTCGGGCGGCACCCGGACGCAGCTGCGCATCATGCTGCTCGAGCGGGAGAACCAGTTCGCGTACCACACGACGGGTCGCTCCATCGCCGCGCTGTGCGAGAGCCTCGGCGGCCCGCCGGTGCAGGCCCTGACCCGGGCGTCGCGCACGATCCTCGACGCGCTCGGCGCCGAGTCGGGCACGCCGCTGCTGCGGGCCCGCCCGGTCGTGTGGGTGGCCGGCGAGGCCCACCTGGGCGCGCTCAACGAGCTGCTGACCGCCAATCCCGGGTTGCGGGCGGTCGACCCGGCCGCCGCCCGCACGCTGTGCCCGGCGCTGCGCCCGGACGCGGTGGCCCGGGCCGCGGTCGAGCGCACGGCGGCGGACGTTGACGTCGACGCGCTGCTGCGGCAGTACCGCGACCGCGCCACCGCCGCCGGTGCCGTCCTGCGCACCGGCATCGGCCTGGAGGCCGGCGTCCACGACCCCGGCGCGGGCGGCTGGCGGCTCACCACCGACCGCGGCGAGCTGACCGCGGGCCGGGTCGTGAACGCGGCCGGCCCGTGGGCCGACGCCGTGGCCGCCCGCCTGGGCGCGACCCCGGCCGGCCTGACCAACCTGCGCCGCACGGTGGCGATCGCCTCCGCCGCCGGCATCGGGCCGGCCTGGCCCCTCGTCATCGACGTCGGCGACACGTTCTATTTCCGCCCCGAACGCGGCGGCCTGCTCGTCTCCCCCGCCGACGCCGCCCCCTCGCCGCCGACCGACGCGGTGGCCGCCCCGCAGGACGTGCGGCTCGCCGTCGAGCGCGCGGCCGCCGCGACCACCCTGACGCTCGACCGGGTGCGCACGAGCTGGGCCGGGCTGCGCACGTTCGCGCCCGACGGCCTGCCGGTGCTCGGCCCGGACCCGGTCCAGGCCGGCCTGTTCTGGTTCGCGGGCCTCGGCGGCACCGGCATCCAGACCGCGCCGGCGCTCGCCCGCCTGGCCGCGGCCCAGCTGCTCGGCGAGCCCTACGAGGTGCCCGACCTGAGCCCGGACGAGCTGCGGCCTACGCGGTAGCAGACAGGCCGCGCGGCTGCCGGACCGCCGGCGCGGGCAGCGCGCCCTCCGTGCGCAGCAGCGCCCGGTCGGCGTCGTCGACGAAGGAGAGGTCGGCCTCCACGTGCCGGCTCGCCGCCGACAGCAGCAGCGCCACCACCGGGTCCTCGGCCTTGCGCCGCAGCCCGTCGAGGTTGCGCAGCTCGCGCATGAGATAGGTGCGCTGCTGGCTCAGCACCGTGCGGACCGTGTCCGCGTCGCCCGAGCGGGCCGCGGCGGTCACCTTGAGGAAGAAGTCGTCGCGGAACCCGCCGCTGCGCGGGGACGCCTCGTCCAGCCAGCGGCGCAGCTCGGCGTGGCCGGCATCGGTGATCTCGTACATCACCCGGTCCGGCTTCACCGCCTGCGCGTGCCGCTGCGAGCTCACCATCCCGTCGCGGGACAGCCGGTCGAGGATCTGGTAGAGATGGCCGATGTTCAGCGGCCCCCACTGCGGGCCGACCGCCGCCTCGAAGGCGCCCTTGAGCTCGTAGCCGTAGCTCGGGCCGTGCGACAGCAGCGAGAGCACCGCGTGATGGATCGGCATGCGCGAAACTCTACCCCTTGCATTGTCACAATGCATTGCGACAGAGTAGGGGCGTGATCCCATTCATCTGGGCACATCTACGGGGGCGTGCGGCGAGGTCGGTGGCGCTCCTGTTGGGCGTGCTCACCGCGACCACCGGCTTCACCGTACTCACCGGAGCCACCGGCACGGCGCGGCTGGTCGTCAACGGCGAGGTCGACCGGACCGCCGTCGCCGCGTACCAGGTGCTGGTGCGCCCCAAGGGGGTGCGCACCCAGCTGGAGAACGACCGGCAGAAGGTCCGGCCCAACTCGCTCAGCGGCATCTACGGCGGGATCAGCCGGGCGCAGCTGGCCACGATCGCCGGCCTCGACGGCGTGGACGTCGCCGCCCCGATCGCAATGGCCGGCTACGCCAACACCTCCGCCGCCAGCGGCGTCGACATCACCGGACTGGTCGACAAGTCGCTCGACCGCCAGGTGATCCGCGTCGACCGGCACTTCTCGGCCGACCGCGGCCTGAGCGCGGTCGACGGCCGGCCCTTCTTCGTCTACATCACCAAGCACCCGGTCTCATTCCCGATCATCGACGGCTACGGCCCCAAGAGGGCGACGTTCACCGGCGGCGAGGTGATCCCCGGCGAGACGCTCTGCTCGGGCGAGATCAGCGTGCTGGAGGACGGGCAGCCGGTCTGCAACTGGATCACCGGCGGCATCCTGTCCGACCTGCTGACCGACGACGACAACGTCAACCTCGAAATCCTGCACCTGACCGCGGACGGGCGGTTCCAGCAGGGCGGCCTGCCGCCGGGCAACGCGGTCGAGACGTTCGACCAGCTGAGGGTCGGGCTGTCCTGGGCGCGGCCGATGCTGCTCGCCGCCGTGGACCCGGTGGCGGAGGCGAAGCTGGTCGGGCTGGACCGCGCCGTCACCACCGGGCGGTACCTCAGCGCGTCCGACCGCGTCACGAAGTCGTACGACGAGCCGATCCTGCCGGTGATCGCGGTCGACCAGCCGTATCCGGACAACGGCCTGAGCATCGCCGTGAGCCGCATCGCCGTGAACGCCCCGCCGCCCGGCACCGCGGCTCATGACGCGATCGATGCTCTTGACGCGCTGCACGGGCCGGTGCTCGACACCCGCACCGTCGTGCCCGACCCGTCGACGGTCGGCCACGGGGCGTACCTCAACCCCTTCATGCTGACCGGCGACGTCACCTACCGGGAGAACCCCGACGGCTCGCTGAGCGCCGTCACCGTCCCGGAGAACAGCGAGGCGTGGCGCACGCCCGACATCCACGGCATCTTCCTGCCCTGGCAGATCGACGACACCTCCTTCCGCACCGTCAGCCAGGCGCATCGGTTGGGCGGCACACAGATCGTCGGCACCTACGACCCCGGCAAGGTCGCCGCGTTCAACCCGCTCAGCAGGGTGCCGATGGAGACCTACGCGCCCCCCGAGGCGACCGGCGGCGACCAGCGCACCCGCGACCTGCTCGGCGGGCAGCCGCTGCGGCCGGACGGCAACCCGGCCGGGTACCTCTCCACCCCGCCGACGCTGCTCACCACGCTCGACGCGTTCGACCAGGCGCTCGCCCAGGCGGGCCAGACGACCGCACGGCAGGCGCCGATCTCGGCGATCCGGGTGCGGGTGGCCGGGGTCAGCGGGTTCACCGCCGAGTCGCGCGAGCGGGTGCGGGTCGTGGCCGAGCGCATCGCCGCCGAGACCGGCCTCGACGTCGACATCACCTACGGCTCCTCGCCGGTGCCGCAGCTGGTGGACGTGGCCGCCGGCGCGAAGGGCCGGCCCGCGCTGCGGCTGTCGGAGCTGTGGACCCGCAAGGGCGTCGCCGCGGCCATCGTCAGCGCCGTGGACCGCAAGAGCGTGGTGCTGTTCCTGCTCGTACTCGTGGTCTGCGCCCTGTTCCTGGCCAACGCCGTCGCCGCCGGGGTCCGCGACCGGCGCACGGAGCTCGCCACGCTGACCGCGCTCGGCTGGCCGGCCCGCCGGGTGTTCGCCATCGTGCTCGGCGAGGTCGCCGCGATCGGGCTGGTCGCCGGGGCCGGCACGATGCTGCTCGCGGGCCCGCTCGGGCTCCTGCTCGACGTGCGGGTGCCGTGGGGGCGGGCGCTGCTTGCGGTACCGATAGCGCTGGCTCTTTCGCTCCTGGCCGGTCTGCCGCCGGCGCTGGCCGCGTCCCGGGCCCGCCCGGCGAAGGGGCTGCGGCCCGTGGCGCTGCGTCCGCGGCGGGCCGGGCGCCCCCGCGGGCCGGTCGGGATGGGCCTGCGCAACCTGCTGCGCGTGCCGGGCCGGACGCTGCTGGGCGCGGCCGCGCTGGCCATCGGCATCACCGCGGCGACCGTGCTGGGCGCGATCACGTTCGCCTTCCACGGCGCGATCATCGGCACGCTGCTCGGCGACGCCGTCTCGCTGCAGGTGCGCTCGGTCGACACGATCGCCGTCGTGGCCACGGTCCTGCTGGGCGCGCTCGCCGTCGCCGACGTGCTCTACCTCAACATTCGCGACCGCGCGGCCGAGCTCGCGACGCTGCGCGCCACCGGCTGGACCGCGGGCGCGCTGGGCCGCCTGGTCGCCGCCGAGGGCTTCGGCATCGGCGTGCTCGGCGGCCTGCTCGGCGCCGGCCTCGGCCTGGCCGGCGCCGCCTGGCTGGTCGGCGCGGTCACCGACGCCCTGATCTGGACCGCGGCCGGCGCGCTCGCCGCCGGATCCCTGGTGGCAACGGCCGCCGCGCTCGTACCGGCGCTGCTGCTGCAGCGCATGCCCACCGCCCACCTGCTCGCCGAGGAGTAAGCCATGCCGGGTGCCGCGCTGTCGGTCGACGGGCTGACGAAGCGTTTTCAGGACATCGTCGCCGCCGATGAGCTCTCGCTCGAGATCGCCGCGGGCAGCTTCACCGCGGTCACCGGGCCGAGCGGCTCCGGCAAGTCCACGCTGCTGCACCTCGTCGGCGCGATCGAGTCGGCCGACGGCGGGAAGATCGTCGTCGACGGCGTCGAGGTGACCGCGCTGCGGCGGCGCCGGCTCAGCGAGTACCGGCGCACGATCGGCTTCGTCTTCCAGCGCTACCACCTGCTGCCGGCGCTGACCGCGCTCGACAACGTCATCGCGCCGGTGCTGCCGTTCAAGGTCGGCTTCGACAAGCGCGAGCGCGCCCGCGAGCTGCTCGACGCCGTCGGGCTGGCCGGGCGCGAGAAGGCGCTGCCGTCGCAGCTCTCCGGCGGCCAGCAGCAGCGCGTCGCGATCGCCCGGGCGCTGATCGGCGCGCCGCGGCTGCTGCTGGCCGACGAGCCGACCGGCAACCTCGACTCGGCCAACGGCTCGCAGATTCTCGACCTGCTGCTCGAGCTGCGCGAGGAGCGCGGCATGACGGTGCTGCTGGCCACCCACGAGCAGCAGATCGCGGCCCGCTGCGACCGGCTCATCCGCCTCGCCGACGGCAAGCTCGTCGAGGACATCGACCTGACCGAGGGAGAGTCGCCGGAGTCGACGCTCGCGCGCGCCACCCAGCTGCGGCTTTAGCCGGGTTTTGCCCCGTTTTGCGAGTACGATCATCCGTACGTGCTCGCGGGTTGGGGGTGGAATGCCGCAGCTCGATACCGGCGTGCTCACGCGGCCTGAGCGGCTCCGCGCGCTGCGACGCGCCCAGTTGCTCCTGAGCTCCGCATCGGCCTCCGTCGACGGCCTGGTCCGCCTGGCCGCCCGCTCGGTGGTCGCGCCCGTCGGCCTGCTCACGCTCGTCGACGACGAGCGCATGCACGTCATCGGCCGCCACGGCCTGCCGCCCGACCTCGACAAGGTCCGCGCCGAGCCGGCGACGAGCTCGTTCTGCCAGTTCGTGGTCAGCGAGGACCGCGCGCTCGTGGTCCCCGACGCCCGCGAGGACCCGATGCTGCGCGACCTCGGGGTGGTGCACAGCCGGCACATCACGGCGTACCTCGGCCACCCCGTCCACGACCGCGCCGGCCACACGCTGGGGGCGGTGTGCGTGACCGACTCCGTGCCCCGGCACTGGAGCGACGACGACATCGCCGCGGTCGCCGAGTGCGCCGGGCTCATCGAGGTCATGCTCGCCGCCGAGACCTCCCGCGACGACATCGCGCTCGCCGCCGCGGAGACGGATGCCGTACTCGAGACCGCCCTCGAGGCGTTCATCGCCATCGAGCTGAGCGGCGAGATCACCCGCTGGAACCGCGCCGCCGAGCGCACCTTCGGCTGGTCCGCCCAGGAGGCCATCGGCCACCAGGTGCACGAGCTGATCATCCCCGAACGGTTCCGCGCCGCCCACCGCGCCGGGCTGACCCGGCTGGCCCGCGGCGGGGTGCCGCGCCTGATCGGCCAGCGGCTGCAGCTGTACGCCGTGAACCGCGCCGGCGCCGAGTTCCCCGTCGAGCTGACGCTCAACGTCGTCGAGGGCCCGCTCGGCCGGCACGCCCACGCCTTCATCTACGACATCAGCGAGCGGGTCGCGGCCGAGCGCCAGCTCGCCCGGGAGCGGCACTTCCTCAGCGCGCTGCTCGACAACCTCGACGCCGGCGTCGTCGCCTGCGACGAGCGCGGCCGGCTGATCCTGTTCAACCGGGCGATGCGCGAGATCACCGGCCACGACGCCAACCAGAGCACCGCCGAGGAGTGGACGGCGCAGCGCGGGGGCCAGACCCGGCGCGGCGGCGAGATGCCGCTGTCGCTGGCCTTCCAGGGCCAGCACATCCGCGACGCCGAGTTCGTCATCCACCTGCCGGACCGGCCGCGCCGCTCGTTCACCGTCAACGCCCAGCCGATCCGCGACTCCGACGGCGCCCGCCTCGGCGCGGTCGCCGCCCTGCACGAGGTCACCGACCGCCGCCGCGCCCAGCGGCTCATCGAGTGCGAACTGGCCGTCTCGCGCATCCTCGAGCAGGCGCAGACGATCGAGGAGGCCGGGCCGGAGCTGCTCGAGGCGGTGGCGACCACGCTGCACTGGCCGCACGCCGAGCTGTGGCTCGTCGACAAGGTCGGCAACGTGCTGCGCGCCGCGGCGATGTGGACCGAGCCCGGGTACGAGATCCCGGACCCCGACCCGCTGGCCCCCGGCAAGGGCGTCTCCGGCCTCGCCTGGGAGACCGGCCAGCCGACCTGGATCCCCGACATCTCGGCCACCGGCAGCCGGCTCAACCTGCCCGAGCTGGCCCGCCACGGCCTGCGCGTGGGCCTGGCCATCCCGATCCGCGACGGCGCCGGGGTGACCGGCACGCTCAGCTTCTTCGGCGACGCCGCCGAGGAGCCCGAGGAGTCCCTCATAGCCCTGCTGTCGGGCATCGCCGCGCACGTCGGGCAGTTCCTGGAGCGCCGCCGCGCCGAGGACCTCGCCAAGCAGCTGGCCCGCACCAAGGACGAGTTCATCGCGCTCGTCGGCCACGAGCTGCGCACGCCGCTGACGTCCATCTCGTCGTACACCGAACTGCTCCTGCACGACCACGAGGACGAGACGACCCGCGACCAGTTCCTGGCCGTCATCGCCCGCAACGCGGAGAACCTCCGCGCGATCATCGACGACCTGCTCGACCTGGCCGGCCTGGAGAGCGGCTACGTCACGATGGTCGAGCGCCCGCTGGACTTCGCCGCCGTCGTGCGCGAGGTCGCCGACGCCAACGAGCGGGCGGCCCGCGAGAAGGACCTCGACGTCACGCTCGCCCTGCCCGAGGGCCCGGCCCCGGTCTCCGGCGACCTGCCCCGCCTGCGCAAGGTCGTGGACCACCTGGTCACCAACGCGGTCAAGTTCACCCCCGCCGGCGGCCGGGTCGAGATCCGCCTCGACAGCGACGTGGCCGGGGTCACACTGCGCGTCGTCGACACCGGCGTCGGCATCCCGGAGGAGGAGCGGTCCCGGCTGTTCGAGCGCTTCTTCCGCGGCTCCAACATCCGCAACCAGGGCGTCCCCGGCACCGGCCTGGGCCTGGCGATCAGCCGCACGGTCATCGAGCGCCACGGCGGCACGATCACCGTCACGGACCACGGCGACAAGCCCGGCACGACGTTCGTCGTCCGCCTGCCCGCGTACTGCCCGTGAGTTTCGCTCAGCGCCCGCCCAGGGCAGTCTGGTCTACATGCGGTTTCGACGGTTGACCCCGCTCGCGCTGACGGCGGCGCTGGCACTCGGCGCCTGCTCGGGCCCGGACGCCTCATGGAACGGCCCCGGCAGCAGCGGTACGCCAGGTGCCTCCCCCATCCACATCACGTCCCCCAAGGACGGCGAGAAGGACGTCTCAACGGCCCTTGACCTGGTGTTTTCCGCCCCGTCGACGGCCACGGTGACCCTGAAGGACGCCTCCGGCACGTCGATCTCCGGTTCGCCGGCCCCGGCGTCGTCGACTACCGGTTCTTCGGTGTCCCCTTCCGCTTCTTCGGGTTCCCCTTCGGCGCCGGCCTCCTCGGGGGACGTGAGGTGGATTCCGGACAAACAGCTCAAATGGTCCACCGAGTACACGGCCACGGTGACCTCGGGCAGCGCCACGGGCACCGTGAAGTTCACCACGATGGCCAAGCCCTCGAACCTGGCCCGGGTCTCCAGCCAGGTCGGCGACAACCAGGTCGTCGGCGTCGGCATGCCCATGATCCTGTCCTTCGCCGTCGACATCCCGAAGGACAAGCGCGCGGAGGTCCAGCGCCACCTCTTCATGGCCTCCGACCCGCCCCAGGAGGGCGTCTGGAACTGGTTCAGCTCCAAGGAGATCCACTACCGCCCGAAGGAGTACTGGCAGGCCGGCACGAAGCTCACGCTGCGCGCCGCCCTGGGCGGCGTCTCCCTCGGCGGCAAGTGGTACGCCGAGAAGGACCTCACGGTCGACGCCACGGTCGGCAAGCGCCTGATCATGGAGGTCGACAACGCCTCGAAGAAGATGACGGTCACCGAGGACGGCGTGGTCCTGAAGACGATGCCGGTCAGCCTGGGCAAGCCCAGCAACCCGTCGGACAGCGGGAACTTCATCGTGATGGTGAAAAATGAGTGGGAGTGGTTCGACTCGTCCACGTACGGCGTCCCGGTCGACTCCCCCGACGGCTACCGCACGAAGGTCCAGTACCCGCAGCGCATCACGTGGAGCGGCCAGTACATCCACGCCGCCCCCTGGTCGGTCGACGACCAGGGCAAGCGCAACGTCTCCCACGGCTGCGTGAACATCTCGCTGGAGCTGTCCCAGTGGCTCTACGGCGTGACGCACATCGGCGACCCGGTCATCGTCAAGGGCACCGAGGAACACGTGAAATACGGCGACGGCTGGACCGACTGGGACCTCCCGTGGGACCAGTACGTGAAGGGCAGCGCCCTCTAGCCCCTCGTTTTGGCTGGCTGAGGGGGAGTCTGGTAGCCTGATTCATCGCGCACGGTGACGCGTCGTTGTTCCATGCGCCAAGAAATCCAACCCGAGCGATCAAGACGAGGCTGTCGCGTGGCGAACATCAAGTCCCAGATCAAGCGCAACCGGCAGAACGAGAAGCGCCGCCTGCGCAACAAGTCGGTAAAGTCGTCGCTGAAGACGGCGATCCGCAAGTTCCACGAGGCGACCGCCGCGGGTGACACCGAGACGGCCACGACGCTGCTCCGCGACGCGTCGCGCAAGCTGGACAAGGCCGCGAGCAAGGGCGTCATCCACAAGAACCAGGCCGCCAACCGCAAGTCGGCGATCAACAAGAAGCTGCACTCCCTGACGACCGCCGCCTGACGTCGTTCTCATAAGCCGGCACCGCGAAAAGCGCCGCCCACTCCGGTGGAGCGGCGCTTTCGCTGTGCCCGCTCTTCCAGTACCTGACTGACTACTGCGGCGCTGACGCCCCGACCGTCTCCGGCGCGCGGACTGGGGCGACCTCGACGGCCGAACGGCGCCCCCACACAAAGGCCGACGGCTTTCCAGGGCCACGTGCACCGACACTCATATGCCGGATAAATCGGAACTATCGGTTGCGTGCCGCCGCATCACGACGATCGGCGGTTGGAGAAGCCTCACGGACCGAGCCGGATCGACAAACGTCCCTCGCAGGCACCACCGGCCGTCGGGGACCCCGTGAGGCCCAGCCAGCCGTCCGTGAGCCACGCCAGGCGCACCCCGGCGGCCAGGCCCTCGTCAGGCGCGACCAGCCGCCCAAAAGCCAGGTCAGGCGCAACCGGCCCGCACGGAGCCGTCTCGCCCAGCCAGCCGCCCAAGAGCCACATCAGGCGCGACCGACCCGTCCAGGGCTCGGTCAGGCCCAGCCGGCCACGTCAGGCCCAGCCGGCCACGTCAGGCCCAGCCGGCCACGTCAGGCCCAGCCGGCCACGTCAGGCCCAGCCGGCCACGTCAGGCGCGACCGGCCGCGCCGGAGATACGTCGGCGAGGCGGCCGGATGGGGCGCCTCAGGCGAAGCGGCCCTGGTTGATGCCACCCCCGGCGCGCTGACGCGCCAGGTCCTCCTCGGAACGCCACGGCCGCTCGGCATGACGCCCGGTCGTGAAGTGCCCCGACGTCGTCCCCTCGCCGTCCTCGGAGCGCCGCCGCCCCGGCGGCTGGTGCCGTGCGTGCCGACCCCCGGCGGAGTCGCGGTTCTGCGGCCGTCCGTCCGGTTCGCGGTCGCGACCGCCGTTGACCTGCTCGTGCGGCGCTTCGCCCGATCGGCCGTACGCGTCGCCGGACGGGCCATAACCGCCGTCCGTCGCCCCGCCGTACACATGACCGGAGCGCGCGATGTCCCCCGTCGAGCCACCGTAACCGTCGCCGCCCGAACCGCCGTAACCGTCGCCGCCCGAACCGCCGTAGCCACCGCCGGCCGAACCGCCGTAGCCGTCGCCGGTCGAGTCGCCGTAGCCGTAGCCGGACCGCGCGCGCTCGCCGGTCGAGGCGCCGGGCGCGTCGGCCGATTGAGCGGCGTCGCCGTAGCCGTAGCCGTCCGCGGCAGGGGCGGCCGCGTCGTCGTAGTGGGCGTGGCCGTACGTGCTGCCGTGCGACTCCCCCGACCGGTACGCCTCGCCCCGGGCCGCCAGGTCGCGGGCCGCCTGCTCGCGGGTGGCCGAGCCGAACGCCGAGCGCGGGTCGGTCTCCTCGCCCGTGTAGTCCGAGACGTAGTCGGGTGCGCCGCTCTCCCAGCCCGCGTAGGGGTCCCACGAGGAGCGGGAGCCGTACGACGAGCGGGAGCTCCGCCACGCCGCCTGGTCCGCCCAGCCCGTCTCGTCGTCCCAGTCCGCCGCCGGCTGCGCCGGGGCCTGATACCCGCCGGACGAGCGCCCGCCCTCGTAAACGCCCTGATAAGCGGCCTCGCGCTCGTACGGCGCCTGGCGCTGCGAAACGCCCTGATAGACCCCGTCCTGGTGGTGGGCGCCGGCCCGGTGCGCGGCCGCCGCGGACTGGGCGGCCCACTGCTCGCGGTCGCCCCACGCCGTCTCGTCGCCCCAGTTGCCGCGTGCGGTGCCGCCCACCGGCGCCGTCCAGGCCTCCCGGTCGCCCCAGCCCGCGGCGGTCTCCGTGGCCCAGTCGGCCGAGACCTCGGGGGCGGTCGCGCGCACCGGCTCGGCGGCGTGCTCGGCCCACGGGTCCTGGGCCGGGCGGTCGCTCCAGCCCGACGGGTGCAGCGGCTTCGAGCGCTGGAAGCCGTGCGAGTCGGTGTCCGTCCACTCCTCCGCGGCCGCGCTCAGCGCCGGGCCGCTCACGCTCTCGTGCGCGGCGGCGTCGGCCGCGGACCGGTGCGCGCCCCCGTCGGTCGTCGGCTCCGGCGCGACCGGCTCCGCGCGGGCCGCGGCGGCCGCGGCGACGGCCTCGTCCGAGGCGGGCGAGATGCCGTGGCCGGCGTCGACGGCGCCGCGGCGAGGAGCGGCGTCGCGCGGCGGGACCGAGATCTTGATGACGCCCACCTTCTTGCGCTGCGCGGGCGGCTCGACCACCCGGGTGCGCACCGCGGCCGGGGGCCCGGAGTCGGCGGGCGCCGCATCGGCGGTGGGGGTGCCGCCCGCCGGCGGGCGGGCGAGATCGGCCCGGTCCAATGCCGTCGCGGTACGCCGGGCAACCGACGCCCTCTCGTCGGTCCGGGCATCCGGATCCACCCTGATGGATGACGCTCGATCGGATGAACCCCGCCCGGCGGAGCGCGCCTGAGCGCGGACCCGGCGCGAGCCGCCGATGACCATGTCGTTGACCTTGACCATGATCGCTACGACGGCCGGCAGGACGGGCACGGCCCACCAGCTGACCAACTCGGCGAGGGCCAGCAGCACGCCCACGGCGATCATGCATTCGAACAGCAGGAAACTCACGAACCCGCCAACGTGCAGGTGCCGAAGACGCAGCGCACGCACGTACAGCGGTGCCTGATGCGCCAACCCGTTGCTCGTCGTCATCGTCCTATACCTCCACCGCGCGCAGCGACCACTGCGAACACCGCCCGCTCGAGGGCATAGCCGCGGTCATCAGATCCACCCTTCACGGCGGCGTTGCACTCTGCGGCCGCTCGCATGGCATCAACGAGCGCGTCCTGGGTCCAGCCACGGGCTTGGCGCTGAGCGCGTTCGACCTTCCACGGAGGCATTCCCAAACTTCCGGCGAGTTGATATGCGCCGCCCTTCCCGGCGGCGGCCACCCGGGCGACCGTGCGGACCCCGTCGGCGATGGCGTCGGCGATCGGCACCGGGTCGACGCCGACGTGCAGCGCCCACCGCAGCGCCTCCAGCGCCGCGGCCGTGTCGCCGACCATGACGGCATCGGCGACGGTGAACCCGGACACCTCGGCGCGACCCTTGTAGTACTGCGCGACGACCTTCGCGTCGATCCGCCCGCCGGTGTCGGCCATGAGCTGCGAGCAGGCCGCGACGATCTCCCGCAGGTCGTTGCCGACGGCGGCCAGCAGCGCCTCGGCCGCGTCCTCGCCGATCTTGCCGCCCTGCCGCCGGATCTCGTTGCGCACGAAGTCGACCCGCTCGCGGTGCTTGCTGATCTTGGCGGCCGGCACGACGTCGGCGCCGGCCGCCTTGAGCCCGTCGGCGAGCGCCTTGCCCTTCGCGCCGCCCGCGTGCGTGACCAGCAGCACGACGTCGTCCTCGGGGTCCTTCGCGTAGGCCAGCAGGGCCGCCGACACGTCCTTCTTCGCGTCCTGCCCGTCGTGCACGACGAGCACCCGCCGCCCGCCGAAGAGCGAGGGGCTCAGCATCTCGGCGAGCTCGCCTGCGACGAGCTCGCCGCCGGGCCGCTGGCGCACCTCGGTGTCCGGCTCCTCGGCCCGGGCGGCGGCGATGGTCTCGGCGACGGCACGGGAGACGAGCAGCTCTTCGTCGCCGATCACCAGGCGAAGGCGGGGAAGGTTCGACACGCGAGTCATCGTTTCACGCCCCACCGACAAAAATTCGGCGCCGACGTCACTCCTTACTTACCGCGACGGAGAGATTACCGTTGGTGTCCCGCAGTACGGCCAGGTCGCCCTGCTGGTCCGTCCGCAGCACTCGCGCGCCGCCCCGGACCAGCCGCGCCAGCAACACCCCGCTGGGGTGCCCATAGTCATTGCCGACCCCCACGCTGACCAGCGCCACCCGCGGCGCCACGGCCTCCAGGAACCCCTCGTCCTGATACGCGCTGCCGTGGTGCGCCACCTTCAGCACATCGGCCCGAAGCGCCGCCGGATCGTCCGCCGCGAGCAGGCTGAGCTGCTCCTCCGTCTCGGCGTCCCCGGTGAGCAGCACGCGGAACCCGCCCGTCGTCGCGGCCAGCACGAGCGAGTTGTTATTCGGATCCGAACGAGTACCGGTCAGCGGCCGCACCGGCCCCAGCACCTCGATGTGCACGCCGCCGACCTCCAGCGGCCCGGCCACCCGCGCCAGCCCGTGCCCGAGCACCGCGGCCCGCGCCGCCGCCGGCTCCCCGAAGTCGGGCGCGAGCAGCGCGCCGACCGTCCGCCCGTGCAGCACGCCGTCGAGCCCGCCGACGTGGTCGGCGTGGAAGTGGCTGATCACCAGCAGCGGTACGCGCCGGATGCCCAGCCGCCGCAGGCACCTGTCCACGGCGTCCGGCTCCGGCCCGGCGTCCACGACCACGGCGGCCCCCGGCCCGGCCGCCAGCGCGACCGCGTCGCCCTGCCCGACGTCGCAGGCCACGACCAGCCACCCCGGCGGCGGCCACGGCGCGGCGAGCAGCCGCACGGGCGCGGCCCCGAGCACGGCGGCGACGGCGGTGACGAGGACCCACCGGCGTACCGCCGGCCGCCGGAATGCCACGAGCAGCGCCGCGATGAGGGCGCCGAGCAGTAGCCCGCCCGCCGCCCCGCCGGGCCACGGCAGCAGCCCCGCCGGCACCTCGGCCCCGCGATGGGCGACCAGGATCAGCCAACGGGCCGGCCACGAGGCGAGCCAGGCCGCGAACTGGGACGCGGTCGGGGCGAGCGGTGAGAGTACCGCCGAGAAGATCCCGATGATCGTGGCCGGCGCGACCGCGGGCGCCGCGAGCAGGTTGGCCGGGACGGTGGCCAGGCTGACGCTCGCCGAGATCGCCGCGATGACCGGCGCGCACGCCGCCTGCGCCGCCGCCGGCACGGCCAGCGCCTCCGCGGCCACGCGCGGCCAACCCCGCGCCCGCAGCGCCTCGGTCCACCGCGGCGCGATCAGCACCAGCCCGCCCGTGGCCAGCACCGACAGGGCGAAGCCGGCATCGACGGAGAGCTCCGGGTCGTACGCCACCAGCCCGAACACCCCCGCCGCCAGCGACGGCACCGCGGCCCGCGGCCGCCCGAGCGCCAGCGCCACGAGCGCGAGCCCGCCCATCGCGGCCGCGCGCAGCACGCTCGGCGAGGGCCGCACCAGCACGACGAACCCGGCGAGCGCCACCACGCACACCACCGCCGCCACCCGCGGCCCGGCGCGGCACCACCGCACGACCACGAGCACCAGCCCGACCACGATCGCCAGGTTCGCGCCGCTGACCGCCGTGAGATGTGTGAGCCCGGTCGTGCGGAAGTCGTCCGCCAGCGCCGGGTCCAGCCGGCTCGTGTCGCCGACGACGAGCCCCGGCAGCAGCCCGCCCGGCTCGGCCGGCAGCCCCGCGCAGGCCCGCTGCAGCCCGGACCGCAGCGCGCCCGCGGCCCGCTGCACCAGCGGCGCCCGCCCGACGAGCGTCGGCGCCCCCGGCACCGACACGAGCGCCGCGCGCAGGTCGCCGCCCCCGGCCGCCGCCAGCCGCCCGTCGGCCTCGGCGTCCTGCCCCGGCAGCAGCCCGAGCCACCGGCGGTCCCCGGCGAGCACGAGGACGCGGGCGGAGACCACGATCCGCGTGCCGTCCGGAGTGGACACCCACGCCAGCCGCGCCGGCACGACCACGGTCGCGTCCCGCCCGGCGTGCGCCCGGCCGAGCCGCGGATCGTCGGAGATCTCCAGCCCGACCCGCACGTCGGCGTGCCGCGCGACCAACGCCCGCAGCGGCTCCGCGTCCCGTTCGCCGACGCGCGCCGCGGTGGCCGAGGCCCCACCGGCGATGCCGGCCGCGACCGCCGCGACAATCCATCGCGTACGCCAAATGCCGGCCCGCCGCGCGGCGAGGCGCCCGGCCACGGCGGACCAGGCGAGCGCGACGAGCAGGGCGCCACCGGCGATCCCCCACCCGGCGGCGGCGGGCAGGAACAGCGCCCCGATCGCCGCGAACCAGCACCCGAGCGCGGCCCCCACGAGCCGCATGTCCGCGCTCATACCGTCACGCGGTCCTTGAGCTGCTGAAACTTCGCGTCCCCGATCCCCTCGACCTGCCGCAGGTCGGTGACCGCGCGAAACCCGCCGTGCCGGTCCCGGTACTCGACGATCCGCTGCGCCAGCACCTCCCCGATCCCGGGCAGCGTCTGCAGCTCCGCCGTCGTCGCGGTGTTGAGGTTGACCGGGCCGCCCGCGGTACCGCCGCCGCCACCCGCGCCCGTCACCGCACCCGGCGGCGGCGTGATCCCGATCGCGATCATCTCGCCGTCGACGACCTTGCGCGCGAGGTTGACGCCGGTGAGATCGACCCCCGGCAGTACGCCGCCGGCCGCCTCGATCGCGTCCGCCACCCGCGACCCGGCCGGCAGCCGCACCAGCCCGGGCCGGTGCACGCGCCCGGTGACGGAGACGATCAGCACGGCCGCCGCGCTCGACCCGGGCGCGGCCACGGGCGCCGCGCTGACCTGCGGCGCCGGCGTGACCCTGGGCCGCGACCACCACACCAGCCCGGCCGAGACGAGCACGACCAGCCCGGCCACGGCGAGCAGCACCCGCACCCCGCGCCGTCCGGGGTCGAACGCCCCGAGCCCGCCGCCGCGCACCTCGGCCGAATTGTCGGGCTCGATCGGGGGCGGCTCCGGTCTTCGGAAGCTCGCATCCCATGGAAACGAATCGTCGGATTCGTCCGGCGGCAGGGACGTCACCCGGGCCAGGCGGGCGGCGGAGGATCGGCCGTCGTCGTACTCGTCAGAGCGCCACATGCCCCGGCACGCTAGGCCGAACCGCGCCCCGCCCGCTCGCCCCCGATGCCGGTTCTGTGGATAACCGACCGCTTGTGGATAACCGCCGCGGCCCCGGTTGATCTGCTATGCGACGCGGTGCACCACGACCGCGACCATCCCCGGCCCGACGTGGGCGCCGACGACCGCGCCGACCTCCGTCAGGTACGCGCCGCGCAGCCGCTCGCCCAGGCGCTCCTTGAGTGTGGTGAGCAGCGCATCGGCGCGGTCGGGTGCGGCGAGGTGGTGCACCGCGATGTCCACGTCCGCGTCGCCGGCCGACTCGACGGCGATGTCGACGAGCCGGGCCAGGGCGCGGCTCGCCGTACGAACCTTCTCGCGCACCACGACGCCCTGGTCCGTGGTGTGCAGGATCGGCTTGACCGACAGCGCGGTGCCCAGCAGCGCCGCCGCCGCGCCGATCCGGCCGCCCCGGCGCAGGAACTCGAGGGTGTCGACGTAGAACAGCGTCGTCGTACGGGCCACGGCGTCGACCGCGGCCTGCCGCACCTCGGCCGGCGAGCCCCCGGCGGCGGCCGCGTCGGCGGCGGCGAGCGCCGGGAAGCCGAGGCCCATGCCGGTGGACTGGGTGTCGATGACCTCGACCCGCCCGTCGAAGTCGCCCGCCGCCAGCACCGCGGCGTCATACGTCCCGGAGAGCCGCGCGGACAGGTGCACGGACAGCACGGCTTGTGCGCCGGAGTCGAGCAATTGGCGGTACACCTGGGAAAACGCCTCCGGCGAAGGACGCGACGTGGTCACGGCGACCCGCCGGGCGTTGAGGGCGTCGGCGACCGCGGCGGAGTCGACGTCCACGGTCTCCAGCCCCGGCACGCCGTTCACCACCACGGCGAGCGGCACAACGGTGAGCCGCCCGCCGGACACGGTGTCCGCGGGCAGATACGCGGTCGAGTCGGTAACCACGGCGACGGCGGGTTGTGGGCCGGTCATCACCGCACCGTAGCCGATTCCGGCCGCGACGGACCCGTCAGAGCCAAGCTCGTCCCGGCCCTCACACCGCGCCGCCGGCCGAGACCGGGACAATTGGGAACGAAGGCGGCTACTGCTCGACCCGGGTCACCTTGAACGGCGTCCCCTGCTGGCAGGTGGTCATCAGGTCGTTCTGCTCCACCCCGTAGACGGTGACCTGCGACCCGGTCTTCAGCATCGCCTTGTCGCCGCCGATCAGCAGGTAGGTCTTCGCGTCCGTGGCGAGCAGCACGCACCCCGGCTCTACGCCCTCGCGGATCGTGCCGTGGATGGACATGGTCGAGCCCTGCGGATCCGGCCGCAGCGACGAGCCGCTCCCCGGCGCCGACGGCACGGTGGTCGGCACGATCGACGGCGGCGGGGCCGTGACCGGCTCGGAGGAATCTTCCGAGCCGCATCCGCCGAGCGCGCCCAGCCCGAGCCCGGCAACCACAGTCAGCGCAACGATTCGAAGTCTCATGACACCTCTGACGCTAGACCCCCGCGGCCGGTTCCGCTGCCCCAATAATGATCAAAAAATGGGCAGGTCAGACCACGTTGTGGGCCTCGAGGGTCCAGCCGCGCAGCTCGTCGTGGCGCAGGTGCGTGGCGTGGCAGTTGTGCAGGGCGCCCAGGGTCGGGGCCAGCGCCATCGGCCAGCCGAGCAGCGCGACGGTCGCGAAGCGGGCCGCGGCGCCGTGCGTGGCGGCGACGACCACCGCGCCGGGGCCGGCCTTCTCGGTGACCTCCTGCAGCGCCTCGACCATGCGTTTCGCGACGGCGTCGATCTCCTCGACGCCGGCCTCGCCGACCTCCTCGCCGCGGCGCCACCGCGCGAACGCCTCCGGCCAGCGCTCGGTCGCCTCGGCGTGGGTGTGGCCCTCCCACTCGCCGAAGCCGCGCTCACGCAGCCGCGGGTCGTACGTCACCGGGAGCCCGGACACCTCGACCAGCGCCCCCGCCGTGGTGGCGGCGCGCTTGAGGTCGCTCGCCACAACCACGGTCGGGCGCAGCGCGGCCAGCCGCGGCGCGCTCTCCCGGGCCTGTGAGACGCCGACCGTGGACAGCGGCGTGTCGGTCTGCCCCTGAATGCGATGGGCGGCGTTCCACTCCGTCTGCCCGTGGCGCCAGAGGATGAGCAGCGTCAAGAGGAAACTCCCCGAAGCAGGCGCCGCACCGGCGAAGACCGGGCGCGCAACGTCACGCCGTGGCCGGCAGGTCGCGGTCCACGAACTCGATCTGCGGGCAGTCCTTCCACAGCCGATCCAGCGCGTAGAACTCCCGCTCCTCGGTGTGCTGCACGTGCACCACGATGTCCACGTAGTCGAGCAGCACCCAGCGCCCGCCCCGCTCGCCCTCGCGGCGCACCGGCTTCGCCTTCTCCGGCAGCTGGACCAGGCGCTCCTCGATCGCGTCGACGATCGAGAGGACCTGGCGCTCGTTGGGCGCCGAGGCCAGCAGGAACGCGTCGGTGATGACCAACTGGTCGGCCACGTCGAGGATGACGATGTCTTCGGCCTTCTTGTCGGCGGCCGCCTGCGCAGCGGTGAGCGCCAGCTCGCGGGCACGCTCAGTGGCGGGCACCGGACTCCCTTCGTCGAACCACCCCGGCCACCTTCACCGGGCTCGTTCCAGCCTCTCACGCCCGTACGACATTTTGCCTCTCAGATGTTGCCGACTTTTCGGTACAAACCACGCTTCGCGATATATTGCACCACACCGTCGGGCACCAGGTACCACACCGGCTTACCCTCCTCCACGCGGCGGCGGCAGTCGGTCGAGGAGATCGCCATCGCCGGGACCTGCACCAGGCTCACCCGGCCGGCCGGCAGGTGCTCGGCGTTGAGGTCGAAGCCGGGCCGGGTCACGCCGACGAAGTGCGCCAGGTCGAACAGCGCGGCGGCGTCCTTCCACGACAGGATCTTGTCGAGGGCGTCCGCGCCGGTGATGAAGAACAGTTCGGCGTCGTCACCGTAGAGCATCCGCAGATCACGCAGCGTGTCCACCGTGTAGGTCGGGCCGCCGCGGTCGATGTCGACCCGGCTCACCGTGAACCGCGGATTGGAGGCGGTGGCGATGACGGTCATGAGGTATCGCTCCTCGGCCGGGCTCACCGCCTCGTCGCTCTTCTGCCACGGTTCGCCGGTCGGCACGAAGACGACCTCGTCCAGCCCGAACGAGTCGGCGACCTCGCTGGCGGCCACGAGGTGCCCATGGTGGATCGGGTCGAACGTCCCGCCCATGATGCCCACACGCATCACCGCATCGTAATGATCGCGCCGCCGAACGAAACCAGTGCCGCTCGTCACACTCGGTGACGAGAGACCCCCCGGGCTGAATTCGACGGGGCGTACCGAAGATGGAACATCGGCAGCGGTAGCGTGTCGCCCATGACGTTGCCCCACCCGAAAGGCGACTTCGACAGCTCCCGTGCCGTCTGGCGATCGGCGCCCGGCGACAGCCACGGCAGCCGTGTCGAGGTGGCCTTCGTCGGCGATCTGATCGGGCTGCGCAATGGCGCCGACCCGAAGAGCCCCGTGCTCGTCTTCACCCAGTCCGAATGGGACGCGTTCGTGGCGGGCGCCAAGGACGGCGAGTTCGACGTCTGACGCGACGCCCGCCCCGAACGACCAGCGATTCACAGCAACAGCGACCGCAACGGTGTCATGCGCTCGAGCCGCGGCCCGAGCGCCCGCACCCGCAAGGTAAGCGTCACCGCCTCGAACGTGGCCGCCTCGCCGGAGGCGCCCTCGAGCACCGGCACCCGCCCGGTGAGCCACTCGAGGACCTCCGGCCAGTCGTACACCGGCCGCCGCGGATGCTCCCGCACCACCCCCGGCAGCCCCCAGGACCGGACCGCGGCCACGGGCCGATCCACCCGCTCGGCGATCGTCTCGGCCGTGACCAGCGGATCGTCGGCGATGGCGGCCGCCACCGGCAGCCCCGCCGAGTCGAGGTCGCGCACCCCGGAGACGACGGCGTCGATCAGCGACGGCGCCATCCGGTCGAACGCGACCCAGGTCAGCACCCCGCCGTCCCCGCCGCCCGCGTCGAGCCCGTCGACGACCGGCCCGAGGCCCGCGCCGCCGAGGCCGGGACGACCGAGCCCGGCCGGCAACACCTCCACGCAGAGGTCGTCGCACCGGCCGAAGAGCGTCTCGACCGCCGCGTCGCCCGGTGCCGAGGACGACGCGACCAGCAGCCGGAACTGCCGCGGCCGCATCACAGCGCCCGCCCGCACGCCCGGTGCCGATGGGTGAACGCGTCGATGCGCCGCGCCACCCGTTGCGCCGCCGGCCCCCGCGGCACGTCCGCCGGCACGCCGAGCCATCCTTCACACACCGGGCACTCCAGCCGCAGCCAGGCCCGCCCGTCGCCGAATTCGTGATCCGTGTTGCGCTGCACAGGTCCCTCCCCGTTTGCTCGCCCCGCCCGACCCAGCGAACACCAGAAAACGCCGCTTGGGAGGGGCCAGCGCGGCCCCGCCGACGACCGGCCCGCGCGACGCGCTCCCGGTGCTATCCTTGGCACCATGTCGCCGCGCACCGTCCGACAGCTCAGCTGGCGCGCCCCATAGGGGCGGCCGACCTTCGCGCGCATTCCGCGACAACCCCAACACACCAAGGCCGCCCGGTCCGGGCGGTTTTTTCGTGTGTACGGCCACCGCTCGGCCCTGGCGCCCAAGCCCACAGGAGCGCATGCCATGACCCAGCCCGGCCGCCGGATCTCGGGGTTCAAGCCGACCGGCCACATGCAGTTCGGCAACTACGTCGGCGCGATCCGCCCCACCGTGGAGGGCCAGCACGCCCAGCCGACCGTGGTGTTCGTCGCCGACCTGCACGCCCTGACCGTGACCCACGACCCGCACGAGCTGCGCGAGCTGTCCCTCGAGGCCGCCGGCCTGCTGCTGGCCGCCGGCCTCGACCCGCGGCGCACGCTGCTGTACCGCCAGTCCGACCTCCCCGCGCACACCGAGCTGCACTACCTGCTCGAGTGCGTCGCGAGCTACGGCGAGGTACACCGGATGATCCAGTTCAAGGAGAAGGGCGGCGGCAGCGGTACCCGCCTGTCGCTGCTCACCTACCCGGTGCTCATGGCGGCCGACATCCTGCTGCACGACATCGTCGAGGTGCCCGTCGGGCGCGACCAGCGCCAGCACGTCGAGCTCACCCGGGACATCGCGCTGCGGTTCAACGAGCGCTACGGCCCGGCGCTCACCGTGCCGCACGCGGTCCACCCGCCGGTCGCCGCGCGCCTGGCCGACCTCGCCGACCCGACGGCGAAGATGGGCAAGACCAACGCCTCGACCAACGGCGTGCTGTTCCTGCTCGACCCGCCGGACGTGCTGCGCCGCAAGATCATGCGGGCGGTCACCGACGGCGGGACCGAGGTCGCCTACGACCCGGAGCGCAAGCCGGGCGTCTCCAACCTGATCGACCTGATCTCGGCCTGTACCGGCGACGATTCGGACCGGATCGCCGCGGACCACGGAACCTACGGCGCCCTCAAGGCCACGGCCGTGGACGCCGTCCTGGCCGTCGCCGAACCGCTGCAGCGCCGCTACAACGAGCTCAGCGAGGAGGACATCGAGGAGACGCTGCGGGCCGGCGCCGAGCGGGCGAGCGAGCGCGCCGACGCCACCGTGCAACGGGTCAAGGAGGCCATCGGCCTCACCAGCGCACGGCGCGCTCCCGCAGGTAGCCGAGGGACGCCGCGGACGGCGCCGGCACCGCGCTGAAGCGGGCCGGCCGGTAGTCGATCTCCTCGATCAGCAGATCGGCCTCCACGAGCAGCGCCCACGGCACGTGGAACACCTTCTCGCCCGGCACGGACACGCCCACCAGGTCGACGGCGGGCAGCAGCGCCGGCGTCCCGACCGCCCACACGGCGGACGTGAACGCCGAGCCGTCCGGCCGGGCGGCGAGGGTGGCCTCGGCGAGCCGCGGGTCGGCCAGGGTGCGCCGCTGGTGCTCGGCGACGTCGACCGCGAGCCGCCGGGCGGCCCGCGCCGCGGCCGGGTGGGCCGGGTGCCCGCGCGGCGGCAGGAACGGCACGACCCGCCCGTCGTCGTCGGTCGTGTACGCCATCGGCGACAGCGGCCGCGGCGTGCGCGCGTACTCGTCCGCGGCCAGCTCGAACAGCTGCTCCACCAGCCGCGGCTCGTCGGCGCAGACCAGCAGCATGAGCGTGCTGGGCAGGAACGCGACGGCCCGGCCGCCGACCTGCTCGTCGAGCTCGGCGAGCCAGCCCTCCAGCAGCACCCACGAGACCAGCTGCTCGCCGCCGTAGTCGGGCACGTGCAGTACCGAAGGACCGAAGAACCCGGCGGAGGACGGCAGGTCGGCGCGGGCCAGGGTCCGGTGATGGGCCGCGGCGAAGATCGCCTCCGCGCTCACCCCCCACCGGCCGGGACTGTCGATGTCGAGGGGCACGTCGCCGGCGAGCACGACCTCGTCGAGGTGCGGCAGCGCGGGCCGGCGCAGCGTGCGGGTGCCCCGGGCGGCGTGGCGCAGCGCGAGGCGCAGGTCGGGCAGCGCGTCGGCGAAGGACTCCGGCTGGGCCGGCGGGGTGAGGCTGTGCGCCACGAACTCCCGCACGAACTGCTTCCGGTCGCCGCCGGGGTTTCGCTGGTACTGAGTAAAGGCCTTCGAAAGGAAAAGTGTGCTGTACGCGTCCTGGCCGCATTCGCAGACGATGGCGAACTGGGTCGGGCGGAATTCTGCGTCGGTGAACCCGAGTCTGCGCAGCTCGGCCAGCACCTGGTCGGCGAAGCGCTCCCGTGGAGAACGGGCCGGTCGGGTCAGCCGCTCGAGGATGCCCACCGACCAGACACTAGCCTCAGGCGAGCTCGGACGCGATGGGCTCGGGGGCAATCACGAGTTTTTCGTAGCACAGGCTGAGCGGGCTCTGTACGTACGGCCCATACGGCGGAATCGGTCGGTAACCGGCCGATTCGTACAATCGGATGGACTCCGGCTGCCGGGATCCGGTTTCGAGCCGGATGAGCGGATAGTGCGACCCGGCGGCCAGGTCCTCCAGCGCCGCGAGCACCCGCCGGGCGATGCCGTTGCCGCGGTACGCCGGCCGCACATACATCCGCTTGATCTCGACGGTCTGGTCGTCCAGGGACTGGATCGCGCCGCAGCCGGCGGCGACGCCGTCGACGGTGGCCAGCACAAACCTGGCCAGCGGGTCGACCGGGAACCGCCGGGCGTCGGGGCTGCCGTAGCGGGTCGCGGCCTCGTTGCCGGCCAGCGCGACGAGCTCGGAGACGGCCGGGTCGGCGGTGGAGCGGCGGACCACCCGGACCTCGCGGCCGGCGTCGTCGAAGCGTTTCTCGAAGCAGCGGCTGGCCTCGTACTTCACGTAGCGCCCGAAGCGCGCAATGGGCCGGTAGCCGGCGGCGAGGAACAGCGCGATGGCCTCGGGCGAGGTGATGCTCGCCTCGGCCCGCAGCACCCGGTGGCCCCGGGAGGCGGCGAGGTCCTCGACCGCGGCGAGCACGCGCCGGCCGATGCCGCGGCCACGGTACGCCGGGCGGACGTACAGCCGGGTGACCTCGGCCGCGTCGATGTCGAAGGCGAGCAGCGCGCCACAGGCCACGGCGTCGCCGCCGTCGATCGCGACCAGGTAGCGGGCGGCCGGGTCGACCGCATACACGTGGCCCTCCCGGCCACCGTCGCGCGCCCGCAGCTCGACCTGCTGGTCGACCACGAGCGCGATCACCTCCGAGTCGCCCGACGGGCGATGCTCGATCAACATGGCCCGACGGTACGCACACTCGATTTCCCGGATGTTTCGCTCAACCGGCGAATTACGTTGCGCGTGGGGTTAAAAATCCTCGTCGTCGGCTGAAACTTCCAGCTCCTCGTACGGGCGCCGCCGCGCCGCCCGCATGGCCTTGCGCTCGGCCGCTCCGACCCGCTTGTTCGGCTCCTCGAGGCGGTAGTCGGTGCCCCGGTTGCCGGGCACGAACTCCTCCTCGGCGAACTGGTTCGGCTGCCATTCGAATTCATGGGCGCCAATTCGAACGGGATCGCCCGGTTCGGCGCCCGCCTTTTTCAGGGCCGCCTCGACACCGAGCCGGGCGAGGCGGTCGGCAAGGTACCCGACGGCCTCGTCGTTGTCGAAGTTGGTCTGGCGGACCCAGCGCTCCGGCGATCCGCCGCGCACGACGTACACGCCCTCGCCGTCGCGCTCGATGGTGAAGCCGCTGTCGTCGACCGCGACCGGTCGCAGGATGATCCGGGTGCGCTCCGGCGGCGGCGCGGCCAGCCGGTGCTGCTCGACGGCCTCGGCGAGGGCGAAGGTGAGCTCGCGCAGGCCCTCCCGGGACACCGCGCTGACCGCGTACACGGGCAGGCCGCGCGCCTCGAGCTCGGGCCGCACGATGTCGGCGAGGTCGCGCCCGTCGGGAACGTCGATCTTGTTGAGCACGACGAGGCGCGGCCGGTCCTCCAGCCCGCCGTACGCGGCCAGCTCCGCCTCGATGGCGTCGATGTCGGACAGCGGGTCGCGCTCGGTCTCCAGCGCCGCCGTGTCGATCACGTGCGCCAGGACGGCGGTGCGCTCGATGTGCCGCAGGAACTCCAGCCCCAGCCCCTTGCCGGTGGCCGCGCCGGGGATGAGCCCGGGCACGTCGGCGACGGTGAACGTGTCGTCGCCGGCCTGCACGACGCCCAGGTTGGGCACCAGCGTCGTGAACGGATAGTCGGCGATCTTCGGCCGGGCCGCGGAGATGGCCGCGATGAGCGAGGACTTGCCGGCCGACGGGAAGCCGACCAGGCCCACGTCGGCGACGCTCTTGAGCTCGAGGACCACGTCGAGCTGCTCGCCGGGCTCGCCGAGCTCGGCGAAGCCGGGCGCCTTGCGCCGGGTGCTGGCCAGCGAGGCGTTGCCCCGCCCACCGCGGCCGCCGCGGGCCAGCTCGTAGCGGGTGCCGGCGCCGACGAGATCGGCGAGGACCTCGCCGTCGAGGGACTGCACGACGGTGCCGTCGGGCACTCGCAGCTCGAGCGTCTCGCCGTTGGCGCCGTCGCGGTTGTTGCCGGCCCCGCCGTGGCCGTTGCGGGCCTTCTGGTGCGGGTGGAAGTGGAAGTCCAGCAGCGTGTGCACGCCGGCGTCCACGACGAGCGTGACGCTGCCGCCGTGCCCGCCGTCGCCGCCGTCGGGGCCGCCGAACGGCTTGAACTTCTCGCGGTGGATGGACACGCAGCCGTGACCGCCGTCGCCGGCCTTCACGTGCAGCACGGCCCGGTCAACGAACGAGGTCACTTACCCACACCCTTCAAAAAACCTATTTCCATGGCTCGGGCTCGTGCAATGCACGACCGTTCCTCCCGCGAGGAATCCCGACGTCCGCAGTTACAAGAGCTGGCAAACGCGACTGGCGCTCGCTCCGCTCGGGCGCGCCGGGGGTTCCCACCCCGGACCCCCATGCTCGCTACGCGAGCACCAAGCCCCGATCGGGGCTTCTGAACGCAGCAACGGCGGGCCGGGGGCGTGATGCCCCCTGCCCGCCGCGCGAAGAAACGAACTCAGCCCTCGGCCGGAGTGATGCTGACCGTCTTGCGGCCGCGCTTCGTGCCGAAGGTCACGTGACCGGCGGCGAGCGCGAAGAGCGTGTCGTCGCCACCGCGGCCGACCAGGTCGCCCGGGTGGAACTTGGTGCCGCGCTGACGGATGATGATCTCACCCGCGTTGACCAGCTGGCCGCCGAAACGCTTCACGCCGAGCCGCTGGGCGGCGGAGTCGCGCCCGTTCCGCGAGCTTGACGCACCCTTTTTGTGTGCCATCGCGCTTAGCCCTACTTCCCGGTGGAGATGCCGGTGACCTTCACCTGGGTCAGCGGCTGACGGTGACCCTGGCGCTTGTGGTAGCCGGTCTTGTTCTTGAACTTGTGGATCCGGATCTTCGGACCCTTGGTGTGCGCGACAAGCTCGGCGGTCACCGAGGCGCTGGCAAGCTTGGCGGCGTCGGTGATGAGATCCTCGCCGTCGACAAGCAGGACCGCGGAGAGCGTCAGCGCATCGCCCGGCTCGCCCACGAGCTTCTCGACCTCGATCACATCGCCCTCGGCGACCTTGTACTGCTTGCCGCCGGTCTTGACGATCGCGTACATGAGACGCGGACTCCTGTCGTAGCTCAGCGGGCTGGTCGGGTTAGTGGCTTTTCAAAGCACACAACGACCCCAACGCACGAAAGTGCGCTTCAGGAAGAGTACGCCATCGCTGGCGTACTCCCCAAATCAGGGCCGGGTCCGGCGACGGACGCCACCCCGGCGGGTCCGGCGGCGGGCCCCGTTGCCCGCGCCCTCGTCCTCGTCGTCCTCGACGTTGTCGGGGTCGTCCTCGGAGGCGATCGGCGTGAACTCCGCCTCCTCCTGGGCGTCCTCGACCACGTGCGGGGCCTCGACGGACTCGGCCTCGGGCGCCTCCTCGGCGACCGCGGTGGCACCGCGGCGGCCGCGTCGGCGGCTGCGCGGCGCGGGCGCGTCGGCCTCCTCCACGCCCGAGGTGACCGGCGCGGCGGTCGCGGAGGCGACCTTGGTCACGGCGTGGCCGTGACCGCCGCCGGTTCCGCCGCTGCGCTTCTCGGGGATCGGCTCGGTGTGGATGATCAGGCCGCGGCCCTTGCAGACCTCGCAGGTCTCGCTGAAGGCCTCGAGCAGGCCCTGGCCGACCCGCTTGCGGGTCATCTGCACCAGGCCGAGCGAGGTGATCTCGGTGACCTGGTGCTTGGTCCGGTCCCGGCCCAGGCACTCGGTCAGCCGGCGCAGCACCAGCTCGCGGTTGGACTCCAGGACCATGTCGATGAAGTCGATGACGATGATGCCGCCGAGGTCGCGCAGGCGCAGCTGGTGGACGATCTCCTCGGCCGCCTCGAGATTGTTGCGGGTGACCGTCTCCTCGAGGTTGCCGCCGGCCCCGGTGTACTTGCCGGTGTTGACGTCGATCACGGTCATCGCCTCGGTGCGGTCGATGACCAGGCTGCCGCCGGAGGGCAGGAACACCCGCCGGTCGAGCGCCTTGATCAGCTGCTCGTCGATGCGCAGGTCGGCGAAGACGTCGCCGGTGCCGGTGTAGCGGTGCACCCGGTCGACGAGGTCCGGCGAGACGTGCGACAGGTAGGGCTCGACCGACTCGAAGGCGTCGTTGCCCTGGATGACCAGGTCGCGGAAGTCCTCGTTGAACAGGTCGCGCACGACCCGCACGACGAGCTCCGGCTCCTCGTACAGCAGGGCCGGCGCGCTGCTGCCGGTCGACTTCTCCTGGATGGCCTCCCACTGCGCCTGCAGCCGCTTGACGTCGCGGGCCAGGTCGTCCTCGGAGGCGCCCTCGGCCGCGGTGCGCACGATCACACCGGCGCCGTCGGGGACGAGGTTCTTGAGCACGTCGCGCAGGCGCTTGCGCTCCACGTCGGACAGCTTGCGGCTGATCCCGGAGGCGTTGCCGTGCGGCACGTACACCAGGTGCCGCCCGGACAGCGCGATGTGGCTGGTGAGGCGGGCGCCCTTGGTGCCGATGGGGTCCTTGGTGACCTGGACGAGCACCGAGTCGCCGGACTTCAGCGCCTGCTCGATGGTGCGGGTGCGCCCCTCCAGGCCGGTGGCGTCCCAGTTGACCTCGCCGGCGTAGAGCACCGCGTTGCGGCCCCGGCCGATGTCGACGAACGCCGCCTCCATGCTGGGCAGCACGTTCTGGACGCGGCCGAGGTACACGTTGCCGACCATGGAGCTCGACGACGCCCGGGTGACGTAGTGCTCGACGAGGACCTTGTCCTCGAGCACGGCGATCTGGGTGCGGTCGTTCTTCTGCCGGATGACCATCGAGCGGTCGACGGCCTCGCGGCGGGCCAGGAACTCCGACTCGCTGAGGATCGGCGGGCGGGTGCGGCGCTGCTCGCGGCCGTCCCGGCGGCGCTGGCGCTTGGCCTCCAGCCGGGTGGAGCCGGAGACGCCCTGGACCTCGTCCCGCTCGCGGGTGGCGGTGCGCGGCTCGCGGATCTTCACGACCACGTGCGGGTCGTCGCCGGCCTCGGCGTCGGCCGAGCCCTTGCGGCGCCGGCGGCGCCGGCGGCGGGTCAGCCCCTCGCCGTCGTCCTCGCCCTCGTCCTCGGCGGCGGCCTCGGCCTCCTCGGCGGCCTCCTCCTCGGTGTCCTCCGCCTCGGCGTCCTCGGCCTCGTCCAGCTCGTCGCCGGCAGTGCCGCGACCCCGGCCCCGGCCCCGGCGGCCGCGGCGGCGGCGACGCCGGACGGCGCCGTCCAGGCCCTCGTCCTCTTCCTCGTCGACCTCGGTCTCGTCTTCTTCCTCGGCCTCGACCGGCGCCTCGACGACCTCGACGGCGGCGGCCTCGGCGAAGACCTCCTCGGCGGCGGCCCGGCCGCGGCGCCGGCGGCGGCTGCGGCCGGCCGGCTCCTCCTCGGCGGGCTCGACCTCCGCGGCGGGCGCGGGCGCGACCTGCTCGCTGGGCGGCATGAACAGCAGCTGGACGGGGGCGGCCCGGCGGCGGCGCGCCGGGGGCTCCGGCTCGGGCTCCGGCTCCTCCTCCACGACCAGCGGCTCGAGCTCCTCGACGGCCTCGGGCTCGTCCAGGGGCGCGGCCGGCTCCTCCTCGATCGGGAGCGGCTCGGCCGGCGGCTCCTCGACGACCTTGGCGCGGCTACGCCGGGTCCGGGTGGCCTTCACGGGCGCGGGCGGTTCCTCGATGGGAAGGGCCTGCTGCCCAGAATCGCCCGACTCGCCGGTTTCCGCCTCCGCCGTCACCTTCCGCCGGCGGCGGGTGGTGGCCTTGACGGGGGCGGGCTCGATCTCGGCCGGGGGTTCTTCCGCCGGGGGTTCTTCCGCCGGCGGCTCGGCGGCCGCCTTGGTGGCGCGGCGGCGGGTGCGCCGGACGGGGGTCTCGGTCTCGCTGGCTGCGGCAGCAACCACCGGCTCATCGCCGGTGGTGTCGCCGCTCGCCGACTCGTTGTCGAACATGCGGACGTTCTCCAGTTCTGGCGCTCCCGGGCGCGTAGCAACGCAGCCACACGGGGGCACCGCATATATGTTGTGCCGGCGGAGGTATCCGCTCACGCGGACGATCCGCCGAAAGTCTGCCAACCTCGCGCCCGGCGGCCGGTGGCCCGCCACCTGGCGGATCACCCGTCGTCTACAGCGACGAAGTCCCTACGACGGCCGCCGGCCGATCCACTTCGCCGGACTGGGCGAGCGGATCGACGAGGTCGCCCTGCTCGGTCAGCACTCCCTGAGCCAGTCGGGTCGCACGGGGCGGTACCGGCGGCTCCAGGTCGGCCACTACGCGCAGACCGGACAGCACATCGTCGGGTCGCACGGTCGGGGTTACCTGCCGCACGACAAGGTCGAGTATCGCACACGGTATGTCGGTGACCTCGGAAGGTAGGTCACTGACGGTGGAATCCGACAGTTTTTCAAGATCGAGGCAGTCGAGGCGGACCACCGCGGCCCGCGTGTCGAAGGTCCGGCGGCCCTGTTTCGTGAGCCGCTCGACGAGCACCTCGGGCGCGTCGAGGAACGCGCGGACGGCCACCACGGCGTCGTGCCGGGCGATGCCGGGCAGCTCGATGCGCCAGCTCGACGCGTCGATGCGGTCGGCGAGGCTGCCCCCGCCGTTGAGCGGCGACTCGACCGCCTCGAGCACGTCGAGGCCGGGCGAGAGCGCCGCGTCCAGCGCGAGCCGCAGCCGCGCGGGCTCGACGACCGCCCGCAGGCCGATCTCCAGGTACTCCGCCTCGCTGGCCACCCCCGTCGGCGCGGCGCTGGCGTAGGAGACCTTGGGGTGCGGGGTGAAGCCCTGGGAGTACGCGATCGGGACGTTGGCCCGCAGCAGCGCCCGCTCGAACGCGCGGGCGAAGTCGCGGTGGGAGGTGAAGCGGAGGGGGCCGCGCTTGGCGTACCGCAGCCGGATCCGCTGGACGACGGGCTCCTGGTTGCTCTCCGGCTGGCGCTTAGGCATTCGGCACCCGCAGTCCCGCGACCGGGGTGAGCGGCAGCAGCTTGCGGCCCGTCGGGCCGATCTGGATCTCCGTGTCCTGGCTGGGGCAGACGCCGCAGTCGAAGCACGGCGTCCAGCGGCAGTCGTCCTGCTCGTAGCCGGTCAGGGCGTCCTGCCAGTCCTGCCAGAGCCAGTCCTTGTCCAGCCCCGAGTCCAGGTGGTCCCAGGGCAGGACCTCGTGCTGCTCGCGCTCGCGGGTGGTGTACCAGGCCAGGTCCACCCCGAACTGCGGCAGCACCTCGGCCGCCGCGTCGGTCCAGCGCTTGAACGAGAAGTGCTCCGACCAGCCGTCGAAGCGCCCGCCGTCCTCCCAGACGCGGCGGATCACCGCGCCGACGCGCCGGTCACCGCGGCTGAGCAGGCCCTCGACCTGGGAGGGCTCGCCGTCGTGGTACCGGTAGCCGATCGCCTTGCCCAGCGACCGGTCGGCGTTGATGGCCTCCTTGAGGGCCTTGAGCCGCCGGTCGATGACCTCCGGCTCCGCCATGGAGGCCCACTGGAACGGGGTGTGCGGCTTGGGGACGAAGCCGCCGATCGAGACCGTGCAGCGGATGTCCCGCGAGCCGGTCGCCTCGCGGCCGGCCCGGATGACGTCGTGCGCCAGCTTGGCGATCTGCAGCACGTCGTCGTCGGTCTCGGTGGGCAGGCCGCACATGAAGTACAGCTTCACCTGCCGCCAGCCGTTCGAGTACGCCGTGACGACCGTGCGGATCAGGTCCTCCTCGGTGACCATCTTGTTGATCACCTGGCGGATCCGCTCGGAGCCGCCTTCGGGGGCGAAGGTGAGGCCGGTGCGCCGCCCGTTGCGGGAGAGCTCCTGGGCGAGCGTCACGTTGAACGCGTCGACCCGGGTCGAGGGCAGCGACAGCGAGACGTTGGTGCCCTCGTACTGCTGCGCGAGCCCCGAGCACATGTCGCCGATCTCGGAGTGGTCCGCCGAGGACAGCGACAGCAGCCCGACCTCGTGGAAGCCGGAGAACTCCAGCCCCTCCTTGACCATCTGCCCCACGGTGGTGATCGAGCGCTCGCGGACCGGCCGCGTGATCATCCCCGCCTGGCAGAAGCGGCAGCCTCGAGTACACCCGCGGAAAATCTCCACCGCGTAGCGCTCGTGGACCGTCTCGGCCAGGGGCACGAGCGGCTTCTTCGGGTACGGCCAGGCGTCGAGGTCCATCGTGGTGCGCTTGTGCACGCGGAAGGGCACGTCGGCGCGGTTGGGCACGACCCGCTGGATGCGGCCGTCGGGCAGGTAGTCGACGTCGTAGAAGCGCGGCACGTACACCGACTCGGTCCGCGCCAGCCGCAGCAGCAGCTCGTCGCGGCCGCCCGGCTCGCCCTCGGCCTTCCACTGCCGGACGATCGCGCTGATCTCCAGCACCGCCTCCTCGCCGTCGCCGAGCACGGCGGCGTCGATGAAGTCGGCGATCGGCTCCGGGTTGAACGCGGCGTGGCCGCCGGCGACGACGATCGGGTGCCGCTCGTCCCGCTCGCGCGCGTCCAGCGGAATGCCGGCGAGGTCGAGCATGGTGAGCATGTTGGTGTAGCCGAGCTCGGTGGCGAACGACACGCCGAACAGGTCGAACGCCGACACGGGCCGGTGCGCGTCCACGGTGAACTGCGGCACGCCCTCTTCGCGCATGAGGCGCTCGAGGTCGGGCCACACGGCGTAGGTGCGCTCGGCGAGGACGTCGGGCTGCTCGTTGAGCACCTCGTAGAGGATCTGCACGCCCTGGTTGGGCAGGCCGACCTCGTAGGCGTCGGGGTAGGACAGCGCCCAGCGCACGGTGGCGGCGTCCCAGTCCTTCACAACCGCGCCGAGCTCACCGCCGACATATTGGATCGGCTTGCTGATCCGCGGCAGCAGTCGCTCGAGTTGGGCGAAGACGCTCGTCACACTCACGGGAGACCAGCCTACCTACCCCTCCCGCTTGCGACGATGCGGCGCCCGGTGGGGCGGCTGGACCGGGGCCGGCGTGGACGGGTGCGGAGCGGGAATGGGCAGCGTGACCGGCTCGTCGGCGCGCACGGTGACCTCCTCGCCGTGGTGGCGCAGCGTGATCTCGCCCTCGTCGACGGCGTAGGTCGCCTGGCCGTGCTCCACGGTGACCCGCAGCACGTCGCCGCGGATCGTGACGGCGAACCGCAGCTTGTTGAGCTGCCCCGGCAGGCGCGGCAGGAACGACAGCTCGCCGCCGTAGTCGCGCATGCCGCCGAAGCCGGCGACGATCGCCAGCCAGGTGCCGGCCAGCGAGGCCATGTGCAGCCCGTCCCTGGAGTTGTGCTGCAGGTCGTAGAGGTCGACGAACGCGGCCTCGCCGAGGTAGTCGTAGGCGAGCTCGGGGTGGCCCACCTCGGCCGCCATGACCGCCTGCGTGCACGCCGACAGCGAAGAGTCACGGACCGTGCGCTCGTCGTAGTAGTGGAAGTTGCGGGCCTTCTCCTCGCGGGTGAACGCGTCGCCCCGCAAGTGCATGGCCAGCACCAGGTCGGCCTGCTTGACCACCTGACGGCGGTACAGGTCGAAGTACGGGTAGTGCAGCAGCAGCGGGTAGTGGTCGGCCGGCGTGCCGGCGAAGTCCCACTCCTGGTGCAGCGTGAAGTTGATCGACTGCTGGTGCACGCCCAGCTCCCGGTCGTACGGCAGGTGCACATTCGCCGCCGCGTCGAGCCACGAGGCGATCTCCTCGTCGTCGACGCCGAAGCGGCGGGCCTCCTCCGGATACCGGTCCGCGGCCGCGGCGGCCGCGCGCAGGTTCAGCTGGGCCATCAGGTTGGTGTAGATGTTGTCGTCGGCGATCGCGCTGTACTCGTCCGGCCCGGTCACCCCGTCGATGTGGAAGACGCCGTGCCGGTCGTGGTGGCCGAGCGAGCGCCACAGCCGGGCGGTCTCGACCAGCAGCTCCAGCCCGTTCTCGCGCTCGAACTGGGTGTCCCCGGTCGCCTGCACGTAGCGGACCACGGCGGCGGCGATGTCGGCGTTGACGTGGAAGCCCGCCGTGCCGGCCGGCCAGTAGGCCGAGCACTCCTGGCCGCGGATCGTGCGCCACGGGAACGCCGCGCCCTTGAGCCCGAGCAGGCGCGCCCGGTCGCGGGCCAGGTCGAGCGTGTCGTGCCGCCACCGCAGCCCGTCGCGGGCGACCTGGGGGTGGGTGTACGTCAGGACGGGCAGCACGAAGCTCTCGGTGTCCCAGAAGACGTGGCCGTCGTAGCCGCGCCCGGTGAGGCCCTTGGCCGCGATCGGCCGCGCCTCGGCCCGCGCGCCGGCCTGCATGAGGTGGAACAGCGCGAAGCGGACCGCCTGCTGGATCTCGGCGTCGCCGTCGACCTCCACGTCGGCCTGCGCCCAGAACTGGTCGAGGTAGGTGCGCTGGGACTTGATCAGCCCGTCCCAGCCGCCGAGCCGGGCGCCGGCGATCGCGCCGTGCACCTGGTCGCGGATCGCCATCCGGGAGCGCTGGCTGGACCAGCCGTAGGCGAGGTACTTCACGATCCGCAGCCGCTGGCCGGGCTGCAGCTCGCAGGCGAACGTGGTGCGGGCCCAGTCATCGGTGGCCTCGGTGTGCGAGCGCACCGGCACGGGCGCGGACACCTCGTGGTCCATCTCGGCGCCGAGGCGCAGGCAGCTGGCGTTGGTGCGGTGCAGCAGCTGGGCGTCGAGGTCACGGGCGTAGTGGCCCTCGGCGACGAGCGCGTGCCCGAGCGCGGCGGCGACCCGCGGGTCCCGGCTCGGCGTCGGCACGTCCTCGTTGGCCACCAGCTCGGACTGCACGATGACCCGGGCCGGCGCGTCGACCGGCTCGACCTCGTAGAGGAACGCGGCGACCGAGCGCTGCTCGAGCGAGACCAGCCGGGTCGTGCGCACCTTGATCCGCTGCCCGGCCGGCGAGGTCCACTCGACGTCGCGCTGCAGGGTGCCGGCGCGCAGGTCGAGGACCCGCTGGTGGTCGTGCAGGACCCCGTAGCGCACGTCGAACGGCTCGTCGTCGACCAGCAGCCGGAACACCTTGCCGTTGGTCACGTTGAGGATCGACTGGCCCTCCTCCGGGAAGCCGTAGCCCGCCTCGGCGTAAGGCAGCGGCCGCTCCTCGTAGAAGGAGTTGAGGTAGGTGCCGGGCAGCCCGAACGGCTCACCCTCGTCCAGGTTGCCGCGCAGGCCGACGTGCCCGTTGGACAGGGCGAACAGCGACTCCGTCTGGGCCAGCGCGTCAAGGTTGAGGCGCGTCTCGCGCAGCGCCCAGGGCTCGACGGGAAACGTGCTCACAGCAACTCCCCCAGGTCCGCCACGACGATGTCGGCGCCGCTGCGCCGCAGGTCCGCGGCGTGGTCGCCGCCGACCCGGTCGATGCCCACGACGAAGAACCCGCCGGCCCGCCCGGCCTCGACCCCGGCCAGCGCGTCCTCGAACACGGCCGCATGGGCCGGCTCGACGCCCAGCTCGCGGGCGGCCTCCAGGAACGTGTCCGGGGCCGGCTTGCCCTTCAGGCCGCGCTCGCGGATCGTCAGCCCGTCGACCCGGACCTCCAGCAGGTCGGCCAGCCCCGTCGAGGTGATCACCTGCAGCGTGTTGGCGCTCGAGCTCACCACGGCTCGGCGCAGCCCGGCCGCCTTGGCCCGCTGCAGGTACGTCAGCGAGGCCGGATACGGCTTCAGCCCGCCCTGCTCCAGCAGCTTCAGCAGCTGCACGTTCTTGCGGTTGCCCAGCCCGTTGACGGTCTCCGCCTCCGGCGGGTCGTCGGGCGAGCCCTCGGGCAGCGAGATGCCGCGGGAGGCGAGGAAGTCGCGGACGCCGGCCTCGCGGGGCTTGCCGTCCACGTAGTCGTTGTAGTCGTGGACGGGGTCGAACTCCCGCTGGCCTCTGGCCGTGAGGAACTCGTTGAACATCGCCGTCCAGGCTTTGTTGTGGATGACCGCCGTCGGGGTCAGCACACCGTCGAGATCGAACAGGCCCGCGCTCACGTGATCCGGTAGACCCAGCACGCTTGCGACGTTAGCCCCGAACAGCGAACTCTGCGCGGCGTGCGCGCACTCGTTAGCCTTCGTGTTGTGACACAACCGGCGGACGAGTCGCCGACCGAGCGGCAGCCGGCCTCACCCACGTGGGTCGGTTCCGCATCCGTACCCCCCGGCGGCTCACGCCGCCGGCGGCAGTGGGAGGACACCCTCGACCTCCCCGCGGCCCCGCGCACCCTCGATCTGCCGGCGGCACCGCCCCAGCCGCAGGTTCAGTACGTGCCGGTGACGCCGCCGGGTTACCGGCCCGGCCCCATCCCCCCGCCGTGGCAGTTCCAGCGCCGCCGGCGGCGCAAGTGGCCCTGGGTCCTGCTGGTGATGTTCCTGCTGTGCGCCGGCTGCTGCGGCAGCTCCTACGCCTGGGCCCGGCAGTGGTGGGTCCAGTACCCGGCCTCGGTCAACCTCGACGCCACCGTGCCCGGCCTGACCCGGATCAACGACACCAACGCGAAGAAGACGGCCGGTCAGCTGCAGGCCTCGCTGACGTCCGACCACCTGGACGAGGAGGGCTTCACCGCCGTCTACCGGGACGGTGATCGACACACCGTGCTGCTCTTCGGGGTCACCCGGTTCATCACCCACCCCACCCGCGACCTGGAGGCGAGCCTGCGCAAGCTGGGCACGAAGACCCAGGTCCAGAACGTGCGGGAGGTCGACGCCGGCCCGCTGGGCGGCGAGGAGCGCTGCGCCGCCGGCCGCGCGGGAAGTACCATCTGCGGCTGGTCCGACCACGGGATGATCGCGATCGCGGTGTTCCCGGACACGACGCTCAGCGAGGCCGCCACCATGATGCAGAACCTGCGGGCCTCGATCACGGTCCGCAACTAGCCCTCGACGTCGGCCTGCCACGTGGCTCGCGGCCCCCTCACTGCCGCCGGGTGATCGGGCCGCGCGCAAAGAACGGCTCCGGAGAATCGGGCGCTGGGAACACCCGATCCCCCGGAGCCGTGTTGGTGGGAGGAAGGTCTCTGGTTACGGCAGCGTGGCCAGGTGCGGCTTGACCGTGTTGGCGAAGCCGTTGCCGTTCTTCACGTCCCAGTTGATCGACCAGGTCATCGCGCCGCGGATGCCCGGGTAGGTGTGCGGCGGCTTGAACGTGCCGCAATTGGTGCCGACGGCCAGGCAGTCCAGCGCCTGGTTGACCAGCGACGGCGAGACCACGCCGCCGCCCGCCGCGCCGGTGCCGGCCGGCAGGCCCAGGGCCACCTGGTCCGGGCGCAGCCCGTTCTCCAGCTGGATGCAGGCCAGGGCGGTCATGAAGTTGACCGTGCCCTGCGAGTACGCCTGCATCTGGTCGCAGCCGAGCATGCTGCCGGAGTTGTAGTACTGCGTGTGGACGACCGTCAGGATGTCCTTGATGTTGAGCGCCAGCGCGAAGTAGCTGCTGCCGGTCGACTGCATGTCGATCGTCTGCGGTGCCATCGTGATGATCAGGTTCGCGCCCACCTTGGACCGCAGCGAGCGCAGGGCCTGGGCCATGTACGTCGGGTTGAGCCCGTTCTCCAGGTCGATGTCGATGCCGTCGAAGCCGTAGGCCTGCATGATCGAGTACGCCGAGTTGGCGAAGTTGGTCGCCGAGTTGGCGTCGCCGACGCTCACCGTGCCGGTCTCGCCGCCGACGGAGAGGATGACCTTCTTGCCCCGCGAGTGCATCGTGGCGATGTCGGCCTTGAAGTCGGCGTCGGTGTAGCCGCCGACCGCGTTGGACAGCCCGGAGTCGACGCTGAACGACAGGCCGCCGGGGGTGCCGGTGGCGGCGGCGAAGGCGACCGCGATGAGGTCGTAGTTGGCCGGCGTGTCGCGCAGGCGCAGCGGCGTGGCCGGGTTGACGAAGTCCTGCCAGTAGCCGGTCAGGAAGTGCTTGGGCAGCGGGCCGGGCGGCGTCGACGGCGACGTGGAGGTCGACGGCGAGCTCGACGGGGACTTCGACGGCGAGGCGGACGGCGACGCCGAGCGGGACGGCGAGACCGAGGGCGACGGGGACTTCGTCGTCGGCTCGATCGTGGTCGGGGTGCCGCCGGGGCCGTTGAGCGAGAAGTCGTCGGCCGTGTACGCGGGCTGGCCGTACCAGCCGTGCACGTAGACGACCGCCGAGGTCTGGCTCGCGCCGGTGGTGAACGCGACGCTGAGCTGCGAGTAGCCGCTCGTGCCGGGCGTCCAGGTGCTCGCGTCGACCCCGCCGGTGACGCCGATGAAGACGTAGGAGCCGTTGACGTACCCCGAAAGGGTGTACTTCGTGTTCGGCTGCACGGAGACCGTCTGCGAGCACTGCGCGGTGGTGCCGCCGGGCGTGCCCGCGAGCTTGTAGGTGCCGGTGTGCGCGGCGCCGGACGTGACCGACGCCGACTCGCACGTCCAGCCGGACGTGGTGCCGGTCTCGAAGCCGGGGTTGGACAGCAGCTCGGCGGCGGACGCGGGCATGGCGAGCACAACCCCGGTAAGGGTCAGTGCCACCGCCCCGGCCCCCGCGAGCAGGGTGATGTGCCGTCTACGCATGGTGTCTCCAGATGGGGGTGACGTCGATGGGCGTCGACGCGTTCCCCAACGTTGCCCGTGCGGGAATTTAATGTCAAGGTTTCTTTACTATTTCTTATGGCGCCCGCGAAACCCGCTTCCGGGGGCGCGCTATCCTCTGTGGTACAGGTGTCGACCCGGCGATCACCGGCGAGCCTCCGGAAGAACGGCCGATCGCCGGCCCAGTAGAACCGGACGGGTACCGGCCCGTGACAGCCGGCCAACGAGCGGCCGCCGAGCGCACCATTTCGGCGGCAAGCGGGGTGGTACCGCGGATCGGGCGACCGGTTCGTCCCCGCGTGGAGTCGAGACAGCGACCACGCGAGGAGAGCGACCACCGATGGCCTACCCGATGCACCGCACGGGCACCGGCGTCCCGGCGAGCCCTAACCTCCCCGAAGTCGAGCGCGACGTCCTGGACTACTGGTCCGCGGACGGCACGTTCCAGGCCTCGGTGGAGCAGCGCCCGGCCGGCGACAACGGGTCGAACGAGTTCGTGTTCTACGACGGGCCCCCGTTCGCCAACGGCCTGCCGCACTACGGCCACCTGCTGACGGGCTACGCGAAGGACGTCGTCCCGCGGTACAAGACCATGAAGGGCTTCCGCGTCGAGCGCCGCTTCGGCTGGGACTGCCACGGCATGCCCGCCGAGGTCGAGGCGGAGAAGCAGCTCGGCATCACCACGAAGGCCGAGATCCTCCAGCTCGGGGTGGACAAGTTCAACGCGGCCACCAAGGAGTCGGTGCTGCGCTACACCAGCGAGTGGGAGCGGTACGTCACGCGCCAGGCCCGCTGGGTCGACTTCACCAACGACTACAAGACGCTCGACCTGGACTACATGGAAAGCGTCATGTGGGCCTTCAAGACCCTGCACGACAAGGGCCTGGTCTACGAGGGCTTCCGGGTGCTGGCGTACTGCTGGCGCTGCGAGACCCCGCTGTCCAACACCGAGCTGCGCATGGACGAGGACGTCTACCGCGACCGGCAGGACCCGGCGCTGACGGTGGCGTTCGCGCTGGAGACCGGCGAGAAGATCCTGGTCTGGACGACGACCCCGTGGACCCTGCCCTCCAACCTGGCCATCGCGGTCGGGCCGGAGATCGAGTACGCGGTCTTCGAGGAGGACGGGCAGCGCTACATCCTCGCCGACTCGCGCGTCGCCGCCTACGAGAAGGAGCTCGCGAACGCGACCCGCGTGGGCACGCTGAGCGGCGCCGAGCTCGTCGGCCGCCGGTACACGCCGCTGTTCACGTTCCTCGCCGACACCCCGAACGCCTTCCAGATCATCGGGGCCGACTTCGTCACGACCGAGGACGGCACCGGCGTGGTGCACATGGCGCCCGCATTCGGCGAGGACGACCAGAACGCCTGCGCGTCGGTGGACATCCCGACCGTGGTGACCGTCGACGAGCACACCCGGTTCACGTCGCTGGTGCCGCCGTACCAGGGGCTGCAGGTCTTCGAGGCCAACAAGCCGGTCATCCGCGACCTCAAGGCCGCCGGCGTGGTCGTGCGCCACGACTCGTACACGCACTCCTACCCGCACTGCTGGCGCTGCGACACCCCGCTGGTCTACAAGGCGGTGTCGTCCTGGTTCGTGCAGGTGACCGCGTTCCGCGACCGGATGGTGGAGCTCAACCAGCAGATCACCTGGACCCCGGAGCACATCAAGGACGGCTCGTTCGGCAAGTGGCTGTCCAACGCCCGTGACTGGTCGATCAGCCGGAACCGGTTCTGGGGCTCGCCGATCCCGGTGTGGAAGTCGGACGACCCGCAGTACCCGCGGGTGGACGTGTACGGCTCGCTGGACGAGCTCGAGCGCGACTTCGGCGTACGCCCGGTGGACCTGCACCGGCCGGAGATCGACAACCTGACGCGGCCCAACCCGGACGACCCGACCGGGCAGTCCGTCATGCGCCGGGTGCCGGAGGTGCTGGACTGCTGGTTCGAGTCCGGCTCGATGCCGTTCGCGCAGGTGCACTACCCGTTCGAGAACGCCGAGTGGTTCGAGCACCACTACCCGGGCGACTTCATCGTGGAGTACATCGGCCAGACCCGCGGCTGGTTCTACACCATGCACGTGCTGGCCACGGCGCTGTTCGACCGCCCGGCGTTCAACAGCTGCGTCAGCCACGGCATCCTGCTCGGCGAGGACGGGCGCAAGATGTCCAAGAGCCTGCGCAACTACCCGGACGTGTACCGGGTGTTCGACGAGTACGGCTCGGACGCGATGCGCTGGTTCCTGGTCGCCTCGCCGGTGCTGCGCGGCGGCGACATGCCGGTCACCGAGGTCGGCATCCGCGACGCCGTCCGGCAGGTGCTGCTGCCGCTGTGGAACGTGTGGTACTTCTTCTCGCTCTACGCCAACGCCGACGGCTACACCGCGCGGCAGCGCACCGACAGTGCCGACCTGCTGGACCGCTACGTGCTGGCGAAGACGGGCGAGCTGGTGGCCACGGTCGAGCGGCAGCTGGACGCCTACGACCTGTCCGGGGCCTGCGGCAGCGTGCGCTCCTACCTCGACGCGCTCACCAACTGGTACGTGCGCCGCTCGCGCGACCGCTTCTGGTCGGGCGACCGGGACGCGTTCGACACGCTGTACACCGTGCTGACCACGCTCGCGCAGGTCGTCGCGCCGCTCGCGCCGCTGACCGCGGAGGAGATCTTCCGCGGCCTGACCGGCGAGCGCTCGGTACACCTGACGGACTTCCCGGCGGCGGCGGACTTCCCGGCCGACCACCAGCTCGTGGCCGACATGGACGCCGTGCGCGACGTGTGCTCGGCGGCGCTGTCCCTGCGCAAGGCCCGCGGCCTGCGGGTGCGCCTGCCGCTGCAGACGCTGACGGTCGCCACCCCGAACGCTGACGCCCTGCGCCCCTTCGCGGCGCTCGTCGCCGACGAGGTCAACGTCAAGGCGGTCGAGTTCACCGGCGACGTGGCGGCCCACTGCACGCCGGTGCTGACGCTGGTACCGCGGGTGCTCGGCCCTCGCCTGGGCAAGGACGTCCAGCAGGTCATCAAGGCGGTCAAGGCCGGGGACTGGGGCCAGACGGGCGGCGCGGTCGTGGCCGGCGGGGTGGAGCTGCGCGAGGGCGAGTACGACCTCAAGCTCGTGGCCGCGGACCCGACCCAGTCGGCGCCGCTGCCCGGCGGCGAGGGCGTGGTCGTGCTCGACAGCACGGTGACCCCGGAGCTGGCCGCCGAGGGCCTGGCCCGCGACCTGGTCCGGGTGATCCAGCAGGCCCGCCGCGATGCCGACCTCAACGTGTCGGACCGGATCGTGGTCGTGGTCGACGGCCCGCCGCCGGTCGCCGCGGCGCTCGAGGCGCACGCGGCCTTCGTCGCCGGCGAGACCCTGGCCAACTCGGTCGAGATGGGCACGCTCGTCGACGGCTTCGCCGGCGAGGTCGGCGAGGATTCGCCGGTCAAGGTCACGGTGACGCCGGTCTAGTTTTACGCCCGGCGGTCGTACTCCCCCGGGGGCATGACCACCACCATCGTGAGGACCGCCTCTGCAGTGCCGGGGTTCCGGTAGCTGTGGGGGCGGTCCGCCGGGAAGTCGATGGTCTCGCCCGTCCTGACGCGGTAGCTCGTGACGTCGACGGTGACTTCCAGCTCGCCCTCGGAGACGTGGATGAGCTCCCGCGTGTGCGGCGTGTGATCGCCGGAGTCGTGGTCCTCGCCCGGCGGCATGCGCCACTCCCAGAACTCGACGAACGCCGGGTCGTTCACCCCGCGCAGCAGCCGCCCGGTCCCGCCGAGCGACCCGTGCCACAGCACCGCCGGCTCGTCCGCCGCGACGATCTTCACGACCGGCTCGGGCTCCCCTTCCAGCAGCCGCCCGATGCTCACCCCGAACGACTCGGCGACCCGGCACAGCGTCCCGATGCTCGGGTTTGTCCGGGCCCCTTCGATCTGCACGAGCATGCCCTTGCTCACACCCGAGCGGCTGGCGAGCTCGTCAAGCGACCAACGCCGGCCCTGCCGCAGGCTCTTGACCTGACGCGCAATGGCGGCCTGCGCGTCCCGCTCCCGGTCGGTCAACATATTTTCCTTCACGGTCATTATTGTGATACGAATACGGCATGTTCGCCGTCGCCGAGGATGTTCTCGATCTGTGCCGCTCCGTGGGCCACGAGGCTACCGTGTTCGCGGTCCTCGCCGACGGCCTGCGCAGCGGCCCCGCCGCCCCGCAGCTGCTGCACGACGCCGTCGCCGCGGCCGGCGACCTGACCGCCCCGCACCCACACCTGGAGGCCTGGCGCGACGTCTACCGGGCGTTCGGCGCCAAGCCCCAGCGCACCCCCTGCTCGGCCGAGGCCCTGCGCAAGCGAGCCGCCCGCGGCGACGTCCCGTCGGTGAACGGCCTGGTCGACGCCTACAACGCCGTGAGCATCCGCTTCGCCGTCCCGATCGGCGGCGAGGACCGCGCCACGCTGGTCGGCACCGAGCGCCTGGTCCGCGCGACGGGCGACGAGCCCTTCGACACGGTGAAGGACGGCGCCCCCGCCGTGGAGTCCCCGGAGCCCGGCGAGGTGATCTGGCGCGACGACGTGGCGGTGACGTGCCGCCGCTGGAACTGGCGCCAGGGCCGGCGCACGGCCCTCACCGCTTCGACGACGTCGGCGGTCTTCCTGCTGGAGGGCCTGGACATCGACCTGACGCCGGCCGCGGAGCTGCTCGCTTCGCTGCTGACGGCCGACGAGATCCGCATAGAACGCCTCGCTTGATTGCGCCGCTCCTTCGCCCACCCGACCCCGGCGCCCACGCCCGCGGCCGCCACCCCGCGTTTCGACAACCACGTCTCTCCTCTAGCGGCCACGCCTGCGTTCTCGACAGCTCCGTTGCGTTGTTCAGCGGCTGCGTTGTATTTCGGCGGCCCCGCTGGCGCGTTGGCGGCGACGCCGCGCTTCACCCGTCCACGCCGCGCGTTGCGTTGGCGGCGACGCCGCGCGTTGCGTTGGCGGCGACGCCGCGCGGCTCGCAGCGCGTCGCGTGTGTGGGCCCGCGCGGTGCATATCGGGGCCGTGCCGCGCGTTTGCGTTGCCGGCGATGCCGTGCAGCCCGCGACGCGTCCGTGTGCGGGGCCGTGCCGCGCGTCGCGAGGCCGTGCCGCACGTCGCGAGGCCGTGCCGCACGTCGCGAGGCCGTGCCGCACGTCGCGAGGCCGGCGCTGCCGTGCACCTCGCGACCGCGGCGAGCGTTGGCGGCGCTGCCGTGCACCTCGCGGCCGCGCCGTGTTCCAGCGGATATGTCCGCCGCTCCGCAACGGACATATCCGACATTTCGGTTATACGAGGTTTGGGAGCCTTCTAGTGATCGGGATCGTGCTCGCCGCGCTGTCCGGCCTGGTCTGGGGCGTCGGCGACTTCTCCGGCGGCAAGGCCAGCCAGCGCGCCGACGCGCTGCTCGTGGTCGTGCTGTCCAAGGCGGCCAGCCTTCCGTTGCTGGTGCTGTACCTGATCCTCATGCCCGCCGCGGCGAGCGCCCACGCGATCGGCTGGGGCGCCGTCGCCGGCGTCTTCGGCGTCGTCGGCATGTTCGTCTTCTACCGCGCCCTGTCCGGCGGCGCGATGGCGATCGTCGCGCCGATCAGCGCCGTGACCACCGCCCTGCTGCCCGTCGCCTACGGCCTGGCCACCGGCGAGCGCCCCGGCATCCTCGCGCTCACCGGCGCGGCCTGCGCGATCGCCGCGATCGGCCTGGTCAGCGCGGCCGGTGGCACCGGCACCCGGGTGACCGGCGGCCTGGTCGGCCTCGCGCTGCTGTCCGGCGCGGGCTTCGGCCTGTTCTTCACGTGCCTGTCCCGGGCCGGCGACGGCGCGGGCCTGTGGCCGATCGCCGGCGCCCAGGCGGCCGCGATCGTCCTCGGCGCGCCCCTGGTCGTACAGCGGCTGCGCAACGGCGCGACCCGCCCGTCCGGCTCGTCGCGGCGCTGGCTGCTGGCGGCCGGCGTGCTGGACATGTCGGCCAACGCGCTCTACCTGCTCGCGTCCGCCCGCGGCGACCTGAGCATCATCGCGCCGATCGCCGCGCTGTATCCGGTCTCGACGGTACTGCTGGCCATGCTCATCGACCGCGAACGCATGCGCCCCGTGCAACTGGCCGGCCTGGGCCTGGCCGCAACGGCGCTCGTCCTCGTCGCATCGTGATCAAGGAAGCGCGGGTGGTCTTGCCCACCTTGTGACGTCCTCGGCTGCTGTTGCCAGGCCCGGCCGTTAGAGTGTGCGGCAGCGTTGAGTTGAGCCTGGTGGAGGGCATTTGTCCGCGCTCTATGCGGTCGGCAAGATGACGGTCGCACCCCTGGTCCGGCTCCTCTGGCACCCGAAGATCATCGGCCTGGACAATGTGCCGAAGACCGGCCCGGCGATCCTGGCCAGCAACCACCAGTCGGTCCTCGACTCGGTGATGATGGGCGCCATCGCCCCTCGCAACGTCTACTTCCTCGCCAAGAACCAGTACTTCAGCGGCCCCGGCCTCAAGGGCGCCGCGCTGCGCAACATCATGTACGGCCTGAATCAGATCCCGGTCGACCGCTCCGGCGGCCGCGCCAGCCTGATGGCCCTCGACGCCGCCTTGCCGGTCCTGCGCGAGGGCCACGTGCTGGGCATCTTCCCGGAGGGCACCCGCTCGACCGACGGCCGCCTCTACCGCGGCCGCCCCGGCGTGGCGAAGCTGGCGCTGGACGCACCGGCCCCGATCATTCCGGTCGGCCTGATGGGCTTCGACAAGGTCATGCCGGTCGGCGCATCCCTGCCGAAGCTGGGCCCGAACGTCGAGGTACGCATCGGCGAGCCCCTGGACCTGAGCCAGTGGCAGGGCGGCGGCGAGGTCGACAGCCGCGCGTTGCGCGAGGTGACGCTGAAGCTGATGAACGCGATCCAGCAGCTGACGGGCCAGGAGTACGTGGGCCGGTACGCCCCGAAGCGCCCCGACCAGATCGCCGACCCCGACTCGGCCTGACCGCCAAGTACTCGCCACCGCGACGCCAGGTAGTTCTCCCTGGCCAGCAGAATCCGCGACGCGCCGACACGGGCGCACGCACGCGGATTGCCCGCTTTTATCGCCTGTCAGGGTATAAATCCGACAAGTCGTGGCGCGGAGCGCCCGACTTGTCGCGACAACGGCCGAAAGCGAACTCAGCCCGCCGCAGAAGCGACGGGCTGTCGTAGCGGAGCGCCCGACTTGTCATGACAACAGCCGAAAGCGAACTCAGCCTGCCGCAAAAGCGACGGGCTGTCGTGGCGCGGAGCGCCCGACTTGTCGTGACAACGGCCGAGAGCAAACTCAGCCCGCCGCAAAAGCGACGGGCAGTCGTGGCGCGGAGCGCCCCACTGTCGTAAGCAACTCAGCCCGCCGCAAAAGCGACGGGCTGAGGAAGTGAACGGCCTGCCCCAAGGGCGCCGGTGCCGATTAGAGCTCCGGGTACCACAACCCGATCTCGCGCTTGGCGCTGTCCGGCGAGTCCGAGGCGTGCACGAGGTTTTCGCGGTTGGACAGGGAAAAGTCGCCGCGGATGCTGCCCGGCGCCGCCTTCCGGCCGTCCGTCGCGCCGATCAATGTGCGCACCACCGTGATCGCCTCGTCGCCCGAGACCACCAGCGACACCAGCGGGCCGCTCGTCATGAAGTCGCGCAGCGCCGGGTAGTACGGGCGCTCGACGTGCTCGGCGTAGTGCTGGTCGGCCAGCGCCACGTCCATCGTGCGCAGGGTCATCGCCTCGACCGTCAGGCCCTTGCGCTCCAGCCGGCCGATGACCTCGCCCACCAGGCCGCGGCGTACGGCGTCGGGCTTGATGAGAACGAGCGTGCGCTCCGACACGAAACTCCTCCAAGTTTCCCAGGTACTGGCGCCGAGCCTACCCAGCGTCACGACGCGCGCCCCGCCCGGGTGCCGGAGACTTCCGTTTCGGCGATGATCAGGCATAGCCTGATGTCAGTCGTCTGGGGAGGTCGACTTGCCATCCAGCAACCGCGCATCGTCATCCGACGGCCGGAACCTGGTCATTCTGCTGCTGATCCTGGTCGGCGGTTTCCTGGCGTTCTGCGGCTGGGGGGCGGACGAGGGGCTGATGATCGCCCTCGGCGTCGTGGTCGCGGCGGCCGGGCCCGTCATGGTCATGGTCCTCAACTCGCGCAACAAGGTCCGGGTGTACGTCCAGGGCTCCGCCCTCGTTGAAGACATCACGCCCCGGCCGACGCAGGAGGGCCGGGTGGCCCGCGGCCGGTTGAAGCTGACCATCACCGCGCCGGGCATCCGCGGGATCACCGTGAGCGGCATCGACCCGGCCATCCCGCTGGAGAAGTGGCCGGAGCCGGGCGCCACGCTGCCGGTGCAGGTCCTCAAGGGCGCACCGCGCAAGTTCACCGTGCTCTGGGACCGCGTCCAGACCCACCAGGAGGTCGTGCTCGCCGAGCAGCGCGGCCCGATCGGCGGCGCCGACGACCTCGGCGGCAACTACGGCTACTCGCTCGACGGCGACGACTACGGCCGCCCGTCCGACGACCTGCTCCCGCCGGACAACACGCTGCCCCCGCCGGACAACACGCCGACGCTGACCAACCTTCCCCCGATCGACGCCGGCATCGACGAGCACGTCGGTAGCGGCGGGGTCGCGACGCTCGCGCCGCCGGCGACCGTGACGGAGGCCGAGCAGATCCCCGAGGCGGCCCGGCGCCAGGCCCGCCCCGGCCGGCCCCGGCACGCGGCGGCCGACCCGGCCCACTACACGAGCGAGCCCCTCGGCGCGGGCAGCACCGCGGTCGCCTTCGCGGAAGCGCCGATCGTCGAGCCCGAGCCTGAGGCCGAAGTCGAGGCCGAAGCCGAGTCGCCGGCGAAGGAGACACCGGCGAGCGGCGCGGGCCAGACGATCATCGGCGACGAGGACGAGCCGATCATCATGCGGCTGCGCTCGACCCCGAAGCCGAGCCCGCACCGCCGCCCCAGCCCGCACCCGCGCACCGGCGCCCACGACCGCGTCCGCCGCGGGCGCCCGGGCCGCGGCCGCACCGCGGCCGAGACCGAGACCGAGACCGAGACCGAGGCAGACGAGACGCCGGAGGAGGCGGAGACCACCCCGGTATCGACGACGGCGGTCGCGGAGACCCAGCCGGAGGAGTACACGATCCCCGAGGCCGGCTACGCGCTCGTCGCCCCGCCGGCCGCGCCCGAGCCGGAGCCGGAGTCCGGGATCGAGCCCAGGCCCGAGCCCGAGATCGAGTGGTGGACCGACTCCTTCCCGGACCGCGAGACCGAACTGCCCCCGGTCCGGGCCGAGCACACCGAACCCACCGTCATCGAAGGCGAGCTGGCCGAAGAGCCGGCCCCGGAGCCGACCAGGTCGGCCTGGGCCGGAAACGGGCGCGGACCGGTGCCGGTCGGCGCCGGCCTCTACAGCGCCCCGCCGATCCTGCGCCCGCCGCCCATGCAGGAGAGCGATGACGACGAGGCAGTGGCCCCCGACCCGTATGCGACCGAGCACTACCTGCCGCCCGAGGACCAGCTCGAGGAGCAGCCGCTGAGCGAGGGCGCCGTCGCCGAGTTCCTGGCCACCGCGCCGCGGCGGCAGACCATGCCGCTGGACGGGGTCAACGGCGTGAGCATCACGCTCATCGTGTCCGACCTGCAGCGCTCGCGCCGGTTCTACCGCGACACCCTCGGCCTGACCGAGCTGGACAGCGGCGAGACGAGCGCGGTGCTGGAGACCGGCACGGCCCGGGTCGTGCTGCGCCGCGTGGCCGACATGCCGCCGGTCGACCGCCGGGTGGTGCACCTCAACCTCGACGTCCCCGACGTGTACGAGGCCTACGAGCGCCTCCGCGAGCAGGGCGTCGACTTCGTGCACCGGCCGCGGACGGTACCGCAGGGCGAGCACCTGGAGCTGTGCTCCGCGACGTTCCGCGACCCGGACGGCCACGCCATCGCGCTGACCAGGTGGGAGCTACGGCGCTGAATACCGCCGGACGGTCTCTTCGGCGGTAGCCCGCATCAGCGCCCGCAGCTGCAGGGGTTCGAGCACCTCGACGTCCGGCCCGAACCGGCCGAAGTCGATCCGCGCGTGCTCGAAGGACTCGATCGGCAGGGTCACCCGGACCCAGCCATCGCTTTCGAGCACCCCGTGCTCCCGGCGGGCCCGTTCGGCGACGGGCCCGAGCATCCACCACAGCGAGACGGCGCGCGGCGAAAGGCGTACCGTCGCCGAACCTCCGTTGTAGAGCGTGCGCTCCAGATTTTCCGAGAACTCCAGCCAGTACCGCCGCAAATCGAAATCGGCGGGGCGCTCGAACGTCTCGTCGAGCACGGTGAGCGCGTCGACGCGGGAGATCCGGTAGCCGTTGACGCGCGTGCGGCCGCGGGCGACCAGGTACCACGCGGTGCCCTTGAGGACCAGGCCGAGCGGCTCCAGGGTGCGTTCGACCGAGGTCCGGTCCCATTTGCGGTACACCACCTGGATCCGGCGCTGCTCCCACAGCGCGCCGGCGGCGGCATCGAGGTGCGGCGGCGCCTCCGGGTCCCGGAACCATCCGGGCGCGTCGACGTGGACGCGCTCCTGGATGCGCCCGGCCATCGAGCGCTGCTCGGCCGGCAGCGCGGCCAGCAGCTTGAGCCGCGCCGCCTCCAGGGTCGGGCCGAGCCCGAGGTCGCCCGCGGTGGCGCCGCTGCCGTTGAGGAACAGCGCGGCGGCCTCGTCGGTGGTCAGGCCGGTGAGGCTGGTGCGGTACCCGTCGAGGAGCGCGAACCCGCCGGTCGGCCCGCGGTCGGCGTAGACCGGCACGCCCGAGGCGGACAGGGCCTCGATGTCGCGGTACACGGTGCGGACCGACACCTCGAGCTCGTCCGCGATCTGCTGCGCCGTGAGCCGGCCCCGGGTCTGCAACAGCAGCAGCGTCGACAGGAGCCGGCTCGCGCGCATCAGTCGGGCTTGTTCGCGTAGACCGCGCGCCGCACGTACAGCGCGTACAGCCAGGCCGCGCCGAACACGACGCCGAGCGCGAGCAGCGACCAGTGCAGGAACCCGCCGACGAGCAGCGCGACCTGCACGAGCAGCCCGGCGATCCACGCCCACGAGTGATTGAGCAGCCCGCACAGCCCGAAGCACACGACGGCGAGGACGCCGCAGGCCCACATCGCGCCCGTGTTGCTGCCGTGGCCGAGCTTGGCCAGCGGCAGCAGGGCCAGCAGCAGTACGACACCCTCGACGACGAGCCCGGCGGCGCCCATGCCCCGCACGGACCCCGCGGGGTTCTTCAGGCCGGTCGGCGCGCTCATCGCTTCAACAGCCCGCGAGCGTCGGCGACGGTCACGACCGAGCCGGTGATGAGAATGCCCACGGTGCCGGGCACGGCATTGTCGGACTCGGCGAGCGTCACGGCCGCGTCGATCGCATCGGGCAGATTTGGTACCACATGCACCCGGTCGGCCCCGAACAGTTCCTCGGCGATCGCCGCGAGCTGCGCGGCCGGCATCGCCCGCGGCGAGCTGTTGCGGGTCACCACGATGCTCTCGGTGATCGGCTCCAGCAGCTCGAGCATGCCCTCGACGTCCTTGTCGCCCAGCGCCGCGACGACCGCGACGAGCCCGCTGAACGCGAACTCCTCGGTGAGCGCCCGCACCGTGGCGCTCATGCCGTGCGCGTTGTGCGCGGCGTCGAGCAGGATCGGCGGCGAGTTGCGGATCCGCTCGAGGCGGCCGGGCGACGTCGCGCCGGCGAAGCCCTCGCGGACCGACTCCGCGTTGAGCGCCCGCTCCGCGCCGGCGCCCAGGAACGCCTCGACCGCGGCGAGCGCGATGGCCGCGTTCTGCGCCTGATGTTCACCGTGCAAGGGCAGAAACACGCCCTCGTACACCCCGGAAAGCCCCTGCAGCGTCAGCACCTGCCCGCCGACGGCCAGGTCGCGCTGCACGACGCCGAACTCGCGCCCCTCCCGGGCCAGCGTCGCGCCGACCTCGGCACAGCGCTCCAGGATCGGGCGCATCGCCTCCTCCGGCTGCAGCGCGCAGATCAGCGTCGAGCCCTTGTGCACGATCCCGGCCTTGGCCCAGGCGATCTCCTCGATCGTGTCGCCGAGCCACTCGGTGTGGTCCAGCCCGATCGGCGTGATGACCGTGGTCTGGGCGTGCAGCACGTTGGTGGAGTCGTCCGCGCCGCCGAGGCCGACCTCCACCACGGCCACGTCGACCGGCGCGTCGGCGAACGCGGCGAACGCCATCGCCGTGGTCATGTCGAAGTACGTCAGCGGAGCGTCGCTGCGCGCGTCGAGGAACTCGGCCAGCGGCGCGACCTCCTCGTACACCTCGACGAACTTCTCCTCGCTGATCGGCTCGCCCTCGATGCTGATCCGCTCGGTGATGCTCTGCAGGTGGGGGCTCGTGTACCGCCCGGTGCGCAGCCCGTGCGCCCGCAGCAGCGAGTCGATCATCCGGGCCGTCGACGTCTTGCCGTTGGTGCCGGTCAGGTGGATCGCCGGATACGCCCGCTGGGGGCTGCCGAGCGAGTCGAGCAGCCCCTCGATGCGGCCCAGGTCGAACACCATGCGGGTGAACCCGCGGGCGTTCAGCTCCTGGTCGACCTCCGAGAACGACCTGGTCACTGCAGCGCTTCCAGCTGGGCGGCGATGCGGGCCAGGTCGGCCTCGGCCGCCTCGAGCCGCTGGCGGATCTTCGCGACCACCGGCTCGGGCGCCTTGTCGGTGAAGGCCGGGTTGCCGAGCTTGGCCCGGCACTGCTCGGCCTCCTTCTCCGCCGCGGTGCGGTCCTTGGTCAGCCGTGCCCGCTCGGCGGCGACGTCGATCGTCCCGCGGGTGTCGAGCGCGACGGTGACCCCGACGCCGACGGCGAGCGTCGCGGTCGCCGCGAAGTTCGCCCCGGAGGGGTCGAGCCGGGCGAGCGATCGGATCAGCCCCTCGTGCGCGACCAGCCCGGCGGCGTCAAGCCCGTCGAGGCGGGCCACGACCCGCTGCGCCGGCTTCACGCCCTGGTCGGCGCGGAACCGCCGGACCTCGGTGACGACCCGCTGGAGGTTCTCCACCTCGCCCTCGGCCGCGTCGTCGATGAGCTCCTTGTCGGCCGTCGGCCACTCGGCGCGCACCACGGTCGGCCGGCCGGTGAGCGTCGTCCACAGCTCCTCGGTCACGAACGGCATGATCGGGTGCAGCAGCCGCTGCAGGCTCTCCAGCACGTGGCCGAGGACCCGCCGGGTGACCGCCTTGGCCGCCTCGTCGTCGCCGGTGAGCACCGGCTTGGTGAGCTCGAGGTACCAGTCGCAGACGTCGTCCCACGCGAAGTGGTACAGCGTGTCGCACACCTTGGCCAGCTCGAACGCCTCGAACTGCTGGTCGACCTCGCCGATGACGTGCTGCAGGCGGGACAGGATCCAGCGGTCGACGGTGCTCAGGCCCTCGACCGGCAGCTCACCCTCGACGGTCGCCCCGTTGGACAGCCCGTAGCGGGTCGCGTTCCACAGCTTGTTGGCGAAGTTGCGGGCGCCCTGCACCCAGTCCTCGCTGACCGGCACGTCGGCGCCCGGGTTGGCCCCGCGCAGCAGCGTGAAGCGGGTCGCGTCGGCGCCGAAGCGCTCGATCCAGTCCAGCGGGTCCACGACGTTGCCGAAGGACTTCGACATCTTCTTGCCGTACTGGTCGCGGACCATGCCGTGGAGCATGACCACGTCGAAGGGCTGGCGGCCGCCCATCGCGTAGAGGCCGAACATCATCATCCGGGCAACCCAGAAGAACAGGATGTCGTACCCCGTGACGAGCACGCTCGTCGGATAGAACTTGGCGAGATCGGGCGTCTCGTCGGGCCAGCCGAGCGTCGAGAACGGCCACAGCGCCGAGCTGAACCAGGTGTCCAGCACGTCGGCGTCCTGCACCCAGCCCTCGCCGGAGGGCACCTGATCCTCCGGGCCGACGCACACGACCTCGCCGTTGGGCCCGTACCACACCGGGATCCGGTGGCCCCACCACAGCTGCCGCGAGATGCACCAGTCGTGCATGTTGTCGACCCAGCCGAAGTACCGCTTCGTGAGCTCCGGCGGCTCGACCCGCACCCGCCCGTCGCGCACCGCGTCGCCGGCCGCCCGGGCCAGCGGCTCGGTCCGCACGAACCACTGCAGCGACAGCCGCGGCTCGACGGTGGTGTTGCACCGCGAGCAGTGCCCGACGGCGTGCATATACGGCCGCTTCTCGGCGACGATGCGCCCCTCGGCCCGCAGCGCGGCGACGACCGCCGGCCGCGCCTCGAAGCGGTCCAGCCCGAGGAACGGCCCGTGCACGGTGATGACGCCGTGCTCGTCCATGATGGTCAGGCTCGGCAGGTCGTGGCGCTGGCCGATCTCGAAGTCGTTGGGGTCGTGCGCCGGGGTCACCTTGACCGCGCCGGTGCCGAACGCCGGGTCGACGTGCGGGTCGGCGACGATCGGGATCCGCCGCCCGGTGAGCGGCAGCTCGACCTCGGTCCCGACGAGGTGCTTGTAGCGCTCGTCGTCGGGGTGCACCGCCACCGCGATGTCGCCCAGCATCGTCTCTGCCCGCGTGGTGGCGACCACGATCGCGTCGTCGCCGTCGCCGTAGCGGATCGAGACGAGCTCGCCGTCGTCGTCGGAGTGCTCGACCTCGATGTCGCTCAGCGCCGTCAGGCACCGCGGGCACCAGTTGATGATCCGCTCGGCCCGGTAGATGAGCCCGTCGTCGTAGAGCCGCTTGAAGATGGTGAGGACGGCCCGGGACAGCCCCTCGTCCATGGTGAACCGCTCGCGGCTCCAGTCCACGGAGTCGCCGAGCCGGGTCATCTGCCCCAGGATCTTGCCGCCGGACTCGGTCTTCCACTGCCACACGCGCTCGACGAACGCCTCGCGCCCGAGGTCGTGCCGCGACAGTCCGTCGGCGGCCAGCTGCCGCTCGACGACGTTCTGCGTGGCGATGCCGGCGTGGTCCATGCCCGGAAGCCACAGCGTCTCGTACCCCTGCATGCGCTTGCGCCTGGTCAGCGCATCCTGCACGGAGTGGTCGAGCGCATGCCCGATGTGCAGCGAGCCCGTGACGTTCGGCGGCGGCAATACGATCGAGAACGGCGGCTTGTCGCTGGACGCGTCCGCCTTGAACAGACCGTCGGCTACCCATTGCTCGTACCGCCGCTGCTCGACCTCGCCAGGGGCATACTGCGCCGAGAGCGCCGGGGTTGCTTCCGCCGCGCGTGGAGTATCCGTCACACGCAAAGTCTAGAACTGTCGCACAGGGGGTCTACGCTCGCCATTGCCCCTTAACTCAGGAGACTGATCGACGGTGACCTACCCGCCGCACAACCCGGATGACGAGCCGCGTTCCGAGCCGTTCCGGCCGGTGTCGTACGACCTGGCACCGGAGTTCGGCACGCCCCCGCCGCCGTCGCCGGGCCCGCCGCCGGCCGAGTACCGCACGCAGAGCCAGCCTGGTGGCTATCCGACGCAGTCCGGTTACGTCGCCCCGCCGCCGGGCTACCCGGCGCAGGGTTACGCCGCTCAGCCCGCGCCGCCCCCCGCGTATCCGGTGTCCGCTCAGCCCGCGCCGCCCCCGGCGTATCCGGTGTCCGCGCAGCCGCAGGCCTATCAGCCGGTCTCCGCTCCACCACCGTCCGTGTTCACGCCGGCGCCGCCGCCCCCGCAGAAGAAGGGCCGGGGCTGGAAAATCACCCTGAGCGTGATCGGCGGCGTCTTCCTGGTCTGCGTCGTCGCCGGCGGCTTGTTCCTGTATCCGTACATCAAGGAGACCGCCCACGTCAGCGCCCCCGCCACGCTGCCCGGCGACCTGACCAAGTCGAACACCGACGCGGCCGGCCAGCTCGAGGACACGGTCGAGAAGGCCCTGCGCGACGGCAGCGCCGACCTCGACGAGGTGGCCACGGGCGTCTACACCACCGACGGCGACGTCCAGAAGATCGTCGTCCTGGCCGCCGCCACCGGCACGTTCCTGTCTCCCGGCTCCGAGGCCGACAGCGCCTTCAACGGCTTCGAGTCCGGCGGCTCGGGCAAGCGCGACGTCGGCTCCCCCCGCACGTACGCCGCAGGCAAGCTGGGCGGCACGGTGAAGTGCGCCGACGGCCAGGCGGGCACGGACGACTCGGAGAAGACGGCCTTCGCGATGTGCGTCTGGGCCGACCATGGCAGCCTCGGCCTGGTGCTGTTCTTCGGCCGCACCGCGGACGAGTCCGCCCCACTGTTCGTCCAGATCCGCGAGGCCGTAGTAACCCGCTAGCCCCGCCGCACGCCGTGTTTCACTCGTCACGTCGCGCACCGCTCCGCTCGTCACGCTTTTGTTCGTCGCGTTTTTTGTTCGTCGCGTTTTTTGTTCGTCGCGTTTTTTGTTCGTCGCGTCGCGCGCCGCGTTTGCTCGTCGCGTCGCGCGGCGTTTCGCTTCGCGCCGCTTTTCGCTCGTCGTCGGCCATTCGCCGTGCCGGCGGCGAGCGGCGCGACGCTTCTGTGGGGGCGATCGCGGCGTCCACTCGAGCCGGCCGTCCCCTGAGCAGCGGAAGCGCGCTGGCCGACGGCTGTGCAGCGAACGCTTCGTGTTCGCTGCTACAGTGCGCCGATGGTCGACCCCGACGGCGGTCCCGCCGGCCTGTACTACGACGACGAGGAGCCCGAGGAGGCTCCCGCCCGTTCCGGCATCCCCGTGAAGCGCTTCGCCCAGGTCGCCGCGGCAGTCGCGGGCCTGGCGGTAGTGGTCTCGGCCGTCATCTACGGCCCCACCGTCATGCGGGTCTTCAACCAGAGCGACACCACGATCAAGTCCCCGGACAAGGTCGGCGCCTTCACGCTGGACACCAGCGACGGCGCCAAGGCAGCCGCCGAGTACATCCGCGACGCCATCGCCTCGGAAGTCAGCCTCGACACCAGCTACGGCCTGATCTACCGCGAGGGCGACACCAACGCGATCCTGGTGGCCGGCACCGCCCGCATCTGGAACCCCGACGCGAGCCTCAAGTCCGCCCTCGCCGTCGTGAGCGACGACAAGGGCGGCGTCCGCGACCTGAAGGACGTCAACCCCGGCCCCCTGGGCGGCACCATGCGCTGCGGCGTCACGAAGGTCGACGACGCCGACCTGTCCGTCTGCGGCTGGGCCGACAACGGCTCCGTGGGCGTGGCGATGTTCTCGGCCCGCTCGGCAACGGACTCCGCCAGGGCGATGCTGGATCTCCGCAACGCGGTGGAACACCGCTGACCTCTCGCCGGCGCGGCCTTGAGCTCCACCGCGCCCGGCAGCCGCCTCAACTCGACTCCCGGCCGCACCTACCGGCCTGGACTCCGCAGCTGCACCGCTCCCCACGGCCGCCAGCACCCGCCTCGCCTCCGGGCCGCCACCTGTCGGCCCAATTTCGCGGCCGCTTGCGCCCGCCTCGGCCCAGTCGCGGCCGCTTGCGCCCGCCTCGGCCCAGTTTCGCGGCCGCTTGCGCCCGCCTCGGCCCAGTTTCGCGGCCGCTTGCGCCCGCCTCGGCCCGATTTCGCGGCCGCTTGCGCCCGCCTCGGCTCAACTCGCGGCCGCGCCTGTTGGCCTAGACTCCGCCGGCTCTAGCTCTGCGAGTTCCGCGAGCTTCCCCGACGATGGCCAAACGGACCTTGCAATGCGGAACGGCCGGCGACAACGCGCCCGAGGATTTGTCTCCGGAAACGCGTCAGGGGCCCACCGAATGGTGGGCCCCTGAGCGAAAGTTTGTCCGGCGGCGTCCTACTCTCCCACACTCTCTCGGGTGCAGTACCATCGGCGCTGGAGGGCTTAGCTTCCGGGTTCGGAATGGGACCGGGCGTTTCCCCTCCGCTATGGCCGCCGTAACACTATGAACCTATCAACCCCGCACACCCACAGCCTTCCGGCCTGCGGGGTGCGATCTGGTGTTGGTTCAGAATCACACAGTGGATGCAAAAACTTCTTTGATGCTTGTGTTGTAGGTCAAGTCCTCGGCCTATTAGTACCGGTCAGCTCAAACCTGTTACCAGGCTTCCACTTCCGGCCTATCAACCCAGTGGTCTCGCTGGGGGCCTTAACCCTCAAGGGGTGGGATACCTCATCTCGAAGCGAGCTTCCCGCTTAGATGCTTTCAGCGGTTATCCCTTCCGAACGTAGCCAACCAGCCGTGCTCTTGGCAGAACAACTGGCACACCAGAGGTTCGTCCGTCCCGGTCCTCTCGTACTAGGGACAGCCCTTCTCAAGTATCCTACGCGCGCGGCGGATAGGGACCGAACTGTCTCACGACGTTCTAAACCCAGCTCGCGTACCGCTTTAATGGGCGAACAGCCCAACCCTTGGGACCTACTCCAGCCCCAGGATGCGACGAGCCGACATCGAGGTGCCAAACCATCCCGTCGATATGGACTCTTGGGGAAGATCAGCCTGTTATCCCCGGGGTACCTTTTATCCGTTGAGCGACACCGCTTCCACCTGCCAGTGCCGGATCACTAGTCCCGACTTTCGTCCCTGCTCGACCTGTCAGTCTCACAGTCAAGCCCCCTTGTGCACTTGCACTCAACACCTGATTGCCAACCAGGCTGAGGGAACCTTTGGGCGCCTCCGTTACATTTTAGGAGGCAACCGCCCCAGTTAAACTACCCACCAGACACTGTCCCTGAACCGGCTCACGGCCCAAGGTTAGATACCCAAATCCAACAGAGTGGTATTTCAAGCTTGCCTCCACCCCCACTGGCGTGAGGACTTCACCGGCTCCCACCTATCCTACACAATCGAATTCGAGTACCAATGTCAAGCTATAGTGAAGGTCCCGGGGTCTTTCCGTCCTGCCGCGCGTAACGAGCATCTTTACTCGTAGTGCAATTTCGCCGGGCCTGTGGTTGAGACAGTGGGGAAGTCGTTACGCCATTCGTGCAGGTCGGAACTTACCCGACAAGGAATTTCGCTACCTTAGGATGGTTATAGTTACCACCGCCGTTTACTGGCGCTTAAGTTCTCCGCTTCGCCCCGAAGGACTAACAGGTCCCCTTAACGTTCCAGCACCGGGCAGGCGTCAGTCCATATACGTCGTCTTACGACTTAGCATGGACCTGTGTTTTTAGTAAACAGTCGCTTCCCCCTGGTCTCTGCGGCCACCAACCGCTCCACCAGCATGTGGTCTCACCATCGGTGGCCCCCCTTCTCCCGAAGTTACGGGGGCAATTTGCCGAGTTCCTTAACCACAGTTCGCCCGATCGCCTCGGTATTCTCTACCTGACCACCTGTGTCGGTTTCGGGTACGGGCCGCTCGAAACTCGCTAGAGGCTTTTCTCGGCAGCATGGGATCACTGACTTCACCTGAACGGCTCCGCTTCACGTCTCACCCTCAATGCAGCACGGATTTGCCTATGCTGCGGGCTACACGCTTGCCCCGGCACAACCACCGGCCGGGTCCAGCTACCCTCCTGCGTCACCCCATCGCTTGCCTACTACCCACCAAGATCCCAACATTGATCCCTCCGCCCGAAGGCTTCAGAATCTCCGGAGGTTAGTACAGTGAGGTTCAGCATGGACGCTTCTACGCGGGTACGGGAATATCAACCCGTTGTCCATCGACTACGCCTCTCGGCCTCGCCTTAGGCCCCGACTCACCCAGGGCGGATTAGCCTGGCCCTGGAACCCTTGGTCATCCGGCGGCAGGGTTTCTCACCCTGCTTTCGCTACTCATGCCTGCATTCTCACTCGCGTCACCTCCACGGCTGGATCACTCCGCCGCTTCACCGGTGACACGACGCTCCCCTACCCATCCACACACCTGGACCAATAAAGGCCGGGTACATGTGTGAATGCCACAGCTTCGGCGGTGTGCTTGAGCCCCGCTACATTGTCGGCGCGGAACCACTTGACCAGTGAGCTATTACGCACTCTTTCAAGGGTGGCTGCTTCTAAGCCAACCTCCTGGTTGTCTATGCGACCCCACATCCTTTACCACTTAGCACACGCTTAGGGGCCTTAGCTGGTGATCTGGGCTGTTTCCCTCTCGACTACGAAGCTTATCCCCCGCAGTCTCACTGCCACGCTCTCACTTACCGGCATTCGGAGTTTAGTTGACTTCAGTAAGCTTGTAGGCCCCCTAGGCCATCCAGTGCTCTACCTCCGGCAAGAAACGCGTAACGCTGCACCTAAATGCATTTCGGGGAGAACCAGCTATCACGGAGTTTGATTGGCCTTTCACCCCTAACCACAGGTCATCCCCCAACTTTTCAACGTTGGTGGGTTCGGCCCTCCACGCGGTCTTACCCGCGCTTCAGCCTGCCCATGGCTAGATCACTCCGCTTCGGGTCTAGGACACGCGACTCAAACGCCCTCTTCAGACTCGCTTTCGCTACGGCTCCCCCACACGGGTTAACCTCGCCACGTACCACTAACTCGCAGGCTCATTCTTCAAAAGGCACGCCGTCACCCCCACCAAAGGTGGGACGCTCCGACGGATTGTAGGCGCACGGTTTCAGGTACTATTTCACTCCCCTCCCGGGGTACTTTTCACCTTTCCCTCACGGTACTTGTCCGCTATCGGTCACCAGGGAGTATTTAGGCTTACCAGGTGGTCCTGGCAGATTCACGGCAGATTACAGGAGTCCGCCGCTACTCGGGAACACACACCAACAGATCGCAGATTTTCGCCTACAGGACTGTCACCCGCTACGGTGCCGCTTTCCAGCGAACTTCGACTAACCCACGATTTTCTGACTGTCACCCAGGCCGGCAGACCCGAAACGGTGCGTCCCACAACCCCTACCATGCAACCCCTGCCGGGTATCACACATGCCAGGTTTAGCCTCATCCGCTTTCGCTCGCCACTACTCACGGAATCACAATTGTTTTCTCTTCCTGCGGGTACTGAGATGTTTCACTTCCCCGCGTTCCCCCTCACTGCCCTATGTGTTCAGGCAGGAGTGACACCACATGACTGGTGCCGGGTTCCCCCATTCGGACACCCTGGGATCACAGCTCGGTTGACAGCTCCCCCAGGCCTATCGCGGCCTCCCACGTCCTTCATCGGCTCCTGGTGCCAAGGCATCCACCGTACGCCCTCAGCAACTTGACCACAAAGCAAAAAAGATGCTCGCATCCACTGTGCAATTCTCAACCAACACCAAACCCAAAACCTGCGCGCACAAGCCTTCAGCTACCAGAACCACGGTTCCTGTGCAGTCTTGGATTCCGTCCGAAACAAACCGTTGGTTGGTTGTTTCAGGACCCAACAGGGTGCCTATACGCTCCAGAACCAGCCGCACCAGCCACCGTTCCACACCCAAGGGCAGTACTAGGTTGAGCCGGCCGTTGCCGACAGGAGCTTCGCCAGTGTCTCCGCCATTGAGCACCCCACCACCACATTCGGGTGATGCGGGCTCCTTGCACGCTTTCGCGTGAAGGTGCTCCTTAGAAAGGAGGTGATCCAGCCGCACCTTCCGGTACGGCTACCTTGTTACGACTTCGTCCCAATCGCCAGCCCCACCTTCGACGGCTCCCTCCACAAGGGTTGGGCCACCGGCTTCGGGTGTTGCCGACTTTCGTGACGTGACGGGCGGTGTGTACAAGGCCCGGGAACGTATTCACCGCAGCATTGCTGATCTGCGATTACTAGCGACTCCGACTTCACGGGGTCGAGTTGCAGACCCCGATCCGAACTGAGACCGGCTTTTTGGGATTCGCTCCACCTCACGGTATCGCAGCCCTTTGTACCGGCCATTGTAGCATGCGTGAAGCCCTGGACATAAGGGGCATGATGACTTGACGTCATCCCCACCTTCCTCCGAGTTGACCCCGGCAGTCTTCGATGAGTCCCCGGCCGAACCGCTGGCAACATCGAACAAGGGTTGCGCTCGTTGCGGGACTTAACCCAACATCTCACGACACGAGCTGACGACAGCCATGCACCACCTGTGAACGCCCCCGAAGGACCCGACATCTCTGCCGGATTAGCGCACATGTCAAACCCAGGTAAGGTTCTTCGCGTTGCATCGAATTAATCCGCATGCTCCGCCGCTTGTGCGGGCCCCCGTCAATTCCTTTGAGTTTTAGCCTTGCGGCCGTACTCCCCAGGCGGGGCGCTTAATGCGTTAGCTGCGGCACAGAGAACCGGAGAGGCCCCCCACACCTAGCGCCCAACGTTTACAGCGTGGACTACCAGGGTATCTAATCCTGTTCGCTCCCCACGCTTTCGCTCCTCAGCGTCAGTATCGGCCCAGAGACCCGCCTTCGCCACCGGTGTTCCTCCTGATATCTGCGCATTTCACCGCTACACCAGGAATTCCAGTCTCCCCTACCGAACTCAAGCCTGCCCGTATCAGCTGCAAGCCCACAGTTGAGCTGCGGGTTTTCACAGCTGACGCAACAAGCCGCCTACGAGCTCTTTACGCCCAATAAATCCGGACAACGCTCGCGCCCTACGTCTTACCGCGGCTGCTGGCACGTAGTTGGCCGGCGCTTCTTCTCCAGGTACCGTCACTTGCGCTTCGTCCCTGTCGAAAGAGGTTTACAACCCGAAGGCCTTCATCCCTCACGCGGCGTCGCTGCATCAGGCTTCCGCCCATTGTGCAATATTCCCCACTGCTGCCTCCCGTAGGAGTCTGGGCCGTGTCTCAGTCCCAGTGTGGCCGGTCGCCCTCTCAGGCCGGCTACCCGTCGTCGCCTTGGTAGGCCATCACCCCACCAACAAGCTGATAGGCCGCGAGCCCATCCCAAGCCGAAAAACTTTCCACACCACGTGATGCCACGCGGAATGAATATTCGGTATTAGCCCCCGTTTCCGAGGGTTATCCCAAAGCCTAGGGCAGGTTACTCACGTGTTACTCACCCGTTCGCCGCTCGAGTACCCCGAAGGGCCTTTCCGCTCGACTTGCATGTGTTAAGCACGCCGCCAGCGTTCGTCCTGAGCCAGGATCAAACTCTCCAACAAAACCTACATCGGTGAGCACATCACCCGGCAACAAACATGTTGTCACCAAAGGAATCCCAGACACGACACCCACCAAACCGGCAGGCCCGTGCCACGGGGTAATAATCATTTGGCACTGGCTTAACAAGCACCCTGTTGAGTTCTCAAACAACCAACACACACCGCCGAGGGTCGCGATCGCTCGCTTGCCTCATCCGGGGCAACTTCTCTACTTTACCAGGTTGCTCTCCGTTGTCAAGACCGTTGTCCGATCTTCCTACTTCGAGCGGGTTTCCCGAGCATAGCAAGGCCACCGTTTCCGGTGATCTTGTTTCGGGAGATCCGATCGCACCGGCCGACTCCGAGAACTCTCGGCGCCTGCCCGGCTCGCAACCGGCTTGTCTACCTTACCAGCCCGTTCCGTCCTGTCAAGGTCGCGATTTCCGCTTCTCGACTTTCTGGACCGTTCCTCCCGCGCGCGCCAGACTCGCCGTTTCCGGCGGAAGGTCTGCTCGGGAAGTCGATCGGCCGGCCGGCTCTCGCGAGCCCGCCCGGTTCCAACCGGCTGGAGTACCTTACCCGGCCGGCTTCGCGAGTGCCAAATCGGCTCTCACACCGCCCGTTGACGTACTAATCCGGCAAACTTCGCAGCCCGCCGGACCCGCAGAACCATACGGAAGCGACGAGCGCCGAGTCAAATCCGCCGGTTGGCGAGGCTCGGCAGCGTCGACCGGATCTCGGCGAGCCGCGCGAGGTCCAGGTCGGCGAACGTCACGCCGACGACGTCGGGCGCCTGCGCGACGACCGTCCCCCACGGGTCGACGACCATGCTCCGCCCGAAGCAAGTGCGATCAGGATCATGGTTGCCGATCTGCCCGGCCGCGAGCACATAGCACTGGTTCTCGATGGCCCGCGCTCGCAACAGGACCTCCCAGTGGTCCCGCCCGGTGTGCAGCATGAACGCGGCCGGCACGACGAGGACGTTGGCGCCGTCGATGGCCAACCTGCGGTACAACTCGGGAAACCTCAGGTCATAGCAGATCGACAGCCCCAGTCGGACGGCCTCGACCTCGGCGATCGCCGTCGACGTGCCGGGCGCCACCGTGGCCGACTCCTGGTAGGAGACGCGGCCGGGGATCTCGACGTCGTAGAGGTGGACCTTCCGGTAGGTCGCGGCGAGCGCGCCGGCGCGGTCGAAGACGAGCGTGGTGTTATACGTGTGCTCGGCGTCCGGCCCGATCTCGTGGAACGACCCGGCGTGCACCCACATCCCGAGCTCGCGCGCGGCGTCGGCGAAGAACGCGCCGAACTCGCCGTCGATCGCCTCCGGCTTGGGCGCGGTGGCGGCGCGGCCGAGATAGTCGACGTACTCCGGCAGGACCGCCAGGTCGGCGCCTCCGTCCGCGGCCCGTTGCAACAGCTCCCGGGCGGTGCGGAGATTTGCCTCACGATCGTCCCGGGCGTTGAGCTGACACACCGCTACGCGCATAGCGCCCAGCCTACGTTCACCCCGCGGTCAGCACGAGGGCCACGGCGGCGAGGCCCAGCCCGGTGATCTGCAGCGGCCGCATCCGCTCGCGGTCGACGGCCAGCGCGAGCACGACGGTCGACACCGGATAGAGCGAGGCGAGCGGCGCGGCGACGCTGAGCACGCCGTTGCGTACCGCGAACAGATAGAGCGCGTTGGCGGCGACGTCGAAGGCTCCCGCAGTACCGCCGAGAAGGAATGTGCGGCGAGACGCCCGAACCGGAACGTGCCGCGCGCGCATCGCCACGAGCAGGCCGCTCACGCCGGCCACGCGGCCGGCCAGCAGCGGCCACAGCCCGGAGGCGTCGGACGCCTGGGCCACGAGGGTGAAGTACCCGCCGAAGAGCACCCCGGACAGCAGCGCCAGCGCCAGCAGGGCCCGCGGCGCCCGGGACCCGTCGCGCGGCCCGGCGCTCACGAGGGAGATCGCGGCCACCGCCAGGACGGCCCCGACGAGCGCGAGCGCCGACGGCCGGCGGTCAAGGACAAGACCGAGCAGCAGTGGTACCGCGGCAGTCGTGGTCGCCGTCAACGGCGCGACGACGGACATCGCGCCGCCGGCGAGCGCCCGGTAGAAGATCACCAGCCCGGCGTTGCCGACGATCCCGGAGGCCGCCCCCCACGCGAGGTCGGCGGCGCTCGGCACGCCCGTCCCCGCGATCAGCAGCCAGGCGGCGACGAGCGGGATGCCGGCCGTCTCGGCGACGAGCGCGACAACGAACGAGTCGGCGCGCTGGCTCGCCTTGCCGCCGGCGAAGTCACCCGCGCCCCAGACGAGCGCGGATGCGGCGGCACACAGCAAGAACAGCACGCGGCAACGATATGCGTGGCGCTGGGTACCCGCCACGATTATTTCCGTTGTGTACACCCCGACAGGCGACGGTTTCCCCTGTTCGAGCCGGGCATGATTCCGTGGCACCGACCCGGGGTGGCGTTCACCACTCGTCCCCGGACATGACAGGGCCGGGACCGCCCGTGAGGCAGTCCCGGCCCGATGTCTGAGAACGGGAAGTCCGGGCTAGGCCGACTTCTCCTCGCGGTCCGCGCGGCGGCGGCCGGCGCGGTGGGCGGCGAGGTCCCGCGGCACGATGGTCGGGATGACCTTCTCGAGGACGACCTCGCGGGTGATGAGCACGCGCGCGATGTTCGGGTTGCTCGGCACCTCGTACATCACGGAGAGGAGGACCTCCTCCATGATCGCCCGCAGGCCGCGGGCGCCGGTGCCGCGCAGGATGGCCTGGTCGGCGATCGACTCGAGGGCCTCGGGCGCGAACTCGAGCTCGACGCCGTCGAGCTCGAACAGCCGCTGGTACTGCCGGACGAGCGCGTTGCGCGGCTCGGTGAGGATCTTGACCAGCGCGTCGCGGTCGAGGCTCTTGACGCTCGTGATGACCGGCAGGCGCCCGATGAACTCGGGGATCAGGCCGAACTTGAGCATGTCCTCCGGCATGACCTCGCCGAAGGCGTCGTCGGCGGTCCGGTCGGTGATCGAGCGGAGGTTGGCGCCGAAGCCGGTGCCGCCCTTGCCGACGCGCTGCTGCACGATCCGGTCGAGGCCCGCGAAGGCGCCGCCGCAGATGAACAGCACGTTGGACGTGTCGATCTGGATGAACTCCTGGTGCGGGTGCTTGCGGCCGCCCTGCGGCGGCACGTTGGCGACCGTGCCCTCGATGATCTTGAGCAGCGCCTGCTGCACACCCTCGCCGGAGACGTCCCGCGTGATCGACGGGTTCTCCGACTTGCGCGCGATCTTGTCGACCTCGTCGATGTAGACGATGCCGGTCTCGGCGCGGCGGATGTCGTAGTCGGCCGCCTGGATCAGCTTGAGCAGGATGTTCTCGACGTCCTCGCCCACATACCCGGCCTCGGTGAGCGCGGTGGCATCGGCGATCGCGAACGGCACGTTGAGCATGCGCGCGAGCGTCTGGGCCAGGTGGGTCTTGCCGCAGCCTGTGGGGCCGATGAGCAGGATGTTGGACTTCGCCAGCTCGACGCCGTCGCCGCCCGAGTTGCCGCCGGACTCCGCCTGGACCCGCTTGTAGTGGTTGTAGACCGCCACCGCGAGGGCCTTCTTGGCCTGGTCCTGGCCGACGACATATTGGTCGAGGAAGGCGCAGATCTCCATCGGCTTGGGCAGCTCGTCAAACTTGACGTCGCCCGACTCCGCCAGCTCTTCCTCGATGATCTCGTTGCAGAGATCGATGCACTCGTCGCAGATGTAGACGCCGGGGCCGGCGATCAGCTTCTTCACCTGCTTCTGCGATTTGCCGCAGAAGGAGCACTTCAGTAGGTCGCCGCCGTCGCCGATCCGTGCCACCTACGATCTCCCTGCCTTCGGCCGGACCCTACGCCCGGATCGCATCTTCATCACCAACGCGGCGAACTTGCCGCCATGCTGGCTACTGCCTCGACGTTACCTGGTGGTCGCCCGTATTCCGACCCCCTACGCGGGGGTGTCTTTTCGGCCGTCCTCCCGACGACGAGTCACACCGGCCCGCTCGGGCCCGAAGGGCGAGCGAGCCGGTGCGATCGGCGTCAGCTGCCGGAGGCCACCAGGGCCGACTTCTTGCGGCTGACCAGGATGTTGTCGACCAGGCCGTACTCCTTGGCCTCCTCGGCCGTCAGGATCTTGTCCCGGTCGATGTCCTTGCGGACCTTGTCGATCGGCTGGCCCGTGTGGCGCGACACCATCTCCTCCAGCTGCGTGCGCATCCGCATGATCTCGCGCGCCTGGATCTCGATGTCCGAGCCCTGCCCGTAGCCGCCCTCGGTGGCCGGCTGGTGGATGATGATCCGCGAGTTGGGCAGCGCCAGGCGCTTGCCCGGGGTGCCGGCCGAGAGCAGCACCGCGGCCGCGCTGGCCGCCTGGCCGAGGCAGACGGTCTGGATGTCCGGGCGGACGTAGAGCATCGTGTCGTAGATCGCCGTCATGGCCGTGAACGAGCCGCCGGGCGAGTTGATGTAGACGATGATGTCGCGGTCCGGCTCGTTGCTCTCCAGCGTGAGCAGCTGCGCCATCACGTCGTTGGCCGACGCGTCGTCGATCTGCACGCCGAGGAAGATGATCCGGTCCTCGAACAGCTTGTTGTACGGGTTGGTCTCCTTGATGCCGTACGAGGTGCGCTCGACGTACGACGGCAGGATGTAGCGGTTGTGCACCTCGCGCAGCGCCGGCGGCAGGCTCAGGTCGGTCATGGCTTCCTCGCTCCTCAGGCCAGTGTTCCGGCGCCTTCCGGAGCCTGCTGGGCCCCGGTGATCACCTTGTCGATGAAGCCGTAGTCCCGCGCCTCAGAGGCGGTGAACCAGCGGTCGCGGTCGGAGTCGGCCTCGATCTGCTCGAGCGACTGCCCCGTGTGGAACGACACGCGCTCCTGGAACATGCGCTTCGTGTAGAGCATCTGCTCGGCCTGGATGGCGATGTCGGCGGCCGTGCCCCCGATGCCGCCGGACGGCTGGTGCATCATGATCCGCGCGTGCGGCAGCGCCATGCGCTTGCCCGGCGCGCCCGCGCACAGCAGCAGCTGGCCCATCGAGGCGGCCATGCCCATCGCGACAGTCGCCACGTCGTTGGTGACGAACTGCATGATGTCGTAGATCGCCATGCCCGAGTAGACGGAGCCACCGGGCGAGTTGATGTACAGCCAGATGTCGCGCTCCTCGTCCTCGGCGGCGAGCAGCAGCATCTGGGCACAGATCCGGTTGGCGACCTGGTCGTTGACCTCGCTGCCCAGGAAGATGATCCGTTCCTTGAGCAGCCGGTTGAACACCGAGTCGTCGAGCGTCAGGCTCGTGTCCGCGCCCCGACCGCGCCCCTGGGGCGCGGGACTGACTGGCGACGCTGGAATATGCAGGTCGGTCATGGCAGCCCTTCGCAAGAGTCTTGTACTTGCCGACCCTAACCGGTGCGAGAGGCGACGGCTTCCCGTGCTGACCGCATTTCGCTATGAGCGCACCGTGGTGAAGGCCGGGGCTTTTGCCCCGGCCTACAACGTTAGTGGTTGTGACCCTCGTGGTCCCCGTGATCGTGACCCTCGTGGTCCTCAACCGCACCCCGCAGGTCGTCCAGGCTCAGCGTCGTGCCCTCGGAGTCCACGATCTTCACCCGCTCGAGCACCACGCCGAGCGCCTTGCCGCGGCGCACGTCGCCGAAGACCGCGCCGGCCACGCCGGCCTGCACGAGCTGGTCGTAGTACTGCTGGGGCCCCATGCCGGCGCGCTGCGCCCGGTGCACGATCTCGTGCCCGAACTCGTCGTCGGTGACCTGGATGTCCTCGGCGTCGGCCAGGGTGTCGAGCACCAGCTGCACCTTCACGCCCTCGACGGCCGCCTCGTTGAGCTCGGCGTCCATCTCCTCCTCGGTCTTGCCCTCGGTCTGCAGGTAGTCCTCGAACGACGCGCCGATGCGCTGCAGCTGGTCGTTCATCGACTCCTTGCGCGACTCGACCTCGTCCTTCACCACGCCCTCGGGCGCGGGGACGTCGGTCGCGTCGATGACGGCCTTGAGGGCGAGGTCACGGGCGGAGTACAGCTGCTCCATCCGCTTCACCCGGGTGAGCCGCTCCCGCAGGTCGCCCTTGAGCTCGTCGAGCGTGTCGAACTCGCTCGCCAGCTGGGCGAACTCGTCGTCGAGCTCCGGCAGCTGCTTGTCCTTGACCGACTTCACGGTCACCGCCACCTCGGCGTCGCGGCCTTCGTGCTCGCCGCCGACCAGCTGCGTCGTGAACGTCGTCGAGTCGCCCGCGCCCATGCCCACCAGCACGTCGTCCAGGCCCGGCACCAGCTGCCCGCTGCCGACCTCGTGGGACACGTTGGTCGCGCTGCCGCCCGGCACCTCCTCGCCGTCGACGGTCGCGTTGAGGTCGATCTGCACGTAGTCACCGGTCAGCGCCGTGCGCTCCACCGTCTTCAGCGTCGCGAACCGGTCCCGCAGCCCCTTGAGCTGCTCCTCCACGTCCTCGTCGCTCACCACGAGCGCGTCGACCGTGACCTCGATCCCCGCCAGGTCCGGCAGCGTGATCTGCGGCCGCACGTCGACCTCGGCGGTGAACTTCAGCGGCTGCCCGTCCGCGAACTCCGTGATCTCGACCTCGGGCCGTCCGAGCGTCTTCACCTCGTGCTCACGCACCGCGGCCAGGATCTGCGTCGGGATGACCTCCTGCACGGCCTCGTTGAGGACCGCACCGCGCCCCACCCGCTGGTCGATGACCGCCGAGGGCACCTTGCCACGACGGAACCCGGGGATGTTGACCTGCGAGCCGATCTCGCGGTAGGCCTTCTTGAGGCTCGGCTCCAGCTCGGCGAACGGCACCTCGATTTCGAGCCGCACGCGCGTCGGGCTCAGGGTCTCGACGGTGCTCTTCACAGAACTTCTCCCTAATTGCTACGGCTGCTGGACTGGCGGGCTGTGCTTGACTGTTCCCGGTCGGGGTGGCGGGATTTGAACCCACGGCCCCTCGCTCCCAAAGCGAGTGCGCTACCAAACTGCGCTACACCCCGGTGGTGTGCGTCGGCAAGTGTATGCGCTCGCCTAGGCAGAGCGCCCGTCGGTATGCCGCTGTCGCACACAGTGGGCCCCCCGCCCCCTGCACGGGCGCCGCGGACCCGCTACTCTGGGAGCCGGCATCCCGCGGGCGTAGCTCAATGGCAGAGCTTCAGTCTTCCAAACTGACGGTGGGAGTTCGATTCTCCTCGCCCGCTCCAAGCTCCAAGTCCAGGTCAGGCGGCATCAGGCAGACTGGCTACCGATGGCCATATGGTGTGCCAGGCGAGATCATCTCGCACAGTTTTCTCACATGCGGTTTTCGGCGCTTAGCGGGGCGGATTGATGCTGTTCCGATTGATCACTATGTCGTCGCCGGAACCGGCGTATGCAGCGCCGATGACCCCGCCGGCGGCCGTGAGCGCCTCGTCCTGGCTGTGCACGTAGGTGTCCATGGTGAAGCTGACCTTGGCGTGACCGAGCCACGCTGAAATCACCGCCACCTTCACCCCGCGCAGGTGCATGAGCGTCCCGCAGGTGTGACGCGCGTCGTGCAGCCGGATCACCGGCAGCCCCGCGGTGCGGGCGAGCCGCTCGAACTGGTCGCCGTACCACTCCGGCCGATACGGCTGGCCGAGCTCGTCGGTGACCACATGGTGCCCGCCGCACAGCGGACACAGAGGCTGGTACGCCTCGCCCGCCAGGTCGCCCTCCTCACGCTGGCGCAGCTGTAGCGTCACGAGCGCATCAACCAGACCCGGGATCGACTTGAGCGGCAGGGTTCGCTTCGACCGCTCCGTCTTGGGGTCCTCCTCGTAGATCACCCCGTCGGACATCTTCCGAGCGTTGTTGACCGTCAACGTGCCCGCCACCAGGTCGAGATCGGACCAGCGCAGGCCCAGAACCTCCGAGCGGCGCAGCCCGTACAGGCTGAGCTGCCAGGCGGCCGACAGGCGGTGCGTGCTCACCGACTGCAGGAACGCCGCGGCGGTGTGCTCGGTCCAGGTGCTCATCTCGTACGCGTTCGGCGACGGCCGCTCAACGAGCCGGACGACGTTGCGGCCGATGATGCCCTGGGCGAGGGCGTTGTCGAACGCCTGCTGCAGGACCGTCAGGGTCCGGTTGACGGTGGCCGGCTCGAGGGATTGGCGCTGTACGTTGCCGGTGCCTCGCCGCCCGCCGCTGAGCATGTGGTCCACCATCTTGTCGATATCGGCCTGGGTGACCTGTTGCATGCGCAGGTGGCCGATGCGTTCGACGGCGTGGGCGAGGTTGTTGCGGTAGGTGGTGCGGGTGCCACGTCTGATGTTGCGCTTGGACGCCAGCCACTGTTCGCAGAACTCAGCGACAGTGATCTTCGACGGCGCGACGTACGTCCCGGCTGACTTCGCCGCGATGATCTTCGCCCGTTCGGCCTTCGCCTCCTTCAGCGTGTCGAAGGTGAACGTCCGCTGGTCGCGGCTCCCGTCGGGCTTCTTGCCGACGTCGATCACGAACCGGTACCGGGTCGCCCCGTCGGCGAGCGTGACCTTCTTGATCGGGTCCTGGCGTCTCGGCGCCATCACTCCTCCGTCTCGTCCTGGTCGTCGTTGTCGTCGTTGAACGTGACCGGCCTCAGCTTCCGGCGCTCCTCGGCGGGAAGCGCCAGCCAGTCGTCAACTGGGACCCATGTGAAGCGCTGGCGTTCCAGCAGCGCCGCAATGTCCTCGTCGACGGCGGGGAGCTGCATCCCCCGCCGTTGCATCGCCGCGCGGGTAAGGCTGAGATCCCGCAGGGCCACCCGAGCGCGCCGACGCGCGGCCTTGCGCTCCGGGTCGCCTTCCTCCGCTGGCCACAGCTCGGCCTCAGCGTGCGCGTAGCCGAGCTCGTTGACGAGGCGCTCGTGTTCCTCATAGATCCGCACGTGCGACCACTCATCACGGGGTTTGCCCTCGTTGTCGAGACGCCGCCGGCCGCTGAACCACTGGGCCGCACTCCAGGTGTCGACGACCTTGCCTGGCAACAGCTCAACAGTGGGCACTTCGCCCAACGGCAGGATGAGCACGATCGGCGGCACGTCCAGCGCAGTTGCCAGGGCGGCAAGCTCGGTCAACTCGACTCGGCGCTCGCCCTTCTCCAGTCGCTGAACACCCATACGCCCCATGGGTGCGCCGAGCTTTGCGAGCCGCTCCGCGAAGTCGGTTGCGGAAATGCGCTGCTGCTCACGAAGCCGTCTGACATTGGCCGCTAGGTGCTCCGCCATCGTGCGGGGCTTGTCCTGCCCGTCGGTTTCACTGGTCACCGGGCGAGTATTGCACGGATTCTGTGCATAGGGTGCGCCGGTGCATCACTTGCGTGCATTGCGTGCGGCGACTACCGTGATCGCATCAAGACCGAGCGCTTCGTCGGATCTTGCTAAAAATCCGTTCACCGCAATCAGGAGCGACCCGTGTCAACAGCCCAGAGCGCGAGCCGCAACCCCGAGCAGTCGCGCGAACTCCCCGACCCCAAGACCGAGCCGACGATTCCGATCGAGCGCGCGAGCCTGATCCTCGGCGTCAGCCGCCGGGCGGGCTACAGCGCCGTGGAGCGCGGCGAGATCCCCACGATCACCGTTGGCCGCCGCAAGCTCGTGCCGACGGCCCGGTTCCTCGCCAAGTACGACCTCACGCCGGCCAAGACCGATCCGCTAGCGGCGTAACCGTCAGTTAGCAGAACTGACGGCGTGGCTCTGACCTGCGAAAACAACCCGCCATCTAACGCGAATCTCACGCCCGGGAGACCCCTCGACTCGGCGCAGAGACCCCCCGAAACGAAGCGGGCCGGTCCCCCGACAGGACCGGCCGCTACCACCAACGCCCATAAGAGGGACGCACCCGTGAACACAGTAACCAGACCCGGCCGCGCCGCGAAAGCAAGCGACCCGGAGCGGCAGCGTGACTGACACCGGACTGGAGGGCGTTCAGAACGACGCAGATGACCTGCCCGCACTGCCAGCCCTCATGGTCGAGCTGGCCGGCATCAAGGCCGACGAGCTCGCGCTGCGACGCAAGCTCAAGAACGTCATCGACCTGCTCGGCGCCCGGGACAGCCACGTCCAGCAGTACTACCGGGACGCCATCGTCGGCGCCGGATACAAGACGGCGGGAGACTGGCGAACCTCACTCGCCGAAGCCAAGGCGAAGCACAAGGCGAGCCGTCGCAAAGAACGCACCACTGCAACTCTGGACGCCGAAAGCAGATACCTCGACGAGGGCGGCTGCATCTACATCGTCGACGAAGACGGTGGCCGGACCCTGCTCGCAGAGTTCGATCCCCGCATCCTGTCCGAGGTAATCCGCGACGACGGCACCGAGCGGCTCAGCTTGGTACAAATCCGCGTCACCCTGCCCAACGGCTACACCGGCGAGGCCGAGATCCCTGCCGAGGAGGCGCCCAAGGCGCGGAAATGGGCAGCGATCGCCGTCGGCGCCCACGCCACGATCATGCCGATGAGCAGGGCCGAGGACCACGTCTGGACCGCAACGCAGATCCTGTCCCGCGGCAGATGGACACAGACCGTCCGCTACGCCCACACGGGGTGGCGGAACATTGGCGGCAAGTACCGGTTCCTCACCACGTCCGGCGCGATCGGCGCCGACGGGCTGGACCCGACCGTCGCCGTCGATCTCGGCAGTGAGGCGCTCAACCGGTACTGGCTTCCCGACCCGACGGCGGTCGCCGAAGGGGACCTGCGGGCAGCCGTCGCGGCATCGCTCGACATGCTGCGAATCGCGCCCGACGCGGTCATGGTGCCAATCCTCGCCGCGGTCTACCGTGCCCCGCTGCCCGGTGACCCCGAAACGACCGTATGGGTCCACGGCCCTTCAGGCTCACTCAAGAGCGCTGTGCTGGCCGTCGCCCAGCAGCATTTCGGCCCTGCCATGAACGCCAAGGCGCTGCCCACCTCCTGGACATCAACGGGGAACGTTCTCGAGGGCCTGGCGAACGTCCTCAAGGACGTGCTGATGGTCATCGACGACTACGCCCCTCAGTCGGTGGCGAACCTGGCCACCCTCAATGCCGCCGTGGACCGCGTCGTGCGCGGGTCGGCGAACGCCGCCGGCCGCCAGCGAATGAACGCGGACGCCACGATCCGCCCGCCGAAACCTCCGCACGCACAGCTGATGTCCAGCGGCGAAGACCTCCCGAGCGGGCAGTCCCTGCGAGCCCGGATGACCGCCGTCCCGACCGAACCCGGGAACGTCGACAAGAAGCTCCTCACCGAGGCGCAGAAGCGGGGCCGGGACGGGGTCTACGCCCTGTGCATGGCCGGGTACGTCCGATGGATCGCCAGCCAGATGGACGCCAACCCGACCTACGCCAACGACCTGCAGCAGCAGATCATCGACCTGCGGGATGATCTCGGCAGCGGCGGGCACCTCCGGCTGCCCGAGGCAACAGCCGGGCTGCTCACCGGCTGGAGGGTGTTTTTGGACTTCGCGGTCGCGGTCAAGGCGGTCACGGCGACGGAGCGGGACGAGTTGTTCGCCCGGTGTAAGGCCGCCCTTGGTGCGCTCGCCGGCGAGCAGCACGAGAACACGAAGCTTTACGAGCCGGTCCAGATCTACCTCAGCGCCATCGACAGCGCCCTCGTCGGCGGGTATGCGCACCTCGCGGACCGGAAGACGAACGACGTCCCGGAACTCGGCGGCACCATCGGCTACCGCCAGCTTGGCTGGGAGCGGGTCGCCTCCGGTGACCGCGTCGACTACCGGCCCCGCGGCGAGCAGGTCGGCTGGATCGACAAGGACGGCGTCTACCTCTACCCGGCGAACGCGCACTCCGTAGCGACTGCCCAGGCGAAGCGTATGCACATGCCGCTCGCCACCACGAAGGAGACGCTGCACAAGGAGCTGCACCGACAGGGCATCCTCGCCGCCGTCAGCAAAGACGGGAAGCTGGTCGTGTCCAAGCGGGTGGGCGGTACCAGTCTGTGGGTTCTGCACGTCAGGTCTGAGGTGCTGTTCAACACCACTCCGGCTCCAACCCTGGACCCGGTCGAGAACGACGACCAGGCGGCGGAGACCTCCGAGACTCGGGTCGCGGAGGTCGAGCAGGCGCCCCGCGACGAGCAGCTCGACGTGTTCGACGGCCCTCCGCGCTGCCCCGCGTGCAGCTTCGGCTTCGACGAGCAGGGCCACGCCCTCAACTGCGAGGCATCGTGAGTGCCGCACCGGCAATAGCCAGCAAGATCAACAAGGACATCATTTGCGTCCCTAACGCGTGTCTCTTGCGCCAAGAACCTGTGACACCTGTGACAGAGACCGTGAAACGAACCATTAGCGCAGGTCAAGGCCGTCACAGGTTGGTGTCACAGGTTCCGCCGGACGACCCGCGAACCTGTGACACCTGTGACAAGCCCGCGACAGCACACCAGCAGGCCAGGAAGTGCGCCACGTTGACTGCGTCACGTTCGGACCTCGGCGCTCCATGCCCCACCGGCGCGGACGCCAAGCCACCCGTGCGGACCCAGCCCACAGCCCTCCTCGCCGCCAAACCACCCACGACCGCTCCGGAGGAGACCACGTGATCCCCCACTCGTCCTCACCGCTCTACGCCGTCGGTGAAGCGGACACCCACATCGACCTGCTGCTCGTCGTCGCCTGGACGCCCCTCGACGGCTACAGCGCACTTCCGGTGATGCTCGACCTGCACTCCGCGAAGGACACCGCTCGCACGATGGCCGGCGAGCACCGGCGCATCACGTTCTACGACAATCGCGAGCTCGCCGGCATCGCCTACGAGTCGTGCATCAACAAGGTCCGCCAGTACGAACGCCGGCTTGCCGCCGAACGCGAAGACGCCGAACGCGTCGTGCGGCTGGCTGCCCGCGAGGAGGTGCCGGCATGATTCCGCAGTCCTTCCCGCTGTACGCCGTCGCGTCCGGCAAGTACGGCGCCGACCTGTTCCTCGTCGTCGGCTGGCAGGCCGTCGAAAGCCTCGACGCCTTCCCGTACCTCGTCACGCTCTCCTCGTCGGAGGCGCACCTCAAGGCGCCGACGGCGTCGATCGAGCACCGCCTCATCGAGGACGAGGTGACCCTCTCCGGCCACGACTGGATCATGTACTTCCAGGATCTGGAGCAGGCGCGCTCGAACTACGAAGCCGCAGCCGCACCCGAGCCCGGTATCAAGGTCGTGCCGTAATGAGCCTTCCTGAGATCCGCGGCGACGGGAAGTTGATCACCGAGCCGCGCAGCGGCATCGCCAAGACCGGAACGCCGTGGGCGAACTGCATGGTGCGCTTCACCGGCTACCGCAAGGACGGCGACGACTGGGTTGAGGACAGCTCGTTCGTCGCCGCCCTGGCCGCGTTCGGCGACGAAGCCAAACAGCTGACCAGGTACGCGAAAGGCGACGCCGTACACATCGAGGGCCGGCTGCGCAGCCTGCGCCTCTGGCAGCCGGAGCGCGGCGAGCGGCCCGAGCTGGAGATCACCGTCAAGTCGGTGACGCCGCCGGAACGCCGGCCGCGCGGCAACCGTGGCGGCCAGCACCAGGGACAGCAGGGCAACGACTGGCCCCGCCCTGCCACGTCCGGCGCGGGCAGTCATGGGGCAGAGCATCACGGCCAGGCCCGCACCGACCCGCGTAGGCATCAGCCCCACGCAGCGACCCGTACCGGTGTCACAACGGTCCAGCCCGAGGCGACCCCACGCCAGCGCGACGCCGGACAGCGTGACGCCGTCGTGCTCGCCATGCCCACCAACGGCGTCGAACGGCTCCGCCGCGCCCACGCCCGCAACCCGTACGTCCAGGGCAACCGCACCGGAGGCGAGCCCGCATGAACGAACGCAAGGACCGGGCGCCTCGCACGCGCCCGGTCCCGCCACCACCCAACCACAGCGGGGGAGACCGCACCATGACCACGACGCCCGCGACATGGAACACCCTGCTCAACCGGCAGGACGTGGGACACCTCGACTGCTGCGAGCCGTCAGCCGCCCCGGCGCGGTGTGCCCCATGAGTGCTCATGGGAACTTGGAGCACGGCCCGCAGCGCCGACCCCATGGACTGGACCAACCTCATGGGGCACGCCGATGCCCGTCGCGGCCGACGCCGGGGATGCCGTTGCGGAGAATCACCGTCGCAGGGTCACCGTCCACGCAGAGCGCGTCGACGAGTTGTGCGGCCAGCCGGGTCGACGGGGCTTTCTCGCCACGCTCGAGCGACCCGAGGTACCCGTGGCTCATCTGCAGCTTGGCGGCGAGCTGGCGCAGCGACAGCCGCCGGGCCTGGCGCACGTGGCGCAGTGTCGGGCCGAAGTCGGCGTCGGGGATGTGCCTGGTGCTGAGCGCGGCGGTCATTGCCTGATGATCGCCTACAACTCCCGGAAGCCGGAAGGTGCGGAGCAGGTGCGTCTCGCCGCGACGGTGGGCGCCCTGCTCCGGGGTCGCCGCGAGGCTGCCGCGTTGAGCCGTACGGCGCTCAGCGCCAGGTGCGGCGTGAATTCGAGCACGATTACCGCGATCGAGGGTGGCCGGTCCCGGCCGTCGTGGAAGACGCTGGTGCGTCTTGCGGCTGGCTTGCACCCTGCCGATCCGGTGCGGGCGGCGGCATTAGCTCACGACCTGGCGGACGCGGCTGGGCCTTCGCTGGCCTCGGACCCGACGCTTCCGCCGTGGGTCGCCCGCGAGCTGTTCACCGACATCTTGACGGCGTCGATGCGCCGTCTGGGCATCGACGCCGAGGACGACCACGTCCGGGCCGTGGTGATGGAAGAGATCAGGGCTGCGCTGCACCCGACCGCGGATGCAGCCGCACCCAGCGAACTGACGACCGGAAGCGCGTGAGGCGCTCCCACAAGTAGGAGGGACCGGAGGATGACCGGCACCATGGACACATCAGGCCAGGGACACAATGCCGCGCCCACCCAGGCGGATGCTGCCACTGCCAGTGAAGGGCAGGGTTGATCCGTCGGGCACCCCTCCCCGATGGATTGTCTCGCCGCCCTACAGCCCCCGTCGGTGCGGTCCCGCCCGCCGCGCACCATGGCGAGCCCCTGCTTGGCGCTCATGTGGGCGGCTTCTCGGCCTTTGTCATCTCGGTGCTGCTCGCCAAGCACCTGCCCGCCGAACTGGTCAGTCTCGGCCGCAAAGTCGAGGAGGGCCGGCTTGATCCGGCCCAGCTCGTCGCCGTGCGCCAAACGTGGGCTCAGGTCATCGCCGCGGCGGAGATGTGGAAGGCTCGCCGCGCTTCCGCAGACGGCAGCACGGAAGTCCTCGCAGCGGAAATGCCCGCAGGCTCAGATCCATGGATCGATACAGCCGTCGCCGCGGATCTGCTTGGGGTGAGCACCTCGAGGGTTCGCCAGCTACTGCGATCAGGCGCCTTGGCCGGCCGCCGGGCGGGCGGCGTCTGGTGGGTGCATCGCGCCGACTGCGAGTCGTACCTGGCAGCCTGACGACGGATGCGCCGGCGGGGCTTGCCGCTACGACTGCTGCGCTTGCGGTGGCCGTCCACGATGCGCTCGGCATGGATGCTGTCGCGGCGCAGCGGTACGCAGCCACGCTGCAGCGTCGGGAGACGGCACGCGGCGGCGTCGAACACGGCAAGCGGTGGCTGTCGGCCCTCACCAACGCGCTGCTGTTGGAGACCGCCGCATGAGCCATCCAACGGCAGTACCGTTCGTCCAGTCGATCCGCCGCGGAGTTCGTCAGGCTGGCGACGTTGCGCTGCTGCTCTCGGCCGCCGTTGATGCCGGTGTCGACTCCATGACCGCGGTCGAATCGGCGATCATGCACGTCTACGACTCCCGGATCGACGCGGCGGCCGTCAGCGCCCGCAGTCCCCTCTTCGGTCCCTGCCCTGACCTTGAGGCAGCGAAGCTGCTCGGGCGGATCGTCGGCGAGCAGGCCGTTGCGCTCACCTTGGCCTTCCAGATGCTCGCCGACGCCAAGGACATTTCGGTGGCCGAGGCCGTTCAGCAGCTCAACCACGTCGTGGAGGGGTGAGCCGTGGCTGACAACGGCATCTCCGCCGGATCGGTATACGTCGATATAGTTCCGCGTGCTGACCGCTTCTGGCCGGAATTTGTGGCCAAGAACCAGGCCGGCGCCGAGAAGACCGGCCAGGAGATCGGCAAAGTCATCGGCCGGGCCATCGCCGTCGAAGTCGCCAAGGGCGTCCGGGACGGGCTTGATCGCGCCGGCGCCGGCGTCCGCGCGCAGGGCGGCAGGTACGGGCAGGAATTCGGCGGCACGTTCGCCGACACCGCCCGCCGCCGGATCGAGGCGGCGCTGCGGTCGCTGCCGACCCCGCAGATCGGCGTCGCGACCACCGAGGCCGAGCAGAAGCTGAAGGATCTCCGCGGCGAACTGTCGACGCTTGCCAGCAAGCGGATCGGTGTCGACATCGGCGCCACCGAGGCGCTCGAGGAAGTCCGCCGGCTGAAGGCCGCCCTTGACGAGCTCGCGGCGAAGTCCCCCAATGCGCAAGTGCGGGTCGACACCGGGCAGGCGTCGCTCGAGCTGGCGGCCATCGACCGGGAACTTGCCCGTCTCGACGGGCGCCGGGCCAGCGCCAAGGTTGACGTCGACACGGGCAACTCCCGCGGGGAGATGAACGCCCTTGTCGCTGCCGGGCTGGCGCTGGGTCCGGCGATCGTGCCGGGCGCCGCGGCCGGCGCTGCCGCGATCGTCGGCCTCGGTATCGGCGCCGCCTCGGCCGTGCCCGCAGTCGGGGTGCTGGCCCTCGCGTTCCACGGTGTCGGCGACGCCGTCAAAGCGCTCGACGCCGCCCAGTCGGCGTCAGCGAAAACCGGCGCGACATTGCTCGGCCAGCAGCGATCGCTCGCGTCCTCGGCCGACCAGCTGCGTTCCGCTGAGGCCGGGCTGGCTAACTCGAGGGCGACCGCCGCCGACGCGCAGCGACGCTCCCTGCAGCAGATCGCAGACGCGGAGCGGTCCCTGGTCCGCGTTCAGGAGGATGCGCAGCGCGCGCAGCAGGCGCTCAACGATGCCCGCGAGGAGGAGAAGCGCAGCCAGGAGGACACGGCGCTGCGGCTTCGGCAGAACGCTATCGACCAGCGGCGTGCCGCCGCCGAGGTTGAGGCGGCCACCGCCGCAGTCAAGACCAAAAGCACCCAGCAGACGCGGGATGCGCTCGAGGAGGCGCTGCTTCGCCAGGAGGAGTTGGCGGTTCAGGGCCGTCGGCTCACCGAGGAGCAGGCTCGCAATCAGCAGACCGGTGTTGACGGGTCGAGGCGGGTTCAAGCTGCCCAGGACGCTGTCGCCCGCTCCCAGGAGCGGATCGCCGAGGGTGAACGTGCCGTCACCGAAGCCCGGCAGCAGGCCGCGGCCCAGGCCCGCCAGTCGGCGTACGCCATCCAGCAGGCGCAGCAGGCCGTCGTGGCAGCGCAGCGGGCCGCTGGCGCAGCGACCGTCGCTTCCGCAGCCACCGCCGGCTCGGCGGTCGACAAGCTCGACGACGCTATGGGCAACTTGCCCGCCACCGGCCAGCGTTTCGCCAGGTTCCTGTTCGGCCTCAAACCGGAACTGCTCGACCTGCAGACGGCAGCCTCGGATGGGCTCCTGCCGGGGGTGCAGGAGGGCATCCAGATTCTGCTGCCGCACCTCGCCGACGTGCGTGGCTTCATCGGTGGCGTGTCGACAGAGATGGGCACCCTGGCCCGGCGGGGCGCGGAGACGTTCACGAACCCGTTCTGGCGGCAGTTCTTCTCCTACGTCGGCTCGCAGGCCGTGCCGACGATGGACGGCTTGTTCACCGCAACCGTCAACGTCGCCGAGGGCGGCGCACGGATCATCCAGCAGTTCGCGCCGTTCGAGCGGCAGGTCGGCGGCGGCCTCGTCAACGTCACCCGACGCTTCGCGGAGTTCAGCCAGGGGCTTGACCACAACCAGGGCTTCCAGGAGTTCATCCGTTACGCCCAGACCGAGGGGCCGCGGGTCGTTCAGACCGTTGGCGCGATCGCCACCGCCGGATCCCACATCGCCCAGGCGTACGCGCCGATCGGTTCAGTAGTTGTCACCGAACTGCGCATCCTCGCTGAGGTCATCGACGCCATCCCCGTGCCGGTCGTCTCGGCGCTTGCGACGGCGCTCACTGCCTACAAGCTCGCAGCGCTTCTCGGCGGGGGCGCCCAGGCCGTCCTCAACTCCAGCTTGCTGCAGGGCACGGGGCGGATGCTCGGCTTCCAGGCCGCTACAGCCAGCGCCGCAACCGGTGTGACGGGCTTCCAGTCGGCGGCGAAAGCCACCTCCTCGTTCATGGGCGGCCCGTTCGGGCTGGGAATCGGTCTGGCCGTCACCGCGATCGGCTACCTGATCACCGCTCACCAGCAGGCAAAAGCCGAGATCGATCAGAACGCTCGGTCGCTGAGTGACGTCGGCGACGAGTACAAACGCACCGGCAAGGTGTCAGCCGAGTCGATCGCTTCGATGGTCCGTCAGAACCCGCAGCTGCGTGACCTGACCGCAGTCCTGCGGCAGCAGGGCCTCACCGTCGACGACCTCGGCCGGTCGTACCAAAACAATCTTGAGCTGCAGAAACGGGTGTTGGACGCGGCTAAGGCGCAGGCCGACGCGGACGCCGAGGCGCACAAGAGGGCGTTCCAGGGGTCCTTTGGTTTCGGCGGCGGCGCGGAGCTCGACAAGGCGAAGCGGTCGCGTGAGCTGTACGAGTCGCTGAAGAAGTCGTACGAGGACGCGAAGTTCTACGCGGACGCCTACTCCGATGCTGCCAACAATTCGGCGGACCGGACCAACAGGGTTGCGATTGTGTTCCGGGACGCCTCGCCGTCGGTGAAGTCCCTTGCCGACAGTTTCCGGATCGTCGCCGACACGGCGTCTACGGCGGCGCAGAAGACCGATGCGTTGCGCGCCGCTGAGGATTCCCTGTTCGGTGCTGCCCGGCAGGCCGACGAGGCAGCCGAGGACCAGGCAAAGGCGATCATCGCCGCGAACAAGACCCTCGACGACCGGAACCTGCTCAACGAGAAGGGTGCCAAGAAGCTCGACATGACGACCGAGGCGGGCCTGCGTGTGCGGGACAGCCTGAAGGACGAACTGATCGCGATCAACAACACGTACCGGGCGAACATTGCCAACGGTATGAGTGTCGACGCGGCGACGAAGGCGCACGACGCCGAGGTCGAGTCGCTGAAGAAGAAGTGGGAGGCGAAGGGCCTCGACCGGGATGCCACCCAGAAGCTGATCGACATCTACGGCAAGGTGCCGACCTCGGCGACGACCGACATAGCCGTCACCGGCTTGGATGCGACGAAGGCGCAGCTCGACGAGCTCTTGACCTACCAGTACGCGCTGCGCAACGGCATCACCTTCAGTCAGGCGCAGGGTCAGCTTCACCCCGAGACCCACAGCCCCGGCGGGCGGGGCCAGTCGCGCGGCTCGCTCCTTGCCGAGGGTGGGCCGGTCATCGGACCGGGGTCCGGCACCTCCGATGACGTGCCGGCCATGGAGCGGTCGACGGGCGCACCGTTCTGGCTGTCCAACGGCGAGTTCGTGCACAAGACGGCGGCCGTCAACTACTACGGTCCGGCCTTCATGCATGCCGTTAACGACATGAAGATCCCGAAGCAGGCGGTCCGCGGGTACGCGTCGGGTGGGCTCATCCAGCAGCTCCTCACCGACCACTACCCGTACCCGACGACGACCGCGATGACCCGCATCCCCACCCGGGCCGAGGTGGCCCGCGCTGTCACCGAAGGCCCCTCCTCGGGTGGCCGCGAGGACATCAAGGCGTTCATTCGGGCCGTGGACCGGCTGCCGTACATCTGGGCGGCTGCGGGCCCGTTCGGCTACGACTGTTCCGGCCTCGCATCAGCGGTGTTCGGCCTTGTCACGGGGCGGGGCGGCGGCCACGGGCAGCGGTACTTCACCACCTACGACTTCGCGAACGGCGCCCCGGCAGGGACCGGCCTGAAGCCCGGCGCAGGCGGCGTCCTGACGCTCGGCGTGAACCCGCAGTCGCACATGGCCGGCAACTACGGCGGGCTCGGGTTCGAGGCGGCATCGACCCGCTCCGGTATCAAGATCGGCACGTCGGCTCGGAAACCGTCGACTTTCCAGAAGCAGTTCCACCTGGCCTCGGGTGGTCTCGTGTCGGCAGCGCTCCTCGACGAACTCGGCCTCGACATCGGCGGCGACCCTTCCGGGATCACCGTCGACGGCCGCCGTATCCCGCTGGGCGCCTACGACGTCGGCGGCTACCTCCCTCAGGGTCTGTCCCTCGCCTACAACGGCACCGGACGGCCCGAACCGGTCATCCCCGCCGAACGCCTCGAACGGGCAGCCACCGGCCGGGCGCCCGTCGTGCAGAACTTCTACCCTGCCGCCGACTTGGACGAACGGGCGGTGGCGACGATGGCGGCCCGCAGGCTCGCCCTTGCAGCCGTCAGCTGACCGGGCTAGTTCTTGAACCCGGACTGGGCGCACACGGTGGCGAGGTTCGTCACCGCCGTGCCCATCTCGATGCTCGCGGCAACGTCGTCGGGGTTGCTTTTCGCCGCCTTCGCCTTCTCCACGATCGCCCGCCCTTTCGCCGCGATGAGACTGTCAGCTGATGTCGCCGCCTGTTCCCCGATTGCCAGCATCGCAGCAGCATCGTCGTAGATCGCCGTCGTGCCCATCGCTTTGGCTACCTTCGGGCAGACGATCGCCCCGACCGGGTCCGGCGCCGCCGGTGATGGCGGCGGAAGCGGCTCGTCGGTGCCGCCGGCGCAGTAGCCGCTGGGGAGCCGGCCGTGCGGGCAGCGACTCGGCGTCGGCGGCGGGGCCGCCGACGCTGAACTGCTCGCCGCCGTGCCGGGCTCCGCGGTGTTCGACGCGGGTTTGCTCGAACATCCGCCGAGGGCCAGGAGCAGGGTTGCGGCGAGTAGGGGTGTGCGGCGCACGGCGGGGCCTTCCAGGTCGGCGTGATGGCCGAGAATGTCACATCGGCGCGATGGAGCGTCAGGCCTCAATACTTGGTTCGGCACGTACAGCCGAGTCGCTTGGTCCGGATGGTGGGCGAGAACGACCGGTCCAGCTGGCCGATTCCGGATGGCAGCGAGGGATGCCGAGTCGGCGCGGTGCACTGTTACGTCGGCCCCACCGGCTGCGGACGGGCTGGGCTGCTCTCGCGTCGCTGCGCTGATGCCGCGGGCATCACAGCAAGAAGCCCCGCGTCCAGCTGGACAGCGGGGCTTCTGCCTGGGCGGGGGTCTTACCGGCGGAACAGCGCGCCGGTCGCCACGAGCATGGCCACGAGGACTGTCCCGTAGTGCGGCTCGTAGTGGGTGACGACCCCGGCGAGAAGCACGGCGCCGGCCTTGCCGACGGCGCGCCAGGTGGGCCGTTTGACCCTGAACGTGAAGTACCGCGCGCGGCGGTCCCCTCGGTGCTGCACCTCAATCTCCACTTGACGCAAGCGTTGAGGTGGCGCCTATAGTGGGGCGCCACCATACCTGTGGCACCGGGCGGCGCGGAGGTGAGAGTCCGTGCCGTCCTTTGCTGTCCGGGTCCGGTGGTGGCCGGGTGCCGGTTGGCGGCCCGCACGAGGGTGAGCGGGCACGAGGGCGGCGTTGCGCTCGGTGCTGAGCGTGGACCCTACACCCGAAAGTGGCAGTGCGGAATTAGACCGTAATGGATCATGGCACTCTTGTTGGAAAAGCGGCAAGAATGTTGCGTGGAGCCAAGCCCATTAGCTGCCATGATTGCCGAAAGTCAGCCGAACGCTACGCGTTGCAGTCGGGAAATGTGGCGCTCGTCACCATGCCTAGGCGGTGTGGCATACCGCCTCTGAACTGTGCGTTCGAACTAATGTTTGAAATTATGTGACTACTGACAGTGGGGTAGAACGCCTGTGTGTAGCGGTTCGCTAGTGGATTCGGACTGCAATTGGGTTGGCGACGGTTAGCGTCGGTCAGCGACGAACTGAACCGCAATCTTCACGGTGCGCGCTGAGATTTCTCAACGGGAGAATTCTCAATTCGAAACCAAGTCAACTTCTCGCAAGGTTTCCCGATTGCTCCCGCAAGTCAACGATGTCCACGCCGACCGTAGCCGCGCCGGCAGTCAATGCCGTCAGGCTCGGGAAGTTCCGCTCGTAGCTGGCCCCGGCAAGCCGGCACCACTTCGTCGCCCCGACACCGCCCACGTCGACTCGCCCCCGTCGCCGGTGCACATCGACCCGACCCACGCCCCCATGCCTCGACGCTAAGACACGCGTTGGCCAGGCCAAAGACCAGCAGACGAACTACCCCGATGTGATGCGGGCCCGAAGAGTGGCCAGATACATCCGCAAGCCACAGGCGCAGACGGCGAACCCGCAGAACAACCGCAGCGCCCGCAGCGCAACCCCATCGTCACCCGGACCACGGGTTCCGTCCGGGCTGCGGGGACCGACATACAAAGATCGTTCGGCCCCTGCGAAGCCAGGTAGGCGACCCGCAGTGGGTCATGGTCGGCGATGTCGCGGTCGTGCAGAGCCGCCTGCTCCTCGGTATGCCGTCGCAACGTCTCCGTCGCGCGCAGCAGGTCGGCATCGACGACAACAGGCTGCTGCCGCCCCGCTTCGACCTGAAGCGGGTCCGACAGTACCTGGAACTTCGAATCCCAACCGATGCTCGCCTTGAGCTCCGGCATCGACGGCGGGTCGTCGTCGCTGATCCGTATCACCACATCCAGCGTCAACCCCACGTGCGATCGCAGAAGCGGGACCGACAAGTCAACCGCCCGGCCGTTGTTCAGCTCGCGGAACGCGTCGATTGCACCGGCTACAAGCTCAGCGACTTTGACGACGCAACCCCAGCCGGGGAAAAGTGCCTCAACGCCACGTTCGGCCGCCAGCATGACGACGCTCTCGAGACTCTTGGAGACGAGTTCGCCCAGCTGTTGCTTGACGTCGGGCCGGTCGGTGGCGCGTTCGCCAGTTTCGTGGCTGAGCTCGCCGTGGCTAAGTTCCTGGGCCGCTTCGGCCAGCCGCTGAGGCGCGGGCCGAGCGAGCTTGCCGTGGCCGAACTCCTCGTACCGTTCGCTGCGCTTCACGACGCCCGCGTCTTCATGTAACGCCACGCGGTTGGGGCAACAGCAGTCGGAGATCACAGCGTCGGCTGCCGATGAGATCCAGGCACCAGCCGACGTGTTCACGGAACGCCTGAGCGGAATCTCGTCGCGGACGGGGTCCTCATGCCAAGGCTCAGGCAGCTCCGACGGCCCGGAAATTGCGCGGCGCATCACCTGACGGTCGCACATCGGATGAGCGGGCGGACAGTGACCGACGTGCCGATCTCGTGATCATCAACCGGATGGCGCCCCGTCAATGTTGGGGCACTGTCCCAGCTGACGGCGTTTTCGCCCTGAGGGACGAGATCCGCTCTGACCCGCCCGCTCTCAAATGTAGCCATCGCCGCCCCTCCTGCGAGAGAAGGCCACCTCGGTAGGGGTGTCGGAATCTCGGCCCGTCCAACATGATCGCGATGACCGGCGGTTATGCGCATGACTCCCCGGCCCAGCGCCGGCCGTACCGAGACTATGCCCTGGCTGACCCCGCGGCTGACGTACGCACTTTTATCCACAGGCTGCGATCCGCTGTTGAACCCTTGCGCCTTCGCGCGGCACCCTGGTTCACGTCCATCGATCACCATCGGCTGAGGAGAACCGTGCCCCCTGACCAGCAGCCCGACGACACCCGGCGCCTCCGTCGTGCCCCGGCCATCATCGCGCTCCTCACCACCGCATCCGCCCTGCTGATCGGCATCCCCACCCTCGCTGCCAACGCCCGCGACCACCTCATCAACGCCGGCGCCACCACCCTCTGGGCAGTCGGCACCGTCGTGCTCATCGCGTCCAGCGTCCTCGCTGTCAAACTGCTGCGCACCCGCGATCGTCAACGCCAGGGCCACCTGGCCATCGCCACATTCATCGTGTGGCTCGTCGGCGCCGGCATAACCATCTACGGCCGCAGAGCCTGGGGGGCGATGTGAACCTGCGGATCGACCCAGCAGTTCTCGACGACGCCGCCAGCAACCTCGACCAGATCGCACACCACATTGGCGCCGCGACCACCTACCTGCCCCGCGTCGACGGCCAAGGCAGCATCTTCACCACACTCGTGCAGCGCCATCAGGACATGCTCACGAACCTGGAATCATGGCTGGGCAAGCTGCAAACCCTCGCGAACGGGTCCCGCACCGCGTTGACCGCTGCCGCCGGCTACTACCGCGGCACCGACATCGGCGCGGCAGCCCGGTTCGACGCGGCACTGCCGGACGCGAACCCGGGCACGTACCCGGGCGCCGACCATCAGCGGGTGTCATGATCCCGATCGAGGATGCGACGGCGATGCTGACGGCCCCCGACGCCGGCGACGCGACGCCCGGCGGCGGCTACTTCGACGCCACCGAGTTCACCTCCTTGTTCTCCCCGACCTGGTGGGGCAACGAGATCATCAAAGAGGTCACCGGCTTCGACTTGTTCGGCGAGGTCGGCCAGGCCCTGATGGGCAACTGGGAGCTGTTCGCGAAGGCCGGGGACGCGTTGAAGCACCTCGCCGACTGGGCCGAGGTGACCGGCACGAACGTCAACTGGGTGGCGGCCGAGCTCGGCAACCGCTGGGACGGGCACGCCGCCGACGCGGCCGTCAACTACTTCGCCGGCACCGCCGCGCCGGTCCTGGCGCTGCCCGAGCCGCTGCGGAAGGCCGGTGAGGGCTACATCAGCACGTCGAAGGGGATCTGGCAGCTGTCGAACCAGGCGACGAACTTCGCCGAGGCGCTCGCCGATTCGTGCATCGTTGCGGTCGCGGCCACCGCGGCCGGCACGGTGGCGGTCGAAACCGGCGTGGGCGCGGTGATCGGCTACGGACTCGCCGCGCTCGAGTTCGCCCGGGCCGTCGAGCTGGTGTCGAAGCTGACGCAGATCGCGGTGGCGGCGAACGCGCTGGCGTTCAGCAGCATGGGTCTGATCAAGGCATTGGAGACGCACCTGATCCACACCGGCGACTTCCCGCTGCCCGACGTCCCGTACGCGTTTCCCGGCCAGGGGAGGTAGCGATGATGTTCGACGCCGACGACCGGGCTCGCACCGAGATGCGGGCCGCGCTGATGCGGACGCTCGCCCGCGGTGTGGCCGGCGAGATGTGGCAGGAGATCGGCCGGGACGTCGCCGACGGCGTGCTCGATCTGCGGGACGCGGCCCGATCGGGCGCGTACCGCCACATGTTCGCCGAGGCGGCTCGGGAGTTGGCGAGCCACCGCGCGGAGATCGGGGAGACCGCGTTCGACCGGGAGGGTCGGCAGGCGGCCGAGGTGGTGGCCGAATTGCGCCGCGGCGGCTCGACGTGATCACGCCGGCAACCGCCCGCGAGCACGGCGGCGTAGTGCTGGCGTGTGGACTCCGGCGACGCGCACCGGCGAACCCTTGACGCGGTGAAGCGTGCCGCCGGGATGGTGCCGGTCATCCACTTCGACCTCGGCCGGCTGAAGGTCCACGGGCCGGGCTGCTCGTGTTCAGGCGTTGAAGCCATCACCACCACAGCTGTTCCTCAACGAAGATGGCCCGTGCTAACTAGCACGGGCCATCCTCTGGGGCTTGCTAGTTCTGCTCGACGTTGACCGTCACGTTAACTTCCACCGGGATCTCTGTAGTTTCCCCGATTGCTCCGCCAAGTACCGCGATTGTCGTTGCAATCACTAGGACCCTTCGGTGTTTTTCGCTTCGGTTTTTAATCCGTTGAAGTTTTCCGCGTGGTTCGCCGGGCAAGTTTTCGTGTAGTCTTGGCTTCGCCATACGTCCTCGCTTCCGTCCCCTGCAGGGCTCTAGTGCGGATGTCGGCAACCTGCGGGTCTCCAGTTGCAGCTGGGGGCCCGCGTTGCTGTCCAAGGGGACTGCACGTCCTCGACCCAAATGGGTGGTGGTCGCGCTGACGACAAAAGCCTACGCTGCCCCCCTATCAATTTCGCAGCCGGAAAGGCGGGCGAGACTTCCGCTTTCCTTGGCTGGAAGCTGGGAGGCTCTGGCTTCTTGATCGACAGATGCCTGACCTGCGCGAATTACTGGCGGTGAATGTCGAGGGTGTGACACAGCGTCACACCCTACTCAGCCATTCGGCTAGTCCACTCTCGCCCCGCAGGTTCTAGGCGAGTAAACGATTGGCCATCAGAGGCAACTGAAAAGTCGAGTTTCATAACGTCTGAAGTCGGACATCGCGGACGAATATGTCGGCGCCGGAGTGTCTCAAGTCACATGGGCTTACTTGATCAAAAATGACGCTGCGAAGTCGCGGGATAACACGATCGGTATTGCTTATCCCGTTCCGTAATGCATGGGACCCAACGCTGTCCGCATGTTATTGCAATCCGAACTCACGTAGGGCGCCAGGTCGATACCGTTTACACCGGCCGCCTTGAGTACCGACGCCATTGACGGCAGGTTCCCGGCTGACGCCCGGCCCCGACAGGCCGACACCACTGGACCTTGCCCGCACCGCCAACCCCCACGCCTCGATGCGAGAACGGGCGTCACCCCCAGACCTAGGGTGACGCCCGAACTACACGGCTGTCGTCATCTACAGCGGCTGTCCACAGCCCTACAGCGGTTGCGACCACCGCCAGCCCGGCATACGCCGCGCCTGCTGCTCGTGCCCCAGGCAGCGGTCGGTTACGCGACAGCGCGGGATCTATCCCGCAGCGGTTGGTTCGAGATAGCCGATCGGGCCTCCACTGGAGACAGTGATCCTGCTGGCCATTATTTGCTTCGCCAGCTCCCGCAGGTGGCCAGGCGCGTTCTTCAAGTGTTCCGCCTGCATCCCGGGGTGGACCCGCGCCAGGAGTTGCCCAGCGTAGTGGTGGCGAGGTTGGTCCTCGCCTTCCCGGTACTTCTCGTTGACGCGGTTGGTGACGCGATACACCGCGACGGGGAAAGTCGCCAGAGTGACGGCGAGCAGGACGTTGTCAAGAACCCGGGCTGGGTCGGAACGCCACCACCGGAGGCTTGATTGTTCAAGTTCATCGTTGCTATGCGCGACGTGGAACCCGATGTACTTCCTGTCCTCCCCGGGGTAGGCCTCCGCGCGTGCGTCGATGCGGAGAACCGTGAGCTCGCCATCAACTACCTGGAGCGGATCGCGCAAGGCCAACTCTTCGACCCGGCCGGTGGCGATAGGCACGTCGAGGACGCCGGCACGGACCAGTTTGTCGACGCCGGCAGGGGAGATTCCGAGCCGACCCGCGGCCTGAGGGCGGGTCAGTGTCGCCGACCGCACAGGGGGTTCTGAAGGCGGCGCAAACGTGGGCAGTGGCATGTAGTCGTCCCTTTCGACAGGGGGAGTCCCAGGCTCTCGCGGCCCCTGTACTCGATGACTCTTGCACCGTACCGTGCGTTGTTCACACGCACCAGTCGAGTTGTGCTTATACCAACTGGCGAGCTGTATCTGCTACCGCAGCGCAGCTCAACAGCTGCTGCCGCGGTCTCGAATCCGATGACGGACCCCCCGTTGAGCGGCATGAAGGGCAGGTTGTCGCCGAAGCACACGCACCGCCGGTACGAGCCCATCCACAGCACATAAACGGTGAGACCGATGCCGCGAACAACGGTGTCGCCGCCGCCCGCCTTCTCCGTCACCCGCGGGTCGGCAAGCACGCTCACGCCGACACCTCCGCGCCGCCAGCGATTACCACGATCGACAGTTTCGTTCATCTGTGCCCGTTACCTTTTCTCTGATCGGTGTGGGACGGCTCGACTGCCGTAGCGAAGTGGCATTAGCTGGTCGGCACCTCGTACAGGCCGCGGCCGGACCGCCGCAGCACGTCCTCTTTGACGAGATCCGTCAGGGCCTTGTCCCGGGCGTCGTCGCCGATGCCTGGCGTCGCGGCGACCAGGTCCGGTTTGGTCAGCGGCAGACCCTCCGCGGCGAGCTGCTGGGCAGCGGCCAGGACGACATCGCGCGCCCGGCCCGTCTGGACCACCGGCGGCGTCTCGTCGCGCGGCGGCCGGATCCTCTCCTGGATCACCAGCGGCATGTAGACCGGCTCCGCCTGCCGCTTGCAGTGCTCAACCACGGCGTCGATCTCCGCCTCAGACACCCACGCAGACTGAACCCGCACCGGCTCGGCGGCGCCCATCGGCAGGAACAGCGCATCACCCTTGCCCAGCAGCTTCTCGGCGCCCGGCCGGTCGAGGATGACCCGCGAGTCGGCGAGGCTGGACGTGGCGAAGGCCAGCCGCGACGGCACGTTGGCCTTGATCAGGCCGGTGACGACGTCGACGCTGGGCCGCTGGGTCGCGAGCACCAGGTGGATGCCGGCCGCGCGGGCCAGCTGGGTGATGCGCACCACCGAGTCCTCGACGTCGCGCGGGGCGACCATCATGAGGTCGGCGAGCTCGTCGACGACGACGAGCAGGTACGGGTACGGCCGGATCTCCCGCTCGCTGCCCGGCGGCGCGGTGATCTGCCCAGCCCGCACCTTGCGGTTGTAGTCGTCGATGTGCCGGACCCCGGCCGCGGCCATGTCGTCGTAGCGCATGTCCATCTCGGCAACGACCCATTCGAGGGCATCGGCTGCCCTCCTGGCATTGGTAACGACGGGCGTGACCAGGTGCGGAAGACCGTCGTAGTTGGTGAGTTCGACCCGCTTCGGGTCGACCAGCAACAGACGTACCTCGTCCGGCGTCGCCCGGGTCAGCAGCGACACGAGCAGGCTGTTGAGGCAGCTGGACTTGCCCGCGCCGGTCGCGCCAGCGACGAGAATGTGCGGCATCTTGGCGAGGTTCGCGACTACCGCCTGGCCCTCGAGGTCCAGGCCGATCGCAACCAGGAGCGGATGCCGGTCCGTACGCATCGCCGGGGCGTCGAGGACGTCGGCGAGCGCGACCGTGACCCGCTCGGCGTTTGGGACCTCGAGCCCCATGACGCTCCGACCGGGAATCGGCGAGTGCAGCAGGATTTTGGGCTGTCCGACCGCATACGCGAGGTTCCGCTGCAGCTTGGTGACCGCCTCGACTTTGACGCCGGCGCCGAGCGTGATCTCAAACCGGGTCACCGCGGGGCCACGGGTTGATCCGGTGACCCTCGCGTCGACGGTGAAGTCCGTGAGCACCTGCTGGATCATCTTGCCGCGTCCGTCGGTGTCGTCGGTTTTTGCTGCCGATCCGGCTGCCGCCGTCAGGCTCGGCAGCTGGTAGCGGGCGGTGGGTTGGGCTGCCACCACGGCCTCGTCGAGCTTGCGGTCGTTCGCGACATCGGCGGCCGGCGGCTGGCTCGACGGGCGCGGCGGGCGCTCCGGGTCGGGCAGTCGCAGCCGGCGCCGCTCGGCCGCCGTCCACACCGGGTAGGACCACAGCGCCCACACCGTAGCGCCGGCGATCCACACGACACGGCCCGCGGCCGTGCCCGGGTCGGTGGCCGCCGCGGCGGCCAGCCACAGCCCGGACGTGCCGCCGGCGGCACCCCACGCGAGCGCCTGCTGATGGATGCGGAGGACCCTGCGGCCGGTCCGCTGCGCCCGCTCGATCCGCCCGCGCCTGATGGCCCGCGCAGTCAGTCGTTGACGGCGGACCGCATACCCGCCCACGGCGAGGACCGGCGCGGCAGCAAACGCAGCCGCGAGGTTCACGCCGTCGACGGCGACGAGGCCCGCCACGATGTGACCGCCGAGGATCCCCCACGGGATCAGGTGGTCGCGGTACGTCTTCGCCGAGGTGCGCATGAGCGCCTGCAGCTCGAGCCGCTCGACGAGGGACGGGCCCGGACCGCCGTTGCCGGCCCCGGCCGGTTCGGGTGTGGCCTTGTTTTCTTGGACGGCCTTGGCGATGCTGCGGACGTAGCTCCATGTCGACGGCATCGGAGTCCTACCTCCCGGCCATGACGGCGGCGAGGACGAGCGCCACCAGGTAGAAGCCCCACCGCCGGGTGGGTCGCTGCAACATCCAGCGGAGCGGGCCCTGGGCGCCGGTCGGCGCGACGAGCACGAGCATGAACATGATCAGCCGGTCGGTGCGGTTCGACCACCGCCAGGCGGTGATCAGCCACGGGAACCGCTCGGGTGCCCGGTCGGCGTCGACGCCAGACAGCCGCCACATCGAGGCCAGCGACGCCGGCCGTGCCGTCCATGCCCACCAGCCGCGAACTGCCCGGCCGATCACGGAGGGTGCTTGCCGAAGTTCGACGACACGGCTACTCTCGCGCGCGCGCGTCGACACGGCCGGGCTGTCATCTTCGACCCCTTGGGCTTCCAACTTCGATCGAACATCACCGTCAGTGACGGATGCGGTCGTGGATGCGCTCAACGTCGATCCCCTCTCGGATCAGGTCGATCACGGTCCGGACCAGGCTCGTGACCTGCTCCAGCTGGGCGACCTGGCCCCCCTCAACGAGGAGCCAGGCGCACGTCTTCCAGAAACGGCCGCGGTCGGTGGGCTGCTCGGCGATCTGCGCCTCGGCGTGCACCCGCCGCCGCTCACGGGACTTCTCAGCCCGGGTTGGCACAGATCAGCCCCGCACGCCGGCGGGAACGTTGCCGCCGCGCTGGCCGGCCCGGGTCTTGGCGATGACGCGGCGGGCCAGGACGAGCGCGACGCCGGTCGCGATCAGCGCGAGCGCAGTCAGGGAGCCCTGCCCGAGCCACTCGCCGAGCTTCGCCGAGCTGTAGGCGTTGAGGTCGGCCGCCCACTGCTGAATCGTCTGCCCACCCTTGCCGTTGATCGACTGCGCGATCGACGGCAGCAGGATCGCCGTCCAGATCGCCGGCCGGTTCGGGGTGCCGTCGAGCAGGATGTCCAGGATGGCGGCGACGCCAAGCACGACGCCGAGCAGCGGCGCGAGCCAGTCGGGACCGACGCCGACGATGGCGGCGATCCAGTGCCCGAGGAAGCTGGCGGTCATCGCGCAACCGCCGATGACGGCCAGGGCGAGCGAGGTCCAGCCGAGGTAGACGATGCCCTTGTCGTTGATGATCGGGTTGGCCACGGGGTGCTCCTTCTGTCGGTCCGGCGGCCCGGTCAGGCGCCGGTGCTGTCGGTGTTGATGTCGGCCTTGGCGTGGTGGGCGGTGCGGGCCGCGCGGACGCGGTCGTGCGACCACTTCATGTCGGTGCGGATCGTGTTGTCGGCGGCCGGGAGCCGGTTGCCGTACCGCTCGCGGAGTGCGGCGGCGTTGGCGATGGCCGACGGCGAGTGCTTGGCTTTCCCACCCCGCCTGGCGGTGCCGGTGGCGGTCTTTCTGGCGGGCTTCCTGTCGGTCCCGCTGTCGGTGTTGTTGGCGGTCGAGCTGTCGGTCCCGCTGTCGGTCTTCCTGTCGGTCTGGCTGTCGATGTCGGTGTCGGTCCCGCTGTCGGTGTCGACGGCCGACACCTGTCGGCGCGTGGCGGTCCGTACCTGTCGGCGGTTCTGTCGGTGCGCCTGTCGGTGTGCGAGGCGCCGGGCTGTCGATGGCGCTGTCGGCTCCGGCGCCGACAGGTTGGCGATGTCGGTGTCGGCTCCGCTGTCGATGGCGCTGTCGATCTGCCCGTCGATGGCGAGCACGTCGCGTAGGGGTGTACCGACGTCGGCTTGGACCTTTCGCGGAGGCTGCTCGGCGGCGAGCCGGTCGGGCGTGAGCGCAGCGCCGATGAGCGCAGTCAGGCCGTCGTAGTCGGCGCCGTCGGCGAGGCGGACCGCGATCTCGTCGAGGTCGTAGACGGCCACGGCGATGTCGGCGGTGGTCGGGTCGACCGCGGCGCGGATCTTGCGGTGCAGCACCTTGGCGATGGCGGCCGTGCGCACCTCCCGCCGCTTCTCCGCCTGGGCCGCCGCAATCGACGGGTACAGCCCGAGATCGGGATTGGCCTTGGCGAGATTCTTCGCGCGCAGCGTCTGCCAGGGGTGCCGCAACCAGTGCCCGATCAGCTCATACGCCGGCGTCACCGGCGGCAGCTGCCCCTTGGCCCGCAGCCGGTCGCGGCGCTGGTTCTCGGTGTGCATCAGCCACACCAGGTAACCCAGCGCGGACATCGCCGCGAAGAACCCGGCGAGCAGTTTGTTGTCGTGCGCCATCCAGTTGAACGCGACCGCGAACGCGGCGATGGCGGCGGACAGGATGCGGGAGGCGTTGGCCTTCTCGCCGAGCCGGCGGCGCACGTCGGCGTTGGCGAGCACGACGATGCCGCCGAGCTCAAGGGCGCCGACCGCGGGGATCGCCCAGATCAGCGGAATGCCGAGGGCGGCGACCGCGCCGGAGACCTGCCCGGCGAGGGCGACGAGGAGCACGACGACGTAGAAGAGCTGCCGCATGTACGAGGTGCGCTTCACGGTCTTGGCCAGGTCGGCGTCGAGCTCGGCGGCTGCTGCGGTGTTCGCGCTGCGCGGCTCGTCGGCGGCGAGGACGGCCGGGATGTGACCGTTGACCCGCCCGACGGCCGGGGGAACCGCCGGGCGGGGGTCAAAGGTGGTGAGGGCGTTCACAGCGTCACCTCGGTGGGAGTCGTGGGGCTCCGCCTGGCGACCTGGCGAGTGCCGGTCCGCGGCGGGCGGGGCGTCATGCCTCTCATTGTAGAACGTTGCGAACGTTGCGAACAATACGAACGTTAACGCATACTCGTAGCGTGAGACGACAGCCGAACATCACGAACGGTGCGAACGATCTGTACGATCGCCAGCAACCGTCGAAGGCAGGCTGCGCAGTGGTCGTCGAGAAAGACCCCGGGAAGCTCGAAGAGCGCCTCAAGCGGGGCGACTGGCTGACGCCCGGCGAGGTCGCCCTCCTGCTGCAGCTCGGCCGGACCAAGGTCCACACGATGCTCGTGCAGGGCCAGATCCGATCCCGGAACAAGCCAGCCAGCCGTCACCGGGTCTGCAACCCAGAAGACGTCCGCCGCGAGCTCGCGAAGCTCCGCGACGCCGAGGCCGAAACCACTGCGCCGGCATCCGACACCGAGTAGCAGCTGCTCATGCACCGAGCGCCGCCCCGTGCTCCCGCATGAACGGCACCGGGTTGACCGCGCCCTGAGGCGAACGGTCGTTGTTCAGATGCACCTCGAAGTGCAGGTGCGGGCCCGAGCTGTGCCCCGACGAGCCGACGATGCCGATCTGCTGCCCGGCCGCCACGTGCTCCCCCGCTGACACCGCTGGCCGCTGGGTCATGTGGCAGTAGCGCGTGATGATCCCGGCCGCATGCTGGATATCCACGAACCAGCCGCACCCGGCCGCGCTCGGCGACCCGTCCCTGTCGCAGGTGCCGACCGTTCGGGCCGTCGACGCGTCGCAGACCGCCTTGATGACCGTGCCTGACGACGCGGCCCGGATCGGTGTCCGCCGCGACGCCATCAAGTCGACGCCGGCGTGCAGCCGACCACCCCGCGGCCCGAATGGCGAGCCGACCTCACCCGACACCGGGCGTACCCAGCCGCCGGCCGTGACCTCGGCGGGAGCCGCGCACTGGCCTGGCTGCTGTCCGGCCAGGTCCGCGCCGCCGGAGACCGCACCGACGAGGGCCGCCGCTCGAGGTTCGTGCTTCGCGTAGGCCCCCGGGAACGCTGAGCGCTGCACCCGCTGGGCTGCCTGTGTGAGCGACAGCGACTGCCAGCCGGACACGCGCTGCAGCGCGTCGTAAAACTTCCTCGCGGACGTCGCCGGCGTCATTAGGTCCTGGACCGTCCCCCACGAGCCGGCGCCCTCCGGCGGGCTTGGCCTCTGCTGGAACAGGCCGACGCTGTCGTGGTCGCGGCCCGAGCCCTCGTGCGGCAGCGCCATGGACGACGGCACGCCGGGGTTGGCGAGGTTGTGCAGGTTGCTCTCCTGCATGGCCGTGGCCACGGCGATCACCCAGCCCCGCGGCGGCACCTGCATCTGCTGGCCGGTCCGAACGATTGCCGTCGCGTTCGCCACCTGGGTCGCCGTGAACCCGTCGGCCTTTACCGCTGAGGCGTCGTGGACCTGCAGTTGGCCACCGCCACAGTCCGACGCCGGCGGTGCCTCCTGCTGCTGCGTGAACCAGCCCTGCATCGACGACGCCAGGCCGACCCCACCCATGCACAGGACCGCCCCGACGCCCAGCGCAATGGCGAGCGTGACCGCGCCGCGGCCGGTCACGCCTGCTCCAGGTCGAGCTGCGACCCGAGCCACCGATGGCCCGCCCCCGTCAGCGTCACCTTCGCGGTGGCCACGAGCGTCTGCCCAGAAGCGCTGACGATCGGGATCGTGACCGTCACCAGCTCATCGCCGGCGGGCGCGACCGCAATCTGGTCACCGACCCGACCGACCGGCACCTTCGCCGGGTCGGCGTCGGCGAGCTCCGCAGCCAGCTCATCGGTGACGAGCGGCCGGAACCCGGCCCGCCACTGCTCCGGTGACTTGCCCTGCGTGTTGAGGATCTTCACGAGCAGGTCGACGGCCGCCTCCCGTGCCTCGATCGGCCCGGCGGTGATGTCCGCCGGCTGGTCGCTCACGTCGGCGCTGCCGTCGTCGCCCGACTCCTCGTCGCCGCTCTCGGCCGCCGCGGCGGACGTGGGAGCGGCCTGCGACCCGCCCGAGGCGTGCTCAGCGCTCCCGGAATGCCGTCCGGCCAGCAGTACCGCGGCGATGACGGCAGCGGCCACGGCGGCAACGATCCAGCGGACCGGCAGGCGCCTCATGCCCGGTTCCCCGCGGTCGTCTCCGGCCGGGGCCGTGAGGCGGGATGCGAACTGGGCGCCGCTTCGCGGGCGTCTTTGACGGTCTGCCCGGCGAACGACAGCAGCCGGTACAGCAAGCCGGGCTTCTCGTCCTCCTCGTCGCGTTTGCGGGCCCCGACCCGGACGAGCCGCTTCACGGGCCGCAGCACCATCCACAGCACGACACCGGTCAGGCCGACCGCGCTGATCTGGACGAAGCCGGACAGGTCCGAGTCGAAGACGGAGTCGACGATCCACAGGTAGAGGCCGGCACCGGCCCCGAACATGATGATGTTGGCGACGGAGCCGACGACGGCGTTGAACAGCCGCATGACGGACGGGTGACCGGGCTGCAGGATTCCGATGGTGGCCATGAGCGGGAACGTCATGACTGCCACCCGCACGACGAGGAATCCGAGCAGGATGACCACGCTGGCGCCAATATCGAAGATCGAATAGATCCCGGCGGACAGCATCGCGATGAAACCGCTGCCGAGCCGGTCGTCGCCGTGCAGACCCTGCAGATGCTCGTACGCTTCCGGATCTTCGGCCTTGACCGCCTCGGCGATCGAGATCCACTGTTCAGCCTTCGCCTGCACGATCACCGGCCGCAGTTCCGGGTGGGCGTCGATGTCCGCGGCTTCGCCCCATGTGATCGTGGTCGCGTCGTACAGTGCCGGGCCGTACTTCTTGGCGATCGGGCAGTCGTCGCAGCCGAGCATGGCCCGGACCCAGTTGCGGTACAGGATCGCGTAGACGGCCGCGTCCGACGACCTCACGGCGACGGTCCGGTGGTCCTTGCACGCGTCAGGGTTCCTGTCCCGCGAAGCGCAGTCCTCGAGCGGGATGTCGTTGGAACCCGGGCCGACAACCTCGTGCATCGCGCTCAGGCCGGTGACGGCGACCCGGTCGGCGCCGTGGGTCACGAGCAGCGGGTACTTGCCGATGCCGGTGACGGCGACCATGACGAGCAGCGCCCATCCGGCGAGCTTGGTCGCCTCGGACAGCCTGCCGAGCCGTGCCCGCCAGATCAGCCATCCGCCGGCGGCAGCGAGGGCCAGTGCGCCGAGCACGGAAAACACGTAGTCGTAGGTCTTCTCGGTGGCGGTACGGACGATCGAGTCGGACCAGCCCCACATCGCGTGCGGGTCGTAGGCGAGTTCCCGCAGCCCGTTGGCGGTACCGAGGGTGATCTGGGCGATCGAGAACTCCATACCGGCGATTGCGTTCTGGCCCGTGTCCGTTGGGTGCGTCACCGCCCCGGCGCAGGAGGTGTCGTACATGTCGAGCGGGTAGCCGGCCATGCCATGCCGGGCGTACTGGCCGAGGACGCCGGGACGCAGGTCGGCGTCGGGGCGGCGGCTGAGCCAGCCGGAGATGCCGGAGTCCGGCGAGGCGGGTGTTGGTGCTTTGACGCAGTCGGCGCGGCGAGCGGCAGCGTTGCCGAGGCGGTGGGCGCAGTCGAGGAAGTTCGCGGGTACCTGCCACTCCTCGACCGTGCATAGCGGCTTGACCGGCTCCGGGTCGGCGTGCGCTGGAACGCCGGGACCGAGGACCAGCAGCGCGGCGGCAGTCAGGGCGGCAAGCGCGTGAAGGGTGCGGCGGATCATGCGACGCCTCCAGGGGTGGTGTCGAGGTGAGCGAGCAGCCGGTCGGCGTAGGACACGTCGACGCGGATCTTCTGCATGCGGCCGTCCACGTCGCGCATCACGAACTCGCGGAACCCGAGCCGGGCATCCGATGTCGGGTCGGCCTGCGAAAGTGCGGCCAGGGTCTCCTCGTAGCCGACTCCGCCAGCCAGGCGCAGCAGCTGTAGCGCCCCGGCCGCGACCTCCGGATCGGCGGCGATGCGCCCCGCGAAGACGGTGGAGACAAGGTTCTGGACGTCGAGGTCGAGAATGTCCTGCGGGTTCTGCGACGCCACCAGCGCGGCGATGTTCCACTTCCGAGAGTCGCGGGCCAGGCGGACCAGGAACGAGCGGCCGGAACGCCAGCCCTGCATCACGTGCGCCTCGTCGAGCGCCACCAGCTTGCGCCGGTGCATGTCACCGCCGTAGCAGCGCCGGACGGCCAGACGGTGCGCGAGGTGCAGCATCGGCACCGTCAGCGCCTCGGCCGCCGACCAGTAGTCGCGCTCGACGGTCATGTCTGGCAGCCGCAGACCGGCCATGGTGATGATCGTCAGGGGGGCGTCGGAACCGAGCGCCCCGACGGGCGGGCGGCCGAACAGCAGCCGCGCCATCTGCAGCTCGGCGGCGTCGTTGAGCAGCGCCGCGAGCTCCTGGGCGCTGCTGTCGCCGGCATTCAGGACCGCGACGATGTCCTCGAGCTGCGACGCCTCCTCGGCGGGAACCTGCCGGGCGGCCCGGCGCAGCAGCGACGCGGCGGCTTCGCTGCGGGCGACCTGTGGCGGCAGCAGCATCATGGCGATGTCGAGGACGAGGGTTCGCCGCTCGGCGCGGGCATCGGTCACCGCGACGTCGAACAGGTGGTCGCCGTGCTCGCCCGCCGCGAAGTCCGTACGCCGCGGCGTCGGGATCAGGGCGTACGGGGCGAGGGTGCCCCGGTTGGCGCCGACGAGGTTGAGCACCTGTGCTCGTCCCCGCATCAGCGGCATGTCGGCGAGCCGGGCGAGGGGCCCGGACGGGTCGAGCAGCGTCGTCTGGACGCCACGCAGCGCGGAAAGGTAGCCGATGGACCCGATGAGCGTCGACTTCCCGCCGCCGGGCTCGCTGACGACGATGGCCAGGCCCGAACGCTCCCGGACCTCGGTCGCGAAGTGCGGGTCGAACATGACCGGCCGGCGGCCGGTCCCGGACGTGTAGCCGATCAGGTCGCCCCGACCGTCACCAACCGCGGCGGCGGCCTGCGGGACGGCGGCTGCGAACAGCTTCACGGACATGCGCCGCAGGTAGCCGGTGTCAGCGATCGGCTCGCCCGGGATGAACTCGCGGGCCAGTTCGGGCTGATCCTTCGGGTGCTGCAGGGCAATCCGGGCGTGCTGCTGGTAGAGCCGGGCGACCTCGTCGGCGCGTTCGAGCGCCACCTTCTCGGTCGGGCCGGTGACCGCCAGGCGGTGCCAGCCGTGCACGCGTGCGGCGTCGACGGGCTGCCCGGTCGAGATCTCGTCACCGACGGCCACGGCCCGCTCGGCGAGCCGCCCGAGCTCGGGCGGCATGTCCAGGCCGTGCTCGGCGTAGTCGCGCTGCTGATTGCGCAGCAGCAGGAGACGCCGGTTCAGGCTGGACGTGGCGCCGCCCGGGCCGAGGACGTCGACGCGCGAGGACACCTCGACCGGGTACGGCAGTTCGTCGGCGAGGTGCAGCCACGGCAGGTGCTGCTGCGGGATTTCCAGCGGCTCCATCCGGCCGACGGTGAGCACGGCGGCATACGACTCTTCGCCGGTGAGACGGTTGACGACGCGGGTCGTCGCCCCGTACCGGGTCCGGTACCGGTCGACGTGCTCGGTGAGGGCCATGATGTCCTCGGGCCCCGTCGCGGTGACTCGCCGGTCGGGCGGAGTCAGGCCGAGGCCAACCGACCGGTACAGCAGCCACGCAAGCTGTGTCGGCGTCGCGGGCTCGGCGCCGAGGCCGAACGGCCGCAGCAGGGCCGTGAACTTCTCGACCTTGGCGGCGATCCGGTCCCGCTCGCTGCGGGCCACACCGCCGCGGCCGGCGCGGGCGCGTACCCACTCGCTGACCGCATCGCCGACGTGCCGACGGGCCACGGTCACGCCGAGGTAGGTGACCCCCTCGGCGTAGCCGAGCGCGTCGACGTGGTTGGCGGCGGCTCGCAGGTGATCGGCGAGGGCCTGCTGCCCGACGATCGGCGCCGAGGACCGGAGCAGGTTCCCCGCCCACTGGCCGGTCGGGTACGGCCGGGACGTGCGGCGCAGGTGGAGCCGATGCCCGGCGAGCTTCGCGTACTGCTCGGCGACGGCGGTCATGAACGTCTCGCGGTCGGCGTCGGGTCGGAATGCCCACACCCGCTCCGGCAGGACGTACCAGGCGGTGGCGGTGCTCGCGGTGAAGGTCAGGTTGCTGACGAACTCGCGGAGCTGCAGGTCGACGGTCGGCGCCGGGTCGCGGGGCTGCCGCACGTACGGCGTGAGCGCCACGACCCGGCCGAGGGTGCGACCGTCGGTGAGGTTGCGCTTCATCGCGGGCCTCCGATTCGGATACGGGCGGCTGACAGGCTCGGCAGTTGGGCCGGCGGCGGGGGCCCGGTCTGGCGCCAGTCCCGGGCGGCGGTGGCGAGGATCTTCCGTGCGGGCCGGTCGGGGTCGACGTGCCGCCAGATGGCGTAGGTGCTGACCATGGCCGCGCCGATCTCGACACCGATCCAGCCGAAGCCGCCGGTCAGCAGGGTCCCGGCGCCGACGAAGCCCGTGCACAGGACGGCGAAGAGGCCGTACTGGGCGTACGGGAGCTGGATCGGGAGTGTGTAGTTCGGTGGGCCGAGGTAGACGAGCCTCGCCCGGTAGATGTCGTCGTCGGTGCGTAGCAGCACGTCAGGCTCCTTGCAGGAAGTCACGGCCCGCGGCGGTGAGGTGGATGCGGAGGAGCTCGCTGCGCTGGGCGCTGCCGGCCTGGCGGAGCGCCCAGCGCATGGAGACGGTTCCGCCGCCGCTGTGGCGGACCTCGACCAGGCCACGGTCGGCTACGTCGAGGAGGAGATGCTCGGTGAAGTTGTCGGCCATGTAGCTCACGGGGTGGCCGTACTGGGCGGCTTCGAGCAGGTCGAAGGTGCTGCTGGTGGGCGTGGTCATCGGCTGGCCCTACTTGAACAGCAGGTCGACGATGGATCCGCCGAAGAAGAACAGGCTGGTCGCGCCGGCGATGAACGCGATGCCGATCAGGGCGACGCTGCTCGAGGTGAGCACCTTCGACACCTCGCCCTTGTTGGCGCGGGAGACGAAGATGATCCCGAGTCCGGCGAGCAGGATCGGCACGATCTTGGTGACGAAGAAGTTGAGGATGCCGTCGGTGTTGAGCTCCTTCGGCGTCGGTGCTCCCGACGGCTCGGGCGCGGCCAGGATGTGCAGGTGGTCGGCGGTCGTCTGGGCGACAGCGGTCAGGAGGTGCATGACGTGGTCTCATTTCCGGTCGAGGGTTGGTAGACGAAGTCGTAGAGGGCTTGCTGCAGGGCCACGAGGTCGCCGCCGTCGGTGACTTCGGGGAAGCCGTGTTCTGCGAGGACGCGGCCGACGGCGAGCAGCAGGCCGTACGTGAACCGCGGACCGGCGTCGGGCTGCGGCGTGATCGGGTAGGCGCGGGTCACGGAGCCACCTCCGCCAGGTCGGCCGGGTCGAACGTGGCGGCTGGGGACGTCTCGTCGACCGCCTCCGACAGGTCCGTGTAGACCTGGACCGTGCCGTCGCACGGCTCGTCGACGTCGTCGCAGTGACACGCGTCGACCATGAGAAACCGCACGACGTGCACCCGGCCGTCGAGGACGATCCGGTCACCGATGCGCAGGTCATCCGCGCGTTTCGAGCCGGAGGCCTCCGCCGCGGCGGCGAGCAACGCCATGGCGAGCTCGCGGGCCGCGGCCGGGGAGAATCCGTACGTCTCCGCCTTCAGCTGCGACGACGGGTCGACCCACACGACCGGGTCGACCGTGCCGTCCGGCCGCTCGTCGCGGGTCGCGCCGACGACGAGCAGGCCCGGCGTCGGCTCGTGGAAGCCGTCGAGGTCGTAGCTGGCCGCCCGCATGGCACCCGCGTGATGCTGGGCGCCATCGTGGTCGGCCTCGTGCGACACACACCAGGACAGGGCCGCGGGGCAGTCGACAGGCTCCGACGCGAGGGTGGTCCACTCGGCGCTGCAGGTCCGGCATGACCATGCATGCTTCGGGCCGGGCTGCTCGCCGAGCTCGTACACGGTCTCGGTGGTCGCCCCGACATAGACCACAGCGGCGCAGGTGCCGCACTTCGGGCAGTCCGGGTCGACGTCGGGGCCGGCAAGTGTCCCAGTTGGGACAGTTGCCGACACGGCGACCGGCTCGAGGACGGCCGTCATGACGGGCTCCCCTCGGCGTGCTGAAACTTCCGCATGGCCTCAGGGCCGGCGGGGTCGACGTCGACCCATGGGCCGTCGGGCCGGTAGCCGTCGGCGATCAACTGGCCGGTGATCTCCCGCTGGGCGCCGAGCATGGACACGGCGGTCAGGTCGCGGGTGCCGGTCGTCTCGTCGGTGTGGACGAGCATGCAGCTGATCGGCGGGCGTGCACCCATAAGCCAGACCTCGGCCACGGATGGCACCACAACGGGGCTTTCGACGACCTCGCCCGCGCTCGGCGCCTCGTCGACGACCGGCGCCAACTCCGGGTCCGCCGGCGGCTTCGTCGAGGGTGTATCTGTAGGTACACCCTCGGGGCGGCAGTGCGATCGACCAGCGACCTCGTCGAGGGGGTCCAAATTCGGACCACCTTGGGTCTCCAGCGGCTTGGTGAGCGACTTCGCCAGCGCCGCGTCGAGGTTGCTGTTGTGCGCGTCGCGGGCCTCGATCGCACGGGCGCGGGAGCAGGCTCCCAACGTGGCCCGGAGCAGTTCCTCGGCGCCTTTGGCGCTGACCCGCCGCCCACCGAACTCCTTGGCGAGCACGTCGACGAGCCGCTCGATCGGAACGACCGTCTTGCGCGACGGCTTGGCCTCGTCGGGCTTCGGCTCATCCGGCATCGTCACCTCGGCCGACACCGCCGAGGCGAGCCACTGACGAAGGTCCGGGATGTCGATGCCCAGTTCCTGCAGGTGCGTGAGTGACGTGTTGATCAGCCGGTAGGCGACTGCCTTGTCGGCGCCGAGCCGGGCAGCGACCGTCGACACGGGCTGCCGGTCGACGCAGTGCAGCTGGACCGCCATCCGTGCCGGCGGGCCGAGGAGGTCCCATGCCGCCTTCACGTCGTCCGGTTTGGCGGCGGCCTTGAGCGGCTTGGTCATGCCGGCTCTCCTTCGTGGCTCAGCGAAAGCAAGGCGTCCCGCGCCTCGGTCAGGAGGCGGGTCGCGGTGGTGGTGTTGACGCCGAGGCGTGCAGCGATCTCGCGCACCTTGAGGCACTCGACGAAGCGCATTGCGAGGATCTGGCGGTGATGCTGATCGAGCCGACGCAGCAAGCGCGGCTGTGCGATCAGCGAGAGGATCTCGGCCTGAACGTCCTCGTGGCGCCTTCCCTCGACCACAGGTGCGCCGGCGCGCAGACGCTCAAGGGTTCGGAACACGAGCTTCTGGGCGGCCGGAACTGGCACGTCCATGTACTCTGCGATCTCGTCCCAGGAGAAGCCGTGTAGGCACCACAGCTCGACCGCGGTGCGGCGTAGCGGCGGCAGGGATTCGATCACCGACGCGACGGCGGCCGCGGTCTCCTCGTCGGCCATGCACCGTTCGTCACCCTCGATCGGCTCGGGTTCGCCGAAGAGGTCCAGGAAGTCGCTACCGGCGATCTCGCGCTGGCGGTGGTGCGTGACCTGCAGAGCGGTGTGTTTGGTGGTCTTCATCAACCACGCGATCGGCTCGTCGAGCGCTGTGACCGTGTCTCGCTTCAGCAGGCCGATCATGAATGCCTGCTGAACGGCGTCCTCGGCGTCGTCCCAGGTGCGGGCGTGCCGGCGGGCGTAGCGGAGCAGTTCGCCGCGGTGCTCGCGGCACATCTCGTCGAAGATGTCGTTGACCTGCTGCTGGGAGAGGGCGAGCGTCATGCCGCACCCGCCGTGGTGGCCGAGCCATCGACCGTGACGCCCCACGCGCGCAGCTGCTGCTTGGCGCGGGAGATGTAGACGCGGACCCGGTCGGGGCCGACGCCGAGGATGCGGCCGATGTCGGCGAGGGTGAACCCGAAGCCGTACCGCAGCCGCATCGCGATCATCTGCCGGGACGACAGCCGCGACAGGTGCTCGTCGAGCTCGTCCATGACGGCCGGCGCGATGCTCAGCCCGCGGGCGGTCGCCACGTGGCCGAGGATCGTTCGGCCGACCTGCTCGGCCTCGTGGATCGTGGCGTAGCCGCCGCACGCGCCCGAAGGGGAGCCGTCACGGAGGAGCGCCATGTAGATGCGGGTGTGCCCGATCTCGCCGTCGAGGGTGTCGCGGCGCTCGAGGCTGACCGTGTACCCGTCGCAGCCCTCGCCCGACCCGGCCGTGAGCGGCAGGTCGACGGCGGCACTGTCGTGGTACAGCGGCTCCCCCTCGCGGGCGAGGTCGAGGTCGTGGTTGTTCGCGTTGCCGGTGCACCACGGCACCCCGGCCGTGCAGCCGGTCGGCTGCGGCGCCTCCGCGGTCTCAGCCGAGACGAGGGCCAGGTTGGGGCGGATCGTCGTGACGGTCATGCGGGGACTCCGCCTTTCTGGTCGTCAGGGTGGTTGAGGCTGGCGAGGTGCGGCTGGTCGGCGTCGAGGACGTGACCGGCCGCGGCGAGCGCGGCCCGGAGGCGGCGCAGCTGGTCGGCGCCGATGTCGAAGACGGGGCTGACGGGTCCGCTGGTCGCCGGGACGATCGACAGCTCGAGCAGCGGCTGCCCGTGGTGGGTGCCGTAGATGCTGACGACGTACCGGGCGCTGTCGCGGTCGGCGCCGGCCTCGGCCGGAACGTCGATCGCGCGGCTGTGGTGCAGCTGGAGCCCTTCGGCGTCGCACTGCGCGTCGTCGCACCACGCCGGATGGGTGGAGGCCGAGGTCCCGGTCACAGCGATCCGTCCTCAGTCCGGAGCCAGTCCATCTCCCCGGCGTACGCGTCCTCGGCCGTGCACATGGCCAGCAGCACCTCGGCCAGATGGGAGCGGACCGGCGGCGCCGACACGTACAGCTGGGCTTCGGGATGACGGCCACTGCCGACGGTCACCACCAGCCATTCGGCACCGCAGGACTTGTGCAGCGCCGTCCCGAGCAGCCCATCGGGCGAGGTCCACTCGCGGGCGTCGAACACGGCCGCGGTCAGCCCTTCGACGGGCACGGCGACCGACACCTTGCCGGTGCGGATCGACACGTACCCGGGGCGGGCGGTGCCGTGGATCAGGTAGCCGACCTCGCCGGCGAAGTCGGA